>CAWCRT010000001.1:2500-722602 GCA_963798115.1 uncultured Pseudomonadota bacterium
GCAGCGCCCGCCAATCCTTGTACCAATCCACAAAGCTGGCGATTCCCGTCTCAAGCCGCGTCGCCGGCGCGTAGCCGCACAGGGCCCCCAAAGCAGAAACATCGGCCCAGGTCTCGACCGGATCGGCTTCCGGCTTCGGCCGGTTCACGATCACCGCCTTGCGCCCCAGCCGCTCTTCCAGCAGGCGCACCAGATCGGTCACATATTCCGCGCGGTTATTGCCGATATTGAACAGGCGGTGCGGTGCCGCGTCGCCTGGCGGGTGGTCGAACACGCCCAGGATCCCAGCCACGATGTCATCGATATAGGTGAAATCGCGCTTCAACCGGCCTTCATCGTACAAAGTCACCGGCTGGCCCGCCATGATCGCCTCGGCAAAGCCGAAATAGGCCATATCCGGCCGGCCCCAGGGTCCATAGACGGTAAAGAAGCGCAAACCGGTCTGCTTGAGCCCGAACAAATGCGTATAGGACCGGCTCATCAACTCGTCCGCCCGTTTGGTCGCGGCATAGAGGGAGGAAGGCTGGTCCGCCCGTGCATCCTCCGCATAAGGCAGGGCCGAGCCTGTCCCATATACCGAAGAGGAACTGGCATAGATCAGATGTTTCATGGTCTTGCTGTGCCGCACCATCTCCAGAACCGAGAGATGCCCCGTTAAATTCGCGGCGGCATAGGCAAAAGGCTGCTCCAGCGAGTAGCGCACGCCCGCCTGGGCGGCGAGATGAACGACCACTTCAACCCCGTCGCCAAGACGCGCCAGGCCCTCATGGTCGGCCAGATCCAGGCGGTGAAACACAAATCCCTGGCCCAGGCGCGCCAGCCGCGCCTGCTTCAGGCGCACATCGTAATAGGCGTTGAGGTCATCCACCCCCACCACCTCGATGCCACGCGCCAGCAGCGCCGCTGCCACATGGTAGCCGACAAACCCTGCCGCACCGGTTACCATCACCCGCATCAGGCGACGAGCCGGTCTTCAAGAAGCGTCAGCACCACATGGCCAAGGGTGATGTGGCATTCCTGGATCCGCGCCGTCTCCGCATCCGGCACCAGCAACACGAAATCGCAGAGCGGCAGAGCCGGCCCGCCATCGCCGCCGAGAAACCCGACCGTGACAATGCCCATCTCCCGCGCCGCCTGCAGCGCATGCAACACGTTGGACGAGCGGCCGGACGTGGTGATGCCGACCAGCACATCGCCGGGCTTGCCCAGACCGCGCAGCGGACGCGCGAACATCTGGTCGACCCCGAAATCGTTCACCGCCGCACTCATCGCCGCGGCATCGAGCGTCAGCGCCAAGGCTGGCCAGCTATCCCGCGCCACCGCCCCGCGCAGCCGGATCAGCAATTCGGTCGCAAGATGCTGCGCATCCGCCGCCGACCCGCCATTGCCACAAAAGATGATCTTGTTGCCCGCACGGATGGCCCGCTCGCAGGCGCCCACCACCGCCAGCACCGGCTCCGGATTTTCCGCCAGGGCCAGTTTCAGCGCCGCGGACCGTTGCAGCATCGCCGCAAACCGCCCCGCCTCGGTCTCTTGGTTCAGAATTGCTTTGCTCCGCGTTTCGCTCAGATGCGTCGGGTTTATACGCTTTTCAGGGCAGGCAGGAAAGGAAGTGGCCGCTTTTTGAAAAAAGCGGCGCAAAAACTTTTTCGACTTTGGGCCCGAGACGTTGAAGCGCCGCCGGCCCAAATTACAGAAGTTTTTTTGCTACTTCCTTCTCCCTTCCCCTTCTTCCTTAATGCGCCACCCAACCGCCATCGATCGACAAAGGCGCCCCGGTGATCGTCGCCGCCCCATCCGAGCACAGGAACACCGCCAGCGCGCCGATTTCCTCGGGGCTCGTGAATTTCAGCATCGGCTGCGTTTCCTGCAGCATCTTTTTCTTCTCGGCGTCGACATCGGTACCGGCTTCCTTGGCCCGGTCCTGCAACTGTTTTTCGACCAAGGGTGTGAGCACCCAGCCCGGGCAGATCGCGTTCACGGTGATGCCGTCATTCGCCAGCTCCACCGCCGCCACCTTGGTGGCGCCGACCACGCCATGCTTGGCCGCGACATAAGCCACCTTATGCGGGCTTGCCACCAGCCCGTGCGCGGAGGCGATGTTGATGATCCGCCCCCATTTTTTGGCCTTCATGCCGGGGATCGCCGCTTTCATCCCATAGAACACGGCCGACAGGTTGATCGCCAAAATCGCGTCCCATTTCGCCTCGGGAAACTCTTCCACGGGGGCGACGAACTGGATGCCGGCATTGTTCACCAGAATATCCAGGCTTCCCAGCTGCTCATGGGTCTTCTGCACGAGTGCCGCCACCTGATCCGGCTTGCTCAGATCCGCACCGTCATACGCCACCTTCACCGAGAATTCCTGCGCCAGCGTGCTGCGGATCTTCTCGATCTCGGCGGGATCGCCGAAGCCGTTCAGCATGATGGCCGCGCCTTCCGCAGCCAGCGCCCGGGCGATGCCGAACCCGATCCCGCTGGTCGAGCCCGTCACCAATGCCACCTTCCCTTTTAACGCCCCATCTTTTAACGCCATGTTTGGTTCTCCTTTATTTTGTTTCGGCCAGGTAGTCGTGCAGAACCTCGCCATACGGCAAGGTCAGATCGGCACAAAAATGCTGGCCATAATGAATTTTCCGTACCGGCAAGTCGGCCAGACGGCAATTGGCATGCGGCACCAGATGCAAACGGGCCTCGCCGGTGAAGGCAAATTTCAGATCGATATTTTCCATATGATAGCCCACCAGCTGCGCCACTTTCGGCGAACCATCCACATCGGGAATGAATTTGAGATTCACGTTGAGTTTGCCGAGACCTGCCACCGTCTTGGCATGATCTAACGGCCTCTGCTTATAAACCATGGTGCCGAGCGCTACACGCTCCTCGTCATAATGCAGCGTGCCGGTCAGCGTATCATGAATGGTGCGCAGACGCGGCACACCATATTTTTTGGGAAAGCCCCAGATCTCGCGGCCCCCGGTGGTCGGCGGCTCATCGTCGAGATACATCATGACACTGTAATTACATTTCGTCCCGTTAAACGATGCGGCAATCCCGCACCCGCTCTCCTCATAATCGCCAAACCCCGAAGAATCCGGCATTTTCATCCATTCGAAATAAACATCATTGCCGTCCGGTTCGAGTGGTTCGGGCAGAAACGCCCGCAGCGCCTCCGGATCTGTTTCGTAATGAATCAACAAATATTCGCGTTGAATGAAGCGGAAAGGGCCTTTTGGATAGCTTGGGGATGCGAGCGGCATCGAAGCCGCATTTAGAATTTCTTCACGTTTCATTGGCGATCTCCCTTTTGCAGCAGGTATGTAGGCAAAGGAGGTGGAAATTCATGTGACGTTTATGTCACCATTATGCCTCGAGCCGGCTCCTCTTTATAAATAAAAAAACTCAGTTAATTTAAGCTAGGCCTGTTTCAGCGTCCCGGGCCCTAAACGATACCTAAAGGATATAAATTTTTACGCCGCTTTTTTCAAAAAGCGGCATACTGTCTCGATGTAACCGATTTCGCATAGCTTTTGGAGTTTATCTTCATGGATGTGCTAACCGACCCTCTCGCACCGCGTCGCAAACCCTTGGCCCCGATCGCCCCTGTTCCCCGCCCCGAAGGGGTCGAGCAGATCGGCCTCGTCCTGCAAGGCGGCGGCGCGCTCGGCGCCTATCAGGCCGGCGTGTACCAGGCGCTGCACGAAGCCGGATTAGAGCCGGATTGGCTGGTCGGCGTCTCCATCGGCGCCATCAATTCCGCGATCATCGCCGGCAACCTGCGGGAAAACCGGCTGGAGAAGCTCGAACGCTTCTGGCTGGACATTACCTCCCGCGACCCGTTTACCGCCTGGCCAGCGGGCGACGCGCCAAGGCGCCTGCGCAACGCGGTTTCCGCCTTCAACGCCACGCTCTTCGGTCAGCCCGGCTTCTTCCGGCCGACCCTGACCCACGGCTGGTTCGCCCCACGCGGCTCGCGTCCCGCCACCTCGCTCTATGACACGTCTCCTTTATATAGCACGCTGGAAAAACTGGTCGATTTCGACCTGATCAACAGCGGCGCACTCCGCTTCGCGGTCGGCGCCGTCAATGTCGCCAACGCTAATTTCGCCTATTTCGACAATAAAGAGATGGAAATCGCCCCCGAACATATCATGGCCAGCGGTGCCCTGCCCCCGGCTTTGCCCATGGTCCGAATTGGCCACCATTTTTACTGGGATGGCGGGCTCGTCTCCAACACGCCTTTGCAGCACCTGCTGGAAAATTGCCGCGGCAAAAGCGTGCTGGCCTTCCAGGTCGATCTCTTCTCCGCCCAGGGCAACATACCGCGCGATATGAGCGATGTCCTCTCCCGCCAGAAGGATATCCAATATTCCTCCCGTACCCGCTTCATCACCGACCATTTCCTGCAGACCCACCGGCTCAGGCAGGGTCTGCGCGACGCGCTGAACATGATCCCTGACGAGCAGCTTTCCGAGGAGCAGCGGCGCACCAAGGCAGAACTCGCGCATCTCTCGGAAATCAACATCCTCCATCTGATCTACCAGCAGAAGGCCTATGAGGGTGATGCCAAGGATTACGAGTTCAGCCGCCTCTCGATGAAAGAACATTGGCGTGCCGGCTATTACGACACACGCAACACCCTCGCGCATAAGGATTGGCTCACCGTGAAAAGCGGCGATCGCGCCATCGTCACCCACGACATCCACCGCCAGCGCGCGGCCGAATAGGGATAAGGGCGCCGTGCGGGTCGCCGCGCCACGGCCCCAAGGGACCAAAAGTATTTGCGCCGCTTTTGCCAAAAAGCGGCGCCTTTCCTGCCTCTGAGCCGTTACGTCCCCCGGCCCTTGGCCTTGCCAGGCAAAACTGGCTACTCAATGGCAGACCAACCCGGAGGCGGACGATTTGAGCGACCTATTCGAGACGAGCGGCACCGAGCAAAAATATTCGGCCAAGGATATCGAGGTTCTGGAGGGGCTGGAGCCCGTCCGCCGCCGGCCAGGCATGTATATCGGCGGCACCGACGACACCGCCTTGCATCATCTCGCGGCGGAGATCCTCGACAACGCCATGGACGAGGCCGTGGCCGGCCACGCCACCTTCATCGAAATGACGCTGGAGCCCGGCAACCGGCTGACCATCCGCGATAATGGCCGCGGCATCCCGGTCGACCCGCATCCTAAATTCAAGGACAAATCCGCGCTCGAGGTCATCCTCACCACGCTGCACTCCGGCGGCAAATTCTCGGGCAAGGCCTACGCCACCTCCGGCGGTCTGCACGGCGTTGGCTCTTCGGTCGTCAATGCCCTCTCCTCCAGCTTCACCGCCGAAGTCGCCCGCGAAAAGAAGCTCTACCGCCAGGAATTCGTCCGCGGCGCGCCCCAAGGCAAGCTGCAGGATCTGGGTTCGATCCAGAACCGCCGCGGCACCAGCATCCGCTTCGTGCCGGACCACGAGATTTTCGGCGACAAATCCTTCTCGCCGGCGCGGCTCTACCGGCTGTGCCGCTCGAAGGCCTATCTGTACCGCGGCGTGCGCATCAAATGGGCGGTCGATCCCAGCCTGCTGAAAACCGATTCGGACACACCCGCCACCGCCGAACTGCATTTTCCCGGCGGCCTGCGCGATTCGCTGGAAGCCGAACTCGGCGACGCGCCGCGCGTGCTGCAGGAGATCTGGGCCGGCGAGGCGAAACTCCCCGACCTGCCCGACGGCACCAGCCAGGGCAAGCTGGAATGGGCCTGCGCCTGGATCGAGCGCGGCGACTCCAAGCTCGATACCTACTGCAACACCGTCCCCACCCCGCAGGGCGGCACGCATGAAAGCGGCTTCCGCGCCGCTCTGCTCAAGGGCCTGCGCGCCTGGGCCGAGACCCGCGGCAACAAGCGGGGCGCTGCCATCATCGGCGAGGACGTCGCCGGCGGCCTCGCCGCCAAATTGTCGCTGTTCATCCGCGAGCCGCAATTCCAGGGCCAGACCAAGGAAAAGCTCACCAATCCCGAAGCCGCGAAACTCACCGAGGCGTCGCTGCGCGACCGCTTCGACCATTTTCTCGCCGGCGATCCGGCCAATGCCGACAATCTGCTCGCCTTCGTCATCGACCGCGCCGAGGAACGTCTGCGCCGCAAGGAACTGAAGGACACGCCACGCAAGTCCGCGACACGCCGGCTGCGCCTGCCCGGCAAGCTCGCCGATTGCAGCACCGAAAGCGCCGAAGGCACGGAAATCTTCCTGGTCGAGGGCGATTCGGCCGGCGGCTCCGCCAAGCAGGCGCGCAACCGCAACAACCAGGCGATTCTGCCGCTGCGTGGCAAGATCCTCAACGTCGCCTCCGCCTCGGTGGAAAAACTGCGCCAGAACCAGGAATTGAAAGACCTGATCGAGGCGCTGGGCTGCGGCGTCGGCCCGCAATTCAACCGCGCCAACCTGCGTTATGAGCGCGTCATCATCATGACCGACGCCGATGTCGACGGCGCGCATATCGCCTCGCTGCTAATGACGTTCTTCTACCGCGAATTGCCGGAGCTGATCCGCCACGGCCATGTCTATCTTGCGCAGCCGCCGCTCTACCGCATCGTCCAGGGCGCCAAGAGCGTCTATGCGATGGACGATGCCGAGCGCGAGCGACTCGTCAAAACCTTCAAGCCCGGCGCGAAAATCGAGGTCAGCCGCTTCAAAGGCCTGGGCGAGATGCCGCCGGCGATCCTCAAGGACACCACGATGGATCCGGCCAAGCGCGTGCTGCTGCGAATCGTCGCACCGCCTGAAGATCGCGCCGAGACCTCGACCATCGTGGAAAACCTGATGGGCAAGCGCCCGGAACTGCGCTTCCAGTTCATCCAGGAAAATGCCGGCAACGTCACCGAACTGGATATCTAAAAGGAAAGTGGCCGCTTTTTGGCAAAAGCGGCGCAAAAACTTTTGCTCCTCTGGGCCGGTGGGGCTGCCAAAGCGTGGCCTTCACACCGGCCTGGGATTTAGGTCATAAAAACTAACGTATACACATAAAAAAACAGCCCGGGCTGGCCCGGGCTGTTTTTCTTCAGAGCGAAATTCGCTTGCTTAGACCATCTTCTTCAGCGACGGCGAGGCCTTGAAGCGCACGGTCTTGCCGGCCTTCACCTTGATCTCTTCGCCAGTGCGCGGATTTACACCCTTGCGGGCCTTGGTCTTGCGCACAGTGAAGGTCCCGAAGCTCGGCAGCGTGAACTTGCCGTTCTTCTTCATTTCCTTGACGATCGCCTCGATCAGATCGGTGGCTGCGCGATTCGCGGACACGCCGGTAATCTCTGCGGAATTCTGAATAACCTCAGCAATGAATGCTTTCGACATGTCGTAGCCTCTTTCCTGTTGCAAGTCCTGACCAGGCTTTTCGCCGAGCCGATTTATCAACCTCGTAAACGCTCCAGGCCCCGCCAACGGAAAGCCCGCGCGCTATGCAAACATCTAGCCCCCACCAGCGAAAAACACCAGAGGGTTGCAATAGAGGATGTATAAAAAAAACGATTATGTCGGAGGGGGGATAAAATGGTGCCCAGGGACGGAATTGAACCATCGACACTGCGATTTTCAGTCGCATGCTCTACCAACTGAGCTACCTGGGCACGTAGCGGAACGCCTAAACCAACCGGCCTTCCGTTTCAACCCCGCTGGTGCTGTCACTGGGAATTGAACCCAGGACCTCTTCATTACCAATGAAGTGCTCTACCCCTGAGCTATGACAGCGCAACCGCGGTTGTGGGGCGCTTCCTAGCCTTTTCAGGGAGAGCCCGCAAGTGCCCTGATCACGAATTTGCGTCCAAAACCGCAACTTCGTGTCGCTACCCGTGCACCATCCGTGCCGTCTGCTCTCTGGCATTGTCGACGCACGCCGTTCCAGGGCGATTTCGCGCCATGCCGGCGGCTAAAATTTTCTGCAGAAAGGGCCTCTACCTAATTGCATGTAACATGACAGAGCTTGACGCCGGGCCCCTGCCCTGGCTTCAAAGGTAGCCCATGAAGGACCAGCAGATCCCTACCAAGGCCCAGCGCGCAGCCGCTGCCCGACAGGCGCAACGCGCCTCCAAGGAAGCCTCCGCTTTGCGCGCCAATCTGCTGCGCCGTAAACAGCAAGCCCGCGCCACCGCCGAACAATCGGCCGAAAAACAGGAGACCCCCGACTTATGCCAGTGATGCCCGACCACTGGATCCGCCAGCAGGCCACCGAAGCGGGGATGATCGAACCCTTCGTCGAAACGCAGAAGCGTGACGGCGTGATCTCTTACGGCCTGTCATCCTACGGCTACGACGCCCGTTGCGCGGATCATTTCAAAGTCTTCACCAATGTCGACAGCGCCATTGTCGATCCGAAATCATTCAACCCGGCGAGCTTTGTCGACCGCACCGGACCGGTCTGCATCATCCCGCCGAACAGCTTCGCGCTCACCCATACGGTCGAATATTTCCGCATCCCGCGCGACGTTCTGGTGATCTGCCTCGGCAAATCCACTTATGCGCGCTGCGGCATCATCGTGAATGTCACGCCGCTGGAGCCGGAATGGGAAGGCCAGGTCACGATCGAGATCTCCAACACCACGCCGCTGCCGGCGAAAATCTATGCCGGCGAAGGCATCTGCCAGTTCCTGTTCCTGCGCGGCGAGACGCCGTGCGAAACCTCCTATGCTGACAAAGCCGGGAAATATATGGGCCAGCGCGGCGTCGCTCTGCCGAGGATGTAGCCATGGATTCGATTCGCATCGTCGGCGGCGTGCCGCTCTCCGGCACGATCCATATTTCCGGTGCCAAGAACGCGGCTTTGCCGCTGATGACCTGCGGCCTGCTCACCGACGAGCGGCTGGTGCTCTCCAATGTCGCGAAACTGGCCGATCTCGCCACCATGGCAGAGCTGCTGGCACAGCACGGCCTGGCCGTGGAGCCTGACGGCCGGACTTTGTCCCTCGGCGGCCGCATTACCAACACCGAAGCGCCCTACGACATCGTCCGCAAAATGCGCGCCTCGATTCTCGTGCTCGGTCCGCTGCTGGCCCGTTGCCGCGAGGCCCGCGTCTCCCTGCCCGGCGGCTGCGCCATCGGGACCCGCCCGGTCGATCTGCACCTCAAAGGTCTGGAAGCCATGGGTGCCACGATCAAGCTCGAGGGCGGCTATGTCGATGCTGTCGCCCCGCACGGGCTGCACGGCGCGTCCATCGTGTTTCCCTTCGTCTCGGTTGGCGCCACCGAAAACCTGCTGATGGCTGCCACCCTCGCGGACGGCGTGACCACCCTGAAAAACGCCGCGCGTGAGCCGGAGATTTCCGACCTCGCCCGCTGCCTCACGGCAATGGGTGCGAAAATCGAGGGCATCGGCACCGACACGCTGGTCATTGAGGGTGTTAAAACCCTGCACGGCGCCCACCATGCGATTCTCCCGGACCGCATCGAAACCGGCACCTATGCCTGCGCCGCCGCCATTACCGGCGGTGACGTGCTGCTCGAGAATGCGCGCGCCGAAGACCTTGGCGCCGTGCTCGCCTCGCTCCAGGAGGCCGGCGTGGTCATCACCCCGGAAGCCAACGGCTTCCGCGTCACCCGCAACGGCCGGCTGCACGGCGTAGACGTGATGACCGAGCCCTTCCCGGGTTTCCCGACCGACATGCAGGCGCAGTTCATGGCGCTCATGGCGGTCGCTGAAGGCGCCTCCATGGTTACCGAGACGATCTTCGAGAACCGCTTCATGCATGTGCCGGAACTCAACCGCATGGGCGCGCGCATCAACGCGCATGGCTCCTCGGCGATCATTCGCGGCGTGCCGAAACTCTCGGGCGCCCCGGTCATGGCGACCGACCTGCGCGCCTCGGTCTCGCTGGTGCTGGCCGGCCTTGCCGGCCATGGCGAGACCATCATCAACCGCGTCTATCATCTCGACCGCGGCTATGAGGCCGTCGAACAAAAACTCGCCGCCTGCGGCGCTCGTATCGAGCGCGTCGCTTAAAGATTAAAGAAAAGAAGCGCTACTTTTTGTGAACAAAAAGTAGCAAAAAAACTTCTGCAATTTGGGCCGTGCTGGTTTCGCCAGCACGGCCCAAATGCAAAAAAGTTTTTGCGCCGCTTTTTCCAAAAAGCGGCCACTTCCTTGCCTATTTCCCCATACCACCCGTCGGCGCGTTCATCCCCCCACCCTGCTGGATCGGCAGGCCGGGCGGCGTGTAGCCGGGGATTTGCGGCAGGTTCAGCGGCGCGGCGTTCTGCGGTGCGGGCGGCGTCGGCGGGGGCAGGTTCACCGGCGCCTGAACGCTCGGCGCCTCCGGCACGGGTGCCGCCATATAAGGAGTCTGTGCCGGTTGCCCGGTCTGTCCTGGTGGCATCATGCCGTAAGACCCGGTCTGCGCGTGCGCCTGAGACGCGCCAAAAAAAACCACCCCGAAGGCGAGGATCATGTATTTGCGCATTTCTGAATGCTCCTATCAGATCAGGCCTATATGGAAGCATTCTGTCCGCTGACCATGACGGCTCGGCATTCGATGTGTGACGAGCCTTAAGAGCTGCTCTAAATGGCCTTAACAGATTTGTTAAATGGCTAGCCGCCTCTTCCCGCTGATGGTAAGCCCCGGCCATGTCGATCGTTCTCGCGCTCCCCAAAGGCCGCATTCTCGACGAATGCGGCCCTCTTCTCAGCCGTGCCGGCATTGAACCGGCGGCCGATTATGCCGACGAATCCAGCCGGCGCCTGCGCTTTCCCACCAACCATCCGGGCCTAGACGTGATCCGCGTCCGCTCCTTCGACGTCGCCACCTTCGTCGCCTTCGGGGCGGCGCAGATCGGCATTTGCGGCGGCGACGTGATGATGGAGTTCGACTACCCTGAAATCTACGCACCGCTCGACCTCGATATCGGCCAATGCCGCATCTCCGTCGCCGAGCCGCGTGACGAGGTCGGCCAGACCGACCTCAACGCCCAGTCGCGCATCCGCGTCGCCAGCAAATACCCCAACGTGGCGCGCAAGCATTTCGCCGCGCGCGGCGTGCAGGCCGAGATCGTCGCCCTCAACGGCTCCATGGAACTCGCCCCCGGCCTCGGCCTCTCCCGGCTGATCGTCGATCTGGTGCAGACCGGCAGCACGCTGAAGGCCAACGGTCTGGTGGAGACCGATGTCATCGCCAGCGTCTCCTCGCGCCTGATCGTCAACCGCATCGCACTGAAGACCCGGCCGGACGAAATCACCGGCTGGATCGAAAACTTCCGCAGGGCGCTGGCCGCATGAGCCACCTCCTTTCCAGCGCCGACGCGGGATTTGAAGCGGCGTTCTCGGGCCTGCTGTCGCGCGCCGTCACGGCGCCGCAACTGACCGATGCGGTGCGCGATATTCTCGGTCCGCGTGCAGCGCGAGGGAGATGCGGCCGTCCTCGACCTCACCAATCGTTTTGACCGCGTGAATTACAGCCTGGCCGACCTGCGCGTCAGCGCTGAGGAAATCGCCGCCGCCACCGCCGCAACACCGGCCGCGCTGCGCGACGCGCTGGCGCTGGCCGCCTCCCGCATCGAAGCCTTCCATCGCGCGCAGCTGCCGCAGGACCTCGCTTTCACCGATCAGGCCGGCGCCGAACTCGGCCTGCGCTGGACCCCGCTGGATGCCGTCGGCATCTATGTTCCCGGCGGCAAGGCCTCCTACCCCTCCTCGGTGCTGATGAATGCGATTCCGGCCAAAGTCGCCGGCGTGTCGCGCATCGCCATGTGCGTTCCCTCCCCAGACGGCGTGTTGAACCCGCTGGTCCTGGCCGCCGCCTCACTGGCCGGCGTTACGGAAATCTATCGCATCGGCGGCGCCCAGGCCGTGGCCGCCCTGGCCCATGGCACCGCTCTGATCCGCAAGGTCGACAAGATCGTCGGCCCCGGCAACGCCTATGTCGCCGAGGCCAAGCGCCAGGTTTTCGGCCAGGTCGGCATCGATTCCATCGCCGGCCCTTCGGAAGTGCTGATCATCGCCGACGCGGAGAACGATCCCGCGCATCTCGCCCTCGACCTGCTGGCCCAGGCCGAACATGACGAGGAGGCGCAGGCCCTGCTCATCACCAACGACCAGGCCCTGGCCCGCGCCGTGGCCGAGGCCGTGACGGAAGCCCTGAAGACCCTGCCCCGCGCCGCGATCGCCGGCGAGAGCTGGCGCCGCCATGGCGGCATCATCCTGGTCCGCGACTGGGACGAGGCCGCCGCACTCGCCAACCGCATCGCGCCGGAACATCTGCAGATCATGACCGCCGCGCCGAAAGCGATCTTCGCGAACGTCCGCCATGCCGGCGCGGTGTTCCTGGGCGGCAACTGCCCCGAGGCCATCGGCGACTATGTCGCCGGCCCCAACCATGTGCTGCCCACCTCCGGCACCGCGCGCTTCGCCTCCGGACTGGCGGTCTATGATTTCCTCAAGCGCACCAGCTGGGTCGCGCTCGAGGCCCGTGCGCTGGACGCTATCGGGCCGGCCGCCGTGGCCCTGGCCGAGGCGGAGAGCCTCACGGCGCATGCCCGCTCTGTGTCCACACGTTTGCGTAAAACTTGACCAAAACCGCGCCGCGGCCCATTTGAGCGGCGTTGCTTTCCCCTTTACATGAGGTTTGTTTGTCCAAGGAAGATATGATCGAGTTCAGCGGCATGGTCACTGAACTGCTGCCCAACGCGATGTTCCGCGTGAAACTCGACAATGAACATGTCATTTTGGCCCATACCAGCGGCAAAATGCGCAAAAACCGCATCCGCGTGCTGGCCGGTGACCGCGTCAATGTCGAAATGACCCCCTACGACCTGACCAAAGGCCGGATCACATTCCGCTTCAAATAACGCGCCCGCACGCTGACGCTGGGCCCGACCAAGCGATATGACGCAATTCCGCAAATGTGATCCTGGCCTCGGCAAGTCCACGACGACTGGAGCTGCTGCGCCAGATCGGCATCGAACCGGCGCAGGTTTTCGCGCCCGACATCGACGAGACGCCGCTTCCCGACGAGCTCCCCCGCGTCTACGCGGCGCGCATGGCGGCCGCAAAACTCCGTCCCGCCGATGGCTTCACCATCGCCGCCGACACGGTCGTCGCCGCCGGACGGCGCATCCTCCCCAAGGCGGAAACGCTGGCCCAGGCTGAAAAATGCCTGAAACTGCTTTCCGGCCGCCGGCACCGCGTCTTCACCGGCCTTGCCATCCGCGCCCCTGACGGCCGCATCGCCGCCCGGGTCGTCGAGTTCCGTGGTCGGTTTCGCCCGGCTCGATGCCGCCGAGATCGACGCCTATCTCGCCAGCGGCGAATGGCACGGCAAGGCCGGCGGTTACGCCATCCAGGGCCAGGCCGCCGCTTTCGTCGATTTCCTCTCCGGCTCCTATTCCGCCGTGGTCGGCCTGCCGCTGTGTGAGACCTCCCGCCTGCTGCGCGGCCTCGGCTATCAGGCGGCGGCGTCTCCCGCACCGTGATCGCCGTTTCCCGCCGCGACGAGCGGGTGCGCATCGCGTTGCTGGCCAATGACGTGCTGCGCGAGTTTTGGATCTGGGACCCAGCCCGCCCTGACGGCATCGGCGATCTCTATACCGGCCGCATCGAGGCGGTGATGCCGGCTCTGGCCGGGCGATTTCGTGGAACTTGGCGGCCTCGTCTGGCTTCCTGCCCGACAGCGCCGGCGGCAAAACCCTCTCCGAAGGGCACCTTCGCCACCTTCACCGTCACCCGCGCCGCCCAGGGCGATAAAGGCCCGCGCCTCGCTCTCTCCGCCGGACGCACCCGCCGACCGGCCAGGCCTGCTGCGCCGCGGCCCCGGCCCGCTGCTCGATCTCTGCGCCCGTCACCCGGCCGAACCCATTCTGGTCGACGATTACGCGCTGATCGCCGAGCTGCGCCCTGCTTTGGAAGGCCGCATGCGCTACGCCGCCGACGCCTTCGATCCGGTTCTGGAAGACGAAGTCGCCACCCTGTACGAGGCCTCCGCGCCGTTGCCCCTGGGTGCTGTGATGCACATCACCCCGGCGCCGGCGGCAACGCTGATCGATATCGACTCCAAGGCCGCCAGCAACATGTCACCGCTGGCCCTGAACACCGCGATCCTGCCGGAACTCGCCCGGCAGATCGTGCTGCGCAACCTCTCCGGCGGCATCCTCATCGACTTCGCCGGGATGAAAGCCGCCGCCCGCGCGAAACTGGCCGCCCCGTTGCGCGCCGCCCTTGCAGCCGACCCGCTGAAACCCGAATTGCTGGGTTTTTCCCATCTCGGCTTCGCGGAATTGACGCGCCGGCGCATCCGCCCGCCTTTGCATGAGGTTCTCACCCGATGAGCGTCTGCCCGATCTGCAAAAAACCCAGCGACCCGCATCACCGCCCGTTCTGCTCGAAACGCTGCGCCGATATCGATCTCGGCCGCTGGCTTAGCGAAGGCTATGCCCTCCCGGCCCGGCCTACCGACGAGGAAGAGGAAGATTAAAAGTAAGTGGCCGCTTTTTGAAAAAAGCGGCGCAAAAACTTTTTTGACTTTGGGCCGATGGCGTTGAGCCAGCACGGCCTAAAGGACCAAAAAAGCTACTTTTTGTTCACAAAAAGTAGCGCTTACTTCCCTCCCTTTCCCTTAAACCGTCACGGTCCGCAGCTCTTCCAGCCGCGCCAGCGCTGCATCGACGGAGGGCTGCACCTCGAACAGGTCGCGCACCGAATCACGGGCAAAGCCGCGCTCGATCACCTGTTCGACCATCGCCACGAAAGGCTGCGCCCAACCCAGAACATCCACCAGGATGATCGGCTTGCGTGCTGGCCGAGCTGTTTCCAGGTGAGGATCTCGATCGTCTCGTCATAGGTGCCGAGCCCGCCCGGCATCACCACGAACGCGTCCGCCAGCGCAAACAGCCGCCGTTTGCGGGTATGCATCGAATCGGTGACGATCAGTTCCGACAGGCCAGGAAACTCGACTTCGCGCTGCCGCAGGAAATCCGGAATGATCCCGGTCACATGCCCGCCCTCGGCCAAGGCAGAAGCTGCGGTGATGCCCATCAGCCCGACATTGCCGCCGCCGAACACCAGCGCCATGCCCGCCGCCGCGAGCCCCCGCCCCAACTCTGTCGCGGCCTTTTCATAGACCGCGTCCGTTCCCAAGGAGGAGCCGCAAAAGACGGTAACTGAAAAAGCTGCCATAGTGTCGGTTTCACTTCGCTTCCTGTATAATCCCGTTCGTGGCAGTCTATCGGCTACATGGCAAGCAACGCCAGACAATGCGACAGGGACGCCCCAATGGCTGAAACGACACGAAAATACAGTGGAATGGCAGCGCTTGGCGCACTCGCGCTCTGCGCCGTCGCCGGGCTTAGTTATCTCGGGCTGCGCCCGCAATTGCAGCCGACCCCACCCGCGCCGCCGCCGCTCGCGCCGGCCGCTCCCGTGATCAACCCGCCGCGCTTCGACGTGGTCCGGGTCGATGCGAACGGCAACACCGTGCTCGCCGGCCGCGCCGCACCCGGCGCCGTCGTAACCGTAAAAAGCGGCAATGCGGTGATCGGCACCGCAACGGCGGACGCGCACGGCTCGTTCGTGATCCTGCCCGCTAAGCCTTTAGCCTCAGGTCCGCAGGAACTCTCTTTGACCGAAACCCTGCCCAATGGCACGGTCATCTCCGGAGGCGAGACCGCCTCGATCAACGTGCCCGCCGGTCAGGGCCAGGCTCTGGCCGTGCTGTCCGGGCCCGAATGGCAGCTCGGTCGTCTCAGGACAGGGGCCGCGTCCCGGCACGCTCGGCATCGGCACCGTCGATTACGACGCCAACGGCCATGCGATCTTCTCCGGCACCGCACCGGCCGGCGCCAGGATCGACCTCGCCCTCAACGGCAAGGAGATCGGCCGCACCACCGCCGGCAAGGACGGCACATGGCACTTCGCCGCCAGCGTGCCGGCCAATAACGGCACGCTCGCTTTGTCCGCCACCACCGCCGCCGGCGCCATGCTGCCGCCGGTCACCGCGCCCTTCGCCCTGGAAACCCTCCCCAACGCGCTCGCCGCCGGCCATATCGTCATCACCCACGGGCAGAATCTGTGGCTGATCGCCCGCCATGTTTACGGGAGCGGTACGCTGTACACATTGATTTACAACGCCAATTCCGACAAAATCCACGACCCTAATCTTATCTTCCCCGGCCAGGGCTTTGCCTTGCCGAAACCACAAGGCTGATTCCATGGACATCGTCGAGAGTATCAAATCGGTGCTGTCGCCGCCGCATAAGGCCGGCTACCCGTTTATCGTGGGCGGTATCGCCGTGGCCGTGCTCGGCCTGCTCTTCTGGCATCCGCTGACCTGGCTCGGCCTGCTGTTCACTTTGTTCTGCCTGTATTTCTTCCGCGATCCGGAGCGCATCCTGCCGCCCCGCCCCAACGTGTTCGTCGCCCCGGCGGATGGGCTCGTGGTCAGCGTGGAATCCGCCATCCCGCCGGCTGAGCTCGGCCTCGGCGACGAGCCGCGCATGCGTGTGGCGATTTTCCTCTCGGTGCTGGACGTCCACGTCAACCGCGCGCCGATCTCCGGCCTGGTGCGCCGCATCGCCTATCATCCCGGCAAATTCCTTAGTGCCGCCGAGGAAAAAGCGAGCGACGAAAACGAGCGCAACAGCATCCTGCTCAGCCTGCCCACCGGGCAGGAGGTTGTGGTCGTGCAAATCGCCGGGCTGATCGCGCGGCGCATTCTGTGCGACATTCATGAAGGCCAATCCATCGCCACCGGCCAGCGTATCGGCATCATCCGCTTCGGCAGCCGCACCGATCTTTACCTGCCGGAAGGCACGCTGCCGCTGGTCGCGGTCGGCCAGCGCATGATCGGCGGCGAGACGGTCATTGCCGAACTCCGCCCCGTGCCGGCGGCGGCTCCCATCCTCTGATGAACCGTCTGCCCCGGCGCCTGCCGCGCCGTCACCGGTTTTCCGGCCAAAGCTTCAACCGCATGCTGCCGAACCTGATGACCTTGCTCGGCCTGTGCATCGGCCTGTCCTCCATCCGCCTGGCGCTGGACGGCAAGTTCGGCAGCGCCGTCATCGCGATCGCCGTTTCCGGCGTGATCGACGGGCTGGACGGGCGGCTGGCGCGGCTGCTCAAAGCAACGTCACGCTTCGGCGCGGAGTTCGACAGCCTTGCCGATTTCCTGTGTTTCGGCATCGCGCCGGCGCTGGTGATCTATGTCTGGTCGCTGCAGCCCTGGGGGGCGATCGGCTTCCTGCCGCCGCTGATCTACGCCTCGGCCATGGCGCTGCGTCTGGCGCGCTTCAACGCAGCACTCGATAGCGCGCCCAAAGCCGCTTTCGCCTATAATTTCTTCACCGGCGTGCCCGCCCCGGCCGGCGCCGGGCTGGCGCTGTTTCCGCTGTTCCTCGGTCTCGAGGCAAACCATTTGCATTTCGAGTGGCTCAGCATCGCCGCCAGCTTCCCGCTTTTTACCGGCGCGGTCCTGATCGTCGTGGCGCTGCTTTGCGTCTCCACCTTGCCGGTCTGGAGCTTCAAGAATTTCAAGATCCCGGTGCAGAGCGTCCTGCCCTTGCTGCTCGGCGTGGTGGTGTTTGCGGCGATCATTTTCGCCGATCCCTTCGCCGCCGGTGCCCTGCTCGGCATCGCCTATATGATCATGCTGCCCTTCAGCCTGCGCAGCTACCGCCGTCTGGCCGCCGAAGCCGAAGCCCGCCGCGCGAGCCAAGCCGCGCCGGTGGAAGTGGCGGTTACCCCTCAGCCCGAGCAGTAAAAAGAAAGGCTACTTTTTGTGAACAAAAAGTAGCAAAAAAACTTTGTTACTTTGGGCCCGTGGCGCTCGGGCGCCTCAGGCCCAGTATCAAAAAAGTTTTTGCGCCGCTTTTGATCGAAAAAGCGGCCACTTCCTTTCCCTTCCTATTCAAGGACATCCGCCTCCGGCCGGTCGCTCCCCGAGGCCAGCTCGATATGCCATCTGCCATCCTCGCTCTGGTATTCGATATAGCCCGTCTCCCCTGGCACCTGCTGCTCGGCCGCGACACGCTTGGCCGCCGCCATCGCGCGTTCATGGGTGGGAAAAGTCTCCGAAAACACATCGCCCAGCTTATAGGCCCACCCGCCGTCATGCCGGACAACGCGGTAATGGATTTTCGCCATGACGAATCTCCTCTCTCTTCCCGAAATATGGGAAGCGTTGAGAAGAAAAGAAGAAAGCGGCCCGTAGCGGCGAAACGCCACGGGCCGCTTTTCACAAAGTTTTTTTGCTACTTTTTGTTCACAAAAAGTAGCGCTTCCTTCCTTCCTTTACCTCAAACCGTCCGGTTCGCCCGCGCCAGCACGGCCTCGAACAGCACTTGCGCCCCCGCCTCGGCTTCATCGGGTTCGATCGATTCCGCCTCGTTATGCGAGAGACCGTCCTTGCAGGGCGTAAAGATCATCGCGGTCGGGAGGCGTGAGGCGACATGCACCGCATCATGCCCAGCGCCCGAGACCATACGGCGCGCCGGATAGCCGAGTTTCGCCGCTGCCTGCTCCACCAGCGCCACGCAATCCGGATCGAAAGGCTGCGCCGGCACACGCATGACCGGCGTCAGGGTCAAATCCGTGTGATTGGCTTCGGCCAGGGCCCGGGCGCGGGCCGGGAAAATCTCCGCGATCTCGGCAATCCGCGCCTCGGAGACATTGCGGAATTCCACGCTGAAGCGCACGCGGCCGGGAATCACGTTCGGCGAGTTCGGCGAGACAGTGAGCCGCCCGACCGTGCCGCGTCCGGGATCGGTCACATTGGTATCGCCCTGTTCGCGCATGAGGCTGTCGACCAGATCGACAATGCGCGCCGCCGTCACCAGCGCATCACGGCGCCGCACGGGGGGCGTTGTGCCGGCATGGGAGTCGAAGCCGATCACTTCAGCCTCATACCAGATCTGCGCCTGCGCCCCGGTGACGATGCCGATCTTGTTCCCGTCCGCCTCGAGCATCGGGCCCTGTTCGATATGCAGCTCGAACATCGCATCGGCGACGAAAGCGGCGCAGGGTTCCGCGCCGGCGAAGCCGATCTCTTGCAGAGCCTCGGCGACGGTAGCACCGCCTTCATCGCGCTTAGCCTTCATCGCCTCTTCGCGCTCCAGCCCCGACCACACGGCGCTGCCCATCATGGCCCGGCCGAAACGGCAGCCTTCCTCATCGGTCCAGTTCACCAGCTCGATCGGCGCCTCGGTCACGATGTTGAGATCATTCAGCGTGCGCATCACCTCGAGCCCCGCGATCACGCCCAGCGCGCCGTCGAATTTGCCGCCGGTCGGCTGGCTGTCGAGATGCGAGCCCATCAGCACAGGCGGCCGCGCCGGATCGCGCCCATCACGCCGCGCGAACATATTGCCCATGCTGTCGACCCTGACCTTCAGCCCCAGTTCCTCGCACCAGCGCTGAAACAACAGCCTTCCCTGCCGGTCCTCCTCGGTGAGCGTTACCCTCTTGACCCCGCCTTTCGGGGTCGCGCCGATCTCGGCCATTTCCATCAGCGTGCGCCACAGCCTGGCGCCATCAATCCGCTGGTTGGTACGTGCATTCATGGAAAACTCCCGGGTTGCCGCTTAACTGCGCTGGCTTTATGCACGCCGCAGATCAGACGGAACAGGCGAACATGGCGAGTTTGGCAGAAATTTCAGGCAACGAAGCAGCTCTGGCACGGCAGGCGGAAATACTGGCGCGTCCCCTCACCGAGGACCGCATGATGGCCAACGCCATCCGCGCGCTCGCGATCGACGCGGTCGAAGCCGCCAAATCCGGCCATCCCGGCATGCCGATGGGCATGGCTGACGCCGCCACCACGCTGTGGCGCAAATACCTGAAATTCGACGCCGCCGACCCGAACTGGTCGGACCGCGACCGCTTCGTGCTCTCGGCCGGCCACGGCTCCATGCTGCTCTACGCCCTGCTGCACCTCACCGGGCATGAGGGCATGGATGTCAGCGACCTCAAATCCTTCCGCCAGCTCCATGCCGTAGCCGCCGGCCACCCGGAATATCGCGAACACCCGGCCATCGAAATGACCACCGGCCCGCTCGGCCAGGGCCTGGCCACCGCCGTGGGCATGGCGCTCGCGGAACGGCTGCTGGCAGCGAAATACGGCAAGAGCCTGGTCGACCACCGCACCTGGGTGATCGCCGGCGACGGCTGCCTGATGGAAGGTGTCAGCCACGAGGCCGGCGCGCTCGCCGGGCATCTCAAGCTCAACAAGCTGGTGGTGCTGTTCGACGATAACAGCATCTCCATCGACGGCGGCACCGACCTTGCCACCTCCGAAGACCCGCTGAAGCGTTTCGCCGGCTATGGCTGGGCGACCCGGCGCATCGACGGGCATGATTTCGAACAGCTCCAGGCGGCGCTGAACTTCGCCATGAAGTCGAGCAAGCCGGTGATGATCGCCTGCAAGACCATCATCGGCTTCGGTGCGCCGAGCAAGGCCGGCACCGCTGCCGTCCATGGGTCGGCTCTGGGCGGCGCCGAGGCTGAGGCCGCGAAGCGCGCCCTGGGCTGGGAGCACCTGCCCTTCAGCGTGCCGGACGATGTTTACGCGCCCTGGCGCGCCGCCGGCAGCCGCGGCTCGGCCTCCCGCCGCGCCTGGCTGAAGCGCCTGGCCAAGCACCCGCAGCGCGCCGAGTTCGAGCGCGTGATGGCCGGCCAGCTGCCGGAAGGCTGGGGCGACGCCATGGCCGTCTACAAGGCCGCTTTGGCCGAGCAGAAACCCAAGCTCGCGACGCGCCAGGCCAGCCAGAAGGCTCTGGAAGTTCTGGTCCCCGCCATCCCCGAGCTGGTCGGCGGCTCCGCCGACCTCACCGGCTCCAACCTCACGCTGGTGAAGGGCATGGCCGGCGCCAGCGCCGATAATTTCGCTGCCCGCTACATTTATTACGGCGTGCGCGAACACGGCATGGCGGCGGCGATGAACGGCATCGCGCTGCATGGCGGCGTCATCCCCTATGGCGGCACGTTCTTCGTGTTCTCCGACTATATGCGCCCCTCTTTGCGTCTCGCGGCGCTGATGCGGGTGCGTGCCATCCATGTGCTGACCCACGATTCCATCGGCCTCGGCGAAGACGGGCCGACGCATCAGCCGGTCGAGCATCTGGCCAGCTTCCGCGCCATGCCCAACGTGCTGGTGCTGCGCCCGGCGGACGCCATGGAAACCGCTGAATGCTGGGAGCTGGCCCTGCGCAATACGACCGGCCCGTCGCTGCTGGTGCTCTCGCGCCAGGCGGTCCCGGCGCTGCGCCTGCAGGCCAATGGCTGCAAGAGCGCCCGCGGCGCCTATGTGCTGGCCGAAGCCGAAGGCAAGCGCGCCGCGACCCTGATCGCGACCGGCACCGAAGTCGCGCTGGCGATGGCGGCGCGCGCCAAACTGGCGCAGGAAGGCATCCAGGTCGCGGTGGTGTCCGCGCCCAGTTTTGAATTGTTCGCGCAACAGGATGAGAGCTATCAAGCCGAAGTGCTTGGTGACGCGCCGCGCATCGGCATCGAAGCCGCCTCCGGCTTCGGCTGGGAGCGCTGGCTGGGCGCGAACGGCACCTTTATCGGGATGACCGGTTTCGGCGCCAGTGCGCCGGCTGAAACGCTCTATGAACATTTCGGAATCACCGAAACGGCCATCATGGCCGCCGTGAAAAAGAAAGGGAACTGAAACGTGGCAGTGAAAATCGCGATTAACGGCTTCGGCCGCATCGGGCGCCTGGTGCTCCGCGCCATGATCGAGAGCGGTCGTACCGATGTCGAGCCGGTGCTGATCAACGATCTCGGCAGTGTCGAAGACAACGCGCATTTGCTCCGCTACGATTCCGTGCATGGCCGCTTCCCCGGCACCGTCGAGGTGCGCGGCGACTCCCTGGTCATCACCCATGCCGGCCGCACCTATGCGCCGATCAAGGTCACGGCCGAGCGCGACCCGTCGAAAGTGCCGCTTGCCGGCGTCGATGTGGCGATGGAATGCACCGGCCTGTTCACCAAGCGCGAAGCCGCCGCCCAGCTGCTCACCGCCGGCGCCCGCAAGGTGCTGGTCTCGGCCCCGGCGGACGGGGTGGACGCCACCATCGTCTACGGCGTCAACCACAAGACGCTCACCAAGGAGATGACGATCATCTCCAACGCCTCCTGCACCACCAACTGCCTCGCCCCGATGGCCAAGGTGCTGCACGAGAATTTCGGCATCGAACGCGGCTATATGGTGACCATCCACTCCTATACCGGCGACCAGAAGACCGTGGACACGCTGCACAAGGACCTGCACCGCGCCCGCGCCGCCGCTTTGTCGATGATCCCGACCACCACCGGCGCGGCGAAAGCCGTGGGCCTGGTGCTGCCGGAACTCAAGGGCAAGCTGGACGGCACCGCCATCCGCGTGCCGACCCCGAACGTGTCGCTCGTCTCGCTCGACGTGAACCTCAAGAAGCAGGCGACGGCCGAAGAGATCAACGCGGCGATGAAGGCGGCCGCCGAGGGCGAGCTCAAGGGCATTCTGGATTATTCCACCGCCAAGCTGGTCAGCGCCGACTTCAACCATGTCGGCTTCTCCTGCAGCTTCGACGCCCCGCAGACCACGGTCGTGGACGGCGCTCTGGCCCGGGTGATGGGCTGGTACGACAATGAATGGGGCTTCTCGAGCCGCATGTCCGACACGGCCGCTCTGTTCGGGTCGCTGTGAGCCAGACGCTCGACGACATCAAAATCGCGGGGCAGCGCGTGCTGCTCCGGGCGGACCTGAATGTTCCGGTCCGCGACGGCAAGGTGACCGACCTGACCAGGCTGGAACGCCTGGCCCCCACCATCCGTGAACTCTCCGCCAAGGGCGCGCGGGTGATCGTGCTCAGCCATTTCGACCGGCCGAAAGGCAAGGTCGTGCCGGAAATGTCGCTGCGCCCCATCGCGGAATCCCTGGGCGTGGTGCTCGGCAAGCCGGTCGGCTTCGCCGGGGATTGCATCGGCCCTGAGGCCGCCCGCATCGTCGGCGCCATGCAGGGCGGCGATGTGGTGGTGCTGGAAAACACCCGCTTCCATGCCGGCGAGGAAGAGAACGACCCGGTCTTCTCCAAGGCACTGGCCGACCTCGCCGACATCTATGTGAACGACGCCTTCTCCGTCTCACACCGGGCCCATGCCAGCACCGAGGGCGTGGCGAAGCTGCTACCCTCTTATGCCGGCCGGCTGATGCAGGCGGAACTGACGGCGCTGGAACAGGCGCTCGGCAACCCGGCCCGCCCGGTCGCCGCCATCGTCGCCGGTTCGAAGGTCTCCACCAAGCTCGAACTGCTGAACAATCTGGTCGGCAAGGTGGACGTACTGGTCATCGGCGGCGCCATGGCCAACACCTTCCTCGCGGCGCAGGGCCACAATGTCGGCAAGTCGCTGCAGGAGAAAGACCTGCACGCCACGGCACTGGAAATCCTGAAAACCGCCAAGGCGAAAGGCTGCGACATCGTCCTGCCCACCGATGTGGTGGTCGCCAAGACGTTTGCCGCCAACGTGCCGACCGAGGTGGTCGGCGTGGACGCGATCCCGGCCGATTCCATGGCCCTCGATGTCGGCCCCGCCACCGTCTCCGCCTTCATCAAGCGGCTGCCGGACATCAAGACCATCATCTGGAACGGCCCGCTCGGCGCGTTCGAGACCAAGCCGTTCGACGCCGCGACCAACGAGCTGGCGGAAGCCATCGCCAAGGCCACCGACGAAGGCAAGATCGTCTCGGTCGGCGGCGGCGGCGACACGGTCTCGGCCTTGAAACTTGCCGGCGTGCATCACCGGATGAGCTATCTCTCCAGCGCCGGCGGCGCCTTCCTGGAATGGATGGAAGGCAAGATTTTGCCGGGCGTGGAAGTGTTGAGCACTGGCCTGTCGAATATCGGCTGAGAAGAAAGCGCTACTTTTTGTGAACAAAAAGTAGCAAAAAGACTTTGTTACTTTGGGCCGTGCTGGTTTCAGCGCCGCCGGCCCAAAGTCAAAGAAGTTTTTGGTGCCGCTTTTTCCAAAAAGCGGCCCTTCTTTTCCTTCTGCAATTTCCTCATTGAGTTTTCCCCCCGGGCCGGCCCATCATGACGCCGTCATGCCGGACTTCGTGAAGCAAATCCCCGAAGGCGATACGCGTGAGCGCGATGTCTGCGTGCATTGCGGCTACATCGCCTATGACAATCCCAAAATCGTTGCCGGGGCCGTGGTTGCCCATGAGGGCAAGGTGCTGCTCTGCCGCCGCGCCATCGAGCCGCGCGCCGGCTTCTGGACCCTGCCGGCAGGCTTTCTGGAAGCGCATGAACAACCCGAAGACGGCGCCCGCCGCGAGGCACTCGAAGAGGCCATGGCGCACATCACTCTGGACGGGCTGATCGGCATCTACACCGTCCGCCATATCTCCCAGGTGCAGATGTTCTTCCGCGCCCGCTTCGACGGCCCGCCCGATTTCGGCGCCGGCGACGAAACATTGGAGGTCAGACTGTTCACCTGGGAAGAGATTCCCTGGGCGGACATCGCCTTCCCCTCGGTGGTCTGGACATTGCAGACCTGGCGCACGGGCGAAGACGGCATGCGCGATATTCGAAATTTTTCGGTCAGCGCCTGAGAAGCAAGGAAGGAAGGCTACTTTTTGTGAACAAAAAGTAGCAAAAAAACTTTGTTACTTTGGGCCTGTGGCGCTCGAGCGCCACGGGCCCAAAGTAGAAGAAGTTTTTGCGCCGCTTTTTCCAAAAAGCGGTCACTTCCTTCGCTTTACACTTGCGGCATCGCCTGACGCAGCCGGCCACCGAGACGCACCGGCTCCACGCGCAGCGCCAGTCCGTTTTCGTTGGTTTCCACGAACACGCCGCACACGGTCGCCTCTCCTTCCGCGGGAGCAAGGCGTTCGCCCGGCATTTTGCGGATGAAGCGCGCCATCGCCGCTTCCTTCCCCATGCCGATCACGCTGTCATAATCGCCGCACATGCCGAGGTCGGTGACGAAGCCCGTGCCGTTCGGCAGCACCTGATGGTCCGCGGTCGGCACATGGGTGTGGGTGCCGAAAATCATCGAGGCGCGGCCATCGAATGCATGACCGAACGCCATTTTCTCCGAGGTCGCCTCGGCGTGGAAATCGAGCAGCACCGCGTCCAGCCCGTTGCCCATCCGGTGGCGGCTGAGCAGCGCCTCGGCGGCCTGGAACGGGCAGTCCAGCGGATCCATGAACAGCCGCCCCATCAGCTGCGCCACCAACACGCGCCGCCCGTCCCGGGCGGTGACCAGCGAGGCACCGGAGCCGGGCGTGCCGGGAGGATAATTCATCGGCCGGATCAGGCGCTTTTCCTGGGCGATATAGGGGATGATCTCACGCCGGTCCCAGGCATGGTTGCCAAGCGTGATGGCATCTGCGCCGGCGGCGAACAACGCGTCCGCCATGTCCGGCGCGAGGCCGAAACCATGGCTGGCATTTTCGCCATTCACCACGAGAAAATCGAGTTTGAGCTGTTCGCGCAGTTGCGGGATGGCTTTAAGCGCGGCTTCCCGTCCGGAGCGGCCGAGCAGGTCGCCGAGAATGACAATCTTCATAACGGAACTATAGAGCCATCGCGGATCGTGTAACAGGCGGCCGCCAGTCCAGCGAAAGGCTCGAGATCCGTACCTGTGAGCCAGGCGGAGAGATCGAGCGTGCCGATCGCCGCGAACAAGGCGGCACGGTGCGCGGCATCGAGATGCACCAGCGGCTCGTCGAGCAGCAGCAACGGTGGCGTGCCGCGCACCGCGGCGATCAGCGCCGCATGGCCGAGCACGATGCCGATCAGCATCGCCTTCTGCTGCCCGGTGGAAGAGAGCGAAGCCGGCCGGCCCGTGGCGGCGTCGGTGATCAACAGGTCGCTTTTCTGCGGCCCCAGCGAGGCGCCGCGCTGCGCGGCATCCTGTGCGCGGGCGCTGCGATAGGCCGCGCGTAGCTCCTCCTCCACTTCCACCGCCGGGCGCTGCCTGAGCTTCTCGGCAATCGGGCAGGCCAGATCCAGCGCCACGAGCGGAAACGGCGCCGCCGCACCGCCCGCCAGGGTCGCGTTCAGCTGGCCGAGCAAGGCGGCCCGACCGGCGGTTGCCGCCACCGCGTGGCGGGCCATGGAATCTTCGAGGCCGGCCAGCCAGGAAGGATCCGGCCGGTCAGCGAGCAGCCGGTTGCGTTGCGTCGCGGCGGATTCAAATGCCGCCATCTCGCGGGCATGGCCGGGTTCGAGCGCCACCACCAGCCGGTCGAGGAAACGCCGGCGGCCGGAGGCGGATTCAGTGAACAACCGGTCCATTTGCGGGGTCAGCCACACGGCGGCGAGCCTGGCGGCGATTTCCGCCTGCGAGCGGGGTTTCTGCTCATCGAGCAGGAACACACGCCGCTCCGGCGCGCCCTCGGCAGAGCCGGTGCCGATGTCGAACCCGCCGGTTTCATCGTCGATATGCGCCGCCACCGCCCAGGTGCGCGTTGCCCCTTCGCCTTTGCGCGCCAGTTCGGAGAAGCGCGCGCCGCGCAGCCCCCGTCCCGGCACGAGCAGCGAGACGGCTTCGAGCAGGTTGGTCTTGCCGCTCCCATTCGGCCCGGCAAACACGTTCACCCGCGCAGCGGGCAAAAAGCGCAGAGAGGCGTAGGAGCGGAAATCGCTGAGGGTGAGCCGGCTGAGCTGCGTTGTCAGACCCGCATCGGCATCAGCACGTACACCGCCGACGGATCGTCCTGATCACGCACCAGGGTCGGCGCTGCGCCGTCGGCGAACACGAATTCCACCTTGCCACGGATCTGGTCGGTCACGTCCGACAGATAGCGGGCCTGGAAACCGATCTCGAGCGGGCCGGACTGATAATCGATCAGCTCGGAGCCGAGTTCCTCGGAAGCCGTACCCTGCTCCGGGCTGGCTGCGGAGATGACCAGCAGATCGCGAGCCAGCGATAGTTTCACCGGACGGTGCCGCTCGGCGCTGATCGCCGAGACGCGGCCGACCGCATCGTTGAAATCCTTCTTCTCGACCCGCAGCACCTTGTCGTTGCCGCGCGGGATCACGCGGTCATAGTCGGGGAAGGTGCCGTCGATCAGCTTGCTGGTCAGGCGCATCGGGCCGATGGTGAACTGGATGCGCGTCTCCGACAGAGCCACGTCGATCTCGGTCGACACCTCGTCCAGCAGCTTGCGCAGCTCGGTCACGGTCTTGCGCGGAATGATCACGCCCGGCATGCCTTTTGCCCCGGCCGGCAGGGGCTCCTCGACACGCGCGAGGCGATGGCCATCGGTCGCGACCGCGCGCAGCACGGGGCCGGCGTCGCTCTCCGCCGCGTGGAGGAAAATGCCGTTCAGGTAATAACGGGTCTCTTCGGTGCTGATGGCAAAGCGCGTGCGGTCGATCAGCCCGCGCAATTCCTGCGCGGAGAGCACGAATTGCTGCGACATCTTACCAGCATCGAGCTTGGGAAATTCGTCGACGCCGAGCCCTACCAGGCTGGTGGCATAGCGGCCGGCGCGCAACGCCAAAGGCGCGTCTCCGCCCGGATGGTCCAGCTCGATCTCGACATTATCGGGCTGACGGCGAACGATCTCATACAGGGTCGCGGCCGGCACGGTGATGGCGCCATCGCGCATGGTCTGCGCGGCCACTTCCTCGACCAGCGCGATCTCAAGATCGGTCGCGGCAATGGTCAGTTTGCCGTCACGCACCGACAGGAGCACATTGGCCAGGATCGGAATGGTATTGCGCTTCTCCACGACGTTCTGCACGTGGGCCAGCGACTTCATCAACGTGGCGCGATCGGCCTTGAACTTCATGATACCCTTCCTGACGGCAATACTTGAGACTCGTCGCGACGACCAATTCGGTGCGCCCTTCAGGATAGCAAGGGGCGCACCAATAGGGAAGCTCTGCCCTGCGCCGCAGACAGAACGAAAACGGGGCAGCCAACCGGCCGCCCCGCTCGCGCATTCAATTCTGTTTTCTGATCAATGCCGCGATGTTTCCGCCTGCGGGCAGGGCTCAGCTTTCCAGCATGCGACGGAGCAATTCCACATCTTCGGCGAACGCGGCATCCTGGGCCATCAGCTCTGACACGCGCGAGACGGCGTGCATCACCGTGGTATGGTCGCGGTCACCGAAATGCCGGCCGATATCGGGCAGGCTTTTGCTCGTCAGCTGCTTGGCCAGATACATCGCCACCTGGCGCGGCCGGGCAATATTACGGGCGCGCCGCGCCGACGACATTTCCGCCACGCGAATATTGTAATGGTCGGCGACGCGCTTCTGGATCTCCTGGATCGTGACCTTGCGGTCATAGGCCTTGAGCACGTCATGGAGAACCTCATGCGCAGTCTCCATCGTCAGCTGCCGGTCGAACAGGTTGGCATGCGCCACCAGCCGGTTCAAGGCGCCTTCCAGCTCACGCACGTTGGACGTGATCTTGCGCGCGAGGAATTCCAGGACCTTGCCCGGCACATCCACGCCCGCCCGCGAGGCCTTCGCCTCGAGAATGGAGATGCGAAGTTCAAAGGTGGTGGCGTGCAGATCCGCGACCATGCCGCAGCCGAGCCGAGTGCGGAGGCGATCCTCCAGGCCCGACAGATCCGACGGCGACTTGTCAGCCGAAATCACGATCTGCTTGCCGGCATCGACCAGCGCGTTGAACGTATGGAAGAACTCTTCCTGCGTGTTATCCTTACCGATCAGGAACTGCAGATCGTCGATCATCAGCACGTCGACGCTGCGCAGCTCGTTCTTGAATTCGAGCGTCGACTGCGAGCGCAGCGCGTTGATGAAGCGGTACATGAACTTTTCCGCCGACATATAGGCGACGGACACCGGCGCCGCACCCGTGCGCTTGGTCGACAGCTCCCAGGCGATGGCATGCATCAGGTGCGTCTTGCCCAGGCCGACGCCGCCATACAGGAACAGCGGGTTGAAGCCCGGCGTCGCCGGCAATTCCGCAACCCGGCGGGCGCAGGCATAAGCGAATTCATTCGGCTTGCCGACCACGAATGTATCGAAAGTAAAACGCTGGTCCAGCGGGGCTACCAGCTCCGAACGCGGCGCGACCGCTGAGGCCGTAGCAGCCGGCGCATTGGCCACCGGTGACGCGGGCTCCGGCTCGGCCAGGTTCGGCGCAGCGCTCCGGTTCGGCTGGGTGCGGATGTCCACATGCCGGATCGCCGGATTTTCCGCCTGCCAGAAAGCGGTGATCAGCTCGCCATATTCCTTGTTGACCCAGTCGCGCAGGAAGCGCGTGGGCAGAATAACTGTCACCTCGTCGCCATTGACCCCGGCCAAAGCAACCTGCTTCAGCCAGGTACGATACTCCACTTCCCCAACTTCCGCTTGCAGTCTAGCGCGCACGCGAGCCCACTGTTCGATCAGGGCGGCATCGTCATGTCGGACTGGCGAAGACGAAAGCAAGCCACCGCCATCTCGCATGGCACCGATCTCCAGGCTCATTCCCAAATTCCGCTCCAGCCCTAAAAAAACGACATACCCGGCAACGGACTCTTGGGAAACAGCCTGACACAGACTTCAATTTTCCCGAATGGCGAGGTCCGCGCAGGCGTAAAGTAAGCCTACCGACTTTAAGTTAGAAGCGCCCCGACTGGCAAGTGCTCAATTGCTTCACCACGCCCGGTAGCCCGCTGATCTTTCCGAATTAACGTGTAAATTCAACGGGTACGCACTGACACGTTTATCTACACAAATCTCATAATGCTAACGTTCCGTTAGTTTCTGAGACCAAAACAAACGGCGCGCCCCTTTTTTGCCGAGGGGCGCGCCGCGCAAACTGTCACAAATCAACAGGTTCCCACAACCAGGCCACGAAGGGCTCAGGCCGGAGTGAGAGCCTTCACCCGCGCCGAAAGGCGGGAGATTTTCCGCGAAACCGCGTTCGCCTTCAGCACGCCCTTGCCGACCGCACGCTGCAGTTCGGGCTGGGCGGCGCGGAACGCAGCCTGGGCAGCGTCCTTGTTGCCAGACGCCACGGCTTCCTCGACCTTGCGGATGGCGCTATGGACGCGCGACTTGCGCGCCTTGTTGCGCATCGTGCGCTTGAGAGTCTGCCGAATGCGCTTCTGCGCTGATGCAATATTGGCCATAAGGTTCCGCCGAAAAAAGAGAGACCGTCAATGAAGCGCGCGGTCTAAACCGCATAGAGGGCGGCGTCAAGTAACCACGCCTCCCTCCTTTTCCGCGCCGGTCCGGCCGCGCCCTTCAGCCTTATTGTGACGCGCCCGGATAGCCGGGCGGGATCAGATTCTGCTGCGGCTCCGGATAGGTCGGGGGCGGCGCGGCGGGAGCCGGATAAGCGGGAGCGGCCTGCGGTGCAGCCGGCGCACCCTGCGCAACACCTTGCGGGGACGTCAGCGGCGTTGACTGGATGGCGCCGCCCGCCGGCGCCGCGGGGGCATAGCCGGTGGACAGACCGCCCTGGGTCGGCGACCAGGAGAGCCAGCCGCTCAGATTATGCTGCATCTGATATTGCAGCTGTACGTTCATGTTTTCCATCAGCTGCTTAGTCAGCCCGTACAGCGCCGCCTGCATGCCCCCTGCCCCGTCATCCTGGTCCGGCGCGCTGCGCGAGGCGGAGACGGTGGCTTCGGCATAACCGGTGCTGCGCCCGTCAGGACTGGAGACACTGACATCCACCGTCATCGCCCCGGTTAGCGTGCCATCAACCTGATGAATGGACGCGTTCTGGATCGTCACCGTGCCCGTCCCCGGCGCGCCGGAGGCAACCACCCGATGCCTGAGCATGGCCAGCAAGGTCTCGGCCGGGGGAGCCGGATCCTGCGCCAGAAGCTCCTCGGTGTCGGGGCTCGGCACATAATTATCCACGACGTTGAGGTCGGCGACCTTCAGCACCAGCGGTGGTAAATAAGAGTAGTTAAGCGGCGGGAGATATTGCGGCGGCGGCGGGCTGCTGCACCCGGCCAGGGCGGCCAGCACGGCAAAAGACGAAAAATGCCATAACTTCATGTTAAGGGGCTCCAGAGCGGCCGTTAACGGTCTCACGGGGAAAGTGGAATGCGAAATTGCAAAATTCACAATTCATAACGATGTCACCGTCCACTGTCATATGGTCGAGATCGTCGGGTGAAAACCCCTCGAGAATATCGCCAAGGCGGGCACGCGAACAGCGGCAACCATAAGCCAGGGCACGCGGCCGATCCGCCGCGACGCCTTCGCCATGGAACAGCCGGTACAGCAGCCGTTCCGGCGTCAGCTCATCATCCAGCAACTCCTCTTCCGTCACCGTGTCGGCGAGGATGCACGCCGTGCGCCAGGCCTCCTGCTGCTCGGCTTCGGAAATTTCCGGGGCGATGCCGCCGGCCCCGGCGATGCGCTCGATCACCAGCGCCGTGGCGCGCCAGCCCTGCGGCATCTCGCTTGCGGCCAGATAGACCTTGCAGGGCAGCTGCTCGGAGGTCGCGAAATAAGTCTCGGCCATCTGCGCCAGGGTCTCCCCCTCCAGCGCCACGATGCCCTGCTGCGGCTCGCGGTCCATGCCCTGGTCGACGGTAAAAGCGAGATAGCCATCGCCCAGCAGCTGCTTGGCGGTGGCATCGGCCGGGAGATCGGCGTTCTCGTCCACCCGCGCATAGCCGCGCAGGGCGCCGCCATCGGTGCAGTCGGCAATCAGCATCGAGACCGGGCCGTCACCCTTGGCCTGCAGGCTGAAGGAGCCGGTGAATTTCAGCGCGCTCGCCAGCGCCGCGGCCAAAGCCAGCGCCTGGCCGAGCAGGGCGCGGACCGGCGGGGTGTGGTCATGGCGTGTCAGCAACGTGTTGGCGAGCGGCCCAAGCCGGATCAGGCGGCCGCGCACCGGCTGACTGGGAATGAAGAAAGGCGTGATGCCGCGGGGAACCGCAAGATCCGGCACATCCGGCCGGTTGGAGTCAAGGAATGCCGGTAAATCTGTCATCGGCGGGAAGATAGTTGGGTTTCCGCGCCGTTGCCAGATCGGCGGCCAGGGGTTAGCGGTTTCTCATGACAATGGCTGACACGACAATTGACTTGGGCGCCTATGTAAAGCGCCTCGCCCGCGCCAGCGTCCTGGTCGTGGGTGATGCGATGCTCGACCGCTACGTCTATGGCGAGGTGGAGCGGGTGAGCCCGGAAGCGCCGGTGCCGATCCTGACTGTGACGCGCGAAGTGGCCATGCCAGGCGGTGCCGGCAATGTCGTGCGCAACCTCACCGCGCTGGAGGCCTCGGCGGCCTTCGTCTCCGTGGTCGGCGACGACCAGGCCGGCTCAGACCTCACCGGGTTGATCGGCGGCCAGGAACGGGTGGAACCCTGGCTGCTGGTGCAAGGCGGCCGAACCACCACGCTGAAAACCCGTTACATCGCACAAGGGCAGCATCTGATCCGTGCCGACCGCGAACAGACCATTCCACTGCCGGAAAAGCTTACCGAACGCCTGATCCGCATCGCCCTCGACGCCGTCGCGGCCACCTCCATCACCCTGCTCTCCGACTATCGCAAAGGCGTGCTGAGCGACGAAGTCGCCACGCAGATCATTGCCGGCGCCAAATCGCTCGGCCGCCGCGTCGTCGTCGACCCCAAAGGCCGCGATTACAGCCGCTATCGCGGCGCTGACGTGGTCACGCCGAACCGGCGCGAGCTGGCCGAAGCCACCGGGCTTTCGGTCGATAGCGAAAGCGCCATCGTCGCCGCCGCCCAGGTGCTGATCGCGCGCCATGAGTTCGGCGCCGTGCTCGTCACCCGCTCGGAAGACGGCATGAGCCTGATCACCGCCGACGAAGTCCGCCATTATCCCGGCGAGGCGAAAGACGTGTTCGACGTCTCCGGCGCCGGCGATACCGTGGTCGCCATGCTGGCCGCGGCGCTGGCGGTGGATGTGCCTTTGTTCGAGGCCGCGCGGCTGGCCAACATCGCCGGCGGCATCGTCGTCGGCAAGGTCGGCACCGCTGTGGCGCGCCCGGCCGACCTGCTCGCCGCCATCGCCCCGGCCACCGGCGCGCTGCGCAAGGTCGTCACCGCCACCGCCGCCGCCGAGGCGGCGGAACGCTGGCGCACCCGCGGCTACAGGGTCGGCTTCACCAATGGCTGCTTCGACCTGCTGCATCCGGGCCACGTGCATCTGCTCGAACAATGCCGTGCCATGTGCGACCGGCTGATCGTCGGCATCAATTCCGATGCCTCGGTCTCACGCCTGAAAGGCCCGACCCGCCCGGCCCAGAACGAGGCGGCGCGCGCCGCCGTCCTGGCCTCGCTCGCCAGCGTCGACCAGGTCTGCCTGTTCGAGGAAGACACGCCGCTGGAACTGCTGAAGCTGATCAGGCCCGACCTGCTCATCAAAGGCGCGGACTACACGCGCGAAACCGTGGTCGGCGCCACCGAGGTCGAAAGCTGGGGCGGCAGCGTGGCTTTGGCCGAGTTGCTGCCGGGCCATTCGACCACGGCGACTTTGGCGCGGTTGCGGGGGTAAGGAAGGAAAAAGAAAAGGCTTCTTTTTGTGAACAAAAAGAAGCAAAAAAACTTTGTTAACTTGGGCCCGTGCGGTTTCAACGCCACGGGCTCAAAGTCCAGAAAGTTTTTGCGCCGCTTTTTTCAAAAAGCGGCCCTTCCTTCTCTACCCTTCGGAGGAAACACATAAAATGAATACTCTGCCGCTCGGACCTGAAGTCGATCCCTGGCCCCGCCCCCTGCCCACGCGCACGCCGCTCACCGGAACGTACGCCACGCTGGAGCCGCTGCACCGGCGCCATGCCGACGAGTTGTTCGAGGCGGCACGCGGGGCGGATGAGGGTTTCACCTATATGTCCTACGGCCCCTTCGCCACGCGCGAAGACATGGCGCGCATGATCGCGCACTACGCCGCGCAGCACGACCCGATCTTCTGGGCCGTCCGCCCGATCGCCACCGGCCTCGCCTCGGGCATCCTGTCGCTCATGGACATCGAGCCAGCGAATGCCGCGATCGAACTTGGCCATATCTGGTTCTCCCCCCGCCTGCAGCGCACCCGCGCCGCCACCGAAGCGATGTATCTGCTGCTCAAACGCGCCGCCGACGAGCTCGGCTACCGCCGCCTGGTATGGAAATGCCATTCCATGAACGCCGCCTCGATCCGCGCCGCGCACCGCCTCGGCTTCACCCCGGAAGGCGTCCTGCGGGCGCATAAAGTGATCAAAGGCCGTGAGCGCGACACGGCAATGTTCAGCATCACCGAAGCCGAGTGGCCCAGCCGGCGCGACGCCATGGAAGCCTGGCTCTCGCCCGATAATTTCGCCCATGACGGGACTGCGAAACGCAGCCTTGCGAGCTTTCGCGCTTAAGAAAGGAGCCGCTTTTTGAAAAAAGCGGCGCAAAAACTTTTTCGACGCTGGGCCTGAGTCGCTGAAACCGCACGGGCCCAGAATACAGAAGTTTTTTTGCTACTTTTTGTTCACAAAAAGTAGCCTTCTTCCTTTCTCCCTATCCAAACTGCCGCGCCATCACGTCCCGCAATCGCGGCAAAATCTCCGCACCGAACCAGGGATTTTTGGTCTCCCAGCCGATCGTGCGCCAGGACGGGTGCGGCAGCGCCATGAAGCGCGGATGGTCGGCATAGGCGCGCACATGGTCGGTCATGTTGCCGGGGCCGAGATAACGGCGCTGCGCATAGGAGCCGATGAGCAGGATCAGCTCGATCTGCGGCATCAGCGCCAGAAATTTCTCATGCCAGGCGGGGGCGCATTCCTCGCGCGGCGGAAGATCCCCGCCACGCGGAAAGCGTCCGGGATAGCAGAACCCCATCGGCATGATGGCAAGTCGCGTTGCGTCGTAGAATTGGTCCCGCCCGATCCCCATCCAGCCCCGCAGCCGCTCGCCCGAGGCGTCATCGAACGGGATCCCGGACGCGTGCACCTTCGTGCCCGGCGCCTGGCCGATGATCAGCAGCCGGGCGGTGTCGGAAATGCGAAAAACCGGGCGGCAGCCGAGCGGCAGATGCGCCACGCATAGCGTGCAGGCGCGGGCTTCTTCAGCCAGGTTGGAAAGTTCGGTCATCATCGCCGTTACAGATTAAGGGAAGTGGCCGCTTTTTGGAAAAAGCGGCGCAAAAATTTTTTGATTTTGGGCTTGTGGCTTTAGAACCGGCATGGCTCGATGACGCGGTTCTACGGGAGGTTCGACATGGTCCGGCTGTCTGTTCCGCTCCTTTCTGCCATCTTGTTGCCCCTCGCCGCCGCGCCGGCTCTGGCGCAGACCGAACTCCGGCTGACTGCCACCGGCACCGTGGAAGCGCCGCCGGATGAGGCCGTCGCCGATCTCACGGCGCAGGTTTTTGCGCCGCAGGCCGGCGCCGCTCAGGCATCGGTGAACCGGCTGATGGCGGCAGCGCTGAACGCGGCCCGCCAGGTGCCGGGCATCACCGGCACCACGGGCAGCTACGACGTGGCGACAAGTACCGATGCTCAAGGCCATGTCACGCAATATGCCGCAAGCCAGAGCCTGCACCTCACCGGCCCCGCCCGAGGCCGGACGTCCCGCCGCCGCCTTCACCGATCTGATCGGCCGGCTGCAAACTCAGGGGCTGCAGGTGAACACGCTGAGCGCGGATCTCTCCCCTGCCGGGCGGGAACATGCGGAGGATGAAGCCATCCAGGCGGCGCTCCGGCGTCTGCACGCTCAGGCCACGCTGATCGCGACGGCCCTGGGCGAGAAGACCGGGGCGATCAAATCCCTCACGGTCGGCGCCGCCGGCCCGATCATGCCGGCCGGCGAACGCATGATGGCGATGGCCCCGTCAGACCAGCCCGGCCCGGTAACGGTGACTGAAGCCGTCTCCGCCACCATCGACCTCAACCCGTAGGCCCGAACCGTTTCAGCGCCCCAGGCCCAAAGGAGCAAAAGTTTTTGCGCCGCTTTTTCCAAAAAGCGGCCACTTTCCTTAATTAGAACGGAATCTCATCATCCATGTCGTTGTTGCTCGGGCGCGTGTCCCAGCCGCCGACCGAGCGCGCCGCCGGCGCGCGGGAGGGGGCGGAGGAAGTCGCGCGCGGTGCTGCGTAATCGTCGCCGCCGCCCGTGGCCAGCGCCGCCGGCCGGGCGGTCGAGCAGCACCAGCTCACCGCCGAAACGGCCCAGCAGGACTTCAGTCGTATATTTCTCCTGGCCCGACTGGTCGGTCCATTTGCGGGTCTGCAACTTGCCCTCGAGATACACTTTCGAGCCCTTGCGCAGATATTTCTCCGCCACATCGGCCAGCCGCTCATTCATGATGACCACGCGATGCCACTCGGTCAGCTCCTTACGCTCGCCGCTGGCCTTGTCGTTCCAGGTGTCGGAGGTGGCCACCGCCAGATTGACGATCTTGATGCCCGATTGCGCGTTGCGGACTTCCGGATCGCGTCCGAGATTGCCCACGAGTACCACCTTGTTCACACTACCAGCCATTCCGACCTCCTCTTGCTCACGACAAATTCGCGTCCGGCGATACTATCCGCCCCGGGCGCATAAAAACAGTCCTGGGCAGATCGGCGCGTTGTCATGCCCCGGCACACAGGCCACCTAACAGGGGGAATATGATCCTCGGTCCCCGCGACCGCACCAACCGGGAGCAGAAACATGCTTGAAACCCTGGTGGCGTTGCTTGGCGCCAGCGTCATCGCCTTGCCGGTGACAAGGCTGCTCGGACTGGGCAGCATTCTCGGCTATCTGCTCGCCGGCGTGGCGATCGGCCCGGCCGGCCTCGGGCTGGTGCGCCAAAGCGGGCAGATCGACGCGGTCTCCGCACTCGGCGTGGTGATGCTGCTGTTCCTGATCGGGCTGGAATTGCGGCCGCACCGGCTGTGGATCCTGCGTGGCACAATTCTCGAACTCGGCCTCGGGCAATTGGTGCCGAGTGCGGTGGCGATCGCGCTGCTGGCGCATCTGGCCGGCATGCCCTGGCATGACGCAATCGTGCTCGGCGCGGGGCTCGCTTTATCCTCCACCGCCATCGTGCTGCCGATGCTGGCCGACCGGAAGCTGCTCAGCACCACCGCCGGGCGCGACGGGTTCGCCGTGCTGCTGTTCCAGGACATCATGTTCATCCCGCTCGTGGCACTGGTGCCGCTCCTGGGGCACGGCATACCCGCGCTGCCGCAACATCTTCCGACCGCCGCGGAAGTGCCCTGGAAGGCGGTGGCACGGGGGTTGGTCGCCACCGCGGTGATCCTGGTGGGCGGCACCCTGGCCGTGCCGCCTATGTTCCGCCTAGTCGGCCGGCTGCGCTCGCCGGAAGTGTTCACCACCACCGCCCTGCTGCTGGTGGTGGGCACCGCGGCGCTGGCGCAATGGGCCGGGCTCTCGACCTCGCTCGGCGCCTTCATGGCTGGCGTGATGCTCTCCGATTCCGAATATCGCCACGCGATCCAGACCGATATCGAACCGTTCGAAGGCCTGCTGCTCGGCTTCTTTTTCATTTCCGTCGGCATGTCCGCCGATCTTGCCTTGGTGCTGATCCACCCGTGGGAAATCTTCGCCGGGCTGGCGCTGTTGCTCGCGGTCAAGATCGCCATCAGCCTTCGCGCTGGGCTGGATCAAGCGGCGCAACCTCTCCAGCGCCCTGCGTTTCGCCAGCCGCCTTGCCCGAAGGCAGCGAGTTCAGCTTCGTGCTGTTCGCGGCTGCGACCAAGGCGGGCGTGATGGCCAAATCCTCCGCCGACCTGGCGACGCTGATCATTGCCTTGTCGATGATCGCGACACCGATCCTGTTCGCAGGGTCAGAGCGTCTGCTCATCCCGCGCCTGCAGCCCAAACGCGAGACCCGTCCCGCCGACCGGATCGAGCCCGAGGACATCCCGGTGATCATCTGCGGCTTCGGCCGGATGGGGCAAATCATCGGCCGCGTGCTGAGCGTGCAGCGCATCGCTTACACGGCCCTGGATGCCGATGCGAAGCGGATCGAAACGGTGCGCCGCTTCGGCCAGAAAATCTATTTCGGCGACCCGACCCGGCTGGACCTGCTGCGCTCAGCCGGCGCCGAGCGCGCCAAAATCCTCATCATCGCCCTCGACGATCGCGAAGCCATACTCACGCTGGCCGCCATGGCCCGGCGGGAATTCCCGCATCTGACCGTCATCGCCCGCGCGCATGACCGCAACCATGCGCACCGGCTGATGGATCTCGGCATCACCGAAATCGTCCGCGAAACCTATTTCTCGGCGCTGCGCCTGTCGGAACTGACGCTCGACCGGCTCGGCATCGGCGTGGCGACAGCACGGCAGACGGTGGCGATGTTTCGCGCCTATGACGAAAAATTGCTGCAGGAAAGCCACGCTTATGCGGATGATGAACGACGCATGATCCAGACCACCGAACAGGCGGCAGCGGAGCTGGCAGACCTGCTGGAAGCCGACCGGCAAAGGCAGGCGAGCCCGACCTGAAGAGGAAAGGAATGCTATTTTTTGTGAACAAAAGTAGTTTTCTGGTCCTTTGGGCCCGTGTCGTTTCAACGCCCGGGCCCAAACTCACAAAAGTTTTTGCGCCGCTTTTTTCAAAAAGCGGCTTCTTCCTTTAATATCCCTTCGCAGGAAGCGAAGGGGGAATTTGCATTCTCCCGACGCTCCCCATATCGTACAGAACATTACACGAACATCTGGAAGAGACATGGCGAAGACAACAGGCGCCGGGTTCATCACGGTGCGGGGTGCGCGCGAGCACAACCTGAAGAACATCGACATCGCGATCCCGCGCGAGGAGCTGACCGTGATCACCGGCCTGTCGGGCTCGGGCAAGTCCTCGCTTGCCTTCGACACGATCTATGCCGAGGGCCAGCGCCGCTATGTCGAGAGCCTGTCCTCCTATGCCCGCCAGTTCCTGGAGCTGATGGGCAAGCCGGACGTGGACAGCATCGAGGGGCTCTCCCCGGCGATTTCCATCGAGCAGAAGACCACCTCGCACAATCCGCGCTCCACCGTCGGCACCGTCACGGAAATCCACGATTATATGCGCCTGCTCTGGGCCCGCGCCGGCGTGCCTTATTCGCCCGCCACCGGCCTGCCGATCGAGGCGCAGAGCGTGGCGCAGATGGTCGACCGGGTGATGGACATGCAGGAGGGCACGCGGCTGCTGCTGCTGGCCCCGGTCATCCGCGACCGCAAGGGCGAGTATAAAAAGGAGCTGGCGGAACTGCAGCGCCGCGGCTTCACCCGCGCCAAGGTGGACGGCAAGCTCTACGAGATCGACCAGGTGCCGGCCCTGAACAAGAAGCTCAAGCACGATATCGAGGCGGTGGTGGACCGCATCGTGGTGAAGCCCGGCATCGAGAAGCGCCTGGCGGATTCCATCGAAACCGCCTTGGGACTTTCCGACGGCATCGTCTATGCCGAACGCGCCGACGACAGCGACGCGCACGGTCTTCTCCTCGCGTTTCGCCTGCCCGGTCAGCGGCTTCACCATCGAGGAGATCGAGCCGCGCCTGTTCAGCTTCAACTCGCCGCACGGCGCCTGCCCGGCCTGCGACGGGCTCGGGCATGAGACCTTCTTCGACCCGCATCTGGTGGTGCCGGACGAGCAGCGGGCGCTGAACGAGGGCGCGGTGATGCCCTGGGTGAACGCGCAATCGCCCTATTACGACCAGACGCTGGCGAGCCTCGCCAAGCATTTCAGCATCAAGATGACCACGCCCTGGGAGAAACTGCCGGAAGAGGCGCGCAACGGCATCCTGTTCGGCACCGGCCGCATCGAGGTTGATTTCACCTACAAGGATTCGGCGCGCGCCTATACGGTCACGAAAGCCTTTCGAAGGCGTCATCAAAAATCTCGAGCGCCGTCTGCGCGAAACCGATTCCGTCTGGGTGCGCGAGGAGCTGTCCCGCTACCAGGCGGAGCGGCCATGCGCCGTCTGCCAGGGCGCGCGGCTGAAGCCCGAGGCGCTGGCGGTAAAGGTGGCGGGCAAACATCTCGCCGAAGTGGCGGAGATGTCGATCGCGGCCTCGCGCGACTGGTTTACCGGCGTGGCCGACACGCTGACGCCGCAACGGCTGGAAATCGCCCGGCGGATTCTGCGCGAGATCAATGAGCGGCTGCAATTCCTGGTCGATGTCGGGCTCGATTACCTCACCTTGGCGCGCGGCTCGGCGACGCTCTCCGGCGGCGAGAGCCAGCGCATCCGGCTCGCGAGCCAGATCGGCTCGGGCCTGACCGGCGTGCTCTACGTGCTGGACGAGCCGAGCATCGGCCTGCACCAGCGCGACAATGAGCGCCTGCTCGGCACGCTGCAGCGGCTCAAGCGCCTGGGCAACACGGTGCTGGTGGTGGAGCATGACGAGGATGCGATCCGCGCCGCCGATCACCTCATCGATATGGGCCCGGCAGCCGGCATGAATGGCGGCTATGTGGTGGCGCAGGGCACGCCGGCGGAAGTCGCGGCCAACCCGAAATCCGTCACCGGCGATTATCTCTCCGGCCGGCGCATGATCCCGCTGCCGAACCCGCGCCGCCCGGTGCAGCCCAAGCCGCATGCTGAAAATCATCGGCGCGCGCGGGAACAATCTGAAGAACGTCACGGCCGCCTTCCCGCTCGGCGTGTTCACCTGCATCACCGGCGTCTCCGGCGGCGGCAAATCCACGCTGGTGATCGACACGCTATACAAGGCGGTGTCACGCCGGCTGATGGGCTCGGGCGAAGTCCCCGCCCCGTTCGAACGGCTGGAAGGGCTGGAGCAGCTCGACAAGATCATCGACATCGACCAGTCGCCGATCGGCCGCACGCCGCGCTCCAATCCCGCGACCTATACCGATCTGTTCGCGCCGATCCGCGACTGGTTCGCGGAAATGCCGGAAGCCCGCACGCGCGGCTACAAGCCGGGCCGCTTCTCCTTCAACGTGAAAGGCGGGCGCTGCGAGGCCTGCCAGGGCGACGGCGTGCTGAAGATCGAGATGCATTTCCTGCCGGACGTGTTCGTCACCTGCGACACCTGCAAGGGCAAGCGCTACAACCGCGAAACGCTGGAAGTGAAATTCCGCGACAAATCCATCGCCGACGTGCTGGACATGACGGTGGACGAGGCCATGGGCTTCTTCAAGGCGGTGCCGAAAATCCATGACCGGCTCTCGATCCTCTCGCGCGTCGGGCTCGGCTATATCAAGCTCGGCCAGCAGGCGACCACGCTTTCCGGCGGCGAAGCGCAGCGCATCAAGCTCGCCAAGGAGCTGGCGAAGCGGCCGACCGGGCGCACGCTCTATATTCTCGACGAGCCCACCACCGGGCTGCATTTCGAGGATATCCGCAAGCTGCTGGAAGTGCTGCACGCGCTGGTCGATGCCGGCAACACGATCATCGTCATCGAGCACAATCTGGAGGTCATCAAGACCGCGGACCATGTGATCGATCTCGGCCCCGAAGGCGGCGACGGCGGCGGGCGGATCATTGCCCCGGCACGCCGGAAGACATCGCCGCCACGCCGGAAAGCCATACCGGGCGCTTCCTTGCGCCGCTGCTGACCGCGAAGGCGGTGACAGTGAAGGATAAAAAGAAAGTGGCCGCTTTTTGAAAAAAGCGGCGCAAAAACTTTTTTGACTTGGGCCCGTGGCGTTCGGGCGCCACATGGCCCAGAACTAACAAAGTTTTTTTGCTACTTTTTGTTCACAAAAAGTAGCCCTTACTTCCTTCCGTAAATCGTCAGATCGTCGCCTTTTTCTCGACCTGCACGGTCTCAACCGCCGGGGGGCCATAAACGGTCCTCGCGCGCTTGAGGAAGGCGTTCACCATCACCCGCACCGCCTCGCCGAACACCGCGCCGATCGCCTTCTGCAGCACGAAATTGCGGAACTCGAAATCGACGAAGAAATCCACCAGGCACCCTTCAGGATGCGGGGTGAAGGTCCAGCGATTATGCAGATATTTGAACGGGCCGTTCTCATATTCCACCTTGATCGCGCAGGCGCCTGTCGCATCGGGCGGAATCAGCTTCACCCGGGAGGTGAAGCTTTCCCGGAACGGGCCGAAACCGATCGTGAGGTCCGCCACCAGATCGTTGCCGACATGGCTGCGGATGCGCGCCCCGACGCACCAGGGCAGAAAGCTCGGATATTTCGCGACATCGGCCACCAGCGCGAAAAGCTGCGCCGGCGAATACCGGACGATCTTCTTTCTCCGCGTAGCGTCGTCACGCCGGCTGCAACTCCGCCAGCCGCTTCTCCCGCGCGGCCCGCAACGAGGCGAAATCCGCATCCGCATGGTAGGAGCTGCGGGTCAACGGTGTCGCGGAAACCTGCAGAAAGCCCTTGGCGCGCGCCATCGCGGCGTAATCCTCGAACTCTTCCGGCGTCACGTAGCGGTCCACCGCCGCGTGCTTGACCGTCGGCTGCAGATATTGGCCGATGGTCAGGAAATCGACATCGGCGATGCGCAGATCGTCCATCACCTGGCCGATCTCCGGCTTGTCCTCGCCCAGCCCGACCATCAGCCCGGATTTGGTGAAGATCGACGGGTCAACCTGCTTCACCCGGTCCAGCAGCCGCAGCGACTGATAATAGCGCGCGCCGGGGCGGATCGTCGGATACAGCCGCGGGAACCGTCTCCAGATTATGATTGAACACATCCGGGCGCGCCGCGGCCACCACCTCGATCGCCCCCGGCTTGCGCAGAAAATCCGGGGTGAGAATCTCGATCGTGGTGTCGGCGGCAGCGGCACGAATGGCTGAAATCACCGCGGCAAAATGCGCCGCACCGCCATCGGCCACATCGTCACGGTCGACCGAGGTGATCACCACATGGCGCAGGCCGAGCGTCGCCACCGCCTCAGCCACGCGTTGCGGCTCGGTGGCATCCAGCGCCGCCGGCATGCCGGTGCTCACATTGCAGAAGGCGCAGGCGCGGGTGCAGATCTCACCCATGATCATCATCGTGGCATGGCGCTGCGACCAGCATTCCCCGATATTCGGGCAGGCCGCTTCCTCGCACACGGTCACGAGCTTCTTGTCGCGCATCAGAGCGCGGGTCTCGTGGTAGATCGGGATGCGTCGGTGCCTTCACCCGAATCCAGGCCGGCTTGCGGCTGATCGGATTGTCAGGCCGCGCTGCTTTTCCGGATGGCGGACCCGGTGGTCGATCTCGATGCGTGTTGTCATGGGCTATAACCGCGCCTTCAAGTCCGTATCCGTATTCGGGGCCTGTCATGATGCCCGGGCTCACGCCCAGACGTCACCGGCCCCAATGCGGCTAGAAATGGATAACCTGCCCATAAGCGTCAAGCACGGATTCGTGCATGGCTTCACTGACCGTGGGATGGGGGAACACGGTGTGCATCAGCTCCGCCTCGGTGGTCTCCAGCGTGCGCGCCACCACATAGCCCTGGATCATTTCCGTCACCTCCGCGCCGATCATATGCGCGCCCAGCAATTCGCCGGTCTTGGCGTCGAAAATGGTCTTGATCAGGCCTTCCGGCTCGCCCAGGGCGATCGCCTTGCCGTTGCCGATGAAGGGGAAACGGCCGACCCGGATCTCGCGCCCGGCTTCCTTGGCCTTGGCTTCCGTCATGCCGACCGAGGCCACCTGCGGCCGCGCATAGGTGCAGCCCGGAATATTGCCGGTATCCAGCGGATGCGGGTGCAGCCCGGCGATCAGTTCTCGACGCAGATCACGCCTTCATGGCTTGCCTTATGGGCAAGCCAGGGCGGGCCGGCAACGTCGCCGATCGCATACACGCCGGGCTCGCCGGTCTGGCCGTAACCATCCACGACGATATGCGTGCGGTCGACCTTCACCTTGGTGCCTTCGAGGCCGATATTCTCCACATTGCCGACAATGCCGACCGCGGAAATCACCCGGTCCACGGTGATCTTCTGCTCGTTGCCACCGGCTTCCACGGTCACGGTGACATTGTCCGCGCCCTTCTGCGCGCCCTTCACCGTCGCGGAGGTGATGATCTTCATGCCCTGCTTCTCGAACGCCTTGCGCGCGAGCGCCGGAAATTTCCGCATCTTCCACCGGCAGGATACGGTCCAGCATTTCCACGATGGTCACTTCCACGCCGAGATTGCGATAGAAGCTGGCAAATTCCACACCGATCGCGCCGGAGCCGATGACCAGCATGGTCTTCGGCATCTTCTCCGGCACCATGGCCTCGAAATAGCTCCAGATCAGCTTGCCATCGACCTCGATGCCGGGGATCTGGCGCGGCCGCGCGCCGGTGGCGAGAATGATGCTCTTGGCTGCCAGCGTGGCGACCGGCTTGCCGTCCTTGGTGACCTCGAGCTTGCCCGCGCCGGCCAGCTTGCCGTAACCGTCGAACACGGTGATCTTGTTCTTCTTCAGCAGGTGCGCGACGCCGGAAGAAAGCTGCTTGGAGACCGCGCGCGAACGTTTGACGATCTTCTCCAGATCGAATTTCACGTTATCGGCGGAAAAACCGAATTCGCCGAGATTATGCAGCAGATGATTGATCTCCGAGGAGCGCAGCAGCGCCTTGGTCGGGATGCAGCCCCAATTGAGGCAGATGCCGCCGAGATGCTTGGCCTCGACCACCGCCACCTTCATTTTCAGCTGCGCCGCGCGGATCGCCGCGACATAACCGCCGGGGCCGCCGCCCACCACGATCAGGTCAAACTTCTGCTCCTCAGCCATCTCTCTGCTCCTCAGAATTTTGCTTCAGTGGCGCAAGCCGCCAGGGCCGCGCCGGTCAAACGATATTTATGCCATTCGGATTGCGCGACCGCGCCGAGGCTTTGATAGAAGCCGATCGCCGGCTCGTTCCAATCCAGCACCGACCATTCCATGCGCGCATAGCCGCGCGCCTGTGCGACCTTCGCGAGGTAGGAGAAGATCGCCCGGCCGACCCCGCGCCTGCGGTGTCTCGGCAGGACGAACACATCCTCCACATGCAGGCCCGGACGTCCGGTCCAGGTGCTGAATGTCTGGTACCAGAGGGCGAAAGCGGCGGGAACGCCGTCGAACTCGACGATCAGCGCCTCCGCCTTGGGCGTTGCGCCGAACAGCGCCTCATGCAGCTGTTCGGCAGTCGCCTTCACCGCGTCCGGCTCACGCTCGAAAGCCGCCAGGAGACGGATGAGACCGAGAATGGTCGGCACATCGTCCGGCCTGGCAGCCCGGAGCTCTCACAGCATCAGGCTCAGCGGCTCTTCGATGATGGATTTCAGCGTGGCGAGGAATTCCGCGCCCAGCGCGCCATCGACGACGCGATGGTCGCAGGAAAGGGTCACGGTCATCACCGTCGCGACGACGATATTGTCGCCCTTCACCACCGCCCGCTTCTCGCCCGCGCCCACGGCCAGGATGGCCGATTGCGGCGGGTTGATGATCGCGGCGAATTCGGTCACGCCGAACATGCCGAGATTGGAGATCGAGAAGCCGCCGCCCTGGAATTCCTCGGGCTTGAGCTTGCCGGCCTTGGCGCGCGCGCCGAGATCCTTCATCGAATTGCTGATCGCCGCCAGCCCTTGGGCATCGGCCTTGCGGATGATCGGCGTGATCAGCCCGTCCGGAATGGCGACGGCGATGGAAATATCGACATCGTCATACTGGATGATGGCTTCCTCGGTATAGGTCGAATTGACCATCGGATGGCGGCGCAGCGCCAGGGCGCAGGCCTTGATCACCAGGTCGTTCACCGAGAGCTTGAAGGCGCCAGCACCTTCCTTCGGCGATTTCGCGTTCAGCTCGGCACGCAGTTTCAGCAGCGCGTCGAGCTCGATATTCGTGCGTCACATAGAAATGCGGCACGGTCTGCTTGGATTCGAGCAGGCGCTTGGCGATGACCTTGCGCATGCTCGAGTTCGGGATCTTCTTGTGCGGCGCGGTGATGACCGGCGCCGGCGCGGCCGGCTTGGGTGCTGCGGCAGGGGCCGGCGCGGCTGGCGCCTGCGCTGCGGCCGGTGCGGCGGCGGCCTTGTCCAGATCGGCCTTCACGATCCGTCCATTCGGGCCGGAGCCCTTGACGGTCGACAGGTCGATGCCGGCCTGCTTGGCGATGCGCTTGGCCAGAGGCGAGGCGAAAATGCGCTCGCCTTGGGCCTGCGCCGTTCGCCGGCTGCGGCGCCGGAGCGGCCTGCGCGGCTGGGGCCGGAGCCGGGGCTGGCTCGGCCTTGGCCGCAGCTTTCGGCGCTTCCTTCGGCGCCTCGATGGCGCCGCCCTTGGTCTCGGTGAGAATGGCGATCACCGCATTCACGGCAACACCTTCGGTGTCGTCCGGCACGACGATCTTGGCCAGGAACCCTTCATCGACGGCTTCGACTTCCATCGTCGCCTTGTCGGTTTCGATCTCGGCCAGCACGTCGCCGGATTTGACCTCGTCGCCCTCTTTCTTCAGCCACCGGGCGAGCTTGCCCTCGGTCATGGTGGGAGACAAAGCCGGCATCAGGATGTTGGTGGACATGCTAAGCCTCCCTCAAAAGAGTTTCTTGACCGCGTCCACAACCCAGCCAGGCTGCGGCAGCGCCAGTTTTTCCAGATTGGCCGCATAGGGCATCGGCACATCGAGCCCGGCGACGCGGACCGGCGGGGCATCCAGCCAGTCGAAGCAATGTTCCACCACGGTCATGGCGATTTCCGAACCGATACCGGCGAACGGCCAGCCTTCTTCGACGCTGACCACGCGGCTGGTCTTCTTCACGCTGGCGACGATGGTTTCGACATCGAGCGGGCGGATGGTGCGCAGATTGATCACCTCGGCCGAGATGCCCTGCTCGGCCAGCGCGTCCGCCGCCTTCAAGGCGACATCGACCATGATCGAGAAGGCGATGATCGTCACATCCGTGCCGGCGCGTTCGATCTTCGCCTTGCCGATCGGCAGCACGAAATCGTCGGAGGTCGGGCACTCGAAGCTGTGGCCGTAGAGGATCTCGTTCTCCAGGAACACCACCGGGTTCGGGTCGCGGATCGCGGCGCGCAGCAGGCCCTTGGCATCGGCGGCCGACCAGGGGGCGACCACTTTCAGGCCCGGGCAATGCGCGTACCAGGAGGCGTAGCACTGGCTGTGCTGCGCGCCGACGCGGGCGGCCGCACCGTTCGGCACCGCGGAACACGATCGGGCAGCCCATCTGGCCGCCGGACATATACAGCGTCTTGGCGGCGGAGTTGATGATCTGGTCGATCGCCTGCATGGCGAAGTTGAAGGTCATGAACTCGACGATCGGCTTCAGCCCGTTCATCGCCGCACCCACGGCCATGCCGGCAAAACCATGCTCGGTGATCGGCGTGTCGATGACGCGGCGCGGGCCGAACTCGTCGAGCAGACCCTGGCTGATCTTGTACGCGCCCTGATATTGCGCGACTTCCTCACCGAGCAGGAACACATCCTTGTCGGCGCGCATTTCCAGCGCCATCGCCTCGCGCAGTGCCTCACGCACGGTGGTCGGCTTGGTCTCGCCCCATTCGGGTTCTTTGATTTCCTGCACCGTGACCGGCGCCTGCTTCGGCTGGGCCGGCACAGCGGCTTGCGGCGCCGGGGTGGGCTTGGCTTCGGCGGCAGGTGCTGCGGCCGCGCTCTCGCCCTCGGCGCCGAGCATCGCGATCACGGTGTTCACCGCAACCCCCTCGGTGCCCTCATCGACGAGGATCTTCAGCAGCTTGCCTTCATCGACGGCTTCCACTTCCATGGTCGCCTTGTCGGTTTCGATTTCGGCGATCACGTCGCCGGACTTCACCTCGTCGCCGGGACGCTTCAGCCATTTCGCCAACTTGCCCTCGGTCATCGTCGGCGAGAGGGCCGGCATGAGAACTTCCGTCGCCATGTTAGTGCGTCTCCACGAGAATATCGGTCCAAAGTTCGGCTTCGTCGGGCTCCGGCGAGGTCTGCGCGAAATCCGCGGCTTCCTGCACACGCACCTTCACGTCGTCATCGATCGCCTTCAGCTCGGCTTCCGACACGCCCAGCTCCTCGAGCCGCTTGCGGGCGGAATCCACGCAATCATGCTCAGAGCGCATCCGCTGCACTTCCTCGCGCGTGCGATACTTCGCCGGGTCGGACATTGAGTGGCCGCGATAACGGTAGGTCTTCATTTCCAGCAGGAACGGTCCCTTGCCGGCGCGGCAATGCGTCACCGCCTGCAGGCCCGCGGCTTTCACCGCCTCGACATCCATGCCGTCGACGGACAGGCCCGGAATGCCCCAGGGCGCGCCATTGGCGGAAAGATCCTGCGAGCCGGAAGCGCGCTCGACGCTAGTGCCCATGCCGTAGCGGTTGTTCTCAATGATGAACACCACCGGCAGCTTCAGCAGCGCGGCCAGGTTGAAGCTCTCATAAACCTGGCCCTGGTTAGAGGCGCCATCGCCGAAATAGGTCAGGCTGACGCGATCGTTTTCGCGATACCAGTTGGAGAAACCGAGCCCGGTGCCAAGGCTGACCTGCGCGCCGACAATGCCATGCCCGCCGAAGAATCCCTTCTCCTTGCTGAACATGTGCATCGAGCCGCCCTTGCCTTTCGAGTAGCCGCCCGAACGCCCCGTCAGCTCCGCCATGACCCCTTTCGGGTCCATCTCGCAGGCCAGCATGTGCCCGTGATCGCGGTAGGAGGTGATCACCTCGTCGCCTTTGTCGATCGCCTGCTGCATGCCGACCACCACGGCCTCCTGGCCGATATAAAGGTGGCAGAAACCGGCGATCAGCCCCATGCCGTAAAGCTGCCCGGCCTTCTCCTCGAAGCGGCGGATCAGCAGCATCTTGCCATAGGCGCCCAGCAACTCGTCACGGGTCATCGAATTGTCGGTTTTTCTGGCTTTCTTCGTTTTCTCTTGGGTCGCGGCCATGCAAAAGGCTCCATTAAAAATTCGACGCGTTGCCGGAGGTATGCGCATCGCCACGCGGCGCGCAAGAGGTGCGCTTGCCAAACTCATTATTCCGCACTGCAACAAAATCGATTAACCACAAATCAGTTAATCCAATCTCGCCGCCTGAGACCGCCCGACGGCCCAAAAACCGAATGTTGTGAAAACCGGCCGGCACGACATATTATGTCGCATCCCTGGCGAGAAACGCTTATTTATAACAGCCCTTCAGGGGGAAGTTTTTGCCGGCGGCAGATCGACCACAATATCGTCGGGATCGGCCAAATTCAGCACTTCGCGTGCCTGCTCATCGAGCATGTCCGGCTCGATCGACTGCCCGGACAGATCAGCAATGCGCGTCTGCCATTCCACCCGCAACTGATCCGCCTGGGCGAAATTCTGCTGCGCCTGCAGCAATTGCGCGCGCTGGACCTGCTGCGCCTGCAGCCCGCTTTTGCCGTGGATCGCATTCCAGGTGAAATACCAGGTGATGGCCAGAAAAATGGCCGGCGGCAGCAAAGCGCGGAGGCGATATTTCAGGGCACGGAGCAAAATTAAGGTCCTTGAACGGTGGCGTGAACCTGGAACGGGGCGAGTCTTGTCTCACCCGGCCCGGTTTCGCAAGCATTTTCGCCCAATATCCTTATGATTTTAATGCAATTTGTAGAAAAGCCACGATTTCACCTTGGTTCTACCCTCAACTCGCCATAGTAGAGCGCCATATGCGAGCCAATCCTGAAGGAGGAGCATTCGATGAGATTGAAACTGCTGGCCATGAGCGCGGCCATGGTCGCCGCCACGGCTCTGGCGGCACCGAACGTGATGGCTGATCCGCATGGCGGTTATTACGGTCACGGCGGCTACGATCACGGCGGCTACGGCCACGGCGGCTGGCACGGCGGGCCGTGGCGTGGCGGCTGGCAGGGCCACGGCTACTGGGACGGCGGCCACCATTGGGTCTGGTATCCGGGCTTCGGCCCGGCCTACGGCTACTATCCGCCGCCGGCCTATTACGCGCCGCCGCCGCCGCCCGTTTATTACGCGCCGCCGGCCGTCATCGTCGCACCGCCTTCAGTGGTCATTACCCCGCATGGCGTCGGCATCACGCCATAAAGAAGGAAGAGCCGCTTTTTGAAAAAAGCGGCGCAAAAACTTCCCTGAGTTTGGGCCTGCGGCGTTGAAACCGCTCAGGCCCAAATTAACAAAGTTTTTTTGCTACTTTTTGTTCACAAAAAGTAGCCTTCCTCTTTCTTTACGGCCACTTCACCTCCGGCGGCATCGACATGAGGATCGCCTCAGTGTTGCCCCCGGTTTTCAGGCCGAAGGTCGTGCCCCGGTCATAGAGCAGATTGAACTCGACATAGCGTCCGCGCCGGATCAGCTGCGCCTCGCGCTCCTCCGGCGTGTAGCTGTCGCGGAAACGGCGTTCGACGATTGCCGGATAGGAAGCGAGAAACGCCTCGCCCACATCGCGCGTAAAGGCGAAATCGTCTTCCGGGCTGCCGGAACTCGAGATAGTCATAGAAAATCCCGCCGGCGCCCCGCGCCTCGCCGCGATGCGGCAAATAGAAATACTCGTCGCACCATTTCTTGTATTTCTCATAATAGGCCGGATCGTGCTTGTCGCAGGCGGCGCGATAGGCGGCATGGAAGAAGGCCGCATCCTCGGCCGCTTCCGCGGTGCCCGGCTGCAGCGGCGTCAAATCCCCGCCGCCGCCGAACCAGCCTTTGCTGGTGACGATCATGCGCGTGTTCATATGCACCGCCGGCACTTTCGGCGAGCGCATATGGGCGACCAGGCTGATCCCCGCCGCCCAGAAACGGCCATCCTCGGCGGCACCATGCATCTGCTTGGCGAAATCGGGGGAAAAATGCCCGTCGACGATGGAAATATTGACGCCGACCTTCTCGAACACCTGGCCGCGCATCACGCTCATCTCGCCTCCGCCGCCGCCCGGCCGGTCCCAGGCGGTGCGGACGAACCGGCCCGGCGCGCCGCCGGCCTTGTCCTCAATCGCCTCGAAAGCTGTGCAAATACGGTTGCGCAAGGCGGCAAACCATGACGCGGCCTCAGGTTTCAGCGCCTCATGCGCCAGCGGAGCGGGGGAATCAGTCATGGCCCGTGTCTTACGCCGTTCAAACCCCGTCATCCACTCTTGAAATTCCGCCGCGTTCCCGTCATGGCTTGAGTCAAAGACCATTTACGCAGGAGACGAAATGGCAGGGACGTCCGAACCAACCGACGCCACAATTGCGCCCGAACATGATGTGGGTTCACGCCGGGATTTTCTGACTATTCTCACCGTTGCCGCCGGCGCGCTCGGCATCGCCGCTACGATCTGGCCGTTCATCGACGCGCTGGCGCCTGATGCCGGCCGCAACGCGGTCGCGCGCCCGATCATCGACGTAGCCGGCATCCCGGAAAATACCGGCATCACCGTGATGTGGGCCGGCCAGCCGATCTATATCCGCCGCCTCACCAAAGCGCAGATCGCGGCCAGCCAGAACGTGGTGCCGGGCAGCCTGCCCGACCCCGCAGGGTATAACGACCGCACCAAGCCCGGCTATAGCGACATCGTGGTGGTGGTCGGACTGAACACGGCCGCCCCCTGCCTGGTTTTGGGCAATAATCCCTCTGACCCGCGCGGCCCGCTGGATGGCTGGATCAGCCCTTGTGACGGCAGCATCTACGATCCGCTCGGCCGGGTGCGCCGCGGGCCGGCCAGCCGCAATCTGGCGATCCCGCCTTTCACCTTTCTCGACAGCGGACAAATCCAACTCGGCTAGAACAAGCCGTGCAGGCGTCATCGCCGCCGGCCCAGATTCAAAAAAGCTTTTGCGCCGCTTTTTTCCAAAAAGCGGCCACTTTCTTCTTTCCTTGAGGGAGAGCATCATGGACGTAGAAGCCCAAAAAGCCTGGTCCGATCGGGGATGGCCCGACTTCGCCTTCTGGCGCGCCCGTGCCGAGACAGCGTCTCTGCCACGGGAACAAGCTTATCTCGACACGCTCCCCGCCCTCATCACCGGCACGCTGCTGCTGCTCGCCGCCTCGGGCTTGGTGCTGGCTGTTTATTACAATCCTTGGCATCCTTACGCGTCGATCCAGTTCATCGAGCGCGAGGTCAATAGCGGCTGGCTGATCCAGTCCTTCCATCAGACCGGCACCACCATGCTGTTCGGCGCCGTGTATCTGCTTCTGTTCCGCGGGATTTTCCTGCGCCTCTATAAAGGTCGCGGCGAGTTCGTCTGGCTCGGCACCGTGGCGCTGGCCACGCTGCTGCTGCTGGTTGGATGGCTCGGCTATATGCTGACCGGCGGCGCGGTTGCGGGCGCCGGCCTGAGGCAGGCGACTTTAAGCGCCGAAACCTGGTCCGGCCTTCCCGGCCTACTGACCGGCTGGTTCTTCGGCGGGCCGCACGGCCCCGGCACGCTGGCGCGGCTCACCGTGCTGCATGCCGTGCTGGGCGTGGCGGTGTTTGCGCTGCTGCTGCTGCTGCGCGCGGCGCGCCAGGCAGTGCGGCCGCCGGTCGCCAACCCGGTTGCGTTCCACCCTTATTACACCGCGCAATATTTCGTCGCCTTCACGATCTTCGCGCTGATTTTCGCGCTCTTCGCCTTTTTCGCCCCGCATTTCGGCGATAACCCGGTGAACGCGCTCCCCGCCGGCCCGATGATCATCCCCCTGAACCCGACGCCCCCCTGGTTCCTCGCCCCTTTAAGCGCGGTGCGCGTGGTGCTGCCGGGCGATGCCGGCGCCATCATCGCCGTACTCGCCATGCTGGGCCTGCTCTTTGCCCTCCCCTGGCTGGATCGCTCACCCGCGCCCGCCCACCAAAGCGGCTTTTTATACCGGTTCTTCGTCGTGGTGCTGGCGCTGGACGTGCTGGCGCTGGGCCTGGCCGCCGCCTGCCGCCCTTCCCTAACCGCGATAAGCCTGCAGATCGTTTTCGCGCTCTGGTATTTTTTCCACTTTCTGGTTCTGACTCCGCTGGTCACCGCAATGGAGGCGAAATAATGCGCCGTCTGCTGTTCGCCACCCTCCTCGCCTCTCCCCTGCTCGGCGGCCTTGCGCCGGCCCAGGCCGAGGACACGCTCAGCCCTCTGCATTTCCAATCGCAAAGCCTTCTGGGCGGCTACGACCTCGCCGCCGTGCAGCGCGGCTTCCTGGTCTATCAGACCAGCTGCGCGAGCTGCCATTCGGCCAACGCGCTGCATTACCGCGACCTTGAAGCGATCGGTTTCAGCGCCGAACAGGCCGGCGGCATCGCGGCCGGCGTAACGCCGGCGCATGGAAAAGCCATAAGCCTCGAGGACCGGCTCAACGCGCCGCATCAGACAGGCGCCGCTTTCGGCGGCGCCATGCCGCCTGACCTCTCCAACATCGCCGCCGAGCGCCCGCATGGCCCACGCTATATCTATCACCTGCTCACCGGTTATGCGGCGGCGCCGACCGGCACCACGCTTCTGCCGGGGCATTTTTACAATGTCGGCTTTCCCGGCGGGCAGATCGCCATGCCGCCGCCACTCAAAGGCAATGATGTCGTCTATGCCGACGGGGTGACCGCCAGCCTCCCTCAGGAGGCGGCAGATGTGTCCGCTTTCCTGGCCTGGACGTTCTGACCCCAATCTCGATGCCAGACGTCAAGTCGGCGTGCGCGCCGTGCTGTTCTTGATTTTCCTTTGCCTTCTCGCTCTGGCCACCAAGCGGCGGATCTGGCGGGAAACGGCTTAGGTAAGGAAGGAAGGCCTACTTTTTGTGAACAAAAAGTAGCAAAAAAACTTTATGAACTTTGGGCCCGGGCGTTTCAGCGCCACGGGCCCAAATTCAAGGAAGTTTTTGCGCCGCTTTTTTCAAAAAGCGGCTACTTTCTTACCTTTAAAACTCACTCCAATCATCCTCACCATCGCCGGCCGCGACCAGGCGACGATCCGCAGTTTTTTTTGGGCGACCAAGCGACGCATCTGGCGGGAAACGGCTTGGGTAAGGAGGAGTGGAAACTTTGGGCCCGGGCGTTTCAGCGCCACGGGCCCAAATTCAAGAAGTTTTTGCGCCGCTTTTTTCAAAAAGCGGCTACTTTCTTACCTTTAAAACTCGCTCCAATCATCCTCGCCATCGCCGGCTGCGACCAGGCGACGGTCCGCGGCTTTTTTGGGCGGCAGCGCGACAACATTGGTCTGTTTCCGGATCTGGTATTTCACCGTCTGAGCAGGCTTGCCGCGTACGGCGCGCGGTTTGACGAGTTCCACCTCGTCCTCGCCGATGCGGAACTGCCCGACCAGACGCGCCAGCTCCTCGGCCTCGTCGGACAGGCTGTGGCTCGCCGCGGTTGCCTGCTCGACCATCGCCGCGTTCTGCTGCGTCACCTGGTCCATCTGGTTCACCGCCGCGTTCACCTCGCCGAGGCCGGTGGATTGTTCCTTGGCGGAGGCCGCCAATTCCGTCACCAGGCTGTTCAACTGGCCCACTTGCGTGACGATGCGCCCCAGCGCCTGGCCGGTTTCGCTCACCAGTTTCACCCCTGCATCGACCTGCTGCGTCGAAGCCGAGATCAGCGCTTTGATCTCCTTGGCGGCATCGGCCGAGCGCTGGGCGAGCGCCCGTACTTCGGTTGCCACCACCGCGAAGCCGCGCCCGGCATCACCGGCCCGCGCCGCTTCCACGCCGGCATTGAGCGCCAGAAGGTTGGTCTGGAAGGCGATTTCGTCGATCACACCAATAATGTTGGCGATCTGCTTGGACGAGGATTCGATGCCGTCCATGGCGCCCACCGTCTGGCGCACGACCTCACCGGAACGCTCGGCATCGGTCTTCGAGGTCGAGACCAGCGCGCGTGCCTCGTTCGCCACCTCGGAGGTGCGGCGCACCGTCGCGGTGATCTCATCGAGGGCCGCCGCCGTTTCTTCCAGGCTCGCCGCCTGCTGCTCGGTGCGGTGCGACAGATCATCCGAAGCCTGGGTGATTTCGCCGGCACCGCTCCGCACGCCCTGGGCGTTGGTGGCGATCGCGCGCATCGTGTCCTGCAGCTTGTCCATCGCCGCGTTGAAATCGCCGCGCAGCTTTTCATAGTCGCTGACGAAATTTTCGTTCAGCCGGAACAGCAGATCACCGCCGGAGAGCCGCTCCAGCCCCGCCGCCAGCGAGTCCACCACGAATTGCTGCTGCCGCGCTGCCGCGGCGCGCTCGGCTTCATTACGGGCACGCTCCGCCTCGGCCTCAGCCGCCGCGATCCTTGCCTCTTCTTCCAGACGCTGCTTCTCGAGCCCGGCCTCCTTGAAGACCTGCACCGCGCGCGCCATGCCGCCGATCTCGTCGCGGCGCTCGGCGCCCTCGACAGCGGCTTGAAGCTCGCCATGCGCCAGGCGCCCCATCACTTCCCGCAACTGCCCCACCGGCACCGTGATCCAGCTGCGAACCGCCCAAAAACCGCCCAGCATCACCACGACAAGGCCGGCGATGATCAAAGCGAACGTTGTCCGGATCGTGGCGTTCTCGTCGACCTTCGCGGCCGTCGCACGCGTGCTGGCATCAACATCGAGACGATGCGCCGACGCCAGCAAATCCTGCTCAATATTGTCAAAATGCGCCGAACAAGTGTTCAGGAAAACGCCCTGGGCGCTGGCCAGTTGCGCCGCATTGCCCGCGGCGGCGGCACCAAGTGCGACGGCATTGGCGCAGCCTCCCTGCAGAAGCTGCTGACTCCGGCTCATCAGATCCTGCACGACCGAGGTCTCGGCAGGGTCATCGGCGATCGCATCGTTCATAAGCTGTGCATAGGTCGGCCCATCGTACGCGATCTCGGACTGCAACCCGGCGCGGACCGATGCCGACGGGCCCAGCAACAGCTCGGCCATACTCGCCCGCTCATCTTCGAGAGCCCGATTGGCCCGGGTGATATATTGCGCCGCCCCTAACGAACCGTTCATGACCTGGCTGTAGTCGCCGCCAACCGTCCGCATGCCGTTGGTCGCATAGCCAACCGCCGCCAGGGAGAAAACGCCAAAGACCACGAGGATCGCGGCAAATTTCCCCACAATCGGGATATTTTTCATCAGTACTTCTCCGTCCTTTACTTGCAGTCACGCACTCGATAGACGTCGTCGCTCAATTGATGAGAAAAAGTTAAGCACCGATTATACTAAACGTAAAGTTGTATAGCCCGTGTGACGCTAGAAGCTTTTGCTTTTGTTAGTCTTTTTAAGCGCGCCGACCTCATGGCCAGGCGCTGCCGGCTCTCCGGGCCGTTAGGCCGGGCTCCGCCCGCTGCGCATATTGCTCTTGCCGCGCCGCAGGCCGTAAAGGGGGGCGCTATCCACGATTTCTCAAAAGGACGCCCCAATGTCTGACTCCATCACCCCTGTCATCGGCATCATCGGCGGATCCGGCCTCTATAATATCGAGGGCCTGACCGAGACACGCTGGGAGAAGGTGGAAACCCCCTGGGGCGCCCCTTCCGACGAGCTGCTGATCGGCCAGCTCGGCGGCATCAAGACCGTGTTCCTGCCCCGGCACGGGCGCGGCCATAAAATGTCGCCGAGCGGGCTGAACTACCGCGCCAATATCGCCGCGCTGAAGCAAGTCGGCGTCACGGACATCGTTTCGCTCTCCGCCGTCGGCAGCCTGAAAGAGGAACTGCCGCCCGGCCATTTCGTCATCGTCGACCAGTTCATCGACCGCAGCTTCGCCCGTGAGAAGAGCTTTTTCGGCACCGGCTGCGTGGCCCATGTGTCGATGGCGCACCCGACCTGCCCGCGCCTTGGCGATGCCCTGGAGGCCAGCGCCCGGGAACTCGGCCTGCCGGTGACGCGCGGCGGCACCTATCTGGTCATGGAAGGCCCGCAATTCTCCACCCTCGCGGAGAGCAACCTGTACCGCAGCTGGGGCTGCGACGTGATCGGCATGACCAACATGCCGGAAGCCAAGCTCGCCCGCGAAGCAGAGATTTGCTACGCCTCCGTCGCCATGGTGACCGATTACGATTGCTGGCACGAGGACCATGACGCGGTCACCGTGGATGCCGTTATCAAGGTGCTGCTCGGTAATGCCGACAAGGCCCGCAGCCTGGTGAAAGCGGTACTGCCGAAAATCGGCGACGCGCGCGGCCCGTGCCCCGCCGGCTGCGACCGCGCCCTGGAATATGCGCTGATCACCGCCCCCGAGGCGCGTGACCCGGCGATGCTGGAGATGCTGAAAACGGTCGCCGGCCGCGTGCTCTGAGAAAGGAAGTAAGGACTACTTTTTGTGAACAAAAAGTAGCAAAAAAACTTTGTTAGTTTGGGCCGTGCTGGTGGAGACGCCACCGGCCCAAAGGCCAAAAAATTTTTGCGCCGCTTTTTTCAAAAAGCGGCTTCTTGCTTTAGGGTAAGCCCATGATTTTCCAGGGCGCCCTCGGGGCATTTCTTCTGGCTTTCCCGGCGCTTTTCTCCATCGTGAACCCGTTGGGCGGTGCCATCATCTTTCATGAGGTGACGGCGCTGCAGGACCATGAGCGGCGCGTTGCCCTGGCGCGGCGGGTCGCGATCTATTCCACCCTGGTCATGCTTGTCGCGCTCTGGGCCGGCACCTACATTCTGAGCTTCTTCGGCATATCGCTGAACGCGCTGCGCATTGCCGGGGGCATCGTTGTCGGCACCCGCGCCTATGAAATGCTCTCGGCACCGGACAGCACTTCAGCCCGTAAACAGGAAGAGGCGAAGCCGGTCAGCGAGGCGGTCACCGACGATCTGGCGGGGTACGCCTTCTTTCCGCTGACCCTGCCTTTCACCACCGGGCCAGGCACGATCGCCGTGGCGATTTCGCTCGGCACCGAACGGCCGGAACCGCTCACCGCGATGGCCGGTTTCTATATCGGCGTCTCCGTGGCGGCGCTGGCCATGACGGCGATCATCTGGGCCTCCTACACCACGGCGGAACATATGGCCGCAGCGCTCGGCAAATCCGGCCGGCAGGTGGTTTCGCGCATCGCTGCCTTCCTGCTGCTCGGCATCGGCGTTCAGATCGCCTTGTCGGGGATCGTTCCGGTCCTGCACAGTACGCTCAGCAGATAAGCAGAATCCACACGGCTAATAATAAGCAAGCTTATTATATGTCTGGTTATGGGACATAACTTCGAAGGTGATCTCTTCCTGCTCCTGCACGACGTCGCGCGGCTGATCCGCGTCGAGGCCGATAAGCGGGCGCGCACAAAGGGCATGACCCGGGCGCAATGGGTCCTGCTGCTCCGCCTCTCCCAGCGCCCCGGCCTGAGCCAGAAGGAAGCGGCCGACCTGCTGGAGGTGGAACCGATCACGGTGGCCCGGCTGGTGGACCGGCTGGTAGCACTCGGACTGATCGAACGGCGCGCGGACGAGCAGGACCGCCGGGTCTGGCGGCTGCATCTCCTGCCCGCCGCCACCGCCATGCTGGAGGAGATCGACCGGCACCGCGCCGCCGTCGCCGATTTTGTCGGGGCCGGACTGTCCGACGCCACCCGCGCCACCATGGTGCAAGGCCTGCAGCGCATGAAGGCCAACCTGCTGCTCGCGCCCGAACAAACCGCACAGCAGGAACAACCTGCGGAAACGCTTCAGGAGACTGACTGATGTCGCAATCCAATATCGTCGCCCGGGACCAGGCAGCCCAGAAACGGCCCGGCGCCGCGCCTGGCGAAGCGGCGGTACGGCGCGCCGGCCGCAACCGCCTCCTGCGCCCCATCCTGATGCTCGGCGGGTGCCTGATCCTGGCCCTGGGCCTGCTGATCTTCTGGCTGCAGGGCGGCCAATATGTCTCGACCGACGACTCCTATGTCGAGGCGGCGAAAGTTTCGCTCTCCACCGACGTGTCCGGGCTGGTCGGCAAGGTCTACGTCCATAACAACCAGCATGTCGAAGCCGGGCAGCTCCTGTTCAGCCTCGACCCGGATAATTTCGACATCGCCGTGGCCAACGCCCGGTCCCAGCTCGCCCAGGCCGTGCTCGATATCGACGCCGCCAAGCGCGGCTATGCCGAAGCGCTGGCGCAGATCGCCGCGCAACGCGCCCAGCTCGCCGAAGATCAAAGCAACCTGCATCGCTATGCCCAAGTGGTCGGCAATGGCGGCGTGACACGCTCGACCTATGATGACGCCCGCTACACGGTGCAGACGGACCAGGCCAAGCTGGACCAGCTCGAAGCCGCAGCCGGGTTGCAGCTCGTCAAGCTGAGCGGCAAGGCCGACATCCCGGTCGAGCAGACGCCGGAATATCAGACCGCGCTGGCGGCACTGAACAATGCCTTGCTGGCACAACGGCACAGCGTCGTGCACGCGCCCTTCTCGGGCCATGTCACCGAGGTCGACCAGTTGCAGCCCGGAATGTACCTCCAAGCCGGCACCGCCGCTTTCGGGCTCGTCTCCGACACGGATGTCTGGATCACCGCCCAGCCGAAGGAAGACGCCCTCACCTGGGTGCGCCCGGGCCAGCCGGTGTCGATCAGCGTCGATACCTATCCGGGCCAGACCTGGCACGGCGTGGTGGCGAGCCTGAGCCCGGCCAGCGGCTCGGAATTCTCCATCCTGCCGGCACAGAACTCCTCCGGCAACTGGGTGAAGGTGGTCCAGCGCATCCCCGTGCGGGTCCATATCGTCTCTGGCCCGAAAGACCTGCCGCTGCGTGACGGGATGAGCACGGAAATCGCCATCGACACTGATCACCACAGGCATTTGTCGGACCTGTTCTGATGCCAGAGCCAAGCGCCACCTCCCAGGAGACACCGCATCGCGCGCTGATCACCATCTGCCTGATGATCGCGACGCTGATGCAGGCGCTGGACTCCACCATCGCCAATGTCGCTTTGCCCTATATGCAGGGCAGCCTCTCCGCTTCGGCCGACCAGATCACCTGGGTGCTGACCTCCTACGTGGTGATGGCGGCGATCCTGACCGCCCCGATCGGCTGGCTCGCCAACCGCTTCGGCCGGAAAAACCTCTTCATCGCCTGCCTCGCTGGCTTCACCATCACCTCGATGCTGTGCGGCATCGCCGGCTCGCTGACGCAAATGGTGCTCTACCGCATGCTGCAAGGCGCCTTCGGCGCCGGGTTGGTGCCGCTCTCACAAGCAACCCTGCTGGACATCTACCCGCCGGAGCAGCGCGGCTCGGCCATGTCGCTCTGGGGCATGGGGGTGATGGTCGGGCCGATCCTTGGCCCAACACTGGGCGGCTATCTCACCTATGATTTCAACTGGCGCTACGTGTTCTTCGTGAACCTGCCGTTCGGCATCATCGCCATACTGGGCCTGCTGTTTCTCATGCCAAAGGAGAAGCTGGCGCCGAAAAGCTCGTTCGACTGGCTCGGCTTCCTCGTGCTCTCGCTGGGCCTTGCCGGGCTGCAAATCGGCCTCGACCGTGGCGAGGAGCTGGATTGGCTGACCTCCACCACCATCATCGCCTGTTTCATTCTCTCCGGGCTCGGCTTCTATCTGTTCCTCGTGCATATGGTCACGGCGCGGGCGCCCTTCATTCCACGGGCGATTTTCAACGACCGCAATTTCGTCGCCGGGCTGATCACCATGTTTTCCGTCGGCATGGTGCTGCTCGCCTCCTCGGCGCTGCTCGCCCCCTTCCTCGAAAATCTCGGCAATTATCCGGTGGAAACCGCCGGCCTCGTCCTGGCGCCACGGGGCCTTGGCACCATGGCGGCCATGATGATCGCCGGGCGCGTGACGAACCGCCTCGACCCGCGCTTGGTTATGCTGAGCGGCTATCTGGCGCTCGGCGCCTCCCTCGCCATGCAGGAGACCTGGACCCAGAACGAATCCGAATGGATGATGATTGTCACCATCGTCATCCAGGGCGTCGGCCTCGGCTTCGTGTTCGTGCCGCTGCAAGTCGTGTCATTTTTCACCATGAAGCCGGAACTGCGCACCCAGGGCGCGTCTCTGCTCAGCCTCGTGCGCAACGTCGGCAGCGCCATCGGCATCTCCATCACCTCCGCCCTGCTCGACCACCAGACGCAATACGAACACGCCGTGCTGGCGCAATACATCAACCCCTTCGCCCGCCCCCTGCAGGCTGGCGGCGCCGTGACCCGCATGCTCAACCCCACCACCCCGGCCGGCGCCGCGCTGCTGAACCGCACGATCAACACCCAGGCGCAGGTCATCGCCTATATCGACGATTACAAATTCCTGCTGATCACCGTGCTGCCCGCCGCCGCCTGCCTGCTGCTGATGCGCAAACCCGGCAAAGCGCCGGCTCGGCCGGCGCAGGTGGAGGTTATGGATTGAGGAAGGAAGGAAGCGCTTCTTTTTTGAAAAAAAGAAGCAAAAAACTTTTTTAAACTGGGCCCGTGCTGTTTCAGCCCCTCAGGCTCAAACTAGCAGAAGTTTTTGCGCCGCTTTTTTCAAAAAGCGGCCTCTTTCTTCCTGCCACCGCAGACATTTTGGCAGAGAAAGTCTTTAAATTTAGAAGACACCTCCGCCTCGACAGCACTCTCGAACATCTCGAGGCCACTCCCCGCAAACGCACAATCGATTGATATTGCTGGATATACTCAACCGTCAAAAAGTCTGTTTTCTCTTCAGTTAAAAGTATATCCTATCGATAACGTAAAGTTACGACTTGCGATTGTATATTCGTTCCGACTAACGTTAGCCACGGTTCCGGATCGATATGGAGGCCAAACGTGACGAATTTGACTTCACCTACCCCCGCTTCGAATGCAGCGCTTTCCGACGACACGCGTGTCATGACCATGGGACCGATCAATTCCGGCCCAAACCAAATTCCTCAGGGTGCCGATGGCACCGTCGTCGCCGAACTCGGCAACGGCGCCACTTGCGAAGTTCTCTTTGGCCCGCCGGTGAATGCGACTGAGACGGTTACGGATAGCCTGCTGGCGGTCGCTTAGGCTTAAGCCGACGCGAGGAAAGTTCTGTGGTCACAGGTCGAACTCTCAGCGCAATGCCTGACACGAGAGGCATGCTGTCTATCCGAACGAAGCGCTTGGGCGTTCTTATAGACCGGTCTCGGCAAATGCACGAACCGTCATTGCGGCCGCACCAACAGCTTTGATAGGAACAGCAAAGAAACGAAATCCATCTGGCGGAAGCTGGTCGAGGCCGCGCAGGTTTTCGACAATCAAAATGTCCCGCCCAAGCAGCTGTGTGTGTGCTGGTCGTTCAGGATCGGCGCGCGTATCCACGTTGAACGTATCAACGCCAAGCAGTTTGGCGCCACGGCTGATCAAAGCTTCGATGACGTCACCGTCCAGAAAAGGGTAATCGTCATAGATCGGCCTCCCCCAATGCTTGTCCCAATCGAAGCGGACAAGCACGGCTCGACCTGAGAGATCACCAGGCAAGTCAAGGCGGTCAAGACCGACACGCTCATTTGGCTTTGCATTTGGCACTTCTATTCGCACGCCCGGCAGTATGACCTCATCCAAGCGTAAGGAGCCGATGTCACGGCGCTCTGCCCAACGATGCCGTGGTGCATCCAGGTAGGTGCCAATCGAGGTCTGGAAGTTGACTTCCGTGATCTCAAAACTCGCCTTCCCCTCATAGAATGGCGCTGACGCTTCATGGGTAAGGAAAGGTCTGACGCTTGCCGTGAATTGCTTTACCTCGCCATCCCGGCGCAGCGAAAAGCCGGGCATACCATCTGCAAAATCATGGCTCAAATCGATGAAGGGCATAGACATGCCTCATAAATTGCCGCGCAAAGTGCACGAGGGTTTTTTCGTCGCATGAATTTGTCGCGCCGTTCGAAAGGGCCGCAACAAAAATCATGATCTGTCCCCCATCAGGTTCGATGGTTTTCGTTGAGCCCGTGCCTCTGACACCGCACGGGCCCAAATTCAAAAAAGTTTTTTGCTTCTTTTTTTCAAAAAAGAAGCCCTTCCCTTCCTACCTTAAGCCGCACTAACCCGACGTGACGATGCCGGTGGCGGGTCTTCAGCGGTGGGGGTCAGGGCGGCGAGGAGTGCCTGGCGGAGCTGGTAGAGTTTGCGTTCATTCTCCACCTTCATGCCGAACACGTCCTTCACGTAGAACACGTCCACCGCGCGCACGCCGTACGTCGTGACATGGGCCGAGGCGATTTGCAGGCCTTCGCTGGAGATGGCCGCCGTCACGTCGTGCAGCAGGCCGGGCCGGTCGCGGCCGTTCACTTCAATGACCGTGTGGCGGTTGGAGGCGCGGTTATCGACCACCACGCGCGGCGGCACATGGATGGCGCGCATGCGGCCGGGGATGAGGCTGTTGGTGGCCTTGCGGATTTCGCTATCCAGCTTCAGCCGGCCGGAGAGTGCCTGTTCGATCAAAGCGGAGAGTTTGGCCAGGCGGTGCGGCGCGTCATAAGGGCCGCCGGCCGCGTCCTGGATCCAGAACGTATCCAGCGCCATGCCGTCGGTCAGCGTATGGATCCGCGCGTCGACGATCGAGGCGCCGGCGATGGCGAGCGCGCCGGCGATGCGGCTGAACAGCCCGGCATGGTCGGCGGTGTAGATCACCACTTCGGTGACGGCGCGGGCCGGCAGCGGTTCGGCGTTCACGGTCAGCGGCGCGTCGCGCAGCCTGGCGTCGCGGATCATGCGCGCATGGCGCTCGATGCTCTCCGGGTCGAAGCCGAGCCAATAGCTTGGATAACCGAGCGAGAGGAATTCTTCGCGCGCTTCGTCCGGCCAGTCTTCCAGCAGGTTCGCCACCACGTCCTTCACGCGGGCGATGCGCGTATCGCGCTCGGTGGTGGAAAGCCCGCCTTCCAGAACTTCGGCGACGCGCGCGTAGAGTTCGCGCAACAGCGTCGCCTTCCAGCCGTTCCAGACTTTCGGGCTGACCGCGCGAATGTCGGAGACGGTCAGGATCAGCAGCAGGCGCAGCCGTTCCGGCGACTGGATCGTGTCGGCGAGGTCGAGGATGGTCTTCGGGTCGTCGATGTCGCGCGAGAAGGCGGTCTGGCTCAGCAGCAGATGGTGCAGGATGAGCCAGGAGACCATTTCCGTCTCCTCGGCGGTAAGGCCGAGCGCCGGGCAGAGCGAGAGTGCCAGCTCCGCGCCGAGTTCTGAATGGTCGCCGCCGCGCCCCTTGGCGATATCGTGCAGCAGCACCGCGACATAGAGCGCGCGGCGGGACTGCACCTGTTCCATCAGGTCGCTCGCGACCGGCGCCACTTCGGTGAGGTCGCCGGATTCGATGGCGTTCAGCACCTTCACCGCCTGCACCGAATGCACGTCGACCGTATAGACATGGTAGGTGTCGAACTGCATCTGCCCGACGATGCGGCGCCAATCCGGCATATAGCGGCCGAGCACGCCGGTTTCGTTCAACAGCGTCATCCAGCGCGATGAATCGCAGGCCGGCTCGTCGCCGCGCCGCCTCATCGCCGCCGCACAGCAGGTTGAGGAACAGTGCGGCGGCCTTTTTGTCGCCGCGCAGTTCGGCGGCGAGCGGCGCCGAGCGGATCAGCATGCGCAAAGCGAGCGGGTGCAGCTCCAGCCCGCGGTCACGGGCGCTGATGAGGATGCGGAAAATCGCGGTCGGATCGGTTTCCGGCTCGCGGCCGGGCGCGAAGAGGATCTTGCCGTCGGCCAGCACGAAGCCGGCCTGCATCAGCGCCGCATCGGTGGTGGCGACGATCGCCGGCGGGCCTAAGGCCGCGCGCGTCAAAGCCGGCTCGAGCACGCCGGTCACGCGTGCCACCTCGCGCACCACCAGGAAATAATGGCGCATGAAGCGTTCCACGCCATCCTGCCTGCCGTGGCGCGTATAGCCCATGCGCGCGCCGACCACCGGCTGCAGGTCGAAGGTCAGGCGCTCCTCGGCGCGGCCGGCGACGTAGTGCAGATGCATCCGCACGGTCCACAGATATTCCCAGGCGCGCTTGCAGGCGCGGGCCTCGGTCTCGGTGAGGATCCCGCCGCCCGGCGCGTCCTTGCCCACCAGCTCGCTCATGGCGAAGGTGTTGAAGACATAGCGCGACAGCCAATAGAGCGTCTGCAGGTCGCGCAGGCCGCCTTTGCCTTCCTTCACATTCGGCTCGACCATGAAGGGCGTCTCGCCGAAGCGGCGATGGCGCGCGGCGCGCTCGGCCTGCTTCGCGGTGATGTAATGGGCTGGGCCGTCGGCGGCGCAGTCGGCCCGGAACGCCTTGTGGAAATCGGCGAACAAAGCGCGGTCGCCGCTCAGGCAGCGCGCATCGAGCATCGAGGTGCGGATGGTGACATCGAGCCTTCGCCTCGCGCAGGCAGTCGGGGATCGAGCGCGTGGCATGGCCGACCTTCAAGCCCAGATCCCAGAGGAAATAGAGCACGAACTCGACCGCGCCGGCGACTTTCGGGCCGCCTGTGCCGCCGGTGAGGAACAGCAGATCAATGTCGGAGAAAGGTGCCAGCGTGGCGCGGCCATAGCCGCCGGTGGCCGCCACGGCGAGCCGGTCTCCCGGCTCGATCGGCGCCATCGCCAGCGCATAGCCGAACAAGGCATTGACCAGCTCGTCCATCAGCCGCGCATGCAGCCGGGCCGCGGCCAGGCCGTTCAGCCCGTCGCGTTCGAAACGCTGCTGCACATGGGCCTGGAGCCGCCCGAGCTGTCGGCGGAAGGCGCACAGAGCCTCGTCGCGCGGCGGTGGATTGCCCTCCGGCACCAAAGCGGCCAGGGCAGCAGCAATTTCAGGCGGTTTCTCAGCTTGAGGCATTTGCGACACGGTAGATCAATCTTGCTGAAGTTGGAAACGCAGGCGGCACTTTCGATCTGGGAATAATTTCGTGAGGTAGGGAAGCGGCTCAATCACCTGCTTCGCGGACCCCGTTCTGCACAAAGCGGCGGCGCAGCGCATAGAGTGCCTCCAGCGCCGCGCGCGGGCTCATCTGGTCCGGGTCCAGCCGCTCGAGCTCGGCCAGCACCTCGTCACGCTCTTCCGTCGGCGCCGGGGCGGCGGCGAAAAGCGGCAAAGGTGCCGGCGCCGGGGCGGTGCGTTCGGCGGCCTTGAGCAGGGTTTCCGCGCGTTTGGCGACGGCTTCCGGCACGCCAGCCAGGCGGGCGACATGAACACCCCAGCTTCGCTGCGCTGCACCCGGGACAACTTCGTGCATGAACACCACCTCGCCGCGAAACTCCTTCACCCGCATCGTGTGCGGCGTGAGCCGTGGCAGCGCCTCGGCCAGCTGGAATAACTCATGGAAATGTGTAGCAAATATGGCGCGACAGCGATTTCCATTGTGCAGTGTTTCCAACACCGCCTGGGCGATGGCAAGCCCGTCGCGCGTGCCGGTGCCGCGGCCGATCTCATCGACGATGACAAAGCTTTTCGGCCCGGCCTGATGCAGGATGGCGGCGGTTTCGATCATCTCCACCATGAAGGTGGAGCGGCCTGAGGCGAGATCGTCGGCAGCACCCACGCGGGAGAACAGCCGGTCCACCAGCCCCAGCCGCATGCTCCTCCGCCGGCACCGGCAGCCCGGCCTGGGCGAGGATCACCAGCAGCGCATTCTGCCGCAGGAACGTGGATTTGCCTGCCATGTTCGGGCCGGTCAGCAGCATCAGCCGCTGCCCCGCGGAAAGGTCGCAATGGTTGGGGATGAACGCGGTGCCGGGCGGCAAGCGCCGCCTCGACCACCGGATGGCGCCCGGCCTTCAGAAAGAATTCTTCACCTTCAGTAAGCTCAGGGCAACAATAACGCTGGGTCGCGGCAAGCGTGGCCGCCGATTGCAGCACATCGAGCAGCGCCAGCGCGTCGGCGCAGGAAGCCAGCGCCTCGGCATGCTCGAGCACCTGTTTGAGCAGCCAGCCGAACACGATTTTCTCCCGCGCCGCCGCCCGCGCCGCCGCCTCGGCGATGCGCTGGTCCAGCGTTGAGAGTTCCGGATGGGTGAAGCGGGCGCCGTTCGCCATGCCCTGGCGCAGGATCAGCTCCGGGTTTTCCCGCAGCTTTTCGGCGGCGGCGTTCGGCACCTCGACCACATAGCCAAGCTGCGCATGGTGGCGGATTTTTAACGAGGCGACGCCGTAGCGCGTCGCCAGCTCGCTCTGGAACGCGGCGATCACCTGGCGCGTGTCATCGCGCAGCCGCCGCTCGGCATCGAGCTCGGGGTCGAACCCCTCGGCGATCACGCCGCCATCATCGAGGCGGAGCGGCGCCGGTTCGGCCAAGGAAGCAGCCAGGGTGGCTTCCAGCCCCGGCGCCGGGTCGAGGGAACGCGAAGCTGCCTCCAGCAGCCCGGCACCCGCCGGCAGCAGCGGCACGGCCTGACGGCCAATGCCAAGCCCGGCGGCGATGGCGGCAAGGTCGCGCGGCCCGGCGCGGCCGAGCGCGATGCGGCTGAGCGCGCGCGCCATGTCCGGCGCGCCGCGCAGCACGCCCCGCAAAGGCTCGGCCTGGTCATGGTCGCGCAAGGTGAGCCAGGCGGCCTGGCGGTCCTGCAAAGGGGCAAGCTCCGTCAGCGGGGCGGCGAGCCAGGATGCCAGAAGCCGCGCGCCGGCGGCGGAAACGGTGCGTTTGACGGCGGCCAGAAGGCTACCGCCCTCGGCGCCGCCACGGCTGCCCAAAATTTCCAGGCTGGCGCGGGTCGCCGCATCCATCGCCAACTGGCCGCTGGCACCAGCCGAAGCCGGGCGGGAGAGGCGCGGCATCGCGCCCATCTGCGTGGCGGTGATGTAGGCCAGCGCCTGGGCGGCGGCGAGCGCTTCGGCATCGCTGAAGCTGCCGAACGCATCCAGGCTGGCGGCACCAAATTTTTCCGCCACCTCGCGCCGCGCCGCCGCCGCATTGGCCGGCAGCTGCATGGCCAGACGCAGCGTGGGCACGCGGCGTGCCTCATAGGGGCCGAGCTCAAGCGTCCTGGGGACACAGAATTTCCGCCGGGTCGAGGCGGCCTAGCATGGCCGCGAGGCCGGTTGCCTCCACCTCCTGGGTTTCGAACAGGCCCGTGGAAATATCGGCCCAGGCCAGGCCGAGCGAGGCGCCCTCCCCGACCACGGCGAGCAGGAAATTGGCCCTGCCCGCTTCCAGCAAACTCTCTTCCGTCAAAGTGCCCGGGGTCACCAGCCGCACCACCTCGCGCGCCAGCGGCCCTTTGGCCCCGCGCGCCTTGGCCGCCGCCGGGTCTTCCATCTGCTCGACGATGGCAACCCGGAAACCGCGGCGGATCAGCCGCGCCAGATACATCTCCTTCTGGCCGGCCGGCACGCCGCACATCGGAATCGGCTGGCCCTGATGCTGGCCACGGGCGGTCAGCGCAATATCCAGCGCCGCCGCCGCCGCCTGCGCATCGGCAAAAAACAGCTCATAGAAATCGCCCATGCGGAAAAACAGCAGGGCGTCTTCGTGCTGCGCCTTGATGGTGAACCATTGCACCATAGCGGGGCTGGCCCCGGCGGCGCTGGAGAGAATGGACGGCGTCAGCGGTTTCGTCATGGAGGGCTATTAAGCTGTTTCCGCCGCAACAGGCCAGGGCATTTTCCGCGCCCGCCCCCGCTTATGTCGACGCGCCCTACTCCCCTCGCACCTTACCATTGGCACACCTTACGGTTGGCATACCTTACGGTTGGCCGCTCACCTCCGCCCTCTCACATATACATATCAAGGGATAGGCGGCGCGACCGGGACGGCGCGCTCCTGCCATTCGTCGATCCGCCGCTCCGCCGCCAGGAGTTCGGCGAATTTTTCCGGCGCCAGCGCGCGATAGAACAGATGGCCCTGCGCCTGGGCGCAGCCATAGGAGGTCAGCAACACCGCATGCTCGCCGGTTTCCACCCCCTCGGCCGTGACGATCATGTTCATGCGCTCGGCCAGGCCGATAATGGCCAGGATGATCGAGCTGTCATCCTTCTCATCGCCGAGATCACGAATGAAGGAGCGGTCGATCTTGATCTTGTCGAAGGGAAAACGCTGCAAATAGCTGAGCGAGGAATAGCCGGTGCCAAAATCGTCAAGGGCGATGCGCACACCCTCGCCATGCAGCGCCCATAGCGCCGCGATTGTCTGCTCGCGGGTCTCGAGGATGGCGGTTTCAGTGATCTCAAGTTCCAGGCGCTTCGGGTCCATGCCCGCGCTGCGCAGGGTTTTCAGGATACGTTCAACCAGCCCCGCGTCCCGGAATTGCAGCGGCGAGAGATTGACGGCTATGGTGATGCCGTCGGGCCAGCGTGCCGCCTCCAGGCAGGCCTGCTGCAGCACCCATTCGCCGATCGGGCCGATCAATCCCGCTTCCTCGGCAATGGCGATGAACTCATCGGGCCCCAGCAGGCCCCGCTCGGGGTGGCGCCAACGCAACAACGCCTCCGCGCCGAGAATCCGCCGGTCGGTGAGGCTGACGATCGGTTGATATTCCAGTTTGAACTCCTGGCGCGGCAACGCCAGGATGAGGGCCGCTTGCAACGCCCGCCGCTCCTGCAAGCGCTCGTCCATTTCCGGGTCGTAAAACCGCCAGCCGCCGCGCCCGTCGGCCTTCGCCCGATAGAGCGCGAGATCGGCGGTTTTGAGCAGCGCACCGACATTGCAGCCATCCTCCGGCGCCCGGGAAATACCGATGCTGACGCCGATCCGCACCAGCTGGCCGTCGAACTGATAAGGACATGAGACGCGTTCGACGATGCGCTCGGCGACCGCGGCGATTTCCGCCACGTCGTCGGACATGACAATCACGGCAAACTCATCGCCACCGAGACGGGCGGCGATGTCACGCTCGCGCAGGCAGCCATGCAACCGCTCAGCGACCGCGACCAGCACCGCATCGCCGGTGGCGTGGCCGAGCGTGTCGTTGATAGCCTTAAACCGGTCGAGATCGAGGCACAGCAATGCCACGCCGGTTTCGGCGCTGCGCGCGCAGGCATCGCGCAGCACCTCATCGAACAGCACGCGGTTCGCGAGCTTGGTCAGACTGTCGTGCCGGGCGAGAAAAACGATCTGCTCCTGCTGCCGCCTTTGCCCCGTAATGTCCGAACCGATGCCGTGATAACCGGCGAAGCGGCCGAATTTATCGAGGATCGGCTTGCCGGTCAGCGACCAGTAACGGTCCTCGCCCTGGATCCGCACCGGCACCACCAGATCGCGAAACGGCGCGCGTTCGTCGATCGCCCTTTGCAGCCGCTCGATCGGCGCACCGGGATGGGTGCCATGGCCCACGGCCTCGCCGAGCAGCGCCTCGGGAAAACGCCCAGACAGGCTCGCGACCGGGCGCTGCACGACCTCTGCCAGACGCGGGCTGACCCGCTTCAGCTCCATCGCCGCATTCGTCTCCCACAGCCAATCGCTCGAGCTCTCCTCGAAATCGCGCAGCAGTAGCTTGATCAGTTCGGCATTCTCTTCCAGCCGAATCGCGCCGATCACACGTTCAGTCCAACGCTGATTCAGGAACACGACGCAAAATCCCGTGAGCGCGATGAAGGACATGAGGGCGAGCATGGTCACCAGCTGGACATCCGGGGCGGCGACCAGCGCCACCATGATCCCGATCGAAATCGGCAGCCAATAGGCGATGGCACAGGAAATGGGCGAAACCATCACCGGTGTCGCCAGACAACCGACCATGATGCCGTAAAGCAGTGCCAACTGACTGCCTTGCTCATGGCGTAGCAATAGAATGAGCAGAATCGACCATAGCACCCCTAAGAGCGCGATCAGCCGGATCATATTTCTTATATAGAGATGAGCATCCGCGCCGCTGGGGCGGCGGTGAAGCAGCCAGCCTCGTGCCCGGCTGATCACGGCGCCATAGCAGAACGCGACCGCCAGCATGACCGTATCATGCAGCGGCGCCTGGGCATTGAAGCGGAATTCCAGGAACAACAAAGCGATGGTGGCGAGGCCGAGCAGCGACATCGCGATGATGATGCGGCTGAAATCCCATGCCTGCTCGATGTAGAGACGTTCGGCGAAATCTTCAGGCATTTGCAGGTGGAAGGCGAATTTCCTCAGCGCGACCAAGGACCGCACGCACCGTCTGAGCAGACGGCGTGACGGGACGAACAACCTGCGTCCCCTGGCTCTGCGATCGCGTGTGCCAACCGCTTGAATAGACAGCCCCCTGCTTTTCCGGCCGACCGCGCACGACGCGCTGGCGGCGATAGGTAAAGTTTATGCCTCGTATCCTTGCGGCGACATCGCCCTCACAGAAACAGCCTCAACAGCAACGCCCAGGACGACATCGCCAACAACCCTGGACAGCCAACCAACAATCCTCAAACGAAACCGAACCTCACAAATCACGGTATTTTATTCCGACCAGAGAATAACACCCACCCTATTTGACGAACATCATTCTTCGCGTGTTATTTCATCAAACGCCAAGCGCCACAGATACGAACGCCGAAACATCGGTAACGATCAGTTAGTCTAAAAATGTCAAAGTTTTGAAACCCTTCGCCCTTGCCACGACAAACACGAAGAGTTGTTATATTTTTAGACCAGATAACTACGATATCCTAATGAATTTTTTCTGCCCGCGCAGGTTGAGTTATCCAATCTGAATACGCGTTTTCGAAGGAAAAAAAGAGAAGGAAATGCCGCCTTTGCAAGCTGTCACGACAAATCTTCTTCGCGGCGCGCCCTTGTCTCAAAATTTTTCCGGCGGCGGCCTGACCGCGCGCCTCGCTTTGGACGATGCGACGAAAGCCGATGCCTATGCCCTTCGCCATCGCAGTTATTTATCCGGCGGCTATATCGATCCGCAGCCCGGCGGCCTGTTTTCCGATGCCGACGATTTGCGCCCGGCCAACCGCTCGATCGTGATCTCCAAGCACCGGCGGCCGGTGGCTTCGGTACGGCTTTGCACACTCGACTGGGGCGCCGACGCTCAGGAAGAACTCCCGGCCAGCCGCATTTTTCCCGAAGCAGTCGCCAGGCTGGCCGCATCCGGGCGCTGCGGCCGGCCCGCCCGGTTAACGGAAATCAACCGTTTGGTACGGCACCCGGATTTCGCCGCCGAAGGCGAACTGGTCTTCGTGCTGTTCCGCTTCGTGTCACTCCTGGTGATCGAGACCGATGCCGACATGATGCTGAACTGCGTACGGTGTAACCACACCTCCTTTTATCAGCGCATGCATTTTTCCTATGTCGACGGCCCGCGCCGCTATGCCGGCGTGAAATTCGAGACCGATCTGATGTTTTGCCCGCGTGAACGCTTCGCGCAGCTGATGTCTGACATCCCCTATGTCGCAACGGATGAGAATCGCCGGCGCGCCTATGCCGGGCTGATGCGCGGCGAAACCGTTACCCTGTTCGCGGAGGGCTGAGCCTTGGACATCGCCACACCGCTCGTCGCCGGCCTCGGTCTTGCCCGCTTCGCCTCTTTCAGCTGGGCCGTGAAGGGGCATTTTCGCGCCACCGGCGCGATGCCGCCAGGCATGAGGCTGATCGGCACCGCAAGCCTGCTCGGCTTTCTCCATTTCCTCTGGCAGCTGCGCCATGGCGCCGCGTCCTGGCCTGTCGTGGCGCTGCTCCTCGGCCTCGCGCTCTGGCTATTCGTCTGGACCATCCGCGCCACCCGCTCAACGCCGCCAACGCTCGCTTTTGCCACCGACGCCCCGGATATTCTGTTTTGTCACGGGCCATACCGCTACGTGCGGCACCCGTTCTATCTCTCTTACATTCTGTTCTGGATCGGCACGGCGGTCAGCGCGGCGGGGCCCGGCACCTGGGCGGTCCCTCTCGTCATGGGAGCGCTCTATTTTCAGGCCGCTTCGCGGGAAGAGCGGAAATTCGCCCGCTCCGCCCTGGCGCCGGATTATGATGCCTACCGCCGACAGACGGGGATGTTCTTGCCTCGCTGGGAAGCAAGGAAGCGCTACTTTTTGTGAACAAAAAGTAGCAAAAAAACTTTATTAATTTGGGCCCGTGCGGTTTCAGCGCCTCGGGCCCAGTTCAAAAAAGTTTTTGCGCCGCTTTTTCCAAAAAGCGGCCACTTACTTCCTTCCTTCTTACCCCAACGCCGCCGGCTTTTCCCCACCGGCCATCCAGTTCAGCAGCTCGATCGTGTGCACGGTGGGGATTCCGTCACCGGCCAGTTGGGTCAGGCAGCCGATATTGCCGCCGGCGATCACGTCCGGGGCTTTCGCCTTCAGCGTATCCAGCTTGCGGCGCCGCAAGAGTCGCGGCGATTTCCGGCTGCATGATGTTGTAGGTGCCGGCGGAGCCGCAGCAAAGATGCGCATCCTTCGGCTCCACCACGGCAAAGCCTGCTTTGCGAAGCAGGGTTTTCGGGGCCGTGGTGATCTTCTGGCCGTGCTGCAACGAGCATGCGGCGTGATAAGCGACGGTGAGATCCGGTGCTTCGCGCGTGGGCTCGTAGATTTTCAGCAGATATTCGGAAATATCCATGGCCAGAGCCGAGATTTTCGCCGCATCGGCGCTCATCGGCTCGTTGCGGAGCAAGAACCCGTAATCCTTCAGGACCGTGCCGCAGCCCGAAGTGTTGACGATCACCGCGTCGAGCCCGCCCTGCTTCACCTCGCCCATCCAGGCCGCGACATTGCGCCGCGCCGCCGCCAATGCCTCCTCATGCCGGCCCATATGATGAACCAGCGCGCCACAGCACCCGGCGGCAGCCGGGATGACGACCTCAATCCCGAGCCGGTTGAGCAGCGCGATGGTGGCATCGTTGATCGAAGGGCCAATCGCCTGCTGCGCACAGCCGGCGAGCAAAGCCACCCGCCCTTTCCGCGCGCCGACCGGCTTGTGCACAGTGCCTTCCAGCCGTTGCGGCGGCGTCTGCTGCAGCGGCGCCAGTTTCACCATGGCGCGCAGGCGCTTTGCGAACATGCCCTCACCCGCCAACAGAAATTCCAACGGGCGGCCCAGCTGCGCCAGCCGCAGCGCCGCCCGCATTCGCGCCGGATAAGGTAGAACCCGCGCCAGAACCTCGCGCAGGAAACGCTCGCTCAAAGGCCGCTTATAGGTTTTTTCCACATGCACGCGGGCATGATCGATCAGGTGCATATAATCCACACCCGAGGGGCAGGTCGTCATGCAGGAGAGGCAAGAGAGGCAACGATCAATATGCAGAACCTCCTCCGCTGCCGCGGGGCGGTTGTTCTCCAGCATGTCCTTGATCAAATAGATGCGCCCGCGCGGCGAATCCAGCTCGTCGCCCAGGGTCACGAAAGTCGGGCATGTGGCGGTGCACAGCCCGCAATGCACGCAGGTACGAAGAATATCGTTGGCGACCCTGATTTCCGGGTCGGCGAGCTGAAGCTCGGTAAAACTGGTTTGCATGGTTCAGGCAGCCTGCAATTTCAGAGGATTAAAAATGCCGCGCGGATCGAAGCTTTGCTGCACGCGGCGGCGCAGCGCCGCCAAAGCGGCGGATTCGGGCGGCAGCACATCGACCGCGGCGCGCAATGTTTCCGGGGCCCGCATCAGCCACCAGACGCCGTGCGCGGCGCGCGCCGCGGCGCAGACGGCGTCATGGGCTTTCTGCTCCGCCGGCCCGGCCAGCCAGACAAGCCCGCCGCCCCAATCGAGAAAGCCGCTGACGCCATGAGCGGCAACCGCATCCAGCACGCCCGGCCCGGATGAAGGGGCGACGGAAACGCGCCATAACGCCTCGCCGGGTGGCAGCATTTTGCCGTCGCGAATGTCGCGCCACAGCGCCAGGCTCGCCTCGGTTTCGAGAATCTCGGCAGCGCCGAGCTGCTTGGCCAGCGCCTGGCAGCGATATTTCACGGACGGCGCAAAATCCTCGATGCGCAGGAAGGCTTTTTGTGCCGCCGGCAAATAGGCCGCGCCGGTGACGGAAAAGGGCGAGCCGAGGCCGGCGCTGAGCGCCTTCACCGCCGCCTTCGCGTCGAGCCCCTGCAGCACCACCGTGCCGGTCGCCTCGCTGCGCGGGGCCACCTTGAAGGTGACCTCCGTCATCACCGCTAACGTCCCGAAACTGCCGGTCACGAGCTTGGAGACATCGAGCCCGGTCACGTTCTTCAGCACCCGGCCGCCGAAATTCAGAATCTCGCCGCTGCCGTTGACGAGGCGCACGCCGAGCACATGGTCGCGCATCGCCCCGCCACTGATCCGCCTGGGGCCGGAAATATTGGCCCCGACCACACCGCCGATCGTCTGGTCCTCGCCGAACAGATGCGACGGTTCAGCGACCAAAAGCTGGCCGTGCGCGGCGAGCGTGGCCTCGATCTCGGCCAAAGGCGTGCCGGCGCGCGCGCTCATCACCATCTCGTTCGGGGCATAGAGGGTGATGCCGCTCATCGCCCGTCGTGCTCAGCGTTTGCGCCGCCTGCACCGGGCGCAACATCGCGCTTTTGGTTCCATTGCCCTGGATCAGCGAGCGGGCCCTGGGCGTCCCGTACCAGGGCGGCAAGTTCGGCTTCCGTCTGCGGCGTCATCATAGCGGGAACACTTTCGCGGGGTTGAGCAGCCAGTCAGGATCGAACGCACTCTTGATGCGCCGCATCTGGTCGAGTTCCGGCTTGGTGAATTGCTTGGTCATCAGATCCCGTTTCTCGATGCCGACGCCGTGCTCCCCGGTCAGGCAGCCGCCGACCTCGACGCACAGAGTCAAAATATCCGCGCCGAACGCCTCGGCCCGGGCGAAACTCTCCGGATCGTTGGCATCGAACATGATCAGCGGGTGCAGATTGCCGTCGCCCGCGTGAAAAATATTCGCGACCTGGAGTTTGTAGCTTTCGCTCATCTCGCCGATGCGCCGCAGCACTTCCGGCAGACGGCCGGTGGGGATGGTGCCGTCCATGCAGAGATAATCCGGCGAGATGCGCCCGATCGCGCCGAACGCGCCCTTGCGCCCTTTCCAGATCGCCGCGGATTCTTCCGCCGTTTCCGAAACGCGCATCGAAAGCGGGTTGAAGCGCTCGCAGATCTCACGAATGCGGGCGAGCATCGCGGTCTGCTCTTCCTCCGAACCCTCGACCTCGATGATCAGCAGCGCCTCGGCATCCAGCGGGTAACCGGCATGGGCGAAAGCCTCGCAGGCATGGATCGCCGGCCGGTCCATGAACTCCAGCGCCACCGGGATGATGCCGGAAGAAATGATGGCGTCCACGCATTGGCCGGCGATCTCATTCGCGGCAAATCCGGCCAGCATGGCGCGCGCGCCCTCAGGCGAACGCAGGATCCGCACGGTCACTTCCGTGACGATGCCAAGCTGCCCTTCGGCGCCGGTGATCAGCCCCAGCCAATCATAGCCGGCGGCATCGCAATGTTTGCCGCCGATCTCCAGGACCTCCCCCTCGATCGTGACGAGCCGCAGGCCGAGCAGGTTATTCGCGGTGACGCCGTATTTCAGGCAGTGCGCGCCGCCGGAATTCATGCCGACATTGCCGCCGATCATGCAGGCGAGCTGGCTGGACGGGTCCGGGCGCATAGAAAAACCCCTCATCGGCGACCGCGTTGGTGATGCCGATATTGGTCACGCCGGGCTGCACCACGGCGTAACGGTCGGCGTAATTGATTTCGAGAATGCGGTTCATGCGCATCATGCCCACGACCACCGCATCGGCGAGCGGCAGCGCGCCGCCGGACAACGACGTGCCGGCGCCGCGCGGGATCACCCGCACGCCATGCGCCGCACAGAATTTCATGCACCGTCGCCACCTCGGCCTCGGTCTCGGGCAGCACCACGGCCAACGGCGTCTGCCGGTAGGCGGCCAGGCCGTCGGTCTCGTAGGGTTTGAGCGAAATTTTATCCTCGATCACCGCCCGCTCCGGCAGGATGGTCCGGAGTCCCGCCACCAGTTCGGCGCGACGGGCCAGAATTTCGGCCTTCGGATCTGGTTGTTTCATAGTTCGTCTCTCCTCAAGCCGGATTCGTTAGTCTGGCTTCGCGGCCAATCTCGGCATTATTTTGCAGTTGGCAAGTGCCGTGCGGCACTTCAGCACATACGCCACTGTCCTGATGCTTAAAGAATCTGGCAGCCGGCGCGGTTATTGATCTGCTGCCGCGCGATCGCGGCGGCGCCCATGCCCCAAAGGAGAAAACGCAAAAAGTGGCCCTTTTCTGAGCCTAGACAACAAAAAACCCGGCCAAAGCCGGGTTTTCCAAAAAGCATGTCTATCAGAAGAGCGGGATCAGCCTTGACGGGCTTTCATCCGTGGGTTCTTCTTGTTGATGACGTAGACCCGGCCATGGCGACGCACGACGCGGCAATTCTTGTCGCGAGCTTTCGCGGATTTCAGGGAGTTACGGATCTTCATCACAAGCTCTCGGGTAAATTGTTTAACAGATGGCGCGATATGCCGGGCGGAGGCAGCAATGTCAACGCTACGGCCTGCATTTTCGATGTCATGAAAGGGTCATTCGCCTTCAATGCTCATTCCCCTGTTGAAAGCCAGACCGGCGGCGAAGGCCGCCGAATTCGCCACGGAGCAGAGAAATATCATGAAGATCAGTTTCGTCGTGCCTGCCTATAACGAACAGGCTCTTCTGAGCCGTTCCCTCACCGCCATTCGCGACCGAGATCGAGCGGGCAGGCCAGGTGCTGGGGCAGGACGCCGAAATCATCGTGGTCAACAATGCCAGCACCGACCGCACCCGCGAGGTGGCCGAGGCGATCGAGGGCGTGGTGGTGGTGGACGAGCCGCGCAAAGGGCTGGTGCAGGCGCGCTGGACCGGATTCGCGGCCTCCACGGGCGAGCTGATCGCCAATATCGATGCCGACACGGTCATCCCGCCGGGCTGGCTGACCGAGGTTCTGCGCCAGTTCGAGCGCGGCCCGAGGCTGGTCGGCCTGTCGGGCCCCTATATCTATTACGGTGTGCCGAACCGGGTGAATGTGGTGGTCGGCGCCTACTACCGGTTGGCGTTCACCGATGTATCTGTTCAACCGTTTCGTGCTGAATGTCGGCTCGATGCTGCAAGGCGGGAATTTCGTCGTGAAACGCGCCGCGATGCTGAAGCTCGGCAACCCCGACCTGCGCTTCTCCTTTTACGGCGAGGACACGGACATGGCCCGGCGGCTCTCCAAGGTCGGCGGCGTCAAATTCACCTTCCGCCTGCCCGCCGAGTTGTCCGGCCGGCGGCTGGTCGGCGAAGGCGTGTTCACCATCGGCATCCGCTACTCGATGAACTTCTTCTGGGCGACCTTCCGCAAGAAACCCTTCACGGAAGAATGGCGCGATATCCGCGAAGAGATGTCCTGATCGCCGTAAATTGACAGCTTGGACCGATCCGGTAAACGTTTCGGTCCCATGAGCGTTTCCCCTTCCCGCATCGGCTTTCTGCTCATCTGTTTCCTGATGCCGGGGCTGATCGGCACATTCGCCAGTTTTTCGATCCCGGCACCCACGGTGGATGAGATGCACCAGCGCGCGGCCTTGCAGGCGGTGCTGGCGGCAGCCGACTCCGGCCGCGCAACAGGCGGCGATCAATCGCCTGCCCGATGACGGTGGATGCCGACACCGCCGCTCTGGTCGTCAATGGCACGGGGCCGATCGCGGCACGGGTAACGGCGGCGGAAGCGAATATGCAAGCCGAGGTACTGCGCCAGGCGCGCGAGGCGGCCTGGCGCATCCGGCTGATGGTGATCAGCATCACCAGCCTCTGCGCGCTGCTCGGCGTGGCGCTGCTGGCGGGCGGAAGGTCATGAAGGAAAGCGGCCATGTCGCCTCCTATTATGCCGCCACCGCGCACCGGCAGGATGCGCGCTTGGCGCTGCGCGGGGCGGAACAGGCGGATGTCTGCGTCATCGGCGGCGGGTATCACCGGCATTTCCGCCGCGCTCGAACTGGCCGAGCGGGGCTTTTCCGTCATCGTCCTGGAAGCCGTGCGCGTCGGCTACGGCGCCTCGGGGCGCAATGGCGGGCAGATCGTCAACGGCTATTCCCGCCCGCTGGACGTGATCGCCGCGCGCTACGGCGAGCCTGCCGGCCGCGCGATCGGCGCCATGGCGCTGGAAGGGGCGAAAATCATCCGCGAACGGGTGGAAAAATATGCGATCGCCTGCGACCTGGTCCCGGGCGGGCTGCTGGTCGCCCTTTCGCCCAAGCAGATGCAATGGCTGGAGCATGAGCAGCATGTCTGGGCCCTGCACGGGCATTCCGAGCTGGAGCTGCTGGACCGCGCCGGGCTGGCGCCGCATGTGACCAGCGCCCGCTATGTCGGCGGCCTGCTCGACCCGCTGGGCGGGCATCTGCACCCGCTGAACCTGGTGCAGGGCGAAGCCGCGGCGGTCGAGTTGCTGGGCGGGCGGATTTTCGAGAATAGCCGCGTGCTCGACGTGGAGACCGGCGCGCAAGCCGGTGGTGCGCACGGCCCAGGGCGAGGTGCGAGCGCAGCTATGTGCTGGTCTGCGGCAATGCCTATATCGGCGACCTGCTGCCGGAGCTCGGCGGCAAGATCATGCCGGTCTCGAGCCAGATGCTGGCGACCGAGCCGCTCGGCGAGCTGGCGGAAACGCTTGCTGCCCTCCAATGTCTGCGTCGAGGATTGCAATTACGTGCTGGACTATTTTCGGCGCAGCGCGGATGGGCGGATCCTGTATGGCGGCGGCATCGTCTATGGCGGACGGGACCCGGCCAGCATCCGCAAAAAAATCCTGCCGCTGATGCACAAAACCTTTCCGGCGCCTGAAAGGGCGGCAGATCGATTACGCCTGGAGCGGCAATTTCGCCCTCACTTTGACGCGCTTTCCGCAAATGGGGCGGCTCTCACCCAGCGTGTATTTCAGCCATGGGGATAGCGGCCATGGCGTGACCACGACGCATCTTCTCGGCCGATTGCTGGGCGAGGCGGTGGCGGGCACGGCGGCGCGCTTCGATGTCTTCGCCGACCTGCCTTATTACCCGTTCCCCGGCGGCAAGGCGTTGCGCGTGCCGCTCACGGTGCTGGGATCGTGGTATTACCGGTTTCGCGATCGGATGGGGATTTAAAGGCACACAAAAGAAAGGAAGAACTACTTTTTGTGAACAAAAAGTGGCAAAAAAACTTTGTTAGTTTGGGCCCGTGCTGGTTTCGTTGCCGTATGGCCCAATTTCCAGAAAGTTTTTGTGCTGCTTTTTGTTCACAAAAAGTGGCCACTTTCTTCCTTCCTCTAAGCCGACCTGTCTCGCCCGCAAAGCGGTGGCGAGCGTGCCCTCATCCAGCACTTCCAGCGCGCCGCCCATCGGCACGCCCTGGGCCAGGCGCGAGACCGGAATGCCCAGAGGCTTGAGTTTTTCCACGAGATAATGGCTGGTGGCAGCACCCTCCACGGTCGCGGGCAAGGCCAGGATCACTTCCGCGGGCGGGGCTTCGCGCAGCCGCGCCAGCAGCGGCTCGATGGCCAGATCTTCCGGCCCGCGCCCGGCCAAAGCCGAAAGCGAACCGCCCAGCACATGATAGGCTGCCGCGATAGACCAGCGCGCGTTCCAGCGCCCACAAATCCGCCACACTCTCGACCACGCAGATTTTCGGCTCGCGGTCGGGCGCGCTGCAGATCGTGCAGGGATCGGACGTGTCGAGATTGCCGCAGACCGAGCAGGTGCGCACGGTCTCGGCCGCCGCGCGCAGCGCCTCGGCCAGCGGCAGCAGCCGCGTCTCGCGCTCGCGCAGCAATTTGAGCACGATTCGCCGGGCGCTGCGGGGCCCAAGCCCCGGCAGCTTGCCGAACAGAGCGATCAGCCGCTCGAGTTCGGGCCCGCCCATGATGCTCTAGAACGGCAGCTTCAGCCCCGCCGGCAGGCTCATGCCGCCCGTGGCATTCTTCATTTCGGCTTCCGCCATCTGGTCGATCTTGCCCTTGGCGTCGGCATGCGCGGCGAGGATCAGATCCTCCAGCATGTCGATTTCCGCGGGATCGGCGAGCTTCGGATCGACCTTGATGCGCTTCATCACGCCCTTGCCGTTCAGCGTGACCTGCACGAGCCCGGCGCCGGACACGCCCACGAGTTCCGTCAGCATCCAGCTTGGCCTGCATCTCGGCCATTTTCTGCTGCATCTGTTGGGCCTGCTTCATCAGCCCTGCGATATTCTTCATTCGTCATCTCCTTCGTAGAGTTCGTCCGGCGGCGTCATGGCCGCCCAGTCTGCCGGCAATTCCGGTTCGTCCTCGATCTGCGGCGCCTGTGCCTCAATTTTCGCGCCGGGAAAAGTCTCAAGGATCGCCTGCACCAGCGGATGGTCGATGGCCGATTGCAACGCGGCGTCAGCGGCCGCACCTTCCGCCTCGTCGAGGGTCGGCGCCCCTTGCGCGTTGGACAAAGCGATGGTCCAGCGCCGGTTGGTCTCCGCCTCCAGCAGCGCCGCGAGCTTTTGCGCAAGGTCGCGCGGCGCGTGCGGTTCCAGACGTATTTCGATCACCGGCGGCGCGAACCGCACGAGATGCACCGACTGGCGCAAATGCGCAAAGAGCATCGCATCGCGCCGGGCCGAGGCCAGCGCCACGACATCGTTGAAGGTGATGGCACGCGGCGCCGCCGCGGCCATGAAGGCGGCATTCCCGTTCGCCACGGCGCGCGCGCCGCCACCGCCACTGCCACCCGAAGGGCCTGGAATGCCGGCGCCGTTTCCAGCGCCGCCTTCGGTAATGCGGCGGAGCAGCTCGCCCGGGGGCGGCATATCGGCCACATGGCAAAGGCGGATCAGGATCATTTCCGCCGCGGCGCGGCGGTCGGGCGCGGCCTCGACCTCCTGCACGCCCTTGAGCAGCATCTGCCAGAGCCGGCCGAGGAAAGTGATGCTCAACATGCCGACAAGAGCCGCGCCGCGCGTGCGCTCAGCCTCCGGCAGGCTGGTGCTGGTGCTGAGCGCCGGCACCGATTTCATGCGCGTGAGCAGATGCGTGAGGCCAAGCAGATCGGCCAGCAGCACGCCGAGATCGGCGCCGCGCTCATAAGCGCCGTCGGCGATGGCGAGCGCCTTGGCGGCATCCCCCGCCACCACCGCCTCCATCAGCTCGAACACATAAGAGCGGTCGGCGAGCCCCAGCATATCCGCGACCATGGCGGCGGAGATTTCGCTGTTATCCTCGGCGCCGCGGGCAATCGCCTGGTCGAGCAGCGAAAGACCGTCGCGCACCGAGCCGTCTGCGGCGCGGGCGATATGCTCGATCGCGCCGGGCGCGATGGCGACCTGTTCGCGCTCGGCGATGCGGGTGAAATGCGCGGCGAGCTCCGCGACCGCGACACGGCGCAGATCGAAACGCTGGCAACGCGACAGCACCGTGACCGGCACTTTGCGGATTTCCGTCGTCGCCAGCACGAATTTGATATGCGGCGGCGGCTCCTCCAGCGTCTTCAGCAGCGCATTGAAGGCGTTACGCGAGAGCATATGCACTTCGTCGATGATGAAAATCTTGGTCCGCGCCGAGAGCGGGCGGAAGCGCGTCGCCTCGATAATCTCGCGCACATCTTCGACGCCGGTATTGGAGGCGGCGTCCATCTCCACCACGTCGGGATGACGGTCAGCGAGGATGGCGATGCAATTCTCGCACAGGCCGCAAGGATCAGGGGTGGGACCGCCCTGCCCGTCCGGCCCGGTGCAGTTGAGGGCGCGGGCGAGAATGCGGGCGGTGGTGGTCTTGCCGACGCCGCGCACGCCGGTGAGCATGAAGGCATGGGCGATGCGATTCATCGCGAAAGCGTTGCGCAAAGTGCGTACCAGCGCTTCCTGGCCGATCAGATCGGCGAATGTCTGCGGACGGTATTTGCGGGCAAGAACGCGATAGGCGGCGGCCTTCGGCGCTTCTGGTTCATCGCCGAACAACGAAGGCCCTGTAGCCGGCGGCGCCGATTCATCTGCAAACAAACCAGACATGCGCGGCTCAAAAAACCTTTGTTTTAAGGGTGGGAGACCGGACAACGACCCATACGGAAACTCGTTGCGGCTGCTGCCTTCCGGCCCTGACCGGGTTGGCGAGGCGCATGTCCGATGCCGACCTCCCGAAGTGATTATCCCCTGTTCTGCGCAATACCGCAAGCACCCTGGTTGCATCGCGTCACCGCTCCTGCCAATTTGGCCGGCGATGCAGCGGATCACACCCAGCCGACCTAACGCCTATACCGGAGGCACCCTCGACCGCGCCGCCTATCGGCGCAGCGACGATCCCTGGATGCAATCCGCATTGCGGGATCCGCGCAGTCGTTTCGTGTTATTCTGGCGCGGCGATGCCCTGATCGAATCCGGCGAGGTGCCGAAGGCCTCGCTGGTCGCCCGCCCCGATCTCGACGCGCCCTGGGTCTTTCTCGGCTTGCAGGATGAGACACCGGTCTTCGCCGCGGACCTCTCGGCTGAGGAAGATCCGCATTCCCTCTACGGCCAGACCGACTGCGCCTTCGTTGACATGCGCAGCCTGACAGCCCTGCTGCCGGCTGACGACGCAACCATTCTGGCGACGGCGCGCGGCATGCTGCACTGGCGGGCACAGACGAAATTTTGCGCCCGCTGCGGCGCGCCGACCGTGCCTGTGCGCGGCGGCTATGTGCTGAAATGCACCGAACAGGGCACCGAGCATTTTCCGCGCAGCGACCCGGCGGTGATCATGCTTGTCACCAAAGGCGAACGCGCCTTGCTCGGCCAGTCGCATAAATTCCCGATCGAGCGGAATATGTATTCGACCCTCGCCGGCTTCGTGGAGCCGGGCGAAAGCCTGGAGGATTCCGTGCGCCGCGAGGTGTTCGAGGAAGTGGGTGTCAGGGTCGGCGCGGTCTCCTATCACTCCAGCCAGCCCTGGCCGTTCCCCGCGTCGCTGATGCTCGGCTACCATGCCGAGGCATTGACCGAGGAGATCGTGCTCGAGACCGAGGAGATGCGGGACGCACGCTGGTATACGCGCGAGGATATCGCGAACCATCGCGAACTCGGCTTCAACCTGCCGCGGCATGATTCGATCGCACGCCGCTTGATCGAGGATTGGATGGCGCAGATGGCGCCAAGCGCCGTCTAGAAGAAAGCGGCCGCTTTTTGAAAAAAGCGGCGCAAAAACGTCCTCAAGTTTGGGCCAGTGGCGTTGTCAGCGCCCGAAACAAAAAATGCAGGGGCTTGCCCCTGCATTTTTTTAACACCGAGAGCCGGCTCGGCTTAGTTGATGGTCGGCTCGTTGGAGGTGGTGATCACGGTCGCGTCCGGCGCGTCCATGGTCGGGGCGATCGGCTCGGGCATCTTCACCACGCGCGGCTTGCGCGTAACGGCCTTCTTCACGGCGGGCTTGGCGGCCTTCTTGGCGGCAACAGCCTTCTTCGGCGCAGCCACTTTCTTGGCGACCGGCTTCTTCGCGGCAACGGCCTTCTTCGTGGCGGCGGCGGTCTTCTTCACGGCCACAGTCTTCTTTGCCACAGCCTTCTTTGCCACAGCCTTCTTCGCCACCGGCTTCTTGGCCGCAGCGGTCTTCTTCACGGTCGCCGTCTTCTTCGCGGCAGCGGCGGTCTTCTTGACCGCCGGCTTCTTCGCGGCAGCAGTGACCTTCCGGGCAGTCGTCGTCTTCTTCGCGGCAACAGCCGGCTTCTTCGCGGCGGTGACCTTCTTCGCGGTCGCTGTCTTCTTCACGGCCACGGCCTTCTTCGCCGTCGCGGTCTTCTTCGCGGTCACGGCCTTCTTCGCGGTCGCAGTCTTCTTCGCGGTCGCGGTCTTGGCGGTCGCCGCCTTCTTCACGGGCGCAGCCTTCTTCGCGGTCGCGGTCTTCTTAGCGGCGGCGGTCTTCTTCGGCGCGGCTTTCTTCGCCACGGCCTTCACGGCAGCTTTCTTAACGGCGGGTTTCTTTGCAGCCGCCTTCTTCGCGGCCGGCTTCGCAGCGGCAGTCTTCTTCGCCGTCGCGCGCACCGCCATGGCTTGCGCGGTTGTCTTTTGGGTATCGTCTGATGTCACGAGGGTTTGCTCCTTCGCTAAAGGTGTGGGAAATCGGTTCATTGGCATCCAACGCGGGATGTGGTTCGCACGGTCTTCGGACCGTCCTTCTCTCTTCCGCGTGCGGGGCCTCTTGACCGATACAGTGCTGACTCGGTTGCGGCGCGAATCGCGCGACGCACGCATGATTCGCTATTCCGCTCCTCTTATAAGTCTGTCAACAAAAAGCATCATCAAACTTGTCAATTCTATCATTTTTTTTCTGCCACATGCGGAAAAATCACGCCGAAACGATTCAGCCGTGATGGAGACCACGTTACAGATCGTAAAACCGCGTTTCTGAGCTGCAATGAATTCCCTCTGCGCAGCGCCCTGGATTTGCCATGACAGCCTGCGTCAGGTCGCGCTTTCACGCCCGGCAGAAATCAGTTGAACTCGTCGGAATTGCGGTGACTAATACCGCCATGAACAAACCGCCCGCAGAGGATCCGGAGTTCGAACGCTGGCCACCTGCCTTGGCCGCGCCTGAAGAACAAACCATGCCGAGCTGGACGGTCACGATCTGGCGCGGCCTGTGCGGGCGCTGCCCGCAATGCGGCGAAGCGCCGATTTTCCAAGGCTATCTCAAGGTCCATGAAACCTGTCGCCACTGCGCCGCACCTTTGGGCGGCATGCCGGCGGACGACGCGCCGCCTTATGTCGCCATGCTGGTCGTGCTGCATCTCCTGGCGCTGTTCGTCGTGCTTTTCTTCAAAGGCGTTTATCAGCCGGGCATGTTCATGGCCGCGTTCCTGCTGGTGCTGCTCGTCGTCGCCTGCATGATCGCCTTGCGTCTGGCAAAGGGCGCGATCATCGGCATCCTGCTCAAGCTTGGTCTGAAGCGAGAGGTTCCCAATGGCTGAAACGACCGGGCGACTGACGCTTGTTGTGCTCGAAGGCGCGCCGCTGCACCGTATTTCACCGATGCAGGCGGCCGACCGGGAACAGGCGGTCAGGGATCTGCAAGAGGAGAACGAGTTCTTTCCCGCGAGCCGGCCGGAGCTGCAAAGCATCCTGCATCTCTTCCTGCAGGAAGGAAGGCTGGTCTTCGATATACGTGATGCCGGGGATACGCCGGTGATCGCCGTGATGCTGGCGCTCAGCCCTTTCAAAGCGCTGATCAAGGACTATCAGATGCTGCTGGAATCCTATGCCGGCGCGGTGGCGGAAGGGCGCGAGGCGAAGATCCAGGCCATCGATATGGGGCGGCGCGGCCTGCATAACGAAGGTGCTGAGCTGATGATGGCGCGACTGGAAGGCAAAGTGGTGATTGATTTTGCCACCGCGCGGCGCTTATTCACTTTGGTCTGTGCGCTGCACCAGAAATTATAGGATTTTTGCGATGAGAATTGACGGCACCCCCTTCCGCTCAATCTGGGTGGATGAAACAGATCACTGGTCGGTCCGCATCATCGACCAGACCAAGCTGCCCTGGGCGATCGACATCGTGCGGCTGACGACGATGGAGTCCGTGGCGCATGCGATCAAGGCGATGCTGGTGCGCGGCGCGCCGCTGATCGGCGCCACCGCGGCCTATGGTGTGGCGCTGGCGATGCGCGAAGACAGTTCCGATGGCGCACTGGCCCAGGCGGTCGCCGTGCTCGGCGCGACGCGCCCCACCGCGATCAATTTGCGCTGGGCGCTGGCACGGATGGAAGCCAAGCTTCTGCCGCTCGGCGCCAGTGCGCGCGCCGCCGCCGCTTATGCGGAAGCCGCTGTGATCTGCGACGAGGATGTCGCCACCAACCAGGCGATCGGCCGGCACGGCCTGCCCTTGATCGAAGCGCGCGCCGCTTCGGGAAAGACCGTGAATGTGCTGACGCATTGCAATGCCGGCTGGATCGCCACCGTCGACTGGGGCACCGCGCTCGCGCCGATCTATATGGCGCATGATGCCGGCATCGACGTGCATGTCTGGGTCGAGGAAACAAGGCCGCGCAACCAGGGCGCCTCGCTCACGGCCTGGGAACTCGGCAAACATGGCGTGAAACACACGGTGATCTCCGACAATGCCGGCGGCCATATGATGCAGCGCGGCGATGTCGACCTGGTGATCGTCGGCACCGATCGCGTGACCCGCAACGGCGATGTCGCCAACAAGATCGGCACCTATCTGAAGGCGCTGGCGGCGCGCGATAACGGCGTGCCGTTCTGGGTCGCCCTGCCCTCCTCCACCATCGACTGGACGATCGGTGACGGGCTTTCGGACATCCCCATCGAGGAACGCGCCGGCACCGAAGTGACGACCATGACCGGCCGCGCGCTGGATGGTTCGATCGCCACGATCCGCATCGTGCCGAAAGACAGCCCGGCGGCGAACCCGGCTTTCGATGTGACGCCGGCGCGGCTCGTTTCCGGCCTGATCACCGAACGCGGCCTGTGCGCCGCCAACGCGACGCCTTTGCGCGAGATGTTCCGCGACCTTGCGTAAAGCCTTCTGGCTGCTGCTGGCGCTGGGCGGTTGCACAGCGCCGGATGCGCATGCCCCGCCTTTCGCCCGTGTGCCCTATGAGCCGTTCTCGCGCAGTGCGGCGGTGGCCATCGCCACCGATGAATGGCGGCTCTGGGGCATGCGCGTGGATGACAATGAAGATGCCGGCTATGTGCAGACCGACGCGACCATGGGCGAGCGCCAGCCCGGCCTGTGGCAGCGCGTCGGCGAGTATTGGTGGGAAGGCATGAATGCCGGCGAGCCGGATGCGCGCTGGACCGGCAAGCATAACGGCCAGGGCCAGGTCTTCCCCGTGCCGGTCAATGGCGATTACGCCTGGTCTGCGGCGTTCATTTCCTATGTTATGCGCATCGCCGGCGCCGGTGCTGAGTTTCCCTACGCGCCGGACCATGCCACTTATATCAATTACGCGGCACGCGCCGCCAAAGGCGAAATCAGCAACCCGCTGCTGATCGCGGAAAACCCCGCCACCTACGCGCCGCGCCTCGGCGATCTCGTCTGCCTGGGCCGCGGCCCGGCAAGCGAGCTCAGCTTTGCCGACCTGCCGACCCGCCATATTTTTCCCGCCCATTGCGCCATCGTCATCGCCGGCGGACCCGACAGGCTCAGCATCGTCGGCGGCAATGTCGAGGATGCGGTGACGCTCGAACATCTGCACACCAACGATGCAGGCGAACTGAGCGGCAACCGGGAGAACTGGTTTGTGGTCCTGAGGGTGATGTATCGAAGTAAGTAAAACTACTTTTTGTGAACAAAAAATAGTTTTCTGGTCCCTTGGGCCCGTGCCGTTTCGGCGCCACAGGCCCAAAGTCAAAAAAGTTTTTGGTGCCGCTTTTTTTAAAAAGCGGCCCTTCCTTACTTCTTACAGCCCGTAAGTCCCCAGCACGGAAGCCATCCAGGCGCTGATCTCCGGCTCGTCATCGAGCAGCGGCACCGGCGAGGTAATCCGCGCCCATTGCAGCGCGCCGAACACGATATGGTCGGCATAGTTGGGGGCAGCGCCGGCGATAAAGCTCTGCGCCTTCAGCGTTCTGCGCAGCGGCGCCAGGGTCTTCTTGAGGGCGGCCAGATAGCTCTCGCGTTCCGGCGCGAAATCCTCAAGCTTACGCCCAAGGCGACGCTCCCGCGTCTCGCGGAAATAATCCTGGTCCTTCGGGTCGAGCGACGCCCAGATATCGCGCACCACGAGCGGCGCGATGGCGGGATGCAGCACGTCCTCGGTCCAGGCCTTCACGAAACTGATCATCGCCCCGCGCGGCGGCATCGCCGAACAGCGAGGCCTCGTTGGGATAGGCGGTCTCGAGATACTCGGCGATCTCATGGCTGTCGGCAATGACGCTCTCGCCATCCACCAGAACCGGCACGTTGCCCTGGTTCGAGAAAGCGATGGCGTCCTTGTCAGTGAAATGCCAGGCAACCGCCTCGAAGCTGAGATTTTTATGCGCCAGAGCCAGTTTCGTGCGCCAGCAATAAGGGCTGAACCGGATGCTCTCGTCGCGCGGCCGCCAGATCGTAGAGACGGCGCTTGCTCATTGCGCCACCTGCCCGAACAGCATTGCCCGTGATTTCATTGTTCACGGTCGGCGCCTCATTGACCTTCTTGGCGAGTTCATAGGCGCGCTGCACAGCCGGGCGCGCGGCAATGGTCTCGAACCAGCGCTTCAGATGTGGGAACTGATTGATATCCTGCTGCTGCCGCTCATGCGGCACGATCCAGGGATAGCAAGCCATGTCGGCGATGGAGTAGGCGCCGGCGATGAACTCCCGGTCGGCCAGCCGCTTGTTCAGCACGCCGTAGAGACGGTTCGTCTCTTTAATATAACGCTCCATGGCGTAAGGGATGCGCTCCGGCGCGTATTGCACGAAATGGTGGTTCTGCCCGGCCATGGGCCCGAGGCCGCCCATCTGCCAATACAGCCATTGCAGCGTCTCGTAGCGGCCGCGCAGATCGGTGGCGAGGAATTTCTGCTCCTTCTCGGCAAGATATTGCAGGATCGCACCGGACTCGAACAGGCTGATCGGCGCGCCGCCATCGGCGGGCGCGGTATCAACGATCGCCGGGATGCGGTTATTCGGCGCGATCGCCAGGAATTCCGGCGCGAACTGCTCGCCCTTGGAAATGTTGATCGGGATGATCTTGTAAGGCAGCCCGGCCTCTTCCAGGAAAATCGTGACCTTGTGACCGTTCGGCGTGGTCCAGTATGAAAGTTCGATCATTCAATGTTGCTCCATCATGCGAGGGATTTTGAGGCCAGCTCGTAAGTATTGTGACTCAGGCTTTCACGGGCGAGGATGCGTTCCAGCTCGGCCTTCATGAGCCCCTGGCGCGCCGTGTCATAGCGGCGCCAGCTGCCCATCGGCGGTGACGAGCCGCGCGGCAATCTGCGGGTTCATCGCGTCCAGCGCAATGACCGTATCGGCCAGCAGCTTGTAGCCCTCGCCGGAGAGCGCGTGGAATTTCGCCTGGTTGGCGGCGAAGGCGCCGATCAGCGCCCGCACGCGGTTCGGGTTGCGCAGGTCGAAATCCGCATGCTGAACCAATGACTGCACACGCGCGAGCGTGTCCGGCGCGCCGGCGCGGGCCTGCACGGCGAACCATTTATCCAGCACCAGCGGATTATGCTTCCACGCCGCATAGAAGGCGGCGAACGCCTCGTCGCGGTTCGCATCCACCACCTCCGCCAGATTGCCGAGCGCCGCCAGGCGGTCGGTCATGTTGGCGCTGGACCTGAATTGCCCGGCGGCGCGGCTGTTATCCCCGGCGGCGCAGAGATAGCCGAGGGCGGTGTTCTTCATCGCCCGCCGCGCCATCGCCGGACCCGACACATCGGCCGCATCGGTCTCGCCGAAGGACGCATAGGCGGCGGCAAATTCCGCCTGCAGCGCCAGACCAAGCGCCTTGCGGGTCGCCTCGCGCACGTCGCGTATGGCGTCGGGGTCGACCACATCCATGGCATCGGCGAGCAGGCTTTCACCCGGCAGCAGCAACGCCTCCGCCGCGAAAGCCGGGTCGCGCGCGGCATCGCGCAAGGTTGCGGCGATCGCCTCGCGCAGCCCCTCATCCAACGCGAAAGGCTGGCCCATCTGCTGGCCCTGCACCGCCTCGAGCAGCACGATCGTCGCATATTGCTGCAACGCGTCCCAGCGGTTGAACGGATCCGTATCCTTTGCCGCCAGGAAGGCCAGACGCTCGCGCCCCTGCCCCTTCAGCTTCACCGGCGCCGAGAAATTGCGGAACAGCGAGGGTACCGGCCGCGCGGCGATATTCTCGAAGGTGAAGACCTGCTCAGGCTCGGTAAGCCGCAGCGTTTCGGCATGCAGCTCCGCCCCCGCCTCGTCGAGCAGCGCCATCGCCACCGGAATCAGGAACGGTGCTTTCTGCGCCTGCCCCGGCGTCGGCCTGGTCTGCTGCCGCAGCGTGAGGGTGAAACGCTTTGCCGCCGCATCATAGGCTTCATCGAAGGTGATGTCCGGCGTGCCCGCCTGTTCGTACCAGCGCATGATCTGCTTCAGCTCGACCGCGCTCGCCGCCTGCATGGCGTCGAAAAAATCCTCGACGGTGGCGGCCGAATTGTCATTGCGGGCGATGTAGATGTCGATCCCCTTGCGGAATGCCGCGCGGCCGATCAGCGTGCGGTACATGCGCACGACCTCGGCGCCCTTCTCGTAGATCGTCGTGGTGTAGAAATTGTTGATCTCGAGATAGCTGGCCGGGCGCACCGGATGGGCGAGCGGCCCGGCATCATCGCGGAACTGGGTGGCGCGCAGCAGGCGGACATCGGCGATGCGTTTCACCGCGGCGGAAAACTGGTCGGCCATGTATTCCTGGTCGCGGAATACGGTGAGGCCTTCCTTCAGCGAGAGCTGGAACCAGTCGCGGCAGGTGACACGGTCGCCGGTCCAGTTATGGAAATATTCATGGGCGATGACGCGCTCGACATTCTGGAAATCAGCGTCGGTCGCGGTGTCGGCGCTGGCCAGAACATAGGCGGTGTTAAAGATATTGAGCCCCTTATTCTCCATCGCCCCGGCATTGAAGTCGCTGACCGCGGCGATGTTGAAGATGTCGAGGTCATATTCCAGGCCGAACGTCTCTTCGTCCCATTTCATGGACTTCTTCAGCGCCTACATCGCATGGTCGCAGCGCGTCTCATCGCCCGCCGCAACCCAGATGGCGAGATCGACATGCCGGCCTGAGGCGGTGGTGAAATGATCCTTCACCGCGACCAGATCGGCGGCGACCAGCGCGAAAAGATAAGAAGGCTTCGGGTGCGGGTCTTCCCAGGAGGCCCAGATTTTATCCCCCTCCTCGCCCGCGCCGGTCTTGTTGCCGTTGGAGAGCAGCACCGGATATTTCGCCTTGTCCGCGCGCATCGTCACCTTGTAGCGCGCCATCACATCCGGCCGGTCCGGGAAATAAGTGATCTTGCGAAAGCCTTCCGGCTCGCACTGGGTGAAGAAGCCGGTGCCGGACATATACAGGCCGGACAGCTCGGTGTTTTTCTCCGGGCTGATCTGCACTTCGGTGTGCAGCACGAAAGCGTCCGGCACATCATGCAGGGTCAGGGACTTGTCCGTGACCGTGTAGCGATTATCGCCCAGCACCTCGTCATTCAGCTTAACGGCGCGCAATTCCAGCCGCTTGCCGTCGAGGACCAGCGGCCCCGGCGCCTGACGGCGCAATTTCAGCGTCGCGCGCACGATCGTCGCGGCGGGGTCGAGGTCGAAATCCAGTGCCACCTCGTCAACCGCAAAAGTCGGCTTGGTATAATCCGCAAGGCGGATCGGCTCTCTAGAGAGGGAAGAATTTTGTCCTTCAGCCATCATCGTCCTCTTTGATCAATATTGGCGAAACGCCGGTCTCGCCGCATATGGTGTGCCATGGCGGATGGAACACCTCATCTCTCTCTCGAAGTCTATCCCAAGATTGCCGATATCGGGCAAGTCGCATGGGATGGGTGCGCGGACTGTGACAATCCTTTCATCTCCTATGCGTTTCTTTCGGCGCTGGAGGATAGCGGATCGGTTGGCAAGCGCAGCGGCTGGCACCCGCGTTATGCGGTCCTGCGCGATGCCGGCGGCGCCATCGTCGCCGTTGCCCCTTCTTATGCGAAGACCAATTCCTATGGCGAATATGTGTTCGACCATGGATGGGCCCAGGCCTATGAGCGGGCCGGCGGCGCCTATTATCCCAAACTCCAGGTGGCGGTGCCGTTTTCGCCGGTGCCGGGGCCGCGCATGCTGTGCCGCCCCGGCTTGGCCCCGGCTTCCATGGCGGCAGCACTCGAGCAGCTCGCCGAAGCGCTCGATTGCTCCTCGGTCCATGTGACATTTTGTGCCGAAGCGGAATGGTCGGCGTTCGGCACGGCGGGCTGGCTGCAACGGCTCGGCACGCAATTCCATTGGGAGAACAATAATTATCAGAGCTTCGATGATTTCCTCGGCGCGCTCTCCTCGCGCAAACGCAAGGCCATCAGGCGTGAACGCCGCGACGCGCAGGAAGGGCTGACATTCAAGGCCCTGTCCGGCGCGGATCTGACGCGCGAGGTCTGGGATGTTTTCTATACGTTCTACACCTCGACCGTAGACCGCAAATGGGGCGGCGCCTATCTCACCCCGGAATTCTTTCCCCTGCTCGGCGAAAGGCTGGGGGATAAGATCGTGCTGATGATCGCCGAGCGCGATGGCCGGCCGATCGCCGGCGCCCTGAACCTGCGCAGCCGCGACGTGCTCTATGGCCGCAACTGGGGCAGTACCGAGGATGTGCCCTTCCTGCATTTCGAACTCTGCTATTATCAGGCCATCGATTATGCCATCGCCCATGGCATGAAGCGGGTCGAGGCCGGCGCGCAGGGCGAGCACAAGATCCAGCGCGGCTATCTGCCCAAACCCACCTATTCCGCACATTGGATCAAGCATTCCGGCCTGCGCCGGGCGGTCGCGGATTTTCTCCACATGGAGCGGCAGGACATGGCCGAGACCATGGACGCCCTGGCGGCCGAGAGCCCTTATAAGAAAAGCGGGGAAAGTGATTGAGTAAGTAAGGGAAGGCTACTTTTTGTGAACAAAAAGTAGCAAAAAAACTTTGCTACTCTGGGCCGTGCTGGTTTCACCGGCACGGGCCCAAAGTCGCAAAAAGTTTTTGGTGCCGCTTTTTCCAAAAAGCGGCCCCTTACTTCCTTACTTCCCCGCGACAAAAATTTAGTTTAACCCGCCCGGATGATCAAAGTCCGCTTCGCCCCCAGCCCGACGGGCTATCTCCATGTCGGCAACGCCCGCGCGGCGCTGGTGAATTTTCTGTTCGCCCGGAACCAGGGCGGACGCCTGCTCCTGCGCCTGGACGACACCGACACCGAGCGCGGCCGCCCGGAATATGAGCAGGCGATCTATGACGATCTGCGCTGGCTGGGCATCGAATGGGACGAAACGGCCCGGCAATCCGACCGCTTCGCGCGTTACGAGGCCATTGCCGAGCAGCTGAAGGCGGCTGGCCGGCTCTATCCCTGCTTCGAGAACGAGGATGAGCTGGCGGCCAAGCGCGCCGCGCTGATCAAGCGCAAGCTGCCGCCGGTATACGACCGGGCGGCACTGAACATGACCGCCGAGCAGCGCGCCGCGGCGGAGGCCAACGGCAAGCGCCCTTATTGGCGCTTCAAGCTCTCGGACGGCATCGGCGCGTGGCAGGATCTGGTGCTCGGCGGCCGCAGCATCAAATTCGGCACGGTCTCCGACCCGGTGCTGATCCGCGCCGACGGCAGTCCGCTTTACACCTTCACCTCGGTGGTCGACGACCTCGATATGGGCATCACCCATATCATCCGCGGCGAGGACCATGTGTCCAACACCGCGGTGCAGATCGACCTGTTCCAGGCGATCGCCCCCTTCACCGACCAGGCCACGCGGCCGGTGCCACGCTTTGCCCACCTGCCTTTGATCAGCGGCGGCGAGGGGGAAAAACTCTCCAAGCGGATCGGCAGCATCTCGCTCAAATCGCTGCGCAAGGACGGGATCGAGCCCGGCGCCATCACCGCCTATCTGGCGCGGCTCGGCACCAACAAGGACCCCGCCCCTTTGTCGCTCAGCGCGCTGGTTGAGGTCTTCAACATTGCTGATTTCGGGCGCGCGCCGCCGCGTTTCGACGCCAAACAGATGCTCGCTTTGAACCGCAAATTCCTCCATCAGCTGGAATTCGCCGCCGTGCAGGAGCGCCTGCCGGCCGGCGCGACGGAGCCGTTCTGGCACGCCGTTCGCGGCAATCTCGACCTGCTGAACGAGGCACGGCGCTGGTGGCAGGTGGTCGCCGGCGACATCCCGCTCCCCGACCTCGCCGGCGAGACGGCGATTTTGCGCACCGCTTTGGACACGCTGCCCCCGGCGCCCTGGGGGCCGGAATCCTGGAAAGGCTGGACGAGCGCCATCGCCACCGCGACCGGGGCGAAAGGCAAGGCGCTGTATCATCCGCTGCGCCTTGCCCTGACCGGCGAGGAACAGGGCCCGGAAATGGCGGCCTTGCTACCGCTGATCGGGCCTGAGCGGGTCATGGCGCGGTTGCGGCCCTTCGTTGTATAGCGAGACGCACCCGGCTAAGACCGTCCGGGCTGAAACTTAGGGTCAGGGCACGTGGTGGATATTTTTGACGAAGTTTCCGACGATCTGCGTACCGAACGGGCGCTCGCGCTCGGGCGCCGCTATGGCGGACTGCTCGTCGCGCTGCTCGTGCTGGTGCTGCTCTGCGTCGGCGCCCAGCAGGCCTGGCGCTGGCACCAGACCCAGGTGAACGACAAAGCCGCGACCGCCTATCTGGCGCTGACCGGGCCGATCGACCAGGCCGGAACGAATTTGAGCGACCAGCAGCGTGTGCAGGACGCGCAAGCCCTCACCAGGTTCGCGGACAACGCCCCCGACGGTTACAAGATGCTGGCGGAATTCCGTGCCGCCGCCTTGTACAGCGCTGCCGGCCAGCAGGCCGAGGCCGAGGCGCTCTGGACCGATATTGGCCGCAACGACGGCGCCGACCCGCTGCTGCGCGACCTCGCCAACCTGCTCTGGGCACAGCACGCGCTCGGCACCGCACCGGACGCCGAAGTGCTTGCCCGGCTCAAGCCCCTGGCGGCGCTCAGCAATTCCTATCACGGCCTGGCGCAGGAAACGCAGGCCATGGTCTATTTGCATGAAGGCAATACCGACCTGGCGAAAGCCCTGCTCTCACAGATCGCCTCGGACCCGGCGACACCGGAAGGCGTGCGCAACCGCGCCAACGGGTTGCTCGCGCAGCTGAACGGATGACAAATTACATGATGCGACGCCGCACGGCCCTGACGACCCTTTCGCTCGGGCTCCTTGCCTCCTGCAGCACGCCCAAGGCCCCAATTGTCGGGCTGCAAATCCCGGTTTTGCCTGACGCTAGCGCCCTCGCAGTGTCGCCCGACGCGCCTGCCGTCAGCCTGCCGCCGGCCCAGGCGTTGCCGAGCTGGCCGCAGCCTTTGGCCAATGCCGCGCACGCGCCGGGCAACGTGGCCGCGCCGACGGGGCTTGCCGTGCGCTGGACCGCGTCGGTCGGCCTGGGCGGTGGGATCCGCCAGCCGCTGCTGGCCAGCCCGATCATGGCCCAGGGCATGGTTTTCACCATGGATGCCAACGCCGCGGTCTCGGCCTTCTCCGCCGCCGACGGCCGCCGCCTCTGGCACGCCTCCACGCGCCCGCCGCATTCCACCGAGCAGAATATCGGCGGCGGCCTCGTCTTTGATAATGGCCGGCTGTTCGTGAGCACGGGCTATGGCCAGCTCATCTCCATGGAAGCCGGCAACGGCAAGGTGCTGTGGCGCCAGACGCTGCCCTTCCCCGCCCGCACCGCGCCGATGGTCGCGGGCTCGCTGGTGGCGCTGATCTCGCAAAACGACCTGCTGCTGACCTTCGACGCGCAGAACGGCACGCCGGGCTGGCGCTTCACCGGTGAAGTGGGCACGCCGGGCAGCACCGCGGTCGCGGTGACCGGCGCCCCGGCCTTCGCCGACGGCATCGTCGTCGCCGGTTTCGCCTCCGGCATGCTGGCCGCACTCGACGCCAATTCCGGCACCCCGGTCTGGGAGCAGAGCTATGCCTCCGCCTTCGGCCAGGCCAGCTCGCTCGATTTCTCCGACATTGTCGGCGCTCCGGTCATCGCCAACGGCGTGGTCTATGCCATCAGCCTGGGCCAGACCTTGATGGCGGTGGACCTGCATTCCGGCGCCAAAGTCTGGTCGCATAGTGCTTCCGGCACCCAGGCCCTCTGCCTCGCCGGCGATTTCGCTTTCGTTCTCGACCATAACCAGACCCTGTTTGCCATTCATACCGATGACGGGCTGGTCAGCTGGGCACTGCAAATGCGCCCGTTCCACAACATGAAACGGAAGACCGGGCCAGTGGAATGGGCCGGGCCGGTGCTGGTCAACGGCATGCTGGTGCTGACCAGCAGCGACGGCGAGATCGCCTTTGTCGACGCCGTCCAGGGCGCACTGAAGAACACCGCGAAACTGGCCGCAAACGCGGCCGACCTGCCGCCAATCGCCGCCGACGGGCTGCTGCTGCAGTTGACCCGCGACGGCAAACTTACAGCCTATAGCTGAGTCCCATGATCCCGCATGTCGTCATCGCCGGCCGTCCCAACGTTGGCAAATCCACACTCTTCAATCGCCTCGTAGGCAGCCGCCTCGCGCTGGTGGCCGACACGCCCGGTGTAACCCGCGACCGCAAGGAAGCGGAAACCACGCTGGCCGGCACGAAAGTCCTGCTCGTCGATACTGCCGGCCTCGAAGAGGCGGCCCCTGACACCCTGCCCGGGCGCATGCGCGCCTCGACCGGCGCCGCGGTGGAACAGGCCGATCTCGTGCTGTTCGTGTTCGATGCGCGCAGCGGGCTGCTGCCGGAGGACCGGCATTTCGCCACCTGGCTGCGCCGCACGGGCAAGCCGGTTCTGGTCGTCGCGAACAAGGCCGAGGGGCGCGGTGGTGCGGCCGCAGCCATGGAGGCCTATGAGCTGGGCCTGGGCGAGCCGCTGGCGATTTCCGCCGAGCATAATGAAGGCGTGTACGGTCTGATGACCGAGATCGCCGAACGCCTGCCGGCGCCTAACGCCGAAGGCGACGAGGCCGGCGCAAACCTGCCGCTGCATTTCGCCATCGTCGGCCGGCCGAATGCCGGCAAATCGACGCTGATGAATTATATGCTCGGCGAGCAGCGCATGATCACCGGACCTGAACCGGGACTGACGCGCGACGCGGTTTCGGCGGACCTCACCGGGCCGGACGGCCAGCTTTACCGGCTCGTCGACACGGCCGGGCTGCGCAAGCGCGCCAGGGTCGATGAGGGCCTGGAGCGAATGTCCACCTCTTCCTCGATCGAAGCGCTGAAGCGCGCGGAGATGGTGGTGCTGGCGATCGATGCGGCGGTCGGCGTGCAGGAACAGGATCTGCACATCGCCCGGCTGATCGAACGCGAGGGCCGCGCCTGCGTGATCGCGCTGACCAAATGGGATGCGGTGGATGATCGCGGCGGCGCGCGGCAAGCCGCTTTGGACCGGATTTCCATCTCGCTCAGCCAGATGAAAGGCATCACCGTGGTGCCGCTTTCCGGCGAGACCGGCGAAGGCGTCAAAAAACTGTTCCCGGCGATCCGTGCGACCTATGAGAAATGGAACCTGCGCATCCCCACAAGCGCGCTGAACCGCTGGTTCGAGGCGGCGCTGGAGCGCTTTCCGCCGCCGCTGGTGGAAGGCCGCCGGCTCAAGCTGCGCTACATCACCCAGGTGAAAGCCCGGCCGCCGACCTTTGCCCTGTTCGGCACGCGCGCCGAGCAGGTGCCGGACACCTATCAGCGCTATCTCGTCAATTCCCTGCGCGAGACGTTTGAAATGCCGGGCGTGCCGATCCGCATCATGCTGCGCGGGACGGACAATCCGTACGTGGATAAGAATTAGAGCGAAGTAAGCGCTACTTTTTGTGAACAAAAAGTAGCAAAAAAACTTTACGACTTTGGGCCCGTGCGGTTTCAACCGCACGGGCTCAATTAACAGAAGTTTTTGGTGCCGCTTTTTTAAAAAAGCGGCCACTTACTTTCTTCCGCTCCCGATGACATAAAACCGTCATCCTCGCCCCCTCGCGATTACGTTACATATCGGCTACAAAACGCTCATGCTGCGAGCGGCACGATCGGACCCGACCTTCCCTATCATAACGTTAGTATCGCTTAAGCGGCTCACGTTCCTGCCGGCCTTCATGCCGCCGGCCCACAAAACTCTCAGGATACAAGCCATGAAACTGAAAGAGCTGTTCAGGCGCGGCACCGCCTTGGGCGCTGTCGCCAGCCTGTTCCAGGCGTCGTTTGCCTTCGGCGCCGCCCCGATGATCACGCCGCAGCCGGGCGGCCCGGCACAGGTCCGCGCGATGATGGTAGCGAATGAGCCGGCGCTCAGCACCGCTCAGGAAATCGCCCTGCTGCGCAAGCACGTCAAATATGTCTTCGTCATCTTCCAGGAAAATCGTTCCTTCGACAGCTATTTCGGTACCTTCCCAGGCGCCGACGGGCTGTACAGCCAGCCGGCCTCACAGACGGCGGGCTTCTACCAGCCGATCGAGAACACCGACGGCACGATGGCGACGGTCTCCCCCTTCCGCCTCGACCCGGTGCAATATTCCGCCGATACCGACGATGTCGACCACTCGCATGCCGGCATGGGCAAGAAGATGGACGTGGTCGACGGCCAGGCGAAAATGGATCGCTTCGCGCTGGTCGAAGAGCAGGAACATATGAAAGGGCAGAGCAAACCCTCTCTGATGGCCAAACAGTTCGGCGAGCTGGAAATGGCCTATGTCGATTGCAACACCGTCCCCTATCTGTGGAATTTCGCCAGCCGCTTCGTATTGTTCGACAATTTCTTCCAGCGCACGATCGGCCCTTCGACGCCGGCCGCCATCGATCTGATCGCCGCGCAGAGCGGCGAGACGCAATGGGTGGAACATCCGAATGAGGCGGATGGCGCGCAGGGCCTGGCCAAAGGCGTCGGCGAACCAGTGGTCAGCGACGACGATCCGCTCTGGGGCTCCGGCACCAAAGGCGACCGGAGCGGCCTGCCGCAAAACCCGAAGGATCATCCGCCTTACGCGCTGAACCAGACCTATGCTTCACTGCCTTTGACCTTCACCGGCACCAAAGCGAAGAGCGTGACAGCGGCGGACCGCGCGCCTGCCGAAGACCTCGCCGATGTGCGCCAGGATGTTCCCGCGATCGCCGCCGACCATGTGAAACAGGTCGCCTGGGGCTGGTACGAGGAAGGTTATGATCGCGAGCCCAACGACAAGAACGGCCCGCTCCATACCGGCTATATCGGCCACCATAATGGGCCCCAATATTTCGGCTATGTCTCGAACAATCCACAAATGACGGCGCATCTGCACGGCCTCGGCGACTTCTTCTCCGATGTCTCCGCCAACAAACTCGCCCCGACCGGCGGCATCTATTATATCCGCGGCGGCTTCAAGAATATCGCCAACCTGAAACCGGCCTCGCCGGACCCGGCGGTGCAGCAGAAATTCGTGGGCGATGACGATCACCCGGGCTATTCGGACTCGGCGATCTCCGAAGCGCTCGTGGCACGTGAAGTCAACGCGATCGCGCAGAGCAAATATTGGAAGAATTCGGCGATCATCATCACCTATGATGAGTCCGAAGGCGATTACGACCATGTGCCGCCCGCCCTCACGGAATTCGATCCGCAAGGCCTGCCGCTCTCCCGCGGACCGCGCATTCCGCTGATCATCATCTCGCCCTACGCCCGCGCGCATGTGGTGAGCCATGAAAGTGGCGACCATGCCAGCGTGATTAAGTTCCTGGAGATGCTCTACGGCCTGCCGAAACTCGCGGACCTGCCAGACGAGCTGAAAGCGCGCCTCGCCGGGGAGAAACTCTTCCATCAGGAAAATCTCGGCCCGTCCGACGATCTCACGCCGGGCGTGGGCACCCTGCTCTCGGCCTTCGATCCGGCTCGGCTGGAAGGCAAGGCCAAACCGTTGCCCGCCTCTTACGCGATCACCCCGGATGTGAATGCCATGCCGCCTGATGACAATCAGGGCTGCCGCGTGATCGGCATCACGCCGACGGATTACACGCTCGGCATCGTCAACCACATCCCGGCCGATTTCAACCCGCGGCCGAAGACTGATCCGAGCAAGTAAAAGGCAAGGAAGCGCTACTTTTTGTGAACAAAAAGCAGCAAAAAAACTTTGCTAATTTGGGCCTGGGGCGTTTCAGCGCCACCGGCCCAAATTCAAAGAAGTTTTTGGTGCCGCTTTTTCCAAAAAGCGGCCCTTTCTTCCTTTACCCTTCCTTGAGCATCTCCAACTCAAGCCAGCGTTCCTCAGCCCCGCCGAGTTTTTCCTGCGTCGCGGCCAGCGTCTGCGATATGTTGTTGAATTTCTTGATATCCCGGCTGTAGAGGTCGGGCTCTGCCAGCGCCGCCTCATGCCGTTTGATTTCGGCCTGCAGGCGCTCGATTTCGGCGTTCAGCGTTTTCAGCTCGTGCTGCTGCTTGAAGGAGAGTTTGCCCGGTGTCGTGGCGGGCTTGGAAGCTGCGGCCAGCGCCGGCGCTGTGCGGGCCGGCTTGGCTTTCGCCGCCGCCGCCACCTCGCCACGCTGCGCCAGCATGTCGCTATAGCCGCCGGCATATTCCACCCAGCGCCCCTCGCCTTCCGCGACAAGGGTGGAAGAGGCCACACGATCGAGAAAGTCACGGTCATGGCTGACCAACAGCACCGTGCCGGGATAGTCGGCCAGCATCTCCTGCAACAAATCGAGCGTCTCCAGATCCAGATCGTTGGTCGGCTCGTCGAGGATCAGCAGGTTGGAGGGTTTGGCCAAGGCGACCGCGAGCAGCAGCCGGCCGCGCTCGCCGCCTGACAGCGTGCTGACCGGGGTGCGCGCCTGTTCCGGCTTGAACAGGAAGTCCTTCATATAGCCGATCACATGGCGCGACTGGTCGCCGATCTGCACCATGTCGCTTTTGCCGCCGGTCAGGGTATCTGCCAGGCTCACCGTGGGGCTGAGGGCGGCGCGCTGCTGGTCCAGCGTGATGACGTTGAGATTGGTGCCGAGCTTGATGCTGCCTTCATCCGGCGTCTCGCCCCCGGTGAACAGCTTCAGCAAGGTCGATTTGCCGGCCCCGTTCGGGCCGACAATGCCCAGCCGGTCGCCGCGCAGCACCCGCAGATCGAGTTTCTTCACGATCGGCCGGTCGTCGTAGGATTTCTCCACCCCTTCGGCCACGACCACCAGCTTGCCGGAGAGCGCGGCATCAGAGGCGACCATTTTCGACGCCTCGGCCTGGTGGTTATGCTCCCGCTTGGCCTGGCGCAAAGTTGCCAAGCCGGCGACGCGGCGCACATTGCGCTTGCGTCGCGCGGTCACGCCATAGCGCATCCAGTCTTCCTCGCGGGCGATCTGCCGGCCGAGCTTGTGGAATTCCTTCTCCTCCTGCTCCAGCACCTCGTCCCGCCAGCTCTCGAAATGGGCGAAGCCGCGATCGATCCGCCTTGTCTGGCCACGATCCAGCCAGACGATGCTGCGCGAGAGTTTTTCCAGAAGCCGCCGGTCATGGCTGATCAGAACGATCCCGGCGGATAGGGATTTCAGCTCCGATTCCAGCCATTCGATGGCCGGCAGGTCGAGATGGTTGGTCGGCTCGTCGAGCAGCAGCAGATCCGGGCTCGGCGCCAGGGTACGCGCCAGAGCGGCCCGCCGCGCCTCGCCGCCGGAGAGGTTTTCCGGTTTTTCCAGGCCGGTCAGGCCAAGCTGCTCAAGCAAATAGCGGGCGCGATATTCCTCGTCATTCGGCCCCAGCCCGGCGACGACATAATCCATGGTGTTGGCGAAGGCCGACAGATCCGGCTCCTGCGGCAGATAGCGCATGGTGGCGCCCGGCTGCAGGAAGCGCGTGCCGCCATCGAAGGCGATCTCACCGGAGGCGATTTTCAGCAGCGTCGACTTGCCCGAGCCGTTGCGTCCGACCAGGCAGATGCGTTCCCCCGCCCCCACGCCAAGTGAGGCGCCGTCGAGCAGCGGCACAGTGCCAAGGGTGACGCGGATATCGGTGAGCAGCAGCAGCGGAGGAGAGGTCATGCCGGGGTTGTGGCCGAGGGCGCGGCGCGAACTCAAGCCCGGCCGGGCGGCCCGGGCGTGCCCGCTCCCGCCGCGCAGGAAGGCAGCGGCTCTCCAAAACGTGATCCACGCGCCGCCTTATCGCCCCCGGCCAACCCGTTAGAGAATATATCTAACAACATGCTCTCCCGCCCCGGAAGCGGCCTTGCGGGCAGCGGGCGCGTATCATTCTGCTAACAAACGAGCACGCGGGCGTTTCAGGCGACCCGACCACGAGGCCCAGGAAACGATGGCCGCGGACCTTTCGAATTGGTTTGCATATAAAACGACCCGTAGGTATCCTATGACACGCATCGGGCCAAAAAAACACAACCGGCACGGGCGAAGCATGTCTCACCGCCGGTCTTCTTGCTGGCCTGCGCATTAATTGTGTGTTATCATATCTAAACGTTCGGCTGCCTGAGAGCGACGTCCCAGAACGCAAGTGCATCGAGGTCCGTTTTGATTGAGCTATGGCCAAGGACTAACGCCCGTGCGTTTTCAGCGCCCAGCTCGCCGCAGCCGGGGCAACCGCTCACCGCACGGAGCCGGCCTTGACCGCACGCCTCCTCGTTGTCGATGACGTGCCCGCAAACGGCCAGCTCCTGGCAGCCCGGCTGAATGCGGAATATTACGACGTCCGCACGGTCAGAAACGGGCGCGATGTGCAGGAGATCGCCGCCGACTGGCAACCCGACGCGATTTTGCTGGACGTGATGATGCCGGACATGGACGGCTACGAAGTTTGCCGCCGGCTGAAGTCGCAGAGTGCGACCGCGCATATTCCCGTGGTCATGATCACCGCGCTCAAGGAACAGCCCGATCGCCAGCAAGGTTTGCGTGCCGGGGCTGACGAGTTCTTGAGCAAGCCGATCGAACATCCGATTTTGCTGGCGCGGCTGCGCGGCATCATCCGCCTGAAACAGCTGCTGGATGAATGGCGCGCGCGCGGCATGGCTGCCTCCTCGCTCGGGCTCATGCCGCAAAGCCTTCGCCCGGCCGCGATGGAAAACGTCAACGTGCTCATCATCGACGATCTCCTGCCCCGCGCGCTGCATATGCGCGACATCCTCGCCCGGAACGATATCGGCGCGGTGCTGGTGCAGGACGACAATGCGGTCCTGCCGGCCATCCAAGCCGCGCCGTTCGATCTCATCGTCCTCAGCCTGTCGCTGCTCTCGACCGATCCGCTGCGCCTGGTCGCGCGGCTGCGCGCCGCCGCGACGACCCGCGACACGCCCCTGCTGCTGGTCGCCGCCCCCGACCAGCATGACGCGCTGATCACCGGCCTCGATCTCGGCGCCAATGATTGCCTGATGCTGCCGCTCGACGAAACCGAGTTCTTCCTGCGCATCAGCAACCATATCCAGCGCAAGCTCTATCAGGAGCAGCTGCGCAGCGAGGTCGGCTCGGCCCTGGAGCTGGCGGTGATCGACCCGCTGACCCAGCTCCATAACCGCCGGTTCATGACCACCCATCTCGAGCGGCTCGCCGCCAATCCCGCCAGCGACGCCTTTGCGGTGTTCATGATCGACGTGGATCATTTCAAGGCAATCAACGATTGCTACGGCCACGGCATCGGCGACAAGGTGCTGTGTGCCGTGGCCGATGCACTGCGCCGGCATCTGCGTGAGACGGATATGACCTGCCGCTATGGCGGCGAAGAGTTCCTGGTGATCGCCCGTGGCATCTCCCATGACCAGCAGGCCCTCGATATTGCCGACAAGTTGCGCCATGTCGTCGAGCAGCTGCGCATCGAGCCGCAGCTCGGCGTCACCGTGAGCATCGGCATCACCTTGTCCGGCGGCGGCAATGCTTCGTCGCTGATCGACCTTGCCGACCGAGCCCTTTACCAGGCCAAGCGTCAGGGGCGTAATACCGTGTCGCTTTATGCCGCCGAGGAGCGGCCGAAAGCGCCGATGCGCAGGGTCGGCACATGACCGGGTTGATCCGCACGGCCTATGCCACCCACACCCAGCCCGACGCCGCGGTCCGGCTGTGCCGGGATGGTCTGGACATGGAGACACCGGATCTGATCCTGGCTTTCGTCGGCGGAAGGCACGCGCCCGCTGCGGTGCGCGCCGCCTTGCAGGCGAGCTTTGGCGATGTGCCTCTGACCGGCGGCTCCGCAGCCGGGGCGATCAGCACCGCCGGTTTCGGCTATAGCGGTTTTGAAATCGGCCTGATGGCCTTCAAAGGTGCGGATGTCACGCCCGCCGTGCTGACCACCCACGGTCTTGCCGAAAGCGAGGCCGCCTCCGGCCGGGCGCTGGGAGAGAAGGTGCGGCAATCTGCCAGCGATGGCGCCGCAGTGATGCTGCTGTTCGACAGCGTGGCCAGCAGCACGCCATTGCGGCTGCATCCGGCCAGCCAGATCATGGAAGGGTTTCAGGCCGGGCTTGGCGACCGGCAAGTGCATGTCATTGGCGGCGGCCTGCTGACCGACATCAACCTGTCGGATGGCTGGCTGTTCTGCGACGGCGAAGTGCGCAAACATGCCATGGTCGCCCTGGTCTTTCCGCCCGGCTTGCGCGCCTCCACCGCCATCCTGCATGGCTGCCGTCCGGTCAGCACGTTCATGGAAATCACCCGGATCGAGGGGGCGGAGGTTCTTGAGCTGAACCATGAACCCGCCCTCACGGTCGTCGAGCGCATGCTCGGCCTGGAGCTCGGCACGGCCAGCGGGCAGCAGCTCTCTCTGGTGGCAACACTCGGCCAGAAGCAAGGCGACCCGTTCGCCCCCTATGACGAGAATCAATATGTCAACCGGCTGATCTTGCAGGCCAATCCCGAGCGCGGTTCGATCACCTTGTTCGAGCCGGATTTCGCCGTCGGCACGCGGGTGCAGATCATGAGCCGCGACAATGCTTTGATGCTGGACTTTGCAGCGCGCGGCGTTGCCCGGTTGAAGCAGGAGATCGGCGCGGCACCCTGCGCCTTCGCCCTGTATATCGACTGCGCCGGCCGGGCGAGCATCATGAGCGGCGCCGACACTGAAGAGGCGGAGACGGTGCTGCGCACGCTCGCACCGGACTTTCCGTTCATGGGCTTTTACTCAGGCGTCGAGATCGCACCCTTTGCCGGCCATTACAGCCGCCCTCTCGATTGGACCGGCGTGCTGACGATCCTGCAACAGGCGGCATGACAGGCGGCACGCCGGCCAGCCTCGAGCAGATCGAGCGTGAACTGCAATATTACAAGGCTGAATATAACGATATCGGCGCCCGGCTGCTGCGCCTGCAGGAGGAACAGGGACGCATCGCCCGCGAGGCCCGGCGCAGCAAAATCGTCGCCCGGCTGGTGCGCGCGGCTTACCAGCTCGTCAACCGCAACATTCCCGCCGAAGCCATCGGCGACCATCTGCTCGCCGCCGTCATCGACGCGTCGGTCTGCGACCGCGCCGCACTGCTGGTGGAAGCGCCCGCCCGGCCGGGGCATTTTTTCATCGAACACGCGATCGGCGCCGAGAGCGGCGCCCTCATCGCGCTGCGCGATCCGCCGGAATTCTTGTACACGGCCGGGGGACAGGCGCCCGACCCCACCGCCTCACGCCTAATCAGCGCGATCGGCGTGCCTTATGTGCTCTGGTCTTACGATGCCGAAAGCCGGCGCGCGTTGCTGCTGGGCAAGCGGATCGAAGGCAATATCCACCGCCCCTACGAGCCGGGAGACCAGGAACTCGTGGAGGTCGCCCTGGCCGTCTATATCGACGTGCTGCTGCGGCGCGTCGCGGAAACCACCTTGCAGGAAGCCAAGCAGGCCGCCGAGGCGGCGAGCAATGCAAGAGCGCGGTTTCTCGCCAATCTCAGCCACGAACTCGGTACCCCGCTGAACTCGATCATCGGCTTTTCCGAACTGCTGACACAGACCGGGATGCGCGCGCCGCGCGACTCCCAGCGCCAGGAATTCGCCGGCCAGATTCTCGATGCCGGACGCCGGCTGCTCGCGCTGACGCGCGACATTCTGGATTTTTCCAGTCTCAGCAATGCCAGGCCGCAATTGCGGCTGGACTGGGTGCCGGTCGCGCAGCTGCTGCGCAATGCCGTGCGGGCCTTTGGCGCGCACACCGTGGCGCAGGGGCCAGCCCTGGTCCTGCACGCGCCCCCCGGCGGACCTGCAGGCCCGGCTCGATTACGACCGGTTTCGCCAGATCCTCGCGAACCTCATCTCCAACGCCCTGAAATTCACCCCGAGCTCAGGCCGGATCACGATCTTTGCCAAACTAACCGATGCCAAGGCATTGCAGATCATCGTCGCCGATACCGGCGTCGGCATTCCGGCGGAGGACATTCCGCGGATTCTCGAGCCGTTCGTGCAGCTGGAAAACGACATTCACGAAAGCGCCCATGGCGCCGGCCTCGGCCTGCCGATCGTCAAACAGCTGATCGAAGCCCATGATGGCTGGCTTGGGATCGATAGCACGCCGGGCCATGGCACCCGCGTGACCATCGCTTTGCCCGCCGGCAGCGCGCGGCTGGACACGGCCATGCCGCGCCCCGCCGCGTCCCTGCTTTCAGCTCAATAGATCCGCCGGCGCACGTTCCATCGCCGCGAAATTCTGGTCGATGGCGCGCATCAGCCCCCAGCTATCGGTGTAGTTCAGCGGAAAACCCGGGCTGCCGGCTTCGAGATCGAGCTGCCGGTTATGGGTATAATCGGTCCAGCGTTTGCCGGGGCGGCGATGATGGAAATCATGGCAGGGCGCATCGCCGACCAGCACGAACAGGCGCACGAAAACCTGCCAGCTCAGCATCTCCGCCCACCAGCCGGCCCAGGCCAGCAAAGCCCTGCCTTTTGGTCAGACCTTCCTGCGGGGGGATCGCGCCGGCAAACACGCCGGCGGTCGCCTGGCAAACCAGGTTCGGGCCGCGCGCCGCAATCACCTCGGCGGGCGGCAGGCGATGCTCGCAGAGAATGCGGAACACGGTGGCAACCTGCAGCAAGACGTCAAAGGCAGCAGCCAGGCCACCGCGATCATACCGAGCGTGTGCGTCAGCAGACCAACGGCGAACACGGACAGCAGGAAACCGCCGCCCACCAGATTATGCAGCCGCTCCTGTGAGCGCAGGCTGCCGCGCAGGCGCTTCAACAAAAAGCGCGCATGCCAAACCGGCGAGATCAGCAACGTGACCAGACGCTTCCACAGGCCAATACGGTCGAGCCTGGTGGTCAGGTCGCAGATGCCGACGACGAAATCGGTGAATTCGTCATCGTCCGTAAACAGCTTGTTGGCATTGTGATGCAGCATATGCTCGCGCTGATAGGCGTCGAAATGCTTGAACAGCAGTAAGGCTGAAATCAGCCGCCCGGCGGTGCGGTTGCGCGCGCGGGTGCTAAACACCGTGCCGTGCGAGCAATGGTGAAAAATAACCACCTGGAACACGCCGAGGCCGGATGTCGTGGCGAGCAGGCCGAGCCCCAGCAGCATCCAGAAGAGCGGATCATGCGCACGGAGGAAAAGCTGCGCGGCCATCGAGACTGCCACACCGCCCAGCACCAGAGACAGCGCCTCGATCACGAAGCAGAATCGGCTTTCTCGGCGCGGGCTCTTCACCCGGCGCCGGCTTCGCGGTCAGCCAGGTTAGAAAAGGCTGGACAAATCCCGGCAGACGCCGGGCCATTTCGGCCCTGGGATCATCCCTGAAGGGAACATCGAAACGTAGCGGAGCAACCGGCAGGCCATCTTTCGAGACGTACATAAAGCTCAACCTTCTATTTGTAGAAAAAGTCAACCTTCAACTAACGCGTGTATCCAGGCACCACGGCATCATTTTTGTTATTTTGTCGATATGTTGCATCAATTATCTTGAGCAATCTACAACAATGAAACACGAAAGCTGACCTAACAGACGCTCCGAACGCCGCGTTTCACTACCTTCACGTTAGTGTTTCGTAGGGTCTTGTGACCGCCTGTTAAGTTCAAACAGTGGAACGCAGTGCGTCCTTCCGCGTTACAGCGCCGCGCGCCAGATCCCGGGCAAGGCGCAAAAACATCTTGATTATCAACAACTTAAGTGAGCTCTGCGCGCTTTTATTTTTACATTTCGAAATAAAAACATAGAACGGTTCAGCCCATTGAATTTACGCCGACGCCGGAACCGATCCGCTGACGGCAGGCAACGCCACCGCCGCCTTGTTCCGGCCGAGTAATTACAATTTTACCGTGCAGTAAAAAAATCATCTTTATGTCGTTTTTCCTGTTTATTCAGATCAAAAGTTTTCGTTTTGTTCTTTGGCTCCGCGCGAGGCAACGAAACCGCGCATCAAGCCCGGTGCGGAATTCGAGAAAAGCAGGCCGAACCCAGCCCTTATTAGATTTTGATATCGCCGCCCGGCCGCGCTACACTCCGCGCGCGCCTTGGGACGCAAGGCCAGCACCTGCAATTCGCCTTCGGCAAATATGTCGGGCCTGGTTTTTGCCCGGCCGCCTAAAAGCAGCGTTATTTTGCGCAAGTTGGTATCGCGAGCCCTTTGTCGGGCGATCTAAAAAAATCCAATAACGGGGAGTGGTCGGTCATGGAAATCCGTCGATTCGACGATCAGAATATCCAGTGGCGTACGCTCGCAGGATTTGAAAATTTCGCCTATTTCATTTACGATGTTGACGAAAAAAACCGGACTGTCGATTTCATCCTGAAGTTGGCGGCGAACAAGAAGATTGCCTTACACAATCACTGCGCGGACTATACGACCCTCGTCATTCAAGGGGAGCTTCGTCTCTACCGGGCCAATGGTGAACTGAAAGAAGTTCGTCCCGTGGGCAGCTTTGTCTCGACGGCTGCCGGGGGAGAGTCGCACACAGAAGGCGGCGGCGACCAAGAGGCAATCGTCTATTACAGCAACCGGAACGTCGGGGGGCTTGTCTATGAATTTCTCGACCGCGAAGCGAACATCGTCGCGACGCTCGGTTTAGCGGAATTCAAGGGCCTTCTTGCAGAGCAAACGCAATAGTACGCCCGAGCCACCCTGCATCAGCGCATTTTCGGACAAAGATATCCGCCAACCATTTTCAATAGCCTGCACGTTGCGCGCCGGCAGCTCCGCCGTGCGGACACACGCCTGCGCGCGATTGCATGGCGATCCCGCCACCGCCCGACACGTTACAAACCGTTTAAATCTTTTTGAGGAAGATGGTGGGTGCACAAGGATTCGAACCTTGGACCTACTGATTAAGAGTCAGCTGCTCTACCAACTGAGCTATGCACCCATCGTGGCAGCCGTGTAGCAAGACTTTGCGAAGAAGAAAAGCCCCCATGATGCAAAAAAACCGACATTGACCGACGCACGTCGTTCGTATCATCTCAGGAACAGTCTCTTCTTCGCAAGGAACACCATGGCTTACGCTCTCCAGCAGCTCGTCAATGGCATTACGCTCGGCATGATCTACGGGCTGATCGCGATCGGCTACACCATGGTTTACGGCATTATCGGCATGATCAATTTCGCCCATGGCGATGTGTTCATGGTCGGCGCCTTCATCGGCATCATCGTGCTCACCGCGCTCTCAGGCGTAACCTCAGTGCCGCTCGGCCTGCTCGCCGCTTTGCTCCTCGCCGCGGCGCTGTGCGCCCTGTACGGTTTTTCCATCGAGCGCGTCGCCTACCGGCCGCTGCGCGGCTCCTTCCGCCTGGCGCCGCTGATCTCCGCCATCGGCATGTCGATCGTGCTGGAGAATTATGTGCAGACCAGCCAGGGGGCCCTGGAACGGGCGATCCCGAGCCTCATCCCGGGCGGCTTTACCCTGATGAAGCAGAACGGCTTCGCGGTGCAGCTCACCTGGCTGCAGATCGCCATCGCCGTCGTCACACTCGTGGTGCTGGTGGTGTTCACCTATGTCGTGACCAAGACCCCGCTCGGCCGTTCCATGCGCGCGGTCGAGCAGGATGCGAAAATGGCCGCCCTGCTTGGCATCGATACCAACCGCACGATCAGCTACACCTTCATCATCGGCTCCGCCCTCGCCGCCGTCGCCGGCGTGATGTTCCTCCTCTATTATGGCGTGATCGATTTCTATATCGGCTTCAATGCCGGGATTAAGGCCTTCACCGCCGCGGTGCTGGGCGGCATCGGCTCGTTGCCGGGCGCGGTTCTGGGCGGGCTGCTGATCGGGCTGATCGAGGCGTTCTGGTCGGGCTATGCCACCGTCGCCTACAAGGATGCCGCGGTCTATTCCATCCTCGCCATCGTGCTGATGTTGCTGCCGACCGGCCTGCTCGGCCGCAAGGAGGTGGAAAAAGTATGAAACAGCTCGGCGCCATCCTGAAGGATTCCGGCGCCGTCGCCGGCGTGGCACTGCTGCTGTTCGGCCCCTTCCTCGGCCTCAGGCTGGGCGACAACGAGGCCGGCAACCTCACCCTCTCCACCCGGCCGGGGCTGCTGGCCGCCGCCGTGGCGCTCACCTTCGCCGCGCGGTTTCTCATGCTCCTCTGGTACGAACGCCGGCCGCGGCGCGTCCTCCCGCTGAAACTCTCGGCAGGTGCCGCGCAGAGCGCCAGATATCTCGGCCCGGCTTTGCTGGTCGCGGCGGTGGCGATGCCGCTGCTCCCCGGCATCGAAAATTCCTATATCGATCTCGGCGTGCTGATCATGACCTATGTCATGCTCGGCTGGGGGCTGAACATCGTCGTCGGCCTCGCGGGGCTGCTCGATCTCGGCTATGTCGCCTTCTACGCGGTGGGCGCCTATTCCTTCGCGCTGCTCGCCGAGAATTTCGGCCTCGGCTTCTGGGAATGCCTGCCGCTTTCCGGCCTGCTCGCCGCCCTCTGGGGCATGTGCCTCGGCTTTCCGGTGCTGCGCCTGCGCGGCGACTATCTGGCCATCGTCACCCTGGCCTTCGGCGAGATCATTCGCCTGGTCATCACCAATTGGGTGTCGCTCACCGGCGGTCCGAACGGCATCACCGACATTCCGCACCCCACTTTATTCGGCCTCACTTTCAGCATGGCGGGCGGCCCCGGCACGTTCGCCGGCTTTTTCCACCTCACCCCGGACCCGAAGCAGCGCACGACCTATCTTTATTACATCATCCTGGCGCTCGCTTTGCTCACCAACTGGGTCACGCTGCGGCTGCGCAAACAGCCGCTCGGCCGTGCCTGGGAAGCGATGCGCGAAGACGAGATCGCCTGCCGCTCGCTGGGGATCAATCTGCGCAACACCAAGCTCACCGCTTTTGCCATCGGCGCCATGTTCGCCGGCTTCGCCGGCTGCTTCTTCGCCACCCGCCAGGCCTTCATCAGCCCGGACAGCTTCACCTTCATCGAATCGGCCACCGTGCTCGCCATCGTCGTGCTGGGCGGCGCCGGCAGCCAGCTCGGCGTGGTCCTCGCCGCCTGCGTGATGATCGGCGTGCCGGAACTCCTGCAATCGCTGCAGATCTACCGCATGCTCATCTTCGGCCTGGCGCTCGTCGTCATCATGGTGGTGCGGCCGCGCGGCTTCATCGCGACCCGCCAGCCGACAATCTCGCTCGGGCGCGCCAAAATCATCGGCGCGGAAATGCTCTCTGAAGGACGCGGCTGACACATGACGGACACGCTGCTCTCCATCACCGGGCTGACCATGCGCTTTGGCGGCCTCACCGCGGTCAACGGGCTCAGTTTCGAGGCCAAACGCGGCAACATCACCTCCGTCATCGGCCCCAACGGCGCCGGCAAGACCACGGTGTTCAACTGCATCACCGGTTTCTACAAACCGACCTCCGGCGGCATCACCATCGCCCATGCGCCGGGCCAGGCGCTGCGGCTGGACAAAATGTCCGGCCATGCGATCGCGAAAAAGGGCCGCGTCGCCCGCACCTTCCAGAATATCCGCCTGTTCAACGGCATGTCGGTGCTGGAAAATCTGCTGGTGGCGCAGCACAACCGGCTACAGGCCGCGACCGGCTTCGGCGTGCTCGCCGTGCTTGGCCTCGGCCGCTATCGCGCCGCGGAACAGGCGGCGATCGAGCGCGCCAAATATTGGCTGGAGGCGACGCATCTGCTGGAACGCGCCGATGACGCCGCCGGCTCCCTGCCCTATGGCGCGCAGCGCCGGCTCGAAATCGCCCGCGCCATGTGCACCGACCCGCTCCTGTTATGTCTGGACGAACCCGCCGCCGGCCTGAACCCGCGCGAATCGGCGGCGCTGAACGAGCTGTTGCTGAAAATCCGCGCCCAAGGCTGCTCGCTGCTGCTGATCGAGCACGATATGGGCGTGGTCATGAAAATCTCCGACCATGTCGTCGTGCTCGACCATGGCAAGAAAATCGCCGACGGCACGGGCGCGCAGATCCGCAACGACCCGGCCGTGATCAGCGCCTATCTCGGCGAAGGCGACGAGGATGATGCCGACGCCCCGGTCGCCACCGAAATGGAGGCCGGCTCGTGACCCAGCCGATTTTATCGCTGCGCGGCGTGAATGCGTTCTACGGCCCGATCCAGGCGCTGCGCGATGTCGATCTCGACGTCCATGAGGGCGAGATTGTCACCCTGATCGGCGCCAACGGCGCCGGCAAATCGACGCTGATGATGACGATCTGCGGCAGTCCAAACGCAAAGTCCGGCAGCATCCTTTATCGCGGCGAGGACATCACCAAACTGCCGACGCACCAGATCGCGCGCCGCGCCATTGCGCAGTCCCCTGAAGGGCGGCGGATTTTTCCGCGCATGAGCGTGGAGGAAAACCTGCTGATGGGCGCGCAGGTGGTGAAATTCGCCGATTACGACCGCCAGCTCGAACTGATCTTCACTCTGTTCCCACGCTTGAAAGAGCGTTTTTCCCAACGCGGCGGCACGCTTTCGGGCGGCGAGCAGCAGATGCTCGCCATCGCCCGCGCGCTGATGAGCAAGCCCAAACTGCTGCTGCTCGATGAGCCGTCGCTGGGCCTCGCACCTTTGGTCATCAAGCAGATCTTCACCGCCATCCGGCAATTGAACGAAGAGACCGGGCTCACCGTGCTGCTGGTCGAGCAGAACGCCAATCAGGCGCTGCGGCTTGCCCATCGCGGCTATGTGCTGGTGAACGGCGCGATCACGATGGCCGGTACCGGTGCCGAACTTTTAGCCAGACCGGAGATCCGCGCCGCCTATCTCGAAGGAGGCCATTGAATCCGCCTATAAATTAGGCGCATAACAGAAAGCGCGTCTTTCGAAACAAAATACTAGGTAGGAGTCCCCCTTGCGTCACATCCTTCTCGCGACTGCCGCCTGCATGGCCATCGGCTTTGCCGCCACCGCGCCGGCCCGGGCGCAGGTCAAAATCGGCGTTGCCGGCCCGCTCACCGGTTCTAACGCCGCGTTCGGCGAACAGTTGAAGACCGGCGCCGATCTGGCGGTGGCCGACATCAACGCCGCCGGGGGCATCAACGGCCAGAAGCTTAGCGAAATCGCCGTCGACGATGCCTGCGACCCGAAAACGGCGGTCAGCGCCGCCAACACGCTGGTCTCGGATGGCGTGGCGATGGTGGACGGACATTTCTGCTCCGCCTCCTCGATCCCGGCCAGCAAGGTCTATTCCGATAACGGTATCATCGAAATTTCCCCCGGCTCGACCAACCCGAAATACACCGATGACGGCTCGCCCTTCATCTTCCGCACCTGCGGCCGTGACGACGAGCAGGGCAAGGTGGGCGCCGAATATATCGCGGCGCATTTCAAGGGCGCGAAAATCGCAGTGCTGGACGACAACTCCACCTACGGCAAGGGCATCGCCGACCAGGTGCGCGCCAACCTTACCAGACTCGGCGTGCCGATCGCCTACAACACCTCCTACACCGCCGGCGACAAGGATTATTCAGCGCTGATCAGCCGCCTCAAGCAGCAAGGCATCGGGCTGGTCTATATCGGCGGCTATTATGCGGATTCTGGCCTGATCATGCGCGAAGGCGCGGCACAGGGCTTCACGCCGCAATATTTCTCGGAAGATGCGGCCGTGACCTCCGCACTCTGGCAGATCGCCGGCCCCGCGGCGGAGGGCATGCTGATGACCTTCTCCCCGCCCGCGGAAAAAGATCAGGCCGCGGCGCAAGCGGTCGCCGAGCTGAACAAGCTGCACGAAGACCCGACCGGCTACGTGCTGTATTCCTACGCCGCAGTCCAGGTCTGGGCCGAAGCCGCCAAACGCGCGAACAGCACGAACCCAAGCGTGGTCGCGAAAACCCTGAAGGCCGACGGCCCGTGGCAAACCGTGCTCGGCCCGCTCAGCTTCGATTCCAAGGGCGACGTGATCAATGCCGCTTATGCCATCTGGAAATGGCATGACGGCCAGTACAGCGTGTTCGCGATGCATTAAGACGTAAGGAAGAAAGCCTACTTTTTGTGAACAAAAAGTAGCAAAAAAACTTTATTCATTTGGGCCCGTGCTGTTTCAGCGCCTCAGGCCCAAAGTCGAAAAAAGTTTTTGCGCCGCTTTTTTCAAAAAGCGGCTCCTTCCTGCCCTTCCCTAAAGCGCGCCGGCTCCCGGCGCGCTTTTTGCGCCATGTCGGGGAGTCTTTATAAACGCCGCATGAGCACGCTAGACCCAAAGGACTGGTCCGATCTCCGCGCCCTTGGCCACCGGATGATGGACGACATGATCGACCATCTCGCCAACATCGCCGCCGGCCCGGTCTGGCGGAAAATGCCCGATACGGTTCGGGAAGGTTTTCAGGCGCCGCTGCCGGGCGCGCCGACCGCGCCTGAAACGCTCTATGAGAATTTTCGTGACACCATCCAGCCTTATGTCACCGGCAACACGCATCCGCGCTTCATGGGCTGGGTGCATGGCGGCGGCAATCCGGTTTCGATGCTGGCGGAGCTTCTGGCCGGGGCGATGAACGCCAATTGCGGCGGGCGCGATCATGTCGGCATCGCGGTGGAGCGCCAGGTGATCGCCTGGGCGGCGGAGATGCTCGGCATGCCGGCGACCACCGGCGGCGTGCTGCTCACCGGGTCCTCGATGGCGAATTTCTGTGCCGTGCTCTGCGCCCGCTACAAGGCCTTGGGCGAAGCCGGCCGCATCGAGGGCATCGGCGGCAAGAAGCTGACCGCCTATGCCAGTGCCGGCGTGCATCGCTGCGTGCCCGGCGCGCTGGACATGGCCGGACTCGGTGCCGCAGCGCTCCGTAAGATTCCTTTGGACGCTGATTTCCGCATGGACATCGCCGCCTTGCGCGCCGCCATCGAGGCCGACAAGCAAGCCGGCTTCACGCCGTTCCTACTGGTCGGCACGGCGGGCAGCGTGGATGTCGGCGCGTTTGACGATCTTGCCACGCTGGCCGACATCGCGGCGGCGGAAGCCATGTGGTTCCATGCTGACGCCGCGTTTGGCGCCCTCGCAGCACTCGCGCCGGCACTGGCCCCCAATCTCGCCGGCATCGAACGCGCCGATTCGGTCGCTTTCGATTTCCACAAATGGGCGCAGGTCACTTACGATGCCGGCTGCCTTCTGGTGCGCGACCGCGAGCTCGAATTCGCGACCTTCGCGCAGGCCACCAACTATCTCGCCGCCGCCACGCGCGGCCTGGCGGGCGGCCAGCCCTGGCCCTGCGACCTCGGCCCCGATCTCTCCCGCGGTTTTCGTGCGTTGAAAGTGTGGATGACCTTGTCCGCCTATGGCAGCGCCCAGCTTGGCGGCGTGGTGGAGACGTGCTGCGCCCTGGCCCAGCGCCTTGCCGCCCAAATCACCGCCAGCGACCGGCTCGAATTGCTGGCACCGGTCAAGCTCAACATCGTGTGTTTCGGCGTCAGCGGATTTTCCAATGAGCAGATCGACGCGCTGGTCGCCGACCTGCAGGAGGAAGGGCTGTTCGCCCCTTCGACCACGACCATCGGCGGTCGCCGCGCGATCCGCGCCGCGCTCGTCAACCATCGCACCGATGAGGCGGATGTCGACGCGCTGGTCGCGGAGATTTTACGAAGGGTTTAAGGAAGAGGCCGCTTTTTGAAAAAAGCGGCACCAAAAACTTCTTTGAAACTGGGCCTGAGGCGTTCGAACGGCACGGGCCCAAAGTTACAGAAGTTTTTTTGCTACTTTTTGTTCACAAAAAGTAGCCTTTCTTGCTTGCGCGATCCGCACCGCGCTCGTCAATCATCGCACCAATGAGGCGGATGTCGACGCGCTAGTCGCGGAGATTTTACGAAGGGTTTAAGAAAGTGGCCGCTTTTTGAAAAAAGCGGCACCAAAAACTTCTTTGACTTGGGCCTGAGGCGTTCGAACCGCACGGGCCCAAAGTAGCAAAGTTTTTTTGCTACTTTTTGTTCACAAAAAGTAGCCTTATCTTTCTTTCTTGCGTAGCCCGGCCAAAATCAGTGCCAGTGACCACCACCGTGCCAGCCGCCGAACCATACTCCACCGTAAACCGGCGCCGGCGCCACATAGGCTGGCGCATAATAGCCCGGCCCGTAAGCATAGCCGGACGGGTAATAGACGCAGCCCGCCAGCGACACGCCGGCAAGACCGAGCACTGCGATCAGGCGAAGTGCGCGTTTGGCACGTTTCATACCGGGGATAGTCATCGTCAACTCACTCCTAAACTCTGCGCGCGAAAGCTGCGACTGATCACATATTTGCTAGGCCTTTACGGCAGGTTTGCGACACCAAAGCGGCGCGATTGTAAAACAGTGCAACACGCTGAAAATATGGAAACGCCACGATGAAATCGCCATATTCAACGTTTACATGCTGCTGACGACACCCGCCTTGAAGGAGTTTATCGTTGTTCGCCTCTCCCCTGCTGTTGCGCCGCTGCCTCTTGGCAACAAGCTGTTTCGGCCTGCTTTTCCCCACTATCGCGCAAGCGCAAAATGCGGCGATTCCTTCCCGGGTCGGCCAGATCACCTCACTTTCCGGGAGCGTGTCGTTCAACGGCGCCGGCTCCAACGGACAGTGGGTCCAGGCCACACCGAACTATCCGGTCACCACCGGCGACACGCTGTTCACCCAGGCCGGCGCGGAAGCGGCGATCGTGCTGAATGCCAACCGCCTCACCCTCGGCGCCAATACCGAATTGCAGATCACCGCGCTCGATGACACGCAATTCGCCGCCCAGGAAAGCCAGGGCGAATTATTCCTCAGCCTGTCGGCTCTGCAACCCGGCCAGAATTTCACGATCAACACGCCGGGCGGCGCGGTGACGATCTCTGAGGCTGGCGCTTACGATATCGTGGCCGGGGATTCGGCGACGCCCACCATTGTCTCGGTCCTGGCAGGTGCCGCCAGCATCGGGACGCTGCAAATTCCGGCCGGTCAGGAGGGCGTGCTCTCCGGCACCGACCAGGCCACGGCACAGCTCGAACCTTTGCAGCGCGACGCTTTCGAAGATCATGTGCAGGCGGAAATGATGCCCCCGCCACCCCCTTACGCCCCGCCTGTGGTGCAGCAGATGAGCGGGGTGGGCGAACTCTCCACCTATGGCAGCTGGAGCCAGAGCCCTGAATACGGCGCCATCTGGTATCCTGATGTCCCGGCCGGCTGGGCGCCCTTCCGAGAAGGTCATTGGGCCTATGTCGATCCCTGGGGCTGGACCTGGGTGGATGTGGAGCCCTGGGGCTTCGCCCCGTTCCATTACGGCCGTTGGATCGATCAGGACGGGCGCTGGGGCTGGGTGCCGACCGCCGCTGACACGTCGCCCGGCTATTCATATGAGCCAGCCTACCAGCCGGTTTACGCGCCGGCCGTGGTCGGGTTTTTCGGCCTCGCGGCGGGTGCCGCGCTCACCGCGTCGCTGCTGGATTCGCAATCGATCGGCTGGGTACCGCTGGCGCCCGGCGAGCCCTTTTACCCCGCCTACCATGCCGACCTGGCCTATCTGCGGCGCATCAACCAGGGCGATGTGCGCCATTTCGATCCGGCGATGCATCCGCCCCCAGTATCCGGCGATTTCGTCAATCGCGGGGCTGCCACCTACATCCCCGTCCACGCCATGGCGCACGGTGACTCGGTCGCCTATTATGGCCGGCCCGTGACGCCCGACATGTTCGGCCATGCCCATGCGCTCGGCAGCTTGCCCGCGACGCTGCATCCCGACATCCATTACCAGCCGGCCCCGGCGCCACATCCAAGCCGCTTGCACGTGCCGCATGAAGCGCCGCCGATGGTCGCGCACGGCGCCGTTCCGCCGCATCCCGACATGGCCCGCCCCGGCGAAATCCCGTTCCAACACGGCACCTTGGCACAGCCGCACGAGGCCCTGCCGCCCGGCCTCCCGCACGGCTCCGCTGCCGCGCACGAGCCATCGCCCGCTCGGCCGCCAATGCCGGACGAGCATCGGCCAATGCCGGACATGTACCGGCCTCACGAGGCCCTACCGCCCGGCATGCCGCACGGCCCGGCTCCCGCGCACGAGCCATCGCCCGCTCGGCCGAACGAGCATCCGCCAATGCCGGACGTGTACCGACCTCACGAGGCGGCGCCGCGGCCGCCCGCTGAGAACTTCCATCAGCCGGCGCCTGCCTATCACCCGCCGACCCAGCAATTCCGCCCGCCGGCGCCCCGCCCGGCAATGCCCGCCTACCATCCGCCCGCGCCGCAGTTCCATCCGGAATACCGCTCGGCAATGCCGCCTCCCCATGCCGCGCCCCCTCGCCCGCAGCCGCATCAGGACGAGCATGACCGCAATCATCCCTGAACGGCCAAGCCGGCCGTCCAGGATCGAAGCCATCGCCCACATCACAGCCGCCGACCCGGTGCTCGGCGGCTTCATCGCCACGGCTGGCCCGCTCCCGCGGGCCAAGCCGGAATTTTTAGAACCTTACCACGCGCTGCTGAGCGCCGTGGCGCATCAGCAGCTCCATGCCCGCGCCGCCCTGGCCATGCTGGGGCGGCTCAAGGCGCTGTCAGGAGATATCCTGCCGGCTCCGGCCGCATTGCTCGCTCTGTCAGACGAAGCCCTCCGCGGCTGCGGCTTTTCCGGCGCGAAAATCGCCGCGATGCGCGACGTCGCGGCCAAGGCCGCGGAAGGGGTGATCCCCAACCGCACCCGCGCTTTGCGCCTGAGCGATGAGGAGCTGATCCGCCGCCTCGTCGCCATTCGCGGAGTCGGCCAGTGGACGGTGGAAATGCTGCTGATTTTCACGCTGCGCCGTCCCGATGTGTTTCCGGTCGACGATTTCGGCGTGCGCGAAGGCTACCGCCTCGTGCATGGGCTGGAGGCGCAACCAAAACCCAGGGCGTTCATAACGATCGGTCAGGCTTTCGCGCCCTACCGCTCCACCGCCGCGCTCTATCTCTGGCAAGCCGCGAACCTGGCCAAGGCAAGCAAGAAAAACGAAGCCGCTTTTTGAAAAAAGCGGCGCAAAAACTTTTTTGACTCTGTGCCTGTGGCGTTGAAACGACCCAGGCCAAATTTGTGGGGTCCGGGGCCTTTCGGCCCCGGTGGGGTCCAGTGGCAAAGCCCCTGGCCTTCCCCTCCAAACAAAAAGAGCAGCCGCCTTTTTCAAAGCGGCTGCTCTCTAATTTGGAACTGAGTCCAGGGGCAGAGCCCCTGGCCTTCTTCTCGTCCTTAGGCCGACTTCGCCATGATCTCGTCCGCGACGTTGCGCGGCACCGGATCGTAATGGTGGAACTGCATGGTGAAGGAGGCGCGGCCCTTGGTCATCGAGCGCAGGTGCGAGATGTAGCCGAACATTTCCTTCAGCGGCACATGAGCGCGGACGAGCACGGTCGAGCCCGAGCTTTCCTGGTTCTGGATCATGCCGCGGCGACGGTTCAAGTCGCCGACCACGTCGCCCACATGGTCCTGCGGGGTGGTGACTTCCACGTCCATGATCGGCTCGAGAATGATCGGGCTGGCCTTCTTCATGCCTTCGCGGAAGCAGGCCTTGGCGGCGATTTCGAACGCCAGGGCGCTCGAGTCGACGTCATGGTACTTGCCGTCGACCAGCGTGTAGCGGAAGTCCACGGTGGGGAAGCCCGCCAGCACGCCGGTGTCGGACTGGTTGCGAATGCCCTTTTCCACGGCCGGGATATATTCCTTCGGCACCGAGCCGCCGACGATCTTGTTCTCGAAGTGGATGCCTTCGTTCCGCTCCAGCGGCTCGAAGATGATCTTCACTTCAGCGTACTGGCCCGAACCGCCGGACTGCTTCTTGTGGGTGTAGGTTTCGGTGTGCGTCTTGGAGATCGTCTCGCGATACGCCACCTGCGGCGCGCCGATATTGGCGTCGACGTTATATTCGCGGCGCAGACGGTCGATGATGATTTCCAGGTGCAGCTCGCCCATGCCGGAGAGGATGGTCTGGCCGGTTTCCTGGTCGGTCTTCAGACGCAGGCTGGGATCTTCACCCGCCAGCTTCTGCAGGCCGAGGGTCATCTTCTCGATGCCTTCCTTGGTCTTCGGCTCGACGGAGATGTCGATCACGGGGACCGGGAACGCCATGCGCTCCAGCACCACCGGGTCGTCCGAAGAGGCCAGCGTGTCGCCGGTGCCGGAATCCTTCAGACCCACGAAAGCGGCGATGTCACCGGCATGCACTTCCTTGATTTCCGCACGCTTGTCGGCGTGCATCTGGAACATGCGGCCAATACGCTCCTTGTGGCCCTTGGTGGTGTTCAGCACCGTGTCGCCGGATTTCAGCGTGCCGGAGTAAACGCGCACGAAGGTCAGCGTGCCGTATTTGTCGTTGATGATCTTGAAGGCCAGGCCCGAGAACGGGGCGCTCGCGTCAGCCTTGATGCGGCGGGCGTTCGGGTCTTCCTCCTCGCCTTCCGGCGGGGCGACCTTGATGCCCGGAACGTCGACCGGCGACGGCAGATAGTCGAGCACGGCGTCGAGCAGCGGCTGCACGCCCTTGTTCTTGAAGGCGGTACCGCACAGCACGGGGCGGAAAGCGCCGCTGATGGTGCCGGTCTTGATCGCGCGCTTCAGGGTCTCGACCGAAACGTCGCCCTTCTCGAAATATTCTTCCATGCCGGCATCGTCGACCGCGAGCGCGGTGTCGAGCAGCAGCTGGCGATATTCGGCGGCCTGCTCCTTGAGGTTCTCAGGAATCGGCTCGTCGTGGAACTTCGCGCCCAGCTCGCCGCCTTCCCAGACGATCGCCTTCATCTCGATCAGGTCGACCACGCCCAGGAAGCCGTCTTCGATGCCGATCGGCAGCTGCAGCGGCAGCGCCACGATGTCCAGCTTCTCCTTCAGCGTCGCGAAGGCGCGGAAGAAGTCAGCGCCGGTGCGGTCCAGCTTGTTGATGAAGATGATGCGCGGCACGTTGTAACGGTCGGCCAGGCGCCAGTTGGTCTCGGACTGCGGCTGCACGCCGGCCACGCCCTCGATGATGAAGATCGCGCCGTCCAGCACGCGCAGCGAGCGGTTCACTTCGATATTGAAATCGATGTGGCCGGGCGTGTCGATGATGTTGATGCGGTTGTCTTTCCACTCGCAGGTCACGGCCGCGGAGGTGATGGTGATGCCGCGCTCACGCTCCTGCTCCATGTAGTCGGTGGTGGTGTTGCCATCATGCACCTCACCGATCTTGTGCGACACGCCGGTGTAATACAGGATCCGCTCGGTCGTGGTGGTCTTGCCCGCGTCGATATGCGCGGTGATCCCGATATTGCGGATCTTGCCTAGGTCGAAATCAGCCATAAGAGCCTCCACGGGCGACTAGAAACAAAAAGGGATTGCCGCCACGGTTACGCGGCGCGCATGGCGCGGCTTTTGCGGCAGCGCAGGGGTTTTGGCAACCCCGTTCGTTCCGAACCATCTTGCCCGCACCGCCTCACGCTTAAAATAAGCGCATTTTCGGGCGAGAAAAAGGCCCCCGCCGCAGTTCGGCATGGGGCCCTTCGGTTATTCGGCCGGCGGTGGCTCGCCCTGCACCGGCAGCACGCCTTGGGTGGCGATCAGCCCCGTGGCGGCTTCGATCGCCGCCTCCAGCGCCGCCACATCGGTGCCCTTGGCGACGATGGCGACCCCGCCCGCCTCGCCGCGCCGGAACGGGTAGCTGCCGAGATCGATGTCGGCGAATCGATCCTGGATATCCGCCAGGCCGGCCGCAATCCCGCCTTCCAGCAGCCCCATGCCGTGCACCGCGCGCATGGCGATCGGCGTGCCTTCCGGCAATGACGGTTCGAGTGCGGCGAACTGCGCCTGCATGATGCGCGGCACGCCGGCCATCACATGCACATTGCCGATCGAGAAGCCCGGCGCCACCGACGCCTCGCAGGTGATCGGCGCGGCGCCGCGCGGCATCGTCGCCATGCGCCGCCGCGCCGCATTGTAACGCTCGCCCATCGCCGCCTGCATGATCAGGTCGGTCTCGGCATGCACTTCCCAGGGCAGGCCGAAGGCGGCGGCAACGCATTCGCTGGTGATGTCGTCATGCGTCGGGCCGATGCCGCCGGTGGTGAACATCATGTCATAAGCCGCGCGCAGCTCGTTCACCGCACCGACGATCCGCGCCGCCACGTCCGGGATCACCCGCACTTCGGAGAGCAGAATCCCCCGCGCCGCCAGGCGCTTGGCGATGAACTGCACATTGATGTCCTGGGTGCGGCCGGACAGGATCTCGTTGCCGATGATCAGGATGGCGGCGGTCGGGTTGGTCATAAAAAATCCCTCAACATTGGTATCAGGGGCCGGTCGGCCGGCGGCATCGGATATTCCACAAGCCGGTCCGGCGCCACCCAGGCCAGAGCCTGCCCCTCCTTCGGCACCGGAATCCCCTGCCAGCGCCGGCACAGAAATACCGGCATCAGCAGGTGGAAACTATCATAAGGATGGGAGGCGAAAACGAACGGCGCGAGGTCGTTGGCTGACACTTCGATGCCGAGCTCCTCGCGCAGCTCGCGCACCAGGGCCACTTCCGGGGTTTCGCCGGCATCCACCTTGCCGCCCGGAAACTCCCACATGCCGGCCATTTTCTTGCCCTCGGGGCGGCGCGCCAGGAGGATCTTCCCCGCCGCGTCGATCAGCGCCACGGCCACGACCAGCAGCACCGAGGAAGGCGGCGCCGCCCGTGCCGCCATCGGCACGTCGCGCTCGATCGCATAATGGTGCACCGGCAATTTCTGCCCGGGCCGGCATTGGAACACCTGCGCGCCCTTGCCCTTCAGCGCGAAGCCCAGGCGTTGCAGCACCGCGGCCGAGGCGTCGTTATCCGCCGCCACCGTCGCCGTGAGGCGGGCGATCGGCAATGACGCAAAGGCCCATTCGGTCAGCCGCCGCGCCGCCTCCATGCCGAACCCCTGGCCCCAGAAGGCCCGGCCCAGCCAATAGCCGAGATCGGCGCTCTGGCGGTCGCGCGACAGGCGCAGGCCGGCCGAGCCCAGCAGCGCGCCGCTCTCGCGATCGACCACCGCGAATTGCTCGGCAACCCCGCCGGCACGGTCGGCGCTGGCGGCGGCGATCCATTGCGCCGCCAGATCCGCCGGATAGGGAAACGGCGCCTCCGGCAGCTTGCGGCAAATGTCCCAATCATTGATCAAACGATGAAAGGCCACCGCGTCACCCGGCTCCAGGGGACGCAGCAGCAGGCGCGTGGTATGCAGCCGGGGCCCGACCGGCGCCGTCCGGTCCCGCGCAAGCGAATCGAGATGGTCTGGCATGTGCGAGCAGAGATAGCGCGCAGTTGATCTTCCCGCCAGGACTGGGCAACCATGACCGTCATGAACGCCGAATCTGATGTTTACGTGCAACGCATGGCCGAAGCCGGCGCCAAGGCCCGCGCCGCCGCCGCCGTGCTGGCCCAGGCCAGTGCCGAAACCCGCGACGCTGCCTTGCGCCACGCCGCCGCCGCTCTGCGGGCTTCATCCTCGAAAATCCTCGAGGAAAACGCACGGGACATCGCGAAATTTTCCGGCGGCGCCGCTTTTGCCGACCGGCTGATGCTCAACGAGGCGCGTTTGGAAGCCATGGCGCGCGGACTCGAGGAGGTTGCCGACCTGCCGGACCCGCTCGGCCGTGCCCTGGCGGAATGGACCCGGCCGAACGGGCTGGTGATCCGCCGCGTGCCCCAGCCGCTCGGCGTGCTCGGCATGATTTATGAGAGCCGGCCCAATGTCGGCGCCGATGCCGCCGCCATCGCCATCAAATCCGGCAATGCGATTCTGCTCCGCGGCGGCTCGGAAAGTTTCCACTCCGCCGCCGCCATTCATCAGGCGGTGGTCGCGGGCCTGCGCGCAGCGGGCCTGCCCGAGGATGTCGTGCAGGTGGCGCCCACCACCGATCGCGGCTTCGTGGCCGCCATGCTGACCGCGAACGGGCTGATCGATCTGATCATTCCGCGTGGCGGCAAATCGCTGGTGGAGCGGGTGCAGCGCGAAGCGCGGGTGCCGGTGCTCTCCCACGCCGAAGGGCGGAACCACACTTATATTCATGCCGCCGCCGATTTCGCCATGGCGCGGATTGTCCTCGCCAACGCGAAGATGCGCCGCACCGGCATTTGCGGCGCGACCGAAACCCTGCTGCTGGACCGCGCCATCGCCGCCGCCCTGCTGCCGGATCTGGTTGCCGACCTCACGGCGCTCGGCTGCAGCTTCCGCGCCGATGCGCAGGCACGGGCCATCCTCCCCGCTTTGCCGGCGGCCACGCCTGAGGATTTCAGGACTGAATGGCTGGATGCAGTGCTCAACATCGCCATCGTCGACGGGCCGGACGCAGCCCTCGCCCATATCGCCGCGCACGGCAGCGAACATACCGAGGCCATCATCACCCAGGACGAGGCGGTGGCGAATGATTTCCTGCACCGCCTCAGCAGCTCGGTCGGAATGTGGAACGCCTCCACGCAATTCTGCGATGGCGGCGAATTCGGCTTCGGCGCGGAAATCGGCATCGCCACCGGCCGCATCCATGCGCGCGGCCCGATCGGACCGGAACAGCTCACCACCTTCCGCTACATCGTCCGGGGCACCGGCCAGGTCCGCCCCTGAACCTCTAGCGCGCGCCAGAACCAGGTGAGTTTGTCCATTCCCCGATACGGGTACCGCCACCGCCTGCGTGTCGGGCTGCTCGGCGGCTCGTTCAACCCGGCGCATGAAGGGCATCTGCATGTCGCCCGCCAGGCGATGGCGCATCTGCGCCTCGACCAGCTCTGGCTGATGGTGTCTCCCGGCAACCCGCTGAAACCCTCCAACGGCATGGCGCCCTTCGCGCAGCGCCTGGCCTCGGCGGAGAAAATCGCCGACGGGCGCCGCATCATCGCCACCGATATCGAACAGCGCCTCGGCACTCGTTACACAAAAGATACGATGCGCGCGCTCACACGGCGCTTTCCCGCGCAGAAATTCGTCTGGCTGATGGGGGCGGATAATCTGCTGCAGCTGCCGCGCTGGGGCAACTGGCTGCGGATCATGCGCGCCATGCCGATGCTGGTGCTGCCGCGCCCCGGCACCACGCGCGCCGCGCTCGCCGGCCAGGCGGCATCGCGCTTCAGAAAACATCGCCTTCCTGCGCGCTCTGGGCTATGTCTGCCCTTGGCGGCGGCGCCATGCTGGATTCTGCTCCCGGTCAAGGAGAATCCGGCCTCCGCCACCGCTTTGCGCCGGAAGATTGAAGGAGTTTCGTCATAACCCGCCCACCGACCCGTACGCCGCCGGCACCGCGCGGCACCGCCGCCCCGCGTAAACGCGCGGTCAAGGCCGCCCCCGCCGAATCGCTGCCCGCGATGCCCGGCACGCCGCGCAAAAAAGCCGCGATCGCCGGCCCGCGCCGCAAGAAGGCCGCGCCAAGCTGCCCTTGCCCGAGCTCGACCGCATGCAGCAGGTCATCTGCGCCAGCCTGGAGGACGACAAGGCCGAAGACATCGTCGCCATCGATCTCGCCGGGCGCGCCAGCTTCGCCGATCGCATGGTGGTGGCGACCGGCCTTGCCGACCGGCAGATCGCCGCGATGGCGACCCATCTCAATGAAAAACTGATCGAGGCCGGCTTCAGAAAAGCCATCATGGAAGGCGCAACCGGCACTGACTGGGTGCTGATCGACGCCGGCGACATCATCGTCCACCTCTTCAAGCCGGAAGCCCGCACGCTCTATGGCCTGGAGAAAATGTGGAGCGCCGAGCTCGACGAGGCGACGCCCGAGGGCGCCGACGAGGTCGGCTCCGAGGACTAGATGCGGCTGCTCGCCATCGGCAAGGCCGGATCGGGCCCCGAGGCCGAGTTGTTCGCCCGCTACGCCGCACGTATCAGGCCCAACCTGACCCTGGCCGAATTTTCCCCCGGCCAGGGCAGTGTGGCGGAAATCAAACGGCGTGAAGCCGATTCGCTGCTCGGCGCCCTCAGCGCCCAGGATTTCGTCATCGCGCTCGATTCCGGCGGGCAGACGCCCGACAGCGAGGAACTTGCCCGGCTGCTGGCCCGCTGGACCGAAAGCGGAAAAAAACTCGCCTTTCTGATCGGCGGCGCGGAGGGGTTCGACGCCACGGTGATCGCCCGGGCGAATGCCAAATTATCGCTCGGCCGCCTCACCTGGCCGCATATGCTGGTCCGCCCGATGCTCGCGGAACAAATCTATCGCGCGCAGATGATCCTCGCCGGGCATCCTTATCATCGGGCCGGGCGGCCTTAAGGAAGGAAGAGAAGGCCTACTTTTTGTGAACAAAAAGTAGCAAAAAAACTTTGTTAATTTAGGCCCGTGCCGGTTTCAGCGGCACGGGCCTAAAGTCAAAGAAGTTTTTGCGCCGCTTTTTTCAAAAAGCGGCTGCTTCCTTACTTCCTTAAAACAACTCCAACGCACCCGCCTCATAAGATGCCTCTGCTTCCGGCTCGCCGCGCAGGCGCATTGCGAGTTCCGAGAGCGTCACATCCCGCAAGGCGCCCTCGACATCGGCCTGCCAGGTGGCGGGCACCTGCCCTTCGAGCGCATCGAGGATGGTGGCGATGCCGGCGAGCCGTTGCGCGAACAGATCGAGGCTCTGCACATTGCGATGGCAGTCCGCATCGTCAGCCAGGCGCAGCAAAGCCGGCGCCAATACCGATTGCAGCCGTTCGGCCAGTTCGGCGAGATCCGCGCATTCCGCGCCAAGGCGCGCGAACACGAGTTGCAGGCTGACAGGCCTGAGGCCGGTTTGAATCATCGCTTCCACCTTCATCTGCCTCGTCAAAACAGTTCGACCACACCGGCGTCGCGCAACGATTTCGGCAGTGCCGCGTTGCGCTCTTCCTGGAAAATTGCTTTCGGCTCGCGCTTCAGGAGCGCCTGCCGTACCCGGCCCGACCCCGGCCAGAACTGGATCCGCCTGCCTTGGGAACCGCGCAGGCTGCCGCCCACCAGCGGAATGTTTTCCGCGCGCAGGAAACGCTCCGCGAAGGTTGCGTTCAACTCTCCGATATCGGTCAGCCCCTGCATCATGCAGGCGCCGCCGAATAATTTCGCCTGCAACCGGCTGCGCTGCGCGCCCTTGCGCAGCAATCCGTTGACCAGCAGTTCCATGGCATACACGCCGTAGCGCATCGACGCGCCCGACGATTCCCGATGGGATTCGCCGTCCGGCAGGAGAAAATGGTTCATGCCGCCGACCCGCGCATCGGCATCCCATAGGCAGGCCGCCACGCAGGAGCCCAGCAACGTCGTCAACACCACATCCGCGCTGTCATCGACATGCTGCTCGCCCTGCACGATGTTGATGCGGCGATAAGTGTGAAGCTCCATGTCCGAACTTGTCATGGTAGTTTCACTAACAACGGTTGAGCCGCGACGTGGTTCGGCCCTGCCGCTCGGTGCTGAGCATCAACCGTGATCCTTGCGTTTCGCGTTGGAGATTTGCAGCAGCTGCGGCGCGATGCGGTCGAGCGGATATTGCCGCGTCACCGCGCCGATCTCGAAAGCCACTTTGGGCATGCCGTAAACGACCGAACTGCTTTCATCCTGACCCAGCGTCATCGCCCCGGCGCGCCGCAGGCCGAGCAGCCCCTCGGCCCCGTCACGGCCCATGCCGGTGAGGATCACGCCGATCGCCCGCTCGCCGACATGATGTTCCAGAGACCGGAACATCACGTCCACCGAAGGCCGGTGGCCATTCACACGTTCGGCATCACTGAGGCGGCAGCGCGGCACCGCCGATTTGGTGACTTCGAGATGATGATTGCCCGGAGCGAGATAAATATGCCCGGTGGCCAGCGGCGCGCCGTCGACCGCTTCCATCACCTCCGCCTGCGACAGCTTGTTCAGGCGCTGCGCGAAGCTCTTGGTGAAGGTCGCCGGCATATGCTGGCTGATGATTGTCGGCGGGCAGTTCTTCGGAAATTCGGAGATGATGCGGATCAGCGCCTCGACGCCGCCGGTCGAGGCGCCGATGCCGATGATGCGGCCATCCGGCGCATATTCCTCCGGCTCGCGCGTGTCGACCGCACTGTTCCGACGGATCACGTTGCGTGATTTCGCCGCGGCTTTCACCAGATTGCCGAGCACATCAAGGCTGTGGGTGTTGGCCATGCTGGGCTTGGCCACGCAATCAACCGCGCCGATCTCCAGCGCGCGCAGGGAGACCTCGGCCCCTTCCTGGGTCAGCGACGAGACCATGATCACCGGCGTAGGCCGCAACCGCATGATCTTCTCGAGGAATTCGAGACCGTTCATGCGCGGCATCTCGATATCGAGCGTGATCACATCAGGATTGAGGCGCTTGATCGCTTCGCGCGCCTCATTCGGGTCGCCGGCGGAACCGACCACTTCGATTTCCGGATCGGACTGAAGCACGCTGGCGATGAAACGGCACATCGTCTCCGAATCGTCGACGATGAGAACTCGGACCGGCCTGTTCAATTCGGTCTCCATCCTTGCGGCCGGTAGGTTGTGATCCCCTCGCTGACCAGCAATTTCTCAGCCGGCCCGGCGACGCGTTCGGAATGGCCGATATAAAGGGCCCCGGTCGGCGTCAGCAGCGGCACGATCCGCGACCATAGATTGCCTTGCGTCTCTGCGTCGAAATAGATCACGACATTCCGGCAGAAGATAGCGTCGAACCTGCTCTTGAGCGGCCACGCGCCGATCAGGTTGAGCTTCTTGAAGGTCACCAGCGTGCGCAATTCCTCGCCCGCCTGCATCGCCCCGCCGCCCCCATCGAGCGGCGTGAACCAGCGCTGCCGCAGATCGAGCGGCACATCGGCCATGATGCTGCGATCGAATATTCCAGCCTGCCCCTTCTCGATCATGTTCTCATCGATATCGGTGGCGAGAATTTTCACATTGTACGAGCATGCATCGGGAAACATCGAAAGCAGCGTGAGCGCGATCGAATAGGGTTCCTGGCCGCTCGAGCAGCCGGCCGACCACAGACGCACGCGGCCGCCTTGCATGGCGTGAGCGCGCAAGGCCGGCAGCAAACTCTTCAAATGTTCAAAATGGTGCGGCTCGCGGAAGAAGCGCGTGACATTGGTGGTGAGCGCGCGAATCATGGCGCCACGTTCGTCATGCGCGTCCGGGTCGGCGACGAGCGCGCAATATTCCTTGAAGCTGCTCAGCTTGAGCATCCGCAGCCGCTTGGCAAGTCGGGAATAAACCAGATTCATCTTGTTGCTCTGCAACAAGATCCCCGCCTCCGCGTGCACGATCGCCGCAATGCGATCGAAATCACGCGTCGTCAGCTGGAACTCGCCGGCATCGACGGTGCCGGCGAGGAAGGCCGTCCCTGCCTCCGTCTGGTTGGTGGTCATGCGGCTTCGGGTTCGAGCGCCGGCAGCACGTTTTCCAGGGAGATCAGGCTGATCATGCGCTTGTCGACCGAGAGCAGGCCACGCACGAACTGCTTGAGCATCGGCGAGGAGACGTCCGGCGTGGGGTGAATCTCCGTCTCGGTCATGGTCAGAATGTCCGACACGGCGTCAACCAGCAGACCGATCTGCTGCCCTCCGCTCTGCACGACGATGATGACATTGCGCTCGGTGGTTTCGGTTTCCGGCAGGCCAAGGCGCACCGCGAAGTCGACCACCGGCAGCACCGCACCACGCAGGTTGATCACGCCGCGCACGTAAGGCGGGGATTTCGGCAGCGCCGTGGTCTGCGTCCAGCCGCGGATTTCCCGCACCATCATGATGTCGATACAGCATTCGAGAACCCCCACGCGAAAAGCGATCAGCTCGCGGGCGTCCTGACGTCCTGTTATAGAATCAAACATGCGTCATCTCGCTCTTGAAAGAGATTTCGGTAGCTTCACTGTCGACGCGCCGTCCCGCCTCGGTACGCGAGACGGAGACAACGTTGTCGATATCAAGGATCAGGGCAACGCGGCCGTCGCCCATCACGGTGGCCGCGGCAATGCCGGGCACGGCGCGATAATTGGCTTCGAGGCTCTTGATCACTACCTGGCGCTGGCCGTCGATGGCATCCACCAGGAGCACGGCGCGCCGTCCGCCTTCACCTTCCACCAGCAGCGCCACCGCCTTCGTCAGATCGATCGGCGTGTCGCTGTAGCCCAGCGCGTCGGCGACATCGATCAGCGGAATATAGCCGCCGCGTAGCGAGAGCACGCGCTGCTGGGAATCCAGCGCATGCACGTTCTCAGCCTTCGGCTTCAGCGTTTCGATCACGGTGCCGAGCGGCACGATCAGCGTATGGTGCCCAACCCGCACCACCATGCCGTCGAGCACCGCCAGGGTCAGCGGCAGGCTCAGGGTGAAGGTCGAGCCCGTACCCGGCACTGAGGTGATGGAAATGCGACCGCCCAAAGCCTGCACGGATTGCCGGACCACATCCATGCCGACGCCGCGGCCGGAAATGTTGGAAATGGTCGCCGCGGTCGAAAAGCCCGGCAGGAAGATGAGATTGTCGATCTCGTTATCGGTGAGCTGCGCATCCGCGGCGATCAGGCCTTTCTCGATCGCGATCTGCTTCACGCGCGGACGGTTGATGCCGCCGCCATCGTCGGACACTTCCAACACGATGCGGCCGGAGCGATGCACCGCGGTGAGCTTGACCGTGCCTTCGAGCGGCTTGCCGGCGGCAATGCGGCCTTCCGGTGATTCCAGCCCGTGATCGATAGCATTGCGGATCATGTGCGTGAGCGGATCGGAGATGCGCTCGATCACGGTCTTGTCGACCTCGGTGCCCTCGCCCTCGGTGAGCAACCGCACCTGCTTGCCGGTCTGGGCCGCCACCTCGCGCACCAGCCGCGGCATGCGCATGAACACCGAACGCACCGGCTGCGCGCGGATCGCCATCACGCTGTCCTGAATTTCGCGCGTGAGATGTTCCAGCTCTTCCAGGGCCATGACCACGGCCGAGGCGCGGGCGATCCCCGCCTCCAGCACGCGCTGGCTGAGCATCGCCTCGTTGATGACCAGTTCGCCGACGAGGTTGATCAGACGGTCGACGCGATCGAGATCGACGCGAATCGTCGCACCCACCGGCGCGCCGGACTCCGCCTTCGCCGCCATCGCCTCAACCGGCCCCTGAACGGTCTGCTCCACCACCGGCTCCGGCGGCAGAACCGCAGGCTCCTCGGCCGAAGGGGCGTAGATTTCGAAGTCGATGCCCTCGCCGACCGGCGCGTAAATCTCGAACTCGAAGCCTTCGCCGAGATCGGCCCCGTCAAACTCCATCGCATCCGGCGCCGCTGCGGAAATCTCGAGCACGCAATCGTCCTCGACGAATTCGAAGACTTCGCGGATCGCCTGTTCTTCGCAGGCGGAATGCAGCGTCACCGTCCAAGTGAGATAAGCGCCTTCAGGGTCGAGGTCGGTCAGTGACGGCAACGCGCTGTCATCTAGCACAACTTCGGTGGAGCCCAGTCGCGCCAGCTCGCGCAGCAACGGCAAGGCTTCATTGGCGTTGGCATATAAAGCGGCACGCGGCTTGAACGATATGACCCAGTCCTTCTCCGCCGGAGCGGCGGGTACGGCGGGCACCTCGGCCGGTGCGGCAGCCGCGGCGGACGCGCTTTGGCTGCCGCCCGGCGAGATCAGCTTGGTCAGCTCGGCCACGACCTTCTGCGTCTTGGCGTCGTCGGCAGCACCATCACCGCGCGCCGCGCGCACCAGATCGCTCAGCGTGTCGGAGGACTGGAGCAGGATATTGATGACTTCCGAAGTCGCGTTCAAACGCCCGCTGCGCACCGCATCGAGCGTGGTTTCGAACACATGCGCGAAGCGGACCAGATCATCGAGCGCAAAAATACCGGCGCTGCCCTTGATCGAATGGACTGCCCGGAAGACCGCGTTGACCGTCTCGGAATCCGCGGCACCGCCATTCATCTGGGTGAGGCCGGTTTCCAGCTCCGCAAGCTGCTCCTCGCATTCTTGAAAGAAAGTCTGCCGAATGGCGGCCATAGGATCCAAGATCGTCGCTCCTGCGTTCAGGCCGTTACGCGGCGGATTGCCGCAACAAGCTTCGCCGGATCAAACGGCTTCACGATCCAGCCGGTAGCACCTGCATCCTTGGCGCGCTGCTTCTTTTCCGCATCGACCTCGGTGGTCAAAACCAGCATCGGCGTGCCCCGCCGACGCGCATCCTTGCGCACCGCCTCGATGAAGCCGAACCCGTCCAGGCGCGGCATATTGATATCCGTCACGATGACGTCCGGGGTTTCGGTCTCGAGCACTTCCAGCCCATGCACCCCATCTTCCGCCTGCACCACGCGATATCCCGCTTCGCTGAGAGAATGCTTCAGCATGTCGCGCATGGAGCGCGAATCATCGACCGTTAAAACCGTTGTCGTCATTTGGCCGGTTCCTTTTCCAGACCGAGTTTTGCCAGACCGATGCCTAGCTCTTGCAATGCCGAGACGAGCTCGACCGAGAAATTTTTACTCACCCAGTCGAGCTTATCATCAGCCCAGATTTGCCGCGCCGCCAACAGCACCTGCAGGCATGGCACCCCCGCACGCGCCACTTCAGCGCCGTCGACATGGATGTTCCGTCCGCGCCGGGCGAGAAACTCCTCTCTCAGCGGCGTCGCCGCCGCGAGATCGAGGCTCGATGGTAACGTGAATATATCTATAGTGTCGTTAGTTTGCATGCGGCCAGGCTTTCGCAACAAAACCATTAAAATGGAAGAAGGATTTCATGAACACTGCACCGCGCGCAGTGGCCAGCGATGAAATGGAGTTTCGTATCACGCCGCCATCGCCTCCATGGGATTGAAGTCTTCCACCAGCGAGAGGAAGCGGATGCCGTACTGGTTATTGCCGATCGCGGCGACCTCGCCATAGGCGAAGCGGCGCCCATTGGCATAGATGCTGAGCGGCTCCTCGACGGGCTGGTCGAGCGTCAGCACCTGACCTTCCCGCAACTGCCGCAGATTGGCCAGAGAGAGCTGCACCCGCCCCAGCTCCACCGTCAGCGCCACGGCAATACGCTGGACGATACTGCGCTCGCGCACCACAGACGAGGAACCCCGCCTGCCTTCCTGCGCCGGCATGCCGATCGCCGAGCCCGCCTCATTGCTGTCGCGGACCGCGGTTTTCAGCTTGCAGCAGACATAGCCTTCATTCTGCCCGTAATCGGCGGTAAACAGGTCAATATCGTCGAGCACGCCGATCGCTTCGGGGAACAAAGCGAACGGCAGCTTGTCGCCCGGTTTCAGCGCGTCGAGCAGGCCGATCGAAACGCGCGCCCGGGCGATTTCCACACGCAACTCCACCGGCGTTTCCTCGACCAGCTGTTCGAGCGTGCGCGTCCATTTCACATCGGTCTCCCCGGCGGAGATCAGGGCGCCGCGCGAGTTGATCCTGGTTTCCAGCGACTCGAAGGCGGCATGGGGAACGATCAGCTTGATGGAACCGAAGCCCAGGGTCGATTCGAAAATACCGGTCGTCGAAATCATCCAGGCCTGCGCCTCGTCGATCGACAACATGCCGCGCGAGGTCTCGTATTGCGAGATGGTCCCGTCGAGCTGGACCAGATTGGCGAACACTTCGGCCAGACGCGGCGATCGTGATGTCGATCATCTGCTTGCCGAAACGCATCTCCATCACCGAGAGCTCTTCGCGCACATACATGTCGGTGCTGGTGGCGCCGCACAGCTCATCGACGACAGCGCCGATCAGGTCTCCTTCGACCGCGATAATGGCGCGCGCGTGCAGCGACTTGAGCTCGACAATTCCGGACAACATGATGTCAGGAAATGACGACAAGGCAGCATCGTGACTCACGATGGCGTTGACGCAGCTCAAAATCGTCGTCTTGCAGCGCAGCTTCTGGAACATCAGGAAGCTGACCTTGCGCATGATCAGTTCGCAGAGGCTTTCCATCAACTGCGAACGCGCCTGCGGCGTGCGGGCCGCCTCCAGCAGGTCCAGCGGCTTCACATCCTGTGTCGCGTCAAACATTTGTACCCCTGTCCATCGTCATGTCGAACGCGGGTAGGTTCAACCCACGGGCAGCAACTGCTTCACAACATACAATAGCTGGGGAGGCTTCGGGCGGCTTGGTCAGCCAGCCGGAAGCGCCGACGGCTTTCGCCTCGTCGCGTTTGCGCCCGTCGGCCTCGCCGCTCAGCACGATAATCGGGGTGAATTTCGTCTCGGGCAGTTTGCGGGCCGCTTTGATGAACTCGATCCCATCCATTTCCGGCATGTTAAGGTCAGTCAGAATAACGGTTGGTTTAAAACCGCCGGCAATCTTATCCAGCCCTTCCTTGCCGTTATTGGCTGTCGCGATCTCGTAATTCGCCGTCTGCAGAATCTGCCCCAGGCTCATCACCATGGTCACAGAATCATCAATAATAAGAATAGTCGGCATCCATGCCCTCACTCAGATCGGCTAACTCGTTGAAACGTTACTCGGTTGTCCATGGCGAACGCAGAATGCGGATCACGGCGGTGCCGCGCCACCGGCCGGCACAGCCCGTCCAGCCACCGCCACTAACGGCCCTCGCCCGGCAGCGCGCGGTACGTCACGGTCTGGCCGGTTGTCATCGCAACGGCCGCAAGAGCGCCCAAGACGCTCAAATTCGTGAGAAACTTCGCGCCAACCGAAAAATTTTTCACAAACTACCCCTACAACCCAGACCGGCCGCGGAGGCTTCAGGAGCTTGCCTAAGCAAATTCAACCTTAAAAACCAACTCAGCCACCATCTCGGTTGTTTTACTAACTTTAGATTGCAAAAACCACAACGTTTTTTTACATTTCAAATCGGAATTAGCTCTTCATGCTGTGGTCATCTCTCGGCCTCGGACCGGATTCCCGCCGCCGGGCGCGCTGCCGGCGGCGGGTAAAAGCCCAAAGCGCCGTTTGGCCGGCCAGGGCCTTGACGCGCCCCCGCCGGCGCGACATGTCCGGCGACAACCCCAAGCCTGCATGAAGGACCGGACATGCCCGCAAAACCCGTGATGCTCGTCATTCTCGACGGTTTCGGCTGGAATGAAACCCGGGACGACAATGCCGTCGCCCTGGCCAAGACGCCGAACTTCGACCGGCTCTGGTCCGGCGCGCCGCACGCCTTCCTGACCACCTGCGGCAAGGCGGTCGGCCTGCCACAGGGACAGATGGGCAATTCCGAGGTCGGCCATCTGAATATCGGCGCCGGCCGCGTGGTGATGCAGGAACTGCCGCGCATCGACACGGCAATCGAAGACGGTTCGCTGGCGCAGAACCCGGCGCTCGAGGATTTCATCGCCCGGCTGAAGGAGAGCAAAGGCACCGCGCATCTGCTCGGCCTCATTTCGCCCGGCGGCGTGCATGCGCATCAGGACCATGCCGTCGCCCTGGCGGCGCTGCTTCATGCCGCCGGCATCCCGGTGGTGATTCACGCCTGGATGGACGGGCGCGACACCGCGCCTGACTCCGGGGCCGGCTATATGCGCGACTTCCAGGCCAGGCTCGGCGATCACGCTCAGGTCGTCAGCGTCATCGGCCGCTATTACGCCATGGACCGCGACCAGCGCTGGGAGCGTGTGGCCCAGGCCTATGAGCTGATCGCCACCGGCAAGGGAGAGCGCTTCCCCACCGCCGACGCGGCAATTGCCGCGAGCTACGCGGCCGGCAAGACCGACGAATTCATCCCCCCCGCGGTGATCGGCGACTATGCCGGGTTGCGCGACGGCGATGCGGTGCTCTGCGTGAATTTCCGCGCCGACCGGGTGCGGGAAATCCTCGCCGCCCTGCTCGACCCCGCTTTCGACGGTTTTGCCCGCCCCCGCTTTGCGCTCTGCGCCGCTCTCGGCATGACCGCTTATAGCGACGCGCTGGCGCCGCTTATGCAGACGCTTGTTCGCCCCGGTGCGCATGAACGACCTGCTCGGCGGCGTGGTCGCGGCACACGGGCTGAAACAGCTGCGCATGGCGGAGACGGAAAAATACCCGCATGTCACTTATTTCCTGAATGGCGGGCGCGAGGTGCCGTATCGACGGGGAGGAGCGGATCATGGTCCCCTCGCCGAAAGTCGCGACCTACGACCTGCAGCCGGAAATGTCGGCCCCGGAACTCACCGCCAAAGCCGTGGCCGCGATCGGGACCGAAAAATTCGACCTGATCATCCTCAATTTCGCCAATCCGGACATGGTCGGCCATACCGGCGTGCTGCCGGCTGCGATCAAGGCGGTGGAGACGGTCGATGCCGGGCTGGGCGCGATCGCCGATGCCGTGCTGGCGCAAGGCGGCATGCTGCTGGTGACCGCCGATCACGGCAATTGCGAAATGATGCGCGACCCGGAAACCGGCGGGCCGCATACCGCGCACACGCTCAACCCGGTGCCGGTCCTGCTCGCCGGCGCGCCGCCCGGCACCCAGCTGCAGGACGGTATTCTGGCCGATCTCGCCCCAACGCTGCTGGCCCTGCTCGGCATTGCCCAGCCGGCTTCCATGACCGGCCGCTCGCTCATCGCTTGACCCTCCGTCGCGCGGCCCTGCTGCTCGGCCTGCTGCCGGCTCTGGCCCAGGCCGACCCGAAAAGCGCCGCCGAGGCGGCACTCGCCGCGCATCGTCACGCCGCCGTGCTGGCGCGGCAACAGGCGCAGGAACAGGCCGGCCGGGCCGCCGCCCTGGCACAACAGCAGGTGCGGGCCGCCGCCGCCGTGCGGCAACTCGAAGACGAGACCGCAGCCGACACGCAGCAACTCGCCAGCCTGAACGCCCAGCAGAATCGCGGCCGCGCAGCGCCTGCATCTTGCCCAGGGCGCGCTCGGCCGGCTGCTGCCGGTCATGCAGCGCCTGGCGGCGCAGCCCGCCGCCGCCATGCTCGCCGCGCCGCAACCGCCCGGGAGGCCGTGCGGGCCATCGCGGTCCTGCAAGGCATCGGCGCGCAAATCGAAACCGAGGCCGAAACGGTCAAAACCGAAACCACGCGCCTCGGCGCCCTGGTGAACCAGACAAAGACCGCCCAGGCGCAGCTGACCCTGGCGGTCGCCGCCCAGGAGAGCGCCGAGGCGCAGCTCTCGGCGCAGATCACGGCGGCAAGATCCGCGGAAATGGCAGCGGCCGGCACGGCAGCACAGGAAGACATCGCCAGCCACGCCGCGCAGCGCATGCTCGACAGCATCGCCGCCAGCGCAGCGGCGGCGGCCAAGCTTGCGGCCATGCAGCGCGCGGCCGCCGCGCGCCCCACGGCATCGGCGTCAGATGCCGGCGCCCCGGTGGCCGGGCATGTCCTGCAGGCCTATGGCGCCGCCACCCCGGCCGGCCCGGCCCAGGGCATCAGCTATGGCGCGGCACCGGGGGGCCGCGTCACCGCCCCTTGCGCGGGCACCGTGCTGTTCGCCGGCGCCTTCCCTTCCTATGGCCATGTGGTCATCGCCGGCTGCGGCGCCGGCACCAATATCGTACTGGCGGGCATGGCGAGGCTCGACGTCGCAACCGGCGAACATGTCGCCAATGGCCAACCCGTCGGCGAAATGCAGGGTTACGATCCTGCCGCTCCCACCCGCCAGCCGATCCTTTATGTCGAGCTGCGGCGCAACGGCACGCCGGTCGACCCCTCCCTTTGGCTCGCACACGGGCATTTTTAACCCGCGGCGCCGGGCCCGGCCCACACGGGCTCTGGATAATTGCCTGACGATGCTATCTAATGAAGTGCGACCGACATCGCCCGCCGGGCGGTGCCGCGCGGTCCGGATCAGGTAAGGATAAAGAGCATGCGGTTGCGGAACAGTTTGATGCTGGGTGGTGTATTCGTCGCCGGCCTGGCGATTGGCACGATGGCGCAGCCTTTGCAGCGCGCCATGGGCCAGCAAGCTCCCAATGACAGCACCTACCAGCAACTCTCGCTATTCGGCGACATCCTCACTTTGGTGAAGGAAAATTATGTCATCGATCCGCCATCCGACAAGCTGATCTACAATGCCGTCAACGGCATGCTGGCTGGCCTGGACCCGCATTCGAGCTACATGAACGCGCAACAATATGCGGATATGCAGGTGCAGACCTCCGGCCAGTTCGGCGGCCTCGGCCTGGAGGTCACCGAGGCGGCCGGGCTGCTGAAAGTCATCACCCCGATCGACGACACGCCGGGCTCCCGTGCCGGCATCAAGCCGGGTGACATCATCGTCGAGATCAACGGCCATTCCACCCAGGGCATGAACCTGGACAATGCGGTGACCGAGATGCGCGGCGCGCCCGGCACGCAGGTGGCGCTGACGATCAAGCGCAGCGGCATCAACACGCCGGTGCATGTCAGCCTCACCCGTGAAATCATCAAAATCCAGGACGTGAAGGACCGGCTGTTCGACACCCCGGCCGGCCCGATCGGCTATATCCGCCTCGACAGCTTCGACGAGGACGCCGCCGCCCATATCCACGCCGCCGTGGAGCAGCTGTCGAGCCAGGCGCACGGGCATATCCATGGCTATATCCTTGATCTGCGCGACAATCCCGGCGGCCTGCTCGACCAGGCCGTGGCGGTCAGTGACGATTTCCTCACCAGCGGCGAAATCGTCTCCACCCGCGGCCGCCACGCGCAGGATGACCAAGTCTGGTACGCACCGCAGAACGGCGACATCACCCATGGCGCCCCGCTCGTCGTCCTCACCAATTCGGGCACCGCTTCAGCGGCGGAAATCGTCACCGCGGCCCTGCAGCAGAACCACCGCGCGCTGGTGCTCGGCACCAAGACCTTCGGCAAGGGCTCGGTGCAGACGATCATCCCGATCGACAATGAAGGCGCGCTGCGCCTGACCACGGCGCTCTATTTCACCCCCTCGGGCCGGTCGATCCAGGATTACGGCGTGACCCCGAATATCCTCGTCTCCGATTCCCGCACGCCGGAGGACGCGTTCGCCCAGTTGCGCGAAACCGACCTGCTGCATGCCTTCGCCAACCCGACCGGACAGACCGCCACCGCCTTGCCGCCGGCGCTGCCTTTGCCCCCCATCGCCAAGACCATTCCCGACAAGCCGCCGGCGAACTGGCCCGCCCTCGACGCGTCCAACCCTTCCACCGACTTCCAGCTGCAAATGGCGCTGAAGCTGGTGGATACGATGGGGCCGGCCCACACCACCACGGCGCTGAATAACTGAAGCCCGCTTGGGCGCCCTTCCAACCACGCGAACGGCGGGGCTTCACGTGAAGCGCCGCCGTTCGCTTTAACCGTGCAGACTGCGATGACTGATATTTCCAGCCTTCCTTACCGTCTCAATGTCGGCGCCGTGCTCTTTGGCGCCGACGGCCGGGTGCTGGTGGCACGCCGCGCCGGCCTCGCCGATGCCGCCTGGCAGCTTCCGCAAGGCGGGATCGATGAAGGCGAGGATCCGCGCACGGCAATTTTCCGCGAACTCGCAGAAGAGATCGGCACCGCCCATGCCGACATCCTCGCCGAGCATCCGGACTGGCTGCAATATGACCTGCCGCCCGAGCTGGTCGGCAAGGCGTTCCGCGGCCGCTACCGCGGCCAACGGCAAAAATGGTTCGCCCTGCGCTTCCTCGGCACGGATGCCGAAATAAGGCTCGATGCGCATGAAGAACAGGAATTCGATGCCTGGAAATGGGTCGAACTCGGCGAACTGCCGGGGCTTGCAGTCGCCTTCAAACGCCCGATCTACGAGAGGCTGGTGCAGGATTTCGCACCCCACACCCGCCTTCGCCCCTGAATTTCAATATTCAATAACAAAGATTGGATCGTGCGATGCTGAAACTGACCGCCGCCGACGGGCATGAATTCCAGAATTTTGAAGCCGGCAACATTAACGCCCCCCGCGCGCTCGTCATCCTGCAAGAGATTTTCGGGGTGAACGGGCATATGCGCCTAGTCTCGGAACGCCTCGCGAACTTCGGCTATCATGTTCTCTGCCCCGCCCTTTTCGATCGCGTCGAACGCAATGTGGAGCTGGGCTATGGCCCGACCGACCGCGACAAGGGGCTGGAGCTGCGCGCGCAAATCCCCGAAAGCGCGGTGCTGCAGGATATCGAAGCCGCCGCCGCCGCGCTGGGCAACCGCCCCGTCGGCATCATCGGCTATTGCTGGGGCGGCACACTCGCCTGGGCAGGGGCCACCAAAACCCGCAAATTCAAGGCCGCCGTGGGCTGGTATGGCGGGGGCATCGCCGCCGAGAAAACGCTGCACGCGAACTGCCCGGTGCAACTGCATTTCGGCGAAGCCGATGCCGGTATCCCGATGGCGGACGTGAACGCCATCCGCCAGGCCCAGCCGGACGTGGAAATTTTCACCTATCCCGGCGCCCAACACGGTTTCGGCTGCGAGGCACGGGCCAGCTACAGCCCAAGCGATTGCGAACTGGCCGAACTGCGCAGCCTCGCATTCTTTGCCGAGCACCTGCGTTAAAGTAGGGAAGCGGCCGCTTTAAAAAAAAACGGCGCAAAATTTTTTGAACTGGGCCCGAGGCGCTCGAGCAGCACGGGCCCAGAAATCATAAAGTTTTTTGCTACTTTTTGTTCACAAGAAGTAGCCTTCTCCTTCTACGCCAGCAGCAGCCGGCGGTGCTTTCTTCGCCGAGCACTTGCGTTAAAGTAGGGAAGCGGCCGCTTTTTAAAAAAAGCGGCGCAAAAAATTTTTTGAACGGGGCCCGAGGCGTTCGAACAACACGGGACCAGAGTCATAAAATTTTTTTGCTACTTTTTGTTCACAAAAAGTAGTCTTCTCCCTCTACGCCAACAGCAGCCCAAGCAGCGTGCCGCCGGCCAGCAGCCAGAGCGGATGCAAGCGGGTTCGCCAGGTGCAGGCGGCGCAGACGAGGGTGATGAGCACGGTCAGCAGCCCGGTATCCGCCTGGCGCACCAGCACGCCCGCCGCCGCCAGCAGCAGTCCGGCGGTGATCGGCAACAGGGCCTCCTGGATGATCCGCCGCCAGCGATTTTCCCGGTAGCGGTCCCAGATTTTCGACACCACGGCCGCCAGCAGCCCGGCGGGCAAAACGATGGCCGCCGTGGCGACGATGCCGCCCAGCATTCCGGCCATATGCGCGCCGATTGCCGTGGCAATGATCACATTCGGCCCTGGCGCGGCATTGGCGATGGCAAAAAGCTGCGCAAACTGCGTTTCGGTCAGCCAGTGATGATTGGTCACCACGTCGCGGTTGATCTGCGACAGCGTGGTATTGGCGCCGCCCACCGCCAGGAGCGAGAGCCGCCCGAACATTCCGGCGAGTTGGAGGAGAATGTTCAATCGATGCGGCGCCAGGCCAGGAACAGCGAGACCGGGAGCATGATCGCGAGCGTCACGGGCAGCGACAGGCGCAGCAGCAACATCAGCGCGAACACCGCAACAGCGACCAGGATATTGGTCTGGCGGGTGAAAATCGGCGTGGAGATCTTTATCGCGGTGCCGAGCACGAGGCCGGTCGCCGCCGCCGCCAGCCCTGCAAGTCCGTGCTGCGCCAGGGGCAATTGGCCATAGCGCGCATAGGCGGCGCCGAGCGCCATGACGATGCAGACCGGCGCACCCATCAGCCCGAGCACCGCCGCCGTCGCACCGCTCCAGCCGCGATGGCGGGCGCCGAATGCGAAAGCAAAATTAACAATATTCGCGCCGGGCATGAACTGGCAGAGGCTGAACAGATCGTTGAACGCCGCCTGGCTCAACCATTGGCGTTCATCGACAATCAGCCGTCGCGCCACCGGCAGGACCCCGCCAAAACCGAGAATGCCGATCTGGAAGAACCCGGTGAACAAGATTTGATGGCTCAGACGCGCCGGATTTTCTCCCCGCATGGTTGCGTCTATGACAAATCGATCCGGGTTAAGCAACGGGAAATCCTTCATTTTTTCTCCGTACTCATCCTGCTTTCAATACAAAATGTCATAAAACTGCAATCAAACCAGTGTCGCCATTGTCACATGCTTTGATTAATGCGGTCCGCGGCGGGGCCTTATCTCCCCGTCATTAGACAGGGATACCCACTCAAGGGACTCTAACGATAAGGAACGCGAACGTGAAACTTTCTAACATGCTCCGCCGCGCGACCGCGTTGCGCACTGGCGTTGCCGCTCTTGCTATCGCCGCCACGGTTGCCGCCACCGCCCCCGCTCATGCCGCGACCACTCTGGTCGAGACCGGCTCCAGCCTGCTGTACCCGCTGTTCAACCTGTGGGTCCCTGCTTTCACCGCCGCGCACCCTGACGTCCAGATCACCACGACCTCGACCGGTTCGGGTGCGGGTATCGCGCAGTCGATCAAGAACCTGGTGCAGATCGGCGCGTCCGACGCTTATATGGCCAACGCGCTGGTTCACCATAACCCGAACATGCTGAACATCCCGCTCGCGATCTCGGCGCAGGCGGTCAACTACAACCTGCCGGGCCTCAGCGCTAACACGCACATCAAGCTGTCCGGCCCGATCCTCGCCGGCATCTATTCCGGCAAGATCACCATGTGGAACGCCCCCGCGATCCGCGCCGCCAACCCGGGCGTCAATCTGCCGGCGCACAAGATCATCCCCGTGCACCGCGTCGACGGTTCGGGCGATACCTTCATCTTCACCCAGTACCTCTCCGCTTCCACCCCCTCCTGGGCCAATTCCGTGCGTTACGGCACCACCGTGTCGTGGCCGGCGGTTGAAGGCGGCATCGGTGCGAACGGCAATTCCGGCATGGTCTCCGCCGCCGGCACCAACCCCTACTCGATCGCCTATATCGGCGTGAGCTATGCCGCGGCGGCCGCAAAGGCCGGGCTGGGCGTGGCCGAGCTGAAGAGCGCCGACGGCCAGTACGTTCTGCCGACCGCCGAAACCGTTGGCGCCGCCGCCGCCTCCGTGGTGACCAGCACCCCGCCGGATGAGCGCATCAGCATGATCTTCGCGCACGGCGCCAATGCCTACCCGATCGCCAACTACGAATATGCGATCATCAACGCCAAGCAGCCGGACGCGGACACCGCGGCCGCCCTGCGCACCTTCCTGAACTGGGCGGTGACCGACGGCAATTCGGCGCAGTTCCTGGACCAGGTCCACTTCCTGCCGCTGCCGACCGCGATCCAGATTCTTTCCAAGACGCAGATCGCGAAAATCAAGTAACAGACTTTTTGGCTGCCCCTCCCGGTGCAAACCGGGAGGGTTTCATGTAACGGGTGACCTCATGAAATTCCGGCCCTTCCGACTCTCTCTTCTCGGTCTCAGCCTGCTGATCCCCGCCGCGCTATGCGCGGTTGTTTTGTTTCTGCTGATCTACTCAGCCCCGGCGATCGGCTTCAACGGGCTGGGCTTCGTGAGCGGCATCACCTGGAACCTGGGCGATCTCTACGGCGACCCGGTGACCGTCCGCGGCTTCTCGGTGCCCAACGGCGCCGATTACGGCATTCTGGTCTTTGTTGTCGGCACGCTGCTCTCCTCGTTCCTGGCCATCCTCATCGCTTTGCCGCTCTCGGTCGGCGCCGCAATTTTTCTGGCCGAAGCCGTGCCGCCTCGCATCCGCCCCGTCCTCTCGCTGCTGGTTGAACTGGTCGCCGTGGTGCCCTCGGTGGTGTTCGGCCTGTGGGGCATCGCCGTGTTGATTCCGCTGATCGGCCATTATGTCAGCCCCAGCGGCAACGGCTACGGCCTGCTCAGCTCCAGCATCGTGCTGGCTTTGATGATCACGCCGATCATCGCCACCACCCTTCTCGACGCCCTCATGCAGGTGCCCAGGGAGAACCGCGAATCCGCCTTCGGCCTCGGCGCCACCCATTTCGAAGTGGTCAGCAAGGCGATGATGCCGATGGTCCGCACCACCCTGATCGGCAGCGTCGTGCTCGCCCTCGGCCGCGCGCTGGGCGAGACCATGGCGGTCGCGATGGTCTCCGGCGGCGCGCTCAACATCCTGCCGACCAGCCTGTTCAGCCCGATCTCCACGATCGCCTCCTTCATCCTGACCCAGCTCGACAGCGCCCAATCCGACCCGACCAATATGGCGGTCCGCTCGCTGGCGGAGATCGCGCTCGCTTTGTTCATCATCACGCTGGCGGTAAATGCCGGCGCCAAACTCGTCACCTCGGGAGCGCTCAATGTCCGCAAGCGCCAGTCTTAAGCCCGTCGCCCGCCCCGCCCGCTCGTTGCACGAGCTGCGACGGGCCATCGTCAGCCGCATCGGCTGGGTTGCCTGCGGCCTCGCTTTGTTCTGCGTCATCGGCCCGCTGCTCGATATTGTCGGTGTGGTCGCCTATCACGGCCTCGCCGCCTTTTCCGGCCGGCTGTTCACCACGACCAGCAACGGGGTCAGCGGCGGCCTGCTCAATGCCATCGAGGGGACCTTCATCATCTCCCTGTTCGGCATGCTGATCGCCGTGCCCGTCGGCATCGGCGCCGGCATCTATCTTTCCGAATATGGCAACAACCGCCTCGGCTCGACGATCCGCTTCCTCTCCGACGTGCTGACTGGCACGCCCTCGATCGTGCTCGGCTATTTCTCCTATATCGTCTTCGTCACCTCGCTCGGCTGGGGCTTCTCGCTGGTCGCCGCGGGCATCACTCTGGCGATCCTCATCGTGCCCTACCTCGCCCGCATCACCGAGCTGGCTTTGCGCCAGGTGCCGGTTTCCATGCGCGAAGCCGCCTTCGCCCTCGGCGCCACCGAATCGACCGTGGTGTTCAAGGTGATCCTGCCGGGTGCCGCCTCCGGCGTGATGACCGGCGCTCTGCTGGCCCTGGCGATCTCGGTGGGTGAAACCGCGCCGCTGATCTACACCGCCGGCTGGTCGAACTTTCTGTGGAACGGCCATTTCACGAACGAGCCGATCGGCTACCTGACCTATGTGATCTGGACCTTCATCGAACAGCCGAACGCGCAGTCGCACGCGCTCGCTTTCGCGGCGGCCTTCCTCGTTATGCTGGTCGTGCTTGCCATCAATATCGGCGTCCGGCTGACGCTGCGCCGCAGCACGCGCATTAGTTAAGAAAGCGGCCGCTTTTTGGAAAAAGCGGCGCAAAAACTTTTTTGACTCTGGGCCTGTGCCGGCGAAAGCGGCACGGGTTCATTTTGCCCAATCCCGATCACGCTCTAAACAAAGATCCGTGCGTCTGAGGAACACCACTGGCTGTTCCAGAGGCGCTGAACGGACTGACAGGAGCGGGAAAATCGTGACACAGCCATCGAAGTACTGGGCCGACATGAGCCAGGCCGAACGTGATGCGGCCTATGACAACGTGGCCGCTGTGGCCAACAGCCCCACGCTGATCGCCGAAGGCCGCGCCGCAGCCGCCCCCTATCGCGCGGCCCGGACCGGACATCTCGACCTGCCCTACGGCACGCGCGAACGCGAAAAATGGGACCTCTACCCCGGCACCGACCCCCAGGCGCCGTGCCTGGTGTTCATCCATGGCGGCTATTGGCAGAAAAACACGCGCGAGGACTTCGCCCATCTCGGCACCGGCGTCGCCGCGCATGGCTGGAGCGTGGCAATGCCGGGCTATACCCTGGCGCCGGACGCCTCGCTCACCGAGATTGTCGCGGAAATCCACGCGGCGCTGGACTGGCTCGCCATGCACCGCGCCGCGCATGGCATCTCCGGCAAAATCATCCTCTCCGGCTGGTCCGCGGGCGCACACCTTGCCGCCCTGGGAATGACCCATGAGCTGGTGAGCGCCGCCCTGCTGATCTCCGGCGCGTACGAGCTGGAGCCGATCCGGGACACCTACCTGAACGCAAATCTGCGCCTTACCGACAGCGAAATCGCAACTCTCTCGCCGCTGCGCCTGCCCGCGGTGCAGAAGCCGGCCGTGATCACCTACGGCACGGTCGAGCTCCAGGCCCTGGTGGATGATTCAATCAAACTGCACGAAAAGCGCCTCGCGGCGCAGGCGCCCTCGACCCTTCTGCCAATCGAAGGCGCGGACCATTTCACCATCGGCCTGCCTTTGTGCGCCGCCAATGGCGTGCTGACCAAGGCTCTGCTCGGACTGGTTTAAGCGAAAGAGAAGGCTACTTTTTGTGAACAAAAAGTAGCAAAAAAACTTTATGAATCTGGGCCGTGCTGGTTCCAACGCCACCGGCCCAATTTCAAAAAAGTTTTTGCGCCGCTTTTTTCAAAAAGCGGCCACTTTCCTTCAATTTGTCGCTCCGGCCGTCGCCGCGAACGCTGCAGCCGCACCCAACAGGCCTGGATTGGGATGCGTGATCAGCTTGATCGGCATCGCCGCCATCATCATCTCGAACCGCCCCTTGGCGACAAACCGGTGCGCGAAGCCCGAATTGAGCAACGTGGGGAGAATACGCGGCAAGATGCCGCCCGCCACCACCACCGCGTTCGCCCCCTGCGCCAGCGCCAGATCCCCGGCCACCGCGCCCAGGGTCAAACAAAAGCGCTGGAGCGCCTCCGCGGCCAGGCTGTCCTCGCCGCTCGCCGCCAGCGTCCACAGCGCCTTGTCATCCCGCACCGTCACCGGCCGCCCTTCGATCGCGGCCAGCGCTTCGTAGAGATTAAGCAGGCCCGGCCCGGCGCAGACCCGCTCCGCCGAAACGCGCATAAAACGCTGCCGCAGCCGGGCGAGGATCGCATCCTCAACAGCATCGAGCGGCGCGAAATCGATATGCCCACCCTCGCACTCGATCACATGCGCGTGCCCCGCCCGACGCAGCACATGGGCCACGCCCAACCCTGTCCCGGGGCCGATCACGGTGATCACACCGTTTTCCGGCAAGTCCCGGTCCGGTCCCGCCAGATGCGCATAATCCTCCGGCCGCAGAGCCGACAGCGCATGCCCCACCGCACCGAAATCATTCACCAGCGTCACCGCATCGACGCCCAACTCCTGCCGCAAAGCTGCCGGGCGGATCACCCAGGGACTGTTGGTGAATTTCAGCACCTCTCCCCCGACCGGGGAGGCCACCGCCAGCGCTGCCGCCCGCGGCAAGGCGCGCCCGAGGATGCGGCCAAACGCCGCCCAGCTCGCCGCCAGACTGATATGGTCGCGGGCGAGCAGCGTGACGGGCTCGCTCAGTTTGACAACATGACGGCCGACGATCTCGGCCAGCGCGTAGCGCGCATGCGTGCCGCCGATATCCCCGACGACGATTTCCTGGGCCTGGGTCATGCGGGGAGTTTAGGGAATTATCGAGGAAAGGCCAGGGCTCTGCCCTGGACCCGCTGGGGCCGAAAGGCCCCAGACCCCGATAACTTGTTCGTGCGATAATTATTGGGGTTTGGGGCCTTTCGGCCCCAGCGGGGTTCCAAGGGGCGGAGCCCCTTGGCCTTAAACCGAGAAGTACTTCGCCTTCGAATTCAGCACCACGATCGCGCTGGTCGATTGTTCAGGGTGCAGCTGCAACTCATCGGACAGCGACACGCCGATGCGCTCCGCCCCCAGCAGCTTCAGCAGCTGGTCCTGGTCCTCGACTTTCGGGCAGGCCGGATAGCCGAAGGAGTAGCGTGAGCCACGATAGAATTGCTGCAGCATCTTATCCATGTCGCGGTCATCCTCGGCGGCGAAGCCGAGTTCGGCGCGGATGCGTTTATGCGTATATTCCGCCAGCGCCTCGGCCATCTCCACGGAGATGCCGTGCAGGTAGAGATAATCCTGATAGCGGTTGGCCTCGAACCATTCCCGCGCCACGTCCGAGGCGCGGGTGCCGACGGTGACAACCTGCAGGCCGATCACATCCCGCTCGGCATCGTCCACGTCGCGGAAGAAATCGGCGATGCATTCGCCATCTTCCTTCGGCTGACGCGGCAGCGCGAAGCGGGCGACTTCGCTGGTGCCATCCTCATCGAACAGGACCAGGTCATTGCCCTGCCCCGCCGCTTTCCAATAGCCGTAGATCGCCTGCGGCTTGAGGATCTGCTCGGCCTCGCACAGATCGAGCATGCGCTTCATCACCGGCCGCAACTCCTGCCGTGCCCAGCCGAGGAAATCCTCAAGCGACTTGCCCTGCTTGCGGAAGCCCCATTGGAACTGGAACAGCGAGCGCTCGTTGATGAACGGCACGATGGCTTTCGGCGCCGCTTCGATGATCCGGCTGCCCCAGAAAGGCGGCGTGATCACCGGCTCGCTCTGCGTGATGCGGCGGCGCCGCGCCTGGGCCGCGCTCACATCCACCGGTGCGAAGGCTTTCTCATCCGCCTGGCCGAGCTTGCGCTTGGTGTTGCGCGCCTTGCCCTGCCGTTTGGACTGGATCACCGCGAGATAATCGTCGAACGCGCCGCCGGTGACTTTATCCATCAGATGCAGCCCGTCGAACGCATCGCGCGCATAGGCGACACGGCCGGAGGCGTAGGAGGCGACGCAATCATCCTCCACATAGTTGCGGGTGAGCGCGGCACCGCCCAGCAGCACCGGAATCTCCACCCCCTGGCGTGACATCTCTTCGAGATTTTCCCGCATTACCACAGTGGATTTCACCAGCAGGCCGGACATGCCGATGGCATGCGCGCGATGCGCCTGCGCCGCCGTCACCATGTCCGCGAGCGGCACCTTGATGCCGAGATTGATGACCTTGTAGCCGTTATTGGTGAGGATGATATCGACCAGGTTCTTGCCGATATCGTGCACGTCGCCCTTCACCGTGGCGAGCACGATGATGCCACGCTCTTCGCCCTCGAGGCGCTCCATCATCGGCTCGAGATAGGCCACCGCAGCCTTCATCGTCTCCGCCGACTGCAACACGAAGGGCAGCTGCATTTTGCCGGCGCCGAACAGCTCGCCCACCACCTTCATGCCGTCGAGCAGAACGTTATTGATGATGTCGATCGGTTTGTTGGTTTTCAGCGCCTCATCCAGATCCTCGTTGAGCCCCTTGCGGTCGCCATCGACGATGCGGTCCTTGAGCCGCCCCTCCGCAGTGTCGGCACGCTTCTTCTTGGTCGCGTCCGCCGCCTTGCGGTCGGCGAACAGTTCCAGGAGTTTTTGCAGCGGGTCATAGCCCTCGGCACGGCGGTCATAGATCAGGTCTTCGCAAACCTTCACTTCCGCCGGATCGATCATATGCAAAGGCCGGATTTTCGACACATGCACGATCGCCCCGGTCATGCCGGCTTTCACCGCATGGTCGAGGAACACCGAGTTCAGCACCGCGCGCGCCGCCGGGTTGAGGCCGAAGGAGATGTTGGAAAGGCCGAGAATGATCTGGATGTCCGGGAATTCCTCCCGGATCATGCGAATACCTTCCAGCGTCCACTGGCCGAGCTTGCGGTCGTCCTCATTGCCTGTGGCGATGGTGAAGGTCAGCGGATCGATGAGCAGATCCGATTGCGGCAGGCCGTGTTTGGTGCAGGCGAACTCCACCAGCCGGCGCGCGATGCGCAGTTTCTCCGCGGGCTCCTTGGCCATGCCGACTTCATCGATGGTCAGGGCGATCACCGCAGCGCCGAATTTCTTCGCGAGCACCATGCGGTCATGGGCATGCCCCTCGCCATCCTCGAAATTGATCGAGTTGATGATCGGCTTGCCGCCATGGCGTTTCAGCGCCTCCTCGATCACCGGGGTTTCCGTGGAATCGATCACCAGAGGCGCGTTCACCGAAGAGGTGAAGCGGGTGATCACCTCGTTCATCTCGGAGATCTCGTCGCGGCCGACGAAGGCGGTGCAGATATCCAGCGCGTTGGAGGCTTCCGCCACCTGTTCGCGGCCCACGGCCACGCAGCCATCCCAGTCGCCCGCTTCCTGCAGCTCGCGCCATTTTTTCGAGCCGTTGGCGTTGCAGCGCTCACCGATGGAGAAATAGCTGTTCTCCTGGCGCAGCGGCGTCGCGCCATACAGGCTGGCCACCGACGGCACCCAGAGCGACTTGCGCAGCACCGGGGTCGGGCGCGGATTGCCGAGTTTCTTCAGCATCGCGTCCAGAGCGTTGATATGCGGGATCGAGGTGCCGCAGCACCCGCCGATCAGGTTCACACCGTCTTCGACGACGAAGCGCTCCACCCAGCTCGCCATTTCCGGGCCACCCAACGGATAATGGGTGGCACCGTCCACCAGCTCCGGCAGGCCGGCATTCGGCTGCACGGAAATCATGCCCGGCCAGTTCTGGCTGAGCCAGCGCACATGCTCGGCCATTTCCTGCGGGCCGGTGGCGCAGTTGAGGCCCATCAAGGGCACATCCAGCGCATTGATCACGGTGGCCGCGGCGGCGATATCCGGCCCCACCAACAATGTGCCGGTGGTCTCGACGGTGACCTGCACGAAGATCGGCACATCGCTGCCGGCCAGCGCCTTGGCGCGCTTGGCGCCATTCACCGCGGCCTTGATTTGTAGTGTGTCCTGGCAGGTCTCGATCAGCAGCGCATCCACCCCGCCGGCGATCAGCCCCTGGCATTGCAGGAACAGCGCCTCTTCCAGCGGGTCATAAGCGATGTTGCCAAGGCTCGGCAGCTTGGTCCCCGGCCCGATCGAGCCCACGACATAGCGCGTGCGGCCGTCGGCGAAGGACTCCGCCGCCTCGCGCGCCAGTTCGCCGGCGATCTTGTTGATCTCGAAGGCCCGGTCCTGGAGCTCGAATTCGCTCAGCGTGATCGGCGAGCCGCCGAAGCTGTTGGTCTGCACCATATCGGACCCGGCCTCGAAATAGCCGCGATGGATCTCGCGCACGAGATCCGGCCGGGACAGGTTCAGCACCTCGGTGCAGTTTTCCTTGTCCCAGTAATCCTTCTCGATATCGAGGGTGAGCGCCTGCACGCGGGATCCCATCCCACCGTCGCAGAGCAGAACATTGCGGGACAGAGCGTCGAGAAGATGTGGTCTGGGCATCCTTGTCAGATACACAGCTGTAACCCCATGTCCAGAGAATGCTTGAGGTTTCAGATATGCGGATACCAATTTTTTTCGGCATCCCGCCCCGATCCGACGATGCCGTGCTGGTGGAAGCGGGCCAAACCCCGCCGCAAGCGGGCTATGTGACGCCGTTTGGCCGCCCGGCCGTGCCCACCCATCCGGTCGGCTGCACCTGCTGCGTTGCCCGGAGCCCCGTGGCCGAAATACTCGGCCGGCTGTTCCGCGCCCGCGCCACCGGGGCGGCGCCGTTCTTCAAACGGCTGGTGGTTGTGGCCTCACCGGCGGGCGAAACGGCGGTGCGCGAAGCCCTCACCTGCGATGTGATGAGTGCGGCGCGTTATCGGGTTGAAGGGTAAGAAAGTAAGGAAGGCTACTTTTTGTGGACAAAAAGTAGCAAAAAAACTTTGTTAATTTAGGCCCGTGCGGTTTCAGCGCCACAGGCCCAGAATTAACGAAAGTTTTTGCGCCGCTTTTTCCAAAAAGCGGCCACTTACTTAACTAACGCTTTCTTAACTAATTATTAGGAAGCCACCGGCTCGCGGCGCTCGTTAGGTCCTGGGTGCTCGCCGGAGCGTTTATCGAACAAGGTGGAGAACCAGCCTTTATGCCGCGGCAGATCCGGCGCGCGCTGCGTTTCTGCACTTGCCAGCAGCGACATTGCCAACATCGTCACACGATAGGCGGCATCGGGATTGCGCACGAACAACGCCCTGATGATCGCATCCGCTTCAACATCCATTGGCGGCTGCTCACCGCCAGTAACAGCGGCATTGATGAAAGCGATGATCGCCTTGTGCTGATCTCGTGTCACGACCGTTTGTGTTACCTGAAATCGGGAATGACGCAATACGGAAAGCTGGTTATGAAAGAGGTTTCACCCGGCAGAATCCGTTCGAATAGATTGATAAACAAGGAGTAAGATACCGTCCCGGGTGAAGCGGTCGGCTTCCGCCATGCCGATCGAGCCGAGAACCGTGCGCGACGCGAAATTGTCCTCGCGCGCCACCGCCACCACACGCTTCAGCCCCGCCGTGCCGTGCGCATAATTCAGCGCCGCCCCGGCCGCCTCACGCGCCAGGCCCACGCCCCGCGCCTCCGGCCAGAAGGCAAAGCGTAGCGCCACGCCGCGCCCGTCCTGCCGCGCCATCAGCCCCGTGACCCCCAGAAACCGCCCGCGCAGCGCCCGCACCGCCCACATACCGTAGCCATGCGCGCCCCAGTCGCGGATCTCCTGCGCCAGCTCGTCCGCCACCTGCACCCGGTTGCGCACGCCGCCCAGCATCAGTGCGTAAGCACGCGGATCGCCTTTCAATTCCGTCAGATCCGGCAGGTCCCGGTAGCCGACCGGCGTCATCCGCAACCGCGCCGTGGTCAGGTTCCAAGGCGACAGCCCGTTCATGCAGGCCCGCCTTGCCGCGCTCCGTCCGCGCGGGACTCGTCATGAAGGGCCAGGGGGACAAGCGCCCCCTGGCCTGGCCGAAACTCTCGCAGCACTTCGGGATGAATTACCGCGTCAGCGGGCGGTACTTGATGCGGTGCGGCTCGGCGGCATCCAGGCCGAGGCGGCGACGCTTGTCTTCCTCGTAAGCCTCGAAATTGCCTTCGAACCATTCGACGTGGGAATCGCCCTCGAAGGCGAGGATATGCGTCGCCAGCCGGTCGAGGAACCAGCGATCATGGGAGATGATAACGGCGCAGCCAGGGAATTCCATCAGCGCCTCTTCCAGCGCGCGGAGCGTGTCGACGTCCAGATCGTTGGTCGGTTCGTCGAGCAGGATCACGTTCGCTTCGGTTTTCAGCATCTTCGCCAGATGCACGCGGTTGCGCTCACCACCGGAGAGCACGCCGACCTTCTTCTGCTGGTCGGAGCCCTTGAAGTTGAACGCGCCGACATAAGCGCGGGAGGCGACGGTGCGCTTGCCGAGATGGATCACATCCGTGCCGCCGGAAATCTCCTCCCAGACATTCTTGTTGTCATCGAGGGAGTCACGCGACTGGTCGACATAGCCGAGCTTGACCGTCTCGCCGATCTTCAGCGCGCCGGAATCCGGCGTCTCCAGACCGGTGATCATCTTGAACAAGCGTCGACTTGCCGGCGCCGTTCGGGCCGATCACGCCGACGATGCCGCCCGGCGGCAGCTTGAAGTTGAGCTTGTCGATCAGCTCGCGGTCGCCGAAGCCCTTGCACAGATCGGCCGCCTCGATGACGGTGCCGCCCAGACGCGGGCCCGGCGGGATGACGATTTCCGCCACGCCGGTCGCCTGCTCCTGGGATTTCTGCAGCATTTCCTCATAGCGCTGAATACGCGCGCGGCTCTTCGTCTGGCGCGCCTTCGGCGAAGAGGCGATCCAGTCCTGCTCCTCGGCCAGGGCACGCTGGCGGGCGCTCTCTTCCTTCTCTTCCTGGGCCAGGCGCTTGCGCTTCTGCTCCAGCCAGGAGGAGTAGTTGCCCTCATACGGGTAGCCGCGGCCGCGCTCGATTTCGAGGATCCAGTTGGTCACATTGTCCAGGAAGTAGCGGTCATGGGTCACCAGGATCACGGTGCCGGTATAGTTCTGCAGGGTGCGTTCCAGCCAGGCCACGGATTCGGCGTCCAGATGGTTGGTCGGTTCGTCGAGCAGCAGCAGGTCGGGCTTTTCCAGCAGCAGGCGGCAGAGCGCCACGCGGCGGCGCTCGCCGCCGGAAACGAGCCGACCTCGGCATCGGCCGGCGGGCAGCGCAGCGCGTCCAGCGCGATCTCGATCTGCCGGTCGAGGTCCCAACCGTCCTGGGTGTCGATGATTTCCTGCAGCTTGGCCTGTTCGGCCAGCAGGTCGTTCATCTTGTCATCGTCCATCGGCTCGGCGAATTCTTCGGAAATGGCGTTGAAACGGGCGATCGCGACGCGCAGTTCCTTGAAGGCGTCGGCCACGTTCCCGCCCACCGTCTTGGTCGGGTCGAGATGCGGCTCCTGCGACAGATAGCCCACGCGCGCGCCCTCGGACGCCCAGGCCTCGCCGCCATATTCCTTCTCGATGCCGGCCATGATCTTCAGCAGCGTCGATTTACCGGCGCCGTTCACGCCGAGTACGCCGATCTTCACGCCCGGCAGGAACGACAAAGTAATGCCCTTGAAAACCTCGCGCCCGCCCGGATAGGCCTTGGTGAGGTCTTTCATCACATAAACATATTGATAAGCGGCCATGATCTTTGCCTTCTGCGACAGTTGTGCCGGGTATAGGGGCGGCGGCCCTGAGCAGCAACGGGGGTTGCCGCGTCGTCTGCAGCGAGCGGTATGCGCCGGGCAGGAATCGAACCCGCAACCAAACCGTTATGAGCGGTCCGCTCTAACCGTTGAGCTACCGGCGCGCAGGGCGCGCTCGCCGCGCCGTGCACGATCCTATCAACAAGCCGGGCTTGACCGTCAAGGCGCAAACCGTCTGCAAATGCTGGCAAGCGGTGGTCAGGCGGAGTATAGGGCCCGGAAACGCAACAGGAGCCCTTTCATGGATGTGAGCAAGCTTTCCCCCGGCAAGGACGTGCCGCACGACATCAACGTCGTGGTCGAGATCCCGGCAGGATCGGGTGTCAAATACGAGATCGACAAGGATAGCGGCGCGCTGGTCGTGGACCGCGTGGTCTTCACCCCGATGACCTACCCCGCCGCCTACGGCTTCATTCCCGGCACCCTGGCCGATGACGGCGACCCGGCCGACGCGCTGGTGCTGATCCCCACCGCCGTGGTCCCCGGCGCCGTGATCCGCGCCCGGCCGATCGGCCTGCTGCAGATGGAAGACGAGGCCGGGCAGGACGAAAAGATCGTCTGCGTGCCGCACGACAAGGTGCACCCGCAATACAGCGACATCACCGAGGTCGCCCAGCTCCCCGCCATCACCCGCGACGCCATCAAGCACTTCTTCGAGCACTATAAAGATCTCGAGAAGGGCAAATGGGTGAAGATCACCGGCTGGGCCGACCGCGCCGCGGCGGAAAAGGCGATTGCCGACAGCCTGGCGCGCGCGACGAAGTAAGGAAGGAAGGAAGCAGCCGCTTTTTAAAAAAAGCGGCGCAAAAATTTCCCTAAAATTAGGCCCGTGACGCTCGAGCGCCACGGGCCTAATTTAGCAAAGTTTTTTTTGCTACTTTTTGTTCACAAAAAGTAGCCTTTCTTTCTACCTTCCTATCCGCACGGCGTCGGCGGGATCGCGAGATGCACCAGCTTTCCGGTCATCACGAAATCGCCGAAATCCAGCACCAGATTGGTCGCCACCCCATCCTCGAAATAGCGCATCTGCGTGCGGAAATCCGGGTTCTGGTCGCCCGGCTTGCGCGGGTAGAAGGCAATATCGACATCCGAACTCGGCAGACCGCCGAGGGAAGCGAAGCGGCTCTGTGTTGGCCCGTGATGGCCGAGAATGGCGACGAACGTGGATTGCGCGCCGTCGGCCGAGGTGCCGTCAAACAAAGGCGGCGCGATGAATTTCTTGCCCTCGCTTCCGGCCGCCAGCAGCGCCTCGGTATGCTGCATCGGGAATAAAGTGCCCGGCGGCAGCATCACCCGGGTATTGGCCGGCATGCTGTAGGTGACCAGGCCCGCGCCGTCGTCGCCGGTATGCACGGCGGAGCCGGCATCGTCGGTCTGCAGCTTCCCGTCATTGTCGCGTTCGCGCAGGCTGAAGGTGAAATTCTTGCCGTTCTTGGCTTCCCAGGTGATGTAGTCGGTCACCGACTTGTTCAGCGTGCCGTCGACATTGCGTACCAGCAGTGTCAGATGCTGCGTGGTCGCCCAGCCGGTGCAACCGTCGACCACATCGAACGTCATCTGCCCAACCGCGCCCGTCACGTCGTGCGTGCGGACTTTCGATAGGGTCAGGTCATAAACCGCATCTTGGCCGGTAAGGCCGGCGGCACAGGCGGCGCCGGGCATCGCCATGGCCGCAAGGAACAAAAGAACGGATTTCATGGGGGCATAATGACGTCTCTACGAGGCAGGTCAAACGGCAAATAAAAGTGGGAAGAAAGTAGCCGCTTTTTGGAAAAAGCGGCGCAAAAACTTTTGCAACTTTGGGCCGGTGGCGCTCGAGCGGCACGGGCTCAGTTTAAAAAAGTTTTTTGCTTCTTTTTTTCAAAAAAGAAGCCCTACCCTTTCTTCCGCCCCCGCCCCTTGCGCTGCGCCGGGTCATACCCTCCGCCGCCTGGCCCGAGCGGCACCGGGCCGCGCTCCTTGGGCCGATGCGATGGCGCCGGCGGCGGCTCAAGGCCGAGGGAGAGCGCCTCCAGCCGCTTGATCTCGTCGCGCAGCCGCGCCGCCTCCTCAAATTCCAGGTCCGCGGCGGCGTTGCGCATCCGCGTCTCCAGCGTGGCGATGGTGGTTTGGAGATCCTTGCCGACGAATTCGTCGATCCCGGCATCCTTCACCGGCGCCACGGTGACGTAATCCTGCTCGAACACCGAATGGATCACCTCGCCGATATTCTTGCGCACGCTTTGCGGGGTGATTCCGTGCTCCTGGTTCCAGGCGCTCTGCTTGGTGCGGCGCCGCGCTGTCTCTTCGAGCGCCTGTTTCAGGCTGCGCGTCATCGTATCCGCGTAGAGGATCACCCGCCCGTCCACATTGCGGGCGGCGCGGCCTATGGTCTGGATCAGCGACGTCACGGAACGCAGGAAGCCTTCCTTGTCCGCATCGAGAATGGCGACCAGCATGCATTCGGGAATATCGAGCCCCTCGCGCAGCAGGTTGATGCCGACCAGCACGTCAAAGGCGCCGAGGCGCAGGTCGCGGATGATCTCGATCCGCTCCAGCGTGTCCACGTCGGAATGCAGATACCGCACGCGGATGCCTTGCTCGGTCAGATATTCGGTCAGGTCCTCGGCCATGCGCTTGGTCAGCGTCGTCACCAGAACGCGCCCGCCTTTGGCGATCACGGTGCGGCATTCGCCCAGCAGATCGTCCACCTGATGTTCCACCGGGCGGATTTCCGTGACCGGATCGATCAGCCCGGTCGGCCGGATGATCTGTTCGGCGAAGCTCCCTCCGGTCCGCTCCAGCTCCCAGGGGCCGGGTGTCGCGGACACGAACACGCTCTGCGGGCGGAATGTTTCCCATTCCTCGAATTTCAGCGGCCGGTTGTCGATGCAGCTCGGCAGGCGGAAACCGAATTCGGCGAGGATGGATTTGCGCGAAAAGTCGCCTTTGAACATGCCGCCGATCTGCGGCACGGTCACATGCGATTCATCGACCACCAGCAGCGCATTTTCCGGCAGATACTCGAACAAGGTCGGCGGCGGCTCGCCGGGATTGCGGCCGGACAAATAACGGGAATAATTCTCGATACCTTTGCAGGCGCCGGTCGTCTCCATCATTTCAATGTCGAAGCTGGTGCGCTGTTCCAGACGCTGCGCTTCCAGAAGCTTTCCGGCCGCGGTCAGCTCGTCCAGCTGCTGCTTCAGCTCCAGTTTGATGCGCCCGATGGCCTGGGTCAAAGTGGGCCGGGGCGTCACATAATGGCTGTTGGCATAGATGCTGATATTTTCCAGCACCCCGGTCTGCTCGCCGGTCAGCGGGTCGAATTCGGAGATTTTCTCGATCTCGTCGCCGAACAGCGTCACGCGCCAGGCGCGGTCCTCATACTGGCTGGGGAAAATATCCACCACCTCGCCGCGCAGCCGGAACGAGCCTCGGGCGAAAGCGATGTCGTTGCGGCGATACTGCAGATCCACCAGCGCCTTGGCCAGCGTATCGCGGTCGATCTGCCCGCCGGTCTCCAGCCGCACCACCATTTTCGAATAGGTCTCGACCGAACCGATACCGTAAATGCAGGACACCGAAGCGACGATGATGACATCGGAGCGCTCCAGCAGCGCCTGGGTGGCGGCATGGCGCATCCGGTCGATCGTTTCGTTGATCGCGGAGTCTTTCTCGATATAGGTGTCCGAGCGCGGCACATAGGCTTCCGGCTGGTAATAATCGTAATATGAAACGAAATATTCCACCGCATTATCGGGGAAGAAGGCTTTCATCTCGGCATAGAGCTGTGCCGCCAAAGTCTTGTTCGGCGCCAGCACCAGGGTCGGAAGCTGGCAGCCCTCGATGACCTTGGCCATGGTGAAGGTCTTGCCCGAGCCGGTCACGCCGAGCAGCACCTGGTCGCGCTCCTGCGCCGCGATCCCCGCCAGAAGCTGTTTGATGGCCGCCGGCTGGTCGCCGGCGGGCGCATAATCCGAAACGACGCGCAACGGCTTCAGCGGCGGGCGCGGCGCCGGTTTTTCCGGAATGAAGGTGACCGGCGCGGTACGAAACAAAGCGGTGGACATGCGCCTAATATGCGCCGCCGGGGCTGAAATGAAAGAAGGGGCCGGAACGCCCGCCCCCAAAGCCGCTATTTCTTGAACACGTCCTTCATCTCGCTCATCGCCTCGGAGAAGCGCTGGCTCAGCTTCTGCATCGCCTCGGTATGCGATTTCTGGATCAGGTCGCCGAGTTCGCGGGTGTTGCAAACCGCGTTTTCATAGGCCTGTTTCAGCAGCTCGGCATGTTTGGCGGCGCGTTCGCTCGGCGTGTCGGTGGCGGCGATCTCCCGCAGCGTCTGCGTCAGGCCCGACATGGTGGCCTGCATGATCTCCATATGCCGGCGCGCCACCGTCTGCGCGCCTTCCAGCGCCAGCCGGTTGGCCTCGGAGAGCGCCTCGAGATTGCGCCGGTGCGCCGACAGCACGGATTCGATGTCCGGCACTTGCGGAAGCTTCAGCTCCTCGAACATTTTCTTGAAATCGAAATCGCGCGTCGCCGCCGCGCCCTGCCCTGCCGCGGATGCCTCAAAGGCGGGTTTCTGGTCCGCCTTGGCGTTTTCCTCGTCCGGCTTTTTGCTCGTCGTTTGGTTGGCCACTTTTCCCCCCTTTAGGCCGCGATCGGCCGGGGTCAGATTACTCCAGCCGGATCTTCTGGCAATGGCGTTTGCGGCTCTTCGACCTCGTGCGACGGGGCCGGATGGAAGCGCGCGGCGAGCCCATCGGCACGGTCGAGCGCCTTGTCCATTGCCGCCATGGTCGTGGTCAGATCGGCGCTTTCATCCCGGCACCAGGCCCGCATGCCGTAGCCCCAGACCAAAGCGAGACCTTTCTTGCGGATCTCCCCGCTCACACCTTGCGCGGACACGCCCGCCCCTTCGAGCATCCAGCCCATCGAGGTAAGGGTGGCACGGGCCAGGCACAGCGCCAGAACCGGCTCGCCTGGCAGCGCCCGCACGAGCGCCAGCACCCCGGCCCGGTGCGTCTGCAGGAAATCAAACCGACGCATCAGAATATCAAACAAGCGGTCGCGCACCGGCCCCTCGGTGAGGGCGCCGGTCAGCGCCTGGGCATCCGCCAGCCGCCCGAAGGCGCGCAGAATACCGGCCTGCCCGGCATAACGCTGGCGCGTGGCGGCAAGGTCGAGCCCGGCCCGGCGCGCCGCCGCGGCGGGCGACACGCGCCGCCACCCCTGTTCCGCGGCCAGAGAGAAAGCGGCGTTCACCAGCGCGGTATCGAATTCCACATCCGTCATAAATTCGATGTAGGGCCGCGCCCCCCGCTTGCCAACAGGCGGCCAGAGCTGTTCGGGCGCCAAAGCCCCAAAGTCCGGAAGTTTTTGCGCCGCTTTTTGCCAAAAGCGGCTGCTTGCTAAAACTAAACCGGGGTCAGCCCACCGCGATACTGGTTCGACAGCCCAACATAATGCGGCACGGTCTGGTCCCAGCCGGCGCGCTCGGCATCGCTCATCACCCGCACCCGCCGCGCCGGCACGCCGACCCACAATTCCTGCCGGCCGATCCGCTTGCCCGGCCCCAGCAGGCCGCGCGCCCCAAGCATCCCCGCCTCCTCGACGACCGCGCCGTCCAGCACCGTGGCGCCCATGCCGATGAAGGCGCGGTCATGCAATTTGCAGGCATGAATGATCGCCGCATGACCCACAGTCACATCCGCGCCGATCTCGGTGAAATTCGCCGCATGATCGACATGAATGACCGTGCCGTCCTGGATATTGGACCTGGCGCCGATAATGATCGGGTTGGTGTCGGCGCGCAGCACGCAGTTGAACCAGATATTCGCACCCGGCCCGACCCGCACATCGCCGATCAGCACGGCGGTCGGCGCGATCCAGGCGGTGGGATCGACGGTCGGCGCCACGCCGTTCAGCGCGTAGAGCAGGCCCAAGGCTTTGGCGGCGATATGCGATTCAGGCATCGACCGGGCCTCCGAGCATCAGCCTGATATTCTGCACCGCGGCACCCGAAGCGCCCTTACCGAGATTGTCCAGCCGCGCGATCACCATGGCATGCTCGTAGGTGCCGTTGGCGCAGACGAAGATTTCCAGCCTGTTGGTCCCGTTCAGCGCCTCCGGCCGCAACGCGCCTGACCAGATCTCGGGATGGACCGAAATATTCTCCGCACCGTCATAACGCTGGCGATATGCCGCGATGAGCTCAGCACCGCCCGGCCGGCCCGGCAGCCGGTCGAGGAAGAGCGGCACGCAGACCATCATGCCTTGCGCGAAATGCCCCACCGAAGGCGCAAAAATCGGGCGGCGCGTCAGGCCGGAGCGCAGCATGATCTCGGGGATGTGCTTATGCGCGAGCCCCAGCGCATAGGCCTCGAAGGCCGGGCCGCTTTCGGCCTCGTGCGCCGCGATCATCGCCTTGCCGCCGCCCGAATAGCCGGAAACCGCGTGAATGGTAACGTCATGCGCGGCGGGCAGCAGGCCGGCTTCGACCAGCGGGTTCAGCAGCGCGATCGCGCCGGAGGCGTAACAACCCGGATTAGAAACCAGCCGGGCCTGCGCGATGCTTTGCGCCAGCGCCGGGCTGAGTTCGGAGAAACCGTAAATCCAGCCGGGGGCCGTCCGGTGCGCCGAGCTCGCATCGAGAATCCGCGTGCCCTCCGGCGCCAGGGCGACCGCCTCGCGCGCGGCGTCGTCGGGCAGGCACAGCACGGTCAGATCCGCCTCTGCCATCGCGTCGCGTCGCGCCGCCGCCTCTTTGCGGTGCGCCTCATCCAGCGACACCAAAGCGATGCCCGGCATCGCCGCCAGCCGTTGCGCAATGCCGAGACCCGTGGTGCCGGCCTGTCCGTCGATGAAAATTTTCGCGCTCATACCTCTCCCTTATCACGACCTTGCCACCGTGCTAGGCGGGACGCCGCATAGCATAACAGGAAGCACGTCATATGTCAGAAACCGCGCCCCAGCCCCTGCCGCCGCTCGTCGTGAACCTTCAATACACGAAGGACCTCTCTTTCGAGGTGCCGAACGCGCCGGCCATCTATACCCTGCTGCGCACGGCGCCGGCCGTGAACATTAATCTGGACGTGCAGGTGCGCCGCATCCAGGAAGGCCAGACCGTGTTCGAAGTGACGCTCGCGGCCCGCGCCGAGGCGACCATCCAGGCGGCCGAAAATGGCGGCGCGGAGAAGCCGATGGTCGTGTTCATCGCCGACCTGTCCTATGCCGGCATTTTCACCCTCAACGGCATCCCCGAAGAACAGCAGGAACCGATTCTGCTCGTGGAATGCCCGCGTCTGCTCTTCCCCTTCGCCCGCAACATCCTGGCCGACATCACCCGCGACGGCGGCTTCCCGCCGGTGATGCTGGGGCCGATCGATTTCATCGGGCTGTGGCAGGCACGGCGCGCCCAGGCCGCCGGCATGACCGCGCCGGTTGGGAACGCCTGAAGTAAGTAGCCGCTTTTTGGAAAAAGCGGCGCAAAAACTTACCTGAATTTGGGCCCGTGCCGTTGAAACCGCACAGGCCCAAATTAACAAAGTTTTTTTGCTACTTTTTGTTCACAAAAAGTAGCGCTTCCTTCCCTTCCCGTCCTTAAGCCGGAACATCCCCTCTCTGCCCACCGCTCCGCGTCGCGGCGCCAAGGCCGCGCAGAAACGCCATCGTACCCGGCGTGTTCCAGTTCGCCGCGCCATCCAGGCGCCCCACCAGCTCGCCGAGCGGGTTGATCACGATGCTCACCGGAATGCCGTTGCTGCTCAGCAACTGCAGATTGCTGCCGTCCTGATTTAACAGGATCGGCAGGTCGGTGATGCCGTGCCGGGCAAAAAACGGCCGCACCACCGCAGCACCGGTGAGGTCGATCGAAATCGGCAGGATCAGCACGCCCGCCTCTTTCAACTGCGGCGCCAGCGCGGCGAAGCTGGGGATTTCCGCGATACAGGGGCCACACCAGGTGGCCCAAAGATTTACCACCAGCGTGTGGCCGCGATAATCCGCCAATGTCAGAGCCTGCCCGTGATCGTCGGTGAAGCGCAGCGCCGGCGCCATTTCCGGCATCATCTGCGTCAGCGCCGCGGCCGCATCCGGCAGGTCATTCTCGGCAATTTGCGCCTCGGCGCAATTGCCCCGGCCCCCGGCGAGGGCTAAGCCTGAGGCACCGGCGATGAGGGATCGGCGGGACAGCAAGAACGGGCGTGACGGTTTGACTGACAAGAGCAACTCTCCAATTTCTCAGCAGCTGCAATGGGGCGGGCGTTTTGGTGCCGGACCCGATGCGGTGATGCAAGCCATTAATGTCTCCATCGGCTTCGATGCCAAGCTCTGGGCCGAAGATATCGCCGGCAGCCGCGCCCATGCGGCAATGCTGGCCGCCCAAGGCATCATCAGCGCCGACGACGCCGCTGCCATCAATAGCGGCCTCTCAGCCATCGCCGGCGAGATCGAGGCCGGCACCTTCACTTTCGTCGATGCGCTCGAGGATATCCACACCAATATCGAAGTGCGGCTGACCGAACGCATCGGCGAGGCCGCCCGCCGCCTGCACACCGCGCGCAGCCGCAACGACCAGGTGGCGACCGATTTCCGCCTGTATGTGCGCGGCGCCATCGATAATCTGCTGCTACAGATCAAGGATCTGATGCACGCCTTCGCCACCCGCGCCGCCGAGCATGCGGGCAGCGTGATGCCGGGCTTCACCCATCTGCAGACCGCGCAACCGGTCACGTTCGGGCACCATCTGCTCGCTTACGTGGAAATGCTGAACCGCGATGCCGGCCGCCTGCGCGACGCCCGTGCGCGGCTGAACGAATGCCCGCTCGGCGCCGCGGCACTCGCCGGCACCTCCTTCCCCATCGACCGCCACGCCACCGCCGCGACGCTGGGCTTCGACCGGCCGACCGCGAACTCGCTGGACTCGGTCTCCGACCGCGACTTCGCGCTGGAATATCTCTCCGCTTTGTCGATACTGGCGATGCATCTCTCGCGCTTCGCCGAGGAAATCATCATCTGGTGCTCCTCGCCCTATGGCCTGATCAAGCTGTCGGATGCGTTCACCACCGGCTCGTCGATCATGCCGCAGAAGCGCAACCCTGACGCCGCGGAACTCACCCGCGCCAAGACCGGGCGCATCACCGGCGCGCTGGTTGGCCTGCTCACGGTGATGAAGGGCCTGCCGATGGCCTATGCCAAGGACATGCAGGAGGACAAGGAGCCGGTGTTCGACGCCACCGCCGCGATCTCCCTGTGCCTGGCCGCCACCGCCGGCATGGTGCGCGATATGGATGCCGACACCGCGCGCATGGCCGAACTGGCCGGCTCCGGCTTCTCCACCGCCACCGACCTCGCCGATTGGCTGGTGCGGGTGCTGAAAATGCCGTTCCGCGATGCGCATCATGTCACCGGCCAGATCGTCCGGCTGGCCGAGGGCAAGAAGCTCGATCTCGCCGGGCTGACCCTGGCCGAGATGCAAGGCATCGAGCCGCGCATCACCGCCGAGCTGTTCAATGTTTTGACGGTTGAAGCCTCGGTCGCCTCGCGCGTAAGCTATGGCGGCACCGCCCCCGGTAATGTCGCCCGTGCGGCGCAGCAATGGCTGGACCAACTGTCATGAAGACCTGCTTGATCGCACTCGCCGTCTGCCTGGCGCTTTCCGCCTGCGGCCGGCGCGGCGCGCCCACCCCACCCGGCCCTGCGTCGGACATCATCTACCCGCACGTTTATCCGGCGAACTGACATGGCTCTTGCAGAACCCCTGACCGCCGATCCCGAACTCGACGATCTGCTCGCCGCGCGCCCGGCTTTGACCATGCACGCCCAGGACGGGCTGTGTTTCGAGGGCGTGCCGCTGCACGCCATCGCCGATACGCATGGCACGCCCTGCTGGGTCTATGGCGCCGGCACGCTCAGAGCCCGCTATCGCGCGCTGGCCGGTGCGCTGACCGAGGCCGGGCTGGATGTACACATTCATTACGCCGTGAAGGCCAATGACCATCTCGCCATTCTCGGCCTGTACCAGACGCTCGGCGCCGGCGCCGACGTGGTCAGCCTCGGCGAATTCATGCGCGCGCAGAAAGCCGGGATCCCGGCCGCCAATGTGGTGTTCTCCGGCGTCGGCAAATCGACGCAGGAGCTGGGGGCCGCGATCGTCGCCGGGCTCGGGCAGATCAATGTCGAGAGCGCCGAAGAGCTGGAGATGATCTCCGCCATCGCCCTGCGGGTGGGCCGCATTGCCCGCGTGGCGCTGCGCATGAACCCGGATGTCGATGCCGGGACCCATGAGAAGATCACCACGGGCCTCGCCGACAACAAGTTCGGCATTCCCGCCCAGGATGTTCCACGCCTTTACGCCCATGCCGCTGCCCTGCCCGGCATCCAGCCGGTCGGCATCGCTTTGCATATCGGCAGCCAGATCCTTTCCCCCGCCCCTTACGCCAAGGCCTATGCCAAAGCGGCGGACATGGTGCGCGCTTTGCGCGCCGCCGGACAGACCGTCTCGGTGCTCGACCTCGGCGGCGGTCTGGGCATCGGCTATGGCGACGAGCCGGGAATTTCGCTCTCCGCCTTCGCCAACGTGGTGAAGAAAGAGGTGGGCGATCTTGGCGTCGAGCTGCTGATGGAACCTGGCCGCTATCTGGTCGGTCCGGCCGGGCTGCTGCTCGCCTCGGTGATCCTGGAGAAACAGGGGCAGAAGCGTTTCGTCGTGCTCGACGCGGCGATGAACGATCTGATGCGCCCGGCAATGTACGATGCCTGGCACGGCATCCTGCCGGTCTCGGCGGCGCAGCTCCATGCGCCGCGTAGCCAGGCCGACGTGGTCGGTCCGGTCTGCGAAAGCGCCGACAGCTTCGCCACCGGCCGCGATCTGCCGGCACTGCCAGCGGGCGCTCGCGTCGCGATCCTCGATGCCGGCGCCTATGGCGCGGTGATGAGCAGCACCTATAACGCGCGCCCCCGCGCCGCCGCGGTGCTGATCCAGGATGGAAAATTCCACCTGATCACGCCGCGCCAGACCATCGAAAAACTGTGGGCAGATGAAATGCTGCCCCCCCTGGCGGGATGAGCGCGGCGGCGCCCGACAACAGGCTCCTGCTCCGCCTGCGGCGGCGCGCCGCTCTTGTGCTCTGGACGGAAACGCTCTGCCACGCGGCGATGCCCGCCGCCTTCATCATCGCCGCCTGGCTGGTGGCGGTGATCTTCGGCTTCGGCGATTTCCTGCTCTTCAGCGCCGCGATCATCCTGGCCCTGGCATCACTGGGCTGGGAGGCGGTGCGCATCCGCCCGCCATGCACCGCGGACATTGACCGCCGGATCGAACGCGCCTCGGGCCTGAAACACCGGCCACTGCTCACCTTGCAGGATGAGCTGGAGACCGAGAGCGCTTGGGGCGCGACGCTCTGGGCTTCACATCAGGCGCGGGCAGCCGCCTCTCTGGTGGGCGCCCGTACCGGCTGGCCGGCGCCGCTGGCGGCGTTGCGCGACCCCTATTCCCTGCGCGCCTTGCTCTGGCTGCTGCTCGTCACCGGCCTGGTGATCGCCGGGCCTGAACTGCCCGCGCGCTTCTCCAGCGCGCTTGCACTCCCGAGCTGGCCGATTTTCGCAGCGCCCCAGGTCAATGCCTGGATCACCCCGCCGGCTTACACGGGCCAGGCGCCGCTATTGCTCTCCCCCGGGCAGGACGTCACGGTGCTGCAGGGCAGCCGGCTCACAATCGTCGTCAATGGCAGCGAAGACGACATCAGCTTCTCCGGCGCCAAACTCCCCACCGCGACCCTGGCGGCGAACAGCCGGCGCGCCGACGGGGTGCTTACGCGTTCGGGCATCCTCAGCGTTGGCCCATGGTGGCGCCGTCTCGCGCGCTGGCACATTACCACCTTGCCGCCGGGCGCTCCGGTTCTGAACCTTGCCCCAATCACTCTGGCGCGCGGCGCGCCGAACCTTTCCTGGCAGGCCAGCGACCCTTACGGCCTCGCCTCCCTGCGCGCGGCGCTGCAGCCGCAAGGCTACCCGCACGCTCTGCCGGAAGGGGTGGCCTTGCCGACCACCACCGGCAAAGGCACCGCCCGGTTGGATATTTCCGACACCCCCTATGGCGGCCTTCCCGTGAATGTGAGGCTGCAGGCGAAAAACCTCGCCGGACGCAGCGCCATGTCCAATGCGCAAACCGTGACCCTGCCGCTGATGCCGCTGCACGATCCGACCGCCCAGCTTCTCGGCAACGCCCGGCAGGCCCTGGCGCTGATGCCGGAACAGGAACATGCCATCGCCTGGAAGCTGCTGCACACGGCGCAACACCCGCCCAGCAGCATTTCCTACGCCGTGGATGTGCAGCTCGCGGCGCTGGCCACCGAGATGCGTCAGCACCATGCCAACCCCGAAGCGGCGGTCGCCCGCCTGCTGACACTGATCCGCCAGATCGAGGCCGGGCCCGATTACGCCGCCTCCCAGGCTTTTGCCCGCGCCGCCCAGGCCTTGTTGAAGGCACTGGCCCACGGGAATGTCGACCAGAACACGCTGAACCGGCTGTTGCAGGCCATGCAGCAGGCGCTCGCCCAGCATATCGCCGCCCTCGCCCAGCAATCCCACAGCTCGCAGGGCCAGATGTCACAGGCTGCCGCCAGCTCCGCGCTAAGCCGGCTGGCGCAGCAGATCGCCGCCGACCAGCAGGCCGGGCGCAACCAGCAGGCCCAGGCTGAATTACAGCAGCTCGCCGCGGCGCTGCGGGCCCTGCAATCGGCGCGGCCGATGTCCGCGGCCGAGGCGGCACGCGCACAGGCGGCGGCGCAAAGCGCGCAGGCCCTCAGCCAACTGATGCAGAAGCAGGCGCATCTGCTCGACCAGACCGCCAAGGGCAATGCCACGGCGGACCAGCAGGGGCAGTTGCGCTCCGGACTGCAAAGCCTGGGCGCCGGGCTGCAAAAAGCCGGCATCGCCAACCTGCCGGGCCTGGGTCAGGCCGGACAGGCCATGCAGGCGGCACAATCGGCCCTCGGCCGGCAGGATAGCCGCGGTGCGCAATCGTCGGAGTCCTCCGCGATCAGCAATCTCCAACAGGCCGCGGCGGCGCTGCAAAACAGCATGCAGCAGGGCATGTCACTCAACTCTTCCAATGGCGGCATGCCCGGCGCGCACGGTCTGGGCTATAGCCAGAACGGCTCCAACGACGACAATTCCAACCCCGATCTCGGCTTCCAGCGCCGCAACCCCGCCGATGCGATCGAACAGGAGATCATCAAGCGGGATGCCGACCCCAGCCTGCCCACGGCGACGCATCGCTATTTGCACCGGCTGCTGACGCCTGATCAGTAGGAAGGGAAGAAAAGGGAAGGAAGAAGCCGCTTTTTGGAAAAAAGCGGCGCAAAAACTTTTTGGAATTTGGGCCGGTGGCGGTGAAAACAGCACGGCCCAAAGGACCAGAAAACTACTTTTTGTTCACAAAAAGTAGCGCTTCCTTTCTTGCTTCCTACCCCATTTGCATCTGCATACCCACCATGGCGGGCGGGACAAGTTGCAGGATAAGCCCGGCGGCGATCAGCACGATCAGCCCGAAACCAATTTCCACGCCGATGCTCCGCAGTAGATGCCCCTGCGTTGCCGGCAGGCGCGGCGTCAGCCAATTGCGGTTCAGGGCGGCAAGAAGGAGCAGCACCGTGAAGCAGATGATTTTCACCAAAGCGGTGGCGCCGTAGGGCGTGCTCACCAGCGCATCCGGCCGGCCGATCAGGAACAGATATTCGACGAAGCCGCTGCCCAGCAGCGCCACGACACAGGCAATGCCGAGCGGCGAGTAGGCTTTGACCAGTGCCGCGCCATCGTGTTCAGGCAGGCGCCGGAGCCCGAGATACAAGGCCGGCAGCGTCCCCAGCCAACACGCCCCGGCCAGAATATGCACGATCGACGTCGCCAGCAGCACCGTGCCGGACCGGCCTTCCATCGAGCCGCCATGGGTGAGCCAGGCTTCCGCCACAACCGCCCCGCCCGCCAGCAGCGAAGCAAGCCTCCGCCAGCCGAACTGATAGCAGAGCGCCGCCACCGCCAGGGCGGCGCAGCGCCCGATCAGCACCGCGCCGAAGCGCGTGTCCCAGGCAACGATGGGAAGGGCGGCGATAAAGTCCGGGATCGTCTGCGCGCCGGACAGTTCCTCAGCCTGCAGCAGGAACCAGACGAGCCCCGCCCCCAGCGCCACGGCGAGGCCGAGCCAGGCAAGCGGCTTCAGCCCACGCAACGGGTGACGGCGGAGCAGCGTAGCGCTGAGCAGCAGGGTGCCGAACAGGCCGAAGGAGCCCGCCATTTGCAGCCCGCGAAAGACGGCACGCAGCACCAGCCACGCACCGCCATCCATCTTTATTGAACCGTGAAGCTGTAGTGACCGATGCTGGCGTGGTTAAAGGATGAGACCTGCCAGGTCACGGTGTAGCGACCAGGCAGACTGATCTGCACCGGCACGGCGATCTCGAAAGGCTGGCCATTCACCGCCTGGGCCCGCCCGACCGGAACCGGGTCGCCCGCGGAATTCGTGACCTTGACCTCGGAAAAGGCCACTTGCGGCAACGCGCTGAAGGATAGCAGCAGCACCTGCGGCGGTGCTGCGACCACGGCGCGCGGGCCGGGCTGCGCCAGCACCAGCGTGGCGGCGAAAGAAGGCGCTGCCGCCAGCATCGCCAGCACAGGGCCAAGATAAAGGGCGCGAAGTGTCATTGCCTATCCCAGACTGGCCAGATGCGACCGGCGATCAGAAGAAATTCGCGAGGCGATCGAAGATGCCTTCATTGGCATTGCTGTTCTGCGGCGTGGCACCCTGCGTCACCGGCTGACCCAAAGCTTCGTTCTCCTGCAAACGGCGCTCTTCGGCCGAGGCGTTCACGGTCGGGGGCGGCGTCGGGCCACTGCCCATCAACTGCGAAACGAAGCCCGGCGACTTGCTGGCGATCAGCGCGTTCTTGTTGATCTCGGCGCGGATATTCGCCGGCGGCGTGGGGCCGGCCTGCTGCAGCAGCTCCTGCGCGCCGGAGCTGAGATTACCAGGGTCGCTGGTGAGCGCATTCTCGGGGTCGAGCACATCGGCACCGGCCTGCGCGGCATTCACCTGCTGCGGCCGCGGCTCGCCCGGATTGGGCGCCGCCAGCACGCTGAGCTCAGGCGGCAGGGCCAAAGGCGCCTGGGTACCGACCTGGAAGGCATCAGGCGGGTTGGCCTCAAGGCCGAATTCTTTCTTCGTCGCATCGCTGCAACCGGTCAGAGCGAGCGCGAGAACGATGGTGCAGCCGGCAGCGGCAAATCTTGTTGTCATGTCGCTTTCCTATCCCTGCCCGTCGCTGGCCGCAACTGGGGTCCGGCGCAGCAGGCTTTCCAGCATCAGGGCCGCAACCCCGCAGCAGATCGCGGAATCACCGATGTTGAAAATCCACGGAAAATACAGCCCGGCAACATGCGCCTGGATGAAATCCACCACCGCCCCGTAGCGCAGCCGATCCGCGACATTGCCGATCGCCCCGCCGGTGATCGCGCCCACCGCCAGCACCGTCACCCACCGCTTGCTCCGCCACAGCCACACGCACAGCGCGATAATGACCACGGAGGCAATCGCGGCGAGCAGCAACCTGGCGCCGTCGCCGGCAAACATTCCGAAAGTGATGCCGTGGTTCCAGACCAGTACGAAATTCATCACCGGCAGCACCACCAGCCGGTGCCCGTCCTGAAGATGCAGCCCGTGCAGGACCCAATATTTCATGGTCTGGTCGGCCACGAGCACGACCAGACCGAGTAGATATCCGGCGAAGCGGCGGTCCATTATCCCACCGCCTCACAGCAACGGCGGCAAAGCGTCGGATGGTTCGCATCGCTCCCGACCTCCGGGAGCACGCGCCAGCAGCGTTCGCATTTCTGGCCGGGCGCGATTTCGGAGCCGTTCTGCGCGCCGAAGCTGGCCGCGGAGGAGATGCAGATCTCCGCCCAGAGCTCACCATCGCCGAGCACAGCCTCGGCCTCGGGCGAGAGGGTCGCCGTGGCCTGGAGCGAGGAGCCGATCTGCTTATCTTTGCGCATCAGCTCGATCGCTCCGGTCACGCCGGCGCGGTGCTCGCGGATCTTCGCCCAGTCCTCGGCCAGGCGGTCATCGCGCCAGGCCGCGGGAATGGCCGGGAACTGCGTGAGATGCACGGACACATCGTCCCCGAAGCGGGCGCACCAGGCCTCCTCAGCCGTGAAGGGCAGCACCGGCGCGAGCCAGGATGTGAGGGCGCGGAACAGTATGTCGAGGAAGCTGCGGGAGGCGCGGCGGCGCGGCGCATCCGGCCGGTCGCAATAGAGCAAATCCTTGCGGATATCGAAATAAAAGGCCGAAAGATCCGTCGTGCAGAAATGATGCAGCACCGGGTAAACGCCGGTCCAGTCATGGTTCTCCACCGCTTCGGCGATCTTCGCATTCAGCTCCCACAGGCGGTGCAGCAGGAAACGTTCCAGCGCCGGGAATTCCGCCTCCGGCACGCGCTCCTCCTCGGTAAACCCGTCCAACGAGCCGAGAATCCAGCGCAGGCTGTTGCGCAGGCGGCGATACAGTTCCGCCTGCTGCTTGAGAATTTCCGGGCCGATGCGCAGATCCTCGGAGGTGTCCGAGTTCATCACCCACAGGCGCAGAATGTCCGCGCCATATTTGTCGTTGACCTCCTGCGGGGCGGTGACGTTGCCGAGGGATTTCGACATTTTCCGCCCCTGCTCGTCGAGCACGAACCCGTCGGTGACGATCGCCTTGAAGGGCGCCCGGCCGCGCGTGCCGATGGCTTCGAGCAGCGAGGCCTGGAACCAGCCACGATGCTGGTCCGAGCCTTCGAGATAAAGGTCGGCCGGGGTCGGCAAACCGCGCGCCTCGAGCACGAAGGCATGGGTCGAACCGGATTCGAACCAGACATCGACGATGTCGAAAATCTGCTCGTAATCCTCGGCCTTATGATCAGGGCCGAGGAAATCCTGCGCCGGGCGGACATACCAGGCATCGGCGCCCTCGGCGGTGAAGAATGTCACCACCCGCTCGACCACCGCCGGATCGCGCAGCGGCTCATGCGTGGTCTTGTGCACGAAAATCGGGATCGGCACGCCCCAGGCACGCTGGCGGGAGATGCACCAGTCCGGCCGTGACTCGACCATCGAGCGGATACGGTTGCGGCCGATTTCCGGCACGAAGCGGGTCGCGTCGATCGCGTCGAGCGCGTTCTGGCGGATCTGCTCCTCGCCATCCATGCGGATGAACCAGTTCGGCGTGGCGCGGTAGATCAGCGGCGCCTTGGAGCGCCAGGAATGCGGATAGGAATGCAGGAACTCGGCGCGGTGCAGCAGCGTTCCCGCCGCCCGCAACGCGTCGCAGACCGGGTCAGCCGCCTTGTACACATGCAGACCCGCGAACAGCGGCATCGAGGGATAATAGGTCCCGTCGCCCTGCACCGTGTCGGGCACGGCGATGCCATGGGCGCGGCAGAGGAAGAAATCGTCCTCGCCATGGCCTGGCGCCATATGCACGATGCCGGTGCCGGCCTCGGTGGTGACGAACTCGCCCAGCATCAGCGGGACCTCGAAATCGAAGCCCGGATCCTGGCTGGCCAGCGGATGGCGGAATTTCGCGCCCTCGAGCGCGGTCCCCTTGAACGTGCTCAGCACCGTATGCTGCGAGATGCCCGCGACATTGCAGAAATCCTCGCGCAGCGCCTCGGCGACGATCAGCTCCTCACCTGGCCGGGCGAGGCTGCCATCGGCCACTGCCTCGACGCGCAACCGCACATAGTCGAACTCAGCGCCGGCCGCGAGGCCGCGATTGCCGGGGATGGTCCAGGGCGTGGTGGTCCAGATGACCACAGCGGCCCCCGCCAGCGCGCCTTCCGTCGCGGCGCTGGGGAAGCGCACATAGATCGCGGTGTCTTTCTTGTCGTAATATTCGACCTCGGCCTCGGCCAAGGCGGTCTTTTCCACCGGGCTCCACATTACCGGGCGCAGGCCGCGATAGAGCGCGCCATTGAGCAGGAACTTGCCGATCTCGCCGGCGATGCGCGCCTCGGAGTCGAAATCCATGGTGGCGTAGCGGTGCGCCCAGTCGCCGGCCACGCCGAGGCGCTTGAACTCCTCGGATTGGACGGAGAGCCAATGCTGCGCGTATTCGCGGCATTCCTTGCGGAATTCCAGGACCGGGACTTCGTCCTTGTCCTTGTTCTTCTTGCGGTACTGCTCCTCGATCTTCCATTCGATCGGCAGGCCATGGCAGTCCCAGCCGGGGATGTAGTTCGCGTCGCGGCCGGACATTTGCTGCGCGCGGTTGATCACATCTTTGTGGATCTTGTTGAGCGCGTGGCCGATATGCAGGTTGCCGTTCGCGTAAGGCGGGCCGTCATGCAGGATGAAGCTCGGCCGCCCCTGCGATTGGGCGCGTAATTTCTCCCACAGCCCCATCTCCTCCCAACGGCGCAGCATTTCCGGCTCGCGCTTGGGCAGCTCGCCCCGCATGGGGAACTCGGTGGTCGGAAGAAAGACGGTGGATTTGTAATCGGCCTTGGTATCGCTCATGGCGTTAGGGGATTGGCGGGTTTTGGCTGGCTGTCAAGCAGCGCGCGCGCGGCATCGGCATCGGTGGCGATTTGCGCCCGCAACGCGTCGAAGTCCGCGAATTTGCGTTCCTCGCGCAAAAACGCATGCAGCGCCACGGTCAGCTCGGCTCCGTAAAGGTCGCCCGCGAAGTCGAACAGATGCGCCTCCAGCCGCAACTCCTTGCCACCGACGGTCGGGCGCAGGCCGATATTCGCCACACCTTTCACCATGCCGCCGTCCGGCAACCGCGCCGTGACGGCATAGACGCCGCGCGCCGGCTCAAGATGCGCCCCCAGCGGAATATTGGCGGTGGGAAAGCCGATGGTCCGCCCGCGCTGGTCGCCATGCATCACCACGCCGCGGATGGTGTGGTTGCGCCCCAGAAGTGCTGCGGCGCGCTCCGGATAGCCGTCCTGCAGCAGGCGGCGGATGCGCGTGGAAGAGATCGGCCCCTCGACATCCGCGATGGGGGGCACGGTCGTCACCCCCATGCCCAGCGCACCGGCACGCTGGGTGAGCATGGCCACATCGCCGCCCCGCCGATGGCCGAAGGCGAAATCACCGCCGCAGGTGAGGTGCACGGCGCCGAGGCCGGCATGCAGCACCTCGTCGATGAATGCCTCGCCGGGGAGATACGAGAAGGCGGCATCGAACGGCAGCTCATAAAGCAGATCCACGCCCAAAGCCTGCAGGGCGGCGGCGCGCTCGGCGCTCAGCGTGAGGCGGAACGGCGGGTCCTGGGGGCGAAAAAAGCTGCGCGGATGCGGCTCGAAGGTGAGCACCGCGAGCGGCGCGCCCGGCCGCGCGGCGCGGGCCGCCCGCACCACCCCGGCATGGCCAAGATGCACGCCGTCAAAATTGCCCAGCGCCACCGTCGCCCCTTGCGCCGCCGCCGGCAGACCCCGCCAATCGGAAAATATCTTCATGTCGCTCAAAGGGCCCAACGCTTGGCCGATGGTCAAGGGTCGGGCACTATGGTCCGACGCTCTCAGGCCGAACGGAGAATATTTTCATGCGGGCTATCCTCAAACCCTTGGTTGCGATCGTCCTTGTCGTGGTGGTCGCGTGGCTGGGGCTGTGGTGGTACGCGCAGCGCGAGCTGCAGGACGGGTTCATCACCTGGGCCAACGAACTCTCCGCCGGCGGCGACGTGCAGGTGAGCTATGACAGCCTCGAACATAGCGGCTCGCCGCTCGTCGCCATGCTCACGGTGAATAATCTGCGGGTGGAAGTGCAGCCCAGCCCCGCCCAGGCCCCTCTGGTCATCACCCTGCCGGCCTTCGCGCTGGAGATCGATGCGCTGGCGCCGCGCCTGCTGCATTTCGATCTGCCGAACCGCATCGATATCAATGCCGACCGCGGCGATTTCGTGCTGACGTTCGGCAGCATCACGCAAACCGAGCAATTGGATCTCACCGCTTTGCTGCGCCGGGAGCCTGCCCCCTTCTCGGCCATGGACATGCAGGCAAGCAATATCGACCTGCTGGCCAGCAGCGGCAGCCTAATGGTGCTGCATGCCGACTCCTTCCAGGCCGCCAACAACTTCAATCGCCAGGCCGGCGCCGGGCAGAGTGCGTTTGCCAGCAACGGCACGGTGGAGAACATCGCCATCTCGCCGCTGCTCACACGGATCGCCTCGATCCCGTTCGACGGGCGCATCGTGCATCTCGGCTGGAAACTGAACATTAACGGGCCGGAGCCGGCTGACTGGGCCACGCTGGCGGCGCGCTACCGCGCGGTTCCCGCGTCTGACCAGGACGGCCGCTCACGGGTCATGGCCCAGGCCGTGCATGACTGGGCCGCCCATGGCGGCACCGGCGCCGGCAACATCGACCTCGCGATCGGCTCCAGCACGCTGCATGCCGCCGGCGATGTGGCCTTCGACGCCAAAGTGCAGCCGCAAGGCCATGCCAGCCTCAACGCCGACCATCTGGATGCTTTCACAGGCGCGATCATCGCCTCCTACCCGCAGCTGCAGCCCACGATGAGCGCCCTGGAGGCAAGGCTCTCCCCCTATCTCTCCAGCACGCCCCATGGCGGCCAGACGCTGAGCTTCAACGCGACCTACGGCAATGGCGCGGTGATGGCGAACGGACAGAAAGTCGGCACCCTGCCGCCGCTCGACTGGTCGATCCTGGACACCACGCCGCCGCCGCAGGCGCCGGGGGACGGGTCCGGAGCGGCGCTGTAAGAAGAAGGAAGCAGCCGCTTTTTGAAAAAAGCGGCGCAAAAACTTTTTTGAAACTGGGCCGGTGGCGGTGAAACCAGCACGGCCCAGATTAGCAAAGTTTTTTTGCTACTTTTTGTTCACAAAAAGTAGCCTTTCGCTTCGCTTGCTTTAGCGGAGGCTTACCCCAAGCCCGTGGAATCGGGCGACCAGTGGAGCAGCAGCCTCAAGCCCCGGTCGACCAGCACGTAGAGTACGATCGTCATCACGGCGAGGATGAACAAGGCAGCGAACATCAGGTCGGTCTGAATGCGCGCATTGGCGTTGATCATCACGAAACCGAGGCCCGATGAGGCGCCCACCCATTCACCGATGATCGCGCCGATCGGCGCCACGGCGGTGGCGACGCGGAGGCCGGAGGCGAAGGCCGGCAGCGCCGCCGGCAGGCGCACATGACGCAGCATCGCCCAGGGGCTGGCATTCATGGTGCGGGCGAGATCGAGCCAGCCGGGCTCGGTCCGGCGCAGCCCGTCGGCGAAATTCGCGGTGACGGGGAAAAAGATCACCAGCACCGCCATCACCACTTTCGAGGTGATGCCGAAGCCGAGCCACAGCACCAGCAGCGGCGCCAGGGCGAATACCGGAATCGCCTGGCTCAGCACCAGCACCGGCATCAGCCAGCGTTGCAGCAGCGGCGAGGCAACTATGGCGACTGCCGCGAGGCCGCCGAACAATGTGCCGAACAGCAGGCCGAGCAGGATTTCCGAGAGTGTGGTGAGCGCGTTCCAGAACAGCAGGTCGCGCTGCTGCCAGAGCGCCTGCGCTACATCCGCCGGCGCCGGCAGCATGAAGGCGGGCAATGTGGAAAAGCGCGTCAGCGCCCACCACACCAAGAGAAACCCGAAAAAGGTGATCAGCGGGCGGAGCAGATTCATGCCATTTCACTCAACAGGCGCAGCAGCCGGCCTTGGGTTTGCAGCAAAGCGGCATCATCGAGCGCCCGCGGCGGCATGCCGGGCACGGCGATCGGCGCGCCCAGCCGCGCCGGCTGCCCGGAGAGCACGAACAGATGGTGGCCGAGGCGGCAGGCTTCCAGCGGATCGTGCGTGATCAGCAGCGTCGTGCAGCCCGCCAGCAACTCCACCGCCAGGTCCTGGATGCGCGCGCGGGTCAGCGAATCCAGCGCGGAAAACGGCTCATCCATCAGCACGATCGGCCGGCGCTCATAGAGCGTGCGGGCCAAAGCCGCGCGCTGGCGCTGGCCGCCGGACAAGGCGGCGGGCAAGGCCCCTTCCCGCCCCTCCAGCCCGACGCGGGCCAGCAGGTCCTGGGCCCGCGCTTGGTCGGGCACTTCTCCGCGCAGCCGGGAGCCGAGCATCACATTGTCGAGCACGCGGGCCCAGGGAAACAGCAGATCCTGCTGGCCCATATAAGCGACGCGGCCGGAGAGTTTCTGCCCGTCGGTCGCCCGCACCGAGCCCTCGGCCGGATTCTCCAGTCCGGCAATGATGCGCAGCAGGCTGCTCTTGCCCACGCCGCTCGGCCCCAGCAGCACCACGAACTGGCCGGGCGCCACCTGAAAACTGAGGTTTTCGAATATGCTGGCCCCGGCATAGCGCAGGGCCAGATTTTCCACGGTGATGCCCGGCGGGGCCATGGCTCAGGCCTTGATCTGGACCGCGTAATCGCCGAGCGGCAGAGCCTGTTTGATCAGTTTTTCCCGCAGCATGAAGTCGCGATAGGTGGTGTAGCGCGCAGCGTCGAGAGAGGCCGGATCCTGCGCGAAATAGCCGGGCAGCGCCTTCCAGGAGGCAATGTCGAGCTTGTCGTTCAGGCTCGGATTATCCTTCAGGAACCGCGCCAGCATTTCATCCGGGTGCTTGACCAGATAGTTCGCTCCTTTCTGCAACGCATCCAGAAATTTCGGCAGCGCCGGGTTGGTAAGGCCGGAATTGTTGGAGAGCAGGATCAGCTCGTCGGAGGGCGGCACGCCGTAATCCTCCGGCAGGAAAACCACCGGTTTCAGGCCCGCCTGGGCAAGCTGTATGTCTTCATAGGTGCGGAAGGTACCGATCACGGCATCCACCTCGTTCGACATCAGCGCCGTCACCAGCGCGAAATTCACGTTCACCAGCGTCACGTCCGCGAGGCTGAGCCCGGCATGGCGCAGCATCGTGCCGATCAGCGCCTCTTCCGTGCCGGCGACCGAATAACCGACCTTCTTGCCCTTGAGATCGGAGAGCTTCGTAATGCCGCTGCGCTGCAAAGCGGTGAGCGTGTCCAAAGGCTTGTTGATCAGCGTGCCGGTGCGGCGCACGGGTAGGCCCTGGTCGACCAGCATATAAAGCTGGGTCTGGTAGCTGAGCGCGGCATCGGCCTTGCCGGCGGCGAGCAGGCGCGGCGGCAGGTCGGGGTCGGTGGGCGGCACCAGAGCCACATCCAGCCCGGCGCGGTCGAAGGCGCCGATATAGCGGGCCGCGAATAAAGGTGCATGGTCCGGGTTCACGAACCAGTCCAGAATGACGGTGAATTTCTGCTTTGGCGCGGTGCTTTGCGCGAAGGCGGCGGGTGCTGCCAGCGTGGTGGCCGCGGCGGCCAGGAATGAACGGCGGTCGAGTTTCATGCGCGGAACGGTCCTCTCGGAGAAGCGGCACAAGCCGCAAAATGTCCCGAAGGCCGCGCCGTCGCGGAAACGCGAATCACCCAAAGCGTTCTGAACACTCTGTCTCCCTTCGCTGGCATTACCCAGGCAGGTTCGGCGGGTATGATCTCAGCTCGCAAAACGCGGGCACCCCGGTGGGGGGAAGCTTACGCAAAGGCCAGGGAAGGTCAATGGCAGGAAGAAAGCGGCCGCTTTTTGGAAAAAGCGGCACCAAAAACTTCTTTGACTTTGGGCCTGAGGCAGCGAAACAGGCACGGGCCCAAATTCGCAAAGTTTTTTTGCTTCTTTTTGTTCACAAAAAGAAGCGCTTCCCTCGCTTAAATCTGCCCGATAAGAATCGCGAGCCCCACAGCCAGCCCAACCTCGCGGTTCGACTTGAACAAAGCCAGGCAGCGATGCGGATCGTTCACGTCGAGCATGATCACCTGCCGCACCAGCAGCACGGCCGGGAGCAGCAGCGCCAGCAATCCCAGCAAAGAAAGCCCCTTCATTGCCATCGCCAGCGCCAGCAGCAGAATCGTGCCGGTATAGCAGACCACCAGCAGGCTTCTGGTATTGTTCTCGAACAGCCTTGCTGTGGATTTCACGCCGACCAGCGCGTCATCCTCCCGGTCCTGGTGGGCATAGATCGTATCGTAGCCGATGATCCAGAGAATCGTGGCGAGGTAGAGCGGCACGACCGGCCAGGCGAGATGAGAGGCAGCGGCATAGCCCATCGGCCCCGCCCAGCCGAACACCACGCCGAGCACGACCTGCGGCCACCAGGTGACGCGCTTGGCCAGCGGATACAGCACCACCGGCACCAGGCTCAGCACGCCGAGGATGCGCGCGGCGGTGTCCAGCCGCAGCAGGATCACCAGCCCGGTCAGGCAGAGAATGGCCAGGAAGGCCAGCGCGTGGCGCGGGCGCAACTGGCCGGAGGCAAGCGGCCGGCCACGCGTGCGCTCCACCTGCGCATCCATCTTGCGGTCCCAGAGATCGTTCACCACGCAGCCAGCGCCGCGCATCACCACCGAGCCGATGGCGAACAACACGATCAGCCAGATCCAGGTCCATACGCCAGGTGCTGCCATGGAGATCGACCACAGCCCCGGCAAGAACAGCAGCCAGGAGCCGATCGGCCGGTCAAAACGGGCCAGCAGGGCATAGGGAACCAGCCATTTCGGCAGATGGCGGACCCAGCCGCGCAACTGTATATCGGTAAATCCATCCATGGATGGTAATGTGCGCGGCATGAGTGCCACGTCAATTCGCTTATTCATCGACGCCCCCCTGACGGAAAACGCGGAAGTGCCGCTGGAGGCGGCGCAATCGCATTATCTCGGCAATGTCATGCGGGTGCAGCCCGGCGACACGCTGCGCCTGTTCAACGGCGTGGCGGGAGAATGGCAGGCCGAAATCGCGCAGATCTCGCGCAAACAGGCCGTGCTGAACGTGCGGCACCAGATTCGGGTGCCTGAGCGGGAGCCGGATTGCTGGCTTTGCTTCGCGCTGCTGAAGCGGCAGAAAACCGACCTCGTGGTGGAAAAAGCGACCGAGCTTGGCGCGTCGGTGATCCAGCCGGTGGTGACCACGCGCACCCAGGCGGACCATGTGAACCTTGAACGGCTCCGCGCCATCGCCGTGGAGGCGGCAGAGCAATGCGAGCGGCTGGTGGTGCCGGAAATCCGCGCCCCGCTGGCTTTGCCCAAACTCATGGCCTCCTGGCCGCAACGCCGGCTTTATGTGGCCGATGAGCGCCGCACCGCCCCTGTGCTCGCCCCTGCTCCGGGCGCAGCACAGCCCAGCGCTCTGCTGGTTGGCCCGGAGGGCGGCTTTACCGATTCAGAGCTTGAAGGTATCGCAAGCACACCCATTGTTAGCCGCGTGTCGCTTGGGCGCCGTATCCTGCGGGCGGAAACAGCCGCCATCGCCGGGCTCGCGCTGCTCCTCGCATCCGACTCTTAAAGAGGAGTAGACCTTGTCCAATCCTGGAGACGCCGACGTCACGACGATCAACGATACCCGCGACCTTGCGGCGTATCTGGCCGCCGGCGCCAAACCCGCTGAAAGCTTCACGATCGGCACCGAGCATGAGGCCTTCGGCTTTCACCGCACCGATTTCCTGGCGCCGAGCTATGAACAGCCCGGCGGCATCCGCGACCTGCTGGCCACGATCGGCCAGACCGAGGACTGGGAACCGATTCTCGACCGCGGCAACACGATCGGCCTGAAAGGCGGGCGCGCCTCGCTATCGCTGGAGCCGGGCGGGCAGTTCGAACTGTCCGGCGCGCCGCTCGCCACCCTGCATGACACCAAGGCGGAGCTGGACGCGCATGTGGCGCGGCTGCACGCCGTCGCCCCGGGGCTCGGGCTCGGCTTCGCGCCGCTCGGCTTCCACCCGCTGGCGCGGCGCGAGGACATGCCCGCCATGCCCAAGGGCCGCTATAAGATCATGCGGCAATACATGCCCAAGGTCGGCACGCGCGGGCTGGATATGATGTTCCGCACCTGTACGGTGCAGGTGAATCTCGATTTCTCGTCTGAAGCCGATATGGTGGCGAAGATGCGCGTCGGCGCGGCGCTGCAGCCGCTGGCGACCGCTTTGTTCGCCAATTCCCCTTTCTATGAGGGCAAGCCGAACGGGTTGCTTTCCAACCGCGCGCAGGTCTGGACCGACACCGACAATGCGCGCTCCGGCATTCCGGCGATCATTTTCGCCGACGGATTCGGCTTCGAGGCCTATGCCGAATGGCTGCTCGACGTGCCGATGTACTTCGTCTACCGCGACGGCGTGTATCACGACGTGGCCGGCGCCTCGTTCCGCGATTTCATGGCCGGACGGCTCGACGCGCTGCCCGGCGAGGTTGCAACGATGGGCGATTTCGCCGACCACAGCACCACGGCGTTCCCGGATGTGCGGCTGAAACGCTATATCGAGACGCGCGGCGCCGATTCCGGGCGACCGGACATGATGCTCGCGCAATCGGCCTTCTGGACCGGCATCTTCTACGACCCCGCTTCACTTGCCGCCGCCGCCGCGCTGATCAAATCTTTCTCCTACGAGGAGATCATCGCCCTGCGAACCGCGGTGCCGGTCAGCGGCATCCATACGCGCCATGGCGCCGGCACCCTGCGCGATCTCGCGCGCGAGGCGGTTTCCATCGCCGTGGACGGGTTGAAAAACCGGGCAAAGCGCAATGCGGCAGGCGAGGATGAGAGCGTATATCTGGCGCCGCTGCAGGAAATCGCCGCCGGCGGCCCGACCCAGGCGGAATTCTGGCTGCAACGCTATGAAGGCGCCTGGAAGGGCGATGTGACGAAGATCTTCGCCGAGAGCGATATCGCCTAAAAAAGTGAAGAAAGCGGCCGCTTTTAAAAAAGCGGCGCAAAATTTTTGGTCCTTTAGGCCCGTGCCGTTTCCAGCGCCACGGGCCTAATTTGAAGAAAGTTTTTGGTGCCGCTTTTTCCAAAAAGCGGCCACTTCCTTACTGAGCGTTGGCGATCTTCGTGATCTGCCCCTGCATGGCGTTCAGCAGCGCGGAGACCTGGCCGCCATTATCGGTGATCACGCCGCTGTAATCGTTGCGGGTGGTGATGCGCAGCGACGTGCCTGCGACGATCACGTCGACGATTTTCGGGCTGCCAGCGACCTCATCGACCGCCCAGCCGACTTCGGCCGGCGACTTGCCAGGGCTCGTGACCGTGGTGTCCACCACCATGTCATTGCCTTGCTGGGCCGCGCCGTTCACGGTGAAGGTGACACCCTGATAGGCTTTGATCTGGTAAGTGATGTTGTAGGAGAGCAGCTGGTGAAACAGCTGCTGGAACTGCGCATGCTGCTGCGGGGTCATCACATTGATATAGCGGCCCAGCACGTAATCGCCGACCTGATCGACGGCGACGATCTGGTTGACCAGCTGGCGAAGCTCATCGGCCTTCTGTGATTGGCTGGCCGAGCTATTGATGATGCTTACCAGCTGCTGGCCTGATTGCTGGATGAAGGCCTTGGCAGCGTCGGCTGAGACTGTCTGCGCCTGCGCGGCACCCGCCATCAGGCCAAGCAGCGGCATGGCAGCGACGGCACTCAGAATGAAACGGCGGAAATACATGTTCGGTAGCGTCCTCTGACTTCTTGGGGGATTATTTCGCGGCGGGTTGCGGCCACCAGTCGGGCTGGGTCAGCACGTTCCGCTGGTCGATCTGCTGCAGCTGCGACGTGCGCGACTGCCGGTACAGGCTGCGGAAGGTCGCATAAGGATCGAGCGCGGTGGCCTTCACCTGGTCGATCGGCTGGATATATTCCGCCCTGGTGTTGATCAGATGCAGCCCGTTCTGTGCCCAGCCGAAATCGTTGAGCGCGGTGCTCTCAGGGGCCAGTTCCATCGGCGTGGCGTAGAATTCCACCGGAATGTTCCACACATCGCGCGCGCCGGACGGGCCGAACACCGGCAGATACAGATACGGGCCGGGCGGCAGGCCCCACACGGCGAGCGTCATGCCGAAATCGGTGTCCAGCTCCTTGTAGCCCAGCGCCGAGGCCGGATCGAAGATGCCGCCGATGCCGACCGTGGAATTGACCACGAAGCGCACCAGCGAGGTGCCGGCGTTGCGCGACTTGCCTTCGAACATGAAATTCACCATGCGCGCCGGTTCGCCGATATTGGTGACGAAATACCCGACATGGTTGCGGATGCCCTGGGTGGTGATGGCCACATAACCCTGGGCGACCGGCTTGAATGCATAACGGTCGATCCGGTCATTCACCGCGTAGAAGAAGCGGTTGGTCGGCTCGAGCGGGTCGTTCTGCGCCTGATACGCCTCATAGGCTGCGGTATCGGCTTTCGGCGGCGCGTGCGCGCAACCGGAGAGGCCCGCGGCCAGGAGGAGCGCCGGCGCCGCCAGGCGGCACACATTCTTGGCTTGCGCCAGTTTGTCATTCTTCATCTGCAACCGCACCTTGTTAGCCTCCTCTACCGCGCGCTCAGGGCCAAGCGTGCGAGGATGCATATTTGAGTTCATGAACCCAGCTTCAACCGGGTTTGTTCATGTCGGCGTTTGGCGTGATTCCTGGGCCACAGCAAGCGGCCCCGCCGGCATCCCTCCCCCTTGCGAAAAGCGGCCAGTGCTGCCACCAAAGCCCCCTTACGGAGCTGCTAATGACCCATTCCCCAAATCGCGACACTCTGGCCCGCTGGGTGGCGGGCACACGCATCGCGCCGCTGCCAGCTCCGGAAGGCGCGCGGGCGCCGAAAATCTCCTTTGAATTCTTCCCGCCGAAGACCCCGGCTTTGGAGGCGCAGCTCTGGGCCTGTGTGGAACGGCTGGCGACGCTGAAACCGAGCTTCGTGTCCGTTACCTACGGCGCCGGCGGCAGCACGCAGGAGCGCACCCATGCGACCGTGCTGCGCCTGGTGCAGGAAACCGACCTCACGCCCGCCGCCCATCTCACCTGCGTTGGCGCCACGCGTGACGAAGTCGACGCGGTGGCCCGCCGTTACTGGGAGTCGGGCGTGAAACACATCGTAGCACTTCGCGGCGATGCGCCGGCCGGCCAGAGCTATGCCCCGCATCCGGGCGGATATGATTACGCCGCCGATCTCGTCGCCGGGCTGAAGCGCGTCGCCGATTTCGAGATTACCGTCGCCGCCTATCCGGAAACCCATCCGCAGGCGCTGAGCCCCGAGCAGGATCTCGACAATCTGAAGCGCAAGCTCGATGCCGGGGCGACGCGGGCGATCAGCCAGGTGTTCTTCGAGAACGATAATTTCCTGCGCTTCCTCGACCGCGCCGCGGCCGCCGGCATCACCGCGCCGATCGTGCCGGGGATCATGCCGGTCACCAATTTCACCCAGGCCGCGAAATTCTGCACCGCCTGCGGCACCGTGGTGCCGAAATGGATGGCGGGGCTGTTCGAGGGGCTGGACGATGACGCGGAAACCCGCCGCATGGTCGCCGCCGCCACCGCCGCCGAGCAGGTGCGCATCCTGCAGGCCAACGGCATCGACGAATTCCATTTCTACACCTTGAACCGGCCGGACCTGGTCTATGCCATCGCCCGTATCCTGGGCGTGAAGCCCGTGGCCGGAGGCGCTGCGGCTTAAAGCCCGGCGCGACATCATGAGCGGATATCTCGACAGCCTAAATCAGGCGCAGCGTGAGGCGGTGGAAGCGACCGAGGGACCGGTTCTGGTCCTGGCCGGCGCCGGCACCGGCAAGACCCGCGTGCTGACCACGCGCTTCGCGCATATCCTGCTCAGCCACAAGGCGTTTCCCAACCAGATCCTCAGCGTGACCTTCACCAACAAGGCGGCACGGGAGATGCGCGAGCGCGTCGAGCATATTCTCGGCCAGCCGGCGGAAGGGCTGTGGCTCGGCACGTTCCACGCGCTTTGCGCGCGCATGCTGCGCCGTTTCGCCGACCGGGTGGGGCTGCAGAGCAATTTTTCGATCCTCGATGCCGACGACCAGATGCGCCTGTTGAAGCAGGTGATGGAGACGGCCCGGATCGACACCAAACGCTGGCCGGCCAATGCGCTGATGGCGCAGATCCAGCGCTGGAAAGACAAAGGCTTCATGCCCGCGGAAATTCCCGCGGCGGAGAGCAGCGACTTCGCCAACGGCCGCGCCGAGGCCCTCTATGCGGCCTATCAGGAACGGCTGAAGGCCCTGAACGCCGCGGATTTCGGCGACCTGCTGCTGCTTTGCGTCCATCTGTTCAAGACCGACGCCGAAGTGCTCGCCACCTATCACAGGATGTTCCGCTATATCCTGGTGGACGAATACCAGGACACCAACCTGGTGCAGTATTACTGGCTGCGGCTGCTGGCGCAGGGGCACAAGAATATCTGCTGCGTGGGCGACGACGACCAGAGCATCTATTCCTGGCGCGGCGCGGAAATCGAGAACATCCTGAAATTCGAACGGGATTTTCCCGGCGCCAAAGTCGTGCGGCTGGAGGCGAATTACCGCTCCACCGCGCCGATCCTCACCGCCGCGGCGCATCTGATCGCGCATAATGAAGGACGGCTGGGCAAGACCCTGCATCCCGGGCGCAACGACGCCGACGGCGAGAATGTCGAAGTCGTGGCGCTGTGGGATTCCGAGGAGGAAGCCCGCATGATCGGCGGCCGGGTGGAAACCTACCGGCGCGCGGGCGAAACGCTGGCGGAAATGGCGATCCTGGTACGCGCCGGCTTCCAGACCCGCGCTTTCGAAGAGCGCATGATCACGCTCGGCATTCCCTACCGCATCATCGGCGGCCTGCGCTTCTATGAGCGCGCGGAAATCCGCGATGCCATCGCCTATCTGCGCGTGCTGGCGCAGCCCTCGGACGATCTGGCCTTCGAGCGCATGGTCAACACGCCCAAGCGCGGCGTCGGCGAAAGCGCCCTGCGCAGCCTGCATGAGCGGGCCCGCGCCGACCAGATCTCGCTTTACGGCGCGACCGAACGGCTGCTGCAGGAAGGCGGGCTGCGCGGCAAGGTGCGGGAGTCGCTGCGCGACCTGCGTGAGCAATTTCGTCCGCTGGCGCGAAATCCTTGGGCGCGAGGGGCATGTGGTCGCGCTGGAAACGCTGCTCGACGAATCCGGCTATCTCGCCATGTGGAAGGCCGACAAATCGCCCGAAGCGCCGGGGCGGCTTGAAAACCTCAAGGAACTCGTCCGCGCGCTGGCGGATTTCGAGGCTTTGCAGGGCTTCCTCGATCATGTCTCGCTGGTGATGGAAAACGAGGAGCGCGACGACGACGCGAAGCTCTCAATGATGACGTTGCACGGCGCGAAAGGGCTGGAATTCGACATCGTGTTCCTCCCCGGCTGGGAGGAAGGCGTGTTCCCCAACCAGCGTTCGCTGGATGAAGGCGGGAATAAGAGCCTCGAGGAAGAGCGGCGGCTGGCCTATGTGGGCATCACGCGAGCGCGCCGGCGGGCGATCATCAGCCACGCCGCCAACCGCCGCATCTATGCCAACTGGCAATCCAGCATCCCCAGCCGTTTCATCGAGGAACTGCCCGGCCATGTCGTGACGCGGAGCGGCTCGGCGGCGATGCAACAATCGGCGCGCATGGCGGCCCCGCCCAGCTTTCCGCTGCAGGCGCGGCGCATCCGCGAGGCCGATGAATGGGAAACGCCGGCCCGCCCGGCGCGGACCGATAAAATCCCGGTGGGGGCGCGCGTGTTCCACCAGAAATTCGGCTATGGCCGGGTGATCGCGGTCGATGACGACCGCTTGGATATTGACTTTGAAACTTCCGGCGAGAAGCGCGTGCTCGACCGGTTCGTGGAGCGCCATGATGTCTGAGGAGTTGGACTGCATTTCCATCACGGTGCCGGGCGAGGCGCTCGACCATTTCGAGGCGGCGCTCGGCTCGGTCTGCCGCGCCGTGTCGTTTTTCCATGAGAACGAGGAACGCGACATCTGGAACGTCCAGGGCGTGAAAGAGCGCGGCGCGTATGAGGCGGAACTGGCCTCGGCACTTCTGGTCGCGGAAATGCTGACCGGCCAGACGCCGGAAATCACCCGCTCGCTGGTGCCGGTGGGCGGCTGGCTGGCCCGCACCAAGGCGGCCTTTCCGGAACAGAAAATCGGCGAACGTTTCGTGGTGCGCGGCACGCATATTTCCGCGCCCGAGCTGCCCGGCCGGATCACCCTCACGCTCGATGCCGGGCTCGCTTTCGGCACCGGCGAACATAATTCCACGCGCGGCTGCCTGATCGCGCTGGAGCGCATCGCCAAGGCGCACCGCCCGCTGCGCATCCTCGATCTCGGCACCGGCTCGGGCATTCTCGCCATCGCCGCCGCCAAGCTGATGCGCCGCCGCGTGCTGGCGAGCGACATCGACTCACGGGCGGCACGGGTGGCGAACGCCAACGCCAAGCTGAACGGGGTCGCGCATCTGGTCCATGCGATCCGCGCCGATGGCTGGATGGATAAGCGCATCGAACGCCGCGCCCCCTATGATCTGGTGTTCGCGAACATTCTGGCGCGCCCACTCTGCGCCATGGCACATCAGCTCGCCGACAGCATGGCGCCGGGCGGCATCGCCATCCTCGCCGGACTGCTGACAACGCAGGTGAACTGGGTGGTCTCCGCGCATCGCCGCGCCGGGCTGCGGCTGGAGCGGCGCCTGGTCGATGGCGCCTGGTCCATTCTGATTTTGAGGAAGTAGGCAAGAAAGTAAGAAAGCAGCCGCTTTTTGGAAAAAGCGGCGCAAAAACTTTTTTGACCTTGGGACTGAGGCGGCGAAACCGCACGGACCCAAATTAACAAAGTTTTTTTGCTACTTTTTGTTTTGTTCACAAAAAGTAGCCTTCCTTCCTTACCGAAGCCGCTCGCCCCGCACCGCGGCGGGAATGTCGCAGCGTGCCAGCCCGATATCCTGAAGGTCGCGGTCGGAGAGCGCGAACAGCTCGTCCTCCGCGGCGCGGGTGGCGCGCCATGCGCGGAAGCGGTCGAGCCAGGATTGGCGCCGCAGCTGTTGCATAGGCGACGCCGGCTCAGCGTCGCGCTTGCCCAGGGCGGAGGGGTTGGAGATATTGATCGACATGACACGTACCTGTTTGGCTGCGAGTGACGGCCGCCTCGAAGTGAGCCGGCCGAATTGTTGCAGTGCAGCATATAGGCCGGTTGAGGCGATTTTGGGTGCCCCGCTCCACTGGGACAGAGTCGCGCGCCACGCATAACGGGAGGCTATTCATGCAATCGGAACATCATCATCGCCTTGCCGCCCTGCGCGCCGCCCTCGCCAAGCGGGGCCTGGACGGGTTTCTGATCCCCCGGGCCGATGAGCATCTCGGTGAATATGTGCCGCCCTCGGCCGAGCGGCTGGCCTTCATCACCGGCTTCACCGGCAGCGCCGGGCTTGCCATCGTGCTGGCCGACCGTGCCGCCGTCTGGTCCGACGGGCGCTACACGCTGCAGCTCGAACAACAGACGGACGGCACGCTCTGGGAGCGGCTGCATCTGATCGAGCAGAAGCCCGAGGAATGGCTGAAGGCTGACGCGGCCGGACGGCGCATCGGCTACGACCCGATGCTGATCAGCGCCGACGGGCTCAAGCGCTTCACCGGCACCGAGATGGTGCCTGTGGAGCGCAACCCGCTGGACGAGATCTGGGCCGACCGCCCTGCCCCGCCGATGGGCCAGGCGGTGCCGCAACCGGATCTGTATGCCGGCGAGAGTTCCGCCGCGAAGCGCACCCGGCTGGCGGCCGCGTTGCGCGAGGCGCAGCAGGATGCGGCGATCCTCTCCGACCCGGCCTCGCTCGCCTGGCTGTTCAACATTCGCGGGACCGATGTGGAGTTCACGCCGATCGCGCTCGGCTACGCGCTCCTCTTCGCCGACGGCACCGCCCGGCTGTTCATGGCCGGCGAGAAATTGCCTGCCGAGACCCGCGCCCATCTCGGCGAGGGCGTGGAACTGGCCGAGCGCGATGCGCTACCTTCTTCCCTGCAGGCGCTGGCCGGCAAAACCGTGCGCTACGACCCCGCGACGCAGCCGGTCTGGTTCAAAACCACCCTGGAAGCTGCCGGCGCCATCGTCAGCGAAGGCGCGGACCCGGTGGCGCTGCCGCGCGCGATCAAAAACCACGTGGAGCAAAACGGCGCCCGCGCCGCGCATGTGCGCGATGGCGTGGCGATGGCGCGCTTCCTCGCCTGGGCGGCGGAAGCCTTGCCCACGGGCGGCGAGACCGAGATCTCCGCCGCCGCCCGGCTGCTCGCGGAGCGGGCTGAAGAGGCGCATTTCCGGGGCGAGAGTTTTCCGGCGATTTCCGGGGCCGGCGAGCATGGCGCGATCATCCATTACCGCGTCACACCAGAAAGCAACCGGCCCATCCGCCCGGACGAGCTCTATCTGATCGATAGCGGCGGGCAATATCTGGACGGCACCACTGACATCACCCGGACGCTCTGGACCGGCCCCGGCCCGGCGCCGGAGGAGGTGAAGGCGCATGTCACACGCGTGCTGGCCGGGCATATCGCTCTGGCGATGCTCATCTTCCCCGAAGGCGTGGCGGGGCCGCATCTCGACGCTTTCGCGCGTCAGGCGCTCTGGCAGGCGGGGCTGGATTATGACCACGGCACCGGGCATGGCGTCGGCGCCTATCTTTCGGTGCATGAGGGGCCGGCCGGCATTTCCCGCGCGGCGAAACCGGTGCCCTTGCAGCCGGGCATGATCCTCTCCGACGAGCCGGGCCTGTATCTTAACGGCGCCTACGGCATCCGCATGGAGAACCTGCTCCTGGTCAAGGAGGCCGAGTTCCCCGGCGCGCGCAAGAAATTCCTGCGCTTCGAGACGCTGACCCTGGCACCGTTCGACCGCGCCTTGATCGACCCGACGCTGCTAACACCCGCCGCGCGGGACTGGCTGAATGTCTATCATCAGCTTGTATGCAAGGAACTCTTGCCGCATCTGGCGGGACAAGCCCCGGTCGAGGACTGGCTCAGGAGGGCAACCGCACCGATATAACCATTGACCCTGGCAAAGCCGGCAGCGCAAAATCAAGCTGTCGGATTCTCGACACCGAATTGAGAGGTGGCCGATCATGCGCCTTTTTGTTGCTCTCGACCTCCCCTGGGAGGTCAAGGAAGAGTTGAGCGACCTCTCCTGCAACATTCCCGGTGCCCGCTGGGTTCCCACCGACAATTTCCACCTCACTTTGCGCTTCATCGGCGAGGCCGGCCGGCTGCAGGCGGAGGAGATCGATCTGGCGCTCGCCACCTTGCGCGGCCGCAGCTTCGCGTTCTCGCTCTCGGGCCTCGGCTGGTTCGAGAAGGCCGGGCGCGTCTCCTCACTGTGGGCCGGGGTCGAACGCAATGCGGATCTTGGCCGGCTGCAGGCCAAGGTCGAGACCGCTTTGGGCCGTGTCGGGCTGGCCCCGGACCGGCGCCGCTACACCCCGCATGTCACGCTGGCGCGCATGGACATGCCGGTGACGCCGCAGCTGAGCGGTTTCGTGCAGGCGCATAATCTGTATCGCTCGGCGCCAATCCGCGCCGATAACGTCGTTTTGTTCAGCTCTTTCCTCGGCAAGGACCAGCCGACCTACACACCGGAAGCCGAATACGCCCTGGGCTAGAATCCGCGCTGTATCCCCCTCAGCCCCAGTCTCCAAAAAGTTTTGCGCCGCTTTTTGCAAAAAGCGGCAGCTTTCTACTATCCTGCGCGGCTTCTGTGCCTATTGTCATATAATCTTCGCGATCTAACCCGCTTGAGCAAACTGTGTGTCCGGCATATTGAACCCAGCTCAACGGTTGAAAATGGGCGCGCGCGGACGGTCGTAACGTAGTTTAACAGTCTGCGTAACGGCATTGTGCCCTTTAGTTCAGTACCTATATGAAGAAAGGCAGGTTGTCTGCCCTTTCTCTGGCGACTTATTTTTACGACGATGAGGCTGGTTTGCGCGCATTTTTGAACTCCCGCCGGCTTGGCCTGGCAGCATCCTTGTTTGCTTTGCCGGCTTTCGCCGCAGCACCCCTGCCCGCGGTGACGGTCACGCCGGTGAGCGAGCAGAATATCGCGCCGAGCTTCAGCAATATCGGCCATGTCATCGCCATCAATTCGGTCAATGTGACCCCGCGGGTGACGGCCTATATCGACCAGATCAATGTCAAGGAAGGCACCGACGTTAAGAAGGGCCAGGTGCTGTTCACCCTGCAAACCGCGCAATATGAGGCGGCTCTGCAAACGGCCCAGGCGAGCCTGGCGGCGGCCAAGGCCGCTCTGCTGAATGCACAGCTCGAATATCAGCGCGCCGCCAGCCTGCGCTCGACCGGTTTCGAAGCGGAGTCGGCGCTGGACACCGCCATCGCCACCCGCAATGTGGACCAGGCCAACGTGCTCGCGGCCCAGGCCAATGTGGCCAACGCGCAGCTCAATCTCAGCTATTGCACGATGGTGTCGCCGATGAACGGCCGGATCGGCTATATCCCGCCGAGCGTGGGCGACCTTGTGACCCCCACCACCGGGACCATCGCGACCATCAACCAGCTCGACCCGATCGAGATCGAATTCCCCGTGCCCAGCACCAGCCCGATCCTCGCGGCCGCCACTCAGGCGCAGAATGGTTCGCTCGCGTCAAAATTCGCGATCCATATCGACCTGCCGGACGGCGACCCCTACCCTCTCGCCGGCCATATCGCCTTCATCAACAATCAGGTGGACACTTCCACCGGCACGGTGAACGTGTATGCCGATTTCCCCAATCCAAGGGGCGCGTTGTTGCCGGGCGCCTATGTGAACGTGAACACAGCGCCGGCCCAGGCCCGGGAGGCGCTGATGGTGCCGGTGACCGCGGTGCAGACCGCCCAGGACGGCCAGTTTGTCCTGGTCGTGGGCGCGGACCATAAGGTGGCCCAGGCGGCGGTGACGGTCGGTGACCAGATCGGGCAGGATTATATCGTCCGCTCCGGGCTGAATGCCGGCCAGATGGTGATCGTCGACGGCGTTCAGAAGGTGAAGGTCGGCGATACCGTGAACGAGACGGTCGCCCCCGCCGCCAGCATGTCGGCGGACAGCACCTCGCAATAATGGATGGGCCAGCGCCATGGCGTGACGACGCGCCTGACGCCGCCTGCCTTGCCGAACGAGCCGGTGCGCCCTTGCCGTCCGTTAAGCGGACGGCGCGCGGCGCACGCCATAACCATGACCGTCATGCTGCCATTGGGGTGACAGGATTAGACATGCTTTCCAAATTCTTTATCCACCGCCCCAATTTCGCGATCGTCATCGCCATCGTCATCACGCTGGCCGGTCTTGTCGCGCTCACGGCGATCCCCGTGGCGCAATATCCGAACGTGACCCCGCCGCAGGTGACGATCTCGGTGAGCTATCCCGGCGCCAGCGCCCAGACGATCATGAACACCATCGCCGAGCCGATCGAAGAGCAGGTGAACGGCGCGCCGAATGAGCTCTATATGCAGAGCTCGAGTTCCAGCTCCGGCGTCTATAATCTCACCGTAACCTTCGCGATCGGCACCGATCCGTATATCGACCAGGTGAACGTGCAGAACCGCGTGCAGATCGCGGAAGCACAGCTGCCGACGGAAGTGCAGTCGGAAGGCATCACCGTGCGCGCCGCGTCCAGCACCTTCGTGCTGGCGGTCAGCCTGTTCTCACCGACGAATAAATACAGCCAGCTCTACGTTTCGAACTACGAATACCAGCATCTGTACCAGGTCGATTTCGCGCCTGCCCGGGGTCGGCAACACGCAGATTTTCGGCGAACGCGAATATGCCATGCGCGTGTGGATGAACCCCGTGCAGATGACCGGGCTCGGCATCACCCCGGCCATGGTGATCGCGGCGATCCAGGCACAGAATCTCCAGGTTTCGGCCGGCCAGATCGGCGAGGCCCCGACCAGCAACAACCAGGCGCAGCAGCTGACGGTGCTGGCGCCGGGTGAGCTGACGAGCGTCCAGCAATTCAAGGACATCGTCGTCCGGGCGACGCCCAACGGCGGCCGTGGTCCGGCTCTCAGACATCGCCAAGGTCCAGCTGGCGGCTGAGCAATACAACACCTCGGCAGAGCTCGACCATTTGCCGGCCTCGACGCTGGCTGTGTACCAGGCGCCCTTCAGCCAACGCGCTGCAAATCTCGCAGGAGGTGCAGGCGACGGTGAAGGCGATGTCCGCGCACTTCCCGCCAGGCCTTTCCTATACGGTCGCCTATAACGCCTCGAACTTCGTCTCCGCCGATATCCACGAGATCCTCATCACCCTGGTGATGACGCTGATCCTGGTGGTGGCCGTGGTTTACCTGTTCCTGCAGGATTGGCGGGCCACCATCATTCCCACCATCGCCATTCCGGTCTCGCTGATCGGCGTGTTCGCGGTGCTGTACGTTCTCGGCTACTCGGCGAACACGATCGACCTCTTCGCCATCGTGCTCGCCATCACCCTGGTGGTGGATGACGCCATCGTCGTGGTCGAGAACGTGACCCGCACGCTCGAAGAAAATCATGGCATGAGCGTGGTCAAGGCCACCGAAAGGCGATGGCCGAGATCACCGGGCCGGTGATCGCGACCACGCTGGTGCTGGTGGCCGTGTTCGCGCCGGTCGGTTTCGTCTCCGGCGTGACCGGAGCGCTGTACCGGCAGTTCGCGGTGACGATCTCGGTCTCGGTGGTGATCTCCGCGATCAACGCGCTGACGCTGAGCCCGGCGCTCTGCGCGCTGATGCTCAAGCCGCCTAAACCCGCCACCTTCTTCGTGTTCCGCGGTTTCAATACCGTATTTGACGCCATGCGCGACCGGTTCGGCAATGTCGTGGCGGTGCTGACGCGCCGGCTGAGCTTGGCGGCCGCCGCCATCATCGCCGTCTTCGCCATTACCTATGGCGTGTTGGAGCACACACCGAGCGCCTTCCTGCCGGCCGAAGACCAGGGCTACTTCCTGATCAACGTGCAGCTGCCGAACGGCGCCTCGCTCGAACGCACCAGCGACGGTCGTGGACCAGATCACCACCATCCTGCACAAGACGCCCGGGATCGAGCATGTGATCGGCGTCTCTGGCTTCAGCATCGTCACCAGCGCGCAGGAATCGAGCGGCGCCCTGGTCATCGCCATCCTCACCCCGTGGGATCAGCGCGGCCGCGCTGAATCCGCTGAGGCGCTCATGGCGAAACTGAAACCAACCTTCGATGCGATTCCCTCGGCGGACATCGCCGCCTTCAATCCACCGCCGATCCCCGGCGTCAGCGCGACCGGCGGCATCAACTACGTGCTCGAAGCGCAGAATGGCGAGAGCGTCGATCAGCTGGCCTCGGCGGCCCGCGCGCTGATCTTCGCCGCCAACCAGAATAAAGCACTGAACAACGTGTTCAGCGGCTTCGATGCCAGCCAGCCACAGGTCGAGGTGACCGTGAACACCAGCCGGGCGGAGCTGGAAGGCGTCTCGCCGGAAGTGGTCTATTCAACGCTGCAGGCCTATCTCGGCTCGCAATACGTCAATCTCTTCAACTACGACAATTTCGTCTATCAGGTGATCGTGCAGGCGGATCAGCAGTTCCGCAACAAGATCTCCGACATCAACAATCTCTATGTGCAGAGTGCGACCGGCCAGGAAGTGCCGATCAGCAGCCTTGTGACCGTCAAATACGTGACCGGTCCGAATGCGCTGATTTCGTACAATGAATATCCGTCGGTGCTGATCAACGGCCAGCCCGCCTCCGGCTATAGCGACGGCCAGGCGATCGCTGCCATGGAGCAGGTCTCGGCCAAGGCCCTGCCCGAGGGGTTCGGCTTTGAATGGACCGGCATGAGCTACCAGCAGTTGCTGGCGATGGGCCAGGAAAGCTCGGCCTTCATCTTCGCCGTCGTGTTCTCCTTCCTGTTCCTGGTGGCGCTTTACGAAGGCTGGTTCCTGCCCTTCGCGGTGACGCTGCCGGTCGGCTTCGCGCTGCTGGGTGGGCTGGTCGCGCTGCATCTGCGCGGCATGCCGCTGGACGTGTACGGCCAGGTGGGGCTGGTGCTGCTGATCGGCCTGTCGGCGAAGAACTCGATCCTCGTCGTGGAATTCGCCAAGGACCGGTTTGAGAAAGGCGGCATCAGCATCGCCCACGCCGGTGAGGAAGGTGCGCGGACGCGCTACCGGCCCGTGATGATGACGGCGCTCGCCTTCATCATCGGCGTGGCGCCGCTGGTGATCGCCACCGGCGCCGGCGCCGGCGCGCGCGAATCAATCGGCACCACCGTGTTCGGCGGCATGATTTTGGCGACTTTGGTCGGCGTGCTGTTCATCGCCCCGTTCTTCGTCATCGCCATGAAGATCAGCGAACGGCTGAAGCGGAAGAAGGCGCATCATGCGGCGGAGCCGGCCGGCCAGTCGTTGCAACACGGGCCGGCCGACCACGACTGAAGCCAGGAAAGGAAGGCTACTTTTTGTGAACAAAAAGTAGCAAAAAAACTTTACTACTTTGGGCCCGTGCGGTTTCACCGCCTCGGGCCCAAAGTCGAAAAAGTTTTTGCGCCGCTTTTTTTGAAAAAGCGGCCACTTTCTTACACTTTCTTCCTTACGTCCGGTTCACCGGATCGCTGGCGGGAAAACTATCCTCGCCCGCCTGATCGAGCTCTTCATTCAGGATATCCGTTTTTCTGGCGCCCCCTGAATGGAATAGCTGGTGGCGCGCTTCTTCCCAGAATTCCACATCCCGCCCCTCGGGCTGGCCGGCTCCCTGCCAAAGTTCGTAGGCCCGCTCCCGGACCCTTTGTTCGACGGCACCGCGATTATCCATGGCGTCACTCCCCTCTCCTTAGAATCCGCACCTTCATCCGCTCCTTTGCAAATTCCGCCCTACGGCTTTGTTGCAGCTTCCAGCTGGGACAATCTGGAATAAGGATCAAGGGCGGCCGGCGCGCCTCCGCAAGTTTAATGACCGCACCATGATTTTCCGCCTTTAGCGGCACAAGAGACGTCGCTTCATCACATGTTTGTGTCACACGCTTGTGAAAGACGCGGCACAGAGAAAACTATCAGTTTTATTTCATTCGATTTATTTGATTATAGAAACGATACAAAAGCCCCCTGAAAATACAACAAATCCGCAACCAAAAATTGCCGAACCACATTACAATCATGGTTTTCATATGAAATCGCGTTTTCCTGGCTCGTGCCATTCATGCCAAGCCGGTGTATCTTCATAAGGAGAATTTCAGCAGGCAAAAATCTTAACAAATAAACAGGGAGGTTCTCAACCAAGAGTATTGCAACATGGAGTGTCCATGACACCGAACGCAAGCAGAGACGAGGGTTTCAACGGACAGACCACCCCTCCGGGGTCGGGGACAATGCTCATGAGCCCGCCATCCTTGTCTGAGGATGAGCGTTGCACCATCCTCATGTTGCGGTCGGAGGTGGAACAGCTGAAAATCGCGCTGCAGACGCGCGATGATTTCATTGCCATTGCCGCGCACGAACTCCGCAACCCGATGACACCGTTGCTGGGCCTGTCCCATCTGGCCCTGATCGCCGCGCAGAAAGCCGAACCGCCGGTGCCGTCTTCGCTCTTATCCCTGCTCGAGAAAATGAACATCGCGATCCAGGATTTTGTCGATCGCGCCACGCGGCTTCTGGATCTAAGCCGGATCAATGCCGGCAATCTGCAATTGCATCCGGCCGAGGCGGATCTTTCGGACATACTCGGCACCATCATCGCCAAATATGAAAGCCCGACCTTGCGCAAAGGCTCACCGCTCGACCTCAGCATAGAGTCCGGGGTGAAAGCCTGGCTCGACCCCCTTGCCTTCACGCAGATCGTCGAAAATCTGCTGTCGAATGCTTTCAAGTTCGGCAACGCGCAAACCGTCAAACTCGGCCTCGGGCGCACGGAGGATGGGGTGCGGCTCAGCGTCGAGGATTCCGGGATCGGCATCAGCGCCGAGCAGCAACGCCATATTTTCGGCCGTTTCAACCAGGCGGCCCCCCCGCCTTTGGGCGGTGGGATCGGCGTTGGGCTATGGCTGACGGGCCGGCTGGTCGCCGCCATGAAGGGCCGCATCTCGGTGACCAGCCATACCGGCCAGGGAGCCGCCTTCACCGTGCAGCTGCCACGCCGCCAGCCGCCGGAATAACCCGCGCAACCGGCCGCGCCCCAGGCCTAAGATCAAAGAAGTTTTTGTGCCGCTTTTTTCCAAAAAGCGGCCCCCTTCTTACTTTCCTTCCTTAAAGCATCGCCAACGATGCCTTACGTGCCGGCGGCTTATGCGCGCGATCGATCTCCGCAAGATCAGCCGTGCTCAAGCTGATCGCCGCCGCCCGCACATTCTCACGCAAATGCTCAGGATCGGCTGATTTCGGGATCGAGATCGTATTGCCGTCACGCAGGCTCCAGGCGATGGCGATCTGCGCTGGGGTTGCATCATGGCGCTGGGCCACCGCCTTCAGCGCCGGCGAGCGGAGCAGCCTGCCCGCCTGGCCGAGCGGCGAATAGGCCATCACCGGCATTTTTTTGGCCCGGCTCCAGGGGAGCAGATCAAATTCAATGCCGCGCTCGTCGGGGTGATACAAAACCTGGTTGGTTGCGCAGTTCGTTCCCTGCGGCGTGGCGAAAAGCGCCTCCATATCGTCGGTGTCGAAATTCGACACACCCCAATGGCGAATTTTTCCAGCCGCGCGCAACTGCTCAAACGCGGCGACGGTCTGCTCCAGCGGATAAGGGCCCGGCCAATGCAGCAGGAAAAGATCGAGATAATCGGTGCCGAGGCGTTTCAGGCTCGCCTCGCAATGGCGGGCAACACCGGCGGCTGAGGCGTTCTTCGGCATGATCTTGCTGACCAGGAAGACCCGCTCGCGTTGGCCTTTGATCGCCTCACCCGCGACTTTTTCCGCGCCGCCATTGGCATACATTTCCGCCGTGTCGATCAGGCCGAGCCCACGCTCAATGCCTTCTCGCAGCACGGCGACCTCGGCCGCGGCACGCGCGGCGCTCTCGCCCATGTACCAGGTCCCCATGCCCAAAGCCGGGATCATGGTGCCATCCGGTAGAGTAACGGTTGGCATGTTCATCTGTGCCTCCTTTAAGAAGAAAGTGGCCGCTTTTTGAAAAAAGCGGCGCAAAAACTTTTATTAATCTGGGCCTGAGGCGCTGAAACGCCACAGGCCCAAATTAACAAAGTTTTTTGCTTCTTTTTGTTCAAAAAAGAAGCGCTTCCTTCCTTACTTCAGAACGCCGCAGCGTGCCCGTCGCGTCGGCTGTCGCTGGCGGCGACATAGCCTTGATCGAGATCGTCCGAGAGCTTCCAGATGAACTGGCCGGAGCCGAAATCCATGTATGGGTCCTCTACCGATTTCAGCTGATGGCCACGCGCCTGCAGCCCCGCGACCGTCTCTGCGCGCATCGTCGCTTCAACGTCGAGGGTGAAGTCGCGATTGACCTTCCAGCGCGGCGCATCGCAGGCGGCCTGCGGCTGCTGCGCGTAATCGAGCATGCGCACCACGGTCTGCAGATGGCCCTGAGGCTGCATGTCGCCGCCCATCACCCCGAAGCTCATCACCGGCTTGCCATCCTTGGTGAGGAAGGCCGGGATGATGGTGTGGAACGGCCGCTTGCCGCCCGCGACCACGTTCGGCGAGGCCGGGTCCATGGAGAAGCCATAGCCGCGATTTTGCAGGCTGACGCCGACGCCCGGCACGACCACGCCGGAGCCGAAGCCCATATAATTCGACTGGATGAAGGAGATCATCATGCCGGATTCATCGGCAGCGGTGAGATAGATGGTGCCGCCGGCTTTCGGCATGCCGAAGCCCGGATTCTGCGCCTTGTCCATGTTGATCAGCTTGGCGCGCTCGGTGAGGTAACCGTCGCTCAACATCTCTTCCGGGGTCACCGTCATCGCGCGCGGGTCGGCGACATAACGGTATATATCCGCAAAAGCGAGCTTCATCGCCTCGATCTGCACGTGCTGGGAATCCACACCGTCGACCTTCATGCCGGCAAGGTCGAATTTCTCCAGGATGCCGAGCCCGATGAGTGCGGCGATGCCCTGGCCGTTGGGCGGGATCTCATGCACGTCATAGCCGCGATAGGACTGGCTGATCGGCTTCACCCATTCCGGGCGATAGGCGGCCAGATCGGCTTCGGTCAGCGCCGCGCCGCATTCCTTGGAGAAGGCAGCGATGCGCGCGGCGATCTCCCCTTCATAGAAGGCGCGCGGCCCTTGGGTTGCGATCATGCGCAGCGTGGTCGCTGCTTCCTTGAAGACGAATTTCTCCGCGACTTCAGGGGCCCGGCCGTGCGGCATGAAGGCGGCGGCAAAACCCGGCTGATCCTTCATCTGCGGCAGCGCCAAGGCCCATTTGTGCTGCACGACCGGCGCCACGGCATGGCCACGCTCGGCCAGCTCGATCGCCGGCTGCAGCAAATCGCCGAGCGGCAGGCGCCCGAAGCGCCCATGCAGCATCTCCCAGCCGGCAATGGCGCCCGGCACGGTCACGCTGTCCCAGCCGCGCATCGGCCGGTTGGCCAGACCCTTCGCGTCCTCGCCATATTTGCGGCGGAAATAGTCCGGGTTCCAAGCTGCCGGCGCGGTGCCGGAAGCGTTCATGCCCGACAATTCCTTGCCGTCCCAGAGAATCGCGAACGCATCACTGCCGAGGCCGTTGGAGACGGGCTCGACGACCATCAGCACCGCCGCGGCGGCGATGGCGGCATCCACGGCGTTGCCGCCGCGCGCCAGCATGCGCAGCCCCGCCTGCGCCGCCAAAGGCTGCGAGGTCGAAACCACGTTACGCCCCATCACGGGCATGCGGATGGTCGGATAAGGGTTGGTCCAATCTGTGAACATGAACTTTCTTCCTGTTATTTGACGGCCTCACTCGCCAGCGGCAAACGGCGGCCTGCTGTCACCGCGCTGACCACCGCAAGGACGACCAGGTTGGCGACCAAGGCGACGACACCGACATTGATGTCCTTCACCATATCCGGCAAGCCCGGCAACAACTTGCCGAGGCTCTCATGGCCCAGGGAGAAATAGGCCACGATGGCGACACCGACGACAATGCCGGCAGCCACCCCTTCCTTGGTGGCGGGGTTGCGTTCCCGCAAGCTCAACACCACCCCCGGGAAAAGCTGGGTGACAAACGCAAAGCCCATCAATATCAGAGCGACGATGGTGCTGCTCCCGGCAATCGCCAGATAGCAGCCAAGGGCGGCGATCACCGGCACAAGGATCTTCGCGAGGCGCACCGTGCTCTCATCACTCCGCAGGCCACCCAACCCGGCAACGAGATTGCGGGAGATCAGCGTGGCAATGCTCATGGTGAGGATCGCCCCCGGCACCAGGGCGGTGAGCACGCCGGTGGCACCGATGATACCCACTATCCAGGGAGGAAAGGCGGCGACGGAAATTTTCAGCAGCGCCATGTTCGTGGCGGCGCCCTTCAAGCCCGGCACCACCATCAGCGCGGTGAAGCCGACAAAAAACACGAACAGCAGGACCAGCTGATAAAGCGGCAGCAGCATGGCGTTCTTACGAAAAGCATTGGCGCTGCGCGCGGTGAAGGCAGCGGCAAAATGCTGCGGCCACATCATGACGCCACACGCGGTGAGCAGGATGGTGGAAACAAACCACGACACGTTATGGCCATGCGCCGGCAAGGCCAGGAAGCCGTGCTTCGCCGCATCCACCGCCGCGAACATCTTCCCGACACCGCCGAAATAATGAAACGGCAGATAAAGACCAAGGAAAACGACGACGAGGACGATCATGATATCCTTGACGATCGCCGTCCAAGCCGAGCCGCGCACGCCGGCCAGGCTGCCATAAAGCGTGACCACCACAGCACCGATGATCATCGAGGCGGTTTTCGGCACCACGCCATAACTCGCCGCCTGCACAATGATGCCAAGACCTGTCAGCTGCAGCACGACATAAGGCAGCAGAGCGACGCTGCCCATCACCGCGACCAGCGCGCCGAGCCCGGGGCTATCATATTTGCGCGCGAAAAAATCCGGCTGCGTGACCAGCCCGTAGCTGCGCCCGTAACGCCAGATTTTCGGCAGCAGAAAGTAAGAAAGCGCATAGGCCAGCGTGAGATAGCCGATAGTATAGAAGGCCGCCCCGCCGCCTGCGTAAGCAAAGCCGGAAGCGCCCAGGAAAGTGAACGTGGTGTAGACTTCCCCGGCCATCAGCATGAACACCAGGACCGTGCCGAAATGCCTGCCGCCGACAGCCCATTCCTCCAGGTTCATTTGGTGCTTTGCGCGCGCAGACATGCCGAGCACCAGGGCCAGAACGGTCACAGCGACGATGATCAACATGGCGATGTTCATGGCGCCGTCTCCTCGTCAGCACGCCGCGCCGGATCCAGACAATAGATCACGGCCATGATCAGAGATGTCAGGAACACCCAAGCCACCATCCAGGCGAGAATGAACGGCATGCCGAGAATGAACGGCGTCGCGCTGTTATGGATGATGGGACCGGCACACATGCCGATAAAGGGAATGACGGCAAGCCAGCCGATATGCTTCATGGCACCTCTCAAGCGCTGTGGCCGGCACCTCGCGAGGCAAGGAACGGCAAGAAATCCCTCGGACCATGGCCAGTCCGTTGCAGCGAAACAAGAGAGTTTAATCTGACAATTGCGCCCGGCGATCTAGATCCGTCCGATAAACAGACGGGCCGCGCAAAAAACCGACCGCCGTGAGCCAGAAACTAGGCAAGGCTGTTTCTGGAGCGTTAAAGCGGAGGCGACGACGCCCCATTCAGGCGTTTCGCCGGAGCCTGTCGCGTCCGGCGAAACGCACGATGCGACTTATTTCGACTCGTGAGCCTTGATGAAGCTATCGACCGTGCCCTCTTCCGGGTTGACGAAAATCACGTCCCGGGGATCGCGGCGCGGCGTGTCGACGGTGAGGAAGACCACCGGATGTTCCAGCAGGTCGGGAATCGCATGCACGATGCCTTTCTTGAAGAACACCATCTCGCCGGCTTTGATTTCGCGCTTCTCGCCGCCATCCATCTCGAACGTGGCGCGGCCCGAGACCAGATACAGATATTCATCGCAGGTCGCGTGATAGTGGCGCGGCACCGGATGATAGGCGCGGAAAATCCGCGAGCTGGCCGCGACCTCGTCGGTCAGGCGGGTATCGATCAGCATCGTATCCGCCGTCTCCGGCAGGCTCGCGGCGATCGCCTTCACGTCGAAATAGGCGCTGTTGCGCACGGGCTTGGTCTTGTCGTCTGTACTCATATCATACTCCTTAGTCCGGACCTGAACCTATCCTGCACGCCGATCCGTTCGGCAGTGCGCCAGGCGCCGCATTGCACCCCGACATGGAGATGCTATTCCATCTGTCCAATAGAAAGTTATGCGCAGTCTCATCTGAAGGGGCGCATAATGGGCCTGGAGGTTACCGTGGACTTGCGGCAGTTGGAACATTTCGTAGCAGTCGCGCAAGAGCGCCATTTCACACGAGCCGCAGCAAAACTTCATATCGTGCAGTCCGGCCTTTCCGCCTCGATCCGGTCGCTGGAAGAGGAAGTCGGGGCGACTTTGTTTCTGCGCACGACCCGGCGGGTCAATCTCACCCCGGCCGGCACGGCCTTTCTGAATGAGGCACAGCGCGTGCTCGGAGCGGTGGCGGCAGCGCGCAATGCCGTCACCGAAGTTCAGGGGCTGAAACGCGGCCGGCTGCTGGTCGGCGCCATCCAGGGTCTCGCCCCGTTCATCGACCTGCCGCGCCTGCTCGGCGCCTTCCGCCGTGAATATCCGCAGGTGGATATCCAGCTCCGCTTCGACGACACCGCTTCACTGATCGAAGGCGTGCTGGATGGACGGCTGGACATCGCCTTCACCCAGTTCGTGGAGACACCGCCGCCCGAACTGGCGGCCCGCATGCTGGCCTGCGACCCTCTGGTGCTCGCCTGCCCCGGCAACCATCCCTTGGCCGGCCGACGCGACCTCAACCTCGCGGCAATCGCCGGCGAGGCCTTCATCGACCTGCCGTCCGCCCATGGCACGCGGCAGCTGGTGAATCAGAGCTTTGCCGCCGCCAACCTGACCCGGCGCTCGGAATTCGAAGTCAACGACCTGACGATGCAGCTGGACATGGTGGCGCACGGGCTCGGCGTGGCACTGGTGCCGGAAATGGTGGTGCAAAGCCGGATTCGCGCCGAACCTCAGGCGCCAATCAGCTTCGCCACCCTGGCCGAACCGGAACCGTGCTGGGAGCTGGCGGTGGTGTATGGGCGGCACGCCGACACCGGCCGGGCCGGCAGCGCTGCCGCCGAAGCGTTTCTGCGCCTTCTGGGCGATGCGGGAGATTAACGGAAGCGGCGCAAAAACTTTTGGTCGTTTTGGGCCACAAGCGCCGAAACCAGCACGGCCCAGTTTAAAAAAGCTTTTTGCTTCTTTTTTCAAAAAAGAAGCGTTTCTCTTCCTTCTATATCTGTATGACCCCCGGCACCGGATGGGGCATGATCCAATGCACGAGCAGCAGCACAAATAAGATCAGCAGCAGCAGCGCAAACACGCGCCCGAGCAGACGGAGCGCCACCACTAACACCCAGATCGCCACCCCGATGAGAACCAGCAATTGCAGCAATGGCGGCAGGCCGACCGCGCTCATCGCCGCGCCCAGGACGCTGTCTATGGCGCTGACCAACGCCATCACCAGCCCGGCCAACGTCAGAAGCGCCGAGACGACGAGATCGATGGCGTGGTTCATGCTCCGGCTCCCGGCGGCTCAACAAGACGGTCGCGGAAAACCATGGAAGGGCATTTCAGTTCATCGGGCATAAAGCCGATGCTAGCGCCAATGTGAGAGCTGAACAAAGCGCCGCGCCGCCACGCCTACACGAACCCGTTAATCGGTGCTTTGCTGCATCCCGAAACGCGCAAGAAGGTATCGTGAGAGGATGACGAATACGCCCCCCGCCTGCCCCGGCCCCGATCCACAGCCGCGCGGCCCGCTTCGCTTCACCGTGCCGAAAGGTGCCGTGGATAGCCACGCCCATGTGATCGGCCTGCCGCCGGACTATCCGTTCGTGCCTGAGCGCGCCTACACCCCGCCCGCCGCCAGAGCGGCTGACTATCTGTCAATGCTGGACGGAACCGACATGACCTATGGCGTGCTGGTGCAGATCAGCGTGCATGGCACCGACAACCGGCTGATGATGGAAACGCTGGCGGCGAACCGCGCGCGGCTGAAGGGCGTGGCGGTGACCAGCCTCGACCAGCCGGAGCGCGCCTACGACATGCTGCGCGCCGGCGGCGTGGTGGGCCTGCGGATCAACACCGCCCATCGCGGCGGCGTCGGGCTCGACGTGCTGGACCATTATGGCGATCTCTGCGCGGAACTGGCCTGGCATCTGCAGATCCTGGTCAATGCCGACGAGTTGCCGACATTGGCGCCGCGCCTGGCGAAACTGCCGATCCCGGTGGTGATCGACCATATGGGGCTCGTCCCCGGACGCGACGGCGTGAAACATCCGGGATTTCAGGCGTTGCTCGGCCTGGTGAAGGACGGCGCCTGGGTCAAGCTTTCCGGCGCCTGCCGGCTGGCCGGGCCGAGTGCAGCCTATGAGGAGAGCGTTCCGCTGGCCCGCGCGCTGCTCGAAGCGGCGCCGGAACGCTGCGTGTGGGGATCTGATTGGCCGCATGTCGCGAACTGGAACAAAATGCCGAATGTCGGCGAACTTCTCGACCTGCTGGCCGCCTGGGCGCCCGACGAGGCCACGCGGCACCGCGTGCTCGTTGAAAACCCGCATTTGCTTTATGGGTTTTGAAAGCAAGCGAGGAAGTAAGCGCTACTTTTTGTGAACAAAAAGTAGCAAAAAAACTTTACTAATTTGGGCCCGTGCCGGTTTCGCTGACACGGGCTCAAATCGAGGGAAGTTTTTGCGCCGCTTTTTTCAAAAAGCGGCTACTTCCTTACTTTCCCCTACTTAAATCCACCAATGATAGCCAAGCGCCAGATTGAGAACGACGCCATAGGTCAGGTAAATGAGCCAGAACCCGGTGAGCAACTGCCACAGCCCGACCAGCCGCGCACCGATCGCTGATTGGCAGAAGCGCGTGGGAATTTCGGTGAGATAGATCAGCGTCAACCCGAAAAACAGGATCGCAACCGGGATGTCTCCCGCGCCCGCGAAGACGATTACGCCAAGGATCGAGAGAAAGGCGATGGCAATGGCCATCCAGCCCTCGGGAACCGCGCTGCTGCCGATGTACCGGCGATGCGCCACCGCGAACCAATGCACGCCATAGGCCGTGAAGGCGACCGCCGCCATGTAGAGCGGCGCGGCATTGGAGAACACGCCGAACCAGGTCAGGCCGACCATGAGATAGACGCCGGTGATGAACTGCATGAAGCCGGCCATCCAGGCCGCCCACATCGCGACCGTTTTATCGACCGACGGGCTGTTTTTTGGAAACTGGAACAGCGCCTGGCCGCCCATCACCAGATAGCCCGTCGCAAGCCCCATAAAACCTATAGCTACAGGCGCGAACTTCGACGAACCGAAAACGACATCCATGACTTCGTTGTGCATTTTTCATCATACCCGCAATAGAAACTCGGATGCGCAAAGGAGACCCATGCACGCGAACTGAAAGGATCTCGACAACAAGCCAAGATTTTCGTGATCAATCGTTAGATCATCCTGATCGGAGAAACCACAGTGCGGCAGAATACCTACCATTCAATTTTTGCAAATTTCGATTGTTTGGCTAATTATAAATAGTTTTATTCTATTGTTTTTGCGTGAGGCGATGGGTCTCCGCCACCGCGCCTCGCGCCCCAGACAAAAAAGCGGCGGGTGGATGACCACCCGCCGCTTTGCCATCAATTATCGTTGAGCGTGTTAACGCACTGAGGAAAACGCCGTCGGCGTGAGAATGGCGTTGCTCAGCGTCTCGACGATCGGGCCGTTCTTTTCCGTCTCCGCCTTGACCGCCAGCCATTCCGGATCGATCGCAAAAGCATTCCATTTGCGTTCGCGTTCGGCCAGGGATTCCCATTCGAGCAGATAATACAGGTCCTGGTTCGACGAACCGATAGCAACGGTCCAGAAGCCGGCCTGGCGGATGCCGTGCTTCTCCCAGATTTTCAGCGTGTGGTTTTGAAAGCGCGCGAGCAGATCGGGGAGCCGTCCGGAGGGAGCACGATAGATGCGCAGTTCATGGATCATAGAAACATCTCCAAAAATATCGTCACAGTTCGTTACTGAATCATACCGTTAAAGCATGACCAACCTAAATCAACCACGCCTCGAAACAAGGCCCTTTGAGCCGCACAGTTTTCACCGCCACCGACCCAAAGGAGCAAAAGTTTGGCGCCGCTTTTTCCAAAAAGTGGCTACTTGCTTAGCGCGGCGCGTCGCCGCGGCGGAACTCCGCGGTCAGCTCATCGAGCTTCTGCTTCAAACCGGCATCGAGCTTCATTTCGCAGGCGATCAACGTGTCGTTCAGCTGATCCGCCCGGCTCGCGCCGATGATGGCGGAGGTGACGACCGGATTGGCCAGCACCCAGGCGATCGCGACGGTGGTCATATTCAGCCCGGCATCGCTGACCACCTGGCGCACTTCGTCGATCTTGCTGAAGGATTTGTCGTTCCAGTAGCGTTCCTGATAGCGCCCCCCGGCCGTGCCGATGGTAAAGCGCGTGCCTTCCGGCGGCACACCGGGCTTGTGCTTGCCGGTGAGCAGGCCGCCGGCGAGCGGGTTATAGGGGATGACGCCCAGCCCTTCCTCTTTGGCCAGCGGCAGCAATTCTCGCTCGATCTCGCGAAACAGCAGGCTGTAGCGCGGCTGCACGGAGACGAAGCGGGGCTTGTTCTTAACATCGGCACGGCCGAGCGCGCGCGCCAGGCGGTAGGCGAGGAAGTTGGACACGCCGATATAACGCGCCTTGCCGCTGCGCACGACAATGTCGAGGGCATCGATGGTCTCATCCAGCGGCGTGTTCGGATCATCCGAATGCAGCTGGTACAGATCGATGTAATCGGTGCCGAGGCGCTGCAGCGAGGCGTCAACGGCATCAAGAATATGCTTACGCGAGGCGCCCTGGTTCCAAGGGGCGTCGCCCATCTTGCCGACGCATTTGGTCGCCAGCACGAACTGATGGCGCTTGCCCTTGAGCCAGCGACCGACGATCCGCTCCGTCTCGCCGACAGTGCCAAGATCGCCGCCCAGCGGATAGACATCGGCGGTGTCGAGGAAGTTCACTCCGGCGGAAGCGGCCTTGTCGAGAATTTCAAACGATTTGTCTGCTTCGGTCTGCAGGCCGAAGGTCATGGTGCCAAGGCAGAGTCGCGAGACGTTGAGCCCGGTCGCGCCGAGATTGGTATATTGCATGTCACTCTCCAAACCTGTGTGCGGACGACAGCATAGCAGGCGACACGCGGCGCGCCAGACGAATGACCGGGTGCACTCATCCAGACAAGCTTAAGGAAGAGCTTCTTTTTTGAAAAAAAGAAGCAAAAAACTTCTGTTAATTCATGCCGTGCTGGTTTCGCGGCCACGGGCCCAAATTCAAAAAAGTTTTTGCGCCGCTTTTTTTAAAAAGCGGCTTCTTCCTTATGGTTTTGGCGCAATTCCCCCCAGCATCAACCGCACCCCCTGTTCTATCGTCGCCGCCACCTCTTCCGGTGTCGGCCTGCCTTCGATCGCCATCACGGCGCGGTTGAGAAGGGTGCAGGAGACCATGTCGTGAAACAAAAATGTCACTTTATCTGGCTCAATGTCGGAGCGGATATGGCCCGACGCCTGCTGCGCGGCGAGAAACCACCGCAATCTCTCACAGCTCGTGACCGGGCCGTTACGATACCAGCGTAAGCCGATGGCAGGGCACCGCTCTGCCTCGGCGACGAGCAGGCGCTGGAAAGCGAGATGCCGCGGCCGCAACAGGATCGAGAGCAGCGTCGTCGCGAAGCTCTTCAGACCGTCCGCCAGTGTCAGGCCTTCAAGATCGAGCTGCTCGAGCGGCACCAGAAGATCCTCAACCAGATCATCCATCACCGCCGTGAACAAACCGTCCTTGTCACCATAAAAATGATAGACGCTGGCTTTCGAGCCGCCGACATCGCGAATCAGCTCGTCGATGCTGACGCCGTCATAACCGCGTTCGAGAAACAAATCGGCAGCGCGCCGGCGCAGGCGCTCATGGCGCTCTTCGCCACGCCGCGTGCGGCGCACCGGCGGCGCACTGCCGACCATGGCGCGTCAGCTCCTGGCTTTGGCCAGCAAGCGGATTTCCGCCAGCAGATCGTCGATCGCCTGCAGGCAGAAATCGATGGTGGTGGGATCGGCCAGCTTCCCGTCGACGATTTTCTGCGTCACACCGCCAATCACCACCTGCGGGCGGCGCACCACGCGCGACAGAGTCGAGGCCAGGGTCTCCTGCATTTGCGCATGGGCGCGGGCGCCGCCGACATAGCCGGGCGAGGAGGACATCAGCAGGACGGGCTTATCTTTGAGCGGCGAGGCACCGACCGGGCGCGAGACCCAGTCCAGCGCGTTCTTCAACATGCCGGGCATGCCATGATTATATTCCGGCGCGCAGAGGATCAGGCCGTCCGCCTCGGTGATCGCCGCCTTCAGGGCATGCACGGCCTCGGGCGGATGCTCGCCATCGAGATCGCCATTGTAAATCGGCACGTCATTCAACGGGAACACCGTCATGCTGGCTTTGCCATCGAGCCGCTCCGCCAGGCTCCGCAAAATGATCGTGTTGGTAGATGCCTTGCGAAGGCTGCCGGAAAGGCCGAGCAGTTTCACGCCTGAGGACGTCGACATAAGCTACTCCATCGTCTGTGGACGGGGCGAAACTAGCCGGCTGAGTTGTACTGTACAGTACAGTTTTCGCAGAGCTGCCCCTCATATCGGCGTCACAGGCCCTTGCATCCGCCCCTCTATCACGGGAAAACGACAGCATGTCCGCCGTATTTAATGCCGTCCTGCCGATTTTCGCGCTCATCCTCACCGGGTTCATCTGTGCGCGCCGTGGCATTCTGGGCCCCGCCGCGACCGACAGCCTGAACGCTTTCGTCGTGTGGCTGGCGCTCCCGGCTTTGCTGTTTCAGGCCATGGCGAACATCGACTGGGCGGAGCTCGATCATCCCGGCTTTCTCGCTGCCTTTTCAGGCGGCATGGCGATCACCTTTCTGCTCTCTTTCCTGCTCGGCCCCCTGAGCGCCCGGCCGGCGCATCACCGCCTCGCCGACCGCAGCATCGAAGGGCTGGACGCCGCCTATGCCAATACAGGCTTCATGGGCATTCCGCTCTGCCTCGTGGCGCTGGGCCACGCCGCTTTGGTGCCGGCGGTGATCGCCACCATTCTCACCGCCTGCGTGCTGTTCGCCGGCGCCATCGTGCTGATCGAGACGGATCTGCACGAGGAGCCGCGCCTCGGCGCCACGCTGCGCAAGGCCGGCCTCTCGCTGCTGCGCAACCCGCTCGTGGCCTCGCCGCTGCTGGGCCTCGCCGTGGCCCTGCTGCACGGGCTCACCCATGTGCCGCCGCCCGCTTTGCTCTTCCGCTTCACCTCCCTGCTCGGCGCCGCCGCCAGCCCCTGCGCGCTGGTTACCATCGGCCTGTTCCTGGCGCAGTCCGAAACGGCCAAGGAGACCGGCCTCATCACCCGGCTGGTGACGCTGAAATTGCTGGTGCAGCCGGCGATTACCGGCCTGCTCGCCTTCCGCGTCTTCGACATGCCGGAATTATGGGCCGATACGGCGCTGCTGCTGAGCGCCCTGCCGATCGGCACCGGCCCGTTTATGTTGGCAAAACTATACGGACGTGAAGCGTCAGTGACATCTCGGGCGATTCTGGTCTCCACCGTGCTCTCGCTGGTCACGGTTTCCGCACTGCTGGCCTGGATAAGGTAAAGAAAGTGGCCACTTTTTGAAAAAAGCGGCGCAAAAACTTTCTGCGACTTTGGGCCTGAGGTACTGAAACCAGCACGGCCCAAGTTTAAAAAAGGTTTTTTGCTTCTTTTTTTCAAAAAAGAAGCCCTTTCTTAATACTTTTCCCCTTGACCCGCCACGCGGTTTTGCCGTCCTCTCCTGGCCGACGCATGGTTGCCTGACCGCAACCATGCGCCCGAGCGGCTCACGCGCTCGCCGCAGGCGCGACCTAACAAACGGGAGGACTAGATGGACGCCACCCTCACTCTGCCTGTGTCCGACTGGCGGACACCACCTAGCCGCGAGGTCCAGGACCAGGCATTGCCGGCTTTGGAAGCCGGCACGGTCCTGGTGTTTCCGCGCCTGAATTTTGCCCTTCTGCCCGGAGAGCAGAATTTTCTCAGCGAATCCGCGCTCTCCGGCACACGCAAAAACATCAGCTACGACCCCGCCAACCGGAAACTGGGCGGCGCGCAACTGGCCGCGCCGCAAACGGCGGAGCTGGCTGGGTTGCTGACACGGTTCGGGGGCGATGCCTTGTCGTTCATCCAGGGGTTGCTGCCGCGCTATGCGCCGCATTTGCGCCAGGCGCGCGCCAGCTTCCGGCCGGCGGAAATTCTCGGCCGAACCTATGCCCCGCGCCATGACGACCGGCGCCTGCATACCGACGCCTTTCCCACGCGCCCGACCCAAGGCGGGCGGATCCTGCGGCTGTTCGTCAATATCGATCCTACCGGCACGCCGCGTGAATGGCAGGTGAGCGGCCCGTTCGAACAGGTCGCGGCGCGGTTCCTGCCGCAACTCGATCGCACCCCCCTGGGCCAGCCGATCATCGCCAATATCGCCGGCCTCGCGATGGCCAGCCTCAACCTCACCCATGGCCGCCGCACGCCTTATGATTTTTTGATGCTCGGCCTGCACGACCGCGCCAAGCTGGATGCCGAATATCAGGCCTCGGCCCCACGCACGGCCGTGACATTCGCGCCGGGCACGGCCTGGCTGTGCTTCACCGATTCCGTGCCCCATGCGGCGCTGGCCGGACGCAACACGCTGGAACAGACATTCCATCTGCCGGTCGACGCTATGGCCCGGCCGGAACTCTCGCCCCTGCGCGTCCTTGAACGACTTTCCGGTCACGCGCTTGCCTGAAGGAAGAAAGTAAGTAGCCGCTTTTTGAAAAAAGCGGCGCAAAAACTTCCTAAACTTTGGGCCTGCGGCGTTGAAACCGCACGGGCCCAAAGGACCAGAAAACTACTTTTTGTTCACAAAAAGTAGGCTCTTTTTAGACAGACGTCGTTTCCTCGTGCCGGCGGCAGGTGATAAGCCTGCCGCCTCAGGTACAGTCATTGGAAAGGACGTTTGCTGACATGAACTGGCCAACGGAAAGCGGTGAATTCCACCTCGGCGATTTCCCACTGCAATCGGGCGAAGTGTTGCGCGGCGCCAAACTCGCATGGAAATCCTACGGCACGCTGAATGCCGCACGCGACAATGTGATTATCTACCCGTGCAGCTACGGCGCCAATCACGGCACCATGGAATGGCTGATCGGGCCGGATGGAATCCTCGACCCGACGCGCTGGTTCATCATCATCCCCAACATGTTCTCTAACGGTCTGTCTTCGGGCGCCGGCAACACGCCGGATTATCCGCTGGTGGTCACCCCGTGGGACAATGTGACGGCGCAGCGCCGGCTGCTGCTCGAACAATTCGGCGTCGAGCGGCTGCATGCCGCCTACGGCTTCTCGATGGGCGGACAGCAGGCCTATCATTGGGCCGCGATGTTCCCCGATGCGGTGGACCGCGCCATCGTGGTGTGCAGCAGCGCCAGGACCACGGCGCATAACAAGGTGTTTCTCTCCGGCCTGCTGCGCACCTTCGAGGCGGCACCGGAGCATATCGGCAATGGCCGCTTCTCCGCCCCGCCGCTCGGTACGCTCGGCGCCATCGGCCATATTTATGCCGGCTGGGCGCTGAGCCAGGATTTCTACCGCGAGCGCCTGCACATCACCGCCGCCGGCGCGCCGGACCTGGAAACCTACCTGACAAACGAGTGGGAAGCCCCGTTCCGGAAACGCGACGCCGCCGACGCCTACGCCCAGCTGGTCACCTGGATGCATGGCGATATCAGCGCCAACGCGCTCTATGGCGGCGATTTCGCCAAGGCGCTCGGGGCGATCAAGGCGAAAGTTCTGCTGTTGCCGGGTGAGACCGACCTGTATTTCCGGGTCGCCGACAATGCGCTGGAGATGCAGCACCTCGCCAAAGCCGAGCTGCTGCCGATCCCCAGCATCCGCGGCCATCTCGCCGGCACGCCCTCGTCGAGCGCCGCCGAGCACGACCGCGCCTTCCTGAAGGATGCCGTCCGGCGCTGGCTCGACTGAGCGGAACCACCGCAGATCAGGCGAAAATCCGCCTCAATTGCGCCGCATTAACTTTTTAATCCAGCCTCATACGCCGCCGTTGCAAAACCGTGACGGCGGCTTTCGTTGTGAAGGTCCGCCATGAAGATTGCACAGATCGCCCCGCTCTTCGAGAGTTGCCCACCGAAACTCTATGGCGGAACCGAGCGCATCGTCTCCTACCTGACCGAGGAGCTGGTGCGGCAGGGCCATGACGTGACCTTGTTCGCCAGCGGCAATTCACAGACCTCGGCGAACCTGGTGGCCTGCGGCGACATGGCGCTGCGCCTCAACCCGGCGGTGAAGGACTGGCTGCCGCATTACATCGTGATGCTGGAACAGGTGCGCCAGCGCGCCGACGAATTCGACGTGCTGCATTTCCATGTGGATATGGTGCACTACCCGCTGATCCGCGATTTCGCCGATCGCACCGTGACCACCCAGCACGGGCGGCTGGACCTGCCGGACCTGATGCCCTTCTACAAAGCCTTCCCGGAAGTGCCGCTCTCTTCGATCTCCGACAATCAGCGCCTGCCGATGCCGCCGGTGAACTGGGCCGGCACGGTCTATCACGGCCTGCCGGAAGACCTGCTGCCCTTCAGCGCCCGTCCGCAGGACGGTTATCTCGCCTTCCTCGGCCGGATTTCGCCGGAGAAGCGCCCCGACCGCGCGATCGAAATCGCCGCGGCGGCGGGGATGAAACTGAAAATGGCCGCCAAGGTGGACAAGGCCGACCAGCATTATTGGGATACGGTGATCGGCCCGATGGTCGCGGCGCATCCGAATGTCGAATTCATCGGCGAAATCAACGAGCAGCAGAAAGCTGACTTCCTCGGTAACGCCACGGCCCTGCTATTCCCGATCGACTGGCCGGAGCCGTTCGGCCTGGTGATGATCGAGGCGATGGCCTGCGGCACGCCGGTGATCGCTTTCCGCTGCGGCTCGGTGCCCGAAGTTATCGATCACGGCCTGTCGGGCTACATTGTCGATAATATGGACCAGGCAATCCAGGCCGTGCGGCAGATCGGCGAGTTGGACCGCCGCGAGGTGCGCGCCGCCTTCGAAGCGCGCTTCACCGCAACGCGCATGGCGAACGATTATCTGGACCTCTATCGCACCCTCCCCGGCGTGCGCGAGGCAATGCGGCGCCGGCAGGTCGAGACGGTTCCGGCATAAAGAAAGAAAGGCTACTTTTTGTGAACAAAAAGTAGCAAAAAAACTTCTGTAATTTGGGCCGTGCCGGCTTCACCGGCACGGGCCCAAATCAAAAAGTTTTTGCGCCGCTTTTTCCAAAAAGCGGCTTCTTTCTTGCTTATTCCCCTCCCCTACCACTCATATTTTAACCCGGCCCCGCCATCGACGCCGTAACGGTTGGTGCCGGCATTCTGCAGCCCGACCAGCCCGTCTATATGGGCGTAAAGGCTGAGCCGGCTGCCATTGCGCCGGGCGGTTAGCCCGAGCCCAAGCTGCGTCCAGGCAGCATCCGCCTTGGTGGTGATCGAATCCACCCCGGCATAGAGCACTGACGAGCTGGTGCCGGCCAGCGCTGACCAGAGATTAGCCCGGGCATAAGGGCGCAGCTGCCAGGCACCCGTTTGCGTCACACCGTTCAGCTGCGCGCCGATACGTCCGTAAAGCGTGCTCGTCGCCCCGGGCTGCACGGTGCCGTAGGCATCGGTCTGCTCGGAAAGCCAAACGCCTTGCCAGATCAGCTGCGCCTGCGGCTCGAGCGCGAGGCCGGGACGGAGCGCAATCGGGGCCCCCAGCTCCAGCGAGGTGGCGAAGCCATAGCCTGTCAGCGGAATCGAGGTGCCGATGGAGGTCGCCGAGCCAATATAATGAGTGCCCTGCGCCACGAAATCGGCATACCAGCCGGACTGGGCGAAATGCGTGTAATACAGCCCGCCGCTATAGGCGTTCACATTGTCGGTCCCGGTCTTTTCCATGATCCCGGCTGTGTCCGCCGCGTTGGTGACGAGGCCGCTGGTGCCGACATTGGCATTGGCATAGCTGAAATAGACGCCAAAGAAATTGCGAACGCCATCCGCCGCGATGTGGCGATAGAGATCGAGCCCGACCTGCAGACCCGCCTCGGAGCCGCTGGTCCGGGTCTGCGTCTCGCCGCCATAGCCGGCCCCGACATAGCCACCGAACGCGCGCCCCCAGATCGAACTGACGCGGACATCTGTACTGCCGGAATCCGTGCCGATGGTCTCGTCGCCGATCCGATCATAGAGCGTGCCGAGCGTATCCAGCCCGAGCAGCTGAGCGGTGGGGCTGGCGGCGCCATAGGCGGAGAATTCCGGCGCCAAGCTCGCGTGATCACCGGAAGCAGGCGTCGGGTCCGCGGGATCGGCAGGGTCCGAGGGGCCGCCTGGATCGGTGGGACCGCTTGGATCGTTCGGGCCACCTGGATCCGTGGGACCGCTCGGGTCCATGGGCCCACCAGGATCGACAGGACCGGTGGGGTGGGAAGGATCAGTGGGACCGGTCGGATGACCAGGATCACCACCGCCGTGACCACCGTGACCACCATGATCGCCGGGACCGCCCGAATGGCCGGGATCAGTGGGGCCGGTCGGATGGCCAGGACCGCCGGGGCCACCAGGGTCACCACCACCGTGACCACCGTGATCGCCGTGATCGCCGCAACCGCCGCCGGGACGACCGGGATCACCCGAACCGCCCGGACCACCATGACCAGGAGCGCCGTGACCGCCGGAATGACCGGGATCACCCGAACCGCCCGGACCGCCATGACCCGGGGCACCGTGACCGCCGGGGCGACCGGGATCACCCGAACCGCCCGAACCGCCATGACCCGGGGCACCGTGACCTCCGGGACGACCGGGATCACCCGAACCGCCCGGACCACCCTGACCAGGAGCGCCGTGACCGCCGGAATGACCGGGATCACCCGAACCGCCCGGACCGCCATGACCCGGGGCAGCGTGACCGCCGGAACGACCGGGATCACCCGAACCGCCCGGACCGCCATGACCAGGAACACCGTGACCGCCGGGACGACCGGGATCACCCGAACCGCCCGGACCGCCATCGCCAGGGGCACCGTGACCGCCTGAATGCCCGGGCGCACCGATCCCGCCAGGACCGCCGTGACCACCGCGATTGCCGGAGCCACCGGAACGGCCGGGATCACCGAACCCGCCAGGACCGGCGTGGCCACCGCGATCGCCGAAGCCGCCAGAACCAGCGTGACCCGGAGCACCGGAACCGCCGGGATCACCGAATCCGCCAGGACCAGCGTGACCAGGGGCACTGGGGGCGGCTTGATGATCGGGAGCGCTGGGGCCGGTATGGCCGTTATGATCGTTCGCAAGGTTGAGGGTGTTGTGGTGATTCACGGGCCCGCAATTCGGTCTCCCGCTGGTATCGCAGGCGGCCTGGGCGGGAGCGGCCAGCGCCAGGAACACCACGCCGCAGGCCAGCGGAAACAGCCCGGCCGAGCAGAGCGCGGTTTCTGACCGTAGCCGTCCGGCAACGCGAAGACGACCGGCCGCCGCCGCAACGCGGCGCGGGCGCCGTTGATGGTATCATGGCGGGTTCTCCTCAGACGGCCGTTATCGGCTCGTGACGTCCCTGTTGACCTGACCTCGTGCCCCGCCGCTTGCGTTCAATCATTCTTCAATTCGCGGCGGCGAACATATCTTTCTAATAAGATTAAATCAGTTTTTAGACAACGCTTGTTGCGAAACGATAACGTTAGATTGAGGTTTCGTTAGATTAAACCTCATTTCAATAAATTTCCGGCAAACAAACCCATTCCCAGCTTCACAGCGAAGCCAAAAGACATTTTTTATTAGATTTTAATGCCTTATTCACTATCTAACGCGTGCTACCGCACAGGGGCAAACCGAAAAAAGCAAAAGTTTTTGCGCCGCTTTTTTCAAAAAGCGGCCACTTTCTTGCTCTAAATTAATATATAAAACACGGACAAAGACACCTGCCCGCCCAAATTTAGGAAAAATATAAAGAAATAACTCGTAAATTTAGACGTTTTTAAGATCAAAAAAGGCGGCCATCCGTAGATGGCCGCCTGCTTGCCGGGCTTAGCGGTAACGCGCGAGCCAGTGCGCGTAGGGGGCGGGCAAAGTCGCCCAGGCGGCGTTTTCGACGGCCAGTTCCTGCGCAGCGCGGTAGGGCCAGTGCGGCTCGGCCAGCAGCGGCCGGCCGAGCATCAGCAGGTCGATTTTCTCATCACGGATCAGCGCGTCGGCATCTTCCGCTTTGGCGATATACCAGCTCGTGGCGACCGGCAGAGCGGTGGCCTGGCGAACCTGCTGGGCAATATCGCCCATGAAATTCGGCGCCCAGGGGATATTGGCCTTCGGCGTGTTGAAGCCGATCGAGACGTCGACGAAATCCAGCCCCTCGCCTTTCATCCGGCGCAGCAGCGTGATCGCCTCGTCCAGCATCATGTCGGTGCCGTCGAATTCCACGACACTGAGACGGATGGTGAGTGGCCGGTCTTCCGGCCAGACCTTCTTCACCGCGATCAGCGTCTCCAGCAAATAGCGCGCGCGATTTTCCGCGCTGCCGCCATAGGCATCGGTGCGGTGGTTGGAATGCGGGGAGAAGAAATTCTGCGCCAGATAGCCGTGCGCCATATGCAGCTGCAGCCATTCGAAGCCGAGGTCACGGGCGCGGATCACGGCGTTCACCGTGTCGGCCTGCACGCGGGCGATCTCCTCCAGGCTCATCTCCTCCGGCAGGCGCGGCAGCCCCTCGCCGAACGCCACGCGCGAGGGCGCAATGGTGGTCCAGGAATTCGGCTGGCCTTCGGGGATATGGTCATCGCCTTCCCAAGGGCGGTTGGCGGAGGCCTTGCGGCCGGCATGGGCGATCTGGATCCCCGGCACCGAGCCGGCCTCGCGGATCGCCTCGACCACCGGGCGCATGGCCTCGGCCTGAGCGTCGTTCCACAGGCCGAGATCGCCCCAGGTGATGCGGCCTTCCGGCGCGACGGCGGTCGCCTCGACGACAACGAGGCCGGCGCCACCACGAGCCAGCGTGGCGTAATGGACCTTGTGCCAGTCATTCACCGTGCCCTCTTCGGCCATGTACTGGCACATGGGGGAGACGGCGATGCGGTTGCGCAGGGTTACCGATTTTAACGTGTAGGGATCGAACAGGCGAGGCATGGTCACTCCAGGTTAGCTAGAACCCGTTTAGGTTGGGGCAGATTCACAGCAAAGAAAGAGGCCGCTTTTTGAAAAAAGCGGCCTAGAAACTTTTGCTCTGTCAGGTCTGTGTTACGGCAGCGGCGCGGGTCAAGCCAACTGCTTCAGTTCCGCGGCGAGGGCATGGCGGCTACGATAGGCCTCGATCCAGGCCGGCAGGTCGGCAGCCGGGCATGGCCGGCTGATCAGAAACCCCTGCAATTCCGGGCAGCCCTCGGCCCGCAGGATTTCCGCCTGACGTTCGGTTTCAACACCTTCGGCGGTCGCCGAAACGCCCAGGCTCCCGCAGAGCAGCGAGACCGCGCGGATGATCGCCAGCGCCTCGGGTTTACTCTCCACGTCCTGAACGAAACTGCGGTCGATCTTGATGCGCGTGAACGGCAAGGTGCGCAAAAAGCTGAGCGACGAATAGCCCGTGCCGAAATCATCCATCGCGATCTGGATGCCGAGCTTGCGCAATTTCTCGAGAATCTCGGTGGCGCTGTGGAGATCGTCGATCATCGCCGTCTCGGTGATCTCAAGCTCGAGCCGCCGCGCCGGCAGGCCGGTTTTCTCCAGCGTCGCGGCGATATGGCCGAGCAGGTCGGCCTGGCGGAACTGCTTGGGCGACAGATTGACCGAGACTTTCAGATCGTACGGCCAGTTGGCGGCCTCCGCGCAGGCGGTTTCCAGCACCCAACGGCCGAGTTCCGGCATGAAGCCGATTTCCTCGGCGAACGGGATGAAATCGGCCGGCGAAACCGCGCCGCGCGTCGGGCTGCGCCAGCGCAGCAGCGCCTCGAAACCGGTGATCTCATTGCGGCCGGTATCGACGATCGGCTGGTAATGCAGGGTGAATTGCTTACCCACCAAAGCGGCGCGCAGATCGCGCTCGAGATCGCGGCGCTCTTGCACCACCTTCTCCATGCCGGGCTCATAAGCGCGATGGCAGCCGCGGCCGGCGGATTTGGCGCGGTATAAAGCCAGATCGGCATTGCGCAGCAGCAGGTCCGGATCGCGCCCATGCTCGGGCGCATAGGCGATGCCGATGCTGGCACCGACCAGGACGTGCAGCCCCTTGATGGTGATCGGGCTGCTGACGTCGGCGATCAGCCGTTCCGCCAAAGCCGTGACATGCTGCATGTCGTGGCAACGGCCGATCAGGACCGCGAACTCGTCACCGCCCAGCCGCGCCACCACATCGGTCGCGCATAATTGCGCGCGGATGCGTTCGGCCACAGCCTGCAGCACCAGATCGCCGATCTGATGGCCGAGCGTGTCGTTCACCGGCTTGAAGCGATCCAGGTCAACATAAAGCACGGCGCAGGGCGTGGTGTCGTCAACCGATTCCAGCACGCTTTCCAGCCGCGCCCGGAAGGTCATGCGGTTCGGCAAGGCGGTCAGCGTGTCGTGATGGGCCAGATGGGTGATCCGGTCCTCGATGGCACGCCGCTCGGTCACATCGTCCACAGTGCTGACGAAGCCGCCGCCCGGAAGCGCGCGATGGCTGACCTGCAAAGACGCGGCCGCGCCAGGGCAATTCGCGGGTGCTGAAGCCGCCAGCCTCAGCCAGACCCGAGAGAATGCGCTCCCGGGCCGCACGGACGCTCTCCGTCGTTTGCTCCTGCGGCACCGCCGGATTGGCAAACACAACCCGGAGGATGTCGGTGAGCGCCGCGCCGGGCCGCAAAGCGGCGGGATCGACGCCGATAATCTCCTGCAGACGCGGCATTGCTGAGCACAAGCCGCTCATCGGCATCGAACAGCGACAGGCCCTGCGACATGTTCGCGAGCGCCAGGTCGAGATTGCGGGCGAGGTCGCATAGCTGGTCGCTTTGCTGCTTCTGCGCGCTCCGATCCTGGCTGATATGCGCAAAGCCGACCAGCCTGCCACTCTTCGTCACGGACCGGCTGGGTGATGACATGCGCCCAGAAGCGCGAGCCGTCCCGGCGCAGGCGCCAGCCTTCGCCCTCGCATCGCTGCGTGGCCAGCGCCTCCGCCAGAGTGAGCTGCGGCAGATTGCGGGCGTTATCCTCCGCCGTGAAAAAGCAGGAGAAATGCCGGCCGATAATATCCTCGGCACGATAGCCCTTCACGCGCTGGGCACCGGCATTCCAGTTCACCACATGGCCATAGGGATCGAGCATATAGATCGCGTAATCGGTGACGCTCTGCACCAGCATACGATACATGGTGTCAGAACTGAGCGTCGTCGTCGAAATCGCGGTCAAGCCTGTCTCCCTTCGCTAACCGTCACGCCCCCTCCCCGGACTGGCGGTTCGTTGCGGAGCTGCGCTAACACACCGCCCCACTTATGTAACTTCTACGTGGAGAAAGTTTCACGTCAATGTGAAATCGTCCGCCTAAGAAACTGAATTTGGGGGATTGTCTGCGCATGAGGCGCGGGAGCGCTGAAAAATTTACGGTTATGCCGCGAATGCGAACCGTCAGCGAACAAGAGTGAATTTAACAAGCCGCGGCGCTGCCGTTGCGGCGACACAACCCTAGAGAGCGAAAAAATCCTTGTGCGCCCGCCACACGAGCGCGCAAGCGAGCTTGCGTGGGATCGCTCGACCCCACGCAAGCTCGAAAGACGTCAGGCCGCGTTCTTCAGCGAGGCCATGTCGATCGAGAAGCGGTATTTCACGTCGCTCTTCAGCATCCGCTCATAGGCTTCGTTGATCTTCTGGATGGGGATGATCTCCACATCGGAGGTGATGTTATGCTTGGCGCAGAAATCCAGCATTTCCTGGGTCTCGGCGATGCCGCCGATCAGCGAACCGGCGAAATTGCGGCGCTTGAAGATCAGATCGAACGCGGCGATCGGCATCGGATGCTCCGGCGCGCCGACCTGAACCATGGTGCCCTCACGCTTCAGCAGCGCGAAATAGGGCGACAGGTCATGGTTGGCGGCAACGGTGTCGATGAACAGATCGAAGCTGTTGGCATGCTGGGCCATCGCTTCGGCATCCTTGGAGATCACAACCTCGTCAGCGCCGAGGCGCTTGCCGTCCGCAACCTTGGAGGGAGAGGTGGTGAACAGCACGGTGTAGGCGCCCATCGCATGGGCGAGCTTCACGCCCATATGGCCAAGGCCGCCAAGACCGATGATACCGACCTTCATGCCCGGGCCAGCCTTCCAGTGGCGCAGCGGCGAATAGGTGGTGATGCCGGCGCAGAGCAGCGGCGCCGTGGCAGCGAGGTCCATGCCCTCGGGGATGCGCAGCACGAAGCTCTGGTCAACGACGATCTGGTCGGAATAGCCGCCGAAGGTGCGGCCGCCGATGACCTTTTCCGGCGAGTTGTAAGTGAGGGTGAAGCCGTTGTCGCAATACTGCTCCAGCCCCTCATTGCAGGCGGCGCAGGTGCGGCAGGAATCGACCAGGCAGCCGACGCCGACCTTGTCGCCCAGTTTGAAATTCTTCACGCCCGGCCCGACCTTGGTGACCAGGCCGACGATCTCATGACCCGGGATCACCGGGAACACGCTGTCGCGCCATTCATTGCGGGCGGTGTGCAGGTCGGAATGGCAGACGCCGCAGAACAGGATCTCGATCTGGACATCGGTTTCGCCGACATCGCGGCGGTTGAAGGTGAATTTCTCCAGCGGCGAATCCGCGGTTTGGGCTGCGAAGCCTGTGCAAGTCAGCATAACTCTCTCCGATAGTCGTTAGGAAATGTGCCGTGTTCGGTCATTGCGGATGGCAGAGTGGCCGTGAAGGGCCAAACCACACCGGATCGGCTGCCAGGTACTGCGGCGTTCCCGCATCATCAAGCCATCCGAACAATCTCTCAGCAGCCGTACGGCGATCCAGTGGTGACCATTCGGTCACTACTTACAAGCAGAACCCAAGTCAAATTAACCGAAGTCAAATTAATTGCCATTTGGTCACGTCTTATGGTTAGGTTGTTACGGAGGAAGGGTAAATTGCGCGCAATGGTTGTCAGGGCTGCAGAACAGAATTCAAGTACCAATCCGGCGCCGGACGCGCCGGCTGCGACCTTGCGCAAACGGCGGCGGCTGTCGCCCGAGGCCCGGGAGCGCGAGATCGTCGAAGGCGCGATCCAGTTTTTCGCCGAGGTCGGCCTCGGCGGCGGGCTGCGCGACCTCGCCAAGCGCCTGGGCATCACCCACCAGAACCTGTTCCGCTACTTCCCGACGAAGGAAGCATTGGTCGAGCGGGTCTATCTCGAAGTCTATTTCAACCGCTGGCAGCCGGAATGGGAGGCGCTGCTGCGCGACACGTCCCGCCCGCTGGCGGCGCGGCTGATCGATTTCTACAATGCGTATCTGCCGGTCATCTTCCGCTATGACTGGATGCGCATCTTCTTCTTCGCGGGTCTCAAGGGTGTCGATATTCCGCAACGCTATGTCGGGATCATCCAGACCAAGCTGGTCGAGCCGCTGGCCCTGGAATTGCGCGCCCTGGCGGGGCACAGCACCGACGCCGCGCCCTCCCCCCAGGAACTCGAGATCGCCTGGGGCCTGCATGGCGAGCTGTTTTATCTGGCGATCCGCCGCTGGGTGTATGGCCTTGAGGTGCCGGACGATCTCTCGCCATTGATCGAAATGGCAGTGACCCGCTTCCTCGAAGGTGCGCCGGCTGCCCTCCGCAAGCTCTGCCCCGCACCGGGCTGAAACCTGTCCTGCCTGCGCCCGACGCAGGCGGGACAAGATTTTCTCTCATTTGTTATCACTCGATTTTTACGAGACGATTGACCTGCCCCGGTGATCGCCTAATTGTAGTGTGTCGAGTTGCGAACAATTCTCAATTGTCGCCGATGTCGTGAGGGGTTTTCATGTTCGAGCAAGCGGTCCTGACGGAAAATATGTTTCTCCGGGACGTCGATATGCTGCGGCAGCGCGCGGTGCAGCTGCTGGCCGAGGGGCGTGCCGAGGCAAACGCCAACACGCAGCGCTCAATCGCGCTGTTGCAGGCTGTGCTGACCGCCGAAATCGTCTGCGTGCTGCGCTATACAGCCATATCCATCTCTCATGACGGGCTGAAGAACGAATGGATCGGCGCGGAATTCCAGGAACAGGCCAATGACGAGCGCCGGCATATGGCTCTGGCGGCAACGCGCATCACCCAGCTGGGCGGCACGCCGAATTACGACCCCCAGGCCCTCGCCTCGCGCCACGCCGTGCCGCCGGAAGGTCCAGGCGAATTCGCCATGCGGATCCAGGAAAATCTCGCCGCGGAACAGGCCGTCGTGGAGCTGTACCGCGAACTGATCGCCTATTTTGAGCCGCGCGATCCGGAGACCGCCGCTATATTGGGCGAAATCATCCATGACGAGGAGGACCATGCCAGCGACATGGAAGACCTGCTCGTGTCCTATCCGCACTGAAGCAAAGAAAAAGTAAGTAAGTGGCCGCTTTTTGAAAAAAGCGGCGCAAAAACTTCTGCGACTTTGGGCCGGCGGCGTTTCCACCAGCACGGCCCAGTTTAAAGAAGTTTTTTGCTTCTTTTTTTCAAAAAAGAAGCCTTCCCTTCCTTCCTTATCGCGTCCCGAACGCCGCGTTCCTGAACAGTTCCTTATGTTCATGCGGTGCGGCGCGCCAATATTGCGGCGGTGCCTCGACCGAGGCGCCGAGCACGGCCGCCGCGTGCCAGCCCCAGCGCGGATCGAACAGCATGCCCCGCGCGATGGCCACGAAATCGGCCTGCTCGGCGGCGATGATGTCCTCCGCCTGGCGCGGTTCGGTGATCAGCCCGGCCGTCATGGTGGGCACGCCGGTCGCCGCCTTGATCGCCTGGGCGAACGGCACCTGGTAGTTCGGGCCAAGCTTGATCTTCTGCAGGGGCGAAATGCCGCCCGAGGAGACGCTCACCCAATCCAGACCGCGCTGCTTCAAGGCCGCGACGAAGCTGATCGACTGCTCGACATCCCAGCCCTCCGGCAGCCAGTCCGACGCCGAGATGCGGATGCCGACCGGGCGTTCCGCGGGGAAGGAAGCGCGCACCGCTTCGAACACTTCCAGGGGAAAGCGCATGCGGTTTTCCAGCGAGCCGCCATAGGCGTCCTCGCGCCGGTTGGCGATCGGCGAGAGGAACTGATGCAGCAGATAACCATGCGCGGCATGAACCTCGATGGCGTCAACGCCAAGCCGTGCGGCGCGGCGCGCGGTGGCGGCGAAAGCGTCGCGAATCCGGACGAGGCCCGCCTCGTCGAGGGCCACAGGCGCCGCCTCGTCCTCCTTCTGCGCCAGGGCTGAAGGAGCGAACGTGGTCCAGCCGCCCTCACCCGGCGGGATCAGCTGGCCGCCTTCCCAGGGCACATGGCTCGAGGCCTTGCGCCCCGCATGGCTGATCTGCATGGCAATCGCGGCCTTCGAAACGCCGCGCACCGCCGCCAGCGTCCGGGCCAAAGCAGCCTCGGTGGCATCGTCCCACAGGCCGATATCACGCGGGGTGATGCGGCCATCCGGCGTCACCGCCGTCGCCTCGATGGTCACCATGCCCGCACCTGACAGCGCCAGGGTGCCGAGATGAACATCATGCCAGGAGGTGGCATGGCCGTCTTCGCCCGAATATTGGCACATCGGCGCAACGACGATGCGGTTGGACACGCTCAGGCCGCGAAGGGTCTGCGGAGAAAATAAAACGCTCATGGGGCTCCCGGATCATAACAACAGGTCCGCTGCTATATAGGGGCGATTGGCGGCGGCGCCAGAACAGAGAAGAAAGCGGCCGCTTTTTGGAAAAAGCGGCGCAAAAACTTTTTTGACTTTGAGCCGGTGGCGCTGAAACCAGCACGGCCCAGTTTAAAAAAGTTTTTTGCTTCTTTTTTCAAAAAAGAAGCCCTTCCTTACCTTCCCGCCCTGGACGGCGCCGAAAATTGGCGCGATGAACAGAACAAAAATAACAGGAGCGGCGTCCGCCCATGACGAACAACGAAGTTCGCGTTTCTCCGTCCAAGGCAGCGCTTTCGCGCGAGGCGCAGCTGGCCTGGAAGATTGCCGGCGTCGCCGCCGACAAGGTGCCGGTGGCCGGGATGTCACGGCCATGATCATCAACCGCATCATCGACAATGCCGCGGTCGCCATCGCCGCGATCAACCGCCGCCCGGTGGCGTCCGCCCGGGGCATGGCGCTCGGCCACCCACGCAAAGGCGGCGCCATGATCTTCGGCGCGCCGGCGCGGGTTGCGGTGAGCCCGGAATGGGCGGCCTGGGCGAACGGCACGGCGGTGCGCGAACTCGATTATCACGACACGTTTCTCGCCGCCGACTATGCGCATCCCGGCGACAATATCCCGCCGATCCTGGCGGTGGCGCAGAGCATGGGCAAATCCGGCCGCGACCTGATTCGCGGCATCGCCGCCGGTTATGAAATCCAGATCGACTTGGTCAAAGGCATCTGCCTGCACGAGCACAAGATCGACCATATCGCGCATCTCTGCCCCGCCCAGGCGGCCGGCATCGGCGCGCTGCTGAATCTGAAGCAGGAGGTGATCTATCAGGCGGTGCAGCAGGCCGTGCATGTGGGCTTCACCACGCGGCAATCGCGCAAGGGGGAAATCTCATCCTGGAAGGCCTTCGCGCCGGCCCATGCGGGCAAGCTGGCCGTCGAGGCGGTGGACCGGGCCATGCGCGGCGAAGGCGCGCCCAGCCCGATCTATGAGGGCGAGGATTCGGTGATCGCCTGGATGCTGGGCGGCAAGGATGCGGTGTATCATGTGCCCCTGCCCGCGCCAGGTGAGCCGAAACGCGCCATTCTCGACAGCTACACCAAGGAACATTCGGCGGAATATCAGAGCCAGGCCCTCATCGACCTCGCCTTCCGCATGCGCCGCGACATTGCGGATTTCGACGCTGTGGAGCGGGTCGTGATCCATACCTCGCATCATACGCATTACGTGATCGGCACCGGCGCCAACGACCCGCAAAAGATGGACCCGCAAGCCAGCCGCGAGACGCTCGACCATTCGATCATGTATATTTTCGCGGTCGCGCTACAGGATGGCGTGTGGGGCCACGAAACCTCCTATGCGCCGAAGCGCGCGCGACGGGAGGATACCGTGCGGCTCTGGCACAAGATCGAAACCAGGGAAGACCCGGAATGGACCCGGCGCTATCATTCGCTGGACACGGCGGAGAAAGCCTTTGGCGCGCGCGTGGAAATCTTTTTGCGAGACGGCACGAAACTGGAAGATGAGATCGGCCGTTGCCAACGCCCATCCGCTCGGCGCCAAACCGTTCGAGCGTGCCGATTATATCCGCAAGTTCGAACTCTGACGGAAGGGTTGATCACCGCGCGGGAGAGCAACAGATTTCTCGAAGCGGTGCAGAATTTGCCGCGGCTGGCGGCGGGCGAGCTTGCGGCCCTGAACGTGGCATTGCCGGCCGGCGCGTTGGCTGAGGCGAAGCCGGGGATTTTTTAGGAAAAGTGAGCAAGTGGCCGCTTTTTAAAAAAAGCGGCGCAAAAACTTCTTCGACTTTGGGCCGTTGGCGCTGAAACGCGCACGGGCCCAAGTTAACAAAAGTTTTTTGCTTCTTTTTTTCAAAAAGCGATGCCCTTCTGCTTCTCATTATCCTCCGAGGAGACCAGAAACATGAGCGACACCACGCTGCCGAAACCGAAAAAATCCGTCGCCTTGTCCGGGATTGCGGCCGGCAATACGGCTTTGTCCACGGTGGGCCGCACGGGCAACGATCTGCATTATCGCGGCTATGACATTCTCGACGTGGCGGAGGCCTGCGAATTCGAGGAGATCGCGCATCTGCTCATCCACGGCACCCTTCCTAACCTGGCTGAGCTGGCGGCCTATAAAGTGAAACTGCAGGCACTGCGCGGTCTACCGGCGGCGGTGAAGACCGTGCTGGAAACCCTGCCGGCGGCGACGCATCCGATGGATGTGATGCGCAGCTATGTGTCGGTGCTGGGCTGCGTGCTGCCGGAGGCGCATGATCATGATCCGGCCGGGGCACGGGACATCGCCGACCGGCTGCTGGCCTCGCTCGGTTCGGCTCTGCTGTACTGGTATCATTTCTCCACCAACGGAAAACGCGATCGAGGTCGAGACTGAAGACCACTCGATCGGCGGACATTTTCTGCATCTGCTGCATGGCCGTGCGCCGTCCGCGAGCTGGGTGCGGGCGATGCACACCTCGCTCATTCTCTATGCCGAGCATGAATTCAACGCCTCCACCTTCGCCTGCCGGGTGATCGCCGGCACGGGCACGGATTTTTACTCTGCCATCACCGGCGGCATCGGCGCGCTGCGCGGCCCCAAACATGGCGGCGCCAATGAGGCGGCGTTCGAGATTCAAAAACGCTATGCGACCCCTGACGAGGCCGAAGCCGATATCGTGCGCCGGCTGGAGGCCAAGGAGGTCATCATCGGCTTCGGCCATCCGGTCTATACCCTGTCCGATCCGCGCAACGAGGTGATCAAGCGAATTGCGAAACAACTTTCCGAAGAGGCGAAATCGACGAAAATGTTCGACATCGCCGCGCGCATCGAAACGGTGATGATGAGCCGGAAAAAGATGTTCGCCAATCTCGATTGGTTCTCGGCCGTTTCCTACCACATGATGGGCGTGCCGACATCGATGTTCACCCCGCTCTTCGTGATCTCCCGCACCTCCGGCTGGGGGGCGCATATCATCGAGCAGCGGATCGACGGCAAAATCATCCGCCCTTCGGCCAATTATGTCGGCCCTGAGAATTTGCCGTTCAGGCCTATAACGGAACGTTAAAGGAAAAAATAAGTGGCCGCTTTTTGGAAAAAGCGGCGCAAAAACTTCTTCGACTTTGGGCCTGAGGCGCTCGAGCGGCACGGGCCAAGTTTAAAAAAGTTTTTTGCTTCTTTTTTCCAAAAAAGAAGCCCTTCCTTACTTCCTGTTCAAGGAGCAGCCAGATGCCCTATCTCCGCGCCTCCGACCTCCCCTCCGAGCCCGCCGGCGAGCGTTTCCGCGCCTTGCTCGCACGCCCTGGCATACTCGGCATTCCCGGCACCCATAACGGCCTCGCCGCGCAGCAGGCCAAGGCGGCCGGGTTCGAGGCCTGTTATCTCTCGGGTGCGGCGATGACCGCCTCGATGGGCTTGCCGGATCTCGGCATCATCACCGTGGACGAGGTGTGCTTTTTCATCCGCCAGGTTACGCGCGCCTCGGCCCTGCCAGTGCTGGTGGATGGCGATACCGGCTATGGCGAGGCGCTGAACGTGATGCACATGGTCCGTAGCTTCGAAGATGCGGGGGCGGCGGCGGTGCATCTGGAAGACCAGATCCTGCCCAAGAAATGCGGGCATCTGAACGACAAGAAGCTCGCTACCCCGCAGGACATGGCGGCAAAAGTGGCGGCGGCGGCAGAGGCGCGGCGGCATCTCTACATCATCGCCCGCACCGACGCCGCGGCTTCTGAAGGGATGGACGGCGCCGTGGCGCGGGCGAAATTATATGTCGAGGCCGGAGCCGATGCGATTTTCCCCGAAGCGATGAATTCCGCCGAGATGTTCCGGGAATTCGCCGCGCGGCTACCGGGCGTGCCGCTTCTCGCGAACATGACGGAATTCGGCCGCACGCCGTTTTTCACCCGCGATGAGTTTTTCGCCTTCGGCTACAAGATGGTGATCTGGCCCGTAACCTCGCTACGCGTGGCGGCCCTGGCGCAGGAGAAACTCTATGCCGCGATCACCCGGGACGGCGGCGCGCAGAACTGCGTGGACCAGATGCTGACCCGCAAGGAACTCTACGCCACCATCGACTATGCCGCGTTCGAGGCGCTCGATGCCACGATCGTGAAAACGGTGGTGCCGGAGGCGATGCCGCAAGGGTAAATAAGAAAGTAAGTGGCCGCTTTTTGGAAAAAGCGGCGCAAAAACTTCTTCTATTTGGGGTCTGGGGGCGCTCCAGCGGCGATGCCTCTTTGCCAGCGGCGGCACATCCGCATACACAGCCCGGCTCAAGTGGCTGAGCGGAGCAAAAGATTTTGGCGAAAACAGTTTTTGACGTGGTGGTCATCGGCGCGGGCGCGGCGGGGCTGTTTTGCGCCGCCATCGCGGCACGACGGGGACGGCGCGTGCTGGTGCTGGACCATGCCGACGAGCCGGGCGCGAAAATCCTTATCTCCGGCGGCGGGCGCTGCAATTTCACGAATATGTCGGTAAAGGCCGAAAACTTCCTTTCGCAAAACCCGCATTTCGCCAAATCGGCATTGGCGAAATTCTCCTCAGCGGATTTCATCAAGATGGTTGAGGCGCATGGCATCGCCTACCATGAAAAGAAGCTCGGCCAGCTGTTCTGCGACGATTCTGCCCGCGCGATCCTCGGGATGCTGCTCGGCCTCTGCCGCCAGAACAATGTGACGCTGCGCCTGTCTCAGAAGGTCACGGAAATCTCCCGCGGCAGCGCCTTCACAATCAAAACCCACAACGATTTGATCGAGGCGACCTCGCTGGTCCTGGCCACTGGCGGGCTCTCCATCCCCAAGCTCGGCGCAACAGGGTTTACCTATGACATCGCCCGGCAGTTCGACCTGGCGATGACGCCGGTGAAGCCCGGCCTCGTTCCGCTGCGGTTTGAAGGCGAACCCTGGGGCTGGATGCAGGGCCTCAGCGGCGTATCGTTCGAGTCCGTGGCGCGCTTTGGCAAACGCGAATTCCGCGAGCATGCCTTGTTCACCCATCGCGGCCTCTCCGGCCCCGCATTGCTGCAAATTTCCTCTTATCTGCCCGAGGCCGGAGAACTGGCGCTCAACATGCTGCCCGGGACCGACGCCACCGAACTGCTTCTGGCGCGCAAGGCCGCGCGGCCGAAGGCGGAGCTGAAAACCATTCTGGCGGAAATCTTCCCGGCGCGCCTGGCCCAGGCGCTGCTGCCGGAAGCGCAGCAAAAACAGGTGATCGCCGATACCCCGAACAAACAGCTCAAGGAACTCGGCGCCAAGATCAATCTCCTGCGCCCTGCGCCCCACCGGGACGGAAGGCTATGCCAAGGCCGAGGTGACGGTGGGCGGTGTCGATACAGCCGGCCTCTCCTCTCAGACCATGGGCGCCAACAAGGTGCCCGGCCTGTTCGTGATCGGCGAGGCGGTCGACGTGACCGGTTGGCTCGGCGGCTATAATTTCCAGTGGGCCTGGTCGAGCGGCTTTGCTGCCGGGTCCGTGGCTTAAGGAAAGGAAGCGCCACTTTTTGTGAACAAAAAGTGGCAAAAAAACTTTGATATTTTGGGCCTGTGGCGGTGTCGACGCCACGGGCCCAGATGTGCAAAAAAGTTTTTGCGCCGCTTTTTTCCAAAAAGCGGCCCCTTACTTGCCTTTCTTAGCTCGCCACAAACCGCCGATACCCCTGCGCCCGCAATTCGCAGGAGGGGCAAGTGCCGCAGCCATAGCCCCAATCATGAAGCTGCGAGCGGTCGCCATGGTAGCAGGTATGGGTTTGCTCGACGATCAGGCGCACCAGCGCCTCCCCGCCCAGGCTTTGCGCCAGCGCCCAGCTTTCGGCCTTATCGATCCACATCAGCGGCGTATGGAGCACGAAATCATGCGCCATGCCGATATTGAGCGTCTGTTGCATCGACTGCACGAATTCATGCCGGCAATCCGGGTAGCCGGAAAAATCCGTCTCGCACATGCCGCCGACAATATGCCGCGCCCCGCGACGATAGGCGATCATGGCGGCAAAGGTGAGAAACGCCACGATTGCGGCCCGGGACAAAACTGTTCGGCAGGCCGGAAGCCGTCATGGCGATTTCCGTGTCGCGCGTCAGCGCGGAGTCGGAAATAGCGCCCAGCACCGACAGATCGACCACATGGTCCTCGCCGAGCTTCGCCGCCCAGGCGGGGTTCTGCGCCCGCACGGCCTCGCGCACGGGTTCCCGGCAGTCCATTTCAACCCGGTGCCGCTGCCCGTAATCAAAGCCGATGGTTTCGACCTCGGCAAAACGGTCCAGCGCCCAAGCCAGGCAGGTGGTGGAATCCTGCCCCCCGGAAAACAGAACGAGGGCTTTTTCGCTGGGGGTGCGGTCTGCTGTGTCAGTCATACCGGGCGATTTGCGGATTGTTGCTCTGCCGTCAAGGGCAGGTTCGAAACAAATAAGCAAGTGGCCGTCGAGCCGGCCTTAGCCGAGCATCATCAGGCTGGCATTCCCGCCTACCGCGGCAGTGTTGACCGAGACCACGCGCTCGGCCAGCAGCCAGGCGGGGTTATAGGCCTCGCCTGCCTCAAGCGCCGCGGTGCTGAGCGCCTGGAAGGGCAAGATCGGGCCCGGAAGTGCGGCCAGAGATTGGTTGAACTCCCGCACCTCCGACTCTTCGCCCTCGAAGAGCACGGCATCGAAAGGCGCGGCGGCATCATGGCTGATGCGACAGCCGCTTTGTTCGGCGGCGACATCGCTGCGCCGCGCGGCCGCGTTCCGATCTTGCGCGGCACAGAACGGTTCCGCGCGGCCGCAACTCATAGAAATTCCGCTCGCCCACCGGCCCCATGAGTTCCCTGGCTTCCGGCATGAAAGCCGGCGCCGCCGCCAGCATGCGGTGCAGATAAAGCGGCCCGCCGGCTTTCGGCCCGGTGCCCGAGAGCCCCTGCCCGCCGAATGGCTGCACGCCCACCACCGCGCCGACCATATTGCGATTCACATAGATATTGCCGGCGGAAATTTTCGACGTGACATGCGCGATCACCTCATCGATGCGGCTATGCACGCCGAATGTCAGCCCGTAGCCGGTGCGATTGATCGCCTCGAGCAGTGCATCGCGTCGCTCATATGCGTAACGCAGAACATGCAGAACCGGCCCGAAGATTTCGTCGCGCAGCACCGCGATGTCAGGAATTTCGATCAGTGTCGGCGGCACGAAAATTTCATCGCGCACAGCTTCATGCTGGATAATCTTGCAGCCGGCGGCACGCATGGCGGCGATATGTGCGGTGATCTTTTGCGCGGCCTGGGGGGAAATCACCGGGCCGACATCCGTGCTGAGGCGGTCGGGCGGCCCGAGACGCAATTGCGCCATCGCCTCGCCAAGCCGCGCCAGAAGCTGCGGCGCGATCTCTTCCTGAACGCAAAGCAGACGCAAGGCCGAACAGCGCTGGCCGGCGGAATTGAAGGCGGAATAAAGCACATCCGCGACCACCTGCTCGGGCAGGGCGGATGAATTGACGAGCATCGCATTCACACCGCCGGTTTCGGCAATCAACGGAACCGGCCTGCCATCCCGCCCGGTGCGCATGGCGAGCTGTTGGTTGATCTGCCGGGCGACTTCGGTCGAGCCGGTGAAGACCACAGCCATCGCAACGCGGATCCGCCACCAGCATTGCACCGACCTCGCCTTCCCCCTGCAGACAATGCAGCCGTTCCCTTGGGACACCCGCCTCATGCAACAGCGCCACGGCAATAGCGGCGATACAGGGCGTTTCCTCCGCCGGCTTGGCGAGCACAGAGTTGCCGGCAGCCAGAGCGGCGGCAACCTGCCCCAGGAAAATCGCCAGCGGAAAATTCCACGGGCTGATGCACACCACAGTCCCGAGCGGGCGATGCGTGGCATCGCTCCAGCCGCGCGTCTGTGCCGCGTAATAACGCAGAAAATCGACGGCTTCGCGGATTTCCGCCGCCGCATCGGGCAAGGTTTTGCGCCCTTCCCTCACCAGCAACGCCATCAGCCGCGGGCGGTTTTGCTCGAGCAGCTCCGCCGCTCTTTGCAATGCCGCCCGGCGCGCCTGAAGCGTCCATGGCGCCAGCGTTTGCGCGCGGCGAAAAGCGGTTTCGATCTCCCTTGCGGATGCCGCCGGCACCGCAAAGGGCGGCGGCGCCAGAGCCAGCTCTTCGGCCAGTTGTCGCAGCTCCATTTCATCGCTGAAATCGAAGCCCCGGGAATTTTCCCGCTCCGGCGCGAAGAGTTTGGACGGCAGCGGGATTTTTTCATGGGCCACGCCCCGGCGGTGAATGCAGCGGATCAGCCAGAACCTCGTCGAGCGGCACGGCAACATTCCCGAGCCTGTTGATGAAAGAGCTGTTCGCGCCGTTCTCCAGCAGCCGCCGCACAAGATAAGCGAGCAGCGTTTCATGCGTGCCGACCGGCGCATAGATGCGGCAGGGTACGGCCAGAGTCTCCGCCATCGCCGTTTCATAAAGCGCCTCGCCCATGCCGTGCAGGCACTGAAATTCGTAGCGGCTGCCAGGATAGTCCGCGGCCATTGCTTCAACACTGGCCATCGTCAACGCATTATGCGTGGCAAATTGCGGATAGACCGCCGGCCCCGCCGCCAGCAATTTCCGGGCGCAGGCGAGATAGGAAATATCCGTATGCGCCTTGCGCGTGAACACCGGAAAATCCGCCATGCCATCGCTTTGCGCGCGCTTGATCTCGGCATCCCAATAAGCGCCTTTGACGAGACGCACCATCAGCCGATGCCCCGTACGGCGCGCCAGCTCGATCACATGCTCCAGCACGAAGGGCGCGCGCTTCTGGTAAGCCTGGACGACGAAGCCGAGCCCATCCCACCCCGAAACCCCCTGGTTGTGGCAGAGGATTTCCAAAAGATCGAGCGACAGATCCAGGCGGTCGGATTCCTCGGCATCGATATTGAGCCCGAGCCCCCGCTCCCGCGCGAGCTGGCTCAAGCGGATCAGCCGTGGCGCAAGTTCCGCCAGAACACGGTCCCGCTGCGAGCGCGTATAGCGCGGATGCAAGCGCGGAAAGCTTTATGGAAATGCCGGGGCGATCATCCAGATCATCGCCCCTGGCCGCCGCGCCGACAGCGATGATCGCCTCCTCATAGGCCGCCTGGTAGCGCGCGGCATCGCCCGCCGTAAGTGCTGCTTCCCCCAGCATGTCGTAGGAATAACGAAACCCCTTCGCCTCCATCGCGCGCGCCCGCGCCAAGGCCTGACCGATGGTCTTGCCCAGAACGAACTGTTCGCCCATCAGCCGCATGGCGAGATCCACCCCCTTGCGGATCAGGGGCTCACCGCCGCGGCTGAGCAGGCTCATGGAAGCCTGCGCCAAGGCGGCTTGCGGCATCGCGTCGAGCAGCCGCTCCGACATCATCAACCCCCAGGTCGCGGCATTGACGAACAGAGAGGGGCTGCGCCCCAGATGGGCGCGCCAGTCGCCCCGGCCGAGCTGGTCGCGGATCAGAGCGTCGCGGGTCTCGTTGTCGGGAATGCGCAGCAATGCCTCGGCGAGACACATCAGCGCGATCCCCTCCGTGCTGGAGAGCGAATATTCGCGCATCAGCGCCTCGATGCCGGTCGGCCGGTGTTCCGCACGCAGCCTCGTCACCCGTTTTTCAGCCAGGCTCCGCGCCGCCGCTTTTTGCTCTTGCGTCACTGCGGCCTCGTCCAAAAGCGCCGCGACGCATTCCGGTTCCAGCCGCCGGTAAGCCTCGGTGATCGCACGCCGCGTCCCGGCCTGGCGAATGGTCTCCCCCAGAAAAGCACCGAACGGACGGTCCTGCATGGATCAGAAATAATCTCAGCGCCCCGTGGCTTCAAACAAAAACGGAAGGGACCAGGGTCCCTTCCGTTTTTAGTAAGCAAGTGGCCGCTTTTTGGAAAAAGCGGCGCAAAAACTTTTTTGACTCTGGGCCTGGGGCTTTACACCAGGCGGGTTTTTACCGTGCCGACGCCGGCGATTTCGCCTTCCAGCAGGTCCCCGCGCACCACGGCGGCGACACCTTCCGGCGTTCCGGTCAGAATGAGGTCGCCCGGCGCCAGCGCCACGAGCTTCGACAGCGTGGCGATGATGTCCGGCACCGGCCAGATCTGATCCGCGAGATCGCCCACCTGGCGGCTCGCGCCATTCACGTTCAGCGCGATCCGGCCCGTGGCCGGATGGCCAGCCTGGCTCGCCGGCACGATCTCACCGATCGGCGCGGAAGCATCGAAGCCTTTGCTCATATCCCACGGGCGGCGCATGGCCTTGGCCTCGTCCTGCATGTCACGGCGGGTCAGGTCGAGCCCGGCCGCGTAACCATACACATGGCCCAGCGCGTCCGTGACGGCGATGTCCTTGCCGCCTTTGCCGATCGCCACAACCAGCTCCATCTCATGGTGCAGATTGTTGGTCGCCGTCGGATATTGCGTGTCGGCGCCGTTAGTCACCAGCGCGTCGGCGGGTTTGGTGAAGAAGAACGGGGGCTCACGGTTCGGGTCATTGCCCATTTCCCGCGCGTGCGCCGCGTAATTCCGGCCCACGCAGAAAACCCGCCGAACCGGGAAGAGTTTGCCGCCCACAACCGGAACCGCCACGACCGGCGGTGGCGTGATCACATAATCGCTCATACCAACGTCCCTCTCAAAATCTCGCGCGGACATCATGCCGCGCCAGCCGGCTTAGCAGATAGTCGATTTCCTGTCGTGCCGCAGCACTCAATGCTGCCCCCGGTTTACGCTGGACCTCATGGGCAATCGCGCCGCGCTTCTGCAGCACGTACTTGCGCACTGCCAGCCCAACGCCTTGTTGCTGTTCATAACGGATCAGCGGCAGATGCGCGTCGAACAGATCATGCGCGGCGTCACGCTGGCCCTCTTTCGCGAGCTTCACGACATCGACCAGCATATCCGGGAAGGCATAGCCGGTCATCGCGCCATCGGCGCCGCGCTCCATCTCGAAATCCAGGAACAACCCGCCATTGCCCGTGAGAATCGACAGCGGCCGGAGCGAGCCTTCCTTCTGGAAGGCGCGCAGCGCGGAGATTTTCTCAAGCCCCGGCCAATCCTCATGCTTGAGCATCACGCAGGACGGGTTGTCCATGATGATCTGCCGGATCACTTTCGGCGTCATCACCACCGACAGGGTCAAAGGATAATCCTGGACCACCACCGGCGTGTCGGCGCCGACCGCCTCGATCGCCTGGGCGTAGTAGGTGAGGATCTGCTCGTCGGTCCGCAGCGACGGCACCGGGGCGATCATCACGCCCGCCGCCCCATCATCCATCACACCGCGCGCCAGAGCGCGCATGGCGGCGAAGCCCGGTGCCGACACGCCGACGATCACCGGCACTTTCGCCCGGCGGATCACCTGACGGGCAATCGCGCGCGACTCGGCGGCTTCCAGCTTCGGCGCCTCGCCCATGATGCCGAGGATCGTCAGGCCGGTGACACCACTCTCGTGGTAAAAATCGACCATACGGTCAATGGATGTTTCATCGACCGCGCCCTCCGGTGTGAAGGGCGTGGGCGCGATGGCGTAAACGCCGCTGGCAGTATGGTCGAGATGCATCAGACTTGTTCCATTTTCTTGTTGGCCGGAACCGGCGTTTCCGCCACCGGCGTAAGCGGTCCCTTGCCGTCGAACCAGGAAATCACGTTATCGATGACGAGCTGCGCCATCAGCCCGCGGGTATGGTGCGTCGCCGTGCCGATATGGGGCAGCAGCACGACATTCTCCATCTGCCGCAGCGCCTCGGGCACATGCGGCTCTCCCGCGAACACATCGAGGCCGGCGGCAAGGATCTTGCCGCTTTGCAGCGCGGCGATCAGCGCCTCTTCATCCACCACCGAGCCGCGCGCGACATTGATGAGAATGCCGTTCGGCCCCAGGGCTTCGAGGATCTCGGCATTGATGATGTTCTTCGTCGCCGGCCCGCCCGGCAGCACGACGATCAGCACATCCACTTCCGCCGCCAGGCTCTTCAGCGAGGCGTGGCACGGATAGCGCAGATCCGGCGACGGACGGCGCATGAACACCGACAAGGGCACATCGAAACCATCGAGGCGCTTGGCGATCACCTTGCCGATGCGCCCCATTCCGGCGATGCCGACTTTGCGCCCGCGCAGCGACGCCCCGAGCGGGAAAGCCTGTCCGCCTTCCCATTGCCCGCTGCGCACATAGCGGTCCGCCTGCGGAAAGCGGCGGATGGTCGCCAGCGTCAGCCCCACGGTGAAATCCGCCATCTCATCGTTCAACACGTCGGGCGTGTTGGTCACGACGATGCCCCGCTTGGCGGCGGCCGCGACATCCACGGAATCATAACCAACCCCGAAATTGCTGATGATCTGCAGATTCGGCAGACGCGCCATCAGCGCGTCCGTGGTGGGAATTTTGCCGCGTGTAACAAGGCCGACAATCTCATTGCCATGGTCGGCGATGATCTGATCCAGCCCCAGCACATCATCGCGATACAGATCGTAGCGCGCGGCCAAGGCCTCATCGACGCTCTGATTCATCTCGCCGATGCTGAGGATTTTAATGCGATTGCTCATGAACTCTTCAAAGCTCCCATTGCGCGTGGATTTAGGCTCGCACGATAACTCAGGCGTCCCGCGTCTCGCCACCGTCGCGAAGCAGGAAATCGAAATCACAACCCTGATCGGCCTGCAGCACGCTCTTCTCATAGAGCTTGGCATAGCCACGCTTGGCCGTCTCGCGATGCGCCGGCTGCGCCTGCCACTGTTCCAGGCGGCGCTGCAATTCGGCGTCGTCGATCAGCAATTCCAGCCGCCGCGCCGGAACGTCCAGCCGGATGCGATCACCGGTCTGCACCACGGCCAGCGGGCCGCCGACGGCTGCTTCCGGCGTGATATGCAGCACGATCGTGCCGAACGCCGTGCCGCTCATCCGCGCATCGGAAATGCGCACCATGTCCTTCACCCCTTGCCGGGCGAGTTTCAGCGGAATCGGCAGATAGCCGGCTTCCGGCATGCCGGGGCCGCCTTTCGGCCCGGCATTGCGCAGCACCAGAATGTCATCCTCATTCACATCGAGATCCGGCAGATCGATGCGGTTGGTCAGATCCTCGACCGAGTTCGAACACCACGGCCCGCCCGGTATGGGTGAGCAGCGCCGGCGAGGCGGCCGAATGCTTGATGACGGCGCCGCCGGGTGCGAGATTGCCGTGCAGAATCGCCATCGCCCCTTCCTGCTTGAGCGGCGCGGCAAAGCTGTAGATCACATTCTGGTTCGGCACCGTCTCGGCCGCTTCGATGGCATCGCCCAGCGTACCGCCGGAGACGCTCGGGGCGCTCAGTTCCAGGAAGGGCTTCAGCTCCCGCAGCAGCGCCGGCAGGCCGCCGGCATGGTGGAAATGCTCCATATAATGCTGGCCGGAGGGTTTGAGATTCAACAGGACCGGAATTTCACGCCCGAGCCTGTCGAACTCGTCCATGTCCACCTTCACGCCCGCGCGCCCAGCCATGGCGGTGAGGTGGATCAGCCCGTTCGTGGAGCCGCCGATCGCCTGCAGCACGACCATCGCATTGCGCACCGAGGCTTCGGTGATCAGCGCCGCCGGCGTCGGCGTGCCGGAGACCGCCATTTCGGCCGCGCGCTTGCCGCTCATTTCCGCGATCCGCCGGCGGTCCGCATGGGTGGCGGGGGCGGCCGCGCTGTTCGGCAGCGCCATGCCCAGAGCCTCGACCACGCAGGCCATGGTGCTGGCCGTGCCCATCACCATGCAGGTGCCGACCGAAGGGGCCAGGCGGCCGCTGATGGTCTTGATTTCCGCCTCGTCGATATTGCCCGCGCGATGCTGCCCCCAGAGGCGGCGACAATCCGTGCAGGCGCCCAGCACCTCGCCTTTATGATGGCCCACCACCATCGGCCCGGTCTGCACGACGATGGTCGGCAGATCCATGCTCGCCGCCGCCATCACCTGCGCCGGCAGCGTCTTGTCGCAGCCGCCGATCACCACAACCGAATCCATCGGCTGCGCGCGCATCATTTCCTCAGTGTCCATCGCCATCAGATTGCGCAGAAACATCGAGGTCGGATGCGCGAAACTCTCGCCGATCGAAATGGTCGGAAACACCATCGGCAGGCCGCCCGCCAGCATCACGCCGCGCTTCACGCTCTCGATCAGGTCCGGCACATTGCCGTGACAGGGATTATAATCGCTGAACGTATCGGTAATGCCGACGATCGGGCGCTCCAGCGCGTCATCGGAAAATCCCATCGCCTTGATGAAGGCCGTCCGTAAAAACAGCGAAAATCCGGCATCACCGTAGCTGGTAAGCCCTTTGCGTAGGCCTTTGGTCATCAAGCGTTCCTCTCATTAGCGCGTCCCGGCGCATCGGTCGGGCGAGTTTATGGGAGCATATAAGCGCGGGCCGTAAAAAAAATATAGCTTCCGGTATGTTTAGAACCTATATTTTCTTTGTTTATGGATACCGAATTTCTCGATAGCTTCGTGATGGTCGTGGAACATGGCTCGGTTGCCGAGGCCGCGCGACATCTTAATCTCACACCGGCCGCGGTCACGCAGCGCCTCCGCGCCTTGGAGAAAGAAATTGGCACGGCGTTAGTATCTCGCTCGGGCCGCACGGTGCGCCCGACCGAAGCCGGCGCCGCCGTGCTGCCCCAGGCGCAGCTGCTGGTGCGCGGCGTGCGCGACCTGCGCACTCTGGCCAATGAACAGAATTCCGCCGGCGAACTCAGCCTTGGCGCCATCTCCAGCGCCCTCACCGGCATCCTGCCCCCGCTGCTCGCGCATCTCGCCAGCAAACATCCGCTCATGACGCTTTATATCCATCCCGGAACCTCGGCGGATCTGTACCGCAAGGTCACGGATGGCGAGCTCGACGCCGCGGTCATGGTTGAGCCGCAATTCGCCCTGCCGAAAAGCTGCGCCTGGGCCACCTGGCGGGAAGAGCCGCTGGTCCTGCTGGTGCATCGCGGCATCAAGGAACGCGATGTGCACAAGATCCTCAGCACCGAGCCGTTCATCCGCTACGATCGCAAACAATGGGGCGCGCGCCTCGCGGAAACCTATCTGCAGCAGACCGGCCTGCGACCCAAGGACCAGTACGAGCTGGATTCGCTTGACGCCATCGCCGTGCTGGTCGACCGCGAGCTCGGCGTGGCACTGGTGCCCGACTGGGCGCCGCCCTGGCCGGCCGGCCTGAACCTCACCAAGCTCCCGGTGCCGATCCCGTTCCAGAAACGCCGGATCGGCCTGCTCTGGCGCCGCGCCTCAGCACGGCTGCGGCTCGTGCAGGCGTTGCTGGCCGAGTCGGAGCAGGCTTGAGACTGAAGAAAGTGGCCGCTTTTTGGAAAAAGCGGCGCAAAAACTTTTTTGACTGTGGGCCCGTGCTGGTGAAACCAGCACGGGCCCAAATTAGAGAAGATTTTTTGCTACTTTTTTGTTCACAAAAAGTAGGCCTTTCTTTCTCACTCAACCTACCGATTAACGAGCTTCGCCGGCACCAAGGTGAGGATCAGCACGGCCGAGGCGATGAGGCTCGCGGCGACCAGGATCAGGCCCGAATTCAACGTGTGGGTGTAATCCCTGAGGGCGCCGATGATCGCCGGGCTGAAGAAGCCGGCGAGATTGCCGGTGCAGTTCACGAACGCGATCCCCGCGGCCGCCCCGGCACCGCCGAGGAATGAGGTCGGCAAGGACCAGAACATCGGCAGTGCCGTGACCACGCCCGCGGCCGCCATCACCAGCCCGACCATCGCGATCCAGGTGTCGCTGCCGGCCTGGGTACACAGAATGAAGCCACAGGCTGCGACCAGTTGCGGCACCACCACATGCCAGCGCCGTTCGCGCATTTTATCGGCGCTCTGACCGACCAGAAGCATGGACACCAGGGCAGCCGTGTAGGGGATCATCGTCAACAACCCGATGGTGAAGGAATCCTTGATCCCGGTTTCGCGGATGATCGTCGGCTGCCAGAAGCCGATCGCGTAGGACCCCATGACAATGCCGAACAGGATCGCGCACATCAGCCACACCCGCGCGCTGACGAACACCGAGAACACGGTGTTATGAGTCTTAACACCAGCTTCCTGGCCGATTTCGGACGCCACCAGCGCCTTGTCTTCCGGCCGCAGCCATTTCGCCTCGTGCACGCGATTATCAAGAACGAACAGAATCACGACACCGAGAATGATTGCGGGTACGGCCTCGAGCAAGAACAGCCACTGCCAGCCCGCCAGCCCCTCGATATGCCCCATGCTGTGGAGAATATAGCCTGACACCGGCCCCCCGACTATGCCGGCAACCGGGTTCCCAGCCATCAGCAGGGCGATCATTTTCGCGCGGCGGTGCGAGGGAAACCAGTAAGTGAGGTAAAGCACCATGCCCGGAAAGAAGCCGGCTTCCGCGATGCCGAGCAGAAACCGGATCGAATAGAACTCCCAAGGCGTTTTCACGAATGCCGTGCATCCCGAGACCAGCCCCCACACCACCAGAACGCGGCAAATCCACAGCCGCGCGCCGACTTTGTGCAGAATCACATTGCTCGGCACTTCGAAGATGAAATAGCCGAGGAAGAACACACCGGCGCCAAAACCATAGACGGCACTGCTGAAATTCAGCGCATCCATCATTTGCAGCTTGGCAAAGCCGACATTCACCCGGTCGAGATAGGCGATGATGTAGCCGATGAAGAGGATCGGCATGATCCGCCAGGCGATTTTGCTGTAGAGCGCGTCACTTGAGCTAACAGCATCGACCTTGGACCCGGCATAACTTGCCTGAGACATTTTTCATTCCCTTAGATATTGTTTTTTATTTAGGAAGTGGCCGCTTTTTAAAAAAAGCGGCGCAAAAACTTTTTGACTTTAGGCCCGTGCCAGCGACGCCAGCACGGCCCAAAGTCACAAAGTTTTTTTGCTACTTTTTGTTCACAAAAAGTAGCGCTTACTTAAGTTACTTACTTTAAAATTGTTCAACCGGCGCCGGCGTGTCGCGCGAATAATCCATTCCGCAATAGCCACCGCCCTGATAGCGTTCGACCACCGGGTTGCCGCTGGTCCTGCCGTCCAGTTCCGGCGTGTAGGCATCGACGCTGTCCGTCGGCTCCCAGCCGATAATCGCGCGCCCATCCTTGCGCCACCAGGTCATGCGCTTATTCTTCGACACGCCCCAGATGGCGATGCAGCCGGTCTTGCCGATAGTCGGCGCCAGGGTGCTGCGCTCCACGAGGCGCAGCAAATCGCCATAGGAGAACCAGGTCGCCAGCATCCGGTCGTCGATCGGCTTGGGCGTGCAGGAACCGATCCGCAGGAACACGCTCTCGATGCCGTGCTTGTCCCAATAAAGCCGGCCCATCAATTCGCCATAGGCCTTGGAGAGACCATAATATCCGTCCGGGCGCATGTAGCTGTCATCATCGACAATCTCGCCGCGCTCGTGAAAGCCGATCGTATGGTTCGATGAGGCGAACACGACGCGGGCTTTTTCCCGGCGCGCCGCCTCATAGACATGGTACAGCCCGCGAATGTTCGGGCCGAGCACGGTTTCGAACGGCTGCTCGACGGAGACGCCGCCAAAATGCAGGATCGTGCCGCAACCTTCGGCCAGGCGAAGAATCATCGCCCCGTCATTCAGATCGGCAAGCGTGAAGCTGGCACCTTCAGGAATTGCGCCGGGAAACCGGGCGCGATCCGTCAGCCGCAACTTCCAGCCGCGGCCGGCCAGTTCCCTGGCCAGCATCGACCCTAACCCACCGGAAGCACCGGTGAGCAGGACGGGGTGTTTAGGGGTATCCATAACAGGCTCCTTCTCTCGAATTCGATCAGGCCGGCTCGCTGCCAGGCGCCGCGGAGAGCGTCGCCAAGCCGATGGCCGGCCGCTTCACGCAGAGCGACATGGCCACAACGCCGGCCACCGCGAGCGCCGAGGCGATCGCGAACGCGCTGCTGTAGCCGCCCAGATATTGCACGGCGAGCCCGGTCGCGGTTGGCCCGATGATGCCGGAAATATTGCTGAGCAGATGGATGAAACCGCTCACGCCACCCACCCGCGTTTCCGGAACGATTTCATAAATCGTTGCCCAGCAGGATTGCACCGAACAGGTCAGCATCATCACCGCCACGGCGATCAGCGTCACCGCGGTCAGCGCATCGGGCGCGACATTCACGGCGATCAGGGCCACGGCGGCAAGCGCCAGAGGCAGGATCGTCGTGAGCTTGCGCGCCAACAGCCGGTCGCTCATGCGGCGATAGGCAAAATCGCCGATGATCCCGCCACCCGCATAACCGATAAAGCCGCAGGCCCAGGGAATCGCTGCGACGAACGCCATTTTTTTCACATCCATGTGCAAGGCCGAAACCAGATAGGTCGGCAGCCAGGAGAGAAAAATATACAGCGTGTAGTTCACCGCGAACATGCCGAGGCCAAGCGACAGCGTGCTGGCGCGCCCGAGATAGGTGCGCAGCGGCAGCGCCTTGTCGGCGGCGGTCGGGGCCGTCGCGGCGCGGCTTTCCGTCACCAGGGCGATTTCCCCGGCACCGACACGACGATTTTGCCGGGGCAGATCGGTGACGAAATACATCCAGGCCACCACCCAGATCAGACCGAAAATGGCAATGACCAGAAAGGCGAGACGCCAGCCATAGGCAATGGCGAGCAGACCGACGATCGGCGCGGCGATGGCGCTGCCGACCGTCTGCCCGGAAAAGGTGAACCCGATCGTCCGCGACGTTTCCTCGCGCGGAAACCAGTTGGTGATGGTCCGGTTGGTGGTCGAGTTCATCGGGCCCTCGGCAAAGCCGAACAAAGCCCGCACGATGAACAAGGAGGCGAACCCGGTAACAGCGCCGGTCAGCCCGCACAGCACGGACCAGGCCGTCGCAGACCAGATATAGATGGCGCGTGGGCCATATTTGTCAGCAAGCTGGCCGCCGACAAACGCGAAAAGCGCGTAGCCGAAGAAGAATGTGCTGAAGATCACGCCAAGCGCCGACGGCGAAAGCCCGAGATCCTTCCTGACGAACGGCGCTGCGACGCCAAGCGCGGCGCGGTCCATGTAATTGATGATGCCTGCCAGAAACAGCAGGAAGGCGACGACATACCGATATTTTCCGGCGTTCATGATAACAGTTTCCTCCTCCAGATCGCCATTTGCCGCTTTGTTGCGGCTTGGACATGGCGTGGTCTTCAAATCTTATTTTTGGGTGTTTTCACCTCAGAGAAATGCGATTGTGCATGGGCTCAGGCTGGGGCGCAAATCACCGCTCTGTGCGAGATCTCCATTGTTTTCCGTGATGACGAATTGCGCGATGCAATCGCCCTGCTCGGCCGCGACGACGAGGCGCTTGCCGTCCGGGCTCAGCGTCATGAAACGCGGGTCGCGACCATTGGCCGGCGTATGGCCCAGCACCGACAATGTTTCCGCTTCAGCATCGAACGCCAGACGGGTGATGCCGTCCTGGCCACGGTTGGATACGTAAACATGCCGTCCATCCGGCGTGATGACGATCGCCGCCGTGGTGCTGGCGCCGAAGAAATCAGTCGGCAAAGTTGAGACCAGATGCAGCGGTTCGAGCACGCCCGTCGCCTCATGCCAGCGGCAGGTCGCGACCGTGGACTCCAGCTCGTTGACCACGAAAGCGTATGGCAGCGTCGGATGGAACACCATATGGCGCGGCCCCGCACCCGGCCGCATCACCGCTTCGCTGGCCACGGACAAGCTGCCGGCCGTTGCCTCCAGCCGCAGCACGAACACGCGGTCGAGCCCCTTATCGGGCACGATGATGAAATTTCCGCCGGGTGAGAGCACCACATGATGCGGGTGCGAGATCGTCTGTTCGGTGCGGTGCGGGCCAAGCGCCCCCGGCATCGCGAGCAGATGCGAAACATCGTCGAGCGCGCCATCCGGCCGCACCGGCAACAAAGCCACCGAGCCGCTGGCGTAATTGGCCACGACCAGAAACCGGCCTGTGGGGTCAAGCGCCTGATGCACGCCGTTGATGCCGCCGCTGGCGGCCTTGGCGATCTGCCGCAGCGCCCCGGTTTCGCCGTCGACGGCAAAGGCCGAGACATGATCGGCATCGCCATGCACCACGTAGAGCACGGCGCGCGCCCGATCCATGACCAGAAAAGACGGGTTGACGAGATCACCGACATGCCCGGCCGGCGACCAGGCACCCGAGACGGGATCGATGGCGTAGATATCGATCCCCTTGCCGCGCGCCTTGCGCCGTTCCGTGGTGAAACAGCCGACATAGGCGAAGCGTGCAGCGTGAGCCGAAGGCGGCGATGACGCTGTTAGGTCGTTTGAACTCATCGTCATCGCCGCTCCGATTTCCTTATTCCGCGGCCTTGGCCTGGGCGGCGCGGTGTGCTTCGTAGCGCGCCTTGTTCTCAGCATTCGGCGGGTACAGGCCGGGCAGCGACGCGCCGTTCTGCACTTCGTTAAAAAGCCAGGCTTCCAGCTTTTCCTGTTCCACCGAGGCGGCGACCACATCGGCCACCAGCGCCGCCGGGATCACCACAGCGCCATCCTCATCGACGACGATCACATCGTCGGGGAACACCGCGACGCCACCGCAGCCGATCGGCTGCTGCCAGTTCACGAAGGTCAGGCCAGCCACCGACGGCGGGGCGGCAGCGCCCTGGCACCAGACCGGCAGGTCGGTGGCGAGCACACCGGCAACGTCACGCACCACGCCATCGGTGACCAGCGCGGCAACGCCACGCTTTTTCATACGCGCGCACAGAATGTCGCCGAAAATGCCCGCATCCGTGACGCCCATCGAATCGACCACGGCGATGCAGCCTTCCGGCATCGCTTCGATCGCCGCACGGGTGGAAATCGGCGAGCTCCAGGATTCCGGCGTCGCCAGATCCTCACGCGCCGGCACGAAACGCAGCGTGAAGGCCTGGCCCACCACCCGCTTCTGCCCCGGCTTCAGCGGCTTCGTGCCGCGCAGCCACACATTGCGCAGGCCCTTTTTCAGCAGCACCGTGGTGAGCGTCGCGGTGGTGACGCCTTCAAGCGCCTCAATCGTCTTCTGGTCCAATGCCATATTTATCGATCCTGTTTGATTTAAGTTGAATAATGATCTCAGACGCTGGCGATCAGGCCGCCATCGACACGGATCACCGATCCGGTGAGGTAGGCCGCGCGCGCGCTCGCCAGGAAGGCGACGACATCGCCATATTCCTCCGGCTTGCCGTAACGGCCGACCGGAATGCTGCCGGTGCTCTCGGTGGACACCTCTTCCACGCTGCGCCCTTCGCGCTTGGCCTTCGCCTCGTCGAGGAACTTGATGCGGTCGGTGGCGATGCGCCCGGGCAGGATGATGTTCGCGGTCACGCCGTCACGCCCGACCTCGCGCGCCAGGGTCTTCGACCAGCCGACCAGCGACAGGCGCAGCGCGTTGGAAATGCCGAGATTGGGGATCGGCGCGACCACGCCCGACGAGGTGCTGGTGATGATCCGCCCCCATTTGCGCGCGCGCATGCCCGGCAGCACGGCATCGGTGATGGCGATCACCGACACCACCATGGACTGGAAGAATTTCGTCCAGCTTTCCGCGGACTGGCCGCTGGCCGGGGTCGGCGGCGGGCCGCCGGTATTGTTGACCAGAATATCGACCGGGCCGAGCTCACGCTCGATGGTCGCGATATGGCCCGGAATCAGCGACAGATCCGCGAGATCCCAGACCAGGCCGCAGCTCTTTACGCCAAATTCGGCCACCGCCGCCTGGGTCGCCTCAATCGCCTTCGGGTCGATGTCGCCCACGGCGATGTTCACCCCTTCGGCAGCCAGCGATGTCGCGATCGCGCGGCCAAGACCGCCGCCGCCGCCCAGCACCAAAGCGGTTTTGCCTCTAATGTTGAAATCCATGCTTCATCCCTATCTGCGCGAGCTTGTCGTCAGCACGGATGATAGGCGTGGCGGAAAATTAAAAAATATAGGTTTTTATTCGTTCAGAAAGAAGTTTTTATTGGTTTTTGTATCGAAAGAAAGAGCCGCTTTTTGGGAAAAAGCGGCGCAAAAACTTTTGGTCCTTTGGGCCTCGGGCGCGGCACGGACACGGGCTTTAGCCGCGCCTTTTCAGCTCCACCGGCCCAAAGTCAAAAAAGTTTTTACGCCGCTTTTTTCAAAAAGCGGCTTCTTTCTTCCTCGCCTTACCTTTCTCCAACACCAGCACCGCATCAGCCAGACGCAGCGCCTGCGGCCGGTGCGTGATCAGCAAAGTCGTGCGCCCCCGTGCCAGGCGCGCGATGGTGTCGAGGACGGCCCGTTCCGAAGCGGCGTCGAGCCCCTCGGTCGGCTCATCCAGGATCAGCAGCGGCGCATTCTTGAGGAACGCCCGGGCGATGGCGACGCGGCGGGCCTGGCCGCCGGACAGGCCGGAGCCGACTTCGCCGACCACGCTGTCGAGCCCGTTCGGCATCGCCATGACCTCACCCAGAATATCGGCATCGCGGAGAGCGGCGCACAGCTCCTCTTCCGTGGCATCGGGGCGGGCCAGCAGCAGGTTTTCGCGAATGCTGGTGTTGAACAGATGCGTCTGCTGCGCCACCACGGCGCAGAGGCCGCGAACCGTCTCCCCGCTCAGCTCGCGCAGTGACACGCCGCCGATCCGCACAATCCCTTCCTGAAAATCCCAGAAGCGCAGCAGAACATTGAGCAGGCTGGTCTTGCCGGCGCCGGTCTGGCCGATGACGCCAAGGCAACTGCCTTCGGGAATCGCGAAGCCTACATTGTCGAGGGCCCAGCCTTGCGCCTCTTCATAACGCATTTTCAGCCCCTCGACCCGCAGATCGAATTGGGTGGGCGGCGCCGCCTCGACGCGCGGTTCGCTCACGGCTGGGCTCGTATCGATCACCTCGAAAATGCGCCGCGCCGCAGCCAGGCTTTGGCCCAATGCGTTATAAGCGGCGGGCAAAGCGCTGACCGCATCGAAACTGGCCAGCACGAACAGGCCAATCATCGCGAAATCCGGGCCGGTGAGCGCACCCCGCCCGACCAGAGGCAGCGCAATGATCACCGCGGCCCACAGGCTGAGCTGGGCAATCAGCAAGGTCGTGGCGGAGGAAGCCGCGTTGATGCGCGCCTCGCGGCGTTGCGTTCCGGCCAGTGTCCTGGCGCCACGGTCGAGGGTGGTGAGTTTGGCTTCCAGCGCGCGATAGACCAGCAGCTCGCCAAACCCGCGGATCGTGTCCGCAATGTCGGCGCGCAAGGTCCCGCGCAGGCTGACCGCCCGGGCCCCAGCGTCACGGGCCAGGCGCAGCGCGATCAGCGGCACCACCACACCGGCGAGCAGCAGCCCGGCCAGATCGGCCAGCGCGACATGCGGGCTGAACCAGACCAGGAAGAAGATCATCAGCACGACGGTGATAAAGGCCGAAACGGTCGGCACCAGCACGCGGAGATAGACGTTATCGAGGCTGTCAATGTCGGCGCGGATGCGGCTGAGCAGGTCGCCGCCGCGATAATATTGCAGCCGCGCCGGCGCCAGCGGCTCCAGATGCGCGTAGAACCAGACGCGCAATTGCGCGAGGAAGCGCAACGTCGCCTCGTGCGTGATCAGGCGTTCCAGATAGCGCCCGCCGGTGCGCAGCACGGCAAGGCCGCGGATCGAGGCGGCGGGCATGAAATATTCGATATCATGCGTGGTCAGGCCGGCGATCGCCATGGCGGCGATGAACCAGCCGGACAAAGCGAGCAGAGCGACGTTGGAGAGAATCACCAGCGACGTCAGCCCGACCCCGGCCAGAACCCAGCGCCAGGATCCCTTGAACAGCCACAGCAGACGCAGGAAATCCTTCATGGCGCGATCTCGTGGTACAGGGCGCTGGTCTCCGCATAAAAACCGTTCTGCGCGAGCAGCGCCTCGTGCGTGCCGGATTCAACGATGCGCCCCTCATTGAGCACGAGAATCCGCTCCGCCGTCACCACGCTTTCCAGCCGGTGCGCGATGATCAGCATCGCCCGGTCGCGCGCCAGGCGGTCGACCGCCTCGGCGATCAGCGCCGCCGTTTCGGCGTCGAGGCTGGCCGTCGGCTCATCGAGGATGATGAGGTCTGCATTCTTCAGGAAGGCGCGGGCCAGAGCCACGCGCCTGATCTCGCCGCCGGAGAGCCCCTGCCCGCGATCGCCGACGATCGTGTCATAGCCTTGCGGCAGGCGCTCGATGAAGGCGGCCGCATTCGCCGCCTCGGCCGCCCGGCGCACTGCGGCCGCATCCGCGTCGGGCTGGCCAAGGCGGATATTGTCGCCGATGGTGCCGTGAAACAAAGTCGGCGCCTGAGGCATCCAGGCGATGCGTGCGAACCAATTTTCCGGGCCGATCTCGCGTAGATCGGTGCCGTCGATGGTGATCGCCCCTTCATCAGGCATGTCGAAACCCAGAAGCAGCCGGGCGATCGTGCTCTTGCCCGAGCCGCTCGGCCCCACCAGCGCCACGCGCTCGCCACGTGCGAGGTTGAACTGCACGCTTTGCAGCACCTTCTCACCGGGGCGATAGGAAAAGCCGACATTCATGAAACTGATATCCAGGCGCGCCGCTTCGGGCAACGCGGCTGTCGCCGCGGGCCGTTCCGGCACCTCTGTTTCCAGCAGCGCCACGATCCGTTCCGAAGCGCCGATCGCCTCCATGCGCGCGTGATATTGCGTGCCCATGGCGCGCAGCGGCCGGAAGAATTCAGGGGCCAGCAACAGCACCGTGAAGCCGGCCAGGAAATGCATGTCAGCGTAGTAGAGACGGAAGCCGATATAGACGGCGACCATGGCGATGCTGACGGTGGCGAAGAATTCGAGGATCAGCGAGGAGAGGAACGCGACACGCAGCACATCCATCGTGCTGCGCCGGTAATCGTCGGAAATACGGCCGATGATCTCCCCTTCCTGCCGGCTCGCATTGAACAGCTTGAGCGTCGTGAGCCCCTCGATGACGTCGAAGAAATGCGCGCTCATCCAGGCCAGCCGGCGCCATTGCCGCTGGTTGAGCCGCTCCGTGCCCTTGCCGATCAGCACCATGAAAAGCGGAATCAGCGGCGCGCAGATCAGCATGATGATCCCGGACACCCAATCGGTCGGGAACACGAACACCAGGATGGCCGCGGGGACGAAGGCGGCAAGCGGCATCTGCGGAAGATAGTCGGCATAATATTTGCCGAGTTCCTCGACGCTCTCGAGCAGCAGGTTGGTAAGGTCGCCGGTGCGCTGGCCGGCAATAAAGCCGGGGCCGAGGGCGGCCAGCTTGCGGGTCAGCTCGGCGCGCAGATCCTGCTTCACCCCGGCGGCCGCCTCGAACGCGACGGCGTCGGCGCCGAAGGAAGCGAACGCCCGCGCCACGAACACGGCGAGCATCGCCCACAAATAGGGCCAGGCGGCAGCCAGGCCGAGATGGTCGATCACCACCAGATTGACCACATGCCCCAGGAGCCAGGCTTGGACGATCAGCAGCACGCCGCCGCAGGCGCCGAAGCTGATGGCGGCGTTGAGCGGCAATTTGACGGCTTTGGCGCGGCTGCGCAGCCAGGCATCGAGCGCCTTGACTGTCGCGCGGGGGATCGGAGCGGAATGTGTGGCCATGGATACGTCACTCCTTACCGGATGAACGGCACACCGGGGAGGTCGCTACGAGCGGGTCTGATAACGCTCAAGTGACCGACATGTCAGGGCTTCGAGGGGCTTCTATGAAAAAAGGTTGACGCCATTGCTGGCGTCAACCTCGGGAGACCAAGAGAGATTGCGGGGCTGAGCCTAAAACCTTTCGGCCTGACTCAGCCCAGCACCTCATCGGGGACTTAGTGATGGGCCGCCAGCGCGGAGATGCGCCCGCGGAACACCCAGATCTGATACGCGTTGTACGTGATCATGATCGGGAAGAAGCCGCCCATCGCCAGGGTGAAGGTGAACAGGGAGACCGACGGGCTGGCGCCCGAATAGATCGTCCAGGTCCCGGGCACCATCCAGGGATAGATCGTCGCCAGGAACGCTATGGACATGATCGCCAGCGCCACCACGAACCAGATCAGTGCCTTCAGATCCTGGTCGCGGTTGGCGGCAGCGCGCATCTTCACGGCCGCGCCGATCACGAGAAGGAGGGCGATGCCCCAAACCCAGAAATCCGGGCCCATCCACTTATGAGCCGCCCAGGGGAAGGTTGCGGCGGTGAAGACGATCGTGATGATCGCCGTGAGCAGCGCCACATAGAACACGCCATTGCTCCAGCGCGCCGCCTGGCGGCGGATCGGCTCGCCATGATGGAAGCGGGCACGCACGAACAGCACACCGCCGAGCGTCACGCCGACCACCGAGGCAATGCCGGTCCAGATGCTGAAGGGCGAGATGAAGCGCAGCGCGCCGCCCACATAGGTCGGCACCGTGCCGGCATCATGGGTGAGCGGGAAGCCCTGCATCACCGCGCCGAGCGCCATGCCGCCGAAAAAGGCGACCGCCAGGCTGGAAACGCCGAAGCCGAAATCCAGCAGGCCGCGCCAGTGGGGATCGGCCATGTGCCGGAACTCCAGCGACACGGCGCGGATGATCATCCCCCACAGCGCCAGGGCCAGAGGCACCATCAGATAGCTGAAAGCCGAGCCGTAGACGAAGGGGAACATGGCGAACAGCACGCCGCCAGCCACGATGAGCCAGGTTTCGTTGGCATCCCACGTGCCGGCCATCGCCGACATGATCGCGCCGCGCTCATCGGCATTGCGCACGAACAGAGAGAACACGCCCGCGCCAAGGTCGGCACCGTCCAACACCACGTAGAGCACCACGCTCAGCGAGAAGGCCATCCACCAGGCAAAGGTAACGATGCTCTGAATCTGGGTTAAATTATCCATGATTGCAGTCCTGTCATTGGGCCGGCTGCCGTGCAGCCGGCCCGTAATGGTTTAGATCTATTTGGCTTTGCCGTAGGAGAGTGCTGCATGCGGCTCATGCTCATGCACCGACTGCGGGCCGTGCAGGACCGGGCTTTCCATGTCCGGGCCTTTGCGGATCGCCTTGGCAAAGAAATACCAGGTGCCGACCCAGACCATGATTTCAAAGCCGACATAGCCGATCATCCAGAAGATTTCCTGGCCAACGCCCATGCGGCTGGTGCCCTGCGCGGTGGTCATCATGTTGTAAACCAGCCAGGGCTGACGGCCGATTTCACGCGTCCACCAACCGGTCCAGACCGCGATGTAAGGCAGGAAACCGCACAGCACCGTGAAACGCAGGAACCATTTGCTGGCGACGATGTTGTGCGCCGTCATCTTCCCGCGCACGGCGAGCCAGAGCCCCCAGAAGGCGAGCAGCATGAGCAGCGCGCCGATGCCAGCCATGATGCGGAACGAATAGAAGGGGATCAGCATCGGCGGCCGATCCTGCGCCGGGAACGAATCCAACCCTTCGACCGGATCATTCCAGCTATGGGTCTCAAGCATGCTCAGCACGTGAGGAATGGTAATGGCGAAGGCAGTGCCGTCGCCCTTGGCGTTCGGCCAAGCCACCACAGCCCAGGAGCTGTTGACCGAGCCATCCGGATTGTAGGTCTGGTAATGACCTTCCAGCGCCGCCAGCGCCGCCGGCTGGTCTTTCGCCACGACCTGTCCGAGACCGTCACCCAGCCAGACCTGCACCGGCGCGATGATGACCAGCGCCAGCACCGACCATTTCAGGCCGCGCGTGAACATCGGCACATGGCGCTTCTTCAGCAGCATCCAGGCCGAGACCGCGGCGACGAAGCAGAGCGCAAGCTCGACCGTTGCCACTTCCATGTGCGGGAAGCCCATGACCACATCTGGATTGAAGATGGCCGCACCCCAATTCTCAACATGGAAGAAGCCGTCCTTGAGCACCACGCCGGTCGGCGTCTGCATCCAGGAGTTGGCAACGAGAATCCACCAGGCCGAGAGAGTCGAGGCAACCGCGACGTTGGCGGTCGCGAAAAGATGCATTTTCTTGCCGATCTTGCCCCAGCCGAACACCATCAGCCCGACGAAGCCAGCCTCATACATGAAGGCGGTGATCGTCTCGTAGCCAAGGATCTGCCCGAGGAAGGGACCGGCCGCCTGCGAAAACGGACCGTACAGAATGCCGAACGCCATCTCCATCGTGATACCGGTCGCAACGCCGGCACCGAAATTGATAATGAACAATTTTTCAAAGAAACGCGTCAGACGATACCATTGCTCGTCATCGGTGCTGACCCAGCGCCATTCGGAAACCAAAAGCAGGATCGAAAGCCCGATCGTCAGCGGCGGATACAGGATATGCATGGACGTGATCCACGCAAAATCCAATCGCGAGACAAAAATAGAAAGTGCATCATTTTGCATAAGACAAACTCCAAAATCCCGGCGCTACCGGGATTGCACCCAACCTTTAAATTTCAGCGATGAGGCGGCGCAAGCCGCCTCATCGCGACGCGTCGCGCGCTTTAAGCGGCGCGGCGCGTGATTTTCACCGGCACTGACTTATAAGCGGGCGTGCCGCTCGTCTTGTCCTGATGGGCCAGCGGAATAAGACAATTCGCCTCCGGATAATAGGCCGCGACGGAACCGCGGGCGATGTCGTAGGCAATCACCGTGAAGCCTTCCAGACGATGGCCTTCGGCATTCGGCAATGTCGTCTCAATATCGACCACGTCGCCATGTTCGAGCTTGTTTTCAGCGAGATCTTCCTTGCTCATGAACACCACGTCGCGGCGCCCGAAGACCCCCCGGTAACGATCGTTATTGCCGTAGATCGTGGTGTTATACTGATCATGGCTGCGAATCGTCGCGAGCAGGAGCGCGCCTTTTTCGATCACATTCTGATCTTCGTTCAGCCCGTCAAAGACGAGGAACTCGGCCTTGCCGGACGCCGTGTTCCAGATCCGCTCGCCCGACGGCACCGGCAGACGGAAGCCACCCGGCTGGCGGATGCGCTTGTTATAGTCCGTGAACCCCGGGAGCACGGCTTCGATCTTGTCGCGGATCCGATCATAATCGGCGATCAGATGCATCCAGTCGACCTTGGTGTCCGGCAGGGTTGCGCGCGCGATGTGCGCGACGATCGAAGGTTCGGAGCGCAGATTCCCCGAGACCGGTGCCAGCTGGCCACGCGAGGCGTGCACCATCGACATGGAATCCTCCACCGTGACCGCCTGAGCGCCGCTCGCCTGGATGTCCTCCTCGGTGCGGCCGAGGCACGGCAGGATGATCGTTTCCTTGGCAATCAGCAGCGCCGAGCGGTTCAGCTTGGTGATGATCTGCACGTTCAGATCCGCCGACCGCACGCCGCGATAGCAGGCATCCGGGTCGGGCATGGCCACGGCAAGATTGCCGCCGAGGCAGATCAGCGCCTTGGAATGCCCCTCGACCAGGCACTTGAACGCCTCGACGGCGTCATGACCATGATGGCGCGGCACCTTGAAACCGAAAGTCCGCTCGAGGCTGTCCAGCATCTCTTCGCTCGGCCGCTCATTGATGCCGACCGTGCGATCGCCCTGCACGTTGGAATGGCCGCGCACCGGGCAGATGCCGGCACCCGGCTTGCCCATATTGCCGCGCAACAGCAGCAGGTTCACGAGCTGCTGCACCGTCCCGGTGCCCTTGGCGTGCTGCGTGATGCCCATGCCGTAGGCGATGATCACCGCCTTCGATTTCGCGTAGATGGCGGCGACCGCCTCCATATCCGCCTGCTGCAAACCGCTGGCGCGCTCTATATCAGCCCATGCGGTCGCGTTGAGGTCGGCGATCAGCCCCTCGATGCCGTTGGTGTGGGTGCGGATGAAGTCATAATCCAGGACCTTGCCGCCGGAAGCTTCGTCCAGCGCCAGCACCGCCTTCATGATCCCCTTCATCGCCGCAGCGTCGCCGCCGATTTTCACCTGGTAATAGGAGGAGGCGATCTTGGTCGAGCTGAAGGTCGCCATTTCCACCGCGTGCTGCGGGTCGGTGAAGCGCTCCAGCGCACGTTCCTTCAGCGGGTTCAGCACGACGATGGGCACCTTGCGGCGGGCGGCCTCGTGCAGCGTGCCCATCATGCGCGGATGGTTGGTGCCGGGATTATGGCCGACGTCGATGATCAGGTCGCAATGCTCGAAATCGTCCAGCGACACCGACCCCTTGCCCAGGCCGACCGATTTCGGGAGCCCCTGGCTGGTGGCCTCGTGGCACATGTTCGAGCAATCAGGGAAGTTATTCGTGCCATATTCGCGGACGAACAGCTGGTAGAGGAACGCAGCCTCGTTGGAGGCACGGCCGGACGTGTAGAACTCCGCCATGTTCGGGTCGGGCAGGTTGCGCAGAATCGCGCCGATGCGGGTGAAGGCCTCATCCCAGCTGATCGCCTTGAACTTATCGGTGGCGTGGTCATAAATGACCGGATCGGTCAGACGGCCTTCATTCTCCAGCTCGTAATCCGTCCATTTCAGCAGCGACGTCACCGTGTTGGCGGCGAAAAATTCCGGGGTCGCACGCTTCTTGGTGGCTTCCCAGGTGACCGCCTTGGCGCCGTTCTCGCAGAACTGGAAGGTCGAAGTGTGCTCCTTGTCCGGCCAGGCGCAACCAGGGCAGTCAAAGCCATTCGGCTTGTTGGTCTGGAAGAGAATCTGCGGCGCCTCGGTGACTTCCATCTGCTCGCGGACCGCCTTGGCCGTGGCACGCAACGCGCCCCAGCCACCGGCCGGGCCGTCGTAACGCTTGATTCCGGGAACATTTCTCTGGGACATCGCTTATATCCTTTTCCTACACGCCGCTGAGGTTTTAATGGCCGGCCGACTGGTCGAGACCATTCCGGATGGAACCGCCGAAAGGCGGGCACATGCCGGAACGAAAGGGAGAGACACTGACAATTGTATGGACGCCGGAGCCCGGCTCCGCTGCGCCCCGCTCACCGCTTGCATGGCAAATACGCCCCGCCGCCAATTCCACGCCGGAAAAAGCGACAGGCCGCCGGCAAAACCCTAGCGAACGACGCAACTAATGCGACCTCCCGCGGTTCCCAGCATGAGCGTTTCTGACGGTATAATAATGTCGTCACGGCAGATATGCCTACTTGAAGTGAGCCTTTATATGCTTTATGTATGGAGTGATAGACCGTAACAAAGCATATAACCTACTTATAATCCTCTTCGGATGCGGGGACAATGACAAAGGGCATCGACGCGAGTGCATGGATACCAGCCATCCGTAAATCGGGTAGGCCGGTTTACCTCGCGATTGCTGACGCGCTGGCTGCCGATATCTCTTCAGGAACGTTGCGCGAGGGCAGCCGCCTGCCGACGCAGCGCAACCTGGCCAGTTCCCTCGGCATCGATTTCACCACGGTCACCCGTGCCTACAATGAGGCGCAACGCCGCGGTCTGGTCGAAGGCCGCGTGGGACTCGGCACCTACATCAAGGCGCAGCCCGCGCCTGCGCCGCAAACCGCAACGGCCGGCCTGATCGATCTCAGCACGAACTGGCCGCCGCATTTTCGCGACCAGAAACTGGTTGCGCGCATATGGGAGGGAGTCGCGGGCCTGGAAGCGGGCGGGCTGGATCTGCTTTTGAGCTACCAGGAGGCAGGCGGCGCCGCGGCCGATCGCGCGGCCGGTGCATACTGGCTTTCCAGAGCATTCCCTTCACTTTCGCCGGAGCGGATTGTGGTCTGCCCGGGCGCGCAGAGCGCCCTGTTCGCGATCGCTGGGCAACTCGCCGGGCCGGGCGATGCCATTTGTGCCGGTGCCATGACCTATCCGGGCTTCCGCTCCCTGGCGGCGCATCAGGGCTGGCGGCTGATTCCGGTCGCCATGGATGACGAAGGGTTGATTCCCGAGGCCTTCGCCGAAGCCTGCCTGCTGCACCAACCCAAAGCGCTCTATTCGACGCCGACCCTCCATAACCCGACAACCGCCACCATGCCCGTGCATCGCCGGGAGGCGATTGCCGCCATTGCCCGCGCCCATGAGGTGACGATCATCGAGGATGACGCCTACGGCAAGCTGCCCATCCAGGCGCCGCCTCCGCCCCTCGCCTCCTTCGCGCCGGAACGCACTTATTATGTTTCGAGCCTGGCCAAATGCCTCTCGCCGGCGCTCCGGGTGGCCTATGTTGTGCCCCCGGACCTGCGCGCCGCGACCAGGCTGGCCGCGGTCCTGCGGGCGACGATGTCCATGACCTCGCCGGTGACCGCCTCCCTGGCCACAAGATGGATCCAGGACGGCACCGCCGATGGGGTGCTCGCCGCGATTCGCGCTGAAATGAATGAGCGCCAGGCCATCGCCCGGAGCGTTCTGCCGGCCGAGCTGATCCGCAGCCATCCGGAAAGCCTGCATGTATGGTTGCGCCTGCCGCCTCCCTGGACGCGCGGGGCGTTCATGAACCAGCTCCAGGCCGGCGGCATCAGCGTCACCAGCAGCGACGTGTTCACGTTGGAGACACCGCGCGAGGCCGTGCGCCTCAGCCTGGGGCGCGCGAATTCAGCGGCGGAATTGCGCCGGGGCCTGGAGAGCATCGCCCGCCTGCTCACCGAACAGCCGGCCCTCTCGGCGATGATGGTTTGAGGGAAAAGCAAAGCACGAAAGCGCTACTTTTTGTGAACAAAAAGTAGCAAAAAAACTTTGTTACTTTAGGCCGTGCTGGTTTCGCTGCCACGGGCCTAAAGTCAAAAAAGTTTTTGCGCCGCTTTTTTCAAAAAGCGGCCACTTCTTCCTTAAGCAACGCGATCGGCAAATCACCAAACAGCCTCCGCGCCAGAATCTTGTCCCCAGTCACCTGGCCGTCGCCAAAAACATCCGTCCACAGCGCGCCGGGCAATGTGAGCGCCGTATCGCCCCAGCCCGCCGCCGGCAGCAAAGGCGCTCCGTCGAGATGCTTTGCCGCGAGACGCGTCACGGCCACGACGATCCGTCTTTTGCCCGCGCTGCGGGTGAAGGCCAGAATATGCGGCGCCATCTCCCCTTCAGCCTCCAGTTTCGCATAGCCGCCTTGGGCAAACAGGTCCGGCCATTCCCGGCGCAAGGCCAAAGCGCGGGCGATTACCGCCTGCTTCACCGCCCCGCTTTGCCAGTCTTTCAGCAGCGCCGCCGGTTCGGCATTCTGCCGCAGCGCCGCTTCGCGCGCGGCAAAATCCACCGGCCGGCGATTGTCCGGATCAACCAGGCTCTGATCCCAGAACTCCGCGCCCTGGTAGAGGTCCGGCACGCCGGGTGCGGTCAGGCGCAGCAGCGTTTGCGCCAGGCCGTTGAGCGCGCCGGCGGCCCCCAGCCGCTCCGCGAATGCGATGATTTCGCCCAGAACGGGCCGTGACGGATCAAGCGTGGCGGTGAGAAAATTCTTCGCGGCCGCCTCATATTCCTCGTTCGGCGCGGCCCATTCGGAAACCAGTTTCGCCTCGCGTATCGCTTTCTCGAGCCAGCCCGCGACACGCCGGGTGAAGTCCTCAAGCCCCGCCTGATCCTGCGCGGTGAGGCTGAGCGGCCAGGCGGCGACCAGGGTCTGGTAAAGCATCAGCTCATCCGCCGGGCTTGGCCCCGCCTCCTGGCGGACGATGGCGTTGAGCCGCATCCAGCGTGTGATCGCCGTTTCCCACGCTTCGGGGATCTCGGAGAGCACTGCGAGGCGGGCGCGCGTGTCCTCGCCGCGCTTATGGTCGTGAGTGGCGGTCGCCAGCAGCGCGCCGGGAAATTTTTTCGCGCGCTCGAGCATCTCGACATGGAAACCGGCGGGGCTGAGCGCGAACTGGCTGGGAGTCGAGCCCACCTCATTGCGCGACAGCAGCCGGCCGAATCGATAGAAAGCCGTGTCCTCCACCGATTTCGCGGCGACCGGCGCGGAAAGCTGCTGGAAGCGCACCATCGTGCGCAGCCGCTCCGTGCGGCGGGCGCCGGGCGGCAGCAGGCGGGGCGCCTCCTCCACCAGCCAGAGGCGCAGCAGATCGAGGATTCGCACATCGGCGGTGCGGAAATAGCGCCGGGCGCCGGCCAGAGCCCGGCCCATCATCTGCATATCGGTCTCGCTCGCCCCCGTCTGCCCCGCATAAATGCGATAGACCGGAAAATGGGCGAGAATTTCCGTCAGGCCCCGGCGGATGCCGGTGAGCGTGTAATCGCGCGTCGCGAGATCGCGCCGGGCAATGCGGTGCAGGGCGGCAGCCGTGGCGAGCAATTCGCTCGCCAGATTGTCGCGCAGAATTTGCCGCCGCGCCGGCTCTTCCTCCTGCGCGAAATCCGCCGTGCGGCCGGTGACGCCGCTCCAAAGCGCCGAGAGCGGCGCTTCTCCCGCCGGATCGTGCAGCACGGCGGAAACCTGGTCCATGAAATCATAGCCGGTTGTGCCGTCGGTGCGCCAATCCGGGTCGAGTCGCTCGCGGCCGTTCAGGATCTTCTCCACCACGATATAAGGCGGTCCCCTCGCCGCCTCGGGCGGGCGTTTTTGGCCGGCGGTCTCCATCGCCCTGCGCAGCTTTCTTGTATAGCCGCGCGGGTCGGCAAGACCGTCAATATGGTCGATCCGTACGCCGTCGATCAGCCCCTCTTCATAGAGGCGCAGCAGAAAACCATGGGTCGCGTCGAACACGCGCGGTTGCTCGACACGGATGCCCGCCAGGCTGTTGATGTCGAAAAAGCGCCGCCAATTGATTTCATCCGCCGCCGCGCGCCACCAGGCGAGCCGGTAATGCTGGCGTTGCAGCAACTCATGCAGGCGGCGGCGGCCGTCTTCCTGCGCCGGATCGAAGCGGGCCAGGCTTCTATGCACCACCTCCGCCCCTTCCGGCGTTCCGGCGAACGCAGCCAGCAGCGCCTTGGCCTCGGCGGCCGGCGCGGTAGGCAAGCAGGCTGCCGGGACGTTGCGCCGCAGCGGAGAAAGCGTGGGAGATGTCGTTGCTGGCCGGTTCGCCATGCAGCACCAAAGCGGCGCTGCGCACGGAAATCGGGAAATGATGTTCATGATATTCGATATAGAGCCCGCCCGTCTGACCAAGTTTCAGCTGCAGCGCGCCGGACTCCAGCACCTCGCCATAGGCCGCGCCGAGAAAGGGGGCGAGCACCTTGCGTGTCAGCGAGACATCGGGCGGGTTCCAGTCGATATCGAAAAACTCCGCATAGCGGCTCGCCTGGCCCCATTCCAGAACGTCCAGCCACCAGCCATTATCGGCGCCGCCTACGCCCATATGGTTCGGCACGATGTCGAGCAGCAGCCCCATATTCTGCGCGCGCAACGCGCGCATCAGCCGCCGCAGCGCGTCGATGCCGCCAAGTTCCGGGTTGATCTCGTTATGATCGACAATGTCGTAGCAATGCGTCGAGCCCAAGCGGGCTTTCAGCAAAGGCGAAGCATAGAGATGGGAAATGCCGAGGGCGGCGAGATAGGGCACGACCGCCACCGCATCATCGAGCGTGAAGCCTGAGAAAAACTGCAACCGGGCCGTTGCCCGCGGCGTTGTGGCGAGCGTCATTGCCGCGCGCTGGCCTGGCCTATGCGGCGCGCTCATGCACGCCGCCACAGGCTGGTGGCGAAGCCGGGCAGCCTGTCATCCTGCGAGGCCGGGGCCGTAGAGCAGTTCCCCCTCCACAGGTTCACAGGGCACCGGCGCTGCGGCGAAATTCGTCGCCAGCGTCAGCAGGCTGCCGTCACCCATGCGCCAGGCGGCGCGCACGGCATGGTCCGAGAGCGCGCGCGCGCCGGCCGACACACAGCCCGGCATCAGCGGCATGATCATGCGCCGCCGCAGGCTCAGACAGTTCGTGTAAAGCGCGGTCCAGTCATTTTCCGTGACGCACGGGATCGAAGCCTGGAAGGTCGAAGCCGCATTCGGGTCGGGGATGCGGGCACGGCTTCGCTTTTCCCTGAACGCGGAAAAACGCGAAAATTCACTGCGCCGCCCTACCCTCACCTGCCGGCCGAGTTCGTCATGATGATCGGTGAAATAGAGAAACGGCCTGCTCTCTCCGAATTCCTCACCCATGAAGATCATCGGGATCTGCGGCATCAGCAGCAGCATTTCGGTGGCGGCGCGCAACGCCTCGGGATTGGCCAGGCTGCGCAGCCTTTCGCCAAACGCGCGATTGCCGACCTGGTCGTGATTCTGCAGGCAAATGACAAAGGCGGTGGGCGGCAGATGGGTGCTGGGCCGGCCGCGCGGCTGGCCGGCCCGATGCGGCGCCGGGTCACCCTGATAAGCAAACCCCTCCGCCAGGCAGCGCGCCATCTGCTGTGCCGGTGACTGGAAATCCTCGTAATAGCCTTCCGCCTCGCCGGTCAGCAGAACATGCGCGCAATGATGCCAATCGTCGGCCCATTGCGCGTCGAATTTCTTTTCGCCGACCGCGACATGCAGAAGTTCCGTGTCGTTTTCCTCGTTTTCCAGGATCAGATGAATGTGCCGGCCGGGCAGCGCCGTGCGGACCGTTGCCGCCATTTCCAGAAGGAAATCCTTGTCTTCGATGGCGTGCGCGGCATCGAAGACGCAACCCATCGAAACGATAATCGCGCAGCCAGTACAGCGCATTGCCGATGAAAAAATCCCGCACCTCGGGGCGGCGAAAATCGATCGCGCTGCCCCAGGGTGTGTGCCGATCGGTGCGGAAGAAGGATTTCGCGTAGACGTACAGATAATTTCCGTCCGGTCCGAAATGATTATACACCACATCGAGAAACACCTGCAGGCCAAGCCCGTGCGCGCGATCGATGAGCCGTTTGAGCGCATGCGGACCGCCATAGGCGGCATCCGGCGCGTAAGGCAGCACGCCATCATAGCCCCAATTATGCCGGCCGGGAAAATCCGCGATCGGCATCAGCTCGACGGCGGTAACGCCGATCGCCGCCAGGCGCGGCAATTGCGCGCGCACCGCGTCGAACCCGCCGAAGCTGCCCGCATGCAGCTCGTAAATCACGGTTTCCGCCCAGGGCCTGCCGCGCCATTCGGGATTCTCCCAGGGAAAATCCTGAGCGGTGATCAGGCTCGGCCCGTGCACGTCATCAGCCTGCCCCCGCGAGGCCGGATCCGGCACCTCGAGTTCACCGTCGATCCGATAGCAATAGGCGGCGCCGACGGGTGCCGCCAGCCGGGCGTGATACATGCCGCCCTCGTCGCGCCGCATCTCCGTCGCTTCGCCATCCACCAGCAGCTCGACCCGCTGCGCCTGCGGCGCCCAGAGCGAGAATTCGACATCGCCGGCGGCGGTGACGAGCGCGCCAAAAGGCCGCATCATGCGCTCCGAACCGTGGCGCCCAGCAGCACCAGCGCATGCGCCGGCACATGCACGGCGCCGTTCGGTAAGATCATCTCTTCCCGGTCGGGATCAGCGCTGTCCAAAAGCACCTCCCATGGCAGCTCCTGATTGGGCACGATAAAATCGCGCGGCTGGTCCGAGGCGTTGAATGACAGCAAGGTGAGGTCGACGGTGCCGTCGGTCAATACGGCACGGCGCACGCTGAACATCTGCGCGGCGGCGTCGGCCCAGGCCGTCAGGCTCAGCCCCTCGCCGGTCTCGTCAAACCAGGCGGCATCCTCGATGCCCGGCAGCACCTCCACGGTGCTGTGCAGGAAACTCTCGCTGCGCAGGCTCGGACGCGCGGCACGCAATGCGGTGAGACGCTGCGTGAAACGCAGCAATTGCTGCGCCCTGGCCGATCCGCCCTCGAGCAGGCCGCGCCAATCGACCCAGGAAATTTCATTATCCTGGCAATAGGCGTTGTTATTGCCCTGCTGCGTGCGGCCGAACTCGTCCCCGGCGAGCAGCATCGGCGTACCATGCGCGCACAACACGCTGGCGAGGATGGCCCGCTGCACCCGTCCGCGCAGATCGAGAATGGCCGGATCCTCCGTCGGCCCTTCGGCGCCGTAATTGGCCGAATAATTCTCGCTATGGCCGTCATTATTATCCTCGCCATTGGCGAGGTTGTGACGCTCATTGTAGGAAACCACATCCTGCAAGGTGAAACCGTCATGAGAGGCCGCATAATTGACGCTGGCCCAGGGCTTGCGGCGGAATTTATCGAAAATATCGCCTGAGCCCATCAACCGCGCCGCAAGCTCGGGACGCTGCCCGGGATCGCCTCGCCAGAAACGCCGCACCGTGTCGCGGAAACGGTCGTTCCATTCGGCGAAGCCCGGCGGGTGGTTGCCGAGCTGGTAGCCGCCCGGGCCGATATCCCAGGGCTCGGCGATCAGCTTCAGCCGGCCGAGCAGCGGGTCCTGAAGCAGCGCGTCGAAGAATCCCGAGCGCGGGTCGAAACCATCCGTTTCCCGGCCGAGCGTGACGGCAAGATCGAAGCGGAAGCCGTCAACATGATAGGCCTGCGCCCAATGGCGCAGACTGTCCATCACCATCTGCAGCACGCGCGGATGGGACAAATTGAGCGTGTTGCCGCACCCGGTATCATTCACCAGCCGGCGCGGATCGTCACTGACCGGCCGGTAGTAGGAACGATTATCGATGCCGCGCCAGGACAAACTGGGCCCCATCTCATTGCCCTCGCAGGTATGGTTGTAGACCACATCAAGGATCACCTCGATGCCTGCGGCATGCAGGCGGCGCACGGTCTGGCGGAATTCCTTCAGCGCACCGTCATGAGCGGCAAAATATTGGCGCTCGGGTGCGAAAAAGGCGAGCGTGGAATAACCCCAGTAATTGCGCAAATTTCTTGCGGTCAGGAAACGGTCATTCACGAACGCATGGACCGGCAGCAATTCGATGGCAGTCACACCCAGCCGGTGCAGATGCTCGATGATCCACGGATCGCCCAAAGCGGCGAAGCTGCCGCGCTCCTGCACCGGAATGATCGGAAGCCGGATGGTGAGACCCTTCACATGGGCCTCGTAGATCACGGTTTCGGCCCAGGGCCGGTCCGGCCGCACATCGTCGCCCCATTCGAAATGATCGTCCGCCACCACGGATTTGGGCATGTAGGCGGCGGAATCGCGCCGGTCGAAGGAAAGATCCTGGCGCGGCGAGCCGACGCGGTAACCGAACAGCGAGTCCGACCAATGCAGGCCGCCGATCAGTTTTTTCGCATAAGGGTCGAGCAGCAGCTTGTTCGGGTTGAAGCGGTGCCCGGCCTCCGGCTGATAGGGGCCATGGACGCGATAGCCATAAACCGTGCCGGGTCCCGCCCCCGGCAAATAGCCATGAAAGACTTCATCGGTACAGCCGGGCATTTCCTCCTGGGCTGATCTCATGGCGTCCGGCCGCATCGAACAGGCACAGCTCCACACTCTGCGCATGGGCCGAGAAGAGTGCGAAATTTACCCCCAACCCGTCCCAATGCGCGCCCATCGGATAAGGCTTGCCGTGCAGAAGTTTGACCATGCTCAGGTCCGGCGCAGGATGATGCAGGCCAGCGGCGGCAAGGTCAGGCGCAACGAGCCGGGCTGGCCGTGGCTGGGTTCAGCTTCAGTCGGCCGTGGTCCGGCATTGCCGATGCCCGAGCCGCCGAAACCGGTGGCGTCGGAATTGAAAATCTCCGTCCAGGCGCCGAATTCAGGCACGCCGATGCGGTAATCCTCGCGCACGGTCGACGTGAAATTGCACAGGACCAGCAGCGGCGGGCCATGTTCGGCATAGCGCGCGTAAGCGAAGACGCATTGGTCACGATCATCGCCGACCAGCCATTGGAAGCCGGAGGGCGTGAAATCGCGCTCATAAAGCGCCGGCTCATTTTTCAGCAGCGCGTTCAAATGCCGCACCAGCCCTTGCACGCCTCCGTGGAACTCATAGCGCAGCAAATGCCACTGCAATTCCGCGTCATGATTCCATTCGTCCGGCTGGCCGAATTCCGCCCCCATGAACAGGAGCTTCTTGCCCGGATGGGTCCACATGAAACTGAGATAGGCGCGCAACGTGGCGAAACGCTGCCATTCATCGCCCGGCATGCGGCCCAGCAGCGAGCCTTTGCCATGCACCAGCTCGTCATGCGAGATCGGCAGGATGAATCTTTCCGAAAAAGCGTAGATGAGGCCGAACGTCATCTGGTCGTGATGATAGCGCCGATAAAGCGGATCCTGCTGAATGTAATGCAGCGTGTCGTGCATCCAGCCCATATTCCATTTATGCGTGAAACCAAGCCCGCCTTGTTCCGCCTTTTGCGTGACACCGGGCCAGGCGGTGGATTCCTCGGCGATGAGTAGAGCGCCCGGCCGGCGGGCCTCGATGATTTCAGAAAGTTCCTGTAAAAAACTGATTGATTCAAGATTTCTCACGGCCACCATGCCGGTTCGGCACCCATTCGCCAGCGGCGCGCGAATAATCGCGATACAGCATCGAAGCCACGGCATCGACACGCAGCCCGTCCACGCTGAATTGCTCGAGCCAGAACAGCGCGCTGGCAATCAGGAATTCCCGCACCTCCGTCCGGCCGAGATCATAGATCAGACTGTTCCAATCGGGGTGACGCCCCTCGCGCGGGTCCTCATATTCATAGAGATGCGTGCCGTCGAACTGCGCCAGCCCATGCGGATCGTCAGGAAAATGCGCCGGCACCCAATCGAGGATCACGCCCAGCCCGGCCTCATGACAGGCACTGACAAAGGCCGCGAAATCCTTCGGCTTGCCCATCGCCGGCAGCGGCGCGAACTGGCTGAGCGGCTGATAGCCCCAGGAGCCGCCGAACGGATGGTTCATGACCGGCAGCAGCTCGATATGGGTGAAGCCGAGATCGGCCACATAAGGGATCAGCCGTGCCGTCAGCTCCGCCCAGTTATAGGACCTGCCGCCGATATGGCGCATCCAGGAAGGCGCATGCACCTCGTAGATCAGCAGCGGACCGTCCAGCCCCGGTGGCGTGCGGCGCGGCGGCGGCGTGACAGCGGCGGCGACGACCGAGGCCGTGGCGGGCGGCACTTCCGCCTGCCGCGCGATCGGGTCGGCCTTTTGCGGCACCAGCCCGAGCGGGCCGAGAATTTCATATTTATAGGCCTCGCCCGCCTGCAGGCCGGGCAGAAAAATCTCCCATAACCCGGCATCCCGCCTGCGCATCGGATGGCGGCGCCCATCCCAATTGTTGAAATCCCCCACCACCGAAACCCGCCTGGCATTCGGCGCCCAGACGGCAAAGCGCACGCCGGACACATCGCCGATGCGCATCGGCACCGCGCCAAGCCAGCCGGCAAGATCGTAATGCCGGCCGGCCGCGAACCGGGCGATCTCATCCTCGGCCAGCAGGAGCGAAAAACGATAAGGGTCGTCGCTGAGCTGTATGATGCCGTGCCAGTCGATGCTGAGCCGGTAGGGTTGCGGCGGGCTCAGCTGCGCCTCGAAAATCGCCCCGCCGTAAATCGCATGGGCGGCGGCGAGCCTGTTGCCGTCGGCATCCAGCAGCGTGACCGTCCTCGCCCCCGGCGCCAGGATCCGTACGCGATCCCCGTGCGGCCCGAGCACGGCAAACGGGTCGCCATGGGTGCCATGAAGCAGTGCCTCGAAATCGCGTGCGTGATCATGCATCCTGCAAAACCTTCTGCGCGACATGCAGCAGCCGCGCGGCGATGGCGGCGAAACCGCGTAACGGAATGCCCAGCCAGTCCGGACGGTTCGCGGCCTCGTAGCAGATTTCGTAGGCGACTTTTTCCAGCAGGAAGAGGTCCAGCAACGCCGCCTCGGCTGCCTCATCCCGCCCCCCGCTCGGCACTGCCGCCTGGACGACGGCTCGATAGGCGGAGAGGAACTGCGCAGACATTTCCATGACGAAGCGCTGGAGCGGCGCCTCGGCACCGTCGGCGGGGAGCGAGTGCGGTTGCGCCCGTGCGGCCACCGCAGCCGCATAGTCGAAGGAGCGCAGCAGCCCGGCGACGTCGTGCAGCGGCGAGGTTTTGGCGCGGCGTATGTCCAGCCTCTTTGCCGGCTCTCCCTCGAAATCGATGATATAGACATCGCCTGTGGAGACCAGAACCTGACCGAGATGGAAATCGCCATGGATGCGCGTTTGCAGCGTTCCTTTCCCGGCGGCGGCGAGAGCCGGGATGAGGTCGAGCAGCGCCTGACGATTATCCAGAATGAAGGCGGCATCCTGCGCGACTTTTGGATTGGAGAAGGTCTTGATCTTTCGCAGCGCCTCGAAAGCTTGGGCAAGCTGCGTCGTTGCCGCCTCGCCCCAGGCGTTGGCGACCGCCTTGTCCACGGGCTCGGGGGCAAAATCCGGATCATCATTGGGTGCGGCGAGCACGGCGTGCAGTTCCGCGAGGCGCGTGCCGACCGAGCGGGCGAAGCTGCCGTAGCCTGAAAGCAGGTCCGCCTCGTCGTGAATGTCCTTGTTGGCGAGGCCCATCGTCTCGATGAAGCGGGCTAGGTAATTCTGCGTGTATTGCCAGGCGTCACCCTGGTTCTGCACGAATTCCTGCGCCACGATCATGCTATGTCCGGAACCGTCCGCACGGACCATCGCCACCTCGCCGAGCAGTTTCGGGCTGTTGGCGTAACCGGAAGCGGTGAGAAAACGCATCATCTCCACTTCGGGATTGAGCCCGTCCATCACCCGGCGGATCAGTTTCAGGATGATTTTCTGGCCGACAATGATCGAGCTGTTGGATTGTTCGGCGGAGAGGCGACGAACCTCGGGCGCCGCCGGCAGCTCGATTTGTGCCAGTCCCGGGCTCGGCCGGCAGATGATCTCGCCATCCTTCAATTTGATCACCGCGCCGACGCGCAAAGCGCGGATCACGCCGAGCGGGAAGGCGTCCACGGCAAAGGCGTCGGTGAGATAGCCCAGGCGCCGCCCTTGCCGCACCCGCGCCAGCGCAAGCTGCTGAGGCAGAGGCGAGCTGGTGTCGCCGTCCCAGGAAATGCCAAGCGGCAGCAGGTAGCGCGCGCTCCCCGCGCCGAGCTGCACATCCAGCTCAGTGAGCAGCGTCTCCAGGCTGCGGCCGGGGATTTTGTCGCCGCATGCCAGCTTGACCGATAATATCTTCTGGTCCTTGGCGGCAAACCAGCGGCGGCGTTGCAGATAGGCCGGCAGAGCCTCGGTCTCGAGAATCTTTTTCTCCACCGGCGCCAGCACGTCGCCCAGGCCCGCGCGCAGCACCAGAGTGGCGAGTTCCGGCAGCGGCTCGGAGGGGCGCACATGCCAAGGCGGCAACGCTGCCTCGGTGGCGAGGAAGAACCAATAAAAACCGTAAGGCGGCAAAGTCAGCAGATAAGCCACAGGACCGATCGGCGGGAAACCGGAACCGCCGAGCAGATCCACCGGCACGCGCCCGGCATAATCGGCGAGTTCCAGCTCGGCGGCCTGCGCGGTGCGCGCGAGGTTATAGACGCACAGGATCGTCTCTTCCTCGCCCTCTGGCGTGTGATACACACGCAAAAAGGCCAGCACTTTACGGTTGCCGGGATAGAGGAAACGCTGTGCGCCGCGGCCGAAAGCGTGGTGGCGCTTGCGCACCGCGAGCATGCGCCGGGTCCAGTTCAGCAAACTATGCGGGTCGGCCGCCTGCGCCTCCACATTCACGGCGTTGAAGCCGTAAAGCGGGTCCATCACCGGCGGCAGCACCAGATCGGCCGGGTTGGCGCGGGAGAACCCGCCATTGCGGTCGGGCGACCATTGCATCGGCGTGCGCACGCCGTCGCGGTCGCCGAGATGGATATTGTCGCCCATGCCGATCTCATCGCCGTAATAGATCACCGGCGTGCCGGGCATGGAGAGCAGCAACCCGTTCATCAGCTCGATACGGCGGCGATCATGCTCCATCAACGGGGCCAAACGCCGGCGGATGCCGAGATTGATGCGCGCGCGCCGGTCGGCGGCGTAGGTGTTCCACAGATAGTCGCGCTCGGCATCGGTGACCATTTCGAGCGTCAGCTCGTCATGGTTGCGCAGAAAAATCGCCCATTGGCAGGTTTCCGGAATTTCCGGCGTCTGGCGCATGATGTCGGTGATCGGGAAGCGGTCTTCCTGAGCGATCGCCATATACATTCGCGGCATGAGCGGGAAATGGAACGACATGTGGCATTCATCGCCGGCGCCGAAATATTGCTGGGCGTCCTCGGGCCATTGATTGGCCTCGGCCAGCAGCATGCGGCCGGGCGCATGCGCATCCAGCGCGGCGCGGATCTGCTTCAGCACCGCATGGGTTTCCGGCAGGTTCTCATTATTCGTGCCGTCGCGCTCGATCAGATAGGGCACGGCGTCGAGCCGGAGTCCGTCGACGCCGAGATCGAGCCAGAAGCGCATGATGTTCAGCACTTCCTTCAGCACGCGCGGATTGTCGAAATTCAGATCCGGCTGGTGCGCGAAGAAACGGTGCCAATAGAAGGCGCCGGCCGCTTCGTCCCAGCTCCAGTTGGATTTTTCCGTGTCGACAAAAATGACGCGCGTGCCGGCATATTTCTGGTCGTTGTCGGACCAGACATAAAAATCGCGCGCCGCCGAGCCGGGCCTGGCGAGGCGCGCGCGCTGGAACCATGGATGCTGGTCGGAGGTGTGGTTCACCACCAGCTCGGTGATGACGCGGATGCCACGGCGATGCGCCTCATGGATGAAGCGCTTCACATCCGCCATCGTGCCATATTCCGGATGCACGTTGCGGTAATTGAAAATATCGTAGCCATCGCCGGGATGCGACGAAGGATAGAAAGGCAACAGCCAGATCGCATTGGCACCGAGGCCGGAAATATAATCGAGCTTTTCCGTCAGGCCGGAAAAATCGCCGACGCCGTCATTGTTTGCATCACAGAAGGATTTGACATGGACCTGGTAGATCACCGCGTCCTTGTACCAGGAGGGATCGTTAGACATGGCGATGTCCGGATGGTGGTGCATGTCAGTCCTGACCGGCTGGGGTGACGCGCCAAATGCAGAAAGGCTGTTCGAACGGGTTGAGACGGACCGGCTGGTATTTCCCCTGCCAGACGAATTTCTGGTCGCGCATCAGATCCTCGGCGGCAAGCCGGCCATGATCCGGCAGGCCGAAGCGCCAGAGCGGCAGCTCGATGGTCGCATCCTGGATGCTGAACGGGTCAACGCTGATCGCGACGAGAAGATTATTGCCGTCCGCGGCAAATTTTCGGAAATACACCACTTGCGGATTATCGCAGGGCAGGAACTCGACATGCAGATGCGAATGCAGCGCGGCGTTGGCCCTGCGGATGCGGTTGAGCTGCGCGATTTCCGCGACGATGTTGCCCGGCCGGTCGTAATCCCAAGCCTTGATCTCATATTTTTCGGAGTTGAGATATTCCTCTTTGCCCGGTACCGGCGTCGCTTCACATAGTTCGAACCCATTATACATGCCCCAAAGCCCTGACAGGGTGGTCGCCAGCGCGGCGCGGATCAAAAACCCGCCGCGGCCGGAGGTCTGCAGGAAGAGCGGATCGATATCGGGCGTGTTGACGAAAAAATGCGGCCGGAAGAAATCTTTCGGCGCCGTGGTGGTCAGCTCGGTCAGATAATCCTGAATCTCCGTTTTGTTATTGCGCCAGGTGAAGTAGGTGTAGGATTGCGAGAAGCCGATTTTCGCCAAACGGTACATGATTTTTGGCCGGGTAAAGGCTTCGGCGAGAAACACCGCATCCGGATGCCGTGCACGAATATCGGCGATCAGCCACTCCCAGAACGGAAAAGGCTTCGTATGCGGATTGTCGACACGGAACAGGCGGATACCCTGATCCACCCAGAACTGCACCACGTCCCGCAGCGCGATCCATAGAGCCGGCTGCGAACCCTCGGTGTAGAAATCGACATTGACAATGTCTTCGTATTTTTTCGGCGGATTTTCCGCATAACGCAGCGAGCCGTCCGGCCGCCAATCGAACCATTCAGGATGTTCACTCAGCCAAGGATGATCAGGCGCGCATTGAATTGCAAAATCCAGCGCCAACTCCAGTCCGTGCGCCTTCGCAGCCGCGATCAGTGCCTGGAAATCGCTCAGCGTGCCGAGTTCGGGGTGCAGCGCGTCATGCCCGCCCTCTTTGCTGCCGATGGCATAAGGGCTGCCAGGATCGCCCGGCCCGGCCCGCAGCGCGTTATTCCGCCCCTTGCGGTTGATTTCGCCGATCGGATGGATCGGCGGGAAATACAGCACGTCGAAATTCATCGCCGCGATCCGGGGCAGCTGGCGGATCACGTCCTTGAACGTGCCATGACGGGCCGGATCACCGCTCTGGCTGCGCGGAAACATCTCGTACCAGCTCGCGAAGCTGGCGGCGCGCCGTTCCGCGTCCATGACGATTTCCTGCGACGTCACCAGGAATTTCCGCGGCGCCGCCTTGCGCATCAGCCCCGCCATCATATCGCTCAGCAGCATCGTCCGCAGCGCATCCTCAGGGAGACCCTGCAAGCGCTCCAGCAGGGCGCTCAGCCGGTCATGTCCCGGCGCCGCCTCTGCCACCAGCGCCAAACCTTCCTGCAGCTCAAGCCGCGTGGAAATTCCGGCCGCGTGTTTCTCCCGCACTTCATGGACGAAACTCGCGAAATCATCCTTCCAGGCGGAAACGGTATAGACATAGCGGCCCATACGCTCGAGCGGCACCTGCGCGCGCCACCGGTCATTGACGATCAGCGTCAATGGATAGGCCTGTGACTCCTCCGCATCGGCGGGGCGGATCCGAACCTCGCCCGCCAGCTTGTCGTGCCCGTCGGCCACGAGATCCGCCTCGATCGTGACCAGCTCTCCGACCATGCGCCGCACCGGGTAACGCCCATCATCCACCTGTGGCGTAATGGCCTCAATGACGATGCGTGGGGCACGGCAATCAGGTTTTGCCGCCGGCGGTAACAGTACGGGTTCCGGCGCGGCGCGGGTGAAAAAGGAGATGCCACCCGCAGCGAGCGTGACCGTGCCGGCCGGCGTCAGCTCGGATGTCGCAGCACCCAGGGTCTGCAGCCGCGCAGCACCTAGCTCCGGCAAAATCGTCGCGGCCGGCTGCGAGACCTCGCGCTCCAGCGAGGCGTTGGCGGCCATGATGAAGCCGCCGCGCTCCAGCACCGCCAGGCGCGCGCCCGGTGAGGAACGCAATTTTGCCGGGATATCGGCACGCAAATCGTCACGCGCATGGCGCAGCGCGTTCAGCCACGCCATTTCGGCGCGAAGATCATAGCCGGGGGCGGACAGAAAGCTCATCTCAACCAGCCAACCCGGCGCATAGGCGGCGGCGAAACGCAGCGCGCGGATCGCGGCCGTTCGTGTCCAACCAATGCTGCCCGGCGGCGCCGCCCAGGCGATAGCAGGGCCGATGCGGGAAATGCGCGCCGCATCCTCATCCAGCCAGCCGGCGGAGAAATCCCACCAGCAGGAGGAGGAAACGCCGAAATCAAACCCCTCACCGCCCAGGGCGGCAATGTCCCCCGGCGTCGCCCCGAAACATTCGGCAATGAAGATCGTCTCCGCCAGGCGCCGCGCTGCGCCGTGTAACCGTGCCCAGACGGAAGGGGCCGCAAGATGCGCATCACGGCAATAAAAGCCGGCATAGCCGGCGGCTGACAGCCGCGTCAGCTCCGCCTCCCACCAATCGACCGTGGCGTCGCTGTCGGACAGATGGCGAAAGACCGGGCCTTCAGGCGCATGGACGAACCACTCGGGATGCCGGGTCGAGCAACGCATCGCCAAAGGCCGCACGGTGCAGGGAAATTTCGCGAAGCAGGCCAAGCCCGGAAGCCTTTGCCGCATCGAGCAACGCGTCATCGGCCAGGAGCAGGAAATTACCGCCAAGCGCCGTGGCATCGGCGATCTCCGCCGCATGCGCAACACGCAGGATCACGGGAGCACGGCGCTCCACCGCCGCGCCGGGCAATATTCCGGGCTTGTGCGTCCGCGGCGCGCGCTCGCGCCGCAACTCGGCAACCGCGCTTCCAGCCTGGGTGCCGGCGCGGTGTCTGTGGGGCGCGGCATCCATCATGGCGGCCTCAGGACCGGGCGCGGAGATGCGTGAGGAAGGTTTCGCAGAAGCGCCGCGCCGTGGTCTGGCAAACTTTCTGGAACAGCGCGTCATGGCGGGCGCGCCGTTCCTCGAGGCTCATCACCAGCCCCTGATGGATCGCGGCCGCCACCGCGTCGGCATCGACCGGGTTGACGATCAGCGCCTCGGTCAGCTCGTCGGCCGCCCCGGCAAAGCGCGAGAGCACCAGCACGCCCGGATCTTCCGGGTCCTGGGCGGCGATATATTCCTTTGCCACCAGATTCATCCCGTCGCGCAACGGCGTCACCAGGCCGATATTGGCCCGGCGGTAGAAGCCGGCCAAAGCGTTGCGTTTCACCGGATGCGTCATGTAGCGCAGCGGCACCCAGTCGAAATCGGAGAATTCGCCATTGATGTCGCCGACACGGCGGTCGAGCTCGCGGCGCAGCGACTGGTAGGAGCCGACCTCCTGGCGCGAACGCGCGGCGATCTGCAGGTAATTCACAACGCGGCGATGCTGCGGATAGGCGTAAAGCAGCCGCCCATAAGCGTCGAAACGTAGCGGCAGCCCCTTGGAATGATCCAGCCGGTCGACGCCCAGCACCAGCTTGCGGTTCCCTAAGCTTGCATGCAGCCGCGCCGCTTCCGGGGTGAATTCGGCGCGCTCGGCCAGCTTGGCGAATTTCGTCGCGTCGATGCCGATCGGCGTGGTGATCACCGTGACCTCGCGCCCGTGATACGGGTAGCGCCCGTCCTGCGGTTGAACCCTAAGTGATTCGGCGACGTTCTGCCGGAACATCTCCGCATCCAGACGGGTCTGGAAGCCGATCACGTCGCAGGCCGACAAAGCGGCGATCAGCTCGTCGGCGGGCGGCAGCACCTGCAGGAAAGAGGGCGGCACGAACGGCACGTGCAGGAAAAAGCCGATGCGGTTTTCCACGCCGAGCGCGCGTAACTCCACGCCCAGGGTCATCAGCTGGTAGTCGTGGATCCAGATCAGATCATCGGCCTTGAGCAGCGGCAGCAAGGCGCGGGCGAAGGCGCGGTTGACCGTGCGGTAGGCCTGGTAATCCTGCCGGCCGAAGCGCATCAGGCCGGTGCGGTAATGCAGCAGCGGCCACAGCGCGCCGTTGGAAAAACCATTGTAGAAGCGTTGATAATCGCGCTCGGCGATATCGATCGTGGCGAAGGTCACACCGGATTCGGAGAGCACGATGCTGGCCTCCGCCGAGGTTTCCTCGGCACGGCGGCCACTCCAGCCGAACCACATCGACCCCTTGGTCGTGACCTCAGCCAGCGCCACCGCAAGCCCCCCGGCCGCCGCACCCTGCTCGTTCGGCGAGGGCACGCGGTTGGAGACGATCACCACACGGCCGGCATCCGCCTCGCCCCAGGATCGTGGTCCGGCAATAGATGCGCCGGCCGGAAGCGCGGACTGAGCGGCCTCTTTCAGCTCGGAAGGGCGCACGTTCACCAAAACCATGCCATCCAAGATTGGCCCCTTCTCGGCCGGTTCAACTCCACCGCTTATTTGTTACTGATTTTCAATAAGCCCATGCAACCGCCGACATTCTTTCAAACACCGACTTGCCAGTGATTCACGGACAACACCATCATCCACAATAATATTATAACCTCAACATGAGGATAGATTCATAAAACTTGCGATACCTCTTGAAATTCACAAATTCGGTACGAACAGCGCTCAAGCCAAACCATGCAAAAATGCAGGCGCCAACTTGGTTTAACCAAGAACTCGTGACCGCCGGCAAGCTGGCAACATCGCGAAATCCTGATGACCTTCAGGCCTTCCATCGAGATTTCCCAGGAAAAGGCGTTGCCAAATAAATTGGGACCGGGCTTGCGCGGCACCGTCTTCAAGCGAATATGCCTTGCTTGAGCACAGATTTTGCCGGGAGGATCGATCATGGCGCCGCGGGCCATCTGGCACGGACATCTCCGTTTGGCACTCGTCTCCTGCCCCGTTGCGTTGTTCAACGCACGGCATGAGCATGCGGGATTACGGTTTCACCTGATTAATCCCAAGACGGGCAACCGTGTTAAGATGATCACCCAGGATAGCATAACGGAAAAAGCGCTCAACCGCTCAGACCTTGTCAAAGGCTATGAAATTTCAAAAGACAGTTACGTCATTCTGACAGATGATGATTTTGCGAGCCTGAAGGTGGAAAGCTCTGCGATCATGGCCATCGACAAGTTCATCGATGCCGGAGATATCGACCCCGTTTATTATGAATCCTGCTACTATCTGGCCCCTGACGGAAAAGCCGGGGAAGATGTTTATGCCGTGCTGCGGGAAGCGATCACGCGCACCGGAAAGATCGGCCTCTCCCGCGTCGTCATTTCCCAACGGGAACGCACAATCGCTCTACGCCCCTGGGATGGCGGGCTTATGGCCCATGCCCTCTATGAACAGCGTGACATCAACAGCGCAGGCGACATGTTTGACGGGGTCAGGCCGATCAAGATCGACCCGGAAATGATCGACCTGGCTATGCAGCTCATCCGGCGGCAGACCCGAAAATACGACCCGGCCGACCTGGAAGACCATTACGAAACCAGGCTCCGTGAGCTGATCGACACCAAAGCCGCCGGCGGCCATCTCATCACGCCGCCAGAAGAAAAGCTTGCGCCGAGCAATGTCATTGATCTCGTGGCGGCCCTCAAAAAGAGCCTGGCCGAGGCGGGTGAGGCTTCGCCGCCCTCCAGAGAGCGCAAAAAAACCGGTTCCAAGCCCGAAGCGCATCCCGCGCCGCCGAAAGGGGGCCACAAACGCCGGGCATGATGGCTTGCTTCCCTTGGGGCCGCTTGATGCAACGCCAAGTCTGATCTTCCGGACCGCGCCAGCTGCGCAACAGGGGCGTATATCTTACATTTCATGCCGCGGACTTTTCCCGGCAATATTTTTCGGCCGGCGCGCCCTGGAAGAAATGGGCCTCTGCCGATTTATAACATTGCATTAAAGGCTGGACTTCTTGGCTTTTCGGCTTGCATTCGCATCGCGGGCATCCGACCTGCCGATTTGTCAGATGGGCCCATCAGGCCCGCCGCTTTGAAGGAATGTCCTCCGAGCACAGCCAGCGAAGGGTACGAAAATGTCCAACACGAAATTAGAAATCTCCATTACCAGGGCCCGTCCCCGGACGATGCGCAAGAGCCTGATGATCGCGGCCGTAGCGATATGTCTGCCAGCGGTCGCCATTGCCCAGGCAGGAACCACAGGTGCTGCCGCGGCCTCGGGCCATTTGAGCACTCAGGATACGCATTTCCTCCGCACCGCCGCCGCCGCCGGCCTTTCCGAAGTCCAGGAAGGCCAGCTTGCTCAGAGCAAGGGCGATGCCACGGTGCAGAAGATCGGCGCGCAGATGGTGGCCGACCATACCCGCATCAACCATCAGCTCGTCATTCTGGCGCAAATGAAAGGCGCGATCATCCCGAATTCAGAAACGAATGCCCAAGCCGCGCAGCAGGCCCAACTGAAAGAACTGGGAACGGCTTCGTTCGACCGGAGCTATCTGCGCGATCAGCGGCGCGCGCATGAGCAGGCGATCAAATTATTCCAGAGCGAAGCGCAAAACGGCAACGACGCCGATCTGAAAAAATTCGCCGCCACGAATTTGCCGACATTGCAGCAACATCTGCAAATGATTGAGGCGGCACAGAAGCAGGAAGCAACCGCGGCATAGCGCACCCATCATGAGCAGGACGGAGCCGCGCCATAACGCCTCATGGTTCGAGGAGGAACATCATGATGAAAGGTATGATTTTCAGCCCGATCGGGCCTGAATATGGCATCCGCAAGAACGGAAAAACCTTCGGAATGACCTGCCTAAACTTGCAGGACGCAGAGGAAATGGCGCGCGTTCTCGGCCAGGACGGCGAGACGGTCGAAATCTTCATCGTGACAACCGGGCAGACGATTGCGCATGAGGCCCGCCGGACTGAGATGGCAAAGCCGCCCAAAGCGGTCTGTGAATAATCACGCTTTTACGGGAGAAACAGGTGCATGCGCGGCAGAGTGTGGCTCTGGTTGCTGTTTCCTCTGGTCATTCTTGCACTTCTGCTGGCCATTTTCTGGAACTGGGATTGGTTCATTCCCTTCGTCGACTCCCGGGCTTCGGCCACGATCGGCCGCACGGTCAGCATTCAGCATCTTGGCGTGCGGTTGGGCCGTACCATAATTGTCACGGCACGCGGCCTGACCATTGGCAATCCGCAAAACTTTCCTTCTGATGCGCCGCCCTTGGCGCATATCGACGAGCTTCGCGTCAGCGTGGCGGTCGGGGATTTTATCCGCCACCGCACCATCGCGCTCACCCGTATCGTGTTGGACCACCCTTCCATCGCGGCACGCGAGCTTCCTGATCGGCGCAATAACTACACGTTGCACATCGCGTCCGGAAACACGCACACACCCAAGCTGAAGCTCGGCGCCCTGATCATCAATGACGGCACGGCCTCCGTGATCATGCCGAGCTACAAGACCAATTTCGTCCTGACGGCGCAGACCCGTCTTGCCCCCCCTGACAGCAGGCTTTTTAGCGGCGGTGAGATCGTGGCGGCGATCCAGGGCACGTATGCGGCCGCCCCGATCACCGGCCATTTCATCGGCGGCGCCCTGCTCTCCTTGCGCACCCGCTCGGTCCCCTACCCGATCGATTTGCAACTGCAAAATGGCAGCACGCAGGTCCGCCTGGTCGGCACGCTTGACGACCCGCAACATCTGTCCGGCGCGCATCTGCATCTTTCTTTCTCGGGTCAGAGCATGGCCGATCTCTATCCGCTGACCGGCCTCCCGAGTCCGGAGACCCCACCCTTCCTCCTCACCGGCCATCTCGACGTCTCCAGTTCCGCAATCCGTTTCACCGATTTCTACGGTCATCTAGGCTCGTCCGACCTTGAGGGCACGGCCGCAGAACTGCTGACATCACCACGCCCCTTCGTGACGGCCGATATCCGCTCGCACCGCGTCGACCTCTCCGACTTCGCCGGCGCGCTTGGCGGGGTGCCGGGCCGCGTTACCACGCCAGGCCAAAGCAAGGCGGCCCGCGCCAGGGTGGAAGCGGCCAACGCCCGCCCCACCCTGCTGCCGCACAGCAAATTCAACCTGCCGGCGATCAAATCCCTGGATGCCGATGTGCGCTATCACGGCGAGCGCATCATCAACCGCAATCTGCCGCTCGATGACGTCGTCGCGCATCTGGTTATCAAGAATGGGCGAATGACCGTCGACCCTCTGAACTTCGCGGTTGGAACCGGCACCATTGCCAGCAATTTCGAGGTCGCCCCGGTGCCGGGCGGGCTGCACGCCAAGGGGGATATTGATTTCCAGCGCCTGCCGCTGTCCCGGCTGATGGAAGCGACCCATCGATTTGCCGGGAACGGCACGATCGGCGGCTCGGCTTATATCGCCGGCACCGGTAACTCCGTGGCGCAGATTCTCGGCCATGGCGATGGCCATGCCATGCTGTTCCTCCAGAATGGCGGCTCCGTGAGTGCCCTGCTGGTCGATGTTATCGGGCTGCAAATGGGCGATGCCCTGCTCTCCGCCCTCGGCGTTCCGGTAAAGACCCAAATCGACTGTCTGGTGGCGGATTTTGCGCTGACCGACGGGTTGGTGGAGACCAAAGCCTTCCTGATTGCCACCAAGGCCGCCAACATACTGGGCACCGGTACCGTGAACCTCGCCAATGAACAGCTCGCCATACAGCTCCGCACCCAGGCGACGCATTTTTCGATCGGTTCCCTGTCGACGCCGCTCAACATCAGCGGCTCTCTCAAGGACCCGCATGTCATGCCCGCCGCTGGTCCGCTCGCCGCCCGGGCCGGCCCGGCCGTGGCGCTCGGCGCGCTGTTTCCGCCACTGGCACTGCTGCCAACCATTCGGTTGGGGCTGGGCGACAAGAATGCGTGCATCGATACCATTGCCAGCATCCGCAGGGGCGCACCCCATAATCCAGGCTGACGCGTTCGTGCTGAAGATGTCTCGCGATGATGGCGCTGTGAGGGGGCGCTGGCTGAAGACGACCAGCGATGGGCGCATAAAAAGACGGGCGGCTTTTAACCGCCCGTCAGGTCAATTACTTCGACCCACCTTTTCTTCCGGCTTCGGAAGCTCTCTCTCTGTCCTCGGCAAAATTGCCCGAGCCGTGCTGCCCAGCTTTGTGTCCGGCCTCAGAGGCTTTTTCACGATCCTGGGCAGAAGCGCCACTCGAATCGCCACTGCTGTGCTGTCCACCTTTGCGCCCGGCTTCGGCTGCCTTTTCGCGGTCTTGCGCGAAATTGCCCGGGCTGTGCTGACCGCCCTTGTGGCCAGCTTCAGCGGCCTTCTCTCGATCGTTGGCAAAATTTCCGGGGTTTTGATTTTGAGCCATGCCTTATCCTTTCAGTTTGTTATGCTCCCTGTTGCGTTTGTTAAGCTCGGAAATGACACGTCGCATCCCAGTCACTCGGACATCGTGCGCGCACGCAGTGTCTGCAACCGGATAAAATGGATGAGTCGATCATTTAACGGAAGAGACAGGCTGCCCTTTTCTCATGACATAAAGACATGTTGACGCAAAAAAAGCCCCGGATCACACCGGGGCTTCTCCATTGGGAGCGCTACAGAACCTGTGGATTCCGAGAGCCATAATATTCGTCGATATCATGCCCATGGCCTGACCAGTCAAAGCTCTCCGCGCTGCCATAAGAGGGCGCATTTTCGAGAACGGCTTTGTCCAGATTCACCACATAGGCGTCGTATGTGTCGCTGTATGTCAGCTGCTGCCACGGCAGCGGATGGTATTTCTCTCCGATGCCAAGAAAGCCGCCAAAAGACATCACCGCATAGGTCACATGCCCGCTTTGTTTGTCCAGCATCACATCATGGATCGATCCCAATGATTCGCCGGCGGCATTACAGACTTTGGTGCCGTTGACTTTACTCGCGGCGATCATGGTAATTGTCTCTCTTTGATGACCGGCGCCGGAAGGCGTTGCGTAGCTCATGCTATTTCCTCCATTCTTGTCTCAGATACGCTTCCGCGTCTTCGAAGTCGCGTGACTGAGATGGGACAAAACGACCAAAAACAAATCGTCTATCCGATTAAAACTTCCCTATTTTCCCGACATGAGTTCCAGACCACATTCCCAGCACCAAGCTTAGGCCGCACCTGAACGCCCTTATCGTTGCATTTCATGTCGATTTCTCAATGACCGAAACATTAAATTATGCGGATCAGTTTCAATGATCTTCCCGGAAAAACCCCGCCATTGTACGAAGATACAAGGTCTTCGCCCTTCACCTGACATCCCCTCACGATCATCATGGCGTCCGGCGTCAAGATTTATCGCGCTCACCAAAGCAGAGGCATATGGACATGGACGCCGCGGCTCAGGAAAAATCCGGACTGATCATTGGCGCCTCGCGCGGGCTGGGGCACGGGCTTTGCCTCGAATTATTGAAACGCGGATGGAACATCACCGGCACGGTACGCTCCGTGCCGGGCGCCGGGTTCGACGCTTATGAAGCCTATCATGGGCACATCACCATGGACACGCTCGACATCAACAACCCGTCGATGATCGACGGGTTTATGTGCCGGATCGAAGGCAGGATTTTCGATCTCGTCTTCATCGTCGCCGGTGTCAGCGCTCCTGAAGGCAAAAGCCTGGAAACAGTGAGCAGCGAGGACATCGCGTATCTGATCATGACGAATGCCGTAGCACCCGTCCGCCTTGCCCACAGGCTTCTACCGCAGATCAGGGCGCAAACCGGCATCCTCGCTTTCATGTCCTCGATCCTCGGCAGCGTGGAGGCCAACACGTCCGGCGCCCTTAGCCTGTACAGCGCCAGCAAGGCCGCGCTCAATTCGCTGACCCGTAACTTTGCCGCGGGCATGCCGCGCCACGACATCACCGTGTTGAACATCCATCCCGGCTGGGTCCGTACCGATATGGGCGGGATGAATGCCGATATCGATGTGGAAACCAGCGTTACCGGCATTGCGAATGTACTGGAGGAAAAAGCCGGCTCCGGCGGGCAGCATTTCCTGGATTATAAAGGCAACGCCATTCCTTGGTAGGCGCGCCACCAACAAAACCCCGAGCCAGGTCCCTGGCTCGGGGGAAGGATCGAGGGTTAAAATATGGCTGGGTTCGTCCATTAACGTGATCATATGATGCCGTGATCACCTAGTCACCGCGTTTTTTAGAACATTCCGGGAAATTCAAGCAAGTTAATACTTGTTTGCAATTTTGTAAAATCAATAACGGCTTCACACCGCGGCTTGTGTATGACTGTGATTTGTTCCCCTTCATGAAACGTTCGTACGCAAAGCTTAACTTGTTAGGCGCGTTTGGCACGCCATCTGATTCCCAAAGAACGGAGAAAATTGCGGAGAACGTCATGATCACATCCAAAATAAATCATGCGGACTACTGGACTGCTATTGCCGCACTTCCCGGCTTCTATGGGCCGGCGCGCAGCACCAGACAAACAGGAAAGGCAACCCATCATGCCCATCGCTAGTCCTCCATACACATGGCCCGCGACACTCGACGAAAGCGGGCCCGCGGAAGATCCTTCACGACTTCTCACCGGCACCGCCGAGATCGGCGCTGTTTCCGTCTGCATCATCGCCATTCGGATCGCTTCCGCAGAGCAAAAGGATGTGCCGGCCGAAGCTGACAGTATGGCTGGGCTCCATCCCGAACTCGAGGCCTTTCTCAAGGACAGTGACGGCCTTGCCGCCAGGCTGAGCGACGTTCTCGGCGAATGCGTACCGAGCATCGTCACGCTTGAATCCTGCCCGTATTTATTCTGGATCCTGCCTCTAGCACCTCAGCGCATCTCATGCGTGCCTGAGATACCGACGGCAACGCCGGAGAGCGAATCCAAGCTGCGCAGCGCCAGGCTCGATCGCTTGATCGCGGCAAGCATGAAAGAGCGCAATCCGGCCAGAGAGGCGACGCTGGCGCAATGGCGCACAATCGGCGTACCGCAAACCGAGCCGCCTTCCGCCGCACCGAACGCCAGCTAAAAATACGCTTGGCAGTTTGGCGGCGCCGGAGAGCACAGGACAAAACAACCACAATGTGAGGCTTCGTTACCTTGCACATATTTCATCGGAATTTTCGTTCTCATCGGATGCAACTGTGAGAATGACAGGCGCACGGATTCTGCTCGTTGAAGATGAAGTCTCGCTCCGTGAGCTGTTGGCGGAGGTGCTCCGTGACGCCGGCCACGACGTCGTGGAGGCACGGAACGCCGACGAGGCAATGCGGATCATCGGCGATGGGAGAATCGACATTCTTCTGACGGATGTGCAAATGCCCGGAAAGATGGATGGCGTCGATCTCATCACAAAAGTACGGCATACCCACGCAGACATACCGGTCGTGATCATTTCCGCCTACATGCATCGCGTGATGGGCCGGATCAAGGGAATGGCGCCGGCACCTTTATTGGTTAGCAAGCCCTATAGTCTGCAAGCCGTTGTTCATCAGGTGCAGGACCTGGCCGGCTCGTTACCGTAAGCGACACGAATGTTGTAGCCCGTTTCAGCCGGTCACGCGCCAGGCCGGATTCAGCGCCTAGGCCGCTCCTTTCCCTCGCCGTGCCAGCGCTTCGACCCGCGCGAGCAGCTCCGCAAAAGCAAACGGCTTGGGCAGGTAATCATCTCCGCCGGCTGTCAGTCCGAAAACGCGGTTCGACGTCTCACCCAGACCGGATAAAATCAACACCGGCGTTTCATTCCGCTGCGCCCGCAGGTTCGTTAAAAAATCAATGCCGTCACTGGAATCAGGAAGCATCCGGTCCAGGATGATTACGTCATAAGCGCCGTGATCGGCACGATCCTGACCGCCCTGCGCGCTTTCGGCATGGATGACATTATGCCCGGCTTCACGCAGCCCCTTTCGCACGAAAGCGGCGACATGTTTATCGTCTTCAATCAACAAGATACGCATAGTGTTTTTCTCCTCGCGATGGGCGGGACCCACATGATTTTTTGCGACTGAATATGGGGCGCCGACCGCAGGTTTTCAACGGCAGAGTGTCTCGAGCGTGGACGCCGACGCTTCGAACACATTCCCTTCAGATGCACTATAACATCGCCATGACAAGCGTTCCATGGCGTTTTTGCATGCTTGAAACGATCTGATTCATTTCCGAGATTTTCAGTACAAACTCAAAATTTCCGGAGTTCGAAAATGCCTGCAATTCTGCTTTGGCTTCTCGGCGTACCGATTCCCATCATCATTCTGTTGGTGCTGTTATGGCACTGACAAGGGAGGAGCAGATGCTACCAAACGAAGCGGTCGCTCCCGGCCTGTCGACCCCACCAAAATTGCCGGAGAACGCTCCTTCCGCGCGGTCGGGCGTGTCCTGGGCCGCCGTGATCGCCGGCGGCGTTACCGCTTCGGCGGTCGCGATGATTTTGCTGCTGCTTGGTTCCGGCCTCGGCCTGGCCTTGATTTCGCCCTGGGCAGGAAGCGGCGTGTCCGTCGCCGGCTTCACGGTCTTCTCGGCCATCTGGTTGATCATCGTCCAATGGGTCTCTGCCGGCATGGGCGGCTATATGGCCGGCCGTCTGCGGACCAAATGGGTGGCGGTGCATACAGATGAGGTCTTGTTCCGCGACACCGCTCACGGGTTCTTGTCCTGGGCGCTGGGCGTGCTGGTGACCGCAATGGTCCTCGCCTTTGCCTCCGGCGCCCTGGTCAGCAATGGCACGCATCTGGCCGCACAGGCGGCATCCGGCCCCAACATCTCCAACCGCTATTTCGTCGATCTATTGTTCCGGCAGAATGCCAACCCGGCTTTGTCCAATGGCAGCGCGCTCGCCACCCCTCCCCCGCTCCCCGCCCCTGGCACGCCCCTCATCACGGATCAGCAGATGCGGACCGAGGCGACGGACATTCTGGCGGAAGCGGTTGCCACAGGCAGCGTGCCACAGGCCGATAGCCTCTATCTGGCGCAACTGGTTTCGCAACGAACCGGCCTGCCGCCGGCCGACGCGCAAGCGCGCGTGGCGGACATTCTCAGCCGCGAACAGGCCATGGTGCGCGCGGCCAAACATGCCGCCGATGCCAGCCGCAAGGCCGCTTCCGCGGCCGCGATCTATAGTTTCGTAGCACTCCTGATCGGCGCATTCATTGCCAGCGTGTCCGGTGCGATCGGCGGAAGGCTGCGCGACAAATATTGACCCCACCCGATTTTGGCTGAGGACGGGCGCATGACGCCCGGCCTCGCCATGCACAAAAAACGTGCTAATTACCGCGAAAGGGAGTATAAAAAATTAGAAGAACGAGAAAGAAAAATTCACGCTTGGCATGAGGATTCACGCTTAGCATGAGAGTGAATATCGGCGGAGTGAATATCGACCAGATCTCCGAATGGTGGCCCGCCGGAATCGAATGATTCGACTTGCGTCATCGATAGGAAACTGGGCGGCCATGACGGACGTGCATCACTTCGAGCCATCGCTCACAAACGATAGCCGCTATCGCCTCCTCGTGGATGCTGTAACGGATTATGCCATCTTCATGCTCGACCCTGCGGGGATCGTGACAAGCTGGAATCCCGGAGCCGAGCGCTTCCACGGTTATCGCGCCTCGGAAATCATTGGGAAGCATTTCTCGATCTTTTATACGCCGGACGACCGGCAAGCCGGCATGCCGGCGCGTGTCCTTCAGATCGTCACCTCAGCCGGACGCTTCGAAACCGAGGCATGGCGAATCCGCAAAGACGGCACGCGTTTCTGGGCCCATGTGGTCATCGATCCGATCCGGGCATCATCCGGCGAAAGCGCCGGATACGCCAAGATCACCCGCGACCTGACGGAAAAAAAGCGCGCCGAAGAGGCCCTCCGGCGCGAGGAGCAACAGTTCCGGCTGCTCGTTCAAGGCGTTTCGGATTATTCCATCTATTTGCTTTCGCTCGACGGCATGGTGGCAAACTGGAATCTCGGTGCCCAGAGGATCTACGGCTATCGACCCGAAGAAATCATCGGCCGGAGTTTTTCGAATTTTTACACCGAGGACGATCTCCAAGCCGGACGGCCGCAGATCGCCCTTGAGACGGCTATGCGCGAAGGACGGTATGAACGGGAAGGATGGCGCATCCGCAAGGATGGGAGCCGGTTCCTGGCCAACGTGATCGTTGACCCGATCAGGGACAAATCAGGGGGCGTGATCGGTTTTGCGAAAATCACCCGGGACATCACGGAACAGACCGAAGCGAAACGCGCTTTGGAGGAAGCCCGCGAAGCTTTGTTCCAGGCACAGAAAATGGAAGCCATCGGCCAATTGACGGGCGGCATCGCCCATGACTTCAACAATCTCCTCACGGGCATTTTAGGAAGCCTGGAGCTCATCGAAACCCGTCTGGCCCAAGGCCGCGTCAAGGAGCTCGACCGTTACATCAATGTCGCCCATGGCTCGGCCAAGCGCGCCACGGCCCTGACCAGCCGATTGCTCGCTTTTGCCCGCCGGCAAACTCTCGCCCCGCAGCCGATCAATATCATTCGTCTCGCTTCCGGGCTCGAGGATCTCATCCACCGCACGGTCGGCCCCACGATCGAGCTCATCGTGGACATTCCTGACGATGTCTGGGCGATCGTGGTCGATCCCAACCAACTTGAAAACGCCCTCCTCAATCTCTGCATCAATGCCCGCGACGCCATGCCGGATGGCGGCCGCCTCGCCATCACGGCCAGAAATCGCCCCTCGGAGCTGCAGTCCGCGAATGCGCAGGACCTCCCGGCCGGGGAATATGTCGTCATGTCGGTCACCGATACCGGCAGCGGCATGCCCAAAGAAATCATCGAGCGCGCTTTCGAACCGTTCTTCACCACCAAACCGCTCGGCGAAGGCACGGGATTGGGGCTGAGCATGATCTATGGCTTCGCCCATCAATCCGGCGGCAAAGCCTGGATCGAGTCCGAGCCAGGACAGGGCACGCAAGTCCATCTGTGCCTCCCGCGTTACGCCGGCGACGGCGCAGCGGAGCATGCCGACACCCACCACGACGCCCATCGAAGCGCCGAAAACGAAATGGTTCTGGTGGTCGACGACGAGGCCTTCATACGTATGCTGGTGACGGAGACATTAGCGGATATCGGATACCGCTATATCGAAGCGGAAGACGGTCTGTCCGGGCTGAAACTATTGGAAACGGAGCAAAAACTCGATTTGCTGATCACCGATATCGGCCTGCCCGGCGGCCTGAACGGCCGCCAGCTCGCCGATGCCGCGCTGCTGTTGCGACCGGAGCTGAAAATCTTGTTCATTACCGGTCAGGCGGATATCTCGATTTCCGATAAGGATAACCACCGTCAGAACATGCATATTCTGACGAAGCCATTCACGCTCGAACAGCTTCGAAAATGCATCGCCTCGATCTTCAAGCGCTGAACTGATGTCATGACCGGGATACGGCCTTGATCGCCGCTGCCGAAAGGCTCTGGCGCATCTCATCATAACCCGCCCAAAAATGATCCCCCCTTCCGAGCGAAGCTGCGGCAGTCGGAATCTTGACCTCATTCGCCGCTTCAACGGTTTTCAGTTCCGCCCAGCTGACAGGCCATGCCACCGCGGCATCGGGCCGGGCACGAGGTGAAAACGGGGCAATGGCCGTGGCGCCGATTTCGTTGCGAAAATGATCAATGAAAATCTTTCCCTTGCGTTTTGCCTTGCTCATGGTTGCGATGAATTGGTGGGGGGCCTCAGCCACCAGCCGCGCCGCCAGGGCAGCGGCAAACGCCTTCACGACCGGCCATTCCTGCGACGGTACCAACGGCACAACCACATGGATCCCCTTGCCGCCGCTCAGGAGCGGCAAACTCTGGAGCCCCAAAACCTCCAACACCTCACGCACGCGAACCGCCGCCGCCTTTACGGCGTCAAAACCCACCGACACATCTGGGTCCAGATCGAATACGAGGCGATCGGGCTTGTCCGGTTCGGCGCGCCGGGCGCCCCATATATGGAATTCCAGAACACCCATTTGCACAGCGGCGAGCAAAGCTTGCGGCTGGTCAAAATAGATGAAGGCGTTTCGCTCGCCGTCCTTGAGGGCGATTTCCGCGCTATGCCAGGCCTCCCCAAATCCCGGCAGAAGATGGCGCTGGAAAAAACATGGCTTTTCCGTGCCGTTCGGACAGCGCACGAAACTCATGAATCGCCCTTCCACATAGGGAAGCATCAAAGGTGACACGGCCTGAATATACTCAGCCACCGCGGCCTTGGTGATCCCGCAATCGGGATAGAGAACCCGGTCCGGGTGGGTGAGCGTTATGTTAGAGGATGCTTTCATGGGGATCTCACGTTTCACCTCATCGGCTTTTTTATCCTCGCGCAGCCCGATAAACCGCCCGTGGCGGATCAGCCCGTCCCGGGTCCAACCGGCAAACGCCACCTCGGCCACCAGTTGCGGCCTGACCCAGGTCACGCCTTTGCGCAGGGGTGCGGGAATGTCACAAGGTGGCGCCTTAAGGATATTGCGATCCCGCCAGCTTCCAAGTTGCTCCAGGATCGCCTGCGAAAAACCTGAGCCGACACGGCCGGCATAACGCAAACCTTCCGCGTCCCGTACCGCCATCAACAACGATGCGAAGGGGCGGCTTCGATCCGATGCGGAGAAGCCGATGACGATGAATTCCTGCACGTGGCTGCATTTTATTTTCAGCCAGCTATCATGCCGCCCGCTGCGATAGGCGCTGTCCGCTCGTTTGGCCATGATGCCTTCGAGCCCGTGCGCGCAGGCGGCTTTCAACAAGGCGGCACCGTTGCCTTCGAAAACCTCGCTATATTGCACCGGCGCTGTCTTGCCCGGCGTCCCGAGCAGGGCCTTCAGCCGCGCTTTGCGGGCCGTCAGCGGATGAGCGCGCCAATCCTCCCCCTCCAGCGACAACAGGTCAAAGACAAAACAGGAAAGCGGCTTCCTGTCGCCGGACAGCGCCGCCGCCAGGGCCGCAAAATCCGTCCGGCCGGATTGATCGATGACGACAATCTCCGTGTCGAGCAAGATTGATGGCAGCCGCAATCTGGCGAATGCCTCGGCAATGGAAGAGAAACGATGCGTCCAGTCCTCGCCCGACCTGGTAAAGACTCTGACCTTGGCATGATCGGCAGCGATCAGGGCACGGTAGCCGTCATATTTGATTTCAAATAGCCAATCGCGGCCCTGGGGCGGCTCATCGACGAGCCTCGCCAACATCGGCTCGATAAAATCAGGAAGGCTGACCGGCTCAGCCGCACGCTCGTTATCCGCACGCGCGATTTCCTCCATCTCGCGGCCGGAAACAATGCTTCTGGTTTCTGTTTTCAGAAAATCGTCGTGGCTGTTGGCCAGCGCATCCTTCTCTTTCACCAAAAGCCAGTTTTCCCCTTTCTCGTTTGGACGAGGCCGCATGCGCACAAGCGCCCAACGGCCGTGCAGCCGCTCCCCCTGCAACTCGAAGGCCAGCTTGCCCGTCTCCAACCCCTGATGCGGATCTCCCAGCGGGATCCAATGCCCGGTATCCCACAACATGACGGTGCCGCCGCCATAATTTCCTTTCGGAATCGTTCCTTCAAACCGCCCATATTCCAAAGGATGGTCTTCGGTCCGCACGGCCAGTCGCTTCTGCGTGGGATCATAACTCGGGCCGCGCGTCACCGCCCAGCTCAGCAGCACACCATCCAGTTCGAGACGAAAATCATAATGCAGACGCCGCGCATCATGTTTTTGAATCACGTAGAGCGCACCCTGATCATGTCGATCTGTCAAGGCACCGCGCGGCTCACGCGTTTCTTCGAAACGCCGTTTGTCTCGATAGGGTTTCAGCGCATCGCCAAATCTCTCCCTCATCGCTTACCTCATCAACCCATCATTAACCGCCAGCGCCCGTGTTGTCAGACCATGAACCGGCGTCCAGAAAACACCAATCTCCCGATGCAATTTTAAAATTAATCTGCACGCAAAAGGAGTTTTTCATTTCGTGACGACAGTTTAACAGCGCCGCGCCTTTTTGAGACGGGAGCAGACGACAATATAGGATACCGTGAAGTCAGACACGAATCATTTCGATATTGATCGAGCGATGGTTTTGCGGCTTTGAAAACCGCGCTTTTTCAGAAATTGTCCGGAGACTGATAACATGAAACAAAGCTTGATGATGACCATGTCTGCGTTGCTCCTCATCGGAGGCGCCGCACTGGCGCAGACCACATCGCAGACGACAACCACGACAACAGCCCCGGCGGTGACGCCGGCGCCGGTTGTGCCGCCGCCTCCAGGGGCATTGAGCACCACCACAACCGAACGCGGGGTGGACAGTCATGGGAACCAATACAACACGACCCGCACCACCTACGGCAACAGCAGCGGCGCCACCAGCCAGAGCACCACAACCACGACGGTGCAACCTCCGCCCGTGGTCACCAAGCGCAGCTCGACCACGACCACGTCCTACTGAGCGCATACAGGGAGATCATCATGACGACACACACGACGACACGCATGCTGCTCTGCGGCATGATCCTGGGCGGCACCTTGCCCCTGATAGGCTGCGGCTCTTCCCCGCCTGCCACAACGACGACAACGACCACGGAGCAGACAGGCGCAGCGCCGGCCACCACAACGCCGCCGCAAGCGCCGCTCCTGGCGCCCGGCACCCCAGGCACGGTGACCACGCAAACGACCCATACGCAGACGCAGCCGGGCTATTAAAGGCGCAACCGGATCGCAACGCGCCAGCTCCGGTCGCGCAGGGCGACCGGAATTTTTCACCCCGACCGTTCATAACTCCATCGAGATGAGCGTCGATTATCCAAATTCAGAGGCTCACACGGCCTCCCCATCTCTTCCCTCTTCCGGGCACGCAGAGAAATTCCGTGCCGTGCGGCGGATCGCCGCGTCTGCCTCGCTCAGCCGCCCTGCCTCCTGCCCGCCCAACCTCTTCGCGCGCCTGCTGGAGGGCGGCATTGTTTTGATCGAGGCCATGATCGTGCTGGGCAGCGGCGCCCTCGTTCACGCCGCGGCGCCTGGGGCGGCTCTGCCCAATCGGGTGGCGATGGCCGCCGGCTATGTATTTCTGCTGGTTGCCGGCGATGCGATGGCGCGGCCGCCCGGCAAACGCCGCCGCGGCGAAGCCCTGCGCATCCTCGCCGCGATGTTCGTGGTGGCGCTGCTGCTCTCCAGCGATATCCTCGCCAGCGTGCCGGCTCTGGCCTTATGGGGCGCGATCGCGGCCAGCGCCATCAGCATCTGGCGGTGGCTGGTCCTGCGCTTTTCGCAAACCATGCCGCGCGAGACCTGGCCGGCGCGGCCCGTGACCTTCATCGGCAATAGCGAAGCCGCTGCGCGGCTGCTGAAAGAACTCGAAGCTGACCGGTGGCAGAACATCCACGCTGTTGGTTTTTTCGACGACCGGACAGCACGGCCCGGTCCTTTGCACAACCAGCTGCCTTATCTCGGCACGATCGACGGGCTGGTCAGCTATATCCACGACCATGAATTGACCGATGTCTACATGGCCCTGCCCTGGTCGGCGGGCAAACGGATTTCCACGCTGATCGACCGGCTGCGCTTCCTGCCGCTCACGGTGCGGCTGGTGCCCGACGCCACGCCACCGGCCTTGAGCCTTGATCATGCCAACAATCAAAGCCACGGCGTGGTGATGCCGACCTTGATGGTGCCACCTTTTTCACTCCTGGACGGTTTCACCAAACGCACGCTCGATCTCGCCGTTTCGCTCGGGCTCCTGGTCCCGCTGGCGCCGGTCTTTCTGCTGATCGCCATGGCGATTCTCCTCGACAGTCCCGGGCCGGTCTTTTTCCTGCAGAAGCGCACCGGGCAGTTCGGCCGCAGCTTCGATATCTACAAATTCCGCAGCCTGCACGTGGCCAGTGCCGACCGCGCCGCCGAAGCACTCGTCTGCAAGGGCGATTTCCGCGTCACCCGCGTCGGCAAATATCTGCGCAAATATTCCATCGATGAATTGCCGCAGCTTATCAATGTGCTGCTCGGCGACATGTCGCTGGTCGGCCCCCGGCCGCACGCGCCCCGCGCCAAGGCCGATGGCCGGATCTATACCGAGGTGATGCCCGATTACATGATGCGCTACCGGGTCAAGCCCGGCATGACCGGCTGGGCGCAGGTGAATGGCTGGCGCGGCAATACCGATACGGAAGAGAAACTGCGCAAGCGCGTGGAATTCGACTTCGATTACATCAGGAATTGGTCATTCTGGCAGGATCTGAAAATTCTCGCGATGACCGTCCCGTCGGCTTTGTTTCCCCCCCAGACAATCTTTGAAATTTTGGCACGCGCGGCTCTAAAAAAACATTGCTTCATGTGCCTTGCCTGTCAAAGCGGCAATGTCGCGCGTCAACTGTTGAATCTCTCCTGTTTCATTCCGATGTTTTATTTATTGAAACAGGCACCAGCGCCCACGGCGCGAAATCGGTGCCGGACAAGAAACAGGAGTTCTGGATGGCCAAATCGCTTCGCATCGCGCTTATGCTCGCCACGCTGACCGGCGTCGCGCCACTGCTCAGCGCCTGCCATACCACGGCCGGCTTCGGTCAAGACGTCTCACAAGGCGGGCATGCCTTGACCAACAGCGCCAACACCCACGCACCTGATTCTCCGCACCCTTAAACGCGCCGTTACGGGCTGACCGGCGCATAACCATAGGAGATGCTCCATGAACAAAGATCGGATCCAAGGTTCCGCCAAACAGGCCAAAGGCGCGGTCAAACAGGCCGCCGGCAAACTGACGGGGGACGCCAAGCTGCAATCCGAAGGAACCGCCGACAAGGTCGAAGGCAAGGTGCAGAACGCCGTCGGCGGCCTGAAGGCCAGGCTGAAAGAAAAGCACCCGAGACCATGATCGGCTGTGCGCCGGGCATAGAAAAAAATTGACAAACTCACGCCGGCCAAAGGTAGGTTTGCCGCCGAAATGGGGCGGAGCGGATGCCGAGGCAGGTGGAATATCAAGGCCGGCTGACAAGCAGGCTCGACATATGGTTGCGTTTTCTTTTGACGCTGCTGCCAGCGCTGTTGCTGGGCGCCTGCGCGGGTTCGGGCGGTTACAGTACCGGCACGGGCAATGGCGGCCAGGCCTATGCGCCGACGCATTATTACCCGCCGCCTGGTCCCCCGGACGATCCTTGGGGCCCCTATGTCGACGAGGCGGCGGCACGCTATTTCATTCCGGCGCAATGGATCCGTGCCGTGATGCAACAGGAATCCGGCGGCGAGGAACAGGCGGTCTCGCCGGTCGGCGCCATGGGGCTGATGCAGCTGATGCCGGAGACCTACCAGATGCTGGAGGCGAGCGAGGGGTTGGGGCCCGACCCGTTCAATCCGCGCGACAATATCCTGGCCGGGGCCGCTTATATCAAACAGATGTATGACCGCTACGGCGCACCGGGCTTTCTCGCGGCCTATAATGCCGGGCCGGAAGATGTCGACGCTTATCTCGCCGGCACGCAACCGCTGCCGGCGGAGACGGCGAATTATCTCGCCGTGGTGACGCCGAATCTGGGCGCCCAGATCGCCTTCTCCGGCCCCTTCGCGAATTATGCCGTGGCGAATGCCGGCACATCCGCCGCATTGCCCAATGAGGTGGACTTCGCCATCGGCTGCGATGTGAACGCGGCCTATGATCCCGCGCACCCGTGCAGTGCCGTGACACCGGCCCAGACCGGCGCGGCCCCCGTGGTGCTCGCGGTGAATGATATCGGGGCAGCCGCCGGCAGTTGCGATATGAACACGGCGTATGACCCGGATGCGCCCTGCACCGCCGGCCCCGCCGGGCAAGGCACGTGCGATCTGAATGCGGCTTACGATCCGGCAAGCCCCTGCGCCCCGGCGCCGCAACCGGTCCAGGTGGCACAATTGAACAATGCGGTGTGCGACCCGGATGCCGCCTATGATCCAGCCCATTCTTGCGCCCCCGCCCCCGCCCCCGCCGGCAGCGCGGGCCTCACCTCCGCCTTGTACCAGCCCGGCGCGGCGCCTGAAGCTCCCTTGACGATTGCGGCACCGCCTCATCCGCCCGCGGAAGAATGGGCGATCCAGGTCGGTGCATTCTCCCAGCTGAGCCTGGCGCGGAGCGTGGCGGATAGCGCTCGGGCACAGCTGCCGGCCGAACTCCATTCCGCCGATATTGCCCTACCGGCGACCACGCCCTTTGGCGGGCTGGTGCTGTACCGGGCGCGGCTGGTGCATCTCTCCGCCAGCCAGGCGCTGGTGGCGTGTTCGCTGTTGGGCCAACGGCAGATGCCGTGCGTGGTGCTGCGCGGGTCCGCGTCATAGAAAGGAAGAAGGAAGGAAGGGCTTCTTTTTTGAAAAAAAGAAGCAAAAAACTTCTTTTACTGGTAAACAGGGCCCGTCGCGCCGCAACGCCATGGGCCCGCCGCTTTTTTAAAAGCGGCCACTTCCTTTCTTAAATCTGCACATGCAGCCGCAGCTGAAACACCGAGACCGGCCCGCGCTGGCGGTCGTAAGCGGGGTTGTTGATGAACTGATAATCCGCCGTGAGATGCGCGTAATGGAACATCGGGATGCTGTAATAGGTCTCGAGGATCTGCTCAGGTCCCGCCTCTGAGAGCTGCCCATCGCCAATCAGAATCCCCATGCCGCCCGCAGCGAAATATTCCTTGGCCTCGTGCGAAATCGTGTTCACTGCGCCGGCGAGACCGAGCGTGTCATTCGGCCGGCCCCAGAATCCTCCCTGGACCGAAAACCCGGCCGAGACCGACTGGCTGATATCGGTATATTCATCCGCCTCGACCCCGCCATTATTGGCGCTCGCCCGCGCGAAGAAACCGATCCCTGGAATGATCTGCTGCTCGATATTGATGCCGAACCCGCCTTTGCTGCGTTCTTCGCGCACATTCGCCGTGTTGGGGGTGCCGCCGGTTTGCGCCGCCAGGGCCAGCGCATCGCCATAGCTGCCGAGCATCCCGCGTGAGAGGAAATAGAGCACACGGATCGCGCCGGGCTGACCCGCGATGGCATAGCGCCGTTCAATCTGCCCCACATACTGCATCTGCTGCCCGATGCGCATATCGAGTTTTTCGCCATTCGGAATCTGCGACAGATCGAAGGCGCCGACACTGAAGGTCCAGGGGCCCTGATACCATTGCGCCGCCGCGCCGTAAGTGTAGCCCCAGGCATTCGCCGCATAGTCGAACGCGCCCATATCGACGATCGACCAGTTCAGGAAGTCGTTGCGCGGATCGTTGGCGTAGCTGTTGTTATCGAAAATATCCGTGACCGCGAATTTGCCGACGGTGAAGACCAGCCGGTTCGCCGTCTCCGTGCCGCCGAGCTGGTTGAGATCAGGATCGACCTCCTCGGTGGCGCCGCCGAGATCGATCGTCTGGCGGAAAAAGGCACGCGGCATCTGGTAATAGGGATAGGCCTCGCCGACCTTGCTCGAACTCGGCATTGATATAACCCGCAAGGCCGGTGGTGTTGCTGAGGCCAAAGCCCTGATCCATCTCCGGGTCAGCCCAGAGTTCCGCGCCGCTCCATGGGCGGTAGCCGAGATAGATCGTGGCATCGACCGTCTCCCGCCCGTTCGCGGCGGGGCTCAGGCTTTGCGCCCCCTGATAGGGCGAATGGAACGCCGGCTGGAGCATCCAGATGCTGGTCGCCTGGGCATGGATCGCCCATTGCTGGGGAGCCGGCGTCTGTGCCGGGGCGGGTGGCACCGGGGTGGGCAAAGGCTGCGGCGTCGGGGCTGCCATCGTGACGCTCTGCGGCGCCGTCTGCGCCTCAGCGGCGAACGGCACGGAGGCAAGGCCGACCGAGAGCAGTGCGGAGAGCTTGAGCAGGCGGGATTGAGCGGACGCGTTCGAGAATCCAGCAAATTGAATATGCATGGTGACCTACACAGAACAGATTCGGGGGCAGAAGAGGAACAGGCGCGCGCCGCCGCACGCGACCGGCCAAAGCCGATCGCGGCAACCGGGCCAGCGCCGCGGTTAGAGTTTACGGAGAGCCGGTTAAAGCGAGTTCGATGATGCGCGCGATCACAAGGCCACCGGCAAGAAAGAGATAACCACGCAACGCCATCATCCAGACCCGCATCGCCGGCGTGAAGCCGCCGGGCGGCAGCTTGTGGAGCGGCGGCATCCGCCACTCATCCTGACCGGAACGATCGACCGGAGGGGCCTTCGGAGCACCGCTCAGCCGCTTCATCAGCGAACATGACGAGTGCGACGACCAGGCCAAGAATACTGCCGCCGCCCAGGATCGCGATGATCTGGGCGCCGGTGATCGCCGGATAGACCACGGCGGCAGTGAGAATGACCGAGAGCAGCAGCAGCACCGCGATGACAACACCGGTGAGGAGATTGATGAAGCGTCCGTTCACCCAGGGGCCGAGCACCGCCCGGTCATTGCACAGCAGGAGCAGGAACACCGTGGCGCTCGGCAGCAGCACGCCGGCCAGCCCCTGCACCGAGTTGGTGATGAGCCCGAGCGGCATGCCCGGGGTGAGCACCAGCGCCGCCGCGCCGAACAGCAGGCCACCATAGACCACGTAGAAGAACTTCGCCTCTCCCGGCTTGCGGTGCAGCGAATGGTTGAGCTTGAAGACATCGGCGATCGCATAGGCCGTGGAGAGTGACACCGCGGAGGCGCCGATGATGCTGGCATCGATCAGCGCCAGCGCGAACACCACCGCCGGCAGCCGCCCGGCATATTTCTGCAGCCCGTCCGCCACGCCGAGATCGTCGGTGAAATTCCCGAACTCGGGATGGTGCATGAAGGTTGCCGCCGCCGCCGCCATCAGCGCCACCGCGCCGCCGATCACGATGATGAAGCCGATCGCAAGGTCAACCCGCGAATAGCGGATGAAGCGCGGCGTGATGCGTTTATCGACGACATAGCTCTGCTGGAAGAAGAGCTGCCAGGGCGCCAGCGTGGTGCCGATGATGCCGATCACCAGCAACAGCACCGCGGCCAGACCGTCGGACGGAACATGCGGCATCTGCGGTACGAAGAAGCCATTCGCCACCGCGCCCAGCGGCGGATGCACCAGCACAAAGAGCGGCACCAGCAGGAAGCTGAAGGCGATGAGAAACATCGCAAAGCGCTCGAACTTGCGGAAATCCCCGGTGCTGGCGGCGCCGATGATGACGACGGCGGCGACGAACACGCCCGCGATCTTCGGCACGCCGAGATATTGCAGGCCGAGATTGATGCCGATGAATTCCGAGACGATGGTCAGCGCATTCAGCAGGAACAGATCGATGACGCTGAACGCGCCCCAGAACTTGCCGAAACGCTCGAGGATGAGGCGGGCATGGCCGACGCCGGTCACGGCACCCAGCCGGATCACCATCTCCTGGTTGACGTAGAGCACTGGCAACATAAGCAGCAGCGTCCATAACAGCGAATAGCCGTAATCCTGGCCGGCCTGGCTATAGGTGCTGAAGGCGCCGGCATCGTTATCGCCGGTCATGACGATCAGGCCGGGCCCGACGATGGCGGCCAGGGTGACGAGGCGCGTCTTCCAGCTCCGCCGCGGGGCGGTATCGCCGCGGCTGATCGTACCAAAAGCGCCGCGGATGTCTCCGAGATGCGCCTGGTCGAGAACCGCCGTCGCCGGCTCGGTCGAAGTATCGGTAATCTGGCTCATTGATCGCATCCCAAGGCGCAACCGCGCCTTTGTGTCTGGCGGTTATCCAACGAAAAGCTCGAAGCCGCATGGAATGCGGCAGTGCCGCGCATGCGCGCAGCCTGGCGGCTCACTGACGTGGCGACAGTCATCATCGGTCTCCGGAGCGGAGGGGCTTTGATTAAAACAGCGAAGATGACGGCGCGTTAGATCGCTGCGTCGTTATCGATCTTCCACTGGATGTACAGGCGGCCATTGGCATCCTGACGCCAGACCGCACGCGTGCGATCGCGCTGCAGATTGCGCAGGTCCACATTGCCGGGCGCAGCACACGCTCCGGCCATAATCAAGCATTTCGGCACGCCCACGGCGTGGGACGAATTTCAAAATCTCGGCCATATCGGCCTCCTATTGCTGAAGCTATTGCTCAAGCCTGGGAGGCCGTGGCCGGATGGGATCAGCTCAAGCGGCTGAAACCCTCGCGGTCACACCGGGCCCCCAGGCATCAAAGCCACACAGCGGCGAGACAATCAGCGCAAAGCGCCGACTATCGCCCTCCGTGGGCTCGCTGGTAGATCGCGGGTTCATGTGATCCTTGTTCGCGTGACAAACTAACTGGCAACCGGCACCATGCCGGCTGGCCGTTGCGGCCCTAGCCCTGCGAAGGGGCGAAAGTCAAGAGGGACACCAAGGCGAACCGGCCGGCCATCGCGGACGATAAGCACCGGCTGTTTGCGGCCGCTTATCGTCCTTAACAGCCATCAGCCGGCCGTTCGGCGCCACCAGCCTCGTCGGCATGCTCACGGAGTCTTGAACCACGCCATCGCCGACCGGCGCGAAGTCATCGATTTGTCATCGAGGCACGAGAATAAAGCCTCTTGTCAAAAATGTAGCCACAGCTACATTGTGGTGCAGAAGCTGCGGAGTCCCATGAGCGATTATATCGAACAGGCGAAATCCTCACTGACCGAGCAGACCACGCACGGCATACGCGAGGTGCTGGCGGGCCGGCGGCGCGGCCTCAGCTCCGCTCTGCTGTTCGCGGGCCCCGCGGTGATCATCTCCATCGCCTATATGGATCCGGGCAATTACGCCACCAACATCCAGGCCGGTGCGGCGTTCGGCTATGGCCTGCTCTGGGTGGTGCTGATGGCGAGCCTGATCGCCATGCTGTTCCAGGCGCTTTCGGCCAAGCTCGGGATCGTGACAGGCAAGAATCTCGCCGAGATGTGCCGCGCGCAATTTCCGGCGCCGGTTGTCTATGCCATGTGGGGCGTCAGCGAAATTGCCGCGATGGCGACCGACCTTGCAGAGTTTCTCGGCGGCGCGATCGGGCTCTCGCTCTTGTTCAAGCTGCCACTGCTCGCCGGCATGGTGGCCACGGGGCTGGTCACTTATGGCATTCTGCTGTTCGACCGGCGCGGCTTTCGGCCGATCGAGCTCATCATTGGCGGGCTCGTCAGCGTTGTCGGCCTGTGCTTCGTCATCGAGATGTTCATTGCCCCCATCGCCTGGGGCCAGGCCGGGCTGCACAGCGTCGTGCCCTCGCTGCCGAATGCGCAAGCCCTGACCATCGCCGTCGGCATCATCGGTGCCACCATCATGCCCCATGCGGTCTATCTGCATTCGGCCCTCACCCAGGCGCGCGCGCCCGCCCGGAATATAAAAGAACGCCGGGCGTTGCTGCGCTTTTCGAACCGGGAATGCATCATCGCCCTGGCCGGCGCCGGCGCCGTGAATATGGCGATGGTGATGATGGCCTCAGCCGCCTTCCATGCCGGCCATAGCGATGTCGCGGAAATCCAGACCGCCTATCATACGCTGACCCCTCTGCTCGGCGCCGGCGCTGCTGCCGTGTTCCTGATCTCGCTGATGGCCTCCGGCATTTCCAGCTCCGCCGTCGGCACCATGGCCGGGCAGATGATCATGCAGGGCTTTGTCGGCTTCCGCATCCCCGTCGCGGTGCGGCGCCTGATCACCATGGTCCCGGCTTTCGTGGTCATCGGCCTTGGCGTCAACGCCACTTACGCGCTGGTGATCAGCCAGGTGGTGCTGTCCTTCGCCTTGCCGCTGCCGATGATCGCACTGCTGCTGTTCACCCGGCGGCGCGACCTGATGGGCGAGTTCGCCAATAGCCGCCTGACCAATGCGCTGGCCATCCTGGGCACCGTGGCGATCCTGGCGCTCAACGCCATCCTGCTGCTGCAGACATTCGGCGTGCCTATCCCCGGGCTGCCGTCCAGCTAAGAGTCAAAAAAAAGAAAGTGGCCGCTTTTTGGAAAAAGCGGCGCAAAAACTTGTTTGACTTTGGGCCGGGGGCAGCGAAACCAGCACGGCCTGAAGGATAAAAAAGTTTTTTTGCTACTTTTTGTTCACAAAAAGTAGCCTTCCTTGCTTCCTTTCCTAGCTCACGGAACGCCAGCCCAGCGCGCCGCGGATGATGGCGCCGGTGATGAACAACCCGCCCACACCGCAGGCGGCGCCGACGCCGAACACGGCAGGATAGCCGTAGGCGGTGGCGAAGATGCCGGTGAGCGGCCCTGTCAGCCCGTAAGCCAGGTCCTGGAAGGCGGCAAAGCCGCCGAGCGCGGTGCTGCGGATCTGCGCCGGCACGCGTTTGACGATTTCCACCCCCAGCGACGGGAAGATCATCGAACAGCCGGCGCCGGTCGCCGCCGCGCCGAGTAGCGCGACCGGCGCCGACGGGGCCAGATAGAGCAGCGCCTGGCCGATGATTTCGACCACAAAGGACGCCATGGCGACCTGGCCGCCGCCAAACCGGTCCGGCGCGCGGCCGAAGAAAATCCGCACCAGCACGAACGCGCCGCCGAAGCAGGTCATCGCCACGCCGGTGCCGGCCCAGCGATGCGCGGCGAAATCGAGCGAGACGAAGGTCCCGATCCCGGCAAAGCCCACGCCTTGCAGCATCACGCCCAGGCCGGCCTGCCAGATCAGCCCGATGGTTTTCAGGAAGGATTTGCGCTGCCCCGGATGCGGGGCGACATGCGGCACGCCAAACGCCAGAGCAGCGGCGATGAGCGGGGCGACGATGGCGGCTAGGCCAACCACGACCAACCCGCCCTGGCGATAGAGCAGGTAACCGATCGGCGCCGCCGCTGCCAGCGAGCCGTACATGGCCATGCCGGTCCAGGCGAGCGCAAGGCTAGTGCGGGCCGGGCCGACCGTACCCATGGCCCAGCCCATCATGCCCACAACCACCTGGCTCTCGCCAAAACCGAGAATCAACCGGCCGGCGATCAGCACCGCAAGGCGCAGACCGTCGGGCAAGGGCAAAGCTGCGGAGAGGATCAGCGCCACGCCGGAACAGCCGCAAAAGAACATGCCGCGCAGCATCACGCCTTTCGCGCCCTCGGCATCAGCCGTCTGGCCCGCATAACCGCGCGTCAGGATGGTGGCGAGAAACTGGATGCCGACCGCAATGCCGACCAACACATTGCCGAAGCCCAGATCGTGCCCCACATAAAGTGGGACAACCGGCAAGGGCAGGCCGATGGTCATGAAGGTGAAGAACAAGGCACAGGCCAGACGTGCCAAAAGCTTCGTCGCCTGGCGGTCGGCGTGGTCGGAAATCGGCATCGTCACTCCGGAATTTCGAGGATGGAGGTCTTATCTTGGGTCATTTCCCGATCTCGCCAGTTTTTGATCAAGCCCCCCTGCGCGGGCCGGCACCCCGTCCAAAAACGTCCCCATGCCTGCCGGTTTTTGGTCTATAATACTGAGCCCTGATCGGGCTTTACGCGGCGCAAGTCGCCGAAGCGGAAAGGAAGAAGCGATGCGCCATGACGTGCTGATCGTCGGGGCCGGACCCACCGGGCTGGTGCTGGCGTTGTGGCTGGCAAAACAGGGGATCCGCCCCCGCATCATCGACAAGAATTCCGGGCCTGCCACCATATCCTATTCGCTTTCCGTGCAGGCGCGCACGCTGGAACTCTACCGGCAGTTGAACCTCGCTGACGCCGCGGTCGCGCGCGGCCACAAAGTCCCGGCAATCAATCTCTGGGTCAAGGGCGAGCCTGAAGCACGGCTGCTGTTCGAGCAAATCGCCGGCGAGCAAACCCCCTACCCGTTTTTGCTCATCTTCCCCCAGGTTGAGCATGAGCGGCTGTTGCTTGAGCGGCTGGAAGAGGCCGGGGTGACCGTGGAGCGGCAACATGAATTGCTCGGCTTTACCGATCATGGCGAGCATGTGACGGCGCGGATCAAGGGACCTGACGGCGAGGAATTCTATGCGGCGCGGTTCATCGCCGGCTGCGACGGCGCCGACTCGACGGTCCGCGAGACCCTCGGCATCGGTTTTTCAGGCGCCAGCTATGAGACATTTTTTTACGTCGCCGACATCAAGGGAAGCGGCCGGGCCTTCGATGGCGAATTGCATGTCGAGCTCAACGAGCCGGATTTTCTCGCTCTCTTCCCCCTCCCCACCCCGGGCCACGGGCGGCTGATCGGCACGCTGCGCGATGAGCGGGCGGACCGCCCGGACACGCTGACCTTTGCCGATGTCAGCGCCCGGGCGATCCAGCATTTGCAGTTGAACATTGAGGCTGAGACCTTGTTTACGACCTTTCGCGTGCATCACCGGGTCTGCGCCCAGATGCGCAAGGGGGCGGCCTTCCTGCTCGGCGATGCGGCGCATATCCACAGCCCGGCCGGGGGCCAGGGCATGAATACCGGCATCGGCGACGCCATCAACCTGGCGTGGAAGTTTGCCGCCGTGCTGCACGGCCAGGCCCCGCCCACGCTGCTGGACAGTTATGAGAGCGAACGCATCCGTTTCGCCCGCCGCCTCTTGGCGACAACCGACCGTGGCTTCCGTCTCGCCACCACCCCAGGATTGTTTGCCGCCCTGCTGCGCACCAGGCTGGTGCCGTCTTTGCTGGAGGGCATGACGCGCCTCGAGGCGATGCGCAACTATCTGTTCCGCACCGTGTCGCAGATCAATGTGAATTACCGCGGCAGCCCTTTGAGCCGCGGCAGCGCGGTGCAGGTGCATAGCGGCGACCGGCTTCCCTGGGTGCATGTGGATGGGCAGGATAATCTCACCACCCTGTGCGAACTGAACTGGCAGGCGCATGTCTATGGCAAAGCCGAGCCGAACCTCACGACCTGGTGCCGGGCCCGCGAAATTCCGCTGCATGTGTTCCCCTGGCGGGAAGCCTACGAGACCGCCGGGCTGGAACGCGACGCCGTCTATCTGCTCAGGCCGGACGGCTATGTGGGCGTGGCCGACGTCTCCGGGTCTGTGATGGTGCTGGAGGATTATTGCACCGATATTGGCCTGGATTTCTGCAAACGGGCAAAATCCCACGCGGCGCGGCCGCGCGCGGAGTACTTGAAGGAAAGAAAAAAGTAAGCGCTACTTTTTGTGAACAAAAAGTAGCAAAAAAACTTTACTAAGTTGGGTCCGTGCCCTTCGAGCGCCTCAGGCCGCTTTTTTCAAAAAGCGGCCCCTTTCTTGATCTCCCGCACGCATATTGCTCTATGCGCTCATGGTGCAGAAGATTTTCTCCAGTCCGGCGGCAGCGCTGGAAGGCCTGCTGTTCGATGGCATGACGATCATGTCCGGCGGATTTGGCTATGCCGGCAATCCTGAGAGCCTGATCGCGGAGATTTTCCGCGCCGGCACCAAAGACCTCACCGTTATCTCCAATAATTGCGGCAACGAGAATTTCGGCCTGTGGTTCCTGCTGACGCAGCGGCAGATCCGTAGAGCCGTCTGCTCCTATCTCGGCGTGAACCGGCTGTTCCAGCAGCAATGCCAGGCCGGCGAGATCGAGCTGGAGCTGACGCCAATGGGCACGATGTCCGAGCGTATCCGCGCCGGCGGCGCCGGCATTCCGGCCTTCTATACCCGCACCGGGGTCGGCACCGTGGTGGCAGACGGCAAGAAGGTGGAAGAATTCGAAGGCCAGCTTTATGTCCGCGAGTCCTGGCTGCGGGCGGATCTTTCGATCGTCAAAGCCTGGCGCGGCGACCCGGCGGGCAATCTCGTCTTCCGCAAGACCGCACGCAATTTCAACCCGGAAATGGCCATGGCGGGGAAGATCACCATCGCCGAGGTGGAGGAGATCGTCGAGGCCGGAACGCTCGATCCCGACCAGATCCACACGCCGGGCATTTATGTGGACCGGCTGGTGCAAAGCACGATCAATGAAAAACGCGTCGGCGAACTGACCGTGCGGCCGCGTCCGGCTTAAAGGTAAGAAAGCGGCCGCTTTTTGGAAAAAGCGGCGCAAAAACTTTTTTGAAATTGGGCCGGCGGCGTCGAAACCAGGCACGGCCCAAATTAACAAAGTTTTTTTGCTACTTTTTGTTCACAAAAAGTAGTCTTCCTTCCCTGCCCCTCACAAATACCCAGTCCCAGCCTCGCGCGCGAACCGCTCCGGATCGCCCTCCCACACGATGCGCGCATGCTCCAGCACATAGACTCGGTCGGCATGAGGCAAGAGCGAAGGTCACATTCTGCTCGGCCAGCAGCACGGTGATCGGCGTGGTATTACGCAGCAATTCCAAGGCAAGGGAAATCTGCTCCAGGATCACCGGGGCGAGTCCCAGGGTTGGCTCGTCGAGCAGCAGGAATTTTGGCCGCATCATCAAGGCTCGGGCAATCGCCAGCATTTGCTGCTCACCGCCGGAGAGCGTCTTGGCCGCCTGCCCCTGCCGGCTGCGCAGGATGGGGAACAGCTCGAACAGCCAGTCGAGCTGCTTCGCGGACTCCGCCGGGGGCAGATGCCAGCCGCCAAGATCGAGATTTTCCTGCACGCTCATATCGCCGAAGAGCTGTCGCGTCTCGGCGCATTGCACGATGCCGGCGCGGGCGATGGCCGCGGCGCTGCGCCCCGCCAGCGTTTTACCGCCCCATTTGATGCTGCCGGAATAAGGCACCAGGCCGGAAATGGCGTTGAACAAGGTGGTTTTGCCGGCGCCGTTAAGCCCGACCACGGAGACGAACTCGCCTTCCTTCACGTGAAGCGACACTTTGTCCAAGGCCTGCGCCTTGCCGTAGAACACGCTGAGATCCGCAACATCCAACAGCGGCGGCCCCGCTTTCTCACTGATCTGCGGCCGCGCCGCGACCTCGATGGCGCCGCCGAGATAGACACGGCGCACCGTTTCGTTGCGCATCACCTCTTCGGCCGTGCCCTCGGCGACATATTCGCCGAGATACATTGCGAGCACCCGGTCCGCCATGGCCGCAACGCTTTTCACATTATGATCGACGAGCAGCACCGCCCTGCCATCATCACGGAACCCTTCGATCAAGGCCGAGAAACTTTTCACCTCCTGGGAGGTGAGGCCGGCGAAAGGCTCATCGACCAGCACCAGCCTCGGATTGCGGGCAATCGCTTTCGCCAGCTCCATGCGGCGCAGATCCGCGAAGGGCAGCGTCGCGGGGTAACGATCGAGCACATGGTCCAGCTCCACGCGCGCGGCGATTTCCCGTGCCTTGCGGTCGACCGCACGGTCATGCATCAGCCGCAAAAGGGAATCCGGCAACAGACCGAGCTTGATATTTTCCAGCACCGTCTGCCGGTGCAGTGGGCGGGAATGCTGGAACACGATGCCCACGCCGGCTCGCGCGATGCGATGCGATGGCCAACCGGCGACTTCCATGCCCTCGAGTTGGATCGACCCGGCATTGGGCTTGATGATGCCCATGATCAGCTTCATCACGGTGGATTTGCCGGAGCCGTTGGGGCCGATCAGGCCGAGAATTTCCCCCGGCATGATGCGAAAGCCAAGATCCTTCACCGCCACCAGCCCGCCGAACCGCTTGGTCAGGCCGTTTACGCTCAGGCACGCATCCTTGATCACCACATCACGCATCAGACGCTCCTCGCGCGGCGCACCAGACCGAGAAACCCGTCGGGACAAAACAAAATCACCGCAAGCGCGACGGCAGCGACGACAAAATTGTTCAACTGCCCCAACGGCCGCAGAAGCTCATTGGCAAGGATGATGAACACCGCGCCGAGCACGGCCCCGAGAATGGTGCGCCGCCCGCCGAGCACGGCCATGATGATGATCTGCACGCCGATGGAAATGTCGATCACCGTATCCACCGAGGCGGTGCCCATGTAAAACACCAGCATGCCCCCGGCGAGGCCGGAGAACAGCGCGCTGATGCAAAAGGCCGCGAATTTATGCTTGGTGATGTTGAAACCGAGTGCTGCCGCCTCGGTTGCATCCTGACCGCTCGCTTGCAGGATCAGCCCGAGCGCCGAGCGCGACAGGCCATAGAGAATCAGCCCGCAAATCACCAGGAAACCCAGCGCATATTCATAGTTCACACTGGCGTCGACGGAGAGGACGCTCGGCACAGTCATGCCGATTTCCCCGCCGGTGACTCCTGCGAAAATGACAATGAAATTCTGCAGCAGAAGCACCGCGACCAAGGTCACGAGACCAAAATAGGGGCCGGTGAGCCGCAACGCCGGCAAGGCCAGCAGCGCCCCGCCCGCAACCGCCAGAAGCGCCCCGAAAATGAGGCAGACCGGAATGGACATGCCCGCCATGCTGTTGAGCATCGCCGCGCCATAGGCCCCCAGCCCGATCAGCGCCGTGGGGCCGAAATTCACTTCGCCCGCGAAACCGAACAAAAGATCCCAGCTCATCGCGAACACACCGAAATAATAAGCGAGCGTGAGCACACCGAGGAAATAGGCGGAGAGCCATAATGGGGCGACCAAAGCGAACAGCACCAGCGCCACGATGAGCCAGAAAGACGGATTTTTTAGAAGCCTCATTTCCTTCCCCACTTTTAAGCAAGCGGCCGCTTTTTGAAAAAAGCGGCGCAAAAACTTTTTTTGACTTTTGGCCGGTGGCTGCGAAACCAGCACCGCCCAAATTAACAAAGTTTTTTTGCTACTTTTTGTTCACAAAAAGTAGTTCTTCCTTCCTTCTCTTAACGCCTTCCCAGCAACCCTTGTGGCCGCAGATAAACCACGATGACCAGCAGCAGCAGCGCCGGAATCGGCCGCAAGGTCGGCGCCACCAGATAGGCGGTGATCGTTTCCAGATAGCCGACGACATAAGCGGCGATGAGTGAGCCCGAGACGCTGCCGAGCCCGCCCAGCACGACAATGGAAAAGGCGCTCGCCGTCAGCGTGCCGGTATTGGCCGGGCTGGTGCCGAGAAACGAGGCGAGCAGCACGCCGGCAAGCCCCGCCAGCACGCCATAAATCGTCCAGACCAGGAAATAGATGTTGGAAAGCTCGAAGCCGAGCATGGTAAGGCCGCGCGGGTTGATCGCCGCGGCCAGCAGAGCCTTGCCGATGCGGGTGCGATTCACCAGCAGCCAAAGCAGGCCGATCACCGCCCAGCAGATCACCGCGATCATGATCTCATTGGTCGGCGTGCGCACCCCGCCGATCGACGTGACGCCGCGGATCAGCGGCTGCATCGCCACCGGATTGTCGGTGAACAGATAGTCAAGGCCGGACTGAATCATGATGCCCCAGATCAGCGTGCCGGTGAGCACGAAAATCTCGGTCTCATCGGCGCCGATGGCTTTGGAGCGTTGGATCGGCCGCACCACCACGAAATAGGTGGCATAGGCGGCGAGCAGCCCGGCCAGGATGCCGAGCAGCGTGCCGCCCACCGCACCCGCCGCGGTATTGCCGGCCACCAGCCAGCCGACCACCGCAGCCACCACCATGATGGCGCCATGCGACAGGTTCAGCACGCCGGAAACACCGAACATTAAGGTGAAGCCGGTGGCGCCCAGCGCGTAAAGCGCGCTGATCGCGAAACCATCAATGAGAATTTGCAGGAACAGTTGCATGCGCTCTCCCGGACACGCGCCGACACGCTCAAAAAGTTAAGAAAGAGGCCGCTTTTTGAAAAAAGCGGCGCAAAAACTTTTTCGAAACTGGGCCGGCGGCTGCACGAACCGCACGACTCAGCTTCGCTGCCCCGAGGCTTCGGCTAGTTCCCCGCCAGTTTGATGAAGGAGGGGAAGACCAGCTTGCCGTGGCAGATATCGCTCGGCCAGACGCAAACCTGCTTGCCATTCTGCCACTGTATGTCGACCCCGGTGACGAAACCCGGCCCCACTTTCATCGCATGGGTGAAAGGATCGTTTCGTCCATAGAACTGCACACGGCCGAGCGTGCCGACATAATCGGTCTGCTCCAGCGCCGTGACCATTTTGTCCGGGTCGGTCGAGCCGGCGCGCTTCACCGCATCGGCGATGATGAACACGTCGTCATAGGCCGTATAACCGTCATAGGCTGGTGTGGCGCCATAACGCTTCTGATAAGCGTCGGTGAAGGGAATGGTCTTCGGCGTGATCGCCACACCGGGGGCGGCGGCGCTGGCCGTGATCACACCTTCCGTCGCGCCATGCGTATCATCCCAGAAGGTGCTTGTCGTGGCCTGCGAACTTTGCCCGGCCATCGGGATGGGCACCTGCAGATCATGCCATTGCACGGTCGGCTGCACGCCAACATGGCTGATGCCGGTGACGATCAGATCCGGGTGCTGTCGACTTCGATATTGTTAAAAATCGGCGTGAAATCCGTGGTGTCCGGATTGAACCGGACATGGCCGAGCACTTGCACGCCCTCTTTCGGCAGGCATTGCAGATATTCGGTGTCGAGCGGCTTGGTCCAGGCCGCATCCTCGCTCATGATCACGGCGCTATGCACATGATAGGGCTTCACCAGGAGGTCGCCGATCCCCGTGCAGATGACATCGGCGAGCGCCTGCGAATTGATCCAGCCATGGAACATGTATTTATAACGGTCGTAATTGGCATGGACCATGCCGGGAATTGCCGTGCTCGCGGCGCCGGGCGTGATGGTTGGCATGTGCAGCCGCCCGGCCCAGGGTTCGATCGCCAGCGCCACTTCCGAAATATAGCTGGCGATCACCGCGTTCACATGGTCCTGGTTCACCGCGCGCTGGAATGCCCGCACCGCGTCGGACGCCGAGGAGTGATCGTCATAAACAAAGAGCTGGACCGGCTGCCCGTTGAACCCGCCCTGGGCGTTCATCTGGTCCACAGCCAGTTGCGCCGCCTTGGTGATGGAGGCGCCAGCGACCGACGAGGCCTCGCCGATCACGCCGATTTTCAAAGGCGGCCCGTCAGCCCAAGCGGGATGCAGCCCGGCGCCGCTCAGCGCCAGCAATGCAGCGGCACAGGAAATCCCTGAAAGCCACCTCTTTAATGGTGAATGTTTGGATCGTTCCATCTCATCACTCCCGCTGCGGTTTTTCATTTTTTCGGGCTTGGGCACGACTTAACTGTAGCTCGGCACTCCAGCGCGGCGTCGGCATCGTCACGTTCCGTTTTAGCCTTAGCCGAGATTTGTCTTTAAATTTATTGTTTTGATGGACAAATCGATGTTTTGCTGGCTTTTCCTCACACGTACCGCTGCCGCGCCAACAATGTCAACGAGATAAACGCTGACCCTCTTCGTCTCTGCCGCCGGGCACGACAGGACTGTTCCGCGGCTGCCGCCAGAACACGGGCGCACTTGATCTTTCGATATGGCCGCATGTATGTCCTTTGTCCTGGCCTCGCAAAATCGCGGGTTCGCCATGACAAGTCCGGTTCCTTTTCTTCATACCCTGGCCAGCTTTGCGGTCGCTTTCGTGCTCGGCACGCTGATCGGCGCCGAGCGGCAATGGCGGCAGCGCTCGGCCGGGCTACGCACCCTGGTACTGGTGGCGCTCGGCTCCGCGGCCTTCGCCGATCTGGGCGTGCAGCTCGCCGGACCGGACGGTTCCACGCGCATTGTCGCCTATATCGTCTCCGGCATGGGCTTTCTTGGCGCCGGCGTGATTTTGAAAGACGGCACGAACATACGCGGCCTCAACACCGCGGGCACGCTCTGGTGCTCCGCCGCAGTCGGCGCCTTTGCCGGCTGCGGCTATCCCGCCGAGGCGACCGCCCTTACCATCTTCGTCCTGGCCGGCAACACGCTGCTGCGCCCGCTGGTGAATTACATCAATCGCATCCCGGTCGATGCCCGCTTCAGCGAGGCGCAATACATGATCCACGCTATGTGCCGCCCCGCCGCAGTGGCCGATGTACGCGATCTCCTGTTCGACGTTCTGGAAAAAGCCCATTACCCGGTGCGCGAAATCGAGGTGCTGACCGAGAATGAAGACATCGTCGAACTCGGCGCCACGCTGGTCGCCTCCAGCGCGCGGCTGACGGAGCTGGACGAGGTGGTCGCAACCTTAGAGCATTCGCCTTTGGTGCAGAACGCCACCTGGACCTCAAGCACCACCGGCTGATCGGCGCACTGCTCACGGCAACGTGATGGCGCCATGCCGTTTGGCACAAAAACGTAAGAATCCAGAACAATTCTTGACACTCCACAAAGAGCGCCTACTATCAAATCACGCAACTGAAGTTGTGCTCACTGACGCTGACCGCTGGCCGGAAGAGAACTTGCCAGCGGAACAGAGCTTGCCAGAGTAGAGCGCTGAGGGCGGTTTCCTTGATAAACGGGCGGGAGCTCAACGAATGGGAAACGCACCAGAACTTTGGATTTTGGTCGTGTATGCTTGCGGCATTTTAGCGCTTGTTACCGCGATGATCGGCGGCTCGTATTTTCTTGGCCAGCGGCATGTGACGCGGGCGACCATTCAGCCGTTCGAGAGCGGCATCCTGCCGACGTCGGATGCGCGGCTGCAATTTCCCATCCAGTTCTATCTCGTCGCCATGCTGTTCGTGGTGTTCGACCTCGAGAGCGTCTTCATCTATGCCTGGGCGGTGGCGCTGCGCCCGGCGGGATGGAACGGCTATCTCGCAATGCTATCTTTCATCGTGATTCTGCTGGCCGCTTTGGCCTATCTCTGGCGCATCGGCGCGCTGGAATGGGGGCCACGCAGCCGGCTGCACCCTATCCGCAGTTTACGGTGACGCGCCATGGCCTGGATCCTCAGCCGCACACATCATCATGACGTTCCGCCGGCGACCAAGCCGGTTGAGCGCGGCTCCTTCACCGATGCGGTCCGCCGCAACCTGGTGCTGGGCAGATTGCAGGACATGGTGGCCTGGGGCCAGAAAAACTCGCTCTGGCCGTTCAATTTCGGGCTCTCCTGCTGCTATGTGGAAATGGCCACCTCCTTCACCAGCAAGTTCGACATTGCGCGCTTCGGCTCCGAAGTGCTGCGCGCGACACCGCGCGAAGCCGATGTGATCGTCATTTCCGGCACCGTGTTCGTGAAAATGGCGCCGGTGATCAAATATCTTTACGATCAGATGCTGGAGCCGCGCTGGGTGATCTCCATGGGCTCCTGCGCCAATTCCGGCGGCATGTACGACATTTACAGCGTGGTCCAGGGCGTCGACAGTTTCCTGCCCGTCGATGTCTATGTGCCGGGCTGCCCGCCCCGCCCCGACGCGTTGTTCGAAGGGCTGATGCTGCTGCAAAAGGCGGTGGCCAGCGACCGGCGGCCGCTGAGCTGGGTGGTGGGGCCGCAAGGGGTGGAGCGCGCGCCGCGCCCCAGCCAGCGCGACGAGAAACGCGCCTGGCGCCGGCAAGCCACCACGCTCGACCCACCCGACCACGTGTAGGAGAGGAGACAGGCGATGTTGCAGACCGTGCCGGGCCGCTTCGCCGATCCCTCCATCCTCCGCGAACTCACCGCACGGCTCGGGGACGAAGCCGTCACGGCGCAACCAACCGCTGACCGCATTCCCACAATCTGGGTGGCGCCGGACCGGCTGCTGCAGACGCTGCAGATTCTGAAGAACGAACTGCCCAACCCTTACCGGATGCTGTTCGATCTCACCGCGATCGACGAACGCTCGCGCACGCATCGCGAGGGCCAGCCGGCAGCTGATTTCTCCGCCGTCTATCATCTCATCTCCTTCGGCCGGAACGAGGATCTGCGCCTGAAAGTCGCGCTCCGCGGCGAGGCGCCCCATCTGCCCAGCATCTCGCGCCTATGGGCCAACGCCAACTGGTATGAGCGCGAAGTGTGGGACATGTTCGGCATCGTCTTCGACGATCATCCGCATCTCACCCGCATCCTCACCCCGCGCCACTGGAGCGGCCACCCGCTGCGCAAGGAGCATTACGCCCGCGCCACGGAAATGGGCGTTTACGATCTCACCGAGGACAAGGAGATCGCCGAACAGGAGGCGCTGCGCTTCCATCCCGAGGAATGGGGCCTCGCCCGGCGCAGCGAGAGCAGCGATTTCATGTTCCTCAATATGGGGCCGAACCATCCGAGCGTGCATGGCGTGTTCCGGCTGATCCTGCAGCTGGAAGGCGAGGAAATTCTCGATGTCGTGCCGGAAATCGGCTTCCATCATCGCGGCGCCGAGAAAATGGGCGAGCGGCAATCCTGGCACACTTTCATCCCTTATACCGACCGCATCGATTACCTCAGCGGCGTGATGAATAACTTTCCCTATGTGCTGGCGGTGGAACAGCTCGCCGGCATCACCATCCCGCCGCGCGCGCAGATGATCCGCATCATGCTCGCGGAACTGTTCCGCATCATCAGCCATCTCGTGTTCTTCGGCACCATGTCGCAGGATGTCGGCCAGCTTTCGCCGGTCTTCTACATGTTCACCGACCGCGAGCGCGCCTTCGAAATCATCGAAGCGATCTGCGGCTTTCGCATGCATCCGTCCTGGTTCCGGATCGGCGGCGTCGCCGCCGACCTGCCGCAGGGCTGGCAGAAACTCATCGGCGATTTCTGCGACTATCTGCCCAAGCGGCTCGATGAATATGACCGGCTGGTGATGCGCAACCGCATTTTCAAAGCGCGTGCGGTCGGCGTCGGCGCCTATACGCTCGATGAGGCGATCGAATGGGGCGTGACCGGGCCGGGCCTGCGCGCCTGCGGCTTCGGGTGGGACTGCCGCAAGGCCCGCCCCTATTCCGGCTATGACCAGCTGGAATTCGATGTGCCGACCGCGACCCATGGCGATTGCTACGACCGGGTCGTGGTGCATATCGAAGAGATGCGTCAGAGCCTGCGGATCATCCGCCAATGCCTGAACAACATGCCCGGCGGCGCCTATAAATCCGACCATCCATTGACCACGCCGCCGCCGCGGGCCCGCACCCTGCACGATATCGAAACGCTGATCACGCATTTTCTCAATGTCAGCTGGGGGCCGGTGATTCCACCCGGCGAAGCCTGTTTCACCATCGAGGCGAGCAAAGGCATGAACGCTTATTATCTCGTGAGCGACGGCGACACGATGTCATATCGCACGCGCATCCGCACCCCGTCTTTTCCGCATCTGCAAATGATCCCGCTGATCAGCCGCGGCAGTTTCGTCGCCGACCTGATCGCGCTCATCGGCAGCATCGATTTCGTGATGGCCGATGTCGACCGTTGAGGTGCGCCCCCCCTTAAGCCCGGAGGAGTGCGAGCATATCGCGTCCCTGGCGGCGCATGGGGAGACGGCGCGGTCCGCCTGCATCGAGGCGCTCAAATATGTGCAGTCGCGCCATGGCTGGGTGAATGACGAACAGCTCGCCGCGATCGCCGGCCTGCTCGGCATGTCCGCAGCCGATCTCGACAGTGTGGCCACTTTCTACAACCTGATTTTCCGCGAACCCGTCGGCCAGCAGGTGATTTTTCTCTGCGACAGCGTGTCGTGCTGGATCATGGGGCGGGAGCGCGTGTGCGCGAAATTGCAGCAACGCCTCGGCATCTCCCCAGGCGAAACCACGGCCGACGGCCAATACACGCTGCTGCCGATCGTCTGCCTCGGCCATTGCGACCATGCCCCGGCAATGCTGATCGGCGAGACGCTGCACGGCAATGTCGATGCCGCCTTGCTCGACTCCCTTTTCCCGCCGGAGGTGCACGGAACATGACGGAGACGCCGCTCACCGCCAATATCCGCCCCGGCGAGCCGCCGGATGTCGGCGCCTATGAGCAGGCCGGCGGCTATCGCGCGGCGCGCCGGGCGGTGACACAGATGACGCCGAAAGAGGTGATCGACCTCGTCACCCAATCCAAGCTGCGGGGCCGCGGCGGCGCCGGCTTTTCCACCGGCCTGAAATGGAGCCTGGTGCCCGCGCGCGACGCCGTGCCGCCTCCCCGTTATCTGGTGGTGAACGCGGACGAGATGGAGCCCGGCACATTCAAGGACCGGCTGCTGCTGGAAGGCGATCCGCACCAGATGATCGAGGCGGTCATCATCGCCGCCTATGCCATCCAGGCAGACACCGCCTATATTTTTCTGCGCGGCGAATATTATCTCGCGGCCCGGCGCCTGCAACAGGCGATCGACGAGGCGGCGGCGCGGCATTATGTCGGCCCGCATTGTTTCGGCGCGGATTTCAGCCTGGCGGTGCATGTGCACAGCAGCGGCGGGCGCTATATTTGCGGCGAGGAAACCGCCTTGCTCACGGCGCTGGAAGGAAATCGCGCCATCCCCCGCGCCAAGCCGCCCTTCCCGCAGATCAGCGGCCTGTGGGGCCGGCCCACCGTGGTCAATAATGTCGAAACCCTCTGCAACGTGCCGCATATCGTCAATCACGGCGCCGAATGGTTCATTGGCCTCGGGCAAGGCAGCGATAGCGGCACGAAGATTTTCGGCGCCAGCGGCCGGGTGCGCCGGCCCGGCGCCTGGGAGCTGCCGATGGGCACGCCCTTGCGCGAAATCATCGAAGACCATGCCGGCGGTATGCAGGAGGGCTACGAGCTGCGCGCCGTGCTGCCCGGCGGCGCCTCCACCGGCTTCATCATGGCGGCCGATCTCGACGTGCCGATGAATTACGCGGCGGTGGAAAAATGCGGCAGCCGGCTCGGCACCGGCGCGGTCATCGTGCTCGACCAGCACACCTGCCCGGTCGGCATGCTGCGCAATCTCGAACATTTTTTCGCACAGGAATCCTGCGGCTGGTGCACGCCCTGCCGCGACGGCCTGCCCTGGGTCGAGCGCCTGCTCGCCGGGCTCGAGGCCGGCGAAGGGGAAGATGAGGATCTCGCGATACTCGAAGAACATGTCGGCCTGCTCGGCCCCGGCCGCACATTTTGCGCGCATGCGCCGGGCGCGATGGCGCCGCTCGCCACCGGGCTCAAATATTTCCGTGCCGATTTCGAACGGCATGTGCACGACAAACATTGTCCGTGGAGGTGAGCGATGGCGCGCATCCAGATCGACGGGCGGGCGATCGAGGCCGATCCACAGCACAATCTGCTGCAGGTGGCGCTCGCGCACGGCATCGACCTGCCTTATTTCTGCTGGCACCCGGCGCTGGGCTCGGTCGGCGCCTGCCGGCAATGCGCGGTCAAGCAATTTGCCTCACCCGAGGACGAGCAGGGCAAAATCGTCATGGCCTGCATGACGCCGGCCGCCGATAATACGCGCATTTCCGTGACGGATGCGGAAGCCGCCGCGTTTCGCGCCCGCGTCATCGAATGGATGATGACGAACCATCCGCATGACTGCCCGGTCTGCGAAGAAGGCGGCGAATGCCATCTGCAGGACATGACGGTGATGACCGGGCATGCCTATCGCCGCTACCGCTTCACCAAGCGCACGCATCGCAACCAATATCTCGGCCCGTTCGTGAAGCATGAGATGAATCGCTGCATCGCCTGCTATCGCTGCGTGCGCTTCTATCGCGACTATGCCGGCGGCGATGATCTCGATGTTTATGCCGCCCATAACAATGTCTATTTCGGCCGCGCCGAGGATGGCGTGTTGCAAAGCCCGTTCAGCGGCAATCTGGTGGAAGTCTGCCCGACCGGCGTGTTCACCGACAAGACGCTCTCCGCCGCCTATAACCGCAAATGGGATCTGCGCAGCGCGCCTTCCATCTGCGTGCATTGCGGCCATGGCTGCAACACCCAGGTGAGCGAGCGCGGCGGCCAGGTGCGGCGCATTCTCAACCGCTTCAATGGCGAGGTGAACGGCTATTTCCTCTGCGATCGCGGCCGCTTCGGCTATGGTTTCGCCAACGATCCGCATCGCCCCACCGTGCCGATGATGCGGGATGGTTCCAGCATGCTCCGTGAAGCGCCGAAAAAACGCCTGCTCGAGCATTTGGCGACGTCATTGGCCGGGCGCGGGCGGCTGATCGGCATCGGCTCGCCGCGCGCCTCGCTGGAAGCGAATTTCTGCCTGCGCGAGCTGGTCGGCGCCGACTCCTTCTTTGCCGGCATCGCCGCCGCCGAGGCCGAGTGCCTGGCGGAAATGCTCGCCGCCTACCGCGCCGGGCTGCCGGCCGCGCGCCTGGCCGAGATCGAAACCGCTGATGCCGTGCTGGTGCTGGGCGAGGATGTCAGCCAACACCGCGCCGCGCCTGGCGCTGGCCTTGCGCCAGACGGCGCACACCGCCGCGCAGGATGAGGCCCAGCGGCTGAAATTATCGCCCTGGCAGGATGCGGCGATCCGCACCGCGGCGCAGGAGGCCAAAGCGCCACTGATCATCGCCTCCCCCTTCCCCACGCCCTTGGACGACATCGCCCATATGGTCCTGCGCATGAACCCGGCGCAGATGGCCGGTTTTGCCCGGGCGCTGCACGCAGCGCTGGACGGCGCGACACCCGAGGGTGACGGCGATGTCGCCGCCGCCGCGCGGCTTTTGCGCGCGGCCAAACGCCCCGTCATCGTCGCCGGCAGCGGGCTCGGCGTGCCGGCACTACCGGCCGGCGCCGCACGGATCGTGCAAAGCCTGCGCGCGCAGAACATCGCGGCGCAACTCGCCTTCGCCACGGCCGAATGCAATAGTCTGGGCCTGGGCGCGATGGATCCGCCAAATATCGAAGCGGCGCTGCAGGCGGCGTCCGCGCCCGATATCGCCGCCATCATCATCCTCGAGAATGATCTGTTCCGCCGCGCCCCGCCGCACGAGGTCGCCGCTTTGTTCAGCCGCAAAAAGCCGGTCCTGGTGCTCGACCAGCTGCGCACCAGCACCACCGCGCGCGCGGATTTTCTGCTTCCCACCGGCGATTTCGCGGAATGCGAAGGCACTTACGTCAACGCCGAAGGGCGGGCGCAGCGTGGCTTTGCCGCGGCCAAACTGCCGGGGGATGCCGCCCCCGCCTGGGCGTGGCTGCGCGACATTGCCGCCGCCCTCGGCCGCCCTGCCCCGGCGGATTTCGACGAGGTGATGCAAAAGCTCGGCGCCGCGCTGCCGGAATTCTCCGCCATCGTGGCGGCCGCTCCGGGTGCCGATTTCCGCATCGCCGGGCGGCGCCTGCGCAGCGAACCGCACCGTTATACCGGCCGTACCGCCGTGGATGCCGCACGCACCGTGCATGAGCCGCAGGCCTTCCGCCCGGAGGCCGCCCCCTTCACCGGCACGATGGAAGGCTATTACGGCGCCATGCCGGCTTCTATGTTCCCCTTCTTCTGGGCGCCGGGGTGGAATTCCGGCCAGTCGCTGCACAAATTCCAGGAGGAAAGCGGGGCGATGCGCGGCGGCCCGGCGGGTGTCAGGCTGTTCGACAATTCCGCCCCCGCGCAGCCTGCCGGACCGGCAGGGACGCCGGACCCGGAACCCGAAGCCGCTTTGGAGCCGGAACGCACCAACGGCGCGTTTCTGCTCCTGCCGCACCAGTACGTGTTCGGCAGCGAGGAGTTGAGCGCGCGGGCCGCCGCCGTTGCCGAACTCATCCGGCCCGCCTCACTTGCCGTGAACGAAGCCGATGCCGCGCGGCTCGGCCTGCAGCAAGGCATGGCGGCGTCATTGTCGATCGGCCCGGAGCGGCTGCGGCTGAATGTCGACATCGTCGCCGGCCTGTGCCCCGGCACCGCCGCCATCAGCAGCGGCTGGCCGCAAACCGCCTGGATCGCCGGCCCGGTACGCGCCAATTTGCGCCCTGCCGGGGAGGAGGCGGCGCCATGATCCTGCTCAACCTGCTCGATATTGTCGGCATCCTGCTCGCTCTGGTCATCGGCGCGGCACTGCTCACCTGGATCGAGCGGCGCCTGCTCGGCTTCTGGCAGGACCGGCGCGGCCCGAACCGCGTCGGTCCGTTCGGCACGCTGCAGGTGGTGGCGGACATGCTGAAAATTCTCTTCAAGCAGGATTGGGTGCCGCCTTTCGCCGATCGCACCATCTTCGTGTTGGCCCCGGCCATGGTGATGGCGACGGCGCTGCTCGCCTTCGCGGTCGTGCCGGTCACGCCGGCCATCGGCATCGTCGGCAATCTCAATATCGGTGTGCTGTTCTTCCTCGCCGTGACCTCGCTCTCGGTCTATGGCGTGGTGCTCGCGGGCTGGGCGTCCAACAACAAATTCTCGCTCCTCGGCGGCATGCGGGCGACCGCGCAGCTGGTCAGCTACGAAGTGTTCATGGGCCTGTCGCTGATCGGCGTGGTCATGCTCGCCGGCTCGTTCAGCCTCGCCGACATCGTGCGCGCGCAACGCCATGTCTGGTTCGTCCTGCCGCAATTTCCCGGGTTTCTGCTCTTCCTCATCGCCGGGATCGCGGAAACGCACCGCCTGCCCTTCGACCTTCCCGAAGGCGAGAACGAACTCGGCGCCGGTTTTCACACCGAATATTCGGGCATGAAATTCGGCATGTTCTTCATCGGCGAATATGTCGGCATCCTGGTCATCTCGGCGATGATCACGATTCTGTTCCTCGGCGGCTGGCAAGGGCCGTTGCTGCCGCCGCTGCTCTGGTTCCTGGTGAAAACCGGCCTGCTTGTCGCCTTTTTCATTCTGCTGCGCGCCGCCTTGCCGCGGCCGCGCTACGACCAGCTGATGGCGCTGGGCTGGAAGCTCATGCTGCCGCTCTCTCTGCTCAATATCGCCGTCACCGGGGCGATCATGCTCGCCACATCCGGAGGATAGGAGGGTTTCATGTTCAGCACGCTGCAAACACTCTGGCTGACATTCCTGCATCTCTTCCACCGCAGCGAAACCGTGCAATATCCCGAGCAGAAGCCCTATCTGGCGCCGCGCTATCGCGGCCGCATCGTGCTCACGCGCGATCCGGATGGCGCGGAACGCTGCGTCTCCTGTTACCTCTGCGCCGTGGCCTGCCCGGTCGCCTGCATCAGCCTGCAAAAAACCGAAACGGCCGGGCGCTGGTATCCGGAATATTTCCGCATCAATTTCTCGCGTTGCATTTTCTGCGGGTTTTGCGAAGAGGCCTGCCCGACCAACGCCATTCAGCTCACCCCGGATTTCGAGATGTCCGAATATCAAGCGGACGAATCTCGTCTATGAGAAAGAGGATCTGCTGATCAACGGCACCGGAAAATATCCGGGCTATAATTTCTATCGCGTCTCGGGCCTGGCCATTCCCGGCAAGGACAAAGGCGAGGCTGAACACGAGCGGCCGCCGATCGACATTCATTCCCTGCTGCCATGAGGAGCGCGTCATGAGCATCAGCTTTTATATCGCCGCCTTCGTCGCCTTGCTCGCCACGCTGCTCACCATCACCCGCGCCAATGGCGTGCATGCGCTGCTTTATCTCATCGTCTCGCTGCTCGCCGTGGCGATGGTCTTCTACACGCTCGGCGCCGGCTTTGCCGCAGCGCTCGAGGTCATCATCTATGCCGGCGCGATCATGGTGCTGTTCGTGTTCGTGGTGATGATGCTCAATCTCGGCGAAAAGGCGGCAGGCCGGGAGGCGCAATGGATCGCGCCGCAGATCTGGATCGGCCCGTCGATCCTCTCGGCCGTTCTGGCACTTCAGCTGGTGCTCACCCTCGCGCATCAGCAGGCCTGGCCGATGGCGCAAAATGCCGTGCCGCCGGTGGAAGTCGGCATCGTGCTGTTCGGCCCTTATCTGCTGTGCGTCGAACTCGCCTCGATGCTGCTGCTCGCGGCCTTGGTCGGCGCCTACCGCATCGCCCATGGTGAACGGGGCATCTCGTCATGATGGCGGTCCCCCTGCAACATGCTTTGTATCTCGCGATCCTCCTGTTCGCGCTCGGCGTTACCGGCGTGCTGGTGCGGCGCAACCTGCTGTTCATACTGATGTCGATCGAAATCATGCTGAACGCCGCGGGCCTCGCCTTCATCACCGCCGCCGCCCGCTGGGGGCAGGCTGACGGGCAGGTGATGTTCCTGTTCGTGCTCTCGCTCGCCGCCGCGGAAGTTTCGGTGGGCCTCGCTTTGATCATCCGCATCCGCCACCGGCTGACGACGCTCGACGCCGACGCCGCCAATCTCATGCACGGGTGACGCCATGTCTTTTCTCATCCTGGTTCCGCTCCTGCCTCTGCTTGGTTCAGTCGCTTCTGCTCCTGAACGCAAGGGCGGCTGGCGCCGCGCCTCGTCGCCATCATCGGCGTCGGCAGCGTGGCACTTTCGGCGGTGATCGCCACATGGCTCGCGATCGCGTTTCTCACCGGGCCGGACCAGCATCTCACGATCACGCTCTGGCAATGGGTCCGCATCGGCGACTTCGCGCCGACGGTCAGCCTTTATCTCGACCCGCTTTCGCTGGTGATGATGCTCATCGTCACCATCATCGGCAGCCTGATCCTGCTCTATTGCGGTGGATTTCATGGCCGGCGACGAAGGTTATCAGCCGCTTCTTCGCCTATATGGACCTGTTCGTCGCGGCGATGCTGCTGCTGGTGCTGGCCGGCGACCTGCTGGCGCTCTATGTCGGCTGGGAGGGTGTGGGGCTGTGCAGCTATCTGCTCATCGGCTTCTGGTATCAGGACCCGGCCAACGGCCTGGCCGCGCGCAAGGCCTTCATCGTCACCCGCATCGGCGATACCGGCTTCATGATCGGGCTGCTCCTGCTCTTCACGCAATTGCACACGCTGCAGATCCAGGCCTGTGGCGACGGCGGCGCAGACTTCCTGGCCAGCCGGGTTCCGTGCCCGCAACGCTCGCCGCCGCCTTGCTCCTGACCGGCGCCGTCGGCAAATCCGCGCAGGTGCCGCTGCAGACCTGGCTGCCGGACGCGATGGCCGGCCCCACCCCGGTGAGCGCGCTCATCCATGCCGCCACCATGGTCACCGCCGGCGTCTATCTCATCGCCCGCACGCATGTCGCTGTTCACCCTGGCCCCGGCGTGCACTCGCCGCCGTCGGCGTGATCGGCGCCATCACTCTGCTGGTCGCCGCCTTCGCCGCGCTGAACCAGAACGACATCAAGCGCATCCTCGCTTATTCCACCGTCAGCCAGATCGGCTACATGTTTCTCGCCCTCGGGCGTCGGCGCCTGGGGTGCGGCGATCTTTCACCTCATGGTGCATGCTTTCTTCAAGGCGCTGCTGTTCCTCGCCGCCGGCGCCGTCACCATGCGGCTGCATCACGAGCATGATATTTTCCGCATGGGCGGGCTGGCCACGCGCCTGCCGCTCGCCTTCTGGAGCTTTCTCATCGGCAGCGCCTCGCTCGCCGCGCTGCCTCTGATCACTGCCGGTTTCTACAGCAAGGATGCCATCCTCTCCGCCGCCTGGGCGCAGGGCGGCGCGAGCCCGGCTGCTCTGGCTCGGCGGTATCGTCACCGCCTTCCTCACCGGCTTTGTATATTTTCCGCGCCGTCTTCATCGTGTTTTTCGGCACGGCGAAAACGGAAATCTCCGGCCGCTATGGCTGGCGCGTGGCCGTGCCGCTCACTGTGCTTTCGGCCCTGGCGCTGTGCGGCGGGCTGGTGGAAACGCCGCCTGCCTTGGGCGATATCCGATTATTCTCCCGGCTGCTGGCGCCGGTATTTCCCACGCGCCCCGCCGCCCGCGCCGGCTCACGCTGCTGCTGTTCACCGCTCTTGTCGCGCTGCTCGGGCTCGGCCTTGCTTACGCGCTCTATTGGCGCATCGGGCCGCGCTTCGTGGCCTGGGCCAACAGTCCTGCCATCGCCGCCTGGCGCCGCTTTTTCGCCACCGGCTGGGCGTTCGATGCGCTGTATCACCGCCTCGTGGTCGCGCCTTTCCTGGTGCTGGTCCGCGCCAACCGCGCCGACGTCATCGACCGTTTCTACACCGGCATCGCCTGGACCTGCCGCTGGCTGCACCGGCGCCTGGGCGACCAGCAAACCGGGCAGATCCGCTGGTATGCGAGCTGGATCGCCGCCGGCTCGGTGGTCACCATCGCCGTCGCGGTGCTGCGATGATGCTGCTCTGGCTTATCCTCATCCCCTTCCTCGGCGGCATCCTCGCCTGGGCGGCGCGCGGGCGCCATGCGGATGCGCCGCGCTGGGTCTCCATCGCCGCGCTGACACTGGATCTGCCGGTGCTGGCGCTGGCCGCGCCGCGCGCCGGCCGGTGCCTGGCTCGATCGGCTGAACCTGCCCTGGATCCCGCAGCTCGGCATCAATTTCGAACTCGGGCTGGACGGGTTGAGCCTGCTGCTGGTGCTGCTCACGCTGCTGCTCGGCATCGTCGCGGTGATCATCTCCTGGAGCGAGATCACCGAACGCACCGGCTTTTTCCATTTCAACCTGATGATGTCGCTCACCGGCACCATCGCCGTGTTCCTGGCGCTGGATCTGTTCCTGTTCTTCTTCGCCTGGGAAGTGATGCTGGTGCCGATGTATTTCCTCATCGCGCTGTGGGGGCATGAGCGGCGCATCTACGCGGCGATCAAATTCTTCCTCTTCACCCAGGGCAGCGGATTGCTGATGCTGGTCGCCATCCTGGCGCTGGCCTTCATGCATCAGGCCGCAACCGGTGTCTTCACCTTCGACTATTTCGCGCTGCTCGGCACGCCAGATGTGCCGGGTCCACGGAATTCTGGATCATGCTCGGCTTCTTCATCGCGTTCGCGGTGAAGCTCGCCGCCGTGCCGTTCCATACCTGGCTGCCCGACGCGCATACCGAGGCGCCGACCGCCGGCAGCGTGATCCTCGCCGGCGTGCTGCTGAAGACCGGGGCCTACGGGCTGCTGCGCTTCGCCGTGCCGCTTTTTCCGCAGGCGGCGATGGCATTCGCCCCCATCGCCATGCTGCTCGGCGTCATCGCCATCATCTATGGCGCGCTGCTGGCGTTCGGGCAGAGCGATTTCAAGCGGCTGGTCGCCTATAGCAGCGTCAGCCATCTCGGCTTCGTCCTGCTCGGCATCTATGCCTGGAACATGCTGGCGCTGCAGGGCGTGGTGGTGCAGATGCTCGCCCACGGCATCAGCACCGGCGCGCTGTTCATCCTCGCCGGCGCCCTGCAGGAGCGGCTGCACACGCGCGATTTCAACGAGCTTGGCGGGCTCTGGGGCAGCCTGCCGCGCCTCTCCGGCCTGGGGATGTTCTTCGCCATCGCCTCGCTCGGCCTGCCGGGGCTCGGCAATTTCATCGGCGAATTCCTGGTCCTGCTCGGCACGTTTCAGCACCATCCGGTCTTCGCGGTGATCGGCGCCTTCGGCACGGTCACTGCCGCCGCCTATGCGCTGCTGCTGGTGCAGCGCGCTTTCCAGGGAGCGCCGCGCAAGGTCGCAGCACCTGACCTGCGCGCCCGCCACATCGCCGTCATGGGGGCACTGGCTGCCGCCATCATCTGGCTCGGCGTTTTCCCGCAGCCGGTGGTCGATACCGCCGCCCCCAGCCTGGCAGCGCTACAGGCCAGCGCCTTCGCGCCTGGCCAGGGAGCCGCACGATGATGTCATCCGCCCTGCCGTTCCTCATCCTGGCCGCAACACCGGTGATCGTGATGCTGCTGATCGCCATCAAGCGCGACCACCGCCTCACCGCCAGCCTCACCGCCGCGGGGCTGATCGCCGCTTTGGCTTCGATCTTCCTGGTCCTGCCCGCCGGGACGGTGACGGTCACCCCGCTTTTCCTCATCGACGGCTACACGCTGTTTTTTCTCTTCCTCGTGCTCACCTCTTCGCTCGCCGTCCTGCTGCTCTCCTACCATTATCTCGAACGAATGGAGGACGGGCCTTACGAGGAATATTACCTGCTGCTGCTGCTCACCACGCTCGGCGCCGCCTCGCTTTTGGCCAGCCTGCATTTCGCCGCCTTCTTCCTCGGGCTGGAGACGTTGAGCATCGGGCTGATCGGCCTGATCGCCTATCCCAGGCGGCGTGCCCGCGCGCTGGAAGCTGGGCTGAAATATCTCATCCTCACCGGCGTCTCATCCGCCTTTCTGCTCTTCGGCATGGCGCTGATCTATCTGGATTACGGCACCATGTCCTTCGCCGCACTCGGCCGGCTCTGGGATGCCGCCCCCGTGACCGACATCTTTGCCTATGCCGGCTTCGCGCTGCTGCTCACCGGCATCGGCTTCAAACTCTCGCTGGTGCCGTTCCATATGTGGGCGCCGGACATTTATGAAGGCGCGCCGGCGCCGGTGACGGCTTTGGTGGCCGTGGTTTCGAAGATCGCGATTTTCGCGCTGCTATTCCGCTTCTTCGTGCTGCTGGACGGCTACCGCACCCCGTCCTTGCTCTGGGTGCTCTCGCTGATCGCCATCATCTCCATGCTTGCCGGCAATCTTCTGGCACTGCTGCAGAACAATCTGAAACGCCTCTTCGCCTATGCCTCGATCTCTCATGTCGGCTACGTGCTGGTGGCACTGCTCGCCGGCAACGCCACGGCGCTGGCCGCCGCCTTCACCTATCTCGCCGCCTATGCGGTGACGATGACCGGCGTGTTCGGCGTCATCACGCTCTTATCGCAGCCTGAGAGCGGCCACGATGCCGACCGGCTGGAGAGTTATCGCGGCCTGATGTGGGAACGCCCCTGGCTGGCCGGTGCCTTCACGGTGATGCTGCTCTCGCTCGCGGGGCTGCCGCCGACCATGGGCTTCATCGCCGAGGTCTATGTCATCGCCGCCGGTGTCGGCACGCATCTGGTGTTGCCGCTGGCGGCGCTGATCATCGGCAGCGCCATCGGCCTGTATTACTATCTGCGCATCATCGTCATCATGCTGTCCCCCGCACCCCGGCGCGCCGCCTTTCCGCTCCGCGCGCGTCTCGGCAGCGCGACCGTGGCGGTGCTGCTGGTGCTGCTCGTCTGGCTGGGCGTCTATCCCGCGCCGATGATCGCCGGCGTGCAGCAGACCGTGGCGGGGTTGAGCTTTGCCCCGCCGGCCGCGCATAATTCCGGCGATATTTTTGCACCGCAACATGCGCTTCCCGTGAAGGCATTCGCCGCCGCGGATTCGAAACTTCGCAGGCAGCAACATGTTCAATTTCTAATGTCAGAGGTCCGGCGAAGCGCGCTATAGGTTTCGCTCGCGCCCGTCCCGGCAAATGAAACTTGACGAGGAGAACGGCACGAAACGGATCATGATCAGGAGTTGCTCATGGAAACCCGCGTCAGGTCGATCCTCAAATATAAAGGGAACAAAGTCGTTACCGCGGTGCCGGAACAAACCATCGCCTCTTTCGCCGCCCTGCTCTATGCGCACAAGATCGGCGCCACGCCGGTGGTGGATGCGGAAAACCATCTGGTCGGCATCATTTCCGAGCGCGACGTGATCCGCGGCCTCATCGAACATGGTGCAGCATTGCTGACGATGCCGGTGAAAGCGCTGATGACCAAGCTCGTCTCCACCTGCCAGCTCGATGACAAGATCGGCGACGTGCTGGAGATGATCACACTGAACCGCACGCGCCACATTCCCGTGATCGATGAAGACAGGCTGGTGGGCCTGATCTCGATCGGTGACGTGGTCAAGCAATTGCTCGAGGAAGCGCAGTTCGAAGTGTCGTCGCTGCGCAACTACATCACCACGCCCTGAACGCCCCGTTAGCCGCGCTGGCTGCACCGCCACCGGCCTAAAGGAGCAAAAGTTTTTGCGCCGCTTTTTTCCAAAAAGCGGACACTTCCTTTAACATCTTGTTTGCAAACCGTTATTTCATTACTCCTATCCGTTCGGTGCGGCAGAACGCCGCAATCGAACCAGGAGTGTTTTTTTATGCCCATCTCCACGCGCGCCACCCTCGCCAGCGCTGCCGCCTTGTTTCTCGCCATTGCGCCAATGGCGTCCGCCAAGGTCGTGAAAATTTCCGGCACGTTCGGCCCCGAAGGTGCCGCCACGACCAAGCCCACCGGGCATGTGACCGGCACGTTCAATACGGTGACGGACAAAGTGACCTACCGGATCACCTATGCCGGCTTGTCGGGCGCCGTCATCGCGTCGCATTTCCACGGGCCGGCGGCACCGGGACAGAGCGCGCCGGTGATGCTGCCCATTCCCGGCCCCTATAGATCCGGCATGCACGGCACGCTGACCGCCAACGCGGTCACCGCCAAAGCGCTGCTCGCCGGCCAGACCTATGTAAATCTGCACACGAAGAAATATCCGATGGGTGAAGCCCGGGCGCAGATCTCCGCCGGTTCGTAGAGCCGCCTGCGAGTCCAGCCGGGGAAACCTGGCTGGACTCGGCTGACATCAGGAGGCCAGCATCGGCCCCTCGCAGCCCTCCGCCTCGCTCTCGACCCGCAGGACCGGGGCATTCGACAGCACGATATGCACGAATTTGCCCGCGCCGAGCTGGGCGGTGATGAGCTGCACAAGCTGCTCCACGCTGCAGCCGGCAGGGGTGAGCACGGCAGCTTCATCGCGATGGGTCCGCGCCGGAACCTCGCTCAGCGGTGCAACCGGCGCCACGAAACAATAGCCGCGGCCGGGCACGCTGCCGATGAAACGCGCCGTCTCCGACTGGTCGCCCAGCGCCTTGCGCAGGCTCGCAATGTTGACGCGCAGATTCAACTCCTCGACAGCGATGCCGGGCCAGACCCGCTGCATCAGCTCCTGTTTGGAGACGACCTCCCCGGGCCGTTCGGTCAACGCCAGGAGAATGTCCAGAGCCCGTCCGCCAAGGGCGACAGGCCGGCCGGATTTTTCCAGCCGCCGCTCCGCCGGCCAGAAACGGAAGGGGCCGAAGGCCACGCCCTCATTATCGGCCGGCCCGGCCGCCGGCAACGCCCCGCGCCGGGCGGGGAAAGTGATGATCTCAGCGCTCATGGCATCCCTCCAGCGCGCCTCGCCGGCACGTCGCAGCATGCGATGCAAACGATCCCTGTATAGCTCCTCGACGCGGCTAGGACTGTCTGCATCGAAATTCAACCCCTCGCCAAAGCTTCCGCCCACGGATGGACCCGGCGGACTTATTCCAAGAATTCCCTGGACCGGACAGCAAGATAACCACCGCAGATGGACAGGCTTATATGAAGGCGGTGGATCGAAACGACGCTGACCAGGCCGCAAACCCTCGATCAATAATGAAGGCTAGCTCTGCCGGACCAGCGGACGCCATTGGACAAAAGGACGCGTTCGCCACCTTGGAAGATAGCGAAACGATCCGCATGGCTTATGAAATCCACTGAAGGATGAAACGACCTATACTTTGGTATAGGAGGGCGCCGCGCTTAACCGTGGCAGGCCGCGTTTTCGCGGCAAGCGGCGTAAAAACTTCGATTTCCGTCCCGGACCGGCGGACGCTCGGGCATGGCTTCGATCCCGAACGTCCGCGCATCGGCCCGGTTTAATCAAGGGCGCACAGCCCCTTTTCTATTTCTATTGGGGACCGAAATAGCTGCAGGTATCGCCCTCGCTGTCGCGATAGACGGTGACCTTGAACAAAGCCGGGCACCTTCCCTCAAGCTTGCGCCAGATCCAGGAGGCAAGATTTTCCATCGTCGCGGGGCCGAGATCGGCGACCTCATCGAGGAAGCGATGGTCCAGCCCGTCGCGCACTTCCTCGATCATGCGGGCCAGCATGCCGAGATCGATCATCATGCCGCTCTGCGGATCCGGCACGCCGCGCAGAAACACCTCGGCCCGGTAGGAATGGCCGTGAATGCGCCGGCTGGGTTCGGCATCGACCTCCCTCTGCAGGGTGTGCGCCGCCTCGAACCGGAACTGCTTACTCAACTCATACATCAACGAATACCCAGGAATTTATGTGACTGCACCGAGAGACGCCATTGCGGATGGGCGAGGCAGTAGGCGATCGCCGCCTCGGTATGGGCCTGACGTTCGGGCCCATCCATCGGCTGCAGAAGGAAATGCTGGAAATCCAGCCCCTCGAACCGGGTCGGCCAGGCTTGCTCCTGCGGGAAGACGAGCTTGAGCTCATGCCCGGCGCGCACCGCCAAAGGCGCGTCGGCCTTGGGGCTGACACAGATCCAGTCGAGCCCATCCGGCGGCGCGATCGTGCCATTGGTCTCCACCGCGATCTCGAAGCCCTGCGCGTGCAGCGCCTCGATCAGCTTCGTGTCGACCTGCAGCAGCGGCTCGCCACCGGTCAGCACCACCATCCGGTTTTTAGGCCCGCCCACCCAGGCAGCAGCCACGGCCGCCGCCAGTTGCCCGGCATCGGCGAAGCGGCCGCCGCCCGTCCCGTCCACGCCCACGAAATCCGTGTCGCAGAACGGCAGACCGCGTCGGCGCGGTCTTCCTCACGCCCCGACCAGAGATTGCAGCCCGCAAAGCGGCAGAACACCGCCGCCCGGCCGGCATTGCTGCCTTCCCCCTGCAAGGTGAGAAAGATTTCCTTCACCGCATAACTCATGCGCCGCCCCTTGTTTCGCCCCGCCAAAACCATAAAGGCGTCCACGATCGGGCCTCTGTATGAGCGCCATTCGCCGGCATGGCAAGGATCGGCCAGGCCTCTGCGCGCGGTACCGGGTATGTACAAATCGATCATCTTTTTTTCACACCATTTGCCCGCTCGGTCGGCTATGACGCGGGTCGACACCGAGCGCCCAGAAGATGGCGCATGCACAGCGCACCCGTGTCCCACAGGCACGTCAGGATGGGCGGAACGAATCGGCTTAATATCGGAGGGGTCAGCTATATGACGAGGTCCGACGACAAGACGCTGAGCAACTTCACGACGGCGCTGCGCACGGCGATGTCCACAACCAGGGACCGGCGCGTGGCGGAAGATTTTCTGTATCTGGAATTATGGGAGCGCACCCCCACGCCCGGCCCCGCGGCCGCGCTGCGGATCCAGCAGATCCGCCGCGCCAATCCCGAACTCGCCGCGGCGATCCGCCACGAGGTTGGTAATAAGGAGAATGATGATGCCGGCCGCCGGGTCAGGCATCACGGTTGGGTCTAAGTAAAAGGAAGTGGCCGCTTTTTGAAAAAAGCGGCGCAAAAACTTCCTGGACTTTGGGCCCATGGCGTTGAAGCCAGCACGGGCCCAAAGTCATAAAGTTTTTTTGCTACTTTTTTTCACAAAAAGTAGTCTTTTACTTGCTCCTTAAAATGCCCCGGGCAGCCTGCGCGCGCGCGTTGCCAGGCCTCATAAGCCACGCGTCCGGGCTCTTCCGTTGTCGCTTCCGGCACAATGCCGAGCTGCTGGAACACCGGCAGGCGCGTGGCGATGAAACGCTCCAGGGCCTGGCCAAGCGTGGCCCGCATGCCGGCCGGATCGATCGGCGCCGCCTGCTGGGCAGCAGCCCCCGCGCGGACAGCATAGCCATCAGGCGGTCGATGGCCGGCTCCAGATTACCCGGCATCCCGGCGGAAAATTCCTCGAACACCATGGTCTCGAACGTGTCCGCCGGCAGGCCCGTGCCGAGATTCGGCGCCACGAGATGCTTGAGGGCGCCGCCCTGACGGTTATGCGCGCCGATCACGCGGTTGAGCGCGCCGGCCCGCATTGCCTGCGCCTTGGGCTGCGGGTTCAGCAGCGGATGGGCGAGTTCGGTCTCGCACAGCACGCTGACAACCTCCCTGGTCAATGGACAGGTCACCGAGATTCCGGCGCAATTCCGCCACGGGGAGCGGCGCCGCATGCAGCCGCCCGCGCACCGCGCCATAGATATTGCGGTCCAGCGTCCGGCTGGTGCCGCCGCCGGTGGCGACGGTGATATCCGCCTCGTCCTTGCCGCAAAAATCCGTCAGCACGATCTCGTCGAGCAGCGCCGTCACCTCGCCCGCCAGCGGCTTTTCGGTGCCGCGGCGAAAGAGGTCACGGCGTAGGGTGCGTGCGGCGCCGAGATCGCGCAGAACCTCCTTCATGCGCGCATCCCCGGTTTGCGCGATGGTGGCGGCGATGCCCGGCGGCACGGAAAGCGCGTCGAAATTTTCGAGCAGCGTGGCGCTGCCGATAAAGCCGCATTTCGCCTCCGCCAGGTCGCGCGCCACGGCATCGGGCGACATCAGATCCCAGCTCGCATGCAGCAGCTCATGGGCCAGATAATGCGGGTCTTCCTTGCCGAGATAATCCAGCCGCGCCGCGACCAGCGGGTTATGCGCGAAGAAGGCGGCATCGCCGCTGGTCAGCTCGTTCAGGAAGCCGAGCGCCCCGGGAATGACCTCCTCGACCGGGCCGGGCCGGATTTCGCTGTAGAGCCGCATCAGGCGCTGCACCGGCACCATCGCCGCCCAGCCGGCGAGTGAGTTGTAACTCAGATAGACCACGCCGCCGGGCGCCAGCCGGTCCCGGATGAATTGCAGCAGATGGGCCCGCTGCGTCGAGGAGACCCAGCTCCACACGCCATGCAGCACGATGAAATCCATCTGCGGCAACGCCTCGCGCGGCAAGGCAGCCAACTCCGCGAAGGAGGTCTCGGCGAACACCACATTGGTGATCCCCGCTTGCTCCGCCATGACCCGCGCATTGTCGATATGCGCCGGGCTGAAATCGAAGGCGAACACCTCGGCCTGCGGGTGGCAGGCGGCCACGCCAAGCGCCGTAAATCCCTGGCCGCAGCCAAGATCGCACCAGCGGAACCCGCGATCGATGCGAGGCGGCCGGTGCCCGCTCAGCAGCGTGGCCAGCGACAGCCAGGTCGGCGTCGTATGGCGATAGAATGTCGGTGGTGTAGGTAACGTCAGCCCGATAGCCGTCAGTCCAATCAGTCATCATAGTCCATTCGCTTCGATGCACCGCAAATGCACCACACGCCGGACAAACACCAGACGAGCCCCGCCACGGCGCCGGCCGCATCATGCGCGCAGCGGGGGACGAAACCGTGCGCAACCCAGATAAACCGCGCCACGTGAACTTCCATACATGAACGATCCACAAGCTTATCCAGATTTCTGTGGATTTTTACATATCAAAACAAATTGCTCGAGATTACGAGGCTATTGGACCTCAAATCGGAGACCGCGTAGCCTCATAACATCAATGGTCTAACCATGATTACGCCTTACGCCTCATCTACAAGGACTGTCCTCAATGCTGCAGGTAACCAGGCTCCCCACCCCGCCCGACGCCACAGCTGACCAATCGCAGATGGCTTCCTCACCCGCGCCGGCTGCAGAAAACGAGGCGGCTTGCGGTCCGCAACATCGTCGTGGTCGGCGGCGGCGCCGCGGGGCTCGAGCTGGTGACCCGGCTCGGCGATCGGCTGGGCCGGAAAGGAAAAGCGCGCATCACGCTGGTGGAACGCGCGCGCACGCATTTGTGGAAACCCTTGCTGCACGAAGTCGCCGCCGGCAGCCTCGATCCCAGCGCCCATGAGGTGAACTACCTCGCCCAGGCGCATTGGCATGGCTTCCGCTACCGTTTCGGTGAAATGGTCGGGCTCGATCGCAGCGCCAGGAAAGTCCATCTTGGCACCACGCTCGATGATGAAGGGCGCGAGATCACGCCGCCGCGCGCCATCGATTACGACATTCTGGTGATCTCGATCGGCAGCGTGACGAATGATTTCGGCACGCCAGGGTGCTGCGGAACATGCCGTGCGGCTGGAAACGCCAGCCCAGGCGGCGCGCTTCAACCGGCGGCTGGTCAATGCCTGCCTGCGCGCGCAGACGCAGCCCGAGCCGGTCCGCCCGGGCCAGCTGCATGTCGCGATCATCGGCGCCGGCGCGACCGGCACGGAGCTCGCCGCCGAGCTGCACCGGACCCTGCGCGAGGTGATCGCCCATGGGCTCGACCGCATCGACCCGGAACGCGATATCCGCATCGTGCTGATCGAGGCGGCGGACCGGCTGCTGCCCGCTTTGCCGGAACGGATCTCCAAAGCCACCCGCCGCCTGCTCGAACGCATGGGGGTCGAAGTGAAGACCAGCGCGCGGGTGAAGGAAGTGACGAGCGAGGGCGTGCAGCTCGCCGACGGCAGCTTCATTCCCGCCGAACTGGTGGTGTGGGCGGCGGGCGTCAAAGCCCCCGAAGTCCTGCGCAACATGGACGGGCTGGAGACCAACCGCCTCAACCAGCTGGTGGTTGAGCCGACTTTGCAGACGACGCTCGATGCGAACATCTTTGCGCCTTGGCGATTGCGCCGCCTGCCCCCTGCCCGGCGGTACGGGTTTCGTGCCGCCGCGCGCACAGGCCGCGCACCAGCAGGCCGACCACCTGCTGGCGCAGATCGAAAACCGCCTCCGCGGCCAGACGCTGCAACCTTTCGTCTATCGGGATTTCGGCTCGCTGGTGTCGCTCGGCCATCACAGCACCGTCGGCAACCTGATGGGCGCGATCTTCGGCCGCGGCGTTTTTATTGAAGGTCTGTTTGCCCGGATGATGTATCATTCAATGCGCGTGATGCATGAACGGGCGTTGAACGGCACGCGCTTCGCCATGCTCGCTTTCCTCTCACGCGCCTTGCTCGCGGCGCACCGGCCCCTCGGTGAAACTGCATTGAGGACCGCGTAGCCACTTCACTCTCATGAAGAGCTAACAAGGAGACTGCATCATGCGCCCCACCCGGATCGAAACGGACAGTCTCGGCAAGATCGAGGTTCCCGCCGACAAACTCTGGGGGGCGCAGACGCAGCGCTCGCTCGAACATTTCAGCATCGGCCGCGACCTGATGCCACGGGAAATGATCACCGCCTATGCGATCCTGAAACGCGCGGCGGCGGTGGTGAACCATGCCGGCGGCCGCCTCGACCAGCAATCCCTCGAACTCATCATCAAAGCCTGCGAAGAAATCCTCTCCGGCCAGCATGACGAGATGTTCCCGCTGCATGTGTGGATGACCGGCAGCGGCACGCAGTTCAACATGAATGTGAACGAGGTGATCGCCAACCGCTGCAGCCAGCTGGCGGGCACCGAGCTCGGCAGCAAAAAACCGGTCCATCCGAACGATCACGTCAATCTCTCGCAATCCTCGAACGATAATTTTCCTTCCGCGATGAACATCGCCGCTTCGATCACCACGAAAGAGCGCCTGATCCCGGCGGTAGAGGCGCTGCGCGATGCCATCGCCGCCAAGGCGGAGGCATGGAAGGACATCGTGAAAATCGGCCGCACCCATATGCAGGATGCGACCCCGCTGACGCTCGGCCAGGAATGGTCGGGCTATGCGGCCATGTTGTCCGACGATCTGGAATGGATCGAATACGCCTTGGGCGGCGTCTATCGCCTGGCGCTGGGCGGCACCGCGGTCGGCACCGGCATCAATGCCGCCCCCGGCTTCGCCGACGCCGTTGCCGCGGAAATCGGGGCCTTCACCGGCCTGCCTTTCGTGAGCGCGCCGAACAAATTCGCCGTCCAGGGCGCGCATGACGCGCTGGTGCAACTCTCCGGCACGCTGCGCACGCTCGCCGTCTCGCTCTACAAAATCGCCAACGACATAAGGCTTTTGTCCTGCGGCCCCCGCGCCGGCTTCGCCGAATTGCTGATCCCGGAAAATGAGCCCGGGTCTTCGATCATGCCGGGCAAGGTGAATCCGACTCAGGTCGAAGCCCTGACCATGATCGCGGTGCAGGTCATGGCCAATGATGTCGCCGTCGGCTTTAGCGGCGCCGGCGGCTATCTCGAGATGAATGTCTACAAGCCGGTGATGATCGCGAACATCACGCAATCGCTTATCCTCATGGCCGATGGCTGCACTAACTTCCGCAAATATCTGGTCGAAGGCACGGAGCCCAACCGTAAGAAGATCGCCGACTATGTCGAGCGCTCTCTGATGCTGGTGACCGCGCTCTCACCGGTGGTCGGTTATGACAATGCCGCAAAAATCGCCCATCACGCCGCCGAACATGATCTCACCCTCAAACAGGCGGCGCTGGAACTCGGCCTGGTCGATGAGGAAACGTTCGACCGCGTGGTCGATCCGGCGAAGATGATTGGCGGGAGCTGAAGTAAAAAGAGAAGCACTACTTTTTGTGAACAAAAAGTAGCAAAAAAACTTCTGTAATTTGTGCCTGTGCCGCTCGAGCGCCACGGGCCCAAATTCAAAGAAGTTTTTGCGCCGCTTTTTCCAAAAAGCGGCCCTTCCTTGACTTCCTCTCTACATCTCCACAACTATGGAAACATGGAGAAAACAGCCGCAATCGCCGCCCTCGCGGCCCTGGCCCAGGAGACCCGCCTCGATATTTTTCGGCTGCTGGTTCAGGCCGGACCGGATGGGCTGCCCGCCGGCCAGATCGGCGAACGGCTGCACCTGCCATCCGCCACGCTTTCGTTTCATTTGAACCAGCTGAAGCATGCCGGGCTGGTCAGTTTCCGGCGGGAGGGGCGATCTTTGATCTACGGCGCCGCATATGCCGCAATGAGTGACCTGCTCGCTTATCTGACCGAAAATTGCTGCGAGGGCGATCCCGCCCGCTGCGGCGTACAGATCGCCCCCATAAAAACGGAGCACGTCCCCTGATGCCGCCCATCGACGTGGTGATCTACCACAACCCTGATTGCGGCACGTCGCGCAACGCGCTGGCCATGATCCGCAATGCCGGGATCGAGCCGCATGTGATCGAGTATCTCAAAACCCCGCCGATACGTGCTCTTCTGGTACAGCTCATCGCCCGCGCGGGCCTCACGCCACGCGCCATTCTCCGCCAAAAAGGCACACCCTATGACGCGCTGGGTCTGGCCGATGCCAGTCTGAGCGAGGAGCAGTTGCTCGACGCCATGATGGCGCATCCGATTCTCATCAACCGACCGATCGTCGTCACGCCGATCGGGCGTTAGATTATGCCGCCCCTCCGAAACAGTGCTGGAGATTTTGCCTTCACCTCAGCAGCCCCCCACATGAGCTGATCGTTTTGCCCGTGCTGTTGGCAACGCCCTAGGCCTAAACGAGCAAAAGTTTTTGCGCCGCTTTTTCCAAAAAGCGGCTTCTTCCTTCCTTAATCATCCCGGTCCCGGAATGCTGGCATTCGCCATCTTCATCATCACCCTTGTCTTCGTCATCTGGCAGCCGCGCGGCCTCGGCATTGGCTGGAGCGCCATGGGCGGCGCCGTGCTTGCCTTGCTCACCGGCGTCATCGGCTGGCACGACGTGCCGACGGTCTGGCATATCGTATGGGACGCGACCATCACCTTCGTCGCCCTGATCGTCATTTCGCTCCTTCTCGATGAGGCCGGTTTTTTCCAATGGGCGGCCTTGCACATTGCGCGCTGGGGCGATGGCAGAGGCCGGCGATTGTTTCCCCTCATCATCGTGCTGGGCGCATTGGTCTCGGCGTTTTTCGCCAATGACGGCGCAGCACTCTTGCTGACGCCAATCGTCGTGGCGATTCTGCTCAGGCTGGATTTCACGCCGCTGCAGACTCTGGCTTTCGTGATGGCGAGCGGTTTTGTCGCTGACACCACCAGCCTGCCGTTGATCATCTCCAATCTCGTCAACATTGTCAGCGCCAATTATTTCCGCATCACCTTCAACCGCTATGCCGTGGTGATGGTTCCCGTCGATATCAGCGCCCTGGCGGCGACGCTGCTGGTGCTTTGGCTCACGTTCAGGCGGCATATTCCGGCGCGTTATGCCCTGGCCAAGCTGGAAAATCCCGCCCATGCCATTCATGACCGCGTGCTCTTCCGCGCGGCTTTCCCGGTGCTGGGGCTGCTCTTCATCGCTTATTTCGTTCTGGCGCCGCTCGGCGTGCCGGTCTCGCTGGTCACGGCTGGCGGCGCGTTGATCCTGCTGTTTCTCGCCGGGCGCTGGCATCAAGGCGGGCGCGGCGCGCGTATCTCCGTGGTCAAAGTGCTGCGCGAGGCGCCCTGGCAGATCGTGATTTTCTCCCTCGGCATGTATCTGGTGGTCTATGGGCTGCGCAATGCCGGACTGACCAACCATCTGGCCGACGGGCTGGTCTGGCTTGGGGCCCAAAGCCCATGGGTGGCAGCGCTCGGCACCGGCTTCGGCGCGGCCCTGCTCTCTTCGATCATGAATAATCTGCCCAGCGTTCTGATCGGCACGCTGGCCATCGAGCAGGCGCACGCTGTGCCCGCCCTCACCCGCGAGCTGATGATCTATGCCAATATCATCGGCTGCGATCTTGGCCCCAAATTCACCCCGATTGGCAGCCTCGCCACCTTGCTCTGGCTCGATATCTTGCGGCGCAAAGGCATTCGCATCGGCTGGGGCCATTATATGCGCGTGGGCCTGCTGATCACGCCGCCCGTTCTGTTCGTTGTCCTGACAGCATTGACGCTTTGGCTAGCCATTCTCGGCGGCTGATATCAGGCGAGGCTACTTTGGGTCCTTTGGGCCGTGCCGTTTTCAACGCCACCGGCCCAGATTCAAAAAAGTTTTTGTGCCGCTTTTTTCAAAAAGCGGCCACTTCCTTTATGCTGCGCCTCATGACCGACGAGCTTCCCCCCGGCGCCCTCACCGCGCCCTCCACCGCGCGCAACCGCGATCCCATCCTTTCCGCCTTGCAAGGCTGCCTGCCACGCAGTGGCCTGGTGCTGGAGATTGCCGCAGGTGCCGGCGAACATGCCGTCTATAACGCCGCCGCCCTGCCCGGTCTGCAATGGCAGCCGACCGACCCCTCTTCTGAGGCGCTGGCCAGCATTGCCGCCTGGCGGAGCCACGCCGCGCTGCCGAACCTGCTGGCGCCGTTGAGGCTCGATGCGGCCGAGCCGCATAGCTGGCCGGTCGACCGGGCCGATGCGATCGTCAATATCAACATGATCCATATCTCACCCTGGTCAGCGACCCAGGGCCTGATGGAAGGCGCCGGCCGCCTACTCCCGGCCGGCGGCGTTCTCTTCCTCTACGGCCCCTATATCGAGCCCGAGATCGAGACCGCTCCCTCCAATCTGGCGTTCGATCTGAGCCTGAAGGCGCGCAATCCGGCCTGGGGGCTTCGCCGCCTGGACGAGGTGGCGAAGCTTGCCGGCCAGCATGGCCTTGAACTGTCCGAACGCATTGCCATGCCGGCCAACAATCTCTCGCTCATTTTCCGCAAAACGGCGCCCTGAAACCGGGTCGGGGCGCCACCAGGCAGGGCGGTTTTGCGGCAGCGCAAGCCGCCCTGCGACGCCGGCCACCAGCCGCATGACCACATTCAGGCGGTGCTCAGCGGATTCAGAAATTCGCCACGCGGCCACACTGGTCAAAACCACGGCCGTCGTCACATTGCCCCGCGTGAGAAAGAGAGCGTGCCGCCGGCACAGGACGGTGTAGTTCGCCCATTGCGCTTTGTAGTCCACGTGAAGATAGCGCATGTCGAAATCACGGCCGTTTTCATGGGCCCACTGAGCGACATAGTTGAGCAGCAGAATACCCGGCGAATAAGGATGAAAGGCCTGGTCATAGGTGCTGATAAAAAATTCCAGGATTTTCGGCCCCACGAGATTGAAACTGGCGGCCACGGGCTTACCGTTAATTTTGATGTAGGTAACAAGCGGCGTCACGCTCAAATCGGTGCGGCGCGCCATGGCGATGCAAAAATCCCTGAAATCAGGCTTCTTCAGATAAGCGGTTCTGAGGCCCCGCGCTTTGGCCCAGCCTTTCTTGTTCTCAAACAGCCATGTCAGCACCGCTTCGGCATCGTCGGCCTCGCGGCACCAGCCGAATTCAACATTTTCCTGCTCCCTGAAGAGCTTTCGCCTCCGGTTATCATGCTGCTTGCGGACGGTGTGCCGCCGGGTCACGACGAAATCATCCCAGCTTGCAAAGCCGGTGAAATGAATCGCATAGCGCGGCGAGCCCCGATGCCCCTTAGCGCCACGCATCCGCTGCGGCGCGTGGCGGACAAGCCATGGCTGCGGTACGGCCTCGATCACCCGTTGCAACGCCGCTCCCTCATCCACCCATTCAAGCTCGAACAGATCGGCCTCGATTTGAGCAACGACAAGAACGGACGCACGCAGAACGTCATCCGCGGCGCAAGGCCGCAACAGCGGCCCGCCATATTCCTCTCCACTGCCGGCCCGCAAATCGCGCGCAACGCGAACAAATGCTTTGCGCTGGACGGCAATGGGCCATAACAAAACGAGGCCGCGCTCGTCATAGATCTTGATGACGTAAAGCCTTCCGCCCTTTTCGAAGAGAGAGGCGGCCGCCAGCTCGCAATATTCATAGGTCAAGCTTTGCGAATGGTCGGGAGCTTCCTGCGCCAACCCGTTCCATTCGGAACGCAACCGTGAAAACGCGGCCAAATCCAACACGCCGACAAGCTCGTGCCGCACAGCCCCCCCATCCGAGCGCGCAGGATCGGCCTGTCGCAACTCGATTTTTTCATTCTGCAACAGGAATATAACCTTATTGTAATCGTATCAAATATGAAAAATTTTTTATCTTATGGGGAAGTTCTGATGCCGATCCAGCAAAATTCAGAATTCCAAAAAAGTGGCCGCTTTTTAAAAAAAGCGGCGCAAAAACTTTTTTGACTTTGGGCCTGAGGCGATGAAACAGCGCGGGGCGGTTCTGGTTGATTAGCTTCCCGCGTTGTGGAAGCCGGCATCCTCGGCTTCCATCCGGCAGGCATATTGCCCGGTACCTTTGCCATAGCCTGCGGCGGCGGGCAGATCATAAACGAGCTTTCGTCCAGAAAGCCAAACGACGGTGTCACCGGGGCAATGATCGGCCGCCGCGGCGGCGGTTCGGAACCGGTGCGACGCGCCAAGCCCGGTCGTCGCCCCCTGCTGCTCATTCATGCCGGACGGGTTGGAAGGCTGCGCCTGCGACGCGGGATGCGGCCCGAACACAGCCGGAACGAGCAAAGCCAGGGTCAGGCCCGACTTTGCAATCTGGGAGAGTGTCATCGCACATGCCTTCGCATTTTGCGTCCCGCTCAAAGCTGCCGCGGACTCCTTCGGCAGCGCCGCGCCGACAAGACATCTCAGTGCGAGCGGCCGCCCACGCCCTTTGCCAAATCCTCTTCGGTGACGCTGGCGAAGCTCTCGGCATCGTAAATATGGATTTCCGTGACGCCTTGAGAATGCAGCTCCTGCACAATGTTAAGCGCCTCTATGGCCTCTCGCTTCGCGAGCCATGATTTCGCGTTTTTCCGCTTGCCCACCTCGATCAGAAACTTCATGGCAAAGGCCCCTTTGCGTGATCGCTTTTGTGCCCATGTAGATCATTCTCCTTGCGCAAAAACAATCGTTTTTTCTACTTCAAAGCGCTTGCCGGATGGCGTTCACCGCCCATTTAGGCCATCGCTTGGTGCGCAACCTTGTCTGAAAATTCATTCACTCGCGAGGAGAAATCCCATGTCACGCATTGTCCGCTTCCATAAAACCGGCGGTCCGGAAGTCCTTGAAATCGAAACGCTCGAGCTCGGCGCGCCCGGCCCAAGCGAGGTCAAAATCCGCGTTCATGCGCTCGGGCTCAACCGGGCCGAATCCATGTTCCGCTCCGGCGCCTATCTGGAAACCCCGTCTCTCCCCTCCCGACTCGGCTATGAAGCGGCGGGCGAAATCGAAGCGGTCGGACCCGGCGTCGCGGGCCTGTCGGTCGGCGATGCCGTCAGCACGATCCCGGCCTTCTCCATGCACCAGTATGGCGTGTACGGCGATACCGCCATCGTTCCGGCCCATGCCGTCGTGAAACATCCAAGCCGGCTCTCCTGGCCGGAAGCCGCCGCCATCTGGATGCAATATCTCACGGCCTATGGCGCTCTGGTCGACCTGGCGGATATCGAGGCCGGAGATGCCGTGCTCATCCCCGCCGCGTCGAGCAGCGTCGGGTTGGCGGCGATCCAGATCGTTAATCTCCTCGGCGGCATTCCCATCGCCGCGACCAGGAGCTCGGCCAAGCGCGCGGCGCTGCTGCAGGCCGGCGCCAAGCACGTGATTGCCACGTCCGAGCAGGATCTGGTCCGCGAAGTCATGACCATCACCGGCGGGCACGGCGCGAAAATCAGCTTCGATCCGGTTGGCGGCCCGGCTTTAAACGATCTCGCCGCCGCATCGGCGGAACACGGCACCATCTTCGTCTATGGCGCGCTGTCGCCGGAGCCGACCCCCTTCCCGCTCTTTCCGGCCCTGGCGAAGAATCTCACCGTGCGCGGCTATACGCTGTTTTCCGTCACAAAACGGCCAGAGGCGCTGGAAAAGGGCAAGAAATTCGTCGTCGACAATCTCGCCTCAGGTGCGCTCAAGCCCGTGATCGCCGAGAAGACCTTCCGGCTCGAACAGATCGTCGAGGCGCACCGCTATATGGAATCGAACCAGCAGCTCGGGAAGATTATCGTCACCGTCTCGTAGGAAGGAAGTGGCCGCTTTTTGAAAAAAGCGGCGCAAAAACTTCCATAAATTTGGGCCGGTGACGTTGAAACGCCACCGGCCCAATTTAGCAAAGTTTTTTTGCTACTTTTTGTTCACAAAAAGTAGCGCTTACTAAACTTCCTTCAGTTCGTCGCTTCCGCCGTACGCAGCTTGGCAACCTGGTCCGCCGTCACTGCCGGCGCCGCGTTGCCCCAGCTATTGCGGATATAGGTCAGCACGGCGGCAACCTGGCCGTCTTCAAGCTCGTTACCGAAGCCCGGCATGGTGCTCGCGGTCGGCGCGGCTGCCGTCGCGACGCTCTGCGCGCCGTTCAGAACAACGCGAATGGCGGAGAGCGGGTTACCAGCCTGCACGATGGGGCTTGCCTTCAAGGCCGGGAAGATCCCCGGCTCGCCGGTACCGGCATCGGTATGGCAGGCGGCGCATTCATCGGCATAGACCTTCGCGCCTTCCTGCATCACCGGCATGCTGGCCGGCAGCGGCGCCGGACGCGGCGCGCCGGAACCCTGGATGGATTTCAGATAAATGCCGATATCAGTCCGATCGGCATCGCTCAGATGCGACGTCGAAAGCGAAATCGCCTCAGACATGGGGCCGGTGGTGGCGTCGGCGTACGCGTTATGGCCGGTCTTCAGATAGGTTGCGATATCCTGAACCGACCAGGAGCCGATGCCGGAGGCATCATCGGTCAAAGCCGGGGCATTCCAGCCATCGACCACATAACCCTGCATGCCCGTCCCCGAATCGTCGGCGCCCAGCGCGTTCTTGTCGGTGTGGCAGGTCGCGCAATGCTCAAGCCCTTGCACGAGATAAGCGCCCCGATTCCACTCCGGCGACTTCGTCGGAACCGGCTTGAAGGTCCCCGTGTTCGCGAAGAACATCAGGTCCCAACCGATCATGCCGGCGCGGACGTTAAAGGGGAAATGCAGCTGGTCAGAATTGATCTCGTTATGAACCGGCGGCAGCGTCGCAAGATAGGCGCGGATCTTGAGAATATCCGTGCGCGAGACCTTGTTGAAATCCGTGTACGGCATGCCGGGGAAGAGGCGTTCGCCATCATGGCCGATACCCTCTTTCACCGCGTTCACAAACTGATCGTCGGTCCAGGAACCGATGCCAGTCGCCTTGTCGGGCGTCAGGTTGGAGCCAACCAGGCTGCCGAACGGCGTGTGGATCGCGACGCCGCCAGCATAGGGCGCGCCACCGGGGTCGGTGTGGCAAGCCGCGCAATCGCCCGCGATCGCCAGATAATGGCCTTCGGCGATCGTCTGCGCCTGTTGCTGCGCGGGGGTCATCGAAGCGGCCGTCGCGGGATCCGCCTCGGCAGTAGCGCCGAGGGAGACGGAAGCCGCGACGAAAACGCCGGCGGCGAAGGCCGTGCGGAACATCGAAATCTGCATGGTCACACTCCTTACGCCGACACCAGCGGGCCGGGATTTTTCAGATACTGGCTCTTGATGGCGTTCGCGCCCCAATAGGCCAGCGCCCCGATCATCCCGGTCGGATTGAAGCCGACATTCTGCGGGAACACGCTGGCGCCGAAGACGAACACGTTCGGCACGTCCCAGCTCTGCATGTATTTGTTGACAACGCTGGTTGCGGGATTGTCACCGGCGACAGCACCGCCGGTATTGTGCGTCGTCTGATACGGCACCACCGAGTAGGTCCCGGTGCGCGGATGCTGCACAACGCGGTCAGCGCCCATCGCGTGGCCGATCTCCGCCAACTTCCCGGTGAGGAAGGCCGACATCTTGTGCTCGTTGTCATGCCAATCAAAGGTCATGCGCAACAGCGGGTTGCCGTATTTGTCCTTATAGGTCGGGTCGAGATCGAGATAGGCGTCGCGGTAGCTCTGCACGGCGCCCTGCACACCGAGCCCATAAGTGGACTGGTAATTATCCTTCACCGCCTGCTTCCAGCCGCCGCCCCAGGTCGGGTCGCCGGGGAAAGCGGAGAGCTGGGTCAGCGGCTTGCCACCGGTCTGGCAGGCCTGCAGCAGGCCGCCGCCGATGAAGCCAAGGCCGGTATGGTCGAAATTGTCGCCGTTATAGTCGAACACCGCCATGCCGACCGCGCCGCCGGCGATGAACGGATTCAGCGTTTTGCCCGGCAGGTGAACCGTCGCGCCGGAGGTGCACTGATAGGCATAGTTGCGGCCCACGGTGCCGGTATTGGAAACCGGGTCGTAAGGCGTGCCGACGCCGGAGACCAGCAGCAGATGCACCGAGTTGAAGGAGAAGTTGCAGACCAGCACCAGATCGGCCGTCTGTTCGAGCTCCTCACCGGTCTTATCATCGACATAGGTGACGCCGGTGGCCTTCTTGCCGGTGCTGTCGAGATTGATCTTCGTGACCGTGGAGTTCATCCGGGCTTCGAACGTCTTCTTCTGCATCAGAGCCGGAACCACGCAGGTCTGCGCGCTCGACTTCGAATAATTGCCGCAGGCGAAGAAGTCGCAGAAACCGCAATAGCTGCACTGCCCCATCGTCACGCCGAGCGTGTTCGTATAGGCCTGCGACACATTGCCCGAAGGAATCGGGAACGGAGAATAGCCGAGCGATTTCGCCGCTTCCGCGTAGAGATGCGGCGCATAGGGCATGGTATCGGCAGGCGTCGGATAGGCCGAGGTGCGCGGCCCCTCGAACGGGTTGCCGCCCGGCTGGATCTGACCGTTGATATTGCCGGCCGTGCCGGACGTGCCGGCCACCTTCTCGAACTGGTCGTAGAAGGGCTCCAGCTCCTGATAGCTCATGGGCCAGTCCTGGCTGGTCATATTCTCAGGAATCGCGGCCTTGCCGTAGCGCTGCTCGTTGTGCGAGCGCCAGTTGAAATCCGTCTCCATGAAACGCCAGGTCATGCCGTTCCAGTGCACGCCGGCGCCGCCCAGACCATTACCCGGGGTGAAGGAGCCGAACTGGCGTACCGGCATGGCGGTCTGGCTCATATTGTTACGCAGCGTCACCGTGCTTTGCGCGGGGCGCTGGAACAGATCGAGATGCACCGCGTAGCGCAACTCATCGGGCGCCCAGCTCGGCGAGAAGTCTGTGCCGGTGTCGCGCCACGGGCCGCGCTCGATTGCCACGACCTCGAGCCCTTCGCCCGCCAGCTCGTTAGCAAGGATCGCTCCGGTCCAGCCAAGGCCGACGATCACCACGTCTTTATGCGGAAGTTTGCGTGCCATTGTTATCGTCTTCTTAAGAGGGGTTCGACCAGGCGGGATGCGCTTTGATGCCGACGGGCGGCAGCGGATAGGGCTCGTTGTAGCGGAGAATCCAGTCGCGATAGTCATAACGCGCGCCGGGGAAACCGATCATTCTCCACCCCGCCATGTCACGATTGCCGCCATAGACCGGATCCGCGAAGAACCCTTCCTTGGTGTTCTGCCACAGCACCTGGAAGAATGCCTTGCTGCTCACACCCTGCAGCTGCAGGGTGCCGGCTTCCATCTGACCGATCAGTTTGTTCTGCTCGGTGACGGGAAGATCAGCGAAAACCTTGCCGAGATAAGCAGAGCGGCAATAGGCATCGAGCGCCGCGAGGCTCGCGCGATAACGCTGTGCCGGCGTCAGCGGGCTCTGCGGCCCGAAATTCGGCGCAGCTTCGTGGAAAGGCGGGCTCATATACATGCCGACGTCGCGGCCAAAGTCGCCTGAAAGCTGACGGTCGATATAGACCGCAATGCCGACATCCGTGCCGCTGGGAGACAGCTCGTCAGCGGGGATCAGCCGATCGACCAGCGCCTCAATCGCAGCGACCTCTTCAGGCGTGAAATAGGTCCAGCCATTAGGTTCAACCTGCGCCGGCGCAGTCGTGCGCCCGGGCAGCCAAGGCAGAGAACCGCTATACGATTCGGCATTGGCACGCGATACACCCAGGGCAAACAGCGATACCGAAGCCCCCAGAAGCCCACGTCTCGTTAGCCCTCTCAGGCGCATCCTATAAATCCCATTCGGTCAGTTAACGGCGGCGATTGATTAATCGCTATTTTCTACCAGTCAAGGTTTAGAAAATTTTAGTTGAACGATCTCTTGCGCCGAGACCGGCCGAGGAGCGGACCTCCTGCTTGCCTATTTTACCCTTACAAATCAATCATCAACTGTTGAAGCGGCCTGGCGGGCACGCTGCCGAGTGCGATGATGACAGTTTCGAGTTGATTACTTAGGGTTGTATCCACTTGTGGTGGACAAGTCGAGCGCCCGGTCTCTCAACAACTCAGGCCCAAAGTCAAAAAAAGTTTTTGGTGCCGCTTTTTTCAAAAAGCGGCCACTTCCTTTTCCTCTCGTCGAACCAATTTTGTCCAATGGCGGCTATCTTCTCAATCAGCGAAGGAGCGCAAAATGGCGAGGATCCTCGTCCTTTATTATTCAAGCTACGGCCATATCGAAACCATGGCGAACGCGGTCGCGGAAGGCGCCCGCTACGATGGCGCGCAGGTCGACATCAAGCGCGTGCCTGAACTTGTCTCCGAGGAGGTGGCGCGCGCCAGCCATTTCAAGCTCAATCAGCCGGCGCCGATCGCCAAGCCGGCAGACCTTGTCGATTACGACGCCATCATCGTCGGCACCGGCACGAGATTTGGACGCATGAGCTCCCAAATGGCGAATTTCTGGGATCAGACCGGCGGGCTCTGGGCGCAAGGCAAGCTCATCGGCAAGGTCGGTGCGGCCTTCACCTCCACCGCGAGCCAGCATGGCGGGCAGGAAACCACGCTGTTCAGCATCATCGCCAACCTGCTTCATCAGGGCTTGATCATTGTCGGTCTGCCCTATTCCTTCCAGGGGCAGTTGAAGCTCGACGAAGTCACCGGCGGCTCGCCTTATGGCGCGACGACCATCGCGGCTGGAGATGGCTCACGCCGTGTCAGCGCCAATGAATTGGACGGCGCACGCTTCCTCGGCCGGCACGTGGCCACGATTACGGCAAAACTGGCGAAGTGAAGCGAAAGGAAGTAGCCGCTTTTTGGAAAAAGCGGCGCAAAAACTTCTATGATTTAGGGCCTCTTGCGTCGAAAGCGGAACGGCTCAGGTAGCGTTGGGGCCGCGCATCAGGATCAACGCGGCCTCGATCTGCCGCCAGGTTTTGGCCTGCCCGTCATCTCCTTTCTGTTCGAGACGGCTGGCTTTTTGCGCCGCCTCGGCGACAGCCTTGGGGCCATGTGCGTCCCATAATTGCCGCGCATAATCGTTGATTTCAGATTCTCTCATCGCAACGCACTCCTCTTTTCAATCCAACCGCAGACATTGTCGGTTCAAACGTCATAATAAAGGACGAACTCATAGGGATGCGGCCTGAGCCGCAGCTCATCCACCTCCCGATCCTGCTTGTAAGCGACATAGGTGGCGATCACGTCATTGGTAAACACGTCGCCTTTCAGGAGGAATTCATAATCCGCCTGCAACGCCTGAAGCGCTTCTTCCAGAGATCCCGGTGTCGCGGGAATGTTCTTCCGTTCCTCCCGCGAAAGATCGTAGAGATTCTTGTCGATCGGCTCACCGGGATTCAGCCGCTGCTGGATGCCGTCGAGCCCCGCCATCAGCATCGCCGCAAACCCCAGATAAGGGTTGCAGGCCGGATCCGGGCAGCGGAACTCCACACGTTTGCTCTTCGGTTCCGCTGAATACATGGGAATGCGGCAGGCGGCCGAACGGTTGCGCGCCGAATAGCCAAGATTGACCGGCGCCTCGAAGCCCGGCACCAGCCGGTGATAGGAATTCATCGTCGGCGCGCAGATCGCGAGCAGCGCCGCGGCGTGTTTCAAGAGCCCGCCAATATAAAAGCGCATGATCTCGCTGGAGCCGGCATAACCATCGCCGGCAAAAATCGGCTGCTCTTCTTTCCAGATACTTTGATGAACATGCATGCCGGAACCATTATCTCCCAACAGCGGCTTCGGCATGAAGGTTGCGGTCATGCCACGCCTGCGGGCAACATTCTTCACCACATATTTGTAGATCATCACTTTGTCTGCCATCTGCGTCAGCGTGGCGAAGCGCATATCGATTTCGCCCTGCCCCCCGGTCGCCACCTCATGATGATGCGCCTCGACCGCGATGCCGAGTTTCTCGAGCAGAAGGACGATCTCACTGCGCACATCCTGCAGCGCATCGGCCGGAGGAACCGGGAAATACCCTTCCTTGGGGCGCAGCTTGTGCCCAAGGCCCGGCCTGTCTTCCCACCCCACATTCCAATTGGCTTCGACGGCATCGATTTCGTAATAGCCATAATTCGGCCCCTGGTCGTAGCGCACCTCATTGAAAATGAAATGCTCCAACTCGGGGCCGAAAAACGCCGCATCGCCGATTGTCGTCGCTTTCAGATAGGCCTCGGCCTTCTGCGCAATGTGCCGCACGTCGCGGCTATAAGGCTGACCGCTGACCGGATCACGAATATTGCAAATCAGAACCAATGTTCGCGCTTCCGTGAACGGGTCAAGAAAAGCCGTGCCCGGATCAGGAACAACCAACATGTCACTTTCCTGAATTTCCTGAAATCCGCGAATGGAAGACCCGTCAAAACCCACGCCATCGGCCAGCCCATCAACGTCGAGCGCACGAGGCGGCACGGAAAAATGCTGCCACAGACCTGGAAGGTCTGTGAAACGGAGATCGACCATCTCGATCTCCTGATCCTTCATGATCCTGAGAACATCCTCTGGCGTGCTAAGGTCATAAGGCATAGGCCTATCCTTTCCCGCAGGCGACGATCAGCCCAGTCTACCATCTGAGTTACGTAAGATGCCGCTTTTTGAGAAAAGCGGCGCAAAAACTTTTTTAATGTTTGGCCGGCGGCGTTGAAACAGCGCGCCTGAAATGAAGAAGGGGTTGAAATATCGCCCCCTAATCATTTCATATTTTTAGGTTTCAGATCAGGGAGCAGATCATTTCGCTCCGAAGCGTCTCGCCTTGGTTCGCCCCGCCGATAGGAGAGATTTATGCGTGTGTTTTGCGTCCATCCGGGCCCCCTGATGTATACCAAAGTCTTTCTTCGCCTCGAGCCGCTCGGGCTTGAGCTTGTCGCCGCTGCGGCACTCGCGCACGGTCATGAGGTCAGGCTTCTCGACCTCCAGAGCGAAAACCATCCTGCCTATTTTCGTAGCCTGCGCACCTGGAAGCCGGACCTCATCGCATTTTCCTGCAACTATCTCGCGAACATTCCTGAAATTATCGATCTGGCAAAAGCGACCCGGCAGCTTTGGCCAGGCCTGCGCATCGTGGTCGGCGGTCACAGCGCTTCTTTCGTGGCGGAGGCAATCCTCGAACATAGCGAGGGCGCCATCGATTGCGTGCTGAAGGGCGAAGGCGAAGCGGTGATGCCGCTGCTGCTCGAAGCCATCGGGTCTGGCCGGGCGCTGCAAACCCTGCCCGGCGCCGTCACGCCGCAAGGCTCGGGCCCGAAGCCGGTTTTCGTGGAGGATCTCAACGCCCTCCGCCCGGCGCGGCATCTGCTGCGCCATCGGCATCGTTATTTCATCGGCCCGCTCGATCCCTGCGCCTCGATCGAATTTTCGCGCGGCTGCCCCTGGGATTGCACCTTTTGCAGCGCCTGGACCTTTTACGGCCGCAGCTACCGCCTCCTTGACCCCGCCAACCTGATCGATGATCTCACCGCCATCCGCGAACCCAATGTCTTCATTGTCGACGACGTCGCCTTCATCCGCCCCGAACATGGCATGGCGATCGGCGAGGCCATCGCCCGCCGCGGCATTCGCAAAAACTACTATCTGGAAACACGCGGCGACGTCCTGCTGCGCAACAAGGAGGTCTTCCGTTTTTGGAAAAAACTCGGCCTCAGCTACATGTTTCTGGGGCTCGAGGCGATCGACGAAGAAGGCCTCCTGCGCTATCGCAAGCGCGTGCCGTTAGGACGCAATTTCGAAGCTCTGGAATTCGCCCGGTCACTCGGCATCAACGTGGCGATCAATCTCATTGCCGATCCTGATTGGGACGAGGCGCGCTTCGCGACCGTCAGGCAATGGTGCATGGATGTGCCGGAAATCGTCAATATCAGCATCAACACGCCCTATCCAGGCACTGAAACCTGGATAACCGAGCAGCGCCAACTCACCTCCCGGGACTACCGCCTGTTCGATATTCAGCATTGCGTGCTGCCGACGAAACTGCCGCTTGACGTCTTCTATCGCGAACTCATAGAAACCCAGCGCGTGCTTTACATGAAGCATTTCGGCTGGCGCACGTTGTGGGACACGGCCGGCATCGTGGCGGGGCAACTCGCCCGCGGGCAGACGAATTTTTTAACGAGCCTGTTCCACTTCAATAAAGTCTACAATCAAGCAAGCCTCCTCGCCGACCATGCTATGCCGGTGCGTTACGAGGTGCCGCTGCCCTCCCTTGTCCCCAATCTGAAACCGGAAACCATCTATGTGCACGCGGTGCGCAACCGACGCGACCGCGCGCTCGATGGCAGTACCGAACAATTCGTGGAGGAAACCGGCGCACGGGCGTTTGAGGATAAAAGTTAAAGGAAGGGCTTCTTTTTTGAAAAAAAGAAGCAAAAAACTTCTTTAAACTGCGCCGTGCTGGTTTCACCGCCTCAGGCTCAAAGTCGAAGAAGTTTTTGCGCCGCTTTTTTCAAAAAGCGGCCACTTTCTTCCTTAAATCCTAAAAGCCCGAGAGATAAAAATATAACCCAATCCGGTGCTTAGAAAGTTGATCCCGAACAGCAGACCCAACACGAAAAGCGAAATGACCGGCCAGCCGGAAGCGATGATGATTGCAAGCGCGATGCTGGCGAGGCCCGAGAGCAGCATGCCCACCCAGCCGGTGGCCGGGCGCATTTCCAGCGCGAACATGAGTTCCGCAGCCCCCTGAAATATGAACATCACGCCCACGACCAAAGTGAGCGCCACCGCGCCGGCGAGCGGATTGAACAGCAGGAACACCCCTGCCACGGCCGAGAGCAGGCCGAACAGATTGGCCCCGAAAAAAGGCCCGGTCCCGTGGATCCAGAAGGAGCTGATGAACATCGCCACACCGGAAAGCAGCAATGCCCAGCCGACCAGGAGGGTCGCCGCCAAGGTGCTGAAGATCGGGAAAGCGACGGCGGCAATCCCGAGCAGCACCATGATGAGGCCGAGCCAGAACAGCCGGGAAGAGGCCGCGCGCAGCCTGTCGTGAAAAAAATCGCCGTGATGAAAGGACGTGCTCATTCGTTGCTCCTGCAGGTTGCATGTCGCAATGAACCGATCACGTTATAAGTGGAGCGCGTCGGGTGCAGATCAATTCAGAAGAAAACAAGAAAGGAGCCGCTTTTTGAAAAAAGCGGTGCAAAAACTTTTTTCGACTTGGGCCTGAGGCAGCGAAACCAGCACGGCCCAAGTTTAAAAAAGTTTTTTGCTTCTTTTTTCCAAAAAAGAAGCCCTTCCTTACTGCTCAGCCCAACGAAAGGCGACGATATGATCATCCCCCGCAACATAGAGATGATGGTTCGCCGCGATCAGCGTTGCGAAATGCCGCACACCAGGAATGGCGGTAGCGCTGGTGAAAAGCGGCGCCCCGGTATCGCCACGGAACGCGTGCAGAAGCTCATCCCCTTGCGCGCCGTCGACCCAGACAATGGGTTCGGCATGCCCATCCGTGGTGGTGACGATCGGCGCTCCGCGCGCCGGCCAAGCTTGCGCACCATAAGGGCCTGATCGAGCCAGCGGACAAAGCGAGCGCGGCCAGACCGCCCGAATACGTGCCGTCCGGGCAGAGCGCCGCGCGCGCCTGGAACACCACGATTTGGCCGGGACCTCCAGGAAAGGAAGCCGGGCCGGTGATGATCACCGAATTGGCGACATGGCGTTCCGCGAGCTGACCGTTGAAACCGCCCAGCCTGTCCCGATCCAGCAAATAGGCGTCACCATCCTTGCCCAGGGCCAGCAGGCGCCGTGCGTCGCCTGGCAGATCGAACGGCAGGGGCGCGACACCGCTGATATCGAGGTCCTCATCATCCAGTGCTTTCCAGTCGCCGGGCACGAAAAACGCGCGCGGATCGGCATGGCGCGCGAGATCGGGTGAGAGGCGGAACACCGCCTCGCCATCCGCCCAGTCCGCGCCCGTATCGGTATTGCCGGTGGTGAAAAACAAGGCCCCATCAGCTTCGCTGATGCCGCCCGGCGCCCAGATTCCACCTTTGCTGCCGCGCGTGGCCCAGCTCGCCAGCACATGCGGCGGATCGGTCGCGAGGCCAAGAACCGTCCCGTGATAGTCGCCGCAATCGCCAAAATGCCCGCCAAAGGCGACAAACAGGCGGTCCCCCAGCAAGGCGAGCGCCCCACGCTGGTTCTGCAGCGCCGGCGCAAAATGCCCGCCCAGGCCCTGCTGCACATTCACCGGCCAGCCGGGCAGGATCCTGCCATCGGACAAAGCCAACCCGAACACGAGATGCTGCGGCGCCCCGTTCTGCTCGACCATGGCATCGAGATAGACCGCGCCTTGGGCCGGATCGATCACCGGGGTGCCGGTAATGCCGAGCGGGTCGATATTACCGCAGGCGAGCTGTGCCAGAGGCACCGGCCGGCCGAGCTGCGCGCGCCATATTGTCCGGCCAGTATCGGCATCAAGCGCGTCCACCTCGTCGGCCTCAGTCGCGATGATCAGCAGGCCATGCGCCGCGCCAGGGGGGTGCCAATAAAGTGGCTGCGCATAGACGGCACCATTTACCGCGCCGCGAAAATCGCCATCGACATGCAGGGTCGACGCCGCGCGCCAGGACAGGCCGGGCGCGATGAACATGCCGTCCCGCGCCGGATCATTATGGTAGGAGGTGACATTGGCGGCCGCCAACGCGGGAAAGAATCCTGCCAGGAAGGCCGCCGGCAGCAGAACGGTACGAAAATGCATCGCGCACGCTCCGGGCTAAGGAAGAAAGTAGCCGCTTTTTGGAAAAAGCGGCGCAAAAACTTTTTTGACTTTGGGCCTGAGGCGCCCGAGCGGCACAGGCCCAAATTAGCAAAGTTTTTTTGCTACTTTTTGTTCACAAAAAGTAGCCTTCCTTCGCTGTGCTAAGCTCGGCCCCAGACAGTCATGACCAACCCGCCGGAGACAATCAGCGCACCGCCGATCAAAATGGGCAGATCAGGCCGGGCACCGAACACCAGGAAATTGATCAGCTGGGCGACGACGAAGAACAGCGTCACATACACGCCCAACAGCCGTCCAAAATCCCAGGGCGGGGCATTCACTGAGAGACCATACACGAACAGGACCACCGCGCCGGCAAGAAACAGGCCGATCCTGACAATACCGGAATCGTGATGCAGACCGAGCCTGACAAGCGCATCGCCGCCAGCTTCCAGGCAGGCCGCAAGCAACAGAAGGCCAAAAGCGGTAAGTGTTCCCATTTCGTCCGTGTCACCGTAATCAGGTCAATTCAATGACCTGATTGCCGGTGTTGGAACACGAGCGCAACTCCCTGCTCTAGAGGGGAGAAAAAGGGCCACTTTTTGAAAAAAGCGGCGCAAAAACTTTGGTCTTTTGGGACTGTGGCGCGGCAACAGCACGGCCGCGCCCGCCCTAATGTGCTAGTCGGCGCCCTGCTTTGCCAGTGGCACGCGGCGGCCTGCGGTCACTGCGCTCACCACGGCAATGGCGATCACGTTGGCGAATAACGCGACGAAACCCACATTGATGTCCTTGATGACCTCCGGCAGGCCCGGCATCAGCTTGCCGAGGCTCTGATGCGCCAGCGTGAAATACACCACGGTGGCGACACCGGCGAGGATGCCCGCAAACGCGCCTTCCTTGGTCGCCGGATTACGCCGCATCAGGCTGCAGATCAAAATGGGGAACAATTGCGTGACGAAATTATACCCCATCAGCAGCAGGGCAACGATCGTGCTGCTGCCGGAAATGGCGAAATAGCAGCCGACAACGGCCACCACCGGCACCAGGAATTTCGCGAGGCGCACTGTAGCGTCGTTGCTCTGCCCGCCGGTCAGCACCGCGACGATATTGCGCGAGAACACCGTGGAGGCGCTCATCATGATCAACGAGCCCGGCACCAGGGCGGTGAGAACGCCGGCGGCACCGACAATGCCGACCATCCAGGGCGGGAAAGCGGCAACCGTGATTTTCAGCAGCGCCATATTGATCGCCGCCCCTTTCAGCCCCGGCACCACCAGCGTCGCGGTGAAACCGACCAGCAGCACGAACAGCATCACCAGCTGATAGAGCGGCAGGATGACAGCGTTTTTGCGGAACACTGCGGCGTTGCGCGCGGTGAAGATGGAGCCGAAGGAATGCGGCCACATGAAAAAGCCGAGCGCGGTCAGCAATGTGGTGGAGACAAACCAGGACAGACTCTGCCCGTGCGACGCAAAGGTCAGAAAGCCCGGCTTTGCGACATTCACCGCCTCGAACATCTGGCTCATGCCGCCGAAATAATGGATCGGCAGGTAGAAGCCGAGGAACGCGGCGACGCTGATGATCATGATGTCCTTGACCACCGCCGTCCAGGCCGAACCGCGAATGCCGGAGATGATCACATAGAGCGTGACCACGGCAGCGCCGATGATGATAGCGAAAGTCTTCGGCACCGCGCCGTAACTTGCCGCCTGCACGATGACGCCAAGCCCGGTGAATTGCAGCACGAGATAAGGCACCAGGGAGATCACGCCGACCAGCGCCACCAGCACACCCAAAGCCGGGCTGCCGAACTTATGCGCGAAAAAATCCGGCTGCGAGACCAGCGCATGTTGCCGCGCATAGCTCCAGATTTTCGGCAGCATGAAATAGGAAATCACATAGGCCAGCGTGCAGTAGCCCAGAATATAATAGGCCGGCGCACCTAACCCGTAGGCGAAACCCGAAGCGCCCAGGAAGGTGAACGTGGTGTAGATTTCGCCGGCAAGCAGCAGAAACACCAGCCCCGCCCCGAAGCGGCGGCCACCCACCGTCCATTGTTCGAGATTCATCTGGTGGCGCGAGCGCGCGACGATGCCGAGCACCAGCGCCAGGATAGTCGCGAGCGCGATCAGAACCAAAGCAACGATCATTGCGCGTCCTCCTCAGCGGTCAGACGCACCGGATCGAGCCAATAAATCACCGCCATGATGGCTGCGGTGAGCAACACCCAGACCACCATCCAGCCGAGAATGAAGGGCATGCCGAGAATAAACGGCGTGGCGCTGTTATGGAGGATCGGACCGGCAAACATGCCGATGAAGGGAAGGATGGCGAGCCAGCGTATGTTTTGCATTAGGACCCCTCAGCACAGACGCCGGCAAAACAGTGATGCCGCCATCATAAAACCGTGGAAACCATGACGCTTCGGCTCGGACTCGGCAAGATGTTTTGCCATTGATTCGCTGCCAACCGATCCAAAACAGCCTAAAAACGCGCCAGCTTTTGACTAAACGGGTATATTTTAGGCATCAAATCAATTTAAATTGCGGGCGTCCGTTCGCCGGGCAAGAAAGATTAAGGGAAGGCTACTTTTTGTGAACAAAAAGTAGCAAAAAAACTTTGTTACTTTGGGCCCGTGCGCTTCCAACGCCCCAGGCCCAAAGTCAAAAAAGTTTTTGCGCCGCTTTTTTCCAAAAAGCGGCCCCTTCCTTCCTACCTTAAGCCAAACGCGCCCTGCGCAGCCCAGCCTGATAGATGACAAACGCCATTAGAGCGCAGGCCGCCATCACGCCGGCCATCGCCGCCGCACCCAACAGGGGGAAGAGCAGCGAGACGAGCAGGCTGGCCAGCGCGCCCCCCAGCATCTGCACCGAGGTCAGCAGGCCCCCGGCAATGCCGGCGAGCTCCGGCATCGGGGCCAGCGCGCCATGCGAGGCGCTGGGCGTGGCGAGGCCGAAACAGGCGGTAGACAGCACCAGCAGCGGCATCATCACCGCCAGCGGCACGTCATGCCGGGTCACGGTGAAAGCGAGGAGCAGCAGCGTAACAGTGACCGCACCGAGAACGGCGACGCGAAGCAAGCCCACCGTGGCGAACCCGCGATGCGCCAACCGCGCGTTCAGCAGCGCGCCGGCCACGATGCCCGAGCCGGTGCAGGCGAACAGCCCGCCATAGATAGCGGCCGGCAGATGCATCTCCCCCAGAAACACCAAAGGCGAGCCGGTGACATAGGCAAACATCCAGCCGAAGCCGAGACCATTGATGAGAATATTCGCCATGACGCCGCGATGACCGAGCACGCTGGCATAATCTCGTGCCAGGCCGCGCAGAGTTACGGTGCGAGCGCGCTTCTGCGGCGGCAGGGTTTCGGCCAGGCCGAGCCCGATCGTGACCAGCAGCAGCAGGCCAGCCAGGACGGTCACGCCATAAATCCCACGCCAGCCAACGAGGCCGAGCAGTGCGGCGCCGATCGTCGGCGCGATGATCGGCGCGACATTCGCCACCACGGCGATGGAGGCAAGCCGCGTCTGTGCGGCCTTCCCCTCGAACAGATCGCGCACCATCGCGAAGGCAAGCGTCATCCCAGCCCCCGCCCCGGCCCCCTGAAGCAGACGGGCACAGAGCAGCATGAGGATGGAGTTCGCAAACGCCGCCCCCAGCCCGCCGACAACGAACAGCAGCAGGCCCACCAGCAGCAGAGGCCGCCGCCCGTTCCGGTCGGCAAGCGGGCCATAGACGATCGGGCTGATCGCGAAACCTGCCATGAACAGGCTGAGCGTCAGCCCGGCCAGACTCGGTTGCGTGTGCAGGCTATGCGTGACCTCCACAAGGGCCGGTAGCGGCATATCGATCGAGAGCGGTGGCAGTGCCGCCAGCACGCCGAGCAGGATCGCGAAAGCGATCCCCGTGACGGGGAGTTTCACGTAGGCAAGTCCTTATCAAGTAAAAATGGTTTGGGCGCGGACGGCTGCCCGCGCCCAAACGGTCAGCCGAGCACGATCCGCGACTGTGACAGCAACAACTCGATGCCGATCCGGCCTTCGCGCAGCTCCCATTTATGAATGGCGTAGGTCCGCAGGCCGAGCTTGGTGAGCGGCTCTTCGGCCATGAAGCGGTGAACATCGTCCTCGGCGGCCACGTTGAAGATCGTCAGCCCATTGCCGACGACGCGCCCAGGCACGAGGAACGGACCCGAGGCCCACAGCACACCCTGCTCTTCCAGCTCGTTCATGTAGCGGAGATGTTCCGGCGCATGCGGCTCAATTTCAGCGCTCGGCGCCTGAGCCGTGGTCAGCACCACCCAGAGCGGCTTCTTGATCATCGGCGCCAGCAGCTTGGCGACGTCTTCGGACATCGGGGCCATAAGTCTCAAACTCCTTGTTACGTTCTGAAGAAAAACATGAGCGCTCAGAAAACATGCACCCAGCGCAAAACGACATGGAAACCATCGGTCGTATTGCGCACGTCCACCGGCAGATAGGCATTCGCGAAAACATCGTTCCGCGCGTCGAGCGCGTACATCACGCCGGGGCCGACCGCGACATCGGCGGTCTCTGAACCCGGCACCGTCCGCCCGTTCGACGTGTCGTTCTGGATCTGCTGGAAGGCATAGCCGTTCAGGCCGATATTGAGCGCGGCGATGAGCTTGTAGGATAAAGTGAAATTGCTCCACACCGCATCGCCGGCGCGGAACGGCGCGGCACCGCCGGCGGGATCCGCATTCTCGAAATTATGCAGATAATACAGCCGGACTGAGAGTTCCGTGTTCCGCGTCGGCAGGAAGGTCATCGCCCAATAAGGATTGAACGACCAGAAGCCAGCACCCGGGTTGATGTCGTCCGCGCGGTTATATTGGCCGGTGGGCGCGTTCACGGCGAGTTCGAACCGCTCATCAAAGACCGGGCGGCCGCCAGCCATCATTGGCAGCATCTGCAGAAACGTACCCCAGGTCGTGTCTCCGACCTTCAGGCCGCTATCGGCGCTGAGCTTTGTCGGGCTGTTCCGCGCGAAAGAGGCGCTGAGATCGACAAAGGGCAGCAGCACCTCGGCGCCAAGCGAACCGCCGAACAAATGAACAGGCGAGACATAGCCCAGCTGGTTGAGCGAGACGAGCGAGTTGATTTCAGTGCCTTGAAAGCCAGGCACCTTGGCGCCATTCGCGCCGACGATGGCGTGGAACTGCTCGATCTGGAAATATTGCTGATAGACAAAGCCAGGATCGGTTCTGCCGAAACCGTCCATGAAGCTGGAATTGCCAAGGTCGATCCCCGCCGGCTCATCGGTCGAGGCCAAGGCCGCGCGCGGCGCGGCCAACGCCCCAGCGCAGGTCAGGGCAAGACCCAGGCTGAGATAAACATGCAAACGGCCGTGAGTCGGCATTGTAGTATCCTTCGCGCCATAGCTTCCCGGCGCCGGAGGGAAAAGCCTGGCTGACGGGTGCGGCCCGCCAGCCAGGCTGCGATTCAGGCGCGGGTGAAATCGGCCAGGAAGGTCGAGAGCACGTGCCCGATATGCTTTATCGTCGCCTCGTCGATCAGCCGCTCGTCGGCGACCTTGGTGTTGACATGGGTCACCGCGATCTCCGGCACCGGCACCAGACGGCACAGCATGGAGGCCAGGGTCTCGCGCAGATGCGATTGGGTGCGCACGCCGCCCAGCGCGCCGGGCGAAATGGTCGCGAACATCACCGGCTTGTAGGCGAAGGGGCTTTTGAAGACGGGGCGGGAGAACCAGTCCAACGTGTTCTTCAGCACGCCGGGGAGGCCGTGATTGAATTCCGGCGTGACAATGATCACCGCGTCACTCGCCACGATCTGGGCGCGGCCGCGCACCACCGCTTCCGGCGCGGCCTCATTGTCGAGATCCTCATTGTAATGCGGCAGGGCGCCGATATCGAGCGTCTCGAACTTCGTGCCTTCCGGCAGAAGAGCGGCAATGCTCTGCAGAACCATACGGGAATACGAAACCGAGCGCAGGCTGCCTGCAATTCCGGTGATGGTGAGAGGTTTGGTCATAGAAAGCTCCGACATGCTAGAAAAACCATTGTAGCCACCCATCGCGACAGGTATTTAAGCGAAAAGAGAGAGTAGTTCTTTCGTATTTCTGCCAAATTCTTGCGCGGTCAGGCCATGCCCCCTTTCCTACCTGTAAGCGGCGCCATCCTGGAACATCCGGCGGGCACCGAGATTGCCGAGCATTGCCATCCTCACGGGCAGCTGGCGGTGGTCACGGGCGGCACGATGGCGGTGGTGAGCGCGGAAGGCTGGTGGCTGGCGCCCCCGGGCCGCGGCGTCTGGGTGCCGCCCGGCGTTGTTCATGGCGCCCGCTATAGCGAGGCCTCGGCGTTGATCCAGCTGCTGCTGGACCCGAATTTGACCCGGGCGCTGCCCCAGACATGCCGGACCATCGCCGTCTCCGGCCTGTTGCGCGAGCTGGCCTGCGAGGCGGCACGGCCGGCGCCGGGTGACACAGATCAGGAGGAGGTGCTGCTGATCGCCCGGCTAATCGTCCGCCAGGCGGCACAAAAGGAGGACGGGCCCGTGCTGTTCGTGCCCTATGGGCGCGACCCGCGGCTGCGCCGGGCCGTGGGCTTCCTGGTGGCCGATCCCGGCAGCACACTCAGCTTTCCTGAACTGGCGACGCAAGCCGGCGCCAGCACGCGCACTCTGGCCCGGCTCTTTGTCACGGAAACCGGCATGACCTTCGGCCGCTGGCGTGAACATCTGCGCGTCACAGCCGCGGTGGACCGGCTGGCGCGCGGCCACTCCATCACCCGGACGGCATTGGAACTCGGCTATCGCAGCCCAAGCGCCTTCACGACCATGTTCACAAGGCTGCTGGGCATGCCACCCGGCCGGCTGTTGCGGTCGCTGCGGTAGGGAAGGAAGGAAGGAAGGCCTACTTTTTGTGAACAAAAAGTAGCAAAAAAACTTTGCTACTTTGGGCCCGTGCCGTTCGAGCGCCTCAGGCCCAAAGTCGAAAAAGTTTTTGCGCCGCTTTTTTCAAAAAGCGGCTTCTTGCTTCCCTTCCCGAAACGCTTCAATCAACAATTCGATGAACAGCCCAATACGCGGCGGGGTTGGTTTGACCGCGGCGAACACGGCGTAAAGCTCGAGAGCCTGGCTCTGGTAATCAGGCAGGATTTCCACAAGGCGCCCGGCCGCCAGATCGGCCTCGACATCCCAGAAGGCCTCGAGGGAGATGCCTTCCCCCGACAAGGCCCATGCACGCAGCACCTCGCCATCGCCACTGGAGAGCGGGCCTCCGACCTTCACCTCGCATGGCTCGCTTTCACCCCGGCTGAAGCTCCAGCGGTCGAGCATCTGGTTTCTACGGGTGAAGCGCAGGCAGCTATGGTTCACCAGCTGTTCCGGCGTCTCCGGCCGGCCGCGCTTGGCGATATAGGATGGCGCGGCGCAGAGGACACGCCTTGTCGTCGCGACCTTGCGGGCGATGACCCAGTCATCATTCGGCAGCCCGAATCTGAGGACCAGGTCGCAGCCATCGGCTTCGACCTCCAACCCGGCATCGGAGAGAATCAGATGCCCTTCGAGCCCGGGATGCCGTGCCGCGAAAGCCGCGAGACGCGGGGCGATGTGGCGATGCCCGAGATCGGTCGGCGCGCCGACGCGTAGCCTGCCGCGCGCTACGCCGCCCCGCGAGGCAACTTCAGCTTCCATATCGCGGACCTGCGCGAGGATCGCCCGGCTCCGCTCCGACAGCACCAGGCCTTCATTCGTCAAGCGGAAGCGCCGCGAACTCCGCTCCGCGAGCCTGACGCCGAGCCTCGCTTCCAGCGCGCTCAGGCGCCGGCTGACGGCGGGTGGCGAAGATTGCAGAGCCAGCGCGGCGGCGGAAATGCCCCCCGCGTCGACAATCGCCTGAAACAACGCCAAATCGGAAATATCGTCCAAACCCGCCCCCGCTCCCGATGCGCCATTCTTTGGCCGCCGCCCGTCGCGAATGTGCCACCAAAACGGTGCCCCGGGGAGGGCGGAAAAGGCATTATTTCCGATAAACGGAAAAATGCCTTCCACCCAGGCGGCTTTCGGCCCCGGCTCGCCCCGCGTATCGTTCCGGCTGAACGTGAAAGATGAGTGCCGTGCCGCCTTCCCCCCAAGCCAAAAAACCTGGCCCTTCGATCGCCATGCTGATCGGGCTTGGCTTGGCGACCTTTATGGAATTCTACACCTATGACGGGGTCAATCTCATCCTCCCCGACATGGCAGGGACTTTCGGCGTCTCCCAGGACCAGGCGAGCTGGATCCTGACCGTCTATCTCTCCGCGCTGCTGTTCAACGTTCCCATTTCCATCTGGATGGCCGCCCATGTCGGCTATCGTCGCTATATTTCCTGGGCGACCGTCGCCTTCGCCATCGGCTCGATCGGCTGCGCGTTGGCGCCGGATTTCCAGACGCTGCTCTTCTGGCGCGCGGTGCAGGGCTTCGCGGGGGCAGGCCTGATCATGTGGTGGCGCGCCAGCGTGTATATGCTGACGGTCGGGCCGCAGCGCAGCGCATCGCTGATGCGGATCTCGGTCATGTTGTACCTGGCGACCTCGGTGGGCCTGCTGTTCTGCGGCTATGTCACTGACCATTTCGGATGGCGTTTCGTCTTTCTTCCCAATCTCCTGCTCGCCGCCATCTCGATCCCGCTGCTGACACGCCATTTCCCCGACGTTCCGCTGCCCATGGACACGCGCACGCGGACGATCGACAAAGCCGGCATCGCGCTGCTCGGCATCACGCTGGTCTCGCTGCAGATCGCGCTCAGCCGCGGTGATATTGATGGCTGGCTCAGCTCGCCGAAAATCCAGGCGCTGTTCTGGATCGCCGCCATTTCGCTGACTTTGTTCGTGGCCTGGCAGCTCAGCCCTTACAACAAAGCGCCGCTGCTGCAGCTGAAACTGCTCAAGAACCGCAATCAGCAGGCGGCGGTCGCACTGGGCCTGTTCGCCGGCATCATCCTCTCCGGCAGCGTCTACGCCCTGCCGGAATTCCTGCGGAATATCTTCCCGACGCCGCTCAGCGCCACGCAGACCGGGCGGATCATGTGCGCCTATTCGCTGACCGCCGCGGCGATCCGCCCGCTGGTGACAACGGCGATGGCGCGGTTCGGCCAGCGCAAGGTCATCACCTTCGCCTTCTCGATGCTCGTCCTCTCGATGCTGCTCTTTGCCCGGCTGATCACGACCGGCACGGATGTCGTCATGTATATGGTGCCGCTCGCCCTTTATGCTTTCTGCCTCGCGCCGATGCTCTCGGCCATCGGCGGCGGAACGGTTTCCAAAGTGCCCGCCGCGAGCCAGCTCGACGCCGTCGCCATCTATATGACCTTCCGCCAGTTCGGCGCCTCGCTCGGCATTACCCTGATCACGACGCTGCTCGACTGGCGTGAGACGCTGGGCTCGACCAGCCTGTTCGCCAATGTCCAGGCCAGCGACCCGAATGTTCACGCCTGGCTCGCGACCGTGACCCAGGACATCGTGTCCCGCGGCGGCACTTCAGCCCAGGCGGCGCAACAAATGGCCCTGCAGATGCTGAGCGATACCGGGGCCCGGCAGGCGGCCACGCTCGCTTATGCCGATGCCTATCAATTCATGGCCGCGATCGGCGTGGCCGCGCTCTGCTTCGTTCCCCTCATGTCTCCGACGCCGGTAGTGAAAAAATGACTGACATCTCTGTGCAAATGCCGATTTCCACCGCCAAGCCTCCGGTGGCCGAGCGGGAAGCCGCTTGCCCGCCGCCCCCGCCGCCGGCCAAACCCGAACCGCGCAAGGATGAGCCGGCCGCCAAAGCAGCGCCCCCCGCCCCGCCCCGCAAGATCCCGTCCTGGCTGATAGTGGCCGGCATCCTGTTCGTCATCGTGGCGGCTGGCATTTATATTCCCAGCCTCTACGTGGCCGAGACGGACGATGCCAATGTCGAGGCCGACACGGTCTCGGTGGTGCCCAAAGTGGCAGCCTATGTCACCCATCTTTATGTGACGGATAATTCCCGTTTCTCGGCGGGTCAGCTCCTGATGCAACTCGACCCTCGCGATTTCCTGGTTGCGGTGCAGAGTGCCTCCGCGAATCTACAGAGCGCGAAGGCCGCTCTGGTGAATGCGCAAGCACAGCTCAAGGAGCAGGCGCTGGTGATCGCCGCCGATGCGGCCAATGTGCAGGGCGACGACGCGACGCTGACATTCGCGCAACAGCAACTGGTCCGGTTCAGGGTGCTGGCGAAAGACGACGCCGGCAGCGTGGAAAGCTACCAGCAGGCGCAGGCCGATATCGGGCAGCACCAGGCAACCCTGCAGAAGGACAAAGCCACATTAGCCGCCGCGGAAACGCAGACCGATGTGTTGCAGAGCCAGGTGCTCCAGGCTGAGGCCAACGTCGCCGTGGCGGATGCCGGTCTGGCACGGGCCAAGCTCAACCTCTCCTACACGAAGATCTATGCCGATATTTCCGGCACAGTGGCCAACAGGAGCGTGCAGGTCGGCAATTTCGTGCAGCCCGGACAGACCTTGTTCTCGGCTGTGCCGAACGATGTCTATATCATCGCCAATTACAAAGAGACCCAGCTCACCCACATCAAGCCCGGCCAGAAGGTGACCATTACCGTGGATGCATTCCCCGGCCTTCGCCTCCATGGCCATGTCGACAGCATACAACGCGGCACCGGCTCCGAGTTCGCTTTGCTGCCGCCTGAGAATGCCACCGGCAATTTCGTGAAAGTCGTGCAGCGCGTGCCGGTAAAGATCGTTCTCGACAAGGCCGACCAGAACAAGGTGTTTCTCGCGCCGGGCATGTCGGTTGAGACCTATGTGACGACCGACAAGCCGCCTTTCTGGTTGCCGCGGATTCTCCTGAACGATTGAAGTTGAAGAAAGTGGCCGCTTTTTGAAAAAAGCGGCGCAAAAACTTCCTTTGGATTTGGGCCTGAAGCGTTGAAACGCCACGGGCCCAAATTACCGAAGTTTTTTTGCTACTTTTTGTTCACAAAAAGTAGTGCTTCCTTTCTCCTTTCTACATGATCAAAACCTTATACTTCCGATCGTCGGAAGGATTTGCGATATGCGCCTTGCTTTCCTTGCGCGCATCGTTCGCGCCCGCTTTTGCCAACGGGTTCTCTAAAGGGGCCGCAAAGACAGGCGATGGCACGGGCGGCCGTGCCTGGTCGGCGGGAGACGAAGCCGCGTCTCTCTGCTGGGCCAGACAGTCATTTTCCTGCGGTGTCAGATAAGGGTTCGTCAGGCTCGGCCCGCCGCCATCCCAACGCGGCCCCAGCGCGAAGGCTTCATGCGGCACATCGAGCAGATCCGTCGTGCATTCAGGGCCGGAAAGCGGCTTGACCATCTTGCCTTGGCTCTTCGCACGCACCGCCATGGAAGCCGTCAGGCCGGACTGCAAACTTTGCAAGCGGGCCGCCTCGGCGGTAGCGGAAGCCGGCAGATCCCGGTCGTAATATCCGCTGGCAAAAGCCTGCTTTTGCAGATCAGGCGCCCCGCTCAAATCCAGCATGGTCGGGTACAAGGTATTGAACGGGTTCTTCTCACAATGCGCGGCGGCCTGTGGAAAGCTCCCGCCCGCGGCTTCGACGGATCTGACGCAAGACACATCGCTTGAGGTAACGGGCCACTTTGCCTGCGGGCTGGCACAACCTGCGCATGCCAAGCCTACCAGGCAAGCACCGAACGGACGATAACGCCAGACAGCCGCAATGGCGGACCATAGCGCCGCTTGGATCATTGAAGCCTCCCCTGATAGGAAGGAAGGCTAATCAAGCGATGCGCTGCCGTCCAGGAAAAACGCTTGCCTGACGATTGCGCGTGACGCGGGAAACGCGCGACGCCGGCCCATTTCGGTAAAATATTAAATACTTCCTATAGTTGGCCTAAACCAAACGTAGCGATCCGCGCTTTCCCGGTCTAATATCCGGGCATGGTAACGAAGATTACCAACTCTCCGGCGCGCCGATCCCTGCATGTTATCGAGCAACTCTCGGACGACGGCCTTGTGCGACTTGCGCGATGTTTGTCCGATGGCGGGACCTCACCCGTTTTGGTTGTGACGCCGGTTCATGAGCATCCGCCGGCGACCATCCTCCAGCGGCTCGAGCATGAATATGCGCTGCGCGCGGAGCTCGACAAAGCATGGGCCGCCTGCCCGCTGGAACTGCGCCAGGAGGGCGACCGGATGGCGCTGGTGCTCGAGGATCCCGGCGGCCGGACGCTCGCGCGCATGATCGGATCACCATTGCCCATCGCCACATTCTTGCGTCTGGCCATTCCGATCGCCTCCGCCCTCGGGCAGGCGCATGCGCAGGGCCTGATCCATAAAGATCTGAAGCCGGGCAATATCCTGGTGAACCAGGATAGTTTCGGTGTGTGGCTCACGGGCTTTGGCATCGCCACCCGCCTGCCGCAGGAACGCCAGGCATCGGCGCCAGCCGAGCGCATCGCCGGAACGCTCGCTTACATGGCGCCGGAACAGACCGGGCGAATGAACCGCTCTGTCGATGCACGCAGCGATCTTTATGCGCTGGGCGTCATCTTCTATGAAATGTTGACGGGAAGCCTGCCCTTCACGGCGGCCGAGCCGATGGAATGGGTCCATTGCCACGTCGCCCGGCCGCCGCCGCGGCCTGACGAGCAAGCGGCCAATATCCCCGCGATGCTGGCGGAGATCGCGCTGAAATTGCTCAGCAAGACCGCGGAGGCACGCTACCAGACCGCCGCCGGGCTCGAAGCGGATTTGCGCCGCTGTCTTGCGGCATGGGAGAGGCACGGGCGGATCGAGCCGTTCACGCTCGGCGCCCGCGACGTGCCGGACCGCCTGCTGATCCCGGAAACGCTCTATGGCCGGGAGAGTGAGACCGCGCGCCTGTTGGCCGCTTTCGACCGCGTGCTGACACAGGCCGTGCCGGAGCTGGTCCTGGTTTCCGGCTATGCCGGCATCGGCAAATCCTCGGTGGTGCACGAGCTGTACCAAGCCCTCGTGCCGCCACGCGGCCTGTTCGCCGCCGGCAAGTTCGACCAATATAAGCGCGATATTCCCTATGCGACGCTCGGCCAGGCCTTTCACGGTCTCGTGAAGGAGCTTCTGGGCAAAAGCGCGGCCGAGCTCGGCAAATGGCGGGGCGATCTGCAACAGGCGCTGGGGCCGAACGGTCAACTGATCGTCAATCTCGTGCCGGAGCTTGCCCTCATCATCGGGCCGCCTCCGCCTCTGCCGAAGCTGCCGCCGCAGGAGGCGCAGCGCCGTTTTCAGTTGGTCTTTCAGCGCTTTCTCGGCGTGTTCGCGCAGCCGGCGCACCCGCTGGTGCTGTTCCTCGACGATCTGCAGTGGCTGGATGCGGCGACCCTGACCCTCATGGAGTATCTGCTTACCCAGGCGGAGACGCGGAATCTTCTGCTGGTGGGCGCCTATCGGGATAATGAAGTCGACCCCACCCACCCTTTGCTGCGCACGCTGCACGCGATCCGCGACGCCGGCGTGCGGGTCCAGGAGATTTTTCTGCCGCCCCTCGGGCTCGACGATATGAACCGGCTCGTCGCCGCCGCCCTGCATAGCGGGATGCCACGCGCGCGACCGCTGGCGCAGCTGGTGCATGAAAAGACCTGCGGCAATCCGTTTTTCGCCATCCAGTTCCTCACCATGCTGGCCGAGGCGGGCGCCCTCAGCTTCGACCCGGCCGGACAGGCCTGGCAATGGGATGTCGACCTTATCCGCGCGCGCAACGACACCGATAATGTCGTGGAACTCATGACGGGCAGGCTGAAACGGCTCCCGATGGACGCCCAGGAGGCCGTGCATGCCCTCGCCTGCCTGGGCAACGAAGCCGAGCTGGCCACGCTGGCCCTGGCGCACGGGGCCAGCGAAGCCACGCTCCGGACCGCACTCACGGATGCCGTGCGGGCCGGTCTCATCTTCCGGACCGAGGATGGTTACCGTTTTTCCCACGACCGGATCCAGCAGGCAGCCTATGCGCTGCGTCCCGCCGCGGACCGCGCCGCTGTCCATTTGCGCATGGGCCGGCGGCTGCTGGCAAGCATGACCGGTGATGACCGCACCGAACATCTGTTTGAGATCGCAAACCAGTTCAATCGCGGCACCAGTTTGCTGACCGCCCGCCAGGAGCGGATTCGCATCGCGGAGATCAATCTGCGCGCCGGCCGCAAGGCCAAGGCATCGGCCGCCCACGCTTCGGCCGGCGCGTATTTTTCCGCCGGCATGGCGCTGCTGGAGGACAATGCCTGGGCGCGCGAACATGCTTTAACCTTCAGCCTGTGGCTGGAACGCGCGGAATGCGCGTTCCTCACGAGCGATTTCGCCACGGCCGAATCTCTGCTGGCCGAGTTGCTGCAACGCGGTGCATCGAAGATCGATCTCGCTGCCGTCCACCACCTTAAAATTCTGCTCCATACCGTGCGCTCGGAGAACGAACAGGCCGTGGCCAGCGCCCTTATTTGCCTGCGCCTGTTCGGCATCGACATCTCGCCGCATCCATCCTGGGAACAGGTCCGGGCCGAATATGAGACCGTCTGGCAAAGCCTTGAGGGACAGCCACTCGAAACTCTGATCGATCTGCCGCTGATGACCGACCCGGAATTGCAGGCCGCCATGCAAATGCTCTCAACGCTGCTGGGGCCGGCTTTTTTTACTGATTCGCAGCTCTTTGGCTGGCTGGTGTGCCGCATGGTGAATATCAGCCGGCGGCACGGGGTCTGCGGTCCGTCGGCACACGCCTATGCTTATCTCGGTTGCATAATCGGTCCGGCCTTTCATCGTTATGATGAAGGGTATCGTTTCGTCAGCCTCGCCTGCCGCCTGGTGCAAAAGCATAACCTCATCGCCTACCAGGCGAAGGTCGAACATTCGATGGGCATCGCCGCGCACTGGACGCAACCGCTCTCGATGGCCATCGATTTCAACCGCATGGCCATCCGCACCGCAGCGGAGACAGGGGATTTGACCTCCGCCTGCTACAGCATGGCCCGGCGGAACCAGCTGCTTCTGTACCGGAATGACCCGCTCGACGCGGTGTGGCAGGCAACGCAGGAGAGCCTCGCTTTCGTCCGCAAGGCCGGGTTTCGCGATGTCGCGGAAAGGATCATCGACCAGCAACGCTTCATCGCCACCATGCAGGGCCGGACGGCAAATTTCTTAAGCTTCAACGGCACAAAACGCGACGAAGCCGCGTTCGAGGCTGAGCTGGCCACCGATCGGATAGATCGGACTGCCATGAGGGTCTGCGTCTACTGGATCCTGAAGCTGAAAGCGCGGTTCCTTTCCGGCGACTATGCCGCAGCACGCGCCGCCGCCGAAAAGGCGAAGATATTGCTGTGGAGCATAGCCGCCCATATCGAACTGCTCGATTACTATACCTACACAGCGCTGACGGTGGCGGTGCTTTATGAGGACGCGTCTGAAACGCAACAGGCCGAATGGCGCCTTTTGTTGCGCGCTCACCAGGACCAGCTGCGCGAATGGGTCGAGACCTATAAGCCGACCTTCGCCGACAGGCATGATCTGGTCGCGGCCGAATGCGCCCGCCTTGAAGGCCGCGATGCCGATGCCATCCGGCTCTACGAACAGGCGATCCAGTCTGCGCGCCAACAAGGTTTTGTGCAAAATGAAGGCGTAGCGCATGAAGCGGCCGCGCGTTTCTATGCGGCACGCGGTGCTGAGACCATCGCGCAGAGCTGTTGGCGGAACGCGCGCTTTTGTTACCTCCGCTGGGGGGCTGAGGGAAAAATCCGGCAGCTCGAACAGGCGCATCCATGGCTGCGCGACGAGCCCGCGCCGCCCTCAGACACCCTGCTCGGCACGCGCATCGAACAATTAGAGTTCAGCGCCGTGGTGAAGGCCTCTCAGGCTTTGTCCGGCGAGATCGTGCTGGACCGGCTGATTGAAACCTTGATGACCCTGGCCCTTGAACATGCCGGCGCCGCGCGCGGTTTTCTGCTCCTGCTCGAAGGCAGCACCCCGACAATCGGTGCGGAAGCAAAACTTGACGACAAGGCAGTGACGGTCGCGCTCAGGCATGATGTCGTGCCGTCAGCCGAAATGCCCGAAGCAGTGCTGCGGACGGTCATCCGCACCCGCCAGAACCTGATTCTGGATGATGCGATGGCCGAGGATCCTTTCTCGGCCGATCCGTATGTCAGCCGCCATCGCGTCCGCTCGGTGCTTTGCCTGCCCTTGCTGAAACAGGCCGAACTGATCGGCCTGCTCTATCTCGAGAACAACCTGGCCTCGCATGCCTTCACACCGGGCCGGACCGCGATCCTGCAATTGCTCGCCTCCCAAGCAGCGATTTCCCTGGAAAATGCCCATCTTTATGCTGATCTGCTGCAGGAGAATCACGAACGGCGGGCGGCCGAGGAAGCGCTGCGGATCAGCGAGGCACGCTGGCACAGCCTGTTTGAGACGGTTCCGGTCGGCGTCGCTTTGGTGGGGGTGGATGGGCGTTATGTCGAGGTGAACCCGGCCTTCTGTGAGATGACCGGCTATTCCGCCCCGGAACTTCTGCGCTTCACCCCCTCAGACATCACGCTTGAGGATGATCGCCCCACCACCGAGGCCATCCTCGCCGCACAGACCGCTGATGAATTCTGCGCGCAGCGCATCGAAAAACGCTACCGGCGCAAGGATGGCGGCATCATCTGGGCGGAACTCAGTGCCGTCACGCTGCCGATCACAGGGGCGTGGCTGCGTGCCGGGGTCGCGGTCGACATCACCGAGCGCAAGCGTGCCGAAACCGCCTTGCGACGCAGCGAGGCCTATCTGACTGAAGCGCAGCATCTGAGCCGCACCGGCAGTTTCGGCTGGCATGTCGCCCGCGGCGATATTTTCTGGTCGGCGGAAAGTTTCAACATTTTCGGCTATGACCAGACCCCTGCCGCCAATATCGGCATGGTGCTGCAACGGGTGCATCCGGAAGACCTCGCTTTCGTACAGCGCGCCATCGCGCAGGCCACCAGCGCCGCGACGGATTTCGATTTTGAGCATCGTCTTCTGATGCCGGATGGCACGGTCAAATATGTTCATGTCGTCGGCCACGCCGTGAAGGACCAAAAGGAGGCGCTGGAATTCATCGGCTCGGTGATGGACGTGACCGCAGCCAAACGTGCCGAGGAAGAACTGCGCAAGACGCAGGCGACACTCGCCCACGCGGCACGCGTGATGACCTTGGGAGAGCTGGCGGCTTCGATCGCGCATGAGATCAACCAACCGCTCGCCGCCATCGCCACCAGCGGCAATGCCTGCCTGCGCTGGATGCAGCGCACGCCGCCTGATCTCGATGCCGCCCGCAAGGCGACGGTGCGGATCGTGCAGGATGCCCACCGCGCGGGTGACGTGATCCGCAGTCTGCGCGCGCTCACCTCGAAAGCCGAACCGCAGCTCACGCGGCTTAACATCAATGAGGCGATCAAGGACACGCTGATGTTCGTCAGAAGCGATATCCACCGGCATCGTGTGGCGCTAAAAACCCAGCTCAGCGCCGAAATGCGGCCAGTCCTGGGCGACCGCGTACAACTCCAGCAGGTGTTGCTGAATCTCATCACCAACGGCATCGATGCCATGGGAACGGTTGCAGAGCAGAGCCGGGCTCTGACGATCAGCTCGGAATTGAGCCGGCCGGATGATGGCGTGCTGGTCAGCGTGAAGGATACCGGCACCGGCTTTGATCCTGCTGCTGTCAGGCAGATTTTTAACCCGTTCTACACGACAAAAGCGGAGGGCATGGGGGTGGGACTTTCAATCAGCAAAACGATCATCGAGGCCCATGGCGGTCAGCTCTGGGTAACACCCAATATGCCCCAGGGCGCCATTTTCCAGTTTCGGCTGCCGGTTGCCGGTCAGGAGGTTGCATGATCGAATCCCAATCCTTCGTCTTTGTCGTCGATGACGACGCATCGGTACGCGCCGCGGTCGAGGATCTGCTCCGGTCGGTCGGACTGGCGGTCCGAACCTACGGCTCGACCCAGGAATTCCTGCAAAGCAAACTGCCCGATGCGCCCGGATGCCTCGTGCTCGACGTTAGAATGCCGGGCCAGAGCGGCCTGGAGTTTCAGCGGACGCTGACAAACACCGGCATTCATCTGCCGATCATCTTCATCAGCGGCCATGGCGACATTCCGATGTCGGTGCGGGCCATAAAATCCGGCGCCATCGAGTTCCTGACCAAGCCCTTGCATGAACAGGAACTTCTGGATGCGATCCAAGGCGGGATCGAGCGCGACCGCGCCCGACGTGAGAGCGTCAAGGCCATGAGTGAATTGCAGGAGCGCTTCGATTCACTGACGGGACGCGAACGTGAGGTTTTTGAACTGGTCATTACCGGACAGCTCAACAAACAGATCGCCGCCCAATTGGAACTGAGCGAGGCCACCGTTAAAGTCCATCGCAGCCAGATCATGCATAAGATGCGCGCTCGATCTTTGGTTGATTTGGTACGCATGGCTGACACGCTTGGCGTTTCTAAACCGAAGTCGCGAATGACCTAAACCAAAGGCGTAGACACCCTATCCTTCCTGCGGAACCGGATATCGACAAAGTATAGGTCCGGCAACCGCAGGCAAGAGGAACTCCTTCCAACAGGCAATGGCCTGAACCCGCGAATGGGGCTAGCGTTGAACGTGGGACAGGAGATCCAGGTGTCGCAAAATTCCATGATCTCGATCGTCGATGATGATTCGTCGGTTCGTGAGGCGCTTAAAGATCTTATCCGGGCGATGGGCTTCGCCGTGGAAACCTTCCCCTGCGCCGAGGATTTTCTGGTTTCGGGCCTAGTTGCGCAAACGGGCTGTCTGATCACGGACATGCGCATGCCGGGAATGTCGGGACTGGAGCTGCACATGCAGTTGCTGGCCAAGGGCACACCGGTTCCGATGATTCTTGTCACCGCCTTCGCGGACGAAAAGGAAAAAGCGCGCGCATTGCAGGCCGGCGTGATGGGTTACCTGACCAAACCGTTCAATGAAACCGAACTGCTCACGCGAATTCGCTCAGCACTTGGGGATGACACCGCCGGGCCATGAGCGAATGATGACGTTCGGTTTAAGAAAGTGGCCGCTTTTTGGAAAAAGCGGCGTAAAAACTTTTGCTCCTTCGGGCCTGTGGCGCTGAAAATTTCCGGCATGTTTTGACCTGCCTCAAGGCGATTCGGCGAAACGGCGAATAGATTCCCTTACGCACTGCGCTTCATTGTCAGCCGCTTCCGGCAAGGAGAGGACGGCATGCCCAGAATTGCGATCGTCACTGGCGGCACAGAGGGAATCGGCGCCGCGACCGCGGAAAAATTGAGACAAGACGGCTATCTGCCCGTTGCAACCTACGGCCACAACGACAAGGTTGCCGAGGCATTCACGGCGCGCACTGGCATCGCCGTGCGCAAATGGGACGTGGCGAATTATCCCGCTTGCGAGTCGGGGGTCGGGGAGATCGAATCCGCCTTTGGCCCCGTTGACGTGCTGATCAACAATGCCGGCATCACCTCTGACTGCACGCTCCACAAAATGCCCCCCGATCAATGGCAGCGTGTGATCGACACGGATCTGACCAGCTGTTTCAATATGTGTCGCGTGGTGATCAACGGCATGCGCGAGCGCCGCTTCGGCCGCATCATCAATGTCAGCTCCATCAACGGCCAGGCCGGCCAGCTTGGCCAGACCAACTATGCCGCCGCCAAAGCCGGCATGGTCGGCTTCACGAAATCCCTGGCTCTGGAAAACGCCGGGCGCGGAATCACGGTGAATGCCGTGGCCCCCGGCTATACCGACACGCCGATGGTGGCCCATGTGCCGCCGGACATATTGAAAGCGATCATCGCCAAAATTCCCGTCGGCCGCCTGGCCCGGCCATCGGAGATCGCACACGCGATCGCCTTTCTCGCCTCCGACGAGGCCGCCTATATCACGGGCGCTACCCTCACCATCAATGGCGGGCAGTACCTGACCTGAGCGGAGCCGTGCGGGTCCACCCCCCAGGCCCAAAGTCAAAAAGTTTTTGCGCCGCTTTTTTCAAAAAGCGGCCATTTTCTAACTTGCTTCCATTCTCTCTAACGCTACCTCTTTAGCCAAAAGGGCGAGCGCGACCGCGGCTGCCTGTTCAACATGCCGGCGGCAGGCCGCAGCGGCCGCGGCGGGATCATTGCTTTCAATCGCCTCGATGATGGCGCCGAGTTCCTCGATCGTGCGGGGCAGACGATCCGGGCTTGAAAGCGACGTCGCGCGCAATTGCGCATTGCGGCACAGCAGCCGGTCCAGCATGCGCGCCGCATAAGCGTTGCCGCAACCCTGGCTCAGAAGCTCGTAAAAACGCCGTTTCATCTCGAGCAAATTTTGCCGGCTCGCGGCCGCGCCGCTGTCGCGCAATTCCTCATAGACGGTGCGCAACGCGGCCCGCTGCGCCGGGCTGGCATGGCGCGCAAACCCCTCACCCGCCAGTGCTTCCAGCGCGGCCCTTACCTCATAGATTTCGCGCGCTTCCTCACCCGTAAGCGGCGCCACGAAGGGGCCGCGATTGGGATAGACGACGATCAGCCCTTCCGCCTCGAGCAACCTAACCGCCTCACGCACGACGCTCCGGCTGGTGCCGAACGCCTCGCACAGGACACGATCCGGGAGATGATCGCCGGGCAGAAAACGGCCGGTGACAATGGCTTCCCGCAGGGCGTCCTCGACCTGGCGCCGTACGGGCTGGGGTACGATTTTCAGGGAATGCTGCATAAACCTCACCTTTTGACGCCCTCTTATAACATGGCGCCGCCGCCTGCCTATGCATTTATTCAGCATGGAACTGAACGATCCCGGCCCCGCGCCCGAACTTGACAAGAGAGCCGCAAGGCGAAGAGCATGGGATGCCGTGAAAACAGCCGCTCGACAATCGGGGATTTGCTTGAGGCATGCCCTCAGGCTGAGCCGGCGGTTTGATGTTAGAGAGGAATGAAGCATGCGCGTTGCGGTTCTTGATGATTGGCAGAACATTGCCGCAAAGGCGGCCGATTGGTCCGCCCTGCGTGCCCGGGCGGAGCTGGTGTTTTTCCAGCACGCCTTCGCCAGCGAGGATGAAGCCGCCGCACAGCTCAAGGATTTCGAGATTCTGATGCCGATGCGCGAGCGCACGGCTTTTCCGGACTCGCTGATTGCGCGGCTGCCAAAGCTGAAATTTTTTGCCATGACCGGTAAACGTGCTGGCACGATCGATTTCGCTGCCTTGGCCCGGCGCGGTGTCGTGGTCTCTTACAGCCTGGATGGCGGCAATGGCGAGGCGACCGCGGAATTGGCGCTGGGGCTGATGCTGGCGGCCGCGCGAGCCATTCCGGCGGCGGATGCCACGATCCGGGCTGGCGGGTTTCAGGCCGGCGTGCCCGTCGGCAGGCAGCTCGCGGGCAAGACCATCGGCTTGATCGGGCTTGGCCGGCTGGGAAGCCGGATGGCCCGCTACGCGGCGGCGCTGGACATGCAGCTGCTCGGCTGGAGCCCGAACCTGACCGCGGAACGGGCCGCCGCGGCCGGCGCACGTCTCGTGCCGCGCGACGAGCTCCTCGCACAGGCCGACATTGTGAGCCTGCACATGGTGCTCTCGCCGGCCACGCGCGGCATGATCGGCGCGCGCGAGCTCGGGCTGATGAAGACCGGCGCGATCCTGGTCAACAGCTCGCGCGCGCCCCTGGTGGATGAGCCGGCCCTCATCGCGGCGCTACGGGCCGGCCGGCTGATCGCGGCACTCGACGTGTTCGAGCGCGAGCCTTTGCCCGAGGATCATCCGCTGCGGCATTTGCCGAATACGGTGCTGACACCGCATCTGGGCTATGGCGCGATCGAGGCCTTCCACTCGTTTTACCGCCAGGGCATCGAAAATGTGCTGGCGTTCCTGGACGGCGCGCCGATCCGCCTGCTCAACTGATCCGGCGGACTCACTGAGGCGCCGTTTGCGCCCCCTTGACCTAAATCAAACAAAAGTTTTTGCGCCGCTTTTTTCCAAAAAGCGGCCACTTTCTTTCCTACTCATCGAGGGCATAGCGCAACTCCACAGTGATGGTGACGGCCGGCGCCATCGCAGGCGGCAAAGGCGGGACGGCTGCGCCTTGCAACATCGCTAACGCGGCATCGTCGAGAATGGGCACGCCGCTGCCTTGCACCACGCTCACCTCCGTGACCTGCCCGTCCCGCGCAACGGTGAAGCGGATGTCCACATCCCCTTCCTCATCCATATCCCGTGCCGCCTCGGGGTAATGCTTATGCGCCTGCAGCCAGGCGGCGAGCTCAGCTTGCCAACTGCTCGCGGCCTGTGCCGCCTCCTGCGCGGAGACCGGCGCGGCGGCCTGGGAAGAAGCCGCCGCCGCGGGCGCGGGAGACGCGAGCGAGCTGACGGCCGAGGAAGCTGGCGGGACCGCCATGGCACGAGCCGGCGGCATTCTCCGCACAAGCGGGGGAAGACGGTGGAAATCCTGCTGCGGCATAACTGGCGGCGGCAGTGGCAAAGCTGACATTGCGGGCAGCGCCGGCGGCGCGGCGGGTGATGGCGGCGCAGCGGCTGGCGGCATGGCGGGTACCGGTGCCGGTGGTGGCGGAGAACTCGGCGCCACCGGCTGCTGCGGCGTGGCCGGCGCCGGCGCCGGGCTTGGCGATGCCGGCATCATCTGCACGGACACCGCGACCTCGCGCACAGGCTGCGATGACACCCGCACCGGAAGCCACAGCATAACTAACATCACGATATGGATAAAAACAGCCCCAAACCGGGAGACGAGCACGCCCTTGCGCCGAGGCCGCGAAGACACGCCACGCTGTGGCGGCAGCACCTCATCAACTGTCGATTCGATTATCAGAGGAACCGGCAATCGGGGCGTGACATACTTTTCACGCAACCCTGCTACCCTCCGCCATTATATCCTCACTCTCTATGCAAGCCATATGCCGATGTGTTTGTAGAAACATATCGACACATGATCAACAGGGATGCGACCGGGCTGATAATGGATATGGCTAATTCTAACGATAAATCCTCGGCATTTTTCGAGGCGTGCGACTATCGGCGTGGGCTGCTTGGCGGCGTCTCTCTGGCGGTGTTATTTTTGCTCGCGCCCATGGCGCAGGCGCAGCAGAGCACCGTTAATCTGGCGCCGATCAACGTCAACGCCTCTGGGACCACGACCACGCAGGGCGGCTATGCCACCAAGGCGAACTATCATCGCGCCACGGCCAGCCTGGGGCCGCTCGGCCGCAAGCCGATCCTGAAGACCCCACAATCGGTCACCGTCATCCCCGGCGACCTCATGGTCAATATGCAAGCACGTACCGTTAATGACGCGCTGAGCTATCTGCCTTCCGTGGAGATCCGCGACCAGCAGGGTGTTGAGGTTTCCCGCCCGCAAGCGCTCGGTTTTGAAAGCAGCATCGCGCAGAACACCCGGCTGGACGGGCTGAACATTGTCGGCACGTCCGCGATCGCGACGGAAAACCTCTCCGGGATCGAGGTTCTGAACGGCCTCGGCGGCGCGCTTTACGGCCCCTCGTCGCCCTCCGGCGTGTTCAATTACATGTTGGCGCAGCCGACGGAAAAGCCGTTGGTGCGGGTCATCGAAGGGTTCCAGTCGAGCGGAATATTTACCGAACAGGGCGATTTCGGCGGCACCACGGCGGATGGCAAGGTGGGTTATCGCCTGAATGTCGTGCAAAGCAACGGCCAAAGCTACGTGGCGGGGAGCAATACCGACCGTACGCTGGGCAGCGTCCTGTTCGACTTTCATCCGGACGACAAGACGACGATCGAGACCTATTACAGCCATTACGCGACAGATTCCACGGGACTTCCTGGCGAAGTCGTCTATGACGGCGAAAGCGTAGGGAAAGGCACGAACACGGTCCTGCCGTCGGCACCGAACCCGGCCAAATCGGGACTGGGGCAGCCTGGCGCGGGGCCTGATCTCGTCACCGATACCGGCCTCGTGAAAATCACGCACCAGATCAACCAGAACTGGAATTTTGAGGTTGGCGGGCTCTATCAGAACGCCGTCCGCAATCTCTATGGCATCACCAACACCTTAAACAACAATTCCGGCGACTATACGGTGACGAAGAACTTCGCCGCGGTGTCGGATTTCAAGATCGGCAGCAACGAAGCTTACCTGAACGGCCGCGTGTCGCTTTTTGGCATGGAGAACGATCTCAGCTTCGGCACCAACGGCTTCGTCCTCGGGGAATACAACCCGCGCAATTCCTGTTTCGCCTATGAACTCGGCACGGCCAGCCTCGCCGATCCGACGCTCGCTCCGGACCTCAAGTGCACCACCACCACCGGAGAGACCGCCGGCCCCGGACAGACCGGCGGACAATATGAATCCGCCGCGCTGACCGAGCAGTCGATCGTCGCCGCCGATGAGGTCCATCTAACCAATCAATGGGCTGTTCAGGCGGTTCTGAACACCTCGTTCCTCAGCTCCAAGAGCTGGTCGTCAACCGGCAAGCAGACCAGCGCGAACTCCGCCAATGGCGCGCTCAGCCCGACGGTCAGCGTGATCTACACGCCGACACCGGTGTTGACGGCCTATGCGACCTGGGCCCAGGCCGTGGAACAGAGCGACCAGGCGCCGAGCACGGCGAACAATGCGAACGCGTATCTCGCCCCGTATCACGATACTGAAGTTGAGATCGGTGCGAAATACGCGCTCACGCCGTCACTGCTGCTGACCGTGGACGGGTTCCGCATCACCCGCCCCTACGCGAACACCGTTGCCGACGGCACGTTCCAGGTGATCGGCGAACAGCGCAATTACGGCATCGAGACGTTCGCGCAAGGCGATGTGAGCCCGGCGCTCAGCGTGTTCGGCGGCGTAACCTATATCGATGCGCAGCTGATGAATACCGGCGTGGCCTCGACCAATGACATGCTCGTGATCGGCGTGCCGCATTTCAAGACCGACATCGCCGTCGATTATCATCCCGCGTTCATGGACGGGCTCGCCCTCACCGGCGCCGTGCATTACGAGGGCGCGCGGGCGGCGACCAACACCAACAATTCCTTCGCCCCTGCTTACACCACGCTGGATCTCGGCACGCGTTTCACGACGACATTCCTGAAGCACAACATGACGGCGCGCTTCCAGGTGCTCAACGTCACGGACAAGTCCTATTATGTCTCCATCGCCGACGGCGCCAGCATCGTCGGCAGCAATGGGGCGAACGTCGCCTATCTCGGCGCGCCGCGGACGTTCCTGGCGAGCTTGGAATTTGATTACTAAGGAAAGGAAGCGCTACTTTTTGTGAACAAAAAGTAGCAAAAAAACTTTGCTAATTTGGGCCTGCGTCGCTCGAGCGCCGCAGGCCCAAATTCCAAGACGTTTTTGCGCCGCTTTTTTCAAAAAGCGGCTCCTTTCTTTCCTTGACCCCATCGCCAATCCGCGCGACGTTTTGCCACCCGCTTTCGCCCGCCACCTGCAGGAGGTCTCGATGAAGCTCAGCGCCCGCAATCAGCTCAAAGGCAAGATCGTCAATGTCCAGAAGGGCCAGACCACCGGCCATGTCCGCATTGAAATCGGCAACGGCGTCGTCATCACCTCCTCGATCACCAACGAGGCCATCGATGAGCTGGGCCTGAAGACCGGCGATGAGGCGATCGCCGTCATCAAGGCTTCGGACGTGATGGTTGCGAAATAATCCCATGACCCGCCTCGCCTGCGCGCTCGCCGCCGCCCTCTTTTTTCTACCTGCCGTCGCGGTTCAAGCCCAGACCGCAGCCGCTCCCGGCGCCGTTACGGTCGCCGGCCTCACCGGGGGGCCGGTCCCGCTCGCCCCGGCGACACTTGCCGCGCTCCCCGCCGTCACGCTTCATGTCTCCTTCGATACCGATCACGGCCCCATGAGTGCGACCTTCCAGGGCCCGCTCCTTTGGTCCGTGCTCGTTCATGAAAGCGCGGTTTCGGCCGCCCACCCGCGTGACGCGGTACACCAGGCGCTGCTGGTGACAGGGCATGACGGCTACAGCATCGTGCTTGCGCTCGGCGAGATCGCGCCGCAATTCGAGGGCAAGCAGGTTATTCTCGCTAACAGCATGAATGGCCGCCCGCTCGCCCCCGGCCAATGGCGCCTCGTCATTCCCGGCGAGCATCGCGGCGGCCGGGACGTGCGGAACGTCGCCCGCATCCAGCTGATCGCGCCGCAGGCCTGATACAGGCCGCGCTCAATCCAGAGCGCGGCTTTTCAGTTTCCATGCGACCGCATAGCGAATGAGATCCTTAATATCCTCAAGTCCAAGCTTGGTCTTCAGCATGGAGCAGTTATTGGCGATGGTCTTGTAACTGACGCCGATGGCATCCGCGATCTCCCCAACGCTTTTGCCATCGGCCAATAGGCGAATGACATCGATGTCGCGCGATGTCAGCTCAGCTCCATGGTCTTTGATGTTCAGGGAGCGATGAACCATCGTCTGGCAGATCGAAGCCTCGATATAGCGCTTTCCGGCGCTGGCGTGGTCGACGGCGATCAGCAGTTCTTCGGGCGCGGCATTTTTCGTGACATAGCCGGTGGCGCCCATTTCCATCGCCCGATCGACATAAGCAAGATCGGCATACATCGTGACGATGAGGATGCGTGCCCCCTTCACCTCGATCCGAAGCCGTTTCAGTAAGGCAAAGCCGCTGACATCAGGCATGTCGAGATCGAGAATGATCACGTCAGGGCAAATTTCCCGCGCCAGACGCAAGGCCTCCTGCCCGGTTGTGGCGTAACGGACCGAAGCTTCCGGACGCTCGGAGAAAAGCCGTGCAAAGCCTGAGCGTACGACCGCGTGATCATCGACGACGAGAACGTTCATTCCGCGGCCACCCGATGGTTGTTGGACGATAAGGCAAGCGGCATCACAGCTTGAATCGTCCAGGCCGCAGAAGCCGTATCATCAATGGCCGTGAATTGCCCGCCACATGCCTCTACCCGGTCGCGCATGTTGCGCAGGCCGAACCCGGACGTGCCTGCCGGCGATCGCAAAAGGCCATCATTTCGCACCGTGATCTCCAGGCTGCCGGCAACGCTCTCCGCCAGCCTGATCGAAAGATGCGAGAGTTTTGCGTGCTGAAAGGCATTGCTGACGGATTCGGTGATGACACGCGATGCCGCATCGAGAATGAGCGGCGGCAGGCGCGACGGGGCATTGGCGGCATCCAGTTGAACGGCCACGTCAGGATAGCGTTCGCGCCAATGAGCAAGCGATTTTTCGGTCGCCTCGGTGAGCGAGGCGTCCTGCTCGCGATGCGGTTGCAGTCGGTTCAGAATATCCCGCAGGCTTGCCTGGATCCGGCTGAGATGTTCGATGACGCCGGACGCCGTCTCGCGGATCTCCTTGGGGAGGTCCAGGCAAGGATGGCGGGTGAGCGATGCGAGGTCGATTTTCGCCAGGAACAGCAGCGGGCCGATATCATCGTGCAGATCACGCGCAATGTCGGCCCTCTCCTCAGCCTGGATCCGCGCTAATTGCGCTTCGAGGCGTGCGGCCTGCGCCGCGCGCGCGGCGAGCGCGGCGACGAGATGGTTGAACTCCGCGGTCAGTGCGCGCAGTTCCCGCGGCCCCTGCTCCCTGACCGACGCCTCCTGCCCGACGCGGAGTTCGGCCATTCCGGCCGCAAGCCGCGACAAAGGCGAGAGGATCCAATCGCTGGTCCGCCAGATCAGGAAGATCGCCGGGACCAGGAATAGCAGCACAAACAGACCGTCATTGGTGATATTGGCCCAGACCTCGGAACTTTCATTCAGGGCGACGGCGCGCAACATTACGGTCGCGCTGTGCTGGCCAGCCTCCCCGAGCGGGAAGGAAAGCGGAGCCAAAGCGGGATTTAAAAGCCGGACCAGCCAGGCCGGCGCCGGCGCCTCCGCCATAAAGGGAACCGAACGAAGGAGGATATGGCCATCGGCAGCGACCAGCGTCGCTTCGATATTGCGTGAACCGTCGAAGGTTCGAACCAGACGACTGGCAACCTCTAATTGAGAGCCTGAATCACGAACCAAAGCCAGATCGCTCGTGACGGAGGCCTGGGAAACGATCAGTGCGCTGCTGAGCTCAGTGTTAACCTGCCGCCGCCCATTCAAAATGACCGACCCGGCGCTGAGCGCGATCGCGGCCATCATGACCGCCAGAATGGACAGGACCAGCCGTGAACGCAGCGACATTTTGAATCCCCCTGGAACAAAGGAAAGCAGCCGTTTTTTGGAAAAAGCGGCGCGAAAACTTTTGCTCAATGCGGGCCCTGGGCAACGACGCCAGCGCGGCATATTCTCAAAGCCCTCCCCCCGAAGCAGCCATTACCCCGTATACTAACAGAAATCCCGTCGCGCCGACAGATTGGGAAAACCTCACGGCGATTTCGGGAAAACCTCCCGATACGCGGTCTCCGCGACCTGATATCATTCGTTACATAGTGAACCGAAGAACGTTCGCGTAGGGAGATAAATATAGAAATGACGTCGGAATATACAGCCCGGCATAGACGTGGGCTCCTGATGTTCGCCTTGACCTTGTCGTCGAGTGCCATGGCTCTTCACGCCGCCTGGGGCCAAACCGCAGTCGGCAACCAGACCACCACCCAGCAGACGGGCACGTCCAAGCCGGCGCCTGCCGCGACCCCGACGAACAGCTACACGACCCCCGAGGTCACGGTCTCAACATCCCCCATACAGAGTTCGGGGGTTAACGTCTCAAAATGGCCGCATCCGGTGCAAACTTTCACGTCGCAGGACATGAATCGAGTACGGTCCGGCCGATCTCACGAAGACCCTGAATCAACAGGCAAGCGGGGTAAATCTCGTCAATAGCCAGGCCAACCCTTACCAGCCGACGATCATCTATCATGGTTTCGAGGTCTCGCCGATCCAGGGGACACCGCAGGGATTGAGCGTCTATGTCAACGGTGTTCGCTTCAACCAGCCCTTTGGCGATATCGCCATATGGAGCGTCCTTCCGGACGAGGCGATTTCATCCATGACGCTGGAGGACGGCAACCCGGTCTTCGGGCTGAACGCGTTGGGCGGCGCGATCAATGTCCAGATGAAGAACGGGTTTAATTATCATGGCGGCCAGATCGAGGTTTCCGGCGGCTCCTTCGACACCATCAAAGGCAATCTCGAATACGGCAAACAAGACGGCAACGTCGCGGCCTATGTCGATCTCAACGAGATCCACGAAGGCGGGTGGCGCGATCTGCAATCCTCCGACATCCAGAATTTTTACGGGGATCTCGGTTGGCGCGGCGACCATGCGTCGATGCACATCAACCTGACGATGGCCAATTCCGTTCTGAACGGCCCCGGCACCGTCCCGGTTCAGATCCTGCAGGCGGACCCCTCGTCACAATTTACCGGCCCCAACCAGATCGCCGATAAATATCTGAAGGTCGGCACCTCCTTCAATGACCAATTAACGACCGACACGTCTCTGCAGGTCGTCGCCTATTACCAGTATCTGCTCGAGCGCCTCCTCAACGGCAACGGCCCCAATGATCTGCCCTGCGGTCCCGGCCCTGATGCGGCGTTTCTATGCCAAGGTGGCCCCGGCAATCCGGTGAGTACAGGCCCAGGTGGGACACCGATCCCTAACTTTCTGCCGACTCCTGATGCGGCTGGCATTTTCAACTATAGTCAGCTGGATAAGAGCACGACCAATACCAACGGCTATGGCGGTTCGGTCCAGCTGACCAACACCACGCCTGTCTTTGGCATGCAGAATAATCTCGTCGGCGGGCTGAGCTATGATGGCGGCTTCACCAACTATGGTGCCGCCGCCTATGATGGTGGAATTACAAGCGACCGCGTCTATTACACGCCGGCGGGCATTCCCAACCCCGGCTATCTGGTTGATGAGCAGGGCACCGTGCCGACCAACGTCGTCATCCGCAATGCCTATTACGGCGCCTATCTGACCGACACGCTCGACATTACGGATAAATTGGCGCTGACCATGGGTGGGCGGTTCAACATCGCCAATATCGACCTGCATAACCTGAATCCGCCGGATCCCAACGCGGCGCCCGGCGGCCTGAATGGCGGACATTATTACCAGCACTTCAACCCCACCATCGGCGCGACATACAAGCTGCGGCCCGATCTGACGGTCTATGGCAGTTATTCGGAGTCGAATGCCGCGCCGACACCGGCGGAACTTTCCTGTGCCAGCCCTGAGGATTCCTGCGACCTCGCGAATTTCATGTCCGGCGATCCCAACCTCAAGCAGATCGTGGCGCGGACCTTCCAAGCGGGGCTGCGTGGCGCAACGCTGGGGCCGGCCAATTCGGTTCTCAGCTACAATATGGACTACTACCACACCGTCACAAATGACGACATCGAGTTCCAGCAGTCGCCGTTTGATCCGCTCGGCATGGGCTATTTCGCCAATGTCGGGAATGTGCTCCGGCAGGGCGCCGATTTCGGCGCACGCCTCGATGCCGACAAATGGAACGCCTATTTCAGCTATTCTTTGACCGAGGCGACCTTCCAAAGCACCTTCATCGAGAATTCGAGCAGCCCCGCCGCGGAAAACGGCAACATCACCGTCTCGCCCGGCGATCATCTGCCTGGTATCCCGCAAAACCTGATCAAATTCGGCGCCAACTATAATGTCACGCCGAAATGGACCGTCGGGTTCAACGCTTATGCGCAGACCTCGACCTTCCTGTTCGGTGACGAGTCGAACCAGGAGAAGCCTTTGCCCGGCTATTTCACGCTGAATTTGACGACCACTTACCAGATCACGCCGAAGCTGCAGCTCTTCGGCGAAATCGACAACGTCACCGATACGACCTATTTTAACTACGGGACCTTCTCGCCCGTGGGCGGCGTCTTTGTGGCGCAAGCCCCGAATTACAACGATCCGCGCAGTTACAGCATCGCCGCTCCCGTCGGGGTCTTTGCTGGGGCGCGGTTGAAATTCTAAGAGTTAACTCCCGACCTTGGCGCCAAATGCGTGGGACATGCTCGCATAAGGCGCTTTCCACCCTCTGGTGATCAAAGGAGCAAATGATGGACGATGTTCAGGCGCTGGTCTTCGACGTTTTCGGCACGGTCGTTGACTGGCGCAGCGGCATCGCTCGTGAGGCCGCTTCCTTTCTAGCCCGCCATGCAGCCTCGGCCGATGCTTACGCGTTCGCCGATGCATGGCGGCGGCTCTATTCCCCCGCCATGGAAGAGATCCGTTCGGGAAGACGCAAATTCACACGTCTGGATGTCCTCCACCGGGAAAATCTCCTCGCCATCTTGCCGAACTTTGGCTTGGACCCGGCCTCGGTGCCCGCAGACGAATTGGACGGGCTGAATTTGGCATGGCACCGGCTGGATCCCTGGCCCGATTGCGTGCCGGGGCTCGCGCGGCTCAAGCGGCGCTTCATCATTGCCCCGCTTTCCAACGGCAATATTCGACTGATGATCGACATGGCCAAACGAGCCGGGCTGCCCTGGGATGCGATCCTCGGTGCCGAAATCGCACAGGCCTACAAGCCAACGCCCGAAGCCTATCTGCGCACGGCCGACACGCTGATGCTCAAGCCCTCGCAAATCTGCCTCGCGGCCGCACATAATGCCGATCTCGCGGCGGCGCGGCGCTGCGGATTGCGAACCGCTTTCATTGCCCGCCCGACCGAGCATGGCCCGACGCAGAGCACGGATCTGGCGCCGGCGGATGCCTGGGACATAGTGGCCAAGGACCTGGAGGCTCTTGCCGATCAGTTCAATCTCTGACTGCTCCTCGGCCCGCCGGAAATCCCGAAGACTTGCGCCAAATCAGCCTTGCCGGCTAAATCAATGCAAAAGCAAGAGGCGCAGGAAATGACGGGGAAGATCTTGGATAAATGGTCTGGGGTATGTCCGATCTGTGACGCACGGACTGAGTTTTACGCCGACAATGACTGGTATCGGGATCATCTGTTCTGTGCGCGCTGCCCGAAATCTTCGATCCCGAGAGAGCGTGCGCTCATGCTTGTTCTGCGCCGCCTGAAGCCGAACTGGCGCTTTCTGAAGATCCATGAAAGCTCACCAGCACACGGGGTGTCTCTCTCCTGCTGGCCGAGCAATGCGCGCATTACACTGCCTCGCAGTTTTTCCCCGGGGTCGAACCGGGCGCGATGCATAATGGCTTCCGTTGCGAGGATCTGGAACGCCAGACCTTCCCCGATCAGTTCTTCGATGTCGTGATTACCCAGGACGTCATGGAACATGTGTTCCGGCCCGATTTGGCCTATCGGGAAATCTACCGAACCCTCCGGCCAGGCGGGCTTCACATTCACACAACCCCGATCTATGCCGGCCTGGCCAAGACTGAATGCAAGGCGCAGATGTCGCCGGATGGGACGATCACGCATCTCACGCCGCCTGAATATCACGGCAATCCCATCGATTCATCGGGCTCCCTCGTCACGTTCCATTACGGACACGATCTCCCGGATCTGATCTCACAATGGGCGCCGTTTTCGGTGGAAGTGACGCAATTCCACGATCGGCATCAGGGAATTCTTGGCGAATTCACCGAGGTGATTTCCTGTCGGCGGAATTAGCGGACCCTGTCGATAGAAACCAAGCCAGCCCAATTGGACACGCGCCCGCCTAAACCAGTTCGGGACGGTCCTGGCGACATAATGTTTCAGATTGAAACACCACCTCGCCAGGGCGAGGACCCGCGCCCACATCCGTAAAAATGTGGTACAGTCCCGTACCAAACGAAGCCGCAAAACAACGATTGGTTGAAGGGAAAACGAGGTGAAGAGGCGTCGCCTCTTTATTGCCAGTGTCCTTGTGGTATGCGCCGCGATGATTGGCGGCTGGTGGATGCTGCGCGGTCCCAAGGTGCCTCCGGCCAGGCCGCCGCCGCTTGTGCCGGTCTCGGTGGCCAGCGCGCAATTGCAGGACATGCCGATTTATCTTGAAGGCATCGGCACGGTCCAGGCGTTCAATACGGTGCAGATCAAGGCGCAGGTGAACGGCACGTTGCTGGCTCTCCCGGTCCCTGAAGGGCAGGAAGTTCAGAAAGGGGCCATCGTCGCCGAAATCGATCCCGCGCCATACCAGGCGGCCCTCGATCAGGCGCTGGCCCAGCGCGCCAAGGATGCGGCGCTGCTGCGCAATGCCGAACTCAATCTCCGGCGCTACCAGGCGCTGGCCACAAACAGCTTCGCGTCGATCCAGCAGGTAGATAACCAGCAAGCGGTCGTGGACACCGAGAAGGCCAGCATCCAGGCCGACGAGGCGATGATCGAGACGGCGCGGATCAATCTCGGTTACTGCACGATCCGCGCGCCCTTTGCCGGCCGCGTCAGCCTCTATGAGGTCGATCCCGGCAATCTCGTCCTGGCAGCGGGCCAGACGAACATTCTGTCCATCGACCAGGACAAGCCGATCGCCGTGGTTTTCACCCTGCCGGAAGATGAGCTGTTGCAGGTGCAGGATGGCGGCAGGAAAGGCAGCCTTCCGGTTCAGGTGTTCGCCGGCGCGACGCAGCTTCCGTCTAGGCGCGGGCACGCTCATGGCGCCAAACAATGAAATCGACACGACGACCGGGACCATCGCCCTGAAGGCGCGCTTTGCCAATGAAGACGATCATCTCTGGCCGGGCCAGTTCGTCAATGTGCGCATCCAGGTCGGCACCCTGGCGCATGCCCTCATTATCCCCGCGCGGGCGGTGCAGCACGGCCCTGACGGGCTCTATGTGTATCAAATGAGGCCCGATCACAGGGTGGTACAGACGGCAATTGAAATCAGCGCCCAGGATACCGGGCATAACGGGCTGGAGGTTGTGACGGCGGGGCTGACCAAAGATGCGATAGTGGTTGTTTCCGGCCAATATCGTCTGGTCCCCGGGGCGCGGGTCACGATCATATCCGCGCCGTCTCCACCCAACTCCGCCTCAACGCCTGCCGGCTAGCCATGACCCGTGCCAGGGCAATGCCCCAGGCCAAACCGAGCAAAAGTTTTTGCGCCGCTTTTTTTCAAAAAGCGGCTGCTTTCTTCCTTCTATCAGGAAGCCTTTGATCGATGAGCATCTCCACCCCTTTCATCAAAAGGCCCATCGCCACCTCCCTGGTCGCCGCGGCGATCTTTCTGATCGGGCTGGCCGCTTATCCGTTTCTGCCGGTGGCCCCCCTGCCGAACGTCACCTTCCCGACCCTGACAGTCACGGCGCAATATCCCGGCGCCAGCCCGGCGACCATGGCCGCCACCGTCGCCACGCCACTCGAGACCCAGTTCGGCCAGATGCTGCCAGGGCTTTCGGAAATGACCTCAACCAGCGTGCTGGGCTCAACACAGATCACCCTGCAGTTCACGCTCAATACCGATCTCGGCAATGCGGAAACGCTGGTGCTGGAGGCGATCAACGCCGCGCAAGCCTCGCTGCCCAAGGATCTGCCGAGTCCGCCGACCTTTCACGCGGTCAACCCATCCGACAGCCCGATCCTGCTCCTGGCGATGCAATCCGACCAGGCGCCGATCACCACCGTCGATAATTATGCGGAAAATATCGTGGCGCAGCAGATCTCCCAGCTGCCGGGCGTGGGCGAAGTTGTGGTGGCCGGCCAGCAGACGCCCGCCATCCGCGTTCAGGTCGACCCCGCGCGGCTCGCGGCGATGGGCCTGACGATGGAGGATGTGCGCAACGCGCTGACCAATGTGACGGTGGACAACCCCAAGGGCAGCATCGACGGACCTGACCGTTCCTATGCGATCTATGCCAACGATCAGGTGACGACGGCAGCCCCCTACAACAATATCATCATCGCCTATCGCCATGGCGCGCCGATCCGCATCCGCGATATCGGCCGCGCGGTCTCCGGGCCGCAAAACCGCGAAGTGGCGGCCTGGGCGAATGGCGAACATGCTGTATCTGCTGGCGGTCTTCAAACTGCCCAACGCGAACGTCATCAGCACCGTGGACGGGATCAAGGCCAAACTGCCCGCACTGGAAGCGTATTTTCCACCGGACATCCATTTGACCGTGATCTCAGATCGCACCATGACGATCCGCGAGTCAGTGCACGACGTCGAATTCTCCCTGACCCTCGCGGTTTGCCTTGTCGTCATGGTGATTTTCCTGTTCCTGCGGAATGTCTGGGCCACCGTGATCCCGAGCGTGACAATTCCCGTGGCGTTGGTCGGCACATTGGCCGCCATGTATGTTTGCGACTTCAGCCTGGACAATCTCTCTTTGATGGCGCTGACCATTGCCGTCGGGTTCGTCGTGGATGACGCCATCGTCATGCTCGAGAATATCGTTCGCCATCTTGAAGACGGCATGGCGCCGATCGATGCCGCCTTGAAGGGCGCCGGCGAAATCGGCTTCACCATCATTTCCATCAGCGCCTCGCTGATCGCGGTCTTCATACCGCTGCTGTTCATGGGGGGAATCGTCGGCCGCCTGTTCCGGGAGTTCGCAATCTGCGTCTCGATGACGATCGTCATTTCCGCTCTCGTGACGCTGACGCTGACGCCGATGATGGCATCGCGCTTCCTCAAGCGAGAGACGCACCAGCACGGCCGCCTGTATACGTTCATCGAAAACACGTTCGACAGCATGCTGAAATTCTATGAACGAACATTGGACGTCGCGCTGAAATTCCGCTTCGTCACGTTGCTGGTCTTCGTCGCGACCTTGGCATTGACGGTTCTGCTCTACGCCATCATTCCGAAAGGATTCTTTCCCACCCAGGATACCGGCATCATCATGGGGATCACCGAGGTCGCTCAGGATTCCTCCTACGATCAAATGGCGCGACTGCAGCAGACGGTCGATAAAATCGTGCTGCAGAATCCTTCGGTCTATTCCATCGCCTCGTTCGTCGGCGCGGGGGGCGGACAGACCGTCAATAACGGCCGTATGTTCATCACCCTGAAGCCTTGGAGCCAGCGCCACAGCAATGTCATGCAAGTGATCGCCGCGCTCGACCGGGCGACGCAGCCGATCCCGGGCATCAGGCTTTTCATGCAGCCGGCCCAGGATGTGCGGGTGGGCGCGCGCCTGACGAAGACGCTTTACCAATACACGATCCAGGACTCCGACCAGGATGAATTGAACGCCTGGGCGCCAAAGATTTTGGCGCGAATGCAGAAAATGCCGATGCTGGCGGACGTGACCTCGGACCAGGAGAACTCAGGCACGACGGAGACGCTCACCTATGACCGTGTGCAGGCCTCCCGCTTCGGCATCCAGCCGGCAATGATCGATAATGTTCTTTACGATGCTTTCGGCCAGCGCGAAGTGGCGCAATATTTCACCGGAAACAAGGCCTATTACGTGATCCTTGAGGCCCTGCCGGACGAGTTCAGCAAGCTGTCGACATTGCAGAAACTCTATGTCGATTCCGCCACCGGCGTCCCCGTGCCGCTCTCGACCTTTGTGCATATGACGACGGTTCCGGTCCAGCCTTTGGCCGTCAACCATCAAAGCCAGTTTCCGGCCGTGACCATTTCCTTCAACCTGAAAGACCGGGCGTCGCTCGGCGAGGTCGTCGCTGAAGTCGAGCGGATGCAGCAATCGATGAATGTTCCCGCCACCGTGCAAGGGAATTTCCAAGGCACCGCGCAGGCCTTTCAGGATTCGCTCAGTTCGGAGCCGATCCTGATCGCCGCCGCTTTGGTCACGGTCTATATCATTCTGGGCATTCTTTATGAAAGCTATATCCTGCCATTGACCATTCTCTCCACTTTACCTTCGGCGGGGGTCGGCGCGCTGCTGATGCTGATGCTGTTTGGCTATCAACTGACCGTCATCGCGCTGATCGGCATCATTCTTCTCATCGGCATCGTGAAAAAGAACGGCATCATGATGGTGGATTTTGCCATCACCGCGGAACGGCGGGACGGATTGCCGCCGCTCGAGGCGATCCGCCGCGCCTGCCTGCTGCGGTTTCGGCCGATTCTGATGACGACGATGGCCGCCATGCTCAGCGGCCTGCCGCTGATGCTCTCAAGCGGAGCGGGGTCGGAACTGCGCAAGCCGCTGGGCTTTGCCATGGTGGGCGGATTGGCCTTGAGCCAGGTGCTCACGCTCTACACCACGCCCGTTATTTATCTCTATCTGGACCGGCTGCAGAATTTCCTCGCCGGCGCCAAACCCGCGAGCCGCCTGCCGACGCTGGCTGAAAAAATGTCCGCCACGCCGTATCGCAAGGTGAGAAAAGCCCATGCCAGCCTCACCGCCCCCGACCCAAACTGACAAAAGTTTTTGCGCCGCTTTTTCCAAAAAGCGGCTTCTTTCTTCCCTGACTCCGCCTACAGCACCGTCGTCGCGGCACGTAACCGGCGGGCCAGCTGGCGCGTTACGTACCAGCCGAAATTCGGCATTTCTTCCATCATGAAACGAAATTTGGCCTGGTCGATCCGGATCAGAACGGAGTCTTCCGCAGCACGGGCTGTCCCGATGCGCGGACCGTGATCGATCATCGAGAGCACACCGATGGCATAATTCACGCCCACCTTGTCGATCAATCTTCCGTCTTTCTCGATCCGCACCGAGCCGGACGAAATGATCCAGATGGCATCGGCGGTGCTCTCCCGTTCGAAGATCATCTCACCTGCCTTGAACGTAACCGCTTCCCCGATGCCGTACGCAAAGCTTCGAAAATCGATATCGTGGACGTCCATCTGCCCTTCTCCCAAACGGCCGTTTTATGAATTTATCACGGCTATTTCGATACGATTACATGACAATCGAGCGCAAATCAAAAAATCCTCGGCGCGCGGCGGTCGCATCGGTGATCCGGCCCTGGAGTGATAGAAAGGCTTCTTTTTGTGAACAAAAAGAAGCAAAAAAACTTTATTACTCTGGACTGCGCCGGTTTCGCTGGCACGGGCCGAAAGTCGAAAGACGTTTTTGCGCCGGGCCCGTGCCGTAGCAACGCCACGGACCCAAAGCACAAAAGTTTTTGCGCCGCTTTTTCCAAAAAGCGGCATTCTTTCTTACGCTGTTACGGCAGCTTCGCGGCGGTTTCGGCGATCTTGACGTCGTTGCCCTTGTCAAAGCCACTGATGCCGATGGCACCGACCACGCTGCCATTCACGACGATCGGCACGCCGCCTTGCATCATCATCATGCCCGCGGTGATCGCCGCCGGCCGGTTGGTGTTGATGGCCTGTTCGAACACTTCGGTCGGGCGGTCAAAGCGCGCGGCGGTGCGTGCCTTGCCGATCGACACGTCGATGCTCGCCGTTGCCGCACCCGGCATGCGCTCGAAGGCGAGCAGATCGCCAGCCCGGTCGACCACCGCGATGTTTGACGGCGCATGCAGCGCGGTTGCCTCGGCGGCCGCCGCCTGCATGATTTTTTGCGCACCCGCATAAGTGAGCGTCGGCTCATCCGCCGTGTAGGAGAATGTCTGTGCGTGAGCCGCACCGGCAAGGCCGAACCCCATCAAAGCGAAGGCAATCTTGTAGCGCATGATAACTCCATAGTCGTGACGACGCGTATATATGGTGGCACCGCGCATATCGACAATGAACGAGTTTTATAACCTCCACGTCTTTCCACTAACGTTACAATTTCGCCGTGCCATGGATCGGCACGGCGATGGCAAGGTTAGCGTGGCTTTATCCCGCGTCTTCCCCGCGGTTCGCCACGCGCTTCAAGGCACGGCCTTCGCCTGCGGTGCCTTGATCGCGGCGCGCAGGCTTGCCACCTGCGCTTCCGTCACCGCACCGCCTTTATTGCCCCAACTCGAGCGGATATACGTGACCGCATCGGCGACTTCCTGATCGTTCAGGCTGCGCGCAAATCCCGGCATCATCGCCGCCATCGGCGCGCCCTGCGTGGCCGGCATCGTCGAACCGGCGAGGATGATGTGAATGAGCGAGATGGGGTTCTGGCTATTGACCACGGGATTGCCCGCTAGCGGGGGGAACATGCCGCTGAAGCCCGTGCCGGTCGGCATATGGCAGGCGGCGCAGTTCGCGGCATAAACGGACGCGCCGCGGGCCGGAATCGATGTGGCGGCGGCCGCCGGGGCGATGGCCGGCTGAGGTGCTGGATTCGATTGCGGCCCCTCGATCGCCGGCCCGGCCGGCGGCAGGGATTTCAGGAACAGCGCAATGGCTTCGAGATCCGACTCCTGCAGATGCTGCGTGCTGTCCTCGATCACATCCGTCATGCCGCCGAAGGCGATGCCATGGCCGTTGCGGCCGGTTTTCAGGAAGGTCACGATGTCCGCCGCACTCCAGCTCCCAATACCCGTCAGCGCATCGCCGCGCAGATCGCTGGCAACATAATTATCCACCACGCCACCGGAGAGGTAATGCGCCCCTTGCTGCGGCGTCAGCGCCAGCTCCTGCATACCGATCCCGCGATCGGTATGGCATGTGCCGCAATGCTCAGGCCCTTCCACCAGATAGGCGCCGCGGTTGATCGCCGGATCGCTGCTCACCGTTGCCGCCGCGGTCGTCACCGCCGGGGCAAACGCCCAGCGCCAATATGTCAAAGGCCAGCGCATGGAGAGCGGCCAGGCAATCGCTTCGGGCCTGTCCGGCTGATGAACGGGCTTAACGCCCTGCATCAGGTACGCATAAAGCGCCTCGGTGTCAGCATCGCTCAGATGCGCATAATCCGGAAACGGCATCGCCGGATACAGCGCCTTGCCATCCGGCCGGATGCCGCGCCGTACCGCGCGCTCGAACGCGCCGTAAGTATAATTGCCGATGCCGGTGGCCTTGTCGGGCGTGATATTACTCGTGAACACGGTGCCGATCGGCGTGGCGATCGGCAAGCCACCTGCCAAAGCCTGGCCGCCAGGGTCGGTGTGACAGGCCGCGCAATCGCCCGCCACAGCCACATACGCGCCGCGTTGCAGGAGTGCTGGCGTGACCGGCACCGGGAGTGTGGCGGCGGCATTGCCGCCGATACCGCCAAAAGCATTGGCCGCGCCGATGACAGCGCCCAAGCCCAGGGCACCGACGATGACGAGACCTCCTGCGATACGCAGCTTTGTGACACGCAACTTGTTCGGGCTGCTCATTTGCTGTTCCTAACCTGATTCCGGGCTTGTCCCCGTCTTGTCGTACCGCCGCTCTGCACGGATGAAAGACGGGCCGCCAGAAATGTCGTGACGAGTTCAAAATGTTCTAAACAAACGATAGGTTAGTTAATACCATGCGACGCTGCCCCGGAAAAGTTCAAGGTTGAGGGTTGTTGCGCCGTAAGATAAGTTTATCTAACCTAAAACGTCTTGACTGGAGAAATACATAATGAAGTTCCTTCGCTATTCCCTCGCCCCGGTCGCCTTGCTGTTGATGGCGGCCGCGCCGAACGGGCAATCGATCGCGCAGAACGGCAACAATAACGGCGCGATGTCCTGCGCCTCCTGCCATGGCCCGAATTTCGGCGGCAATCCCGCGCTGCAGGCGCCGGCGCTGGCTGGCCTTCCGGCTCAGACGATTCTGACGGCGCTGAACAATTTCGCGAGCAATCCGGCGAGCAATCCGATGATGCACCAGGTCGCATCCGCCCTCGCGCCGGATGAACGCCAGGCCGTGGCCACCTATCTGTCCGGGCTGAAAAAGGTCGACTGATGATGCCATCCGCCCGCATGCAACGCATGCGGGCGGACAAGGCTTAAAAAACGGTGCTGTGCGCTTCTTCTTCGGGAAGATCACAGCACCGTTTTTTTACGTCCTATCGGCCTGCGGCTTCCGGCGATGCCGCCGGAAGCCGTTCCGAATCTCAGGCGGGGATCGCCGGCTTCACGACATCCGGGGTGAACGGCATGGAGCGCACGCGTGCGCCGACCGCGGCGAAAATCGCATTCGCGATGGCCGGCGGCACCACCGCAGTGGTGGCCTCGCCGACGCCCCAAGGCGGGTCATTCGGACGATCGATCAGGTCAATCACCATCTCCGGAATTTCCGGGAAGGTGATGATCGAATAGGTCGACCAGTCGAGGCTCGTCACCATGCGCCGGTCGAAGGTCACGCGCTCCTTCAAGGCGCGGCTCATCGTCTGGATCACATTGCCCTCGATCTGGTTGCGTGTCCCATCCGGGTTGATCACCTGACCGCAATCCTGGGCGATGAAGAAACGCTTGACTTGCACCGCACCGCTGGAACGATCCACGGCGACTTCCGCCACGGCACCCACATAGGTGCGGTCCATCTCGTATTTCAGATAGGACATGCCCCAGCCGGTGGCGACCTGGGCGTGCGGGTCGGCTTTCGGCCGCTTGCGCCAGCCGGAGATCTCCGCGACGCGCTGCAGCACCGCCAGGCCGCGCGGATCATCCGGCATCATCTGCAGGCGCAGATCCAAAGGATCGACGCCGGAGGCCAAGGCGATTTCGTCCAGGAAGGACTCGTTGGCGAAGCTGTTCTGCGTGCGCCCGGGCGTCCGCAGCCAACCTGGCCGCAGCGGCGTGTTGTCGAGACGCCGCGCCGTCGTCTTGATGTTCGGGAAGCGGTACGGGATATTCGAGTTGAGGATGATGTTGCCGGGATTATTGCCGCCATCGCTCGGCAATCCGGCCAGATCGGCACCCAGCAGAGACACGTTGACGGCGGTCGTTTCGGGATACCAAAACAAGGCGTTCCATGCCTGCACCTTGCCTGATGCGTCGAGCCCGGCCTCCATGTCGATCACCACCGGCGGCGCCTTCGGATCCCAGCCATGCTCGTCCTGGCGCATCCACTGCACGCGGACTGGCTTGCCCAGCGCCTGCGCCATGAGCGCGGCATCGGCGCCCACATCCTCGAAGCCGTTGCGGCCATAGCAGCCAGCGCCGGGGACAAAGATGCAGCGCACATTCTCGACCGGCATGTTCAGCATCGCCGCCAGCTGCTTGCGCAGATTGTGGCTCGACTGTGCGGGCGTCCACACCGTCATCACGCCATCTTCCATCGCCGCAACCGAGCAGGACGGGCCGATCGAGCCATGGGTCTGGATGGCGACCTCGTAGGTGGCCTTCAACTTGCGCGGCGCGGCGGCGAGGGCAGACTCGACGTTACCAACCGAACTCGTCACCTGGTCGCGCGTCACAGGTGAACTGCGCACGTAGTCGAAGAGCTTATCCTGGTCCGGCAGGTTCTGCACATCGGACCAGGTCGCCTGCAACGACCGCGCTGCCTTGATCGCCGCCCATTCATCGGTGGCGGCAACCGCCAGGAAATTGCCCTTGCGCACGATCTGTACCGAGGCCGGTACTGAGCTGTGATCGACCGAAAGCAGGGTCGCGCCCACTGCAGGCGGACGAATCACGCGGCCATGCAGCATGCCAGGCAGGCGGAAATCCTGCACATAGGTATAAGTTGCGAACATCTTCGCCGGAATGTCCACGCGCGGCACGGATTTGCCGACCAGGGTATAATCGGCGGGCGATTTCACCGGCGCGGTATTGTCGACGTTGAGCGTCAGCTTCTTCCAGGCGGGCAGAAGATGGCCGTAGGTGACCGAACGGCCGGACGCGGCGCGCACCACGCCGTCCTTGACGGTCAGGGCTGAAACCGGCGCGTCCAGGTATTGCGCAGCCAGCGTCAGCAGCTCGCGACGCGCGGTCGCGGCCGCATGACGGATCTGCATGCCGCCGACCTGGATCGTCTGGCTGCCGCTGGTCACCCCCTGGTCAGGGGTAAGAGCGGTGTCACCCGTGACCGTCGACACGGCGGCGAACGGCACGTCAAGCTCCTCGGCGAGGATCTGCGTGAGAGCCGTCTGCACACCGGTGCCAAGCTCTACCTTGCCCGTATAGAGTGTGACCTGGCCCTTGCTATCGATAGCAATGTAGCTTTCGACGATGGTGGGCGAGACAGGCTTCTCGTCAAAACCGGCTGTGGGGATTGCGGAGGGGTCAACCTTCCCCTGCGCGTTTGCCCGGACTACGGGCAGGCTGAAGCTGACGACGAGACCGGCGGCGACCTGCATCAAGCTGCGGCGGCTGATAGTGGCGTTCATGGCAGCGTTCCTTCCTTAGCTCACCGACGCGCGCACGACGGCGCGGACAATTCGTGCATGGGTGCCGCATTTGCAGAGATTATTCGCCAAAGCTTCCTTGACCTCATGCTCCGTCGGATGCGGGTTCTGCTCAAGGAAGGAGGCGGACTGCATGATCATGCCGTTGATGCAGTAGCCACATTGTGCGGCCTGCTCTGCCACGAACGCGGTCTGCAGCGGATGCGGATGCTCCGGCGTGCCGAGCCCTTCCAGCGTTACCACCTTGCTCGCGCCGACCGCCGCGGCCGGATACACGCAGGAGCGTGTCGCCTGACCATCGATATGCACGGTGCAAGCGCCGCATTCCGCCATACCGCAGCCAAAGCGCGGGCCATGCAGGTGCAGATAGTCGCGCAGCACATAGAGCAAGGGGGTATTGGGGTCTTCGAGTTCGATGTGATGGACCTTGCCATTCACAGTTAGGTCTACTGTCGGCATCGTTAGGCACTCCCGTAATTCGGGCGGCACCATGAAGTACCTCTATCAATTAATCAAGGAGCTCTATTAATTTCCGGCGCCGCATATTGCGCATGCGAGGCATGCCGCAGCGCTTCTCCCGCGAACATCGCCCGGCAACCGGCCGAATCGCGGAGCCCCCTCGCCGCCCTCGATCACGACAACCTGCTGTTCGTGGTTTCACAACAGCGGCGGCGGAGCGTTTCCGCCGCCGGTTAAAACAGCCTTGCCTTCAGTGCCCGGCCCCGCTGCAGGCTTCCGTCATCTTCGACAAAGCCTGGTCAATGGTGAAGCTCGCCGCCTTCTGCCGCGGCGGGAACTCCTTGAATGTCGCCGCGAATTGCGCCGCGATCGCCTGCGCTGCGAAAATGATATAGTCGCGGTGAATGAACCAGTCATAATATGTGTTTGACGTGATGTCCGCCCGCTCGAACGGGTCGGTCCTCAAATTGAAGAGCTTTGGGAGCCGCAGCGGCACGAATGGCTCGGCCCAAACCTGCAGCGTGCCGGGGCAACGCTGCTCCATGAACACGACCTTCCAATTGTCATAGCGCAGAGCCACGACGTTGCCATCATCGTCGAAATACACAAAGAGTTTGCGTGGACTTTTCTCCGCTTGTCCGGTCAGGTAGGGTAGGAGATCGTAGCCGTCTATGTGATTCCTGAACGTCTTGCCATTCGCGGTGTGACCCTTGCGAAGCTTTTCCACCACGTCCGGTTCGCCAGCCATGGAAAGGAATGTCGGCAGCCAGTCATGATGCTGCACGATCTCGTTGGACACCGAACCCGGCTTGATCCTGCCTGGCCAACGCACCAGAAGCGGAACCCGGAAGGCTCCCTCCCAGTTCGTGTTCTTCTCGCTGCGGAAGGGCGTCATGCCACCGTCAGGCCAGCTGTTCATATGCGGCCCGTTATCCGTGCTGTACATCACGAACGTATCATCCGCGATGCCGAGTTCATCGAGATAGTTGAGTATGTCACCGATATTCTTGTCGTGGTCGATCATGGTGTCGTGATAGGGCGACTGCCAGCGGCCGGCCTGTCCCAGGCTTGAGGCCTTCGTATGCGTGAACAGGTGCATATGTGTCGTGTTAAGCCACACAAAAAACGGCATGTCCGCATCATGCTGACGTTTTATAAAATCCTTTGCTGCAGCGATGAAATCATCATCGCACGTCTCCATCCGCTTTTTGGTCAGTGGCCCCGTATCCTTGATCTTCTGTTTTCCAACGCGCCCCCAGCGTGGTTGCTCGGTCGGGTCGTCCTTGTCGGTCGCCCAACATTGCAGGACACCGCGAGGGCCAAAACGCTCCTTGAATTTCGGAAAATCCTCTTCCGGCGGATAGTCGTACATTTCCGGCTCTTCCTCGGCATTGAGATGATAAAGATTGCCGAAGAACTCGTCGAAACCGTGCACCGTCGGCAGAAATTTGTTCAGATCTCCGAGATGATTCTTGCCGAACTGACCCGTCGCATAGCCGTGATTTTTGAGGAGTTCGGCGATCGTCGCATCTTCGGCCTGCAGGCCAACCGTCGCCGCAGGGACGCCGACCTTGGTGAGTCCCGTGCGAAAGCCGCTTTGCCCGGTGATGAAAGATGCCCGCCCCGCCGTGCAGGACTGCTCACCGTAAGCATCGGTGAACATCATTCCTTCTCTTGCCAACCGATCGATGTTGGGCGTGTGATAACCCATCAGCCCATGCGAATAGCAACTCAGGTTCGCAATGCCGATATCATCCCCCCAGATCACGAGGATGTTCGGTTTCCCGGTTCTAGCCATTGGCTGTTTCCCTATGCTTGAAGAATTCTATGGAAGGCATTTAGCGACCCGCTTTCGCGCTTCTTGCGCCGTATCCTTCGTCCTCAACCACGGCGGGCGCGACCGCGGCCCAAGCAGCCTCCGCGCAAAGCAGCCATATTGCGCGCCCCCCAGGCGGGGTAACCGCTTAGATGCTCAGGCCCCCGTTGCCCTGGTCGCGATGGCCTGCAAGGCACCCGACATTGTCCTGATCGCGGCCCCGACCGGCTCACCCAGGCCGTAACGCTGCGCCAGCCATTTAGGATCGTCATAAGAGAGCCATGTCGCGCCTGACTCGTCCTCCCAAACCAAAGCCTTGAGGGGCAGATCGATGCCGATCGCCTGGACCGCCTCCATCAACGGCGTGCCGGCCATGGCGTTGCCAAAGATCAGAAGATCGGTCGGACGCAAAGACAGGCCAAGTGCTGCGGCTGAGGCGGCATGATCGATATGGGCAAATATCGTCATGCCCCTGGCCTTCACCTCGGCCTCAACCTTGTTCATCGTCACTTCCGGCCCGTGACTGCTCCGTACGGTGATTAATCCCTCTGGTGTCATTGCCTGCACTCCTGAGATATGCGCAGCGCATTATAGCCTAAGAATTTGCGATACCGTTCCGAAATTTACTTTGTGCGGAAATGGCGCACTTAAATGCGGTGAACGTGACCACCGGAACAGCTTGAAATTGATTCAGAATGTTCCTCTCAGCCATTCAGCTCGACCAGATGCGCCCGAGACGGCCCGGGCTTGAACGGATCGCCGAAATACTGCGTCTCTCGTGCAACCTTTCCGTCGCTGAATTCCATGATGCTCACGGCGTAAGACGGCGCGCCGTCATAGCTGAGCACGAATTCGGTAACCCAAAGATCGCCGTTGCCGACGATCCGCTGGACAGCGAAGCGCTTCTCGCTCGGCTGCACCGTTCGGCTTTCCTGGATATTATGTCGGCCGCGAATGCGTTCGCCCGACTGCGGATAATGGAGCGCCGCATCCTCGCGATAGATTTCATGCTCGACGGCGAAATCATTCGCATCGGAGGCTGCCCAGTGCCGCTCGAGCGCATCTCGTATCTCCTGATCTCTCATCTCGGTCTCCCCCACCGCCTCTCGCGGCGGCGCTCATGCCAGCAAGCGCGAGACGATGCGCCAGAAAAGGCCTGACCTGCCCGGCGCCGTATCGCATTTGATTATTCCCGGCCAGCGCCTACGCTGGGATGCGCAGCTGGACCGACGGGGCTCAACAAAGTATGCTTGATGCCGCCCACATTTTCGCCTGGAACAGGATGCGGCAGGTTTTATTGTGAGCCGGTTCCTTGGGGCGGTCAACATTTGCGCCACACCAGGCCGTAACAACGTTTTCCGACGCTACAGAGCCAGAGCACGGATCTTGCCAGTTCAGCGAACGCCCATCGCGTCCCAACCAAGCCACGTCATCGCCGCGGCCCCTGTGGGCCATGTTCGCCGACTGCGTCGTGCGGAGCTGCCGGAGGACACGATCGCGCTGGCACGTTTCCTCATCGGCAAATTGCTCGTTCGCGACCACCATGGCCAGAGAACCAGCGGCCGGATCGTCGAGACCGAGGCGTATCCTGTCGGCGATGAAGCGGGCCACGCCTTCATCGGCATGACCGCTTCCAATCATTCTCTCTTCCTCGCCAAAGGCCATGCCTATGTCTATTTCATCTACGGCACGTCCTATATGTGCAACGTCACGGCCGAACGGCGGGGCATCGGCGCCGGGGTTCTGCTCCGGGCACTGACACCTTTGGAGGGCATCTCCGTGATGCAGCGCCGTCGCGGGACAACACGGCTAACGGCGTTGGCCAAAGGGCCAGGACGGCTGGCAGCGGCGATGGCGATCGATCGAAGCTGCGACGGCATCGATCTCTGTGCCGCAGGATCTCTCTGGCTGGGCGAGGATGATCAACGGCACACGGTACCTCGCGCGCGGAGTACGCGCATCGGATTGACGAAGGAAGCCGATCGGCTGCTTCGGTTTTATGAGCGTGGCAGCGCCTATGTCAGCGGGCCGCGCGGCTTGCATCGTTAGTCAGAAAGCCCGTCCGGCACAGGGGACCACCGGACGGGCTTTCGATCACTCGGCGGCCTTGGCGATTTCGAGACCGAGCGCCTTGGCAACACCCGCACCATAAGCCGGATCGGCTTTGGTGCAGTTGGCTATGTGGCGTTGCTTCACCTCAGCGCGGGCATCGCCCAGGGCGCGCGCGGTGTTCTCGAATAGAAGCTGTTGCTGCGCCGGGGTCATCAGGCGGAACAGGTTGCCGGGCTGCTCGTAATGGTCATCCTCGAGGCGATGATCATAATGCGCAGCGTCGCCCTCGAGCCCCAATGCCGGCTCGGTCGCGTAGGGGTTGTTGTCGAGCCACTCGCTCTTGCTGTTCGGCCAGTAGCTGACGGTGCTGCCCAGATTGCCGTCGGTGCGCATCGCGCCGTCGCGGTTATAGGCTTTGAACGGACATTTCGGCGCATTCACCGGAATATGGTTGAAGTTCACGCCCAGGCGATAGCGCTGCGTGTCGCCATAGGAGAACAAGCGGGCCTGCAGCATGCGGTCAGGCGAGAAGCCAATGCCCGGGACGATGTTTGCCGGCGAGAAGGCAGCCTGCTCGACCTCGGCGAAATAATTGTCCGGCCAGCGATTCAGCTCGAGCACGCCGGCTTCGATCAGCGGAAACTGGGCCTTGGGCCAGACCTTGGTCAGATCGAATGGGTTGTGCTTGTGCTTGCGGGCCTGCTCTTCGGTCATCACCTGGATGAACAGCGTCCAGCGCGGGAATTCCTTGCGCTCGATCGCGTCCAGCAGGTCACGGCCATGGCTCTCACGATCCTTGCCAACGACAGCGCCGGATTCCGCATCGGTCAGGTTCTGGATGCCCTGCTGGGTCTTGAAGTGGAACTTCACCCAGACGCGCTCATTGGCGGCGTTGATCATCGAGAAGGTGTGGCTTCCGAACATGTTCATGTGACGGAAGGTCTTGGGAATGCCGCGGTCGGACATGACGACCGTCACCTGGTGCAGCGCCTCCGGCAGCAGCGACCAGAAATCCCAGTTATTGTCGGCCGAACGCAGGCCGGTGCGCGGGTCGCGCTTGACGACGTGGTTCAGGTCCGGGAAGCGCATCGGGTCGCGGAAGAAGAACACCGGCGTGTTGTTGCCGACGATGTCCCAGTTGCCTTCCTCGGTGTAGAACTTGATGGCGGTGCCGCGAATGTCGCGCTCGGCGTCAGCCGCGCCGCGCTCACCGGCGACGGTCGAGAAGCGGATGAAAACATCGGTCTTCTTGCCAACCTCGGAGAACAGCTTCGCCTTGGTGTACTTGCTGATGTCCTTGGTGACGGCGAAGGTGCCGTACGCGCCCCAGCCCTTGGCGTGCATGCGGCGCTCGGGGATCACTTCGCGGTCGAAGTGTGCCATCTTCTCGATCAGCCAGATATCTTCGAGCAATACCGGACCACGCGGTCCTGCGGTCTTGGTGTTGAGATTGTCTGCAACAGGCGCGCCGGTTGCATGCGTCATGGGAGAACGTGTATCGGCCATAATCTCGTTCCTACTCTCCAGTCATGTTGATATATCGGTAAACGGGTCGAGGCTTACCCAGCATAAAACCCCTGCAAGACAATCAAACCTTGCAGGAGAACGCTCGGTCAGATTTTGAAAATTATCGTGGGGAAAGCCATTCATTTCGCCATTATCCGCACAGACCCTCAATGCGGCCAAGCCGACCCAAGAATGATCGCGCAGAAATTCTGGCGGACGTAATTAGGATCCTTCATCGCGAGGACGTCAGCTTTGACGTTGCCAAAGGTCGTTAACGGTTTCTTGATGATACCGCCAGCGAAGTGATCAATGATGTTTTCCTTGAAATTTGCCTCGCGCGGGTGGTGCGACACGACATGCTCCCGCTGCTCACGCGAGAAATCCTGGAAAGCGATCCCGAGCACATCCATTTCCACGCCAGAAGTGACCAAGGCGATGGTGGGACGCATAAATTCCGGAATACCGGGCGTCGTGTGCAGGGCAATCGAGGCCCAAACATCTTCGATGTCACGCTCAGGGATGCCGTAACTCTTCAGAAAATCGCGCGCCGCGTTCGCACCATCAACCTCGAAGCGCAGGTCCGGGCTCGAATAGGACGGAATCAATCCCATATCGTGGAACATAGCGCCGATATAGAGCAGCTCAGGGTTGTACTTCAGGCCACGACGCTCTCCCGTGAGCGCCCCCCAAAAGAAAACCCGCCGGCTGTGGTTATATAGCAGATCATCCTCTGTATCGCGTACAAGCTGGGTCGCAGCGCGCGCCATGGCGCTGTCAGGCACAGGAATGCCAGCAATAATATCAGGCATAGGCACCGTTCCTTCATGCATTCGGTATCCGTCCGCGATCCTTTGCCCACGGCTGAGCCAGAAAACCTTGTTCTGCACGCATCAGATCCGGAGCGTTTTGAAACACGCAGATCGCCGAGATGCCGCAGAGATCAGTCAGCTGTGGAAATTCACGTCCGGGTAGGCGCCGCGTACATACACTACGACATGCATCAAAACCGAATGAACTTTTGTCAATCGCTGCGCCGCGGCTTCCCTTTTCGCGCCCCCGCTTTTCAAGCCGGCCCCGGCTTCGCCCCCTTGACTGTTCCTCGCCAATGCGTTGACGATGCAACGATCAAAAAAAGCCTATCATCAACGGCTTAAACAAGTCTGGGCAAAAACATCCGGGACAGAAGCAGACATCATGATCACACTTTATTCGTATCCCACGCTTTTCGGCGTGGCCGACAATAACGGCTACGGATTGAAGGTCTTTGCCTTCATGCGGATGGCCGGATTGAAGTTCGAGCACGAACATATTTTCGACGCCTCCGCGGCGCCGCATAGCCAACTTCCTTACATCATCGATGACGGTGACATTATCGGCGACAGCGACATCATTCTCACTCATTTGTCCCGCAAATACCAACTACAGATCGATACGGAACTGGGCGTGCAAGAGCGCAGGTTGAACCTTCTCGTAACCCGCCTGCTCGACGATCTCTACTGGGTCATGTCCTATTCGCGCTGGCAGGATGAGCGCTTCTGGCCATCCTTCCAGGCTGCGTTCCTGCGCCACCATCCGAACCTGACCGAAACGGAGCTAGCGAAAGCGCGCGCCTTCAATCTCCAACGCTATCATTTTCAAGGGATCGGCAGATATGCGCCGGATGAAGCCTATGCGCGTGGCCTGGCCGATCTTAACGTCCTGGACGAGATCATTTCAGACGATGGGTTTGTCCACGGCGCCCAGCCGACCAGCATCGATGCCGGGATTTATGGCTTCATCGCCAATATTTATTTCTATGACATCGAGACGCCCCTGAAGCGGTTCGTTCGCTCGCGGGAAAAACTCGAGCGTCATTGCCTGGCGATTTACGGAATGGTGAGGCACTGACAACAGTCCGAGCGCCTCCGCGCGCGGCAAAAAGGCCTGTTTTTTCTGGCCGGTTTATAACAGCCTTATTGCCAAACAATCACCAAGCGATGCGGGCGATCGCCACCTCTTTTGCAATATACAGGAGCAAGGTTCCGGCGATCTGGCATGACGGCCATCCATTCGCCGTTCAAGAGTTTTTGGGGGAGAAAGCGACAATGGAAAACACAGATTTACAAGAAGCGCGCAACCTCGCGGTCGTGCGGCGCGGTTTCGAGGCTTTCGCAGCCGGCGATATGGAGGCGATGAAGACCATCGTCGCACCGAACGGACATTGGCATGAACCGCCAAATAACCTGTTCGGCGGGGATTTCAGTGGCCAACAGGCCATCCTGGAATATTTCAGCCAACTCGCGCGTGAGACGAGCGGTACGATGAAGGCGACCCCCTTGGCCATGGCGGCGGCTGGAGATCGGGTGTTTGTGCTCAACCATCTGAGCGCCAAGCGGGGCGACAAAACGCTCGAAAGCGATACGGTGGATGTGTTCACTCTGGCGGATGGCGTCGTGATCGACACGGTCGTTTTCAGCGGTGACCAACCGGCGCTCGCTGCGTTCTTTTCATAAGGTGCAGCGTGCGGCTGGTCACCGCGTTGCGGAACCGATCAGCTAGTAAGCGCGCTCGCCCATGACATTTCCTGGCGGATTGTAATCGCAGACCAGCATGTCGATCCCGTTATTCTCAGCGAACCCGCACCCAACCTCGGTCGTCGCCCTCCAGATCATCTGGCTGTAATGGCCCACATCCATCCAGTTTCCGGTGGTGGAAATATCCGGGAAGTCGCCATTCGTAAAATCCGCCTGCTCGTTGCCCCACAGATCGACTAGCTGCGTCAGCGACATGCTGCCGGCCGTGGCCATTGCCAGGTTCTGGCCGGGTCCGCTGTGAACGAGCTGCCCGATCTCGGCAAGATGGACCGCCCATTGCTGGGCCTCAGCCGCCAGCCGGTCCGACCAATGCAATGGCGGAAGCCCCAGATTTGCCCGGTAGGCGTTGTTGGCGGCGAGCAGTTCTTCTGTGCTGCCGGGGTCTGCATGGGCGCAAGCCGGTAGGCCGAGAGTCAGGGCGGCAAAAGCTGCGATGGTTAGTCTCTTCATTTAATCCTCTGTTGCTCCAGCTGACGACCAACGTGGGCTGGATCGACGCGCCGGATAACGAGGCGATATGGCGGAGATGTGGCGGGCATCGGGCTTATCCTGTGAAGACGCGCTTCAGGAAGGCGAGCCCCTCCTGCGCCAACGCGTCCTCGCTCTCGGCCAGCGGTCGCCAGAGTGCGACGGCGCGCGCGATTTCCCGAATGGCCGGGTTAAAGGCTTCGATCACGACATCCCCGGAATAGCCGACATCGCGCAAGGCGGAGACGATCATCGGCCAAGGCAGATGGTCGCGCCCGGGTGTTCCGCGGTCATTCGCGCAGGCATGGAAGTGGAAGATGCGGTCGCCGGCCCGTCTCAGCGCATCCGGCAGGCTGCGCTCCTCGATATTCATATGGAAAGTATCGAGCAGCAGCCCGACCTCGCTGCGGTCAACCAAAGAGAGAAATTCCAGAGCCTGATCCACCGTATTCAGCAGATCGGTCTCGAACCGGTTGAGCGGCTCCACCGCAAGCCGGACGCCTTGCTTCCCTGCATGGTCTGCCGCGCGCTGAATCCCCTCGACGGCCATCGCCCTTTGCTTCTCCCGCGCCGCGGGCTCCAGGAGCCGTGTCTTTCCGACAGCAGAGTACATCGGTCCCGACAATATCCTGGCGCCGAGACTATGGCTGAGGTCGATGGCGCGGAACAGATAATCCATCCCGCGCTGCCGCAGAGCCGGATCGTCCGACGAGATATCCCGCTCAGGGCCGAACGCCCCACAGGTGACGACGTCGAGCCCTGTTTCCTCCAGTATCGGGCGGATCGCCACCGGATCGATCGTCGCCGGATCTTCGATGCAGATCTCGACGAGATCGAACCCCATGCCGCGGATCCTGCGCAGCAAATCGAGGCTGCGGTTCGAGAACGGCGATACCCAGATGAATGTGCTGGCCCCAAACCGCATGATCTTCCGCTCCTCTCTTACGACCTGCCGCCCCAAAATTCAGGGTAGCCCGGCAGCGCCTGGCAACCGCACATGGCGTAGAATTGCGGCGGCATGTTCGGATCCACATAGTTCGCCAGGGTCGCGCCGGTGATGGCCGGCTGCGGCAGTACCCAATGCGGGCCGGGCACCGGCTCCCCCTTCAGGATCCGCAGCGCCGCGATGATCGGTGTGCGCCATTGAAACGTCGGGTAGGTGGGCGCGATCGCCGTCAGATGGTTGGATTTCCAGGCGATCAGGAAATCCTCCTGGTCTTCGCCGGAAATCACCGGATAGGGTTGCCCCGCATCATCGAAGGCTTCGAGCGCCGCAACCGCCGTCGCGCCACTATCCATCCAGATGCCATCCAAACTGCCATAGCGGTTGAGGTAATCCTCGACGATCGATTTCGTCTTGGCCCTGTCACCACTGGTGAACTCCGCGCCGACGATGTGGATGCCCTTTTCGGCGAAGATCTGGCGTGCCGCGGACCAGCGTGTCTCCAGCACATCGACGCCAGGGGAAATACGCAACGCCAGCACCTTGGCACCCGGCTTGAGATGCTGGACCATGAAATCCGCTGACACGATGCCCCAGGCATAGCCGCCGATCGGGCTGATATAGGTGACGGGGCAACCGGTCTCCACGCCGCGATCGAAGACGATGACGGGGAGCTTCTGGCACGCCTGCTCCACCGCTGGCGTCAACGCCGCCGTTGTATTGGGCGATACGATCAGAACGTCGCATTTACCGCTGCTGACAAAGGCGGCGATGTCGGAAATCTGCTTGTCGTCACGGTTTTGGCCGTCAGCGACCGTGAAGCTCTTGATATCCGCCTTGTGCAGGGCGACTTCCGCCCTCATGTTGGCGAGGCCGACGACCCGCCACGGGTTGAAGGTTCCGGCGTTCGAGACGCACACATTATATGGCCCCGGCTTACGCCATTTGGTGGTATCGACCATGCCGGTGCCAACCGACTGAACCCAGAACTGGCCCGACGGCCCCGCCGGCGTTTCCTTCAGCTCCTGCGCCTGTTGCGCCATCACCTTGGGATCGTCGAAATTCTGGGCCTGGGCGGTCATCGTGACCATAAGGGTTGCCACAGCCGCCAATATCCAACGTCTCATCCGTCTCCTCCTCCGATTATTATTGTGATGTGCGCCGCGCCATCTGCAGCGCGACCGCGCCGATCAGGATGACGCCTTGCACGGCATCCCTGAGCGGCTCGGGCATGCCGAGCAGATTCAGCAAGGTGAAGAGTGCGAACAAAGAGAGCGCGCCCGAAACGGCACCGACCACCGTGCCGCGCCCGCCCAGCAGTTCGGTGCCGCCTAACACACAGGCGGCGATGGCCTGCAGTTCCAGCCCCTCGCCCACTTGATTGGACACGCCCGCAAATCCGCCGAGCAGGATGCCGGCCAGGACCGCGCTGAGGCTGGACGCGACGAAGGCGCTCACCCGCACCAGGCGAACCGGTACCCCGGCAAGTTCGGCCGCGCGCGGATTGTCGCCGATAGCGAGCCAGAGCCGGCCCAGAACCGATCCATGCGTGACCAGGCCTGCCACGGCAACGAAGATCACGGTGGCCGGCACGGAGGCGGGCAGCAGGTAAATCACCGGCAGATCGCGCCACATGAAGCGGCCGAGCCAGCGGAAATTCTCCGGCAGGTAACCGCTCGGCGCACCGCCGGACCACATCAAAGCGGCGCCACGCACCATCAGCAGGCCGCCAAGTGTCGCAATGATCGACGGCACCCGCAGCAGCGCGACGGCAAGGCCGTTCGCGAGACCAATGCCGAGACCGCAGAGCACGAGCAGCGGGATGGCCATCCAGGTGCGGCCCGGATCGCCATCGGTCAGCATGGAGCCGCCGAGCACGGTGAGAGTTACAACCGCCCCGGCAGACAGGTCGAAACCGCCCGTCAGCAGCACCGGCAATTGGCCGCAGGTAAGCACCACCAACGGCGCAGCGCGGCGCAGGAAGACCATGATGGCGGAGGGCTCGGCGAAGGTCGGCTGGAGCGCGATGATCGCCGCATACAGCACGAGCAGCAGGATCAGCGCACCATTGATCGGCCGATGGATGGGCAGGCTCAGCCGCCGCTGCACCAGCAGGCTCATGCGACATGCCCCGCAATGCGCCGCGTCTGCCAGGCGACGGCCGCGATCACGATTCCCCCACGCAATATCTGCTGCAGGAAACTGTCGAGATTGAGCATGGTGAAGCTCGCATCAAGCGTCGCAAACAGCAATGCGCCCGCGAAGGCCCCCCAGGCGCCGCCGCGACCGCCGGCCAGGGCGGTTCCGCCGATTACGACGACCGCGATCGACTGCAGATCATAGACGCCATCGCGGCCGATCCAGGGAGCGCCCGATCCGAGCCGCGCGGCGAGATAGATGCCGGCCACCCCAGCCCCCAGGCCCGACAGCACATGGGCGCCGATGAGGACCCGGTTGACGGCGACGCTGGACTGGCGGGCGGATTCGCGGTTGCCGCCAAGGCCGTAGAGATGCGCGCCGAACCGCGTGCGCCGCAGCGTGAAGGAAGCCGCCGCGGTGAGCAGCACAAGCAGGAGAACCGGCGCCTGAACCGGGCCGGCATAGCCATAAGCGAGCCATCCAAAGGCATGCGGCACGGCACCTGCGAAGTTCGAGAAAGCGGTGGAGAGAAGCCCCTGCAAACACAGACCCATGCCAAGGGTCGCGATGAACGGGTTAACCCGGACGATTGCGACCAGAACCCCGTTAATGGCGCCAATGGCGGCGGCAATCGCCAAGGCAACCACGCAACCCGGCACGATCATCTCCGGCCGGCCTTGCATGACGAAAGAGGTTGCGACCGCGGCAACGGAGACGAGATTTGCGACCGACAAATCGATCGACCCCGCGATGATGACGAAACTCTGCCCGATCGCCACCAGCGCGAGCGCCACCATCCGGTCGAGCAGGCCGGTCAGCCCGGCCAGCGTCAACTGGCGCAGATTGCCGCTCGCGACCGCGACAATCGCAAACAGAATGAGCGACGATGCGATCATCATGACGGAGGCAGGCGGTCGTAGCAGGGCTCTACGCGGCACGGGCAGCAACCTTCGCCCCAACGGCCAGCGCCATCGCCTCGTCTTCGCTTGCCTGGCGTCCCAGCTCCCCAACGATCCGGCCCTCACGCATCACCAGCACACGGTCGGCCAGGCCCAACACTTCCGGGAGGTCCGAGGAGGCGAAGAGGATCGTCCGGCCTTGCGCCACATAAGCCCGCATCGTCTCATAGATGGCGGCCTTCGCCGCGACATCGACCCCGCGCGTCGGCTCGGCGAACAGCATTACGTCTGGCGACGAGGCGAGCGATCGGGCGATGATGACTTTCTGCTGGTTACCTCCCGATAGCAGCCGGATCGGCTTGTCATAGCGGGCCGCGCGCACACCGGCCTCGCTCAGCATGCGGTCCACCTGCGGCGCGGCGAAATCGCCCGCCTCGGCCCCGGCCCATAGCGGCGCCCGCGCGCGCCGGCCCAATAACAAATTGTCGCGCACATCCTGGCGCAGCAACAAAGCTTCGCCACGCCGATCCTCGGGCACAAGACCGATCCCGGCGCTGAGTGCCGAACGGATGGAATTGAGCCGCACCGCCCTGCCCCGCACCCGCACGTCCCCCCGCTCGAACGGTAGATCGCCATAGATTGCCCGCAGGAGCTCGGTCTTGCCCGATCCTTCAAGGCCGGCCACGCCGACAATCTCACCTTCCCTCAGGGCCAGGCTGATCCCGTCAAGGAGCCGGTTGCCGCCCCCTTCGACCTCGAGGAGTCGCGCGGACGCGGGACCCGCCTCAGCGGTCGGCGGATAGAACGCCGCAAGGTCGCGGCCGACCATCATCCGCACAATGCTAGACACATCGAGATCATGGCGCGGTTGCGTCGCCACCAACCGTCCGTCTTTCAGAACGGTGGCGCGATCGGAGATCGCCATGACCTCCGGCATCCGATGGGAAACATAGATGATGGCGACACCCGCGCTCCGCAGCCGCTCGATTGTTGCCAGCAGCCGCGCGGCATCCGCGCCATCCAGGGCGGCGGTCGGCTCATCGAGCACCAGAATGCGTGCGTCCAGATCGAGCGCTTTGACGATTTCGACAGTTTGACGTTCCGCGAGGCTCAGGTTCCGGCATAGAAGGTCAGGATCAAGCTGCGCGCCGATCCGGCTGAGCAAGGCCTGTGCAGCTGCGCGCATACGGCGCCGGTCCAGCAGGCCGTAGCGCAACGGCTCCCGCCCCAGATAGATATTCTCGGCGACCGTCCTGTCAGGAAGAATGCTGAGTTCCTGGTGCACGATGCCGATCCCGGCGCGGGCCGCCTCGGCGGGGTTCGCAAATCTTACCCCCTGCCCATCGATCAGGATCTCGCCCGCATCCTGCATGTACTGGCCGCTGAGGATCTTCATCAGCGTCGACTTGCCGGCGCCATTCTCGCCGCACAAAGCATGCACTTCCCCGGCAAAGCAATCGAAGGAAACGTTAACAAGCGCAAACGTTCCGCCAAAAGACTTGGTGATACCGCGCATCTGCAGACGCGGCGGCGCGCCGCTCATGCCGGCACCCCATCGAAACGAAACGCCCGAATGGCGACCTCCCCGGTTTTTATTGTTTGGCGACCTTCCAACCAGTTTCTGCTACGCAACGAATCTTTACTTGCGGTGCCTCACAATGGTAGATTTTGAACATGAATTTCGAGGTCTTCCGCTGGCCCAACTCCCTCCTCTACCGTGATAATTGTCGCGCGCTTCAGGAAGCCGCGGCCCGTGGCGAGGTGCGGCTGGCGGCCTGGACAAGCGGCGCCGATCCAGGACTTCCCCTGGGCGCGGCACTGCCCGGGGTCAGGACTGTCGGATACTGGGATGCGCGCGCGCCGCAATGCTGGGGCATCGCGCCGCACTGCAATGAGGGCATCAAACTCGCGCTCGTGTCGCGGGGAAACCTGACCTTGGCGGTGGATGGAAAAACGCATGCTTTGGCGCGCGGGTCGCTGATCGTCACCCGGCCATGGCAGCTTCACGCGCTCGGGGCGCCTTATGTCGGGGCCAGCCGCCTCATCTGGGTGATGCTTGATCTCGGTCTGCATCGCCCCAACGGCCAATGGCATTGGCCGGACTGGTTTCTATGGTCGGCTCCGGATGCGCGGCGACTGGTGGAGCTGCTCGCCCATGACGATCGCTCGGTATGGTCTGCCAGCACTGCCCTCATCCGCGAATTCGAGACGATCGCATCGATCCTGGGTTCAGGCGACGTCGCCCGGAGCGAGACGCGATTGAAGCTCGCGATCAACGCGCTGTTCATCTCTTTGCTGGAGCGGCTGGGGGAAGACCGGCTAGCATCCGCCGACCCACGGTCATCCTCTCACCATATTGTGGAGATGTTTCTGCGCCGCTTGGCCTTGGCGCTCGACCGTGACTGGACGCTCGATGCGATGGCACGGGAATGCGGCCTGTCCCGCACGCGTTTTGCCGATTTATGCAAGACAATCACCAACATGACGCCGATGCGCTATCTTCATGAGCTGCGCCTGACCCGTGCCACCGCGCTTCTGCGGGGCACGGATACTGACACGATCACGAACGTCGCGTTGCGGTGCGGCTTCGGGTCAAGCCAGTATTTCGCCACCTGCTATCGCCGCCGCTTCGGCCATCCGCCGCGTGAGATCATAGGCAGGGCGAGCGGCTAGCTGTCAGAAGGCGACCATCCGGGAGGCGCCATTTCGAACCCCGAAAACGTCGAAGGCCGGCGCCACAACGCAACTTACGAGGCTCCAGCCGCCAAGGCTGCTCGCCTCCTGCCAGACGCCCGTTGGAACCACGGCTTGCAGCACCTCTCCGCTGGCCAGATCGGGCCCCAGCCGCACGCTCTGGCGGCCGCCATCGGTGCCGGCCATTCCGAGCTGCAGAGGCGCACCGGCCTGCCAGAGCCAGATCTCGGCCGCGTCGACCCGATGCCAGTGCGACCGTTCTCCCTCCGCCAATAAAAACAGGATGCTGGTGGCCGCGCCACGCTCGCCCGACGGCGGATGATCGCGCCACAATTCTCGATAATGTCCACCTTCGGGATGCGGTGAAAGGCCAAGTGCGTCACGCACCATGTGGGCCGGCTGCATCTGGTCGCGTAGGTCGATGGTCAAATCTTTGCCCCGTATTTTGAATGAAGCAGCATAGAGCGATGAGAGGACGCAGCCAACCGGCACCGTTTCTCTCGATGCCGTGGATTTTTGATTGGACTCCATTGCAATATCGCATTTACACTGAACCACCCAAAGACCGCCCGGATAATGGGTATGCATTCATACGGGTCCGCATTTAATGGGGCGGCATTCAAGGAACCAAAGCCTGCGATTATGCGGCTTACGATCGCAACAAAATCGCGAGCCAGTCTCAACAGGAATGTCGCCGTCAAAATAAGCGTAGATCTCGAACGTCAATCTTCATTCTGAACGACTCATCCGGCGATTTTCAGTTCATCTCTCGAATTGCCTCGGGGGAAATCAGACATGTCCGCACTCACCATTTTGATTATCCGTCACGCGGAGAAGCCGGGCAAATCCTGGCCCGGCGAAGGTTCGGCATTTGACGGTTCCGTAGATCCGCAGTCACTTGTGATCCGTGGCTGGCAGCGCGCCGGCAGCTGGTCGGCGTTGTTCGGCGCGGGCTTTGGCGGCGATGATTTTCCACGGCCCGTTGCGATTTATGCGGCAGACCCGGACGCCACCACCAGCGACGAACAAAGCCAACGCCCATTCGAAACAATTCTACCACTCGCACAGCGGCTAAGCCTGGAACCAATCGTAAAATATGCCGTGGGAGAAGAACCGGCACTATCAGCGGAAATCGCCAGTCTGACAGGCGTTGTGTTGGTCTGCTGGGAACATCACGCGATCGGCGGCGCGATCCTGCCGGCGCTCGCCAAAGACCAGAAGCTTCACGGAATGCCCAAGAAATGGGACGGGACGCGCTTCGACGTCGTGCTGCGCCTCGACAGGAGTGTCCCCCGCGCCCCCTGGTCGTTCCGCCAGCTCTTTCCGCGCCTTCTATCCGGCGATTCTGACGTGCCGATGCCATAAAACCAAACATCGATGCGGTGTAAACACCAAAACGCTCGTCAGAACCGGGTGCTCGGGTAGGCTCAGACTGTGGGGCGGTCAGTTCAGCGCGGCGCTGTAATGCTCGTATTTCCTAAGAACAACGATACCGGACGTGACCATCTGCCGTGTCTGCGTCGTGTCTGTATACATGTACCAGCCCATGTGCTGCGCCGCGACCTGCGCGGGGCCTTCGTTCCCAGCAATCGCAAGGGCCGCGGCTGCGTTCCCTGCCTGCCAACTTGCAATTGCCCCACTGCGCCAGTCATAACTGACCCGGTAGGCCTCCGCGAACAAAAGAACCAGAGCGATTCCAACGAGGAGCCCGGATTTTTTCCCCAGCCCTGAAGACAGCGCCATCCACCCTACCGTCGGCAGAAGCATCGCCAGTGTGCCGTAGTGAAGCTCGTCAGCGGGCTGCCACCCTATCGCCCCCGCTCGCCCATATGCAGTAGAGATGATCAGAACGATGCCAGCGCCGCCTGCTGCCAGTACCGCAAAATCAGTCAGGTTTGGCAGCGCCGCCTTTAACACGCGGCGCAAAACTACGGCGGCACCGGATACAGCCAGAGCGGCCATAATCGTGAACTTCAGGATTTGATGCGTCGACGCATCCATTATAAATGGCGATTTGACCATATCAAACGAGAAGGCCGCAATCGCCGATAGACTATGGTGTCCCGTTGAAACGGCTGAAGGGATCCAAAATAGCCAAAGGGCCGCATTGGTGAGTGCCGTAGCTACGAGTACCGAGAGCGAACTCAAGGAAATGTCGAGACGCTGGACAAAAAGATATCCGATTACGGCAACGGAGATGAACGACGAAATAATCATGCCGTTCAGCCCGCACCAAGCGCAGAGGAACAGCATGACAAAAGACAGCGTTAAATAGCTATCCCGGCCGCCCTTCGTGTGCATCACCATGAAAAATAGAAAAGCGGCGCTGAACAGCAGGCACGACAGAAACTGAAGCTCAAACCCCCATTGCGAATAGCCCGAGCCAAAACTCAGGATACATAAGGGGATAAAAATATCTCCAATGTTCGCAGCACCTCTGTAAACGCGAACGGCAGCGACAAACAGGCCGGAAGTTACAGCGGCTAGGAGGACGTTTGCGGCGATTAGTGACCGAAAGTCAAAATGAAACAAATGCAAAACAGTAAGCTGAAAGATCTTCTGGATGGGAATCCGGTGATCTACGTGTTGAGCGAACACCCATCCAAAGGACGGCACCCCAGGGCTAACGTACTCCCACTCATCCGAACTCGGGAAAAGCCTTCCGGTCGGAACGGCTAGCGCGAGAAGCGGCACGGTCAAAACCAGAATCGAGAGCCATACCGCAATTTCGGGTAACGCTGATCGCACATCCGGCATTCGCGGCGACTTATCTGCCGCGACGGCATCGTTGCCTGCTGAAAGTTGCATTTCGCCCCCGCAATCGTTACGCTTGCGGAAAAACTAGGCCGACGGCAGTGGAGGGGTCAAGCTTTCTACGGAACGCGGGGTAACGGACACGAAATAACTAGGGGGCACCCTTGTTGCTACCGTGTAGCCAGGCCCTGACGGCCGTTTCAAAACCGCCCAATAACCGATTGAAAACGCTGGCGTCCCGTAGGGGATTCGAACCCCTGTTACCGCCGTGAAAGGGCGGTGTCCTAGGCCTCTAGACGAACGGGACGAGGCAGGAGGGGCATTAAGCCAGCGACAAAATTAATTCAACCCACCCCGACGCAAATTTCTGCATTTTTCGTCCCGCGATATAGCAAGGGAGGAACTGCCTCCGGCGCCGCAGCGCAGGAAATGGCGGCGAAAGCTCATAATTTTGGGTAAAAAAGAAAGCAGCCGCTTTTTGAAAAAAGCGGCGCAAAAACTTTCGGTCCAAAAAATTTGTGGCAGGCTTAGTGCCCGCCGCTCAGGACCACGCGGCTTTGGCCGCTCAGCGGGTCGACCAGCAGCAGCCGGTCGCCTTGCGGGCCGCTGACCCATACGGCGATTCGCCCGCCCGCGGCGGCAATCCCGGCAATATGCTCGCCTGGCGGCAAAACCGTCGACGCAAGACCGGCCGGGGCCGGCAGCGCCGGGGCCGGGGCCGCCGGCGTCGCCAGAGGCTGAGCCATCGACGGCGCGTCGTTCCTGGCATAAAGCCGGTGAATGACCGTGCCGATGACCACCGCCGTGCCGACGACGATCAGCACGCCCAATATACCGACCAACGCCTTCAACCCGCGCAAATCACTCTGTGGCTGATCCCGCATCCCCGCTCCTCATAGACTTGACCGCCGCCGCCGAAGATGGCGGCGTGCGGCTCGATAAATTCCTGGCCGAGCGCATCGGCACCATCTCGCGCTCCCGCGTCAAGTCTCTGATCCTGGAAGGCCGGCTGAGCCGCGACGGCACGGTCGCCACCGACGTGTCCGCAACGGTGCAGGCCGGGACCTCCTACCGGTTGCGCCTGCCGGAACCCGACCCGGCCACCCCGCAGGGCGAAGATATCCCGCTGGTGATCCTCTACGAGGATGATGCGCTGCTGGTGCTTGGACAAACCGGCCGGGCTGGTGGTTCACCCCGCCCCCGGCAATCCCGACGGCACCCTGGTCAACGCCCTCATCGCCCATTGCGGCGACAGCCTCACCGGCATCGGCGGCGAACGCCGGCCCGGCATCGTCCACCGGCTGGATAAGGACACATCCGGCGTGATGGTTGTGGCCAAGACCGAGCTCGCCCATACCCGCCTCTCCGCCGCCTTCGCCAGCCGCGACCTCGATCGCGAATATAAGGCGATCTGCTGGGGGGTGCCCAACCCGGCCCATGGCACGATCGAGGGCGATATCGGCCGCGATCCGCGCGACCGCAAACGCATGGCCGTGGTCACCCGCAACGGCAAGCCGGCACTAACCAATTATCGCGCCATCCATAACTACGGGACCGCCGCTGCGCTCGTCGCGCTGCGCCTGGGCACCGGCCGCACGCATCAGATCCGCGTTCACATGGCGCATATCGGCCACCCGCTGATCGGCGATTCCGTCTATCTGCGCCGCCGGCCTGCGGTGGCAAAAACCCTCCAAGCTGCCGCGCTCGGGCTTGCCATGGACTTTCCACGCCAAGCCTTACACGCTGAAATGCTTGGATTTTCTCACCCCATCACCGGCGCCAAGCTGAGCTTCTCAGCGCCCCCGCCGGCCGATTTCCAGGAGCTGGCCGACGCCCTCGACACATGCGCGTGAAACAGGACTGCCATTGTCCTAATTTCATTGACCCCGCGCAGCCGCTCCCCATAGACTGACCGCAACGTGTCGCCTCACCCCGCTTCTCTAACCAGTTTGTTACCTCCTTTTAAGCGGCAAGTCCGGCTTGGGATGCTACAGAGACCGGGTCTGGACGACAACCTTGGTTTGCATCGCGTTTCGTCATGCTCATCGCTCTCGCGTTCATTGCGAAATTCGATCTTTTATTGGGAGTTTCCACCTCATGGCCTCCAACATGTCTTCCCCTGCCCCCGATGCCAGTCTCACCCGGTATATGCAGGAAATCCGCAAATATCCGATGCTGGCGCACGAGGAAGAAGAACGTCTGGCCCGTGCCTGGCGTGACCACGGGGATCAGGGCGCAGCGCATACGCTGGTCAACTCACATTTGCGGCTGGTGGCGAAAATCGCCATGGGCTATCGCGGCTACGGCCTGCCGATCGGCGAACTGATCTCCGAAGGCAATGTCGGCATGATGCAGGCGGTCAAGCGCTTCGACCCCGATCGCGGCTTCCGCCTCTCGACCTATGCGATGTGGTGGATCCGTGCCGCCATCCAGGAATATATCCTGCATTCCTGGTCGCTGGTGAAAATGGGCACCACCGCCGCGCAAAAGAAGCTGTTTTTCAACCTGCGCCGGCTCAAAGGCCAGATGCAGGCGATCGACGATGGCGACCTGAAACCCGAGCAGATCGCCAGGATCGCGCATCTGCTCGACGTGCCGGAACAGGACGTGGTGAATATGAATCGCCGCCTGTCATCGCCGGATAATAGCCTGAACGCCCCCATCAAGATGGACGGCGAAGGCGAATGGCAGGATTGGCTGGTCGATGACAGCGACAGCCAGGAATCCGAAATGGCCGATCGCGAGGAGCTCACCGGCCGCAAGGCCCTGCTCGCCACGGCGCTGAAAACGCTGTCGGATCGTGAGCGCCATATCCTGATCGAGCGGCGCCTGAAGGACAATCCGACGACGCTGGAAGAGCTGTCACAGCAATACAGCATCTCGCGCGAGCGCGTGCGCCAGATCGAGGTGCGCGGCTTCGAGAAGCTGCAGAAATCCATGAAGGCGCAAGTCGCCGAACAGCGCCAAGCGGTCCAGGCGCGCATGGCCTGAGATGCCGACAACGCAAAAAAGCCAGGCGCGTTCGCGCCTGGCTTTTTTGTTGAGTCAGGCCGTGCCGGCGACAACGCCGCCGGCCCAAGTTAAAAAAGTTTTTGCGCCGCTTTTTCCAAAAAGCGGCCACTTCCTTACTTTTTCCCCGAACGCGCTCAGTCGTCGCGATGCACGCGCTCCATGCGTTCATGGCGTTCCTGCGCCTCGATCGAGAGCGTGGCGATCGGCCGCGCCTCGAGCCGTTTCAGCCCGATCGGCTCGCCGGTCTCCTCGCAATAGCCGTAACTATTATTCTCGATCCTCTGCAGCGCCTGGTCGATCTTGCCGATCAGCTTGCGGGCGCGGTCTCGCGTGCGCAATTCCAGGGCCCGGTCGGTCTCGACACTGGCCCGGTCGGTGATGTCGGCCTCCAAAATCCCCCCTTCGCCGAGCGAAGCGAGGGTTCCGTTGGCTTCCTTCACGAGATCTGCGCGCCATCGCAGCAATTTCTGGCGAAAATATTCAGTCTGCATCGGATTCATGAACTCCTCGCCGTCCGAGGGCCGGTAATCCGGCGGCAACGAAATGAGCATTCCGTCCATATCCTTCATTGCTTGCAGGCCGATCACGACCGACGGCCCGTTTTGAGCCGGCTTATAACGACCGACCCCGGGCAAGCCAAGCGCCGCGCGGCTCTGTCTCCTTCTTGTCATGCCAATTTCAAGCGCGTATTTGTCGCGCACGCCATTTTGCACCGCAATATCTGGCGAAATTCCAGGGCGCATGGCATCCACCATGTCGTATTGATGACCGAACGATGACGAAATGGCGTTGCTGACCCGAACCGCCTTAGGCATGACCCTTGCCGATGGCGTCTCTGTCTGCGACCGAATCGGTCCGGGCCACCGCCTCTCTTTGCATGACGAGGCCTCTGCGTTCACGCCAGACTGAGGTCATCGCGCCTGCCGCCGCCATTCTGTCTCCGCACGCCGCGCGCACCCTTCTGCAACGCGCCCCCATCGGCTTCCTCGCGTTCGGCAACCAGGCTTCCCCGCCGGATCTCGATGCCTTGGCGCCATTGCTGGACATGGCCATTGCCGCGCAGGGCGGTTTCATGGCGGCGAGCTTCGCCCATCCCATTTATGGCCGCACTTTGTTCCAAGGCCATCTGTTCCAGCACGGGCAACTGGTCGCGAACCTGCACCATGCTTTGTCGGAACGGCTGGCCGGCCGCGTCGCGCTGGTTTCTCACGAGATCGTCGCCGCCGGGCCCGCGTCGATCCGTGCCCGCATCACCGCCGCCCGCGAACAAGGCGTGGCCCTGGCGCTGATCGATGCTGTCGACACCACGCCCCTGGGCGCGATCCGCGAAGCCCTCGGCACCCAGCCGTTCATCGGCGGCCCCGCATGGCTGCTTCCCGAAACGCAAGGGGCTGAAGCCACAGCGCCCTCGCCCGTCCGCCGAACGCACCGTCATCCTCTCCGGCGCTCAGGACCGCCAGACGCTCTTCCAGCTCGGCGCCGCGGCGCGCACCTTGCCGCTCCTGCGGCTTGACCCGGCAGATCCTGAAGCCCGCCTTGCCGCCCGCCTTTGGGCCGCCGCGCAGACGGCGCCTGACATCATCATTTCCACCTCCGTGCCGCCGGACCAGCGCGCCCCTGGCGGCGCCACCGCGCTTCTGGCGGAGATTGCCGCGGACCTGGCCGCTTCCGGCTGGCGCCGCTTCGTGCTTAACGGCAACGACACCGCCGGCGCCGTCCTGGCGCAACTCGGCGTCACCATGCTCAACATTGGCGCGCCCGCCGCCGGTCTGCGCTGGCTGTACGCGGATTGTTACAGTTTTTTACCGAAACCCGGCGGGTTTGGTGGGCGCGACCTCTTCCTGGACGGATTTGCGCCACAGATACGCCTTAATGGAACGGCTGAATAAGCGGCATGAACATCGACCCCAAATTCCAGAGCAAACCTGAAATCGCCCCCGACAGCCCGCTGATTTCGGTGGTCGTTCCTGTGCATAACGAGGCTCCGAACATCCCGCCACTGATCAGCGCGATCACCGCGTCGCTGGCCGGCATCGACCATGAAATCGTCTATGTCGATGACGGCAGCTCGGATGCGAGCCCGAAAGTTCTGGCGGAGATCGCGGCTGAACTCCCCACTCTGGTCCGCGTGCGCCACAAGCAGAGCTGCGGCCAGAGTGCCGCCATCATCACCGGCGTGAAATCCGCCCGCGGCATCTACATCGCCACGCTGGACGGCGACGGCCAGAACGACCCGGCCGACATTCCGGCGATGCTGGAAGCCGCCTTGAAAGCCGAGGCCGCCGGGCCGACCCCGGTGCTGATCGCCGGCCACCGCACCACCCGCAAGGATTCCGAGGCGAAGCGCTGGGGCTCGCGCATCGCCAACAAGGTGCGCGGGAGCCTGCTGAAAGACGGCACACCGGATACTGGCTGCGGCCTCAAGCTGTTCCGCCGCGCGGCGTTCCTGGAACTGCCGCATTTCGATCATATCCACCGCTTCCTGCCGGCTTTGTTCATCCGCTCGGGTGGCCATGTGGTCTCGGTGCCGGTGCGCCATCATGCGCGCGCGCATGGCGCCTCGCATTACGGCACCTGGGACCGGCTGAAAGTCGGCATCGTCGATCTGTTCGGCGTCGCCTGGCTGCAGCGCCGCTGGAGACAACCGCAAATCGACCCCACTCCGTGAGCCCCAATCAGTGAGCTGATGACATGAACCGCAGGAAGCCCGCCGCTCTTGCCGCCACCCGTGCGTTAAAGCCGGCCTTGATGGCCGGCGGCATGATCGCGGTGGCCGCCGCCCTGCCGCTGCTCGGCGCCGGCTCGGCACAGAGCACGCTCACCAGCATGCTGGCGGAAGGCGGCATGCGCGGCCCGGCAATGTTCCTGCTGCTCGCCACCTTCCTCACCGCCATCGGCCTGCCACGGCAGATCCCCGCTTTCGTCGCCGGTTACGCCTTCGGCCCCTGGTACGGCACCGCCATCGCTCTAGTCAGCCAGGTGCTCGCCTGCAGCCTGGATTTCATCTGGGCTCGCGCCCTCGGCCAGGATTTCGTGCGCCGCCGCTTCGGCAAGGTGATGACGAAAATCGACACCACGCTGTGCGCCCAACCTTTCATCGCCACGCTCACGCTGCGGCTGCTGCCGGTGGGCAGCAATATTCTGCTGAATCTCGCCGCCGGCCTCTCCTCGGTGCGCGCCTTCCCGTTCCTGCTCGCCTCGACCATCGGCTTCGTGCCGCAGACTGTGATTTTCGCCCTGTTCGGCCAGGGCAGCGCCCCCAGCCACGCCCATGTGCTGCTGCTCGGCGCCGCGATGTTCGCGGTCTCCGCCTGCCTCGGCCTGATTCTGCTTCGCCGCCGCCCGAACCTCGCCGGTTAGTGAGGAAAGGAAGGCTTCTTTTTGTGAACAAAAAGAAGCAAAAAAACTTTACTCATTTGGGCCCGTGCGGTTTCAGCGCCTCAGGGCTAAAGTCATAAAAGTTTTTGCGCCGCTTTTTTCAAAAAGCGGCCACTTGCCTCGATCTATTTCGACCTGATCTTTTCCCAATCCGCCCTCATCTCGTAAAGCTTTGACCTTTGGCATTCGATAATCCAGGAGGCTCCACCTCCGCTTCCGTGTCCGCCACCGAGCCGGCAAGGATCCCGCATCCGGGCATGGGGTTCCGCGAATTCGTCGCCTGTATCGCCCTGATGCAAGCGACCGTGGCCATCGCCATCGACATGATGGTCCCGGCGCTGGGGCAGATCGGTGCGGCCATGCATCTCGCCGTTGCGAACCATCGGCAATGGGTGATTACCGCCTTCATGCTCGGCTTCGCCGGGGCGCAGCTCATCTACGGCATCGCCGCCGACCGTTTCGGCCGCAAGCCCGTGCTGCTGGTGGCACTCGGCCTGTATGTGCTGTGCAGCCTGCTCACCGCCGCCGCGCCGAATTTCACCTGGCTGCTCGTCGCGCGCTGCCTGCAAGGCATCGGCGCCGCCGGCACCCGCGTCATCTCCATCTCCATCATCCGCGACTGCTATGCCGGGCGCCGGATGGCGCAGGTCAGCTCCCTCACCTTCATGGTGTTCCTCGGCGCGCCGATCATCGCCCCCTCGATCGGCCAGGCGGTCCTCACCATCGCGCCCTGGCCGGTGATTTTCCTCGGCCTCGGCGCCTACGCCACGCTGATCTGGCTGTGGGTCGCGCTGCGCCTGCCGGAAACGCAGGATCCCGCCAACCAGCGCGCGGTCACCATTACCGATATCAGCACCGCCTTCCGGCTCACCCTCACCAACCGCATGGCGCTCGGCTACACCCTGGCCATGACCGCGCTGCTCGGCAGCTGGAACGGCTTCATCAACTCCGCGCAACAGGTCTTCGCCCAGGTATTCCTGGTGCCGAAACTGTTCCCGCTGATCTTCGCGGCCTGCGCCATGTGCATGGCGGTGGCGGCGCTCACCAATGCGCGGCTGGTGGAAAGGCTGGGCATGCGCCCGCTCTCCCATGCCGCCCTGCTCGGCTTCATCGCCATCTCCCTGGCCCAGGCCGCCCTCGGCCTGACCGGGCACGACACGCTGCTGCGCTTCGCCGTGCTCCAAGGCGGAATGATGTTCTGCTTCGGCCTCCTCGCCGGCAATTGCAACGCCATCGCCATGGAACCGCTTGGCGCCATCGCCGGCACCGCCGCCTCGGTGCTGGGCTGGCTCTCGATGCTCGGCGCCGCCCTGGTCGGTTTCCTGATCGGCCAGAGTTTCAACGGCACGATCAAGCCGCTCACCGCCGGGTTCACCCTATGCAGCGTGATCGGCCTGATCGTGGTGCTGGTGGCGGAACGCGGCGTGCTATTCCGCCACCGCTCGGGCGAAAAACAGCATGTGGAACTGGCGGAGTTTTAAGGCGAGAAAAAAGCAAGGGAAGTGGCCGCTTTTTGAAAAAAGCAGCCACGATATAGTAAAACAATGGAGGCAAGCGAAGGGCAAGTAAGCGCTACTTTTTGTGAACAAAAAGTAGCAAAAAAACTTTACTAAATTGGGCCCGTGCCGCTCGAGCGCCTCAGGCCCAAAGTCAAAAAAAATTTTGCGCCGCTTTTTTTAAAAAGCGGCCACTTTCTTTACGACTTTGCCTGAAGATCCAACGTCTCATACTTCTCCAGCCACCATTCCTTCGGCTCGCCCGCCGCGCCCTCATACCATTCATCGACCAGAGGATGCTGGCGGACCGCCGCGCAATAGGCCTCGGCCTCGGCGCCCAAAGGCGGGCGGTAAGTGAGCAACCGCGCCACAATCGGCGCATACATGGCGTCCGCGGCGTTGAACATGGCGCCGAACAGATAAGGGCCGCCGGCACCGAATTTCTGCCGCGTCTCGGCCCACAGCGTCTCGATGCGGGCAACGTCCGCCAGGCTCTCCGGCGTCTGGCCGAGGCCGGTATAATCCCGGCCGAGATTCATCGGCATGGCGATGCGCAGCGCGCGGAATCCGGCATGCATCTCGCCGGCGATGGCCCGTGCATGCGCCCGGGCGATGCGTGCCTCCGGCCAGAGACCCGGCGCAAATTCCGCGCAATATTCGGCGATCGCCAGGCTTTCCCAGACGCGCGCCCCATCATGTTCGAGATACGGCACCATGCCGCTCGGCGACACTTGTTTCACCGCCGCGGAATGGCCGCCTTCGAGCCGGACGAAGATCTCTTCCGCCGCCAGCCCCGCCAGCCGCACCATCAGCCAACCGCGCAGCGACCAGGACGAATAGCGCCTTGTTCCCAGATAAAGTTTTGCCATGCTCATGATACGCTCCCCCCGGTCAGGCGTCCGCAATTACGGGAGCCGTCGTACCATGGGAAGCTCGTCGCCGAAACCGCTGCGGGCAAATCCGCCAGCCCGGCATTCTTCAATGAAAGCCAGAATGTCCCGCTGTACCGGCGCGTACCAGCGCAGATAAGGCAGCAGCGCCGCCAGAATGCCGCGATGGCCAAGCTTCGGATAGACCCGCGTTTCCACGGTCGCGCCGAGCTGGCGGAGCTTGGCGGCAAAGCTCGCGGTATTGCGCGGCGGCACCGTTCGATCAACCGCCCCGGTCAGCAGCAGCATCGGCGGCGCATCGACATGAGCATGCGCGATCGGCTGGGTCATGAGCTGATCATCGGCCCCGGCAAAAATCCTTTGCAGCACCGGGTCCTTGAAGGGCAGGAAATCATAAGGGCCGGCGAGCCCGATCATGCCACTCAAACCCGGCGCCTCGGGCGCCAGCGCCACCATGGCGGCGTTATACGCACCGGCGGAATGGCCCATCAGAAACAGCGAGCGCGGGTTCCCGCCATAGCCATTGATCCGCGCCGCCACCCAATGCGCCGCTGCCTTGCAGTCATTGATGAAATGCGGATAGCCCACCTCCGGCCAGAGACCGTAATCAGGCACCACGACGACAAAACCACACTGCGCCAACGAAGTCGCCACAAAGGCGGCATCGCCGCGCGCGCCGGACTGCCACAATCCGCCATAGAAAAACAATATGACCGGGCATTGCCCGAGTGCGCCCTCGGGCGTGTAGACGTCGAGAAGCTGGCGGCTGAGCGGGCCGTAAACGATGCCGCGCGAAACCGTCATGCCCGCGCTGCGGACCGTCCAGTTCAGCCAATCGATCGCTCGCGGCAACAATCCCATGTCGTCATGATATACTCGGGCAAGCCGGCGGCACAAGCGCGCCGTTTGCCGATCTGCGAGGAGCTTCCTCACAATTTTGGCAGCACAACGCGTCGTGCTAGGCCGGCGCATGACAGAAACACATGCGCATTGGGCCGGCCTTGCCCTCGACCGCCCGCTGGTCATGGGCATCCTCAACGTCACGCCGGATTCCTTTTCCGACGGCGGCAAGCATGCGGCGGCGGACACCGCGATCGCGGCCGGGCGCGCGATGCTGGCGGCGGGCGTCGATATCATCGATGTCGGTGGCGAGAGCACGCGCCCCAACGCCGCTTTCGTTCCGCCGGCCGAGGAGATCGCCCGCGTGCGGCCGGTCATCGAAGCCCTGGCGCGCGAAGGCGCGGTCATCTCCGCCGACACGCGCAACGCCGCGACCATGGAAGCCGCCCTCGCCGCCGGCGCGCGCATCGTCAACGACGTCACCGGCCTCAAGCACGACCCGCGCGCCGCCGCTTTGGTGGCGGAGGCCGATTGCCCGGTGGTGCTGATGCATATGCGCGGCACGCCCGAGACCATGGACGCCAAGGCGCATTACGAGAATGTGGTCGAGGAGGTGCTGGCGGAACTCACCGCCACGCGCGATGCCGCCATCGCCGCCGGCATCCGCGCGGAAAATATCGCGCTCGACCCCGGCTTCGGCTTCGCCAAGCGCACCCCGCATAATCTCCGGCTCTTGCAGGCCACAAGCCGGTTGGTGGCACTCGGCCACCCGCTGCTGATCGCCCTCTCGCGGAAAAGATTCATCGGCGAGACCGGGGGCGAGCCGGAAGCCGCGAAGCGTTTCCCCGGCTCGCTCGCGGCCGGGCTTTATGCGATTTCGCAAGGCGCAAACCTCCTCCGCGTGCACGATGTGGCTGAGACAATCCAGGCTTTGCGCGTCTGGGAAAGGCTGGTAGCGATAGATGATGACCAACACTCCTAAGCGCCGTCTGTTTGGCACGGATGGTATCCGCGGCACGGCCAATACCGCCCCCATGACCGCGGAAATCGCCCTGAAACTCGGCCAGGCCGCCGGCCTGCTATTCACCCGCGGCGACCACCGCCACCGCGTCATCATCGGCAAGGATACGCGGCTCTCCGGCTATATGCTGGAGCCGGCGCTGACCGCCGGGTTCATCGGTGCGGGCATGAACGTCACTCTGGCCGGCCCGCTGCCGACGCCGGCCATCGCCATGCTGACCCGTTCGTTGCGCGCGGATCTCGGCGTCGTCATTTCCGCCTCGCACAACCCGTATGAGGATAACGGCATCAAGCTGTTCGGCCCGGACGGCGCGAAACTCTCCGACGAGACCGAAGCCGAAATCGAAGCGCTGATGGAGAGCGACCTCTCCGCCCGCCTGGCCTCTCCGGACCGTCTGGGACGCGCCTCGCGCCTGGTGGACGCGGCGGGCCGCTATGTCGAAGCCGCGAAATCCTCGCTCGAGCGCGGCCTCAGGCTCGACGGCCTGCGCATCGTGCTCGATTGCGCCCATGGCGCCGCCTACAAGGTCGCCCCCGCGGCTCTGTGGGAGCTGGGCGCTACCGTGATCCCGCTCGGCGTCGAGCCCGACGGCTTCAACATCAACAAGGAAGTCGGCTCCACCGTGCCGCAGCATCTCTGTGCCGCGGTGCTCGAGCATGGCGCGGATATCGGCATCGCGCTCGACGGCGACGCGGACCGCGTGATCCTCGCCGATGAGCGCGGCGAAATCATCGACGGCGACCAGATCCTCGGCCTGATCGCGCGCGACATGCATGCCAGCGGCCGCCTGAACGGCGGCGGCATCGTCGCCACCGTGATGTCCAATCTCGGCCTGGAACGTTTCCTCGCCGGTCTCGGCCTCACCTTGCGCCGCACCCAGGTCGGCGACCGCTATGTCGCCGAGACCATGCGCGCGGAGCAGAAGAATCTCGGCGGCGAGCAGTCGGGGCATGTGATCCTCTCCGACTTCTCCACCACCGGCGATGGGCTGGTCGCAGCACTTCAGGTGCTGGCGGTGCTGGTCCGCTCCGGCAAGCGCGCCTCGGAAGCCTGCCGCGTGTTCGCGCCGCTGCCGCAGCTGCTGCGCAATGTGCGCTATGCCGGCGCCTCGCCGCTGCACCGTCCGCATATCCAGGCCGCCATCGCCGCCGCCTCGGCCCGGCTGGATGGCCAGGGCCGCGTGCTGATCCGCGCCTCCGGCACTGAGCCGCTGATCCGCGTGATGGCCGAGGGCGAGGATCAGGCGCAGATTCAGGCCATCGTCGAAGAGCTCTGCGCCACCATCGCCCAGGCCACCACCGCCGAGGCCGCGGCGTAATGTTCCGCGTGCTCACCGTCGCCGGGTCCGATTCCGGCGGCGGCGCCGGCATCGAAGCGGATGTGAAAACCATTTCCGCGCTCGGCGCCTATGCCTGCACCACGATCACCGCGCTGACCGCCCAGAACACGCTGGGTGTTCGGGGCGTGCATCCCGTGCCGGCCGATTTCGTGCGCCTGTCGATGGCGACCGTGCTCGCCGATATCGGCGCCGACGCCATCAAATGCGGCATGCTGACGAACGCGGAGATCATCCGCGTGGTGGCGGAGACGGTGCCGGACAATATCCCGTTGGTGCTGGACCCGGTGATGGTCGCGACCTCCGGCGCGGTGCTGCTGCCCGACGCGGCGATCGAAGCGCTGCAATCCCTGCTGCTCCCCCGCGCCACCATCGTCACCCCCAACCTGCCGGAAGCACAAAAACTCACCGGTCTGCCGGTCGGCACCGAGGCTGAGCGCATCGCAGCCGGCCAGGCGCTGCTGGCGCGCGGCGCCAAGGCGGCCCTGATCAAAGGCGGCCATGGCGAGGGCGAGATGCTGACCGACTATCTGGTCACGCCAGGCGGTATGGAGCGCATCACCCTGCCGCGTCTGACCACGCGCAACACCCATGGCACCGGCTGCACCCTGGCCGCGGCGATCGCCACCGGCCTTGCCCAGGGCATGACGCTGCCCGACGCCGTGCGCCGCGCCTGCCATTATCTGCACGAAGCCATCCGCACCGCCCCGGGCTTCGGCGCCGGGCATGGGCCGGTGAACCATCTGGTCACGTTAGACGCGAAGTAAGTAAGAAAGTGGCCGCTTTTTGGAAAAAAGCGGCGCAAAAACTTTTTTGACTTTGGGCCTGTGGCAGCGAAACCAGCACAGGCAAAATACGCAGGATAGTGCAGACAGAAAGACAAACATGAAGTGAGATCGTTCTGGTCTCGCAACCCTGTCATGCGGCGTGCTGAATCCATTTGCAACGATCTCCCCTCACGCATTATGTCCCCACTGAGACTTAGGACAGGGAACGTCCTTCACTCGGGCCTGGCCCGGCAGCTGAAGGAGTTTGTCAGATGAAATTGGAAAAAAGCACTTTTGAGCGCGCCGGCGAAGCGCAGATGCTCGCCGTCGAAGGTCAGAACCAGATCGCCCGCGCGATTTTCGCCTTCTTGGCCGACCTGTTCTCGCGCAAGAAGGCCGCAGCCAGCAAGGCTGCCAGCGACCTGACGCGCAAGCTGGTTCTGCACTAAGAAAGCAAGCGGCCGCTTTTTGAAAAAAAGCGGCGCAAAAACTTTCTCGACTTTGAGCCGGTGACGCTGAAACCAGCACGGCCCAAAGTCATAAAGTTTTTTTGCTACTTTTTGTTCACAAAAAGTAGCGCTTCCCTTTTCTACTTACTTGCCCAACAAAAAACCGACGCCCTTGCGGACGCCGGTTTTTTTGTGGCCGGTGGCTGAACCTTAGTGGTTCAGCGCCTGCACGATCTCTTCGGTCATCTTCTTCGCATCGCCGAACAGCATCATGGTGTTGTCGCGGAAGAACAGTTCGTTATCGACGCCGGCATAGCCCGAGGACATTGAGCGCTTCACGAACAGCACCGTCTTCGCTTTGTCGACTTCGAGGATCGGCATGCCGAAGATCGGCGAAGCCGGGTTCGTCTTCGCGGCCGGGTTGGTCACGTCGTTCGCGCCGATCACATACACCACGTCCGCGGTGGCGAACTCGTTGTTGATCTGCTCGAGCTCGAACACCTCGTCATACGGCACATTGGCTTCCGCCAGCAGCACGTTCATGTGCCCGGGCATACGGCCCGCCACCGGATGGATGGCGTATTTGACGTCGACATTGTCCTTTTTCAGGATGTCGGCCATTTCGCGCAGCGCGTGCTGGGCCTGGGACACGGCCATGCCGTAGCCCGGGACCACGATCACCTTGGAAGCGTTCTTCATGATGAAGGCCGCGTCGTCGGCGGAGCCGATCTTCACCGCCTTGTCGCCGGCCGGGCCAGCCACCGCGGCCGCGCCGGTGGTGCCGAAGCCGCCCGCGATCACGTTGATGATGCTGCGGTTCATGCCCTTGCACATGATGTAGGACAGAATCGCACCGGAGGAGCCGACCAGCGCGCCGGTCACGATCAGCGCCAGGTTGCCGATGGTGAAGCCGATGCCCGAAGCCGCCCAACCCGAATAGGAGTTCAGCATCGAGACGACCACCGGCATGTCGGCGCCGCCGATCGGGATGATCAGCAGCAGGCCGAGCGCCAGCGCGACCAGCGCGATCAGCGCGAACAGGACGTAGCTGCCGCCGGAGATCACGAACAGGACGACCAGCACCACGATCAGGATGCCGAGGCCCATGTTCAGCTTGTGCTGACCGGGGAACATGATCGGCGTACCGGACATCAGCCCCTGCAGCTTGGCGAAGGCGATCAGCGAGCCGGTGAAGGTGACCGCACCGATCGCAAGGCCGATCGACATTTCGATCAGGCTCTCAAGATGCAGGTGATGCGGCGTGCCGATGCCGAAGCTCTGCGGCGCGTTCAGCGCCGAGGCGGCAACGCACAGCGCGGCGAGACCGACCAGCGAGTGGAAGGCCGCGACCAGCTGCGGCAGCGCCGTCATCTTGATGCGCAGCGCCAGGACCGTGCCGATGGCGCCGCCGATGGCGATGCCCAGGATGATCAGCAGGCCACCGCCGATGGTCATGCCACCATGCGCGAAGGTCGCGAGGATGGCGATGACCATGCCGATGATGCCGAGCTGGTTGCCGCGGCGCGACGTGGTCGGATGGGAAAGGCCCCGCAATGCGAGGATGAACAGAACCGCCGCGACCATATAGGCGAACGACGTGAAAGACTGATCCATTGACGGCTTGCCTTACTTCTTACGGAACATCGACAGCATGCGGTTGGTCACCACAAAGCCGCCGAAAATGTTGACGCTGACCAGGACGACGGCGATGAAGCCGAACACATGCGCCACGGTGCTGCCATGCAGCCCGGTCGCCAGCATGGCGCCGACGATGATCACCGAGGAGATCGCGTTGGTCACGGCCATCAGCGGCGAGTGCAGCGCCGGGGTGACGCTCCACACCACGTAATAGCCAACGAAGATCGCCAGCACGAAAATGCTGAAGAGATAGACGAAGGGCGCTGCCGGATGGGCGTTCTGCGCCACCACGGCCGCCACGCCGGCGGCGTTCTGCGCCAGGATCGAGGCCTGATGCGCAAGGTCGGCGGCTTGCGCCGCCAAATCGGCTGGGGTCATGTCTGTAACTCCTTCAGGCAGACTTGGGCTGGAAGGCGGGGTGAACCACCTGGCCGCCCTTGGTCAGAAGCACACCTTTGATGATGTCGTCGCTCTCGCTCGAGCTTCGGCGCCTTCGCTTCCTTGTCCCAGAAGGTGGTCAGGAAGGTCAGCAGGTTGCGGGCATAGAGCGCGCTGGACGCGACCGCGATGCGCGCCGGCCAGTTGCGGTGGCCGATAATGGTCACGCCGTTGGCGGTGGTGATCACCTCGCCCGGCACCGTGTCGGCGCAGTTGCCGCCGGCATCGGCGGCCAGGTCGATGATGATGCTGCCCGGCTTCATCGAGGCGACCATCTCCGAGGTCACGATCACCGGCGCCTTGCGGCCCTGCACCAGGGCGGTGCAGATGACGATGTCGTTCTTCGCCACGGTCGTGGCCATCAGCTCCGCCTGCTTCTGGCGGAACTCATCGGACATCTGGGTGGCGTAAGCGCCGGTCTGCTTGGCGCTTTCCTCGTCATCGACGCCGATATAGGTGGCGCCGAGCGACTTGATCTCTTCCTTCGCCGCCGGACGCACGTCGGTGCCGGAGACGATGCCGCCGAGGCGGCGCGCCGTCGCGATCGACTGCAGCCCGGCCACGCCGGCGCCGATCACGAACACGCGGGCCGGCGGCACGGTGCCGGCGGCGGTCATCATCATCGGGAAGCCGCGCGCGAACGCGTTCGCCGACTCGATCACCGCGCGGTAGCCGGACAGGTTCGCCTGGCTGGACAGCACGTCCATGCTCTGCGCGCGGGTGATGCGCGGCAGCATTTCCATCGCCACGCCGTCGATCCCGGCGGCGGCCAGGTCCGGCACCAGCTCGGGGTCGGCAAACGTGTTCATCGTGCACACGAGCAGCGTGCCGCGCGCGAGCTGCGCGCGGATTTCCGGCTCCGGCGCCTGCACGGCGAACAGGATCGCGGCACCCTTCAACGCGGCCTGCGCATCGGCGGCGATCTCGGCCCCCGCCGCCTTGAATTCCTCATCGGAAATCGCCGCGCTCAGACCGGCTCCAGCCTCGACCGCAACGGTCAGGCCTAACCCGATCAACTTTTTCACTGTATCCGGCGTCGCCGCCACACGAGCTTCGCCCGCCCGGCGTTCTCTCAAAACCGCAAGACGCATCTAAACATCCCTTAGATCTGAACCAATTGGGGTTACCATGAGGGACCCCGCCTAATTATTCAAGCACGAGAAGGAAAGCCCCATCGCGAACATGGCGCCCCGCTTCACGCGCAGCACACGGCCCCCTTGCAGTAACGCGCCAGGTGCCCCAAGCTCTGGAATTAGACAATCATAACCGCCACATGCCCTTTCTCCGCGGAGAAGCCAAGATAACGGTATGATAGGCCGGAACTGGCGATGAATTCCTGAAACGCCTTGTATTCATGCGCCCGCCAGCCCAGGATAATTGAAATATTCATCGAACACGATGACCGTACCCGGCGCGATGCGCGGGACGCAATTGTTCAAAAATCACTGCGGTTGAGACATAAATATCACAATCGACATGGATCAGCGCGCAACAATCCGTCTCGGCCTCGAGAAAGCGCGGCAGGGTCTGGTCGAACCAGCCGACATGCAGCTTCGCGTTCGCCGGCACTTTCGGCAGCTTGCCTTTGAGCGAAAACGCCCCCGTCGCCTCCTTGGTGCCGCCCCAATCGCCGGGGAGTCCCTCGAAACTGTCGAAACCATGCACGTCGCGCTTCGTCAGGCTGGCGAGATGACGCAGCGAGGCGCCCTTCTCGACGCCGAATTCCAGCACCAGCCCGGTTTCCGGGGCGCGGGAGAGGGCGAATTTGAGCAGGTCGAGCCGGTCCTGCAGCACCATCGCCTCGCCCATATGCGCGACGATATAATCCACCGCCTCGCGCTTGGCATGCAGGCGCAAATCGATCCACAGATCGTTCGCGTAGAATGAGTGCAAAAATTTCCGATAGGCGCGGGCAAAGAATCCCTCGCCTAACCCACGTTTGAAAATTGCCATACTGCGCTCTTACCCGGCGCGCCGCCTTCCCGCCAGCCCGATCAGTTTTCTCGAGGTAAGAAAGCAGCCGCTTTTTGAAAAAAGCGGCGCAAAAACTTCTCTTTATGCCGGGCCTTGGGCGTCGCCGCCGACAACGCCCAGGGCCCAGCATTAGCAAAGTTTTTTTGCTACTTTTTGTTCACAAAAAGTAGCCTTCCTTTCTTTTTGTCCTCAATGCGCGGCCGGAACCCCGGCCTCGAGCAACGCCGCCGCCTGCCGCATGCCCAGGGCTTCGGCATCGAAATCCGCGACGGTCTCGTGGAACAGCCGGCTCCAGTTCAGCTCCGCCTTCAGGCGCAGGAACACGCTGCCGAGCCCGATCGCCGAGCGGTCCATCAGCACGAATTCACGCGGCGGCCGCACCCCGCCGGTGCGCTGCAGCCCGCTATGGACCTTCTGCGCCACGCCCGGCCGAACTGCGTATCGACATCCTCCTGGATCGGCCGCACCCGGTCCTGGATCAGCGGCTCATAGAGGAAACGCGCCCAGTCGTTCAGCACCTCGATCTGCTCGGCGGTGATGCCTTTGAACCCCCAAATGTCATAAGCATGACGGGCGCGCTCAAGGTCGTTGTCGCGCACGGCGGCATAGAGCTCGAGCACGCCGCCGACGAAATGCGGCTGGAACACGCGGATCGAGCCGTAATCCAGCAGGTTCAGCCCGCCATTTTCGCTCACCTGGTAATTGCCCAGATGCGGATCGCCATGGATCACGCCATAACGATAGAACGGAATATACCAGGCCCGGAACAAGGCTGTCGCCAAAGCGTTGCGCTGCTCCTGGCTGGGATCTTGCCCGCCAGCCACTGCTTGAAGCCCACACCTTTCAGCCAGCTCATCGTGATCAGCCGCCCGGTCGTGTACTCCGCCACCGGCTCGGGCACGTTCACATCCGGCACATGGTCGAGCATGATCCGGTAGAGCCGCATCTGCGCCGCCTCGCGCTGGTAATCCAGCTCCTCGCGCAGCCGTGCCGACAGCTCCACGTAAATGTCATCCTGGATGATGGCATTGTCCATGCGCTTATACACGGCCATGGCCAGCTTCACCTGGCGCAGATCCGCCTCGATGACGCTCGGCATGTCGGGATATTGCAGCTTGCACGCCACCTCGCGCCCGTCCGGCAGGGTGGCGCGATGCACCTGGCCGAGGCTCGCCGCGGCCACCGCCTCGCGGGTGAAGGACTTGAACTTGGTCTCCCAGTTCGCCCCCAGCTCGCTCTGCATGCGGCGGCGCACGAAAACCCAGCCCATCGGCGGCGCGTTGGATTGCAGCTCGGCCAGCTGTGCCGCGTATTCCTCCGGCAGCGCGTCCGGCACGGTTGAGAGGAACTGCGCCACCTTCATCAGCGGCCCCTTCATGCCGCCAAGCACCGTCTTCAGATCCTCCGCGTGCCGGGCCTTGTCGGTCTTGATGCCGAACACGCGTTCGCCGGTGATGCGCGCCGCAATGCCGCCGACCGCGCCAGACGTGCGAGCCAGCCGGCGCACTTCGCCGAACAGGCTACTCCCCTCGCGTTCAGCCATCAGGCGGCGAGCTCGTCGATGAAGCCGGAAATCACATCCAGCCCCTTTTGCCAGAATTGCGGGTCCGAGGCGTCCAGCCCGAACGGCGCCAGCAGCTCCTTATGCCGCAGCGTGCCGCCGGCCTTCAGCATCGTCCAGATATTTCTCCGCGAACGCCGCCTTGTCCTCGGTCTCCTGGAACACCGCATAGAGCGCGTTCACCAGGCAGTCGCCGAACGCATAGGCATAGACATAGAAAGGCGAGTGGATGAAATGCGGCACATAGGCCCAGAACAGCCGGTAATCCTCCGCGAAGGTGAAAGCCGGCCCCAGGCTTTCGGTCTGCACCTCCAGCCAGATCTCGCCGATCCGCCCCGGCAGCAGCTCACCCTCGCGGCGCTCCGCATGCACTTTCCGCTCGAACTGGTAGAAGGCGATCTGCCGCACCACCGTGTTCAGCATGTCCTCGACCTTCTGCGCCAGCATGATCCGGCGCCGGCGCGGGTCGGTCTCGGCATCGAGCAGCGCGCGGAAGGTGAGCATTTCGCCGAACACGCTGGCGGTCTCGGCCAGCGTCAGCGGCGTGCCGGACATCAGATACCCCTGCTCCGCCGCCAGCACCTGATGCGCGCCATGGCCCAGCTCGTGCGCCAGGGTCATCACGTCGCGCGTGCGGCCATGATAATTCATCAGCACATAAGGATGCGCGGACGGCACGGTGGGATGCGCGAACGCGCCGCCGGATTTGCCCGGACGCAGCGCCGCGTCGATCCAGTTCTTCTCGAAGAATGGCCGGATCGTGGCGGCGAGCCTGCGGATCGAACGCGGCATAGGCACCAAGCACCCGCGCCTCAGCCTCCGGCCAGGAAATGGCCTTGTCGTCATCCTCCGGCAGCGGCGCGTTGCGGTCCCAATATTCGAGCTTTTCCAGCCCCAGCCATTTCGCCTTCATGGCGTAATAACGGTGCGACAATTTGCCATAGGAGGCGACGACCGCCCGCGTCAGCGCCTCGACCACCTCATCCTCGACCATGTTGGAGAGGTTCCGCGCCGAGGTCGGCTGCGGATATTTCCGCCAGCCATCGACGATCTCCTTGTCCTTGGCGAGCGTGTTGGTGATCAGCGAGAATAGTTTTTCATGCTGCGCCATCGCCGCGCCGACAGCCTCGCCGGCGGCCTGGCGGGTGCTGCGGTCGGCATCGGACAATTTGTTCAGCGCCGCGGAAAGCGTCTGCTCCTCGCCCTTCACCGACACGCGCAGGGCGGCGGTGGTCTCGTCGAACAGCCGGCTCCAGGCCGCATGGCCGGTGACCTCTTTCTCGTGCAGCAGCTTTTCCAGCTCGTCGGAGAGCTGATGCGGCAGGAACACGCGCAGATCGCGGAACCAGGGCGCATAGCGGGCCAGCGCCGGGTCGCGCAGCTTCTCCGCCAGCTCGGCCTCGCCAACCCGGTTCAGCTCCAGCGTGAAGAACAGCAGATGCGTGCTGATCGTCGTGACCCGCTCGGACATCGTCTGATAGAATTTGCCATGTTCGGGGTCGGTGGAATCGGCGCTGAACAGCAGCTGCGCATAGGACATCACCCGGCCGAGACTCTCCTCGATCCGCTCAAAATCCCGCATGGCCTGGGCGAGCTCGGCACCGCTCATCGCGGCGAGACGGCCCTGCGCAGCTTGCGCGAATGTCTTGGCCTCCGCCTCCGCCCGGGTCAGGTCCGCTGCAATGCGCGGATCGTTCGCGCCGGCATAAAGATCGCGCAGATCCCACACCGGCAACTCCGGTGCGGCACCTGCCCCACCATCCGGATGCCTGACGATTTCGCTCTTGCGCATGGAAAATCCCGCCTCTGTTTGCGGGCCAAGATGTAAGCCCAATTCCGCGCCCGTCAAATTGTCGGTTTCCTCCGGCTTGCCTTGCCTTTTCGTCATATTGCCCGCATTGCCGTCACATCCGCGCGACGCAGAGGAGCAAGCAATGTCGGCAAGGGGGTTGAGACGCGAGGCCAGTCGCACGGGCCTGCTATTCGCGAGCCTTGGCGGCATGATCGGCTCCGGCTGGCTGTTCGGCGCGCTGAACGCGGCGAAAATCGCCGGTCCCGCCTCGCTCATCTCCTGGGTCATCGGCGGCATCGCCGTCATGCTGCTGGCCTTCGTCTTTGCCGAACTATCCACCATGTTCCCACGCCCCGGCGCGGTCGTGATATTCCCCAAACTCTGCTTCGGTCCGCTCGCCGCCCAGGTGATGAGCTGGATCAATTTCCTCGCTTATGTCGCGGTCGCGCCGGTCGAGGCCGTGGCCATCGTCTCCTACGCCAATAATTTCGCGCCCGGCCTCGTCAGCCCCGGCGCCGGCACGCTCACCTTGAAAGGGGTGATCGTGGCGGCGCTGCTGATGGCGGCGTTCAACGTCATCAACCTGCTCGCCATCCGGCTCGTGCTGCGCGTGAACAACGCCATCACCTGGTGGAAGCTCGCCGTGCCGGCGCTCACCGCCATCGTGCTGATCGCCGTGCATTTCCGCGCCGCGAATTTCTTCCAATATGGTTTCGCGCCGGCCGGCATCGGCGGCACGTTCGCGGCGGTGTCGGGCTCGGGGATCATTTTCACCTATCTCGGCTTCCGCCAGGCGATCGAGCTGGCGGGCGAATCCGCCAATCCCAGCCGCAACCTGCCTTTTGCCATTCTCGGCTCGGTGCTGCTCTGCATCCTGCTTTATTGCGGCCTGCAAATCGCGTTCATCGGTGCGCTGAATCCCGCCGCTCTCGCCAAAGGCTGGGCTTCGCTCAGCTTTCCCGGCATTTCCGGCCCCTTCGCGGGGCTGGCCGGCGGGCTCGGCCTGCACCTGGCTCGCCGCCACGCTCTATGCCGACGCGGCGATTTCCCCGGGCGGCACCGGCATCATCTACATCACCACCGCCGCCCGCGTGGTCTATGCCACCGCCGATGCGGGCCTGACCTCGCGCCGCCTCGCCGGCCTCTCCGCCGCCGGCGTGCCGGTTCCCAGCCTCATCCTCGCTTTCCTGGTCGGGTCTGCTCTTCCTCGCCCCGCTGCCCTCCTGGCGCAGCCTCGTCACCTATCTCTCCTCGATCGGCGTGCTCGCTTACGGCATCGGCCCGGTGGTGTTTTACGCCTTTCGCCGCACTTTGCCGGAGCCACAATTTCCCCGCCCGTTCCGGCTGCGCCATGGCGACCTCATCGCCGCGCTCGCCTTCATCGTCGCCAATCTCGTGGTGTTCTGGGCCGGCGCCTCGGTCACCAACCATCTGTTCGGCGGGCTGCTGGTCGCGTTCCTGCTTTATGCCGGCTGGCAGCTCGCCCGGCACGGCACGCTGGCACATTTGCACTGGCGCGGCGCCCTCTGGCTCGCCCCGTATTTTTTCGGCCTCTGGCTGATCACGTTTCTCGGCCCGCTGCACGGCACGCATCTGCTCGGCCCCGTTTCCGGCCCCGTGGTGATCGCTCTGTTCAGCCTTTTGATCCTGCGCCTCGCTTGCGCCTGCGCCATGGCGGATCCGGCCGAGGCGAAGGCCCGCTTCGCGCAGGCGTAAGGAAGGAAGCAGAAAGGGAGCGCTACTTTTTGTGAACAAAAAGTAGCAAAAAAACTTTGTTAATCTGGGCTCGCGCGGTCTCACCGCCTCAGGCCCAAATTAGAAGAAATTTTTGCGCCGCTTTTTCCAAAAAGCGGCTACTTTCCTTCCTCTGAAGGAGAGGCGCCATGGAATACGAACTCTATTACTGGAGCGGCTTGCAGGGACGCGGCGAATTCGTCCGCCTGGCTTTCGAAGAGGCGGGCATCGCCTATGCCGATATGGCCCGCCATCCGGACGGCACGGATGCCATGACGGCGCTCATGGAGCGCAAAACCGCTCCGGCCCCCTTCGCCCCGCCTTTCCTCAAGCATGGCGACCTGATCATCCCGCATGTCGCCAACATTCTGCTTTATCTCGGCCCCAAACTCAGCCTCGCGCCGAAGGATGAGGCCAAACGGCATGTTCTGCACGGGCTGCAACTCACCATCACCGACTTCGTCGCCGAGGTGCACAACACGCACCATCCGATCTCCGACGAGCTCTATTACGAAGACCAGGCAGAGCCGGCCAAGGCCCGCGCCGCCGCGTTCCTGGCCAACCGCGTGCCGAAATATCTCGGCTATTTCGAGCACGCGCTGCAACACAACCCGCACGGGCCAGCCCATATTTTTGGGCCGGCTCTCACCTATGTCGACCTATCGTTGTTCCAGCTGGTGGAAGGGCTGCGCTACGCCTTTCCGCGCGCCATGCGGGGGTATGCGGCCGAATATCCGGCGCTCGCCAAACTCCACGATGCGGTGCGCCGGCACCCGCGCATCGCCGCTTACCTGAAATCGGAGCGGCGCGTCGCCTTCAACGAGTCGGGCATCTTCCGGCATTATCCGGAACTCGACCTGCCGCAGGCTTAAGAAAGGAAGCGCTACTTTTTGTGAACAAAAAGTAGCAAAAAAACTTTGCTCATTTGGGCCCGTGCGGTTTCAACGCCTCAGGCCCAAATTCAAGGAAGTTGCCGCTTTTTTCAAAAAGCGGCAACTTCCTTACATCCCAATCGCGCGGCGATAGATGTCGAGCAGCGTCTCCTGCTCCTCGATCTCTGCCGGCTCCTGTTTGCGGATGCGGAGCAGCTGGCGCAGGACCTTCACATCGAAACCGGCGGATTTCGCTTCCGAGAAAATATCCTTGATGTCGGAAGCGAGCGCCTTGCGCTCCTCTTCCAGCCGTTCAATGCGCTCGACAATGCTGCGCAGACGCTCTCCCGCGATGTTCGTCGGTTTGTCGTCAGTGGTCGCGTCAAGCGCCATGGGGCTCTCCGTTGCTCGAGGAGCAGCGGGGATAGAGCGGCCGCGCCATCAGCGTCAATGCCCCGACGTGGATTTGAACTTCTGCACGGCCTCGTCGCTGGCCGGTTTCTGGTGTTTCGCCTGCCATTCCTTATAGGGCATGCCGTAGACGATCTCGCGCGCATCCGCGTCGGCAAGCTCAACGCCCATGCCCTCGGCCGCTTCGCGATACCAGCGCGACAGGCAATTGCGGCAGAAGCCCGCAAGATTCATCATGTCGATATTCTGGACGTCGGTGCGCTCTCGCAGATGCTTGACCAGCGCACGGAACGCGGCGGCCTCCAGCCTTTCGGTGGTGGCGGGATCGATTGTAGGTTTGCTCATGTTTCCGGCTCCTGCCATAGAGGAAGTGTGGAGGACAATAACGCTAATATGCTGCGCGCGATATTCCAGGCGGCGATTTCCGCTGCCGACCCTGCTCTTTCCCTCAAACCGCACCTCCCTGCCCCCGGCAAAGGCCGCAACATCGTTATCGGTGCCGGCAAGGCCGCGTCCTCGATGGCGGCGGCGCTGGAAGCCGCCTGGCCCGACGTGCCCCTCGAAGGCGTGGTGGTGACCCGCTACGGCCACAAGACGCCGACGCAAAAGATCACCGTGCTCGAAGCCGCCCATCCCGTGCCCGACGCGGCGAGCGAAGACGCCGCGCGCCGGATCATGGCAGCCGTGCAGAATCTGCAGCCCGAGGACCAGGTGATCGCGCTGATCTCCGGCGGCGCCTCGGCGCTGCTGGCCTTGCCGGCGCCTGGCCTCACGCTCGCTGACAAGCAGCTCGTCAACAGGGCGCTGCTGGCCTCGGGCGCGCCGATCGACACGATGAACCGCATCCGCAAGCAGCTCTCCGCGGTCAAAGGCGGCAAGCTCGCCGCCGCCTGCGCGCCGGCCAAGCTGGTCACGCTGGCGATCTCGGACGTGCCGGGCGATTCCCCCGCGATCATCGGCTCCGGCCCGACCTGGTATGATGGCGCGGACTACCGCATGATCGCCACCCCGATGATGGCGCTTGAAGCCGCCGCCAAAAAAGCCGCCATGCCCTACAAGATTCTCGGCGATGCGCTGGAGGGTGAATCCGCCGAGCTCGGCCGCGAGATGGCGGCTCTGGCCTTGCGCGAGACCGGGCCGATGCTGCTGCTCTCCGGCGGCGAGACCACGGTGACCATCGGCACCGGCAAACCCGGTCGCGGCGGCCGCAACACCGAGTTCCTGCTCAGCCTCGCCATCGCGCTGAATGGCGCGAAGAACATTACCGCGCTTGCCGGCGACTCCGACGGCATCGACGGCACCGAGGACGCGGCCGGCGCCATCATCACGCCGGACACGCTCGCGCGCGGCCGGGCGCTTGGCCTGGATGCCACGCAATTTTTAAATTCCCACGACAGTTACAGCTACTTCCACGCGCTCGGCGATCTCGTGATCACCGGCCCCACCATGACGAATGTGAATGATATCCGCGCCATCCTGATCAGTTGAGGAATGAATAACGAAAATGAGTGAACGTCTCCGCCGTCATCGCCGCACGAAGATCATCGCCACGCTGGGGCCGGCCAGCTCCACCCCGGAAATGATGGGGCAGTTGTTCCAGGCCGGGGCGGATGTATTCCGTCTGAATTTCTCCCATGGTTCGCATGAGGACCATGCCGCGCGCATCGAGATGATCCGCGCGGTCGAAAAAAAATTCGGCCGCCCGATCGGCATTCTCGCCGACGTGCAGGGGCCGAAATTGCGGGTCGGCCAGTTCCAGTCCGGCCGCGTGCAATTGCAGGCCGGGCAGAACTTCATGCTCGACATGAACCCCGCCCCCGGCGACACCCGCCGCGTGTGTCTGCCGCACCCGGAAATCATCGCCGCCGCCGAGATCGGCGCCACGCTGCTGCTCGATGACGGCAAGCTGCGCCTGCGTGTGATCCGCAAGCGCGACGACCATCTGCTCACGGAAATCCTCAATGGCGGCGTGCTGTCGGATCGCAAGGGCGTCAATGTTCCAGACGTCGTGTTGCCGATCCCGGCTCTGACCGCAAAAAGACCGCGCCGACCTGGACTTCGTGCTGCCGCTCGGCATCGACTATATCGGCCTGTCCTTCGTGCAGCGCCCGGAGGACGTGCTCCAGACCAAGGAAATCGCCGCCGGCCGCGCCCTGGTGATGGTCAAGCTGGAAAAACCGCAGGCGCTGGAAAATCTCGACGGCATTCTCGACGCCGCCGATGCGGTGATGGTGGCGCGCGGCGATCTCGGCGTGGAGCTGCCGCCAGAAGACGTGCCGGTCGCGCAAAAGCGCATCATCCGCGCCGCGCAGCAGCGCGGCATGCCGGTGGTGGTGGCCACGCAGATGCTGGAAAGCATGATCACCGCCCCGGCGCCGACCCGCGCCGAAGCCTCCGACGTGGCGACCGCGGTGTATCGACGGTGCGGACGCGGTGATGCTCTCGGCGGAATCCGCCGCCGGCCAATATCCGCGCGAGGCGGTCAACATGATGGACCGCATCATCGCCCGCGTCGAGCGCGACGAGGATTGGCGCCGCGCCATCGACGCCAAGCGCCCGGCGCCGGAGAAATCCTCCGCCGACGCGATCGCCGCCGCCGCCGTGCAGGTGGCCCGCACGATCGGCGCGCAGGCCATCGTGGCACTCACCGAATCCGGCTCCACGGCGTTGCGCGTGGCGCGCGAGCGGCCGGATTGCCCGGTGCTGGGCCTGACCATCAGCGAGACCGTGGCACGCCGCCTCGCCGCCGTGTGGGGCGTGCATGCCGCCGTCACCCGCGAAGTGCATTCGATGACCGATGCGGTCGCCAACGCGGTGAAAATCGCCCGGCTCGAAGGCTTCGCCACCAAGGGCGACGAAATCGTCGTGGTCGCCGGCGTGCCGTTCGGCCAGCCGGGCACGACCAACGCGTTGCGCGTGGCGAGACTCTGAACGGAAAGAAAGGAAAGAGCTAATTTTTATGAACAAAAATTAGCCAAAAAAACTGTGTTAGTTTGGGCCTGTTGCGCGCGCGCCAACAGGCCCGGGCGGCCGCGTCCTTCCGTTCCCGATCACGTTTTCCTGTTAGCCTAACAAATCGTTTAATCTGAACAGGTTATCCGGCGAGCCTTCAAGAAATTCAGCTTGGCCGCCACACGCTTTGCCTGTATTGAATGCGCGATGACATTGTCGTTTCGGAAGGATTTTCTCACAGTGCAGTTCACGCAGGCAAACAAGAACAAGGCCGTTACAGGTCTGACAACGGGACTCGCCTTGCTGGCTTTGGCCGGCTGCAGCCATCATCCGAAGGTAGAGAGGCCGCCGCCCTGCCGCCGGCGCCGGTCGGCCATGTCTATGCCACCGAAGTGGCCCTGCCGCCGCCGGTTTCGCCGCGCATCCATTTCACCGCCAGCCAGGAAGAGCAGGCGCAGCAGGCGTTCAACGTCATCAGCCTGAAATCCGCGCTGATGGTTGCCGCCCTCTCCTGCGGCGATCAGGCCCAGTACGACGCCTTCATGACCCGCTTCCAGCCGCATGTCCTGGCCGAACAGCATGTCGTGGACACCTATTTCTACAAGGCGAGCGGCCCCTATAGCGGGCGGAAGATGGAAGACAATTTCATCACCCTGCTGGCCAACAACCAGTCGGTCAGCGGCATCGCCCAGGGCCGTCCCTTCTGCCTCAACAACCAGGCCGAATACCGCGCCGTGGCGGCCCTGAAGACGCCGCAGCAGCTCGACAGCTTCGTCACCGACCTGCCGCCGGGCGCGCAGCCCAGCGCGGCGCCGATGGTCATCGCCAGCGCCAAGGCGCCGGCCGACGAGCGGCACGAGGTGCGCCATGCCGAAACGCGCCGCGAGCGTCATGTGCATGAGGTCCGCGTCGCCTCCGTGCACAAGGCCACCAAGGCCGCGACCAAGGCGAGCAGCAAGGTCGAAGACAAAGCCAAGACCGAGACCAAGAAAGTCGCGGCAACCCAGCCGTGACGCCTGCACGCGCCGCCAGCCCTGCTCGGCGGCGCGCCCAATTTTCGCGCCATCGCCCCCTTTCCCGCCGCCGATGGGCGGCGGCTGAGGCCGAACATCTTCTATCGCTCCGGCGAATTATCGCGCCTCAGCGAGACGGATCTCAACCGTCTCGCTGAGCTCGGCATCCGCCTGGTCTGCGACCTGCGCAACCCGGCGGAACAGGCGCGCTATGCCTCCCGTTGGCCACAGGGCAGCCTGCATTGTCTGCTCGACCTGCCCGGACTCGAACACACCGATGCCAGCCCGGCGAGGATTTTCCCGCTGATCCTGAGCGATCCAACCCCGCGCGGGGCGCGCCTCGCCATGGACACGCTCTACCGCCGCAAGCCACGCGCCTACGCACCGCAGCTCGGCCTGCTGCTTTCCCACATCGCACAGGGCGGCGCCCTGCCTTTGCTGGTCCATTGCCATGCCGGCAAGGACCGCACCGGCTTTTTCAGCGCCATGTTGCTCGCCGCGGCCGGCATCTCGCGGGACGATATTCTCGCCGATTATGTCGAGACGGCCCGCTTCTTCACCGCGGAAACCGAAGCGCCGCAAATGGCCGCCTGGGCCCAGCGTTCCTTTGGCCAGACTCTGGACATCGCCACCGTTCTGCCGCTGGCCGAAGCCCGGCCGGATTATCTGCTGGCCGCCTTCGCCGCCATCGATGACGAATTCGGCGGCATCGAGCCTTATCTGACCCAGGAGGTGGGATTGTCCGCGGCGACGCTGCACGCGTTTCGCGGGGCTGTGCTGGTTTAAGGCAAAGCAAGTAAGCGGCCGCTTTTTGGAAAAAGCGGCACCAAAAACTTTTTTGAATTGGGCCTCAGGCGCCGACACAAGCACGGCGCCAAGCTAACAAAGTTTTTTTGCTACTTTTTGTTCACAAAAAGTAGCGCTTTCTTTCTTTCCTCTTTCTTCGCTCCAACAAAAAACCCCGGCGGTTGCCCGCCGGGGTTCTTGTTGTGCGCGAAACGGCTGCTTACTGCAGCACGATCTCGACGCGGCGGTTCTGCGGCTCGCGCACGTTCGCGCCGGTCGGCACCAGCAGGTGCGTATCGCCGTAAGCGTGGATCTCGATTTCCGACTTCGACACGCCATCGACCACCAGCTGCGCGGCAACCGCCTGGGCGCGACGCATCGACAGGCCCTGGTTGTACTGCGCGGTGCCGGAGGTGTCGGTGTAGCCGGACACGTCCAGGGTGGTGACGTTCTGGCTGTGGCTGGCCTGAGCGGCCTGGGAGATCACCTGGTTGGCGCGGTCCGACAGGCTGGCCTGGTTCCAGTCGAAGAACACGAGATAGGTCTGCGACGGGGCCGGAGCCGGAGCCGCAGCCGGCGCAACCTCAGCCACCGGGGCCGGTGCGGGCGGCACGGGGCGCGGGGTGAACAGCTGATAGCGCAGGCCGACATTGATCTCGTTGTTGTATTCCGAGCCGACCTTCATGCTCGCCGGCTGGCCATTGAAAGAGCCGTCATACTTGCGGGAATCGGCAAGTGCGACGAAGCGATATTCCAGCGTCGCGGACAGGCCCGGCACGGCATGGATCGGGAAGGACACACCGGCAATGCCCTGATAGGCCAGCGCGCTCTGGGTCTTGTCGAAGCTGTAACCGCCCGCGTTCAGGCCGTTAAAAGCGACATTCTGCCAGCCGATGCCGGCGCCCACATACGGGAACAGCCAGGGCAGGCCGACATTGAAATCGTAATAACCGTTCGCAAACATGCCATAACGCGCTTCATGGCCGTTGCTGCCACGGTTGGCGCCGTCAATGCGCATCTTGTCGAAGCCGTCATTGATGTAGTTGCCTTCGAGTTCCGCGCGGAAGCCATTGCCGAACCCGTAACCGACGGCGCCGGTGATGTCGTAGCCGTTGTTGGTATAGATGCGCCCGCTCTTCGAAGTGCCCTGGCTGTCCAGGTTCTTGAACTTCTGGCTGCTTTCCATGTTGTAGCCGGCGCCGAGGCTGACATACGGGCCGGTGACGGGCTGCGCATTGGCAGCGTGCGAGAACGCGACCGGTGCGGCCAGCACAGTCGCGGCGAGTAAGGCATAACGGAACTTCATCAAAACAGACTCCTCAATAGTCAGGCGCATTCAGGTTCGCGAGTGGACCCGGGGCGGTATCTGGCAATGTGTGGAGGCTGGCGAAAGGGCGGTTTCCGTCTTTCAAGCGCGCTGTAGCAAAAATGTCACATCCCGTTATGGAATAACAACGAACGGTTCCGTCGTCATTTTCCACAACGCCACTCTACGCAAATCACTAACCGCGTATTTAGGAAAACCGGGGAATGCCGCTGTTTTGCAGAACAAACAGAGCGCAAGCTGTGCTTAACACAGCCCTGCGCCGCGCCCACGGCGCAGGTCCGGGGGCGCACCCCCTTAAGTGCAGCCGACGACCCTGAATGTCTCGCTGCCATCGCCCACCACCGTGGCGCCCGGCTCCGAATGCAGCATCCAACCGCGATAGAGGGTGGTCGAGGTCCCATCGCTGCCGGCCTGGGTCACGGTGAGGAAAATGGCGGTATCCGGCAACTGGGTCGGCGGCCTTATGTCGCAGGCCTGCACGCTGACCTGCAGATCGCCGACCTGGCTTTGCCCGCCGACGGGAATGGTCACCTGCGACGTGCCGCCACTAACCTCGTCGAGCACGCCGAGCGTCGCCATCTTGCCCGGCACCCAGTCATTCGGAATGACCGGCATGGTATCGGGCGGCCCCGCCGGTACGGCGGGGGCGGTAGCGCCGGGTGTGACCACGGCTGGCATGTTCGGCACGGCCTCGGCCGGCGTGTTCGGCGTGACAACCTCCGGCGGCACGACCGGGCCGGATGAGGCCGGCGGCATGGCCGCGCCGGGAGCGGCCGGCGTCGGCACCTGCACCGGCGGCACCGGCGTCTGCACCAGACCCGGCGGCGGCGGCGCGCAGCGGCGCCGCCGGCACGACCGGCGTGGACGGTGCGGCGACCACCGGCGGCGGCAGCGGCACGGCGATCACGGAATTCCCGTTATTCTGCACCTGCGCCCAGGCGGGCGCGCTCAATGGCAACAGCAAGGCCACAGCAAGTGAAAGACGCATGGCTAATGCCCTCCGGTTGGCGCTGCAGCGCCTGTCCCCGTGCCGGACTTGGCACTGCCGCCGGAACTTCCGCCCATGGAGAAAATGAATTTACCGAGCAGATCCTCGATATTGATCGCCGATTGCGTCACCGCGAAGGATTGCCCCGGCGCCAGCATGGTGTTCGACCCGCCGGGCGAAATCGCCACATAATCGCCGCCGAGCAACCCTTCCGAGGAGATCGCGGCGCTGCTGTCCTGCGGGACCCTGATGTTATCGTTCATCGCCAGATGCACGACCGCGGCATAGGTGTTGGGATCGAGATGTTCCTCGGCCACGTGGCCGACCACGACACCGCCAATCTTCACATCAGCGCCGACCGTGAGTCCGCCAATGCTGGAAAACTGCGCCCGCAGCACATAGCCGCCAGTGGTCACCGCCCCGGTGCGGGTCAGCGCATAGCCGAGAAACACCACAGCCACGATGATAACGGCGAAACCAGTCAGAGTTTCCGCAAGCCGCCGCGCCATCACCCCAGATCCGGCGTCCAGGCCTCGTATTCCGCCGCGGCGCGGGCGCGCTTGGCCCTGGAATAATCATGTCCCGCCGGACGATGGCTGGCGGCCGTGCCGGTCAGGTTCGGCTGATGAGGCTTCTGCCAGGGTTTCCGGCTGTCGCCGGGGAGCGGCTCATCGGTGAGATGATGCAGCCAGGCATGCCATTCCGGCCCCACCATGGAGGCCTCGGGCGCGCCGGCATAGACCACCCAGCGCTTCGCGCGGGCGCCCTTCCCGGCGGCGGGCCGTTCAAAATACCTGTTGCCCAGCGCATCCTGACCCACATAACCGCCGCGGCGCAGCGTGAAGAGGAACAGGCCGGGATTGCGCATAAAACCGCTAATCCCGCCGAGCTGGCTAACTGAGACTTTAGCGTAGGCTTTTGATGTGCTCATGGCGATGGATATAGGAGATGGCGGCGTTCTGGTCCATCGCTTGAATTTTTTCAGACTATCCACAGGATTTTGTGGTTGCGAAACCGTTTCACCACAACATCCACTTTCTTTGCAAAGCAGTTCCGCTTAAGTTCCTGGGCATGGGCCCGCACAAGACGCATAAATCCTGGCACGGCATCCGGCAGGCGGTCTTTACCGCGCAAGCCGACCCCGATGCGCCTCCGGTTACCGTCAAAATTCCCGCCGCCTGGGGGCCCGCCGCCGCCGATGCTCTGGCCGCCATCCTGCCCGGCGCAAAGCGGCTCGACATCGCCTTGGCCGCGGAAAGCTGGATTGCGCCGATCGCCGCCCGCGCCGCCACAACGGGCCTTGCCCCCACGCTTGGCGACGAGCTGCACGCGCTGCTGGCCGCCCGTCGCGGCGCGCCGGATGCGGCGATCTGGGCGAACAAAGCGCCAGCTTTGCCGGGCTTCACCCTCAACCCGAACGGCTTCCTGGATGAGACCGGCGGTTTCGACGCCGCGGCCTTTTCCGCCGCTGCCCGCCTCGCCGTTACCGCGCTGACCCTCGCCGCCCCGGCGGCGCAGCGCCTGGCGCTCGGCTTTACCGACCTCAACCTGTTTCTCGCCCGGCTCGGCCTGGACTATGATTCCACCCCGGCGCGGGACACAGCCCTGACCCTCGCCGCGCTCATGAGTGCCGCCGCCGATTGCGCCTCCGCCGCCTTTCAGGCCCGCGCCGTCGCCCCCGGCCACGCGATTTCGGCCACGCCTCTGCCCGCCGGCTGCGCGGTGCCCGGCCTGCACGCGGCCGCCCTGGCGGCGCAGCAGGAAGCCGCCGCCCTGGGCAGCCGCCGGCATGAGAGCCTGCTCGGCTTCTCCGAGGATCCCGCCGTGGAAGCCCTGCTCGGCGCGGAAATCCGCAATTTCGCGCCAGCCTTGTCCGCGCTGAATGCCGACGGGCAGATGGCCCATTGGGCGACGCAGAAGCTCGCCGCACAGGGCCTCTCCGCCGAGGCGGCGCTGACCCGCATGCTGCGCGGCGAAACATTGTTCGCCGCCCCCCGCCCGGCCGCGCATGCGGCCATGCATGACGCGCTGGCGCCGCTGATGGCGCAAATGCCGGAGCGCCCGGCAGCCCCCATGCCGCCGCGCCGCGATCAGCCGGCGCGAAACGCTGCCCGCCCGCCGCAGCGGCTATACGCAGAAAGTCAGCGTCGGCGGCCACAAGCTCTTCCTCTCCACCGGCGAATACGCCAATGGCCGCCTCGGCGAGATCTTCATCGCCCTGCACAAGGAAGGCTCGGCCTTCCGCGGGCTGATGGATGCGTTCGCCATCGCCGTCAGCATCGGCCTGCAGCACGGCGTCAATCTCGAGGATTATGTGGAAGCCTTCACCTTCACCCGCTTCGGCCCCGCCGGCGCGGTCGAGGGCGATCCGGCCGTGCTGCAGGCAACCTCGATGATCGATTACGTCTTCCGCAATCTCGCGGTGAACTATCTCGGCCAGACCAACCTCGCCCCCGCGACCCTGGAAGCAGCCGACACGGTGGGCGACGGCGCCGCCGAACGCGCGCCGCTGCTGCCGCTCGATCTGCCCGCCCCAGCCCCGCGCGAACGCCGCCGCAACCTCAAGCTCGTGAGCAACGCATGACCATCCATGAACGCCTGACCGCGCTCGGCATCACCCTGCCCCAGCCGATGCCCCCGGTGGCCACCTATGTTCCCGTCACCATCGTCGGCAACCTCGTCACCGTCAGCGGCCAGCTGCCGGCAATCGACGGCAAGGTCGCCGTCACCGGCAAGCTCGGCCAGAGCGTGAACCTGGAAGAAGGCCAGCACGCCGCGCGGCTCTGCCTGATCAATGTTCTGGCGCAGCTGCAGGCCGCCCTGCCCGGCGGCCTCGAAAGCATCACCAAGATCGTGCGCCTCGGCGGCTTCATCGCCGCCACGCCGGAATTCTCCCAACACGCCGTGGTCATGAACGGCGCCTCCGATCTCGCCGTCGCCGTGTTCGGCGAGGCCGGCCGGCATGCCCGCTCGACCGTCGGCGTCGCCTCCCTGCCGCTGGATGCGGCGGTCGAGGTCGAAGGCACGTTCTGGCTCGGTTAGAGCGAAGAAGAAGAGAAAAGAGGCGGGCTCTGCCCGCACCCGCCGGGGCCGGGAGGCCCCGGCCCCCGTGAGTTTGGCTGTGCAGCCGACCAAGACCACGGCTCAAAGGACCAAAAGTTTTTGCGCCGCTTTTTTCAAAAAGCGGCCCTTTTCCTCTTCCCTAGTTACGACGCCACGCAGCGCCGGGCTATAAGCACCTCATGACGCAACGCCGCCGGTTCGACCTCACCACCCGCATCGCCCTCAACATCGTGCTGGATGGCGTGCTCGCAGCACTCGGCGTTGCGATCAGCTTCTGGCTTGCCGATCCATCGCATCCGCTGCCCGCGCCGGCGGCTCTGCCCCTGGCCGGTGCCATGGCGATCTGGCTGATCGGCATTCCCTTCGGCCTGTCGCGCCTGCATTGGCGTTTCGTCTCCTTCCGCGACCTGGCGATGATCGGCGCCGCCGCCGCCGTGACCGGGCTGATGCTGGTGCTGCTGATGATCGGCGCCGGGCTTCCCATGCCCTCCACCGCTTTCCCGGTGATCCTGATCCTGGCCCTGGTGATGGCCCTGAGCGGCCCCAAACTGCTCTACCGGCTGGCCCGCCAGGCCCCGGCGGAAAATCACGACGCGGCACAGAGCGCCGTGCTGGTCGGCAACGGCGAGACGGCGGAACTGTTCCTCACCGCCTATTCCCGGCTCGGCGCCGCGCCCTATCGCGTGGTCGGGCTGATGGCGCTGTCCGCCCGCCATATCGGCCGCCGCGTGCAGGGCCTGAATATTTTCGGCGCGGTCGAGGAGGCCGAGGCAGCGCTCGACCGGCTGGCGCAGAAGCCGGACCTGCTGATCATCACCACGCCGGAACTGGCCGGCGACACGCTCGGCGCGCTGCTGGCGGCGGCGGATCGTTTCGGCATCCGCGTGCTGCGCGCGCCCAGCCTCACCCGCCTCGCCCCGGCGGACCAGAAGATTGAATTGCAGCCGATCGCCATCGAAGACCTGCTGAACCGCCAGCAGGTGAAGCTGGACCGTGCCGGCATGGCGCGGCTGGTCGCCGGACGGCGCGTGCTGGTCACCGGAGCGGGCGGCAGCATCGGCTCGGAACTGGCGCGCCAGCTCGCAGGTTTCGCGCCGGCGGAATTGATGCTGCTGGACAATAGCGAATACGCGCTCTGGCAGATCGACATCGAAGTCGCCGAGCTGGCGCCGGACGTACCGCGCCGCGCCGTGATCGCCGACGTGCGCGACCGTGCCCGGCTGGAAAAACTCTGCGACGCCTTCAAGCCCGAACTTGTCTTCCACGCTGCGGCGCTGAAACATGTGCCGATCGTCGAGGCCAATCCGCTCGAGGGTCTGCAGACCAACGTGCTCGGCACCCGCGCGGTGGCCGATGCCGCGGCCGCCAGCGGTGCTGCGCTGATGGTGCTGATCTCCACCGACAAGGCGGTGAATCCGAGCTCGGTGATGGGCGCCACCAAGCGGCTGGCGGAAATGTACTGCCAGGGGCTGGATGTCGCGGCCCGCCATGGCGGGGCGGCGATGCGCTGCGTCACCGTGCGCTTCGGCAATGTGCTGGGCTCGACCGGCTCGGTGGTGCCGCTGTTCCGCCGCCAACTCGCCCAAGGCGGCCCGCTGACCGTCACGCATCCCGACATGCAGCGTTATTTCATGACCGTGCGCGAGGCGGTCAGCCTGGTGCTGCAGGCCTCCGTGGTCGGCAGCGGCGCCGAGGCGATTCCCGATGGCGGCATCTTCGTGCTCGACATGGGGGCCGCCGGTGAAAATCGTCGATCTGGCGCGGCAGATGATCCGCCTCGCGGGGCTGCGCCCGGAGGAGGATGTGGCGATCCGCTTCACCGGCCTGCGGCCGGGGGAAAAATTATTCGAGGAATTGTTCCACGGCAGCGAGAAGCCCGCGCCCACCGCGCATGAAGGGCTGCTGATGGCCACGCCGCGCCTGGTCGATGTGCGCCTGGTGGCGGCGGCGATCCGCACCATCGAGGCGGCGTCTCAGACCGGCGACGCGGCGGCCGCCACCGCCACGCTCGCGCGCATGGTGCCGGAATATCGTGCAGGACGCAGGGCTCGCCGTTTCCGGAACGGCGGGCTAAAGACGCGATTTCATGACCGCTGAGACTGATAGCCCCGATCCCGTTCCTCGACCTCAAGGCCCAGCAGAGCCGCATCGGCCCGTCATTGCGCGCCCGGCTCGACGCTGTGTTGGCGCATGGCCAGTATATTCTCGGCCCCGAAGTGGCCGAGCTCGAAGCCCGGCTCGCCGCCTTCTGCGGCGCCGCGCATTGCGTGAGCGTGAGTTCCGGCACGGACGCGCTGCAGATCGCGCTGATGGCCGAAGGCATCGGCCGTGGCGATGCGGTGTTCCTGCCCGCTTTCACCTACACCGCCACCGCGGAAGTGCCGCTGCTGCTCGGCGCCACGCCGGTTTTCGTCGATGTCGATCCGCGTACCTTCCAGATGGATCTCGCCGGCCTGCGGGCCCGCATCGCCGACGTGAAGCGCGCCGGAAAGCTGACGCCGCGGGCCGTGATCGGCGTGGATCTGTTCGGCCAGCCGGCCGACTGGCCCGCCATCCGCGCCATCGCCGCGGAAGAGAAGCTCTTCACGCTCGATGATTGCGCGCAAAGCTTTGGCGCCGCCCTTGGCGGCGAGCGGCTCGGCCGCGCCGCCGATGCCACCGCCACCAGCTTCTTCCCCTCCAAGCCGCTCGGCGCCTATGGCGATGGCGGCGCGCTGTTCACCGAATCCGCCGAGCGCGCGGCTCTGTACCGCTCGCTGCGCACGCATGGCGAAGGCACGACCCGCTACGAGGTGCTGCGCACCGGCATGAACGGCCGGCTGGACACGATGCAGGCCGCCGTGCTGCTGGCCAAGCTCGACGTGTTCGAAAGCGAGATTCGGCGCCGCGAAGCCATCGCCCGGATCTACGACCGGGAACTGGCCGGCCTGGTGGAAATCCCCGCCCGCGTGCCGGGCAGCACCAGCGCCTGGGCGGTGTATTCGATCCTGCTGCCCGACCAGGCCGTCCGCGATTCCGTGCAGGCCGCGCTGCGGGCCCAGCAGATCGCCAGCGCCGTGTATTACCCGCGCGCCTTGCACCAGCAGCCCGCCTATGCCGGCAGCCATGACGGGCAGCGCCATGCCGGTGGCGGAGAGCCTGGGCGGCGCGCATCCTGGCCTTGCCGATCCACCCCGATCTCACCGACGCGCAGGCGCTGCGCGTCGCGGCGACGATCCGCGCCGCCCTGGCCGGGTAGAGCGCGAAATGCCGCGCGGCGATCTGTTCCCGGAGATCGGCCCCTTTGAGACCGGCTATCTGCCGCTCTCGGACGAGCACGTGATGTACTGGGAGCAGGTCGGCAACCCGCGCGGCAAGCCGGTGCTGTTCCTGCATGGCGGCCCGGGCGCCGGGGCCGGTGCGGTGCACCGCCGTTTCTTCGACCCGACGGTCTGGCGCGTGATCATTTTCGACCAGCGCGGCGCCGGACGCTCGAAGCCGCTCGGCAGCCTCGTCGCCAACACCACGCCGGATCTGATCGCCGACATCGAGACGCTGCGCCAGTTTCTCGGCATCGAACGCTGGCTGCTGTTCGGCGGCTCCTGGGGCTCGACCCTGGCTCTGGCCTATGCGCAGGCGCATCCCGAAGCGGTGGCCGGCGCCGTGCTGCGCGGCATTTTTCTCGGCCGCGCCACCGAGGTGGACTGGTTCCTGCACGGCATGGCGCGGGTCTTCCCCGACGCGCATGCCGCCTTCGCGCAATTCCTGCCCGAGGCCGAGCGCGGCGACCTGCTGGGCAACTATCTGCGCCGCCTCACCGACCCCGACCCGCTCGTGCACGGCCCCGCCGCCCGCAGCTGGAGCCTCTATGAGGGCTCCTGCTCCACCCTGCTGCCGAGCTTCGAGGCGGTCTCCGCCTTCGCGCAGGACCGCACCGCCATCGGCCTGGCGCGCATCGAAGCGCATTACTTCGCGCATGACCTGTTTCTGCCGGAAGGCGGGCTGCTCGCCCATATGGCGGCCCTGCGCGGCATCCCTGGCGAGATCGTGCAAGGGCGCTACGACATGATCTGCCCGGCGCAATCGGCTTTCGAACTCGCCGCCGCCTGGCCGAAGGCGCGGCTCACTTTGGTGCCGGATGCCGGGCATTCGGCGCTCGAACCCGGCGTGCGCACGGCTTTGATCGCGGCATTGGAGCGCTGCCGGCATCTGATCTGATTGTTTCGGAGATTTTCGATGAGCTTATCGCGACGGGGCCTGCTCGGCCTGGCGCTCGCTTTGCCGGCGGGCGCGGCACGGGCCGCGCAGACGATGCCGCAAATGCCGCTGATCATGGCCACCGGCCGCGCCGGCACGCCTTACGCGCGCTACGGCACGGGCTGGGGCAGCTGGCCCAGGACGGCCGGGCTGAACATCGACTTCCACGCCTCCAACGGCGCGGTGGCGAATATTCTGCTGATCGAACGCAACGCCGCCCAGCTGGGCATCGCCACGACGATGGTCGGCGCCGAGGCGCGGCTGGGCCGGGGGCAATGGACCGCGGGCGTGAAATTCGACGCCTTCCGCGTTTTGTTCCCCGCTGTTTCCCTCGGCTTTGCAGATCGTTTCGCCGCGCCGCACCGGCATCACCAGCGTGGAGCAACTGGCCGGCAAACGGATCGGCCTCAGCGCCCCTGGCGACACCGATTCCGCCGCCGTGCCGGCGATCCTCGCCGCCCTTGGCCTCGAAGGCCATTTCATCACCACCGGCACGTTCCAGAACGGCCTGCTGCAGATGGCGGCCGGGGCAACTCGATGCTTGCGCCTTCATCAGCGCGCCGCCGCTCGCCGCCATCGTCGCCGCCGCCACGCATGACGAACTCTCGCTGATCGGGCTGACGCCGGCCGAGATCAACCGGGTGGAGCAGGCGATCCCGGGCCTGTGCGGCATGGTGCTGCCGGCTGGGCTGTTTCCTGGCCAGAGCCTGCCCGGTGGCCTGCATCGGCACGGAAAATCTCGCGATCGGCGCGGCCAGCCTGCCCGACAAGTGGCGCGCGACATCACCCTCGCCGCCCTGCGCCACCGCGGCAACCTGGCTACGGCCGTGCCCTCCGCGGCGCAGCGCCCCGCAGCTGCGGCCGGTCATCGATGCCGGCCTGCCCTTCCACCCCGGCGCTGCCGCGGCCCTGCGCAGCCTCGGCTATGACCTGCCGGCCCGGGCGGTTGAGCGATAAGGAAGGGAAAAGTAAGCGCTACTTTTTGTGAACAAAAAGTAGCAAAAAAACTTTGTTAATCTGGGCCCGTGCCGTTTCAACGCCACAGGCCCAGAAGTCCAAAAAGTTTTTGCGCCGCTTTTTTTAAAAAGCGGCTACTTTCTTTACCTTAATACAGCCTTCCATCACGCAGGCTGAGCTTACGATCCATCCGCTGCGCCAGATCCGGATTATGCGTGGCGATCAAAGCCGCGACATTTTCCGAGCGCACGATGTGCAGCAGCTCATCGAACACGATGTCGGCGGTGTGCACGTCGAGATTTCCGGTCGGCTCGTCCGCCAGCAGAATTGACGGATTGTTGGCGAGCGCCCGGGCAATGGCGACGCGCTGCTGTTCGCCGCCGGACAATTTGCCGGGCAGGTGGCTGGCCCGTGCCGCCAGGCCAAGCTTGGTCAGCAGCTCGTAGGGAGCGCCGCTCCGCCTCAGGCCGGCTTTTGCCGGCGATCATCTGCGGCAGCGTGACATTCTCGAGCGCCGTGAATTCCGGCAGCAGATGATGGAACTGATACACGATGCCGATCGTGCTCAGGCGGATTTTGGTGCGCGCCGCATCGCTCAGCGTGCCGGCATCCTGACCGTTGATGAGGACCGCGCCGTCATCGGGTTTTTCCAACAACCCCGCCAGATGCAGCAGCGTCGACTTGCCGGAGCCCGACGGCGCGACCAGGGCGACGATCTCGCCCTGGCGCAGCGTCAGCGCCGCACCGTCCAGCACCGTCAGTGCCTCGCTCCCGGTTTTGTAGGTGCGGCGGATATTTTGCAGAACCAGAATATCATTCACGGCGGAGAGCCTCGATCGGGTCAATGCGGGCGGCGCGCCAGCTCGGATACAGAGTGGCGAGGATGGAGAGCGCGAAGGACAAAATCAGCACCGCCATCACCTGGTGCCAATCCAGCTTCGCCGGCAGGGATTCCAGGTAATACACCGTCGGATCGAACAGCGGCGTGCCGGTGATGCGCTGCACGAATTCGCGGATCTGCTCGATATAGGCGCAGAACACCACGCCGATGCCAAAGCCGATCACCGTGCCGAGAATCCCCACCGAGGCGCCGCACATCAGGAAAATCCGCAGGATCGCGCCGGAACTCGCCCCCATCGTGCGCAGGATCGCGATGTCGCGCGCCTTGTCCTTCACCATCATGATCAGCGAGGAGATCACGTTGAAGGCCGCGACGACGATGATGAGCGTCAGGATCAGGAACATCACATTGCCCTCGACCGTCACGGCGGCGAGGAAACTGTCATTGTTCTGGCGCCAGTCCTGGATGCTGATCGGCGTATCCGGGAAAGCATTTACAATATCCTGCTTGACCCTGGTATCGTGGTCCGGATCCTGCACGAACACCTGAATCTGCGTCGCCGCATGAGGCAGCTGGAACAAAGTCTGCGCCGCTTCCAGGGGAAGGAACACGAAGCTCGAATCATATTGCTGCATGCCGGTCTGGAAGATCGCGACCACACGGAAGCTCTGCACGCTCGGGATCGTGCCGATGATCGTGGCTTTTCCTTGCGGCAGGATCAGCGAAATATTCGACCCCACCGTCACACCGAACTGGCTGGCAAGGCCGCTGCCGATGGCGATCGCATCATCGCCCTGCAGCGCCGAGAGGCTGCCGGCAATGACATGGTTTTCGACCGTGGGCAGCGCCTGCAGCCCTTCTTGCGTGATGCCACGCGCGACACCGCCGGTTGCGCCGCCGGCCGGGCCGGACATCAGCACCTCGTCCTGCACGATCGGAAACGCGGCGTTCACGCCATGGATCTGCCTGATCCGGTTGGCGATGTCCTGGTAATTGGTCAGCGGCACACCGGCGCCATAGACGCCGATATCGCCGTTGAGGCCGAGGATCTGCGCGAGCAGTTCCTGACGGAACCCGTTCATCACCGACATCACGATGATCAGCGTGGCAACGCCGAGCGCGATGCCGACCAGAGAGAAAATCGCGATCACCGAGACGAAGCGCTCGCCGCGACGGGCGCGCAGGTAACGGGCCGCAACCTTCCGCTCAAAGGCGCCGAACATCAGCCGAGAACTTTCGCCAACGCGTCTTCGACGGAAAGTTCAAACCGCTCGCCGGTGGCGCGGCGCTTCAGCTCCACCTGGCCGTTTGCCGCCCCGCGCGGGCCGACGATGATCTGCCAGGGATGGCCCATCAGATCGGCTTCCGCGAATTTCTGGCCGGCCCGCTCCTCGCGGTCATCGTAAAGCCCATCCGCGCCCAGCTTGGCGTGCAGCGCCTCGCAGATACCGTCGGTCGCCGCATCGCCCTGGCGCAGGTTCAAAATCGCGGCGCGGAACGGGGCCACCGCATCCGGCCAGATGATGCCCGCCTCGTCATGCCGCGCCTCGATGATGGCGCCGACCAGACGCGACACGCCGATGCCGTAGCTGCCCATCTCGGGAAAAATCTTGGTCCCATCGGGGCCGACCACGCCGAAATTCATCGTCTCGGAATATTTCTTGCCGAAATAGAAAATCTGCCCGACCTCGATGCCCCGCCCCTCGCGGCGCCGGTCCTCGGGGATCTTCTCCCAGGCGGCGGTGTCATGCTTCTCGTCGGTGGCGGCGTAGATCGTCGTCATCTGCTCGTAGAAAGCGTCGATATCGTTCGTCGCCAGCGAATCGCCCGCCTCGAAAGCCGCGTCATAGAACACGCCGCTCTCGCCGGTCGGCGCCAGCACATGGAACTCATGGGAGAGATCGCCGCCGATCTGCCCGGTATCGGCACGCATCGGGATCGCGGTGATGCCGATGCGCTGGAAGGTGCGCATATAGGCCAGCATCATCTTCTTGTAGGCGAGCACGGCGCCTGCCTTGTCGAGATCGAAGCTATAGCCGTCCTTCATCAGGAACTCGCGGCCGCGCAGCACGCCGAAACGCGGGCGCACCTCGTCACGGAATTTCCACTGGATGTGATAGAGCATCTGCGGCAGGTCGCGATAGCTCTTCACGGAATCGCGCACGATCGCGGTGATCATTTCCTCATTGGTCGGGCCGTAGAGCAGCTCGCGCTCATGCCGGTCGGTGATGCGCAGCATCTCCTTGCCATAGGCGTCGTAGCGGCCGCTCTCACGCCACAGATCGGCGCTCTGGATGGTCGGCATCAGCATTTCCTGCACGCCGGCCGCATCCTGCTCTTCGCGCACGATGTTGGCGATCTTGGTCAGAACCCGGTGCCCCACCGGCAGCCAGGCGTAAATGCCGGACGCCATCTGCCGCACCAGGCCGGCGCGCAGCATCAGCCGGTGCGAGGCAATCTGCGCCTCCGCCGGGGTTTCCTTGAGGGTGGGGATCAGGCTTTGAGACAGACGCATGGAGAACCTTCGCAATGAGGGGCTGAGGCTGTTTAAAGCGCTTTGCGCGCGAGGCAAACAACAAGAAAGAAAGTGGCCGCTTTTTGAAAAAAGCGGCGCAAAAACTTTTGTTTACTCTGGGCCTGAGGCGCCGGAACCAGCACGGGCCCAAATTAGCAAAGTTTTTTTGCTACTTTTTGTTCACAAAAAGTAGCCTTCTCTACTTCCCGCAGCGCCAAAGCGAGCGCCAGCGTCACTCCGAACATCCCGACCGCGAACCAGAATGGATGCCCCGCCGGCGCCCAGCCGCGCTGCCGGAACAGGTTCACCAGCACCAGCTCCGCCACGGCAAAGCTCATGTAAAAGGCATAGGAAAGCCGGCCGAAGGCCAGCAGCCCGGCCTGGGAGAATAGCAGCGGCTGCCATCCGGCCTCATGCTGTGCCGCGCAGGCGGTAAGCAGCAGCCACAGCCCGACCGCCGCAATAAAATCCTCCGCCGTACCGGCGCCGGCGCCAACCAGCACCAGCCCTGCCAGCGCCAATCCCCGCGCCGGCACCAGCCCCGCCAGATGCGGCAGCAGCCGGGCGGTACCCATGCCGATCAGGAACTCGGGAAAGAAGCGTGGCAATGCCCGGGAAAAGCCAAAATTAAGACTCTGGTGATGCCAGGAAACCAGCAGGCCCAGGAGCAAAAAACCGAGCAGCACCACCTGCCCCGCCACCACCGCCTCACACCAGCACAAAGCCCGCCACAGCAGCGGGAACAGCAGATACCCCGCCCATTCCGCGCTGATCGACCAGGAAGGGTAATTCCAGTTGCCCACATCCGCGAACCCCCAGCCTTGGATCAGAAATACATTCTGCAGCAGCGGCACCAGCCCGAACCGGCTGGCCTCTCGGGGAAAAACCCCCTCCATCCGCGCCAGGACCAGAAATACTGCCAGCAGGCACAGCGTCGCGACATGCACGGGGTAAATCCGCGCCAAACGGCGGTTGAGAAAGCGCCAGACTTTCGGCGCGAACGGCCCCGGCGCGTGCGGCGAAAATTCCCCATGCAAGCGCGCCAGAATCAGCCCGGAGAGCAGGAAAAACCCGTCAACACCGAGATAGCCCCGCTGCAGCCAGCCGGCGAACGGCCCGAGCCGGTGCGACAGGCCCAGATAAAGATCGACATGGTAGGAAAATACCCAGGCGGCGAAAAATGCGCGGCAAACGGTGAGATCGGTGATTTCGCTTGGGCGCGTCGTCAAAAGAAAGCAGCCGCTTTTCGGAAAAAGCGGCGCAAAAACTTTTTTGACTTTGGGCCCGTGGCGCCGAAACGAGCACGGCCCAAATTATAGAAGTTTTTTTGCTTCTTTTTGTTCACAAAAAGAAGCCCTTCCTTCCTCTTCCCAAATCAGCCCCCATTTTATCATTCCATAGCCGGAAAGAAAAAAGCCCGCCAGCCTCGAGGGCGGCGGGCCAAGTTCAGGGAGGAAACGCCAGTCACACGACAGGATGAAGAACCAAACCTCATCCTATACGCATACTGCCTGGGACCACGACCGAGCGTCTATTAAAAAAGCGCGGAATTTGGATGTATTTTAGGCTTTTGATTTAAAAAGCGATAAAAATTTTATCGCTTTCTGATAATCACCTGAAAATTCGACCAATTTTTGATCAAATTCAACTCAGCCGACTTGCAGCATATGGACTTCCACGATCGGCCGCTTGCCGAAATGTTTGCCCATGATTTTGCGCAAGCCGGCCCGTGCGGCGTCGATATAGGCAGCTTCCTCGGCGCGCAGCTTGCGCGGCAGGTCGAGCAGCAGCTCCAGGAACTCCTTTTCCACCTGCAAGCGGAACGTTCCGTCGATATCGTCCAGCAGGCCCGGCGCGGAGACGCGCACGGTGCCGAGCGGCTGGCCGCTGCTGTCGGCAACAAAGCTGCCCACCACCACGCCGTTGAACAGCATGCGCCGGCGCGCGCCGAGCACGCCGCCTTTCAGCGGCACGATCCGGTCGCCATCGACCGCAAGCCGCCCGACCGGCACGGTATCGACGATCTCCGGCACGCCCGGGGCGAACTGCACCACATCGCCATTTTCCACCCGCACGGCTGGGATGCCTTCGGCCTCGGCCAGTTCCGCATGGGCCGAGAGATGACGCCATTCGCCATGGGTCGGCACGATGTATTTGGGCCGCACCAGCCGGTAGAGCTTCTTCAGCTCATCGCGCGCCGGGTGGCCGGACACGTGGGTGAACTGATCGTCATCGGTGATCACATCCACGCCGCGGCGCACCAGCGCGTCCTGCACGGCGCCGATGGCGCGCTCATTGCCCGGGATCATGCGCGAGGAGAAAATCGCGCAATCCCCCTCGCCCAGCACCGCGTAGCGATGCGTGTCGGCGGCGATGCGCGCCAGCGCCGAACGCGGCTCGCCCTGGCTGCCGGTGACGACCAGGAGCAGATTATCGTCGGGGATCGCGCCGATTTCCTCCTCGGGCACGAAATCCGGCACATCCTGCATGTAACCCGCTTCCTGCGCGGCGGTGACGTAATTGCCCAAAGAGCGGCCAACCAGCGCCACATGGCGCCCCGCCGCCTGGCCGGCCTCGATCACGCTGGCGACACGGGCGATGTTGCTGGCAAAGCAGGTGACGGCGATGCGCCCCGGCAGATCGCCGATCAGCGCCTTCAGGCTTTTGGCGACTTCCGCCTCCGAGCCCGAATGCCCCTCATTCATCGCATTGGTGGAATCGCACACCATTGCGAGCACGCCTTCATCGCCGAGCGCGCGCAGCGCCGCCTCGTCCATCCGGTGCCCGACCACCGGGTTGGGGTCGGTTTTCCAGTCGCCAGTATGCAGCACCGTGCCGTAAGAGGTGGTGATGGCAAGCGCCTGGGCTTCCGGCGTGGAATGGGTCATGGGGATGAAGCGCAGGTTGAACGGCGCCAGATGGAACGCCCCGCCCGGCTGGATCACATGGATTTTCACCTCGCGGCCAAGCCCTGCCTCGGCCAGCTTGCGGCGGATCACCGCGGCGCAGAACGGCGTGGCATAGATCGGGCAGCGCAATTGCGGCCAGAGCCGCGCGACGCCGCCAATATGATCCTCATGCGCATGGGTGATGATCAGCCCACGCAACGCCTCGCGCTGCTCGGCGATGAAGCTGGGATCGGGCAGCAGGATTTCCGTCTCCGGCGAATCAGGGCCGGAAAAGCCCATGCCGCAATCGACCGCGATCCAGGTTCCGTCGCAGCCGTAAAGGTTGAAATTCATGCCGATCTCCCCGGTGCCGCCGAGGGGAATGAAAATGAACCCGCCCGGGGCATCGCCCCGGATAGGACCCGAGGATTTGCCGGTGGATTTTGCCATCAGTTAAAACGCTCCTGGAAGAAAAACTGTTCAGTCACTCTCGATAAACCGCGGACGGTCGCGCGGCAAAGGCGGCGGCGGGTTGCGCAGCGAGAGCAGGCGCAGCCCGTCCAAAGTCAGGTCAGAGTCAATCGCGGTGAATTTACTCGTACCCTCGGCAAATAACGGAGCCAAGCCGCCGGTGGCAATGGCTTTCAGCGGAAAGCCATACTCGCCCTCGATGCGGGCGAGCAAACCCTCGATCAACCCGATATAGCCCCAATAAATGCCTGAGCGCATGGCTGGGATGGTGGAGCGGCCGATCACCGCCTGCGGCCGGCCGATGCCGATACGCGGCAGCCGCGCCGCGGCCCGGTGCAGCGCCTCGATGGACAGGTTGATGCCGGGCGAGATCACCCCGCCAAGATAGGCGCCGTCGCCATCGACCACGTCGAACGTGGTGGCGGTGCCGAAATCGACCACCACCAGCGGCCCGCGATAATGATTGTGCGCGGCCAGCGCGTTGAGCAGCCGGTCGGCGCCGACCTCCTCGGGATTATCGACCTTGATGTCGAAGCCCCAATCGAGCGAAGCCTGGGCGACCAGCGGCTCGGCATCGAACCAGTCGCGGCAGAGCCGGCGCAGATGATACAAGGCCGCGGGCACCACGGTGCCGATCACGGCCCGGCCGATCTGTCGGGTGCTGAGGCCGGCGCGGGTCAGCAATGCCTCCAGCCACACGCCATATTCGTCCGACGTGCGCTGCGCGGAGGTGGCCAGGCGCCAGGCGCCGCGCCAGTCCGTACCGTCATGCACAGCGAAAACGATGTTCGTGTTACCGGCATCAATGACCAGTAGCATGGCTTTCTGCTTCCCTCAGCCCTGCCCGAGCAGAATGTCACCCGTGCTGATCGGGTCGATACGATCTTTGTCCTGCAACAGCAATTCGCCGGCGGCGGAGAGGCCCGCAAAGGTGCCGGAGCGCTCGCCCCGCGCGCCGCGCACGATGAGCGGCGTGCCCACAGGGTGCGCCCGTGCCAGCCAGGCATCCTTGATGCGCGCGCCCGGCGCGTCGTGCCAGGCGGAAATCCCGGCGAGAACCGCATCGGCCGCGTCATCGGCCGAGAGGTCGCCGCCATGGGCGCTAAGCGAGGTGGTGCGGCGGCCTTCGATCTCAGGTGCGGCCGCCAGATTGACCCCGATGCCGATCACCAGCCAGTCGAGCCGGTCGCCATCCGGCGTGGCATCGATGAGAATGCCGGCGACCTTGGCCCCGTCCAGCAGCACATCATTCGGCCATTTCAGCATTGGCCGGGTCTGGCACCGCGGCGCCAAAGCGTCGGCGACAGCAATGCCAGCCAGGAGAGAAAAAAGTCCGGCCTCCGCCGCCGGCCGGTCGGGGCGGAGTAGGATGGAAAGATTCAGATTGCCTTCAGGCGCACTCCATTGCCGCCCCCGGCTGCCGCGCCCGGCAACCTGCCGCCGCGCCTGGACCGCAAGGCCGGCGGCCTCGCCTGCTTTGGCGCGGGCGACGCATTCATCCGAGGTCGAACCGAGCTCGTCGTAACGTTCAAGCCGCCAGGCGATCACCCCATCAACGCCCTGGCTGCGGCATCGGCGGCGCTGATCAGCGGGCCGGGAATGAACACGAACAGGCAGGTGACGATGGCGCCAACCGTCATGACGAAGCGCACGCCGCCCGCCATCGGGTCGAATTCCGGCCGGCCGGTATCGAAATACATCACTTTGATCACGCGCAGATAATAGAACGCGCCGATCACGCTTGTCACCACGCCGACCACGGCGAGCGTGTCCAGCCCGGCATTCACGGCCGCGGAGAAGACATAGAGCTTGCCGAAGAAGCCGGAGAGCGGCGGGATGCCGGCCATCGCCCACATGAAGATCGCGAGCGCCAGGGCAAAGCCCGGCTTCTCGGAAGACAGGCCGGCCAGATCGGCGATGGTCTCCACCGCCTGGCCGCGGCGGCGCATGGCGATGACGCAGGCAAAGCTGCCGAAGGACATGACGACATAAATCGCCATGTAAACCAGCGTCGCCTGGATGCCGGCCACGGTGCCGGCGGCGAGGCCCATCAGCGCGTAGCCCATATGGCCGATCGAGGAATAAGCGAGCAGGCGCTTGATGTTGGTCTGGCCGATCGCGGCCAGCGCGCCGAGCGCCATGGAGATGACGCTGAGGATCTCGACCAGCATCTGCCATTGATGCAGCAGGCCGCCGAACGGCCCGACCATCACCGCGAGCAGCAGCGCCATGGTCGCGACTTTCGGCGCGGTGCCAAACAGAGCCGTGACCGGGCTCGGCGAGCCCTCATACACATCCGGCGTCCACATATGGAAAGGTGCGGCGGAAATCTTGAACGCCAGCCCCACCAACACGAAGACGATGCCGATCACCGCGCCATAACCCGCGCCATGCGCCAGAATGCCGGACAGGGACGCGAAATTGGTGGTGCCGGCAAAGCCGTAAACCAGCGAAATGCCGTAGATCAGCAGGCCGGAGGCCAACGCGCCCAGGACGAAATATTTCAGCCCCGCCTCGGTGGAGCGCAGCGAATCCCGCGCCAGCGCCGCGCAGATATAGAGCGCCAGCGATTGCAGCTCGAACCCGACATACAGCGCCATGAGGTCGGCCGCCGAGATCATCACGATCATGCCGAGCACGGAGAACAGCACCAGGATCGGATATTCGAACCGGGCGATGCCTTCGCGGCGGTTATAGTCGAGCGAGAGGACCAAAGCGGCGGCGGCGCCCAGCATCACCAGCACATCGGCAAAGCGGGTGAAGGTGCTGGTGTAAAGCAGCCCGCCGAACAGCCTGCCACCCGGCGCCGCCAGGGTGAAGCCGGCGGCGAGCGCCAGCAGGATCAGCGCGCCGACGGTGCAACAGGGCGTCCGATCGCGCTTCGAGAGCACGCCGAACATCAGCAGCGCCATGCCGCCGAGGCCCAGCAGCAAAGGGGAAATGAGGGGGGAGAAAGAGATCATTTGCTCACCATGGCGATAGCCGTGTGCGGTGCGAGGGCGGCGACATGCGCCTGCACCAGGGCGGTGACCGGCGCATCGAAAATATGCGTGAAACTGCTGGGATAAATGCCCAGCCACAGCACCATCACGGTGAGCGGCAGCAGCATGGCATATTCCCCGGCAGTGAGATCCTTCAGCCCCGCCAGCTCCGGCCGGGTGAATTTATCGAACAGCACGGCGCGCAGCAGCACCAGCATGTAGGCGGCACCCAGCACCATGCCGGCGCCACCCAGCAGCGACACCCAGAAATTCACTTTCAGCGCGCCGACGATGACGAGAATTTCCCCGATAAAGCCCGACGTGCCCGGCAGGCCCATATTCGCCAGCGAGAACAGCATCAGCGCCGAGGCATAGACCGGCATGCGCGTGGAAAGGCCTCCCAGCCGGTTCAGCGCCATGGTCTGGCCGCGCGCCAGCAGAATGCCGGAGCAGACAAACAGGCCGGCAATGACGAGGCCGTGCGAGAGCATCTGGAACAGAGCGCCCTCGACGCCCTCGACCGTGAAAGTGAAGATGCCGATCACGATCACGCCCATATGCGCGACCGAGGAATAGGCGATCATGCGCTTCATGTCGGTCTGCGCCAGCGCCACGTAAGAGACATAGATCACCGCGACCACGCCGAGCGTGAACATCAGCGGCTCGGCGGCGGCCGAGGCCTGGGGCAGCATCGGCACGGCAAAGCGCAGGAAACCGTAGGCGCCCATTTTCGACAGCACGGCCGAGAGCATGATCGTGCCCGGCAGCGGGGCCTCGCCGTAAGCATCCGGCAGCCAGGTATGCAGCGGCCAGACCGCCGCCTTCACGCCGAACGAGGCGAGGAAGGCGATGAACAACCACATCTGGATGCGCGGCGGGATCGGCGTGTGCAGCAGCGTGACGATGTCGGTGGTGCCGGCATTGCGCCACATCCAGACCAGCGCCAGCAGCATGAAGAGCGAGCCGGCGAGCGTGAAAATGAAGAATTTCACCGCCGCGAAAATGCGCTTCTCACCGCCCCAGACGCCGATGATGAGATACATCGGCAGCAGCACCGCCTCGAAGAAGATGTAGAACAGCACGAAGTCGAGTGCCGCGAACATGCCCACTGTCATCGTTTCCAGCAGCAGGAACGCGATCATGAACTCGCGCACGCGGCGCGTGATCGACCAGGCGGAGATGATCGCGATCGGCGTGATGAACAGCGTGAGCAGGATCAGGAACAGGCTGATGCCGTCCACCCCCATGCGATATTGCACGGAGAGCCCGGTGAGCCAGGGCACGGTTTCCACGAACTGGAAGCCGGCGATGGCCGGGTTGAAAGCGCTCCAGAGATAGATGCCGAGCGCCAGAACCACGAGGCTGGTCCAGAGCGCGGCATAGCGGGCATTGCGCGCCACCGCCGCCTCGTCGCCGCGCAGCGTGGCGAGGTAGAGCACGCCGACCAGCGGCAGGAAGGTGATGAGCGAAAGGATCGGGAAACCGGCCTGGTTCATGTTAGCGGACCCACAGGAAGAGGCTGAGGAAGCCGAGCAGGCCGATCAGCATGACGAAGGCATAGAGGGCGATCGACCCGGTCTGCAGTTTCACCGTCTGCGTCGAGGCATCGGCGGTGAGCGTGGCAAGGCCGGTGGGCACGCCGTCGATCACCTGCTCGTCGCCGCGCCAGGCGAATTTCGCCAGCCGCAGGCTCGGACGGACCAGAACCGCATCGTAGAGCTCATCAAAATACCATTTGTTGAGCACGAACAGATAAAGCGGTTTGAAGGCCTGCGAGAGCGTCGCCGGCAGCGACGGCACGAAGATATACATCACGGCGGCCACCGCGAGACCGGTGAGTGCGGCGATGAGCGGCGCCAGCGACGCCCAGGCCGGGATCTGCTCGAGCGACTGCATGACCGTGCCCGGCACGTCGATGCTGCTGCCCCAGAAAGCCTGGAACCCCTCGCCGATGAAAGAGCCACGCAGCAGGAAGCCGCTGCACAGCGCGCCGACGGAGAGCACCAGCAAGGGCCCGAGCATCACCCACGGGCTCTCATGCACATGCTCCTGCACATGCTTGGGCGCGCGCGACGCACCGTGGAAGGTCAGCAGGACCAGCCGCGCGGTGTAGAAGGCGGTGAGCCCGGCAGTGACGGTGCCGCACACCCAGCCATACAGGCCGACCGTGCTATGCGCCGCGAAAGCTGCATCGAGAATGGCGTCCTTCGAATAATAGCCTGAGAAAGGCGGAATGCCGGAGAGTGCCAGGCCGCCCATGAGCATCATCACCCAGGTGATCGGCAGCTTGCGCCAGAGGCCGCCCATCAGCCGCACATCCTGCTCGTCGGACATCGCATGGATCACCGAGCCGGCCGCCAGGAACAACAGTGCCTTGAAGAAAGCATGGTTGATGAGATGGAAAATCGCGACCGGGTAAGCGCCGAGCCCGGCGGCGATGAACATATAGCCGAGCTGCGAGCAGGTGGAATAAGCGATGATGCGCTTGATGTCGTTCTGCACGCAGCCGACCGTGCCGGCGAAGAAGGCGGTCGTGGCGCCGATCACCGTAATCACCTCCATCGCCACCGGGGCATGGTTGATCAGCGGCGACATGCGCACGATCATGAACACGCCGGCCGCGACCATGGTGGCGGCATGGATGAGCGCGGAAATCGGCGTCGGGCCTTCCATCGCATCGGCCAGCCAGGTGTGCAGCAGGAACTGCGCCGACTTGCCCATGGCTCCGATGAACAGCAGGATCGAGATCACCTCCAACGCCGGGAAGGCGCTGCCGAACAGCACGTAGCGGTTGCCCGCATGCGCGGCGACGGCGGCGAAAATGCCGTCGAAGGAAATGGTGTTGAAAATGAGGTAGGTGAGCGCGATGCCGACCGCGAAGAACAAATCGCCGACGCGGTTGACGATGAAGGCCTTGATCGCCGCCGCATTGGCGGCCGGCCGGTCATACCAGTAATCGATGAGCAGGTAGGAGACGAGGCCCACACCTTCCCAGCCGAAGAACAGCTGGACCAGATTATTCGCCGTCACCAGCATCAGCATCGCGAAGGTGAACAGCGAAATATACGAGAAGAAGCGCGGCACGGTCTTGTCATGGGCCATGTAGCCGGCGCTGTAGATATGGATGACCAGCGAGACGGAGCTGACCATCGCCACCATCACCATCGACAGCATGTCCTGGCGCAGGCTCCAGTCCGGCGTGAAACCGCCGACCGAAATCCACTCCGCCACATGCAGCGGCGCCGCCGGCACGCCGGAATGGACCAGCATGATGAGGGATTTCACCCCGGCGATGGCCGAGACGATCATGGCCAGGATGCTGGCGGCGATCGCCAGCTGCTTGCCTAGGAACGGGCGGCCGACGCCCGCGATTACGGAACCGACAAGCGGTGCGAGAACGGCGATCAGCGTTAACATATCAGCCCTTCATCAACGTTACGTCCTCGACCTCGATCGAGCCGCGGTTGCGGAAGTAAATAACCAGAATGGCAAGCCCGATCGCCGCCTCTGCGGCGGCGACGGTGAGCACGAACATGGTGAAGACCTGGCCCACCATGTCGTGCAGGGCGCCGGAGAAAGCGACGAAATTCAAGTTCGCCGCGAGCAGCATCAGCTCGATCGACATCATGATCACGATGATGTTCTTGCGGTTCATGAAGATGCCGAAAATGCCGATCACCAGCAGCAATCCTGCGACGATCAGATAATGGGAAAGCGGCACGGTCATCACAGCGCATCCTCCTCATGGCGCGGCAGTTCAGCGCCGGCGCCAAGCCTGGTTTTCACCATTGCCAGCGTGTCCGCCGGCACGCGGGCATGCTGCAGGTCGAGATCCTGGGTCTTGGCACGGCGGCGCTCGCGATGCGTCAGCACGATCGCGCCGATCATCGCCACCAGCAGGATCACGCCGGCGAGCTGGAACAGCGGCAGGTAGTTCGTGTAGATCAGCGAGCCCAGCGCCACGGCGTTGGTGATGTGCGACGGCGTCGGGTAGAGCCGCGCCTGGGCGGCGCCGGGGGCCAAGGTCCAGCCGGAAACCACCAGAACCAGCTCGATGAACAGCACCGCGCCGACGATGGCGCCGACCGGCGCATAACGCTGGAACCCTTCGCGCAGCTTGGCGAAATTCACGTCCAGCATCATCACCACGAACATGAACAGCACGGCGACCGCGCCGACATAGACGATGACCAGAAGCATCGCCAGGAACTCGGCGCCGCACAGCAGGAACAGGATCGCGGCATTGATGAAAGCGAGGATCAGGAACAACACCGAATGCACCGGATTGCGGTTGCTGACCACCATCACCGCCGAAGCCAGCAGGATGAAGGAGACGACATAGAAAACGAGATTGGGGATCATGGCTGGCCTCTCACCGGTAAGGCGCGTCGAGTTCCAGCCGCTTCGCCAGCTCCGGTTCCCACCGGTCGCCATTGGCCAGCAGCTTGGCCTTGTCGTAGAGCAGTTCCTCGCGCGTCTCGGTGGCGAATTCGAAATTCGGCCCCTCGACGATGGCATCCACCGGGCAGGCTTCCTCGCACAGGCCGCAATAGATGCATTTCACCATGTCGATGTCGTAGCGCGTGGTGCGGCGCGAGCCGTCCTCGCGCGGTTCGGCCTCGATGGTGATCGCCTGCGCGGGGCACACCGCCTCGCAGAGCTTACAGGCAATGCAACGCTCCTCGCCGTTCGGGTAACGGCGCAGCGCGTGCTCGCCTTTGAAGCGCGGGCTGATCGGGTTCTTCTCAAACGGATAGTTGATCGTGGCTTTAGGCTTGAAGAAATATCTCAGCGTGAGACCGAGGCCGGCGACGATTTCGCTCAGCAGCAGTCCACGGGCCATACGGTCGAGCCGGATCATGGTGTTGACCTATCAAGCATGGGGCAGCAGCCCGAAGATTTCCAGAAAGCTGGCGGTGATCACCAGCCAGGCGAGAGACAAAGGCAGGAACACCTTCCAGCCCAGCGCCATCAGCTGGTCGTAGCGGAAGCGCGGCAGCGTCGCGCGCACCCATACGAACACGAACAGGCAGAGCAGGATTTTGGCGAGGAACCAGATCACGCCCGGCACCAGGGTGAACGGCGCGAAGGGCAAGGGGGCGAGCCAGCCGCCGAGGAACAGCAGCGTGGTCATCGCGGAGACCAGGATCATGTTCGCATATTCGCCGAGGAAGAACAGCGCGAAGGTCATGGCGCTATATTCCACGAAGAAGCCGGCGACGATTTCCGTCTCGCCTTCCGCGAGATCGAACGGCGCGCGGTTGGTCTCGGCGATGCCGGAGATGAAGAAGATGATCAGCATCGGGAAAAGCGGGACCGCGTACCAGAGATGGCGCTGCGCCAGCACGATGTCGTTCAGATTGAGGCTGCCGGCGCACATCAGAACGGTGACGATGACGAAGCCCATAGAGACTTCGTAGGACACCATCTGCGCCGCGCTGCGCATCGCGCCAAGAAACGGGTAGCGCGAGTTGCTGGCCCAGCCGGCGATGATGATGCCGTACACGCCGAGCGAGGAGATCGCGAACAGATAGAGGATGCCGACATTGATGTTGGCAACCGCCCAGCCATTGCTCACCGGGATCACCGCCCAGGCGGTGACCGCCAGGCCGAACGTGATCATCGGCGCCAGGGCGAACAGCACACGGTCCGCCCCGGTGGGGAAGATCGTCTCCTTGAAGACCATTTTCAGCGCGTCGGCGAAAGGCTGCCACAGGCCGAACGGGCCGACCACGTTAGGGCCTTTGCGCAGCTGGATCGCGCCCATCACCTTGCGCTCGAAATAGGTGAGATAGGCGACGCCGATCAGCAGCGGCACGATGACGGCCAGTGCCTTCAGCAGCGTGAGAATAACGAAGCCGAGTTCGGTGTGAAAGAAAAACGCGTTCATTCCGCGGCCTCCACCGCCGGGTAGTGCGTGGCGACACAGGCCGCCATGGTCGGGCTGGCACGGCTGATCGGGTCGGTCTGGTAATAATTCGCCAGCACCGGCACGAAGCGTTCACGGCCCAGGGCCGCAATGTCACCGGCGGGCGCGGCCGTATCCGTGCCCGCCAGGCGCCGCATTTCGCCGAGGCGCGCGAAGACCGGATGGGATTGCGCCAGATGCTCACGCAATTGCGCCAGCGTGTCATAGGGGAGCGCATGGCCGAGATAGGCGCTCAGCGCGCGGATGATGCGCCAATCCTCGCGCGCATCGCCGGGCGGCTTCAGCGCAAGGCGCGCCTGCTGCACGCGGCCCTCGGTGTTCACATAGGTCCCGTCTTTTTCCGTATAGGCCGCGCCGGGCAGGATCAGATCGGCCCGGGCCGCACCGGCATCGCCGGTATGGCCCTGATAGATCACGAAGGTCCCGGCGCCGATCGCCGCGGTGTCGAGCTCATCGGCGCCCAGCAGCCAGAGCAGATCGACGCCGCCGCCCAGCATCTGCGCGGTACCCTTGCCCGCAGCGCCCGGCAGGAAGCCGATATCCAGCGCGCCGACACGCGCTGCCGCGCGGTGCAGCATGTTGAAACCGTGCCAGTCCGGGGTGAGCATGTTGAATTGCTGCGCCAGGGCCCAGGCGGCGGCATGGATCGCAGCGCCATCCGGCCGCGCCAGCGCGCCCGCGCCCAAAATCACCATCGGCTTTTTCGCACTCTTCAGCATTTCGGCGAAAGGATGCGAACCATCCAGAACCGAGGCGATCGCCTCCGGCCCGGTGCCAAGATGCTCGAAACCGTAAGTCAGGTTATGAGCCTCGCCGATCAGCGCGACTTTCAGCCCGCTGGTCAGCCAGCGCTTGCGGATGCGCGCGTTCAGCACCGGCGCCTCATGGCGCGGATTGCTGCCGATGATCAGCAGCGCGTCCGCCTCTTCAATGCCGGCGATGCTGGTGTTGAAGAGATAAAACGGCCGCTTCGAGGCATCGAACATCGCGCCGTCCTGGCGGCAATCGAGATTCTGCGAGCCCAAAGCTGTGAAAAATTCCTTCAGCGCCAGCATGCTCTCGACATCGCACAGATCGCCGGCGATGGCGCCGATGCGCTCCGGCGCCGTCCCCTTCACTTTCGCGGCGATGGCGGCGAACGCCTCTTCCCAGCTCACCGTGCGCAGCTTGCCGTTCTCGCGCAGCCATGGCCGGTCGAGCCGGCGGCGCTTCAACCCATCGACGGAAAAGCGCGATTTATCGCCCAGCCATTCCTCGTTCACATCGTCATTCATGCGCGGCAGAATGCGCAGCACCTCGGCGCCGCGCGCATCGATGCGGATATTCGCGCCCACCGCATCGAGCACGTCGATACTGTCGGTCTTGCGCAATTCCCAGGGCCGCGCGGTGTAGGCGTAAGGTTTCGAGGTGAGCGCGCCGACCGGGCAAAGATCGATGATATTGCCGGAAAGTTCCGAACTCAGCGCCTTCTGCACGTAGGTGCCGACCTGCATGCTGCCGCCGCGCTGGGTGGCGCCGAGTTCCGCGGTGCCGGCGACTTCGGTGGTGAAGCGGATGCAGCGCGTGCAATGGATGCAGCGCGTCATTGTGGTTTTGACGAGCGGCCCCCAATCGGGCTGGCCGGCAGCGCGTTTATCCTCGTCATACCGCGAATAATCGCGGCCATAGCTCACCGCCTCATCCTGCAGGTCGCATTCGCCGCCCTGGTCGCAGATCGGGCAATCCAGCGGATGGTTGATGAGCAGGAATTCCATCACACCGCGGCGCGCCTTGCGCACATTCTCGGTGTCGGTGTGGATCACCATGCCCTCCGCCACCGGCTGGCCGCAGGAGGCCACCGGCTTGGGCATTTTCTCGACCTCGACCAGGCACATGCGGCAATTGCCGGCGATCGAGAGCCGCTCATGATAACAGAAGCGCGGGATTTCCTTACCCGCCGCTTCGGCCGCCTGCAGAACGGTCGAGCCGTTCGGGACTTCTATTTCAATGCCGTCGACGATGACTTTTGCCATGTTCTTACTCCGCCGCCTGCGCCAGAGGCCGCGCTGACGCAGCCGCGACACGCGCTTCCACCAACGGCCGGAACGCACGCAGCAAGCCCTGGATCGGCCAGGCCGCGGCATCGCCGAAGGCGCAGATCGTGTGTCCTTCCACCTGTTTCGTCACCTGCTCGAGCAGGTCGATATCTGAGAGCTGCGCCTGGCCGTTCACGATGCGCTCCATCATGCGCATCATCCAGCCGGTGCCCTCGCGGCACGGCGTGCACTGGCCGCAGCTTTCATGTTTGAAGAATTTCGAAAGGCGCCAGATCGCCTTCACCACATCCGCGGATTTGTCCATGACGATGATGGCGCCGGAGCCAAGACCGCTGCGCACATCCCGGAGCGAGTCGAAATCCATCAGGATCGTGTCGCACATCTCTTTGTTAAGGATCGGCATCGAAGCGCCGCCGGGGATCACCGCCTGCAGATTGTCCCAACCGCCGCGCACGCCGCCGGCATGTTTTTCGATCAGATCTTTCAGCGGAATGCCGAGCTCCTCCTCGACATTACAAGGCCGGTTCACATGGCCGGAAATGCAGAACAGTTTCGTGCCGGCATTTTTCGGCCGGCCGAGCGCGGAAAACCAGGCGGCGCCGCGGCGCATGATGGTCGGCACGCCGGCGATGGTCTCGACATTGTTTACCGTGGTCGGGCAGCCATACAGGCCCATGGCGGCGGGGAAAGGCGGCTTCATGCGCGGCATGCCCTTCTTGCCTTCCAGGCTCTCCAGCAGGGCCAATTCCTCACCGCAAATATAGGCGCCGGCACCGCGATGCACGACGATGTCGAAATCCCAGCCCGAGCCGGCGGCATTCGGGCCGATCAGCCCGGCCTCGCGCGCCTCGTCGACCGCCGCCTGCAGCCGCATCGCTTCGTTGTAATATTCGCCGCGGATATAGATGAAGGCGGTGTGCGCCCCCATCGCGAAGGCGGCGATCAGGCAGCCTTCGATCAGCTTGTGCGGCTCATTACGGATGATGTCGCGGTCCTTGCAGGTGCCGGGCTCGCTCTCATCGGCATTCACCACGAGGTAGGATGGGCGTCCGTCGCTCTGCTTGGGCATGAACGACCATTTCATGCCGGTCGGGAAGCCCGCCCCGCCACGGCCGCGCATGCCCGACGCCTTCATCTCCTCGATGAGCACATCCCGCCCCCGGGCGAGGATCGCGCCCGTGCCGTCCCAATCGCCGCGGGCTTTGGCACCGGGCAGCTTCCAATCCTGCAGCCCGTAGAGATTCTGGTAGATCCGATCCGCATCGTTCAGCATCTGGGTTACTCCGCCGCGGTTCCGTCTTGCAGCAAGGTGGTCTGGTCGGAGACCGGCGCCGAGGCGTGGCGGCCGATCGCCGACCCCGCCGGCGGCAAAGGCTGGCCCGCCTTCAACGCTTCAAGCAGCGCCTCTGCCTTTGCCCCGTCCAGATCCTCGTAATAATCGTCATTGATCTGCAGGATCGGCGCGTTCACGCAGGCGCCGAGGCACTCGACCTCGGTCATGGTGAACAGGCCATCCTCGCTGGTATGGCCAAAATCCTTGACCCCGCCTGCCTTTTTGCAGGCCGCCACGATCTCATCCGAGCCGCGCAGCCAGCATGGCGTGGTGGTGCAGACCTGCAAATGATATTTGCCGACCGGCCTGGTGTTGTACATCGTATAGAAGGTCGAGACCTCATAGACGCGCACCGGTGCGATCCCGAGCCGGTTCGCAATCACATCCATGGCGATGCGCGGCACCCAGGTAGCGCCGGTCTGGCGGCCCATCTGGCGCTGCGCGATGTCGAGCAGCGCCATCACGGCGCTCGCCTGTTTGCCCTCGGGATAGCGCGCGATCACTTTCGCGGCCGCCGCCTCGGCAATCTCGTCAAAGACAAAGTCGGTTGGCTCTGCAGTATTCACCGGTCAATCTCACCAAACACGATATCAAGAGAGCCTATGATCGCCACCAAATCGGCCAGCATATGCCCCTTGCAAAGCTTTTCCGTCGCCTGCAGATGCGAAAAGCCGGTCGCGCGGATCTTGCAGCGATAAGGACGGTTAGTGCCGTCAGCGATCAGATACACGCCGAACTCGCCTTTCGGCGCCTCCACCGCGGTGTAGGTCGCGCCGGCCGGCACATGATAGCCTTCGGTATAAAGCTTGAAATGATGGATCAGCGCTTCCATCGACTGCTTCATCTGCGCGCGGGTCGGCGGCGCGATCTTGTGATCCTGCACCTTGATCGGCCCCGGCTGCATTTTCGCCAAAGCCTGCTGAATAATTTTCACGCTCTCGCGCATCTCGGCGACGCGCACGAGATAACGGTCGTAGGTGTCGCCATGACGGCCGACAGGCACGTCGAATTCCACCTCGGCATATTTGTCGTAAGGCTGGGCGCGGCGCAGATCCCAGGCCACGCCAGAACCCCGTAGGCTCGGCCCGGAAAAGCCCCAGGCCAGTGCGTCCTCGGCGGAGATCACGCCGATATCGACGGTGCGCTGCTTCCAGATGCGGTTGCCGGTGAGCAGAGCTTCCATGTCGTCGATGAATTTCGGAAAACTCGTGGCCCAATCGGCGATTTTCTGTTCCAGACCGGCCGGCAGATCCTTCGCCACGCCGCCGGGACGGAAATAGTTGGAGTGGAAACGCGCCCCGGAAGCAGCCTCATGAAATTCCAGCAGCTTCTCGCGTTCCTCATAGCCCCACAAACCTGGCGTTAGCGCGCCGACATCGAGCGCGAAATGCCCGAGGGTGAGCAGGTGATTCAGCACACGCGTGATTTCCGCGAACAGCACGCGGATCCATTGCGCGCGGTCCGGCACCTGGATGCCGAGCAGCTTTTCCGTGGCCAGCGCGAAAGCATGCTCGCAGGCCATCGGCGAGACGTAATCCAGACGGTCGAAATACGGCACCGCCTGCATGTAGCTCTTATATTCGATCAGCTTCTCGGTGCCGCGATGCAGCAGGCCGATATGCGGGTCGGCACGCTCCACGACCTCGCCATCCATTTCCAGGATCAGGCGCAGCACGCCATGCGCGGCGGGATGCTGCGGACCGAAATTGATCGTGTGGCTGTCGATCTCGATTGTCTTGGTGTTCGGCGCCAGCTCGCTCATTTGCGTTCTCCCCGCATCGCCTTCTCATCGCCGGGCAGCGTGGTCATGGCTTCCCACGGCGAGAGGAAATCGAAATTGCGGAATTCCTGCGTCAGCTTCACCTTGTCGTAGACCACCGCCTTGCGCTCGGTGTCGTAATGCACCTCGACATAGCCGGTGAGCGGAAAATCCTTGCGCAAAGGATGCCCCTCGAAGCCATAATCGCTGAGAATGCGGCGGTGATCTTCAAGCCCGGTAAAGCCAATGCCGAACAGATCCCACACTTCGCGCTCCCACCAGGTCGCACTCGGCCAGATCGCGGAGACCGAGGCGACCGGCGTCGCCTCATCGGTCTGCAGGATCACGCGCAGGCGCTCGTTGCGGGTCACGGAGAGCAGGTTGTAGACGACATCGAAGCGCGCCGCGCGCTGCGGCCAGTCGACCGCGCAGATATCCATCACCTGCTGGAAGCCATATATGTCACGCAGCGTCTGCAGCAGGGCGTAAGCCTTGTCGCGCTCGGCCCGCAGGACGAGCTCGCCGCGCTCGCGAAACGCGCCGATGGCGCCCGGCAGGGCTGCCATCGTGTCGCGCATGATATCCACGATATCTTCAGCCACGGAGAATCGTCCCTGTCCGGCGGATTTTTTTCTGCAATTGCATGATGCCGTAGACCAATGCCTCGGCGGTGGGCGGGCAACCCGGCACGTAAATATCGACCGGCACGATGCGGTCGCAGCCGCGCACCACGGAATAGGAGAAATGATAATACCCGCCGCCATTGGCGCAGCTGCCCATGGAAATCACCCAGCGCGGCTCGGGCATCTGATCGTAAACCCGGCGCAAAGCCGGCGCCATTTTGTTGGTCAGCGTGCCGGCGACGATCATCACATCGCTCTGCCTGGGGCTGGCGCGGGGGATCACGCCGAACCGGTCGAGATCGTAGCGCGGCATGTAAGCGTGGATCATCTCCACAGCGCAGCAGGCAAGGCCGAAGGTCATCGGCCAGAGGCTCCCGGTACGCGCCCAATTCACCAATTTATCCATATTGGCGACAACGAAACCCTTACCGGCGATCTCGCCGGTAATGCCCTTGATCACAGCGTCCTGCGCGGGCCCCTGGGGCAGGTGCTCGCGGTTCCAGGCGAGCGCGGTGGTGTCTGACGCTTTCATGCGGCTACTCCCAATCCAGCGCGCCCTTGTTCCACTCATAGATGAAGCCAACCGTCAGGACCGCGAGGAAGCCAAGCATGGAGAAGAAACCAAGCAGGCCGATGCGCGCCAGGCTGACCGCCCAAGGGAAGAGGAACGCGACTTCGACGTCGAAAATAATGAAGAGAATGGCAACGAGATAAAAGCGCACATCAAAACGCCGCCTGGCATCGCCAAACGCCTCAAAACCGCATTCATAGGCTGAGAGCTTGGCCGCATAAGGTTTTTGATGGGCCGCGATGATCGAGCCGAAGACCATCGCCAAAGCGATCAAAGCCGCGATTGCAGCAAATACGAGGATCGGGAAATACTGCGAAAGGACCGGTTGCACGGCGCGCCTCCCAGCGGTTAGATGAACATTTCGTCAGCGCCATGTCGCACCGCAACAGCCTTAGGTCAAGACTCTTCAATTAATTGATTAAGAAGCTTAATCGAAAGTCTGACCTTGACGAAACGCATCCCAGCCGGCCTTGACGAAACGTAATCCAACCGGCCACGCGCCCGCCCCGCGTCCGCCATGACACGAAACACGTATAAGGCAGAACACAGCTTTACGCCGCTCTGCCTTCGAAATAAATTTTGAGGGGAATTTTTACACCACACTGGCGCGAGTGACGGGGCTCGAACCCGCGACCTCCGGCGTGACAGGCCGGCGCTCTAACCAACTGAGCTACACCCGCGTGGTGTGCGGCGGGGTTTAATGCTTGGTGGGTGAAGCGTCAAGCGTTCAAAGCACAAAAACTGCAATTAGATGAAAATCAAAGAAAGCAGCCGCTTTTTGAAAAAAGCGGCGCAAAAACTTCTTCGATTTTGGGCCTCGGGCGCCCGTACAGCGCGCAAAAAAAATCCGCCGCGACAGAATGTCGCAACGGAAGCAAAGCCGATCAGATAAATTCGTATAGGCGGTGACGGGTTTGAACCGCCGACCCTCTCGGTGTAAACGAGACGCTCTACCGCTGAGCTAACCGCCCTCAGGGGAACACGGACGGCTCACGCCGTCCGAATCACCAAACTCTTTAGTTCACCGCGTCCTTCAGCGTCTTGCCGGGCTTGAAGCGGATCGAGGTGGAAGCCGGAATGTCGATCTCGGCGCCGGTGCGCGGATTGCGGCCCTTGGAAGCTTCACGCTCGGTGGTCGCGAAAGTCCCGAAGCCGACCAGACGAACTTCGAGCTTCTGCTTCAGGGATTTTTCAATGGCCCCGAACACGGCATCGACGACTTCAGCAGCCTTCGCCTTGGAAATATCCGTTTCTTCGGCAACGGCGGCAATCAAGTCCATTTTATTCACGGGTAAACTCCCTGTTATGTGCATAGAAAAGCACCCACCCCCATCCAGCATAGACAAGGGTGAGCTATGTGAATAGCAGGCCCAGTTGATAGCCAATCTGGGCCGCGACCGTCAAACCTACAAATTAATGCGGCAGAACAGCGGCGCGTCCGTCCCCGGAGGTCGCCGCGATTTCCTCGGCGGCATCCTCCCAGTTGATCGGCTCCGGCTTCCTGACCAAAGCGCGCTCGATGACCTCGTCGACATGCGAGACCGGGATGATCGCCAGACCCTTTTTCACATTGTCAGGGATTTCAACGAGATCTTTCTCATTGTCCTGAGGAATGATCACGGTCTTGATCCCCGCGCGCATGGCCGCCAGCAGCTTTTCCTTCAAGCCGCCGATCGGCAGCACACGGCCGCGCAGCGTGATCTCGCCGGTCATGGCGATGTCACGGCGGATCGGGATGCCGGTGATGGCGCTGACGATCGAGGTCGCCATGGCGATGCCGGCCGACGGACCATCCTTCGGAGTCGCCCCTTCAGGCACGTGAATGTGAATGTCACGCTTGTCGAAGAAGGGCGGCTTGATGCCGAACTGCACCGCGCGCGAGCGGATATAGGAATAAGCCGCCTGCACGCTCTCCTGCATCACGTCACCGAGCTTGCCGGTCTGCTTGACGTTGCCTTTGCCGGGCAGCAGCACGCTCTCGATCGTGAGGATCTCGCCCCCGACCTCGGTCCAGGCCAGGCCGGTCACAACGCCGACCATGTCCTCGGCCTCGGTCTCGCCATAGCGGAACTTCGGCACGCCGGCGAATTTCTCAAGATTTTTCTTGGTGATCGCCACCTTCTTGGTCTTGGAGGTGACAATCTCCTTCACCGCCTTGCGCGCCAGGTTGGCGAGCTCGCGTTCGAGATTGCGCACACCCGCCTCGCGCGTATGGGTACGGATCAGCTCGAGCAGCGCCTCGTCGGAAATCGACCACTCGTCTTTGTTCAGCCCGTGCGCCTCGCCCTGCTTGGCGATCAGATGCCGCTTGCAGATCTCCATCTTCTCATCCTCGGTGTAGCCGGGGATGCGGATGATCTCCATGCGGTCGAGCAGCGGCTGCGGCATGCGCAGGCTGTTCGCGGTGGTCACGAACATCACGTCGGACAGGTCGTAATCGACCTCCAGATAATGATCGGCGAAGGTCGCGTTCTGCTCCGGATCCAGCACTTCCAGCAGTGCCGAAGACGGATCGCCGCGCCAGTCGGCGCCGAGCTTGTCGATCTCGTCGAGCAGGAACAGCGGATTGGAGGTTTTCGCCTTCTTCATCCCCTGGATGACCTTGCCGGGCATCGAGCCGATATAGGTGCGGCGATGGCCGCGCACCTCGGCCTCGTCGCGCACGCCGCCCAGCGACATGCGCACGAAATTGCGCCCCGTCGCCTTGGCGATCGACTTGCCGAGCGAGGTCTTGCCCACACCCGGCGGGCCGACCAGGCAGAGGATCGGTCCGCGCAGTTTCGGGCTGCGCGACTGCACCGCGAGATATTCGACGATGCGCTCCTTGATCTTGTCGAGCCCATAATGGTCGGCGTTGAGAATGCGCTCGGCCTCGAGCACGTCGTTCTTGATCTTGCTGCGCTTCTTCCAGGGGATGCCGAGCACCCAGTCGAGATAGTTGCGCACCACCGTGGCTTCCGCGCTCATCGGGCTCATGCTGCGCAGCTTCTTCAGCTCCGCCAGCGCCTTTTCGCGGGCTTCCTTGGACAGCTTGGTCGATTTGATCTTAGCTTCCAGCTCGGCGGTCTCGTCCTTGCCGTCCTCGCCTTCGCCCAGCTCCTTCTGGATCGCCTTTAGCTGCTCATTCAGATAATATTCGCGCTGGGTCTTCTCCATCTGCCGCTTCACGCGGTTGCGGATCTTCTTCTCGACCTGCAGCACGCCGATTTCGGATTCCATGTGGTTGAACACGCGCTCCAGCCGTTCGGCGGTGCTGTCCAACTCCAGCAGTTCCTGCTTGTCGGCGATCTTCAGCCCGAGATGGCTGGCGACCGTATCAGCGAGCTTCGAGGGCGATTCGATCTGGTTGACCGAGACCAGCACTTCCGGCGCGATCTTCTTGTTCAGCTTGATATATTGCTCGAACTGCGCGACCACGGTGCGGCCCAGCGCCTCGACTTCCTTGCCCTCATCGGCATGGTCCTCGACCGGCGAGGCGACCACCTCGAAATATTGTTCGGTTTCCTTGAACTCATCGATGCGCGCGCGCTTGATGCCCTCGACCAGCACTTTCACGGTGCCGTCGGGCAGTTTCAGCAACTGCAGAATCGTCGACAAGGTGCCGACGCGGTAAATATCCTCGGCGGTCGGATCGTCCTGGGCGGCGTTCTTCTGCGCGACGAGGAGGATCTGCTTATCCTCCTTCATCACGCTTTCCAGCGCCCGCACCGACTTCTCGCGCCCAACGAACAGCGGCACGATCATATGCGGGAACACGACGATATCGCGTAGCGGCAGCACCGCCAGCGTCTCGGGAGCGGCAGTTTTGGTGACGTCAGCCATAGTGAATTCCTCGTCCTTGCAAAGGCTGCCCAGCTAGGCACAGCCTCAGGCGCCGGCTCTTCCGGCCACATTCAACATATCGGCAGGGGCCGGCGGGGCCGCAAGCCCCGCATCCCAGCCCCGCGCACGGCTGCGGCCTCAGGAGGCCGTCTCCGCGCGTTTCTCCGAGTAGAGGAACAGCGGCTCGGCCCGGCCTTCCGCCACTTCGCCGCTGATCACCACCTCGTCCACCCCGTCCAGGCCGGGCAGGTCAAACATGGTGGTGAGCAGGATGCTTTCCATGATCGAACGCAGGCCGCGGGCGCCGGTCTTGCGCTTGATGGCGCGGCTGGCGACCACTTTCAGCGCATCGTCGGTGAAAGTGAGCTTCACCCCTTCCATCTCGAACAGGCGCCCATACTGCTTGACGAGCGCGTTCTTCGGCTTGGTGAGGATCTCGATCAGCACGGTCTCGTCGAGGTCGTCGAGTGTCGCGACCACCGGCAGACGGCCGATGAATTCCGGGATCAGGCCGAATTTCAGCAGATCCTCGGGCTCCACTTCGCGCAGGATCAGACCCGTGCGGCGCTCGTCCTGGCTGCGCACATCGGCGCCGAAGCCAATGCCCGAGCCCTTGCCGCGCTGCGAGATGATCTTTTCCAGCCCGGCAAAGGCGCCACCGCAAATGAACAGGATGTTGGTCGTATCGACCTGCAGGAATTCCTGTTGCGGATGCTTGCGGCCGCCCTGCGGCGGCACCGAGGCGACGGTGCCTTCCATGATCTTCAGCAGCGCCTGCTGCACGCCCTCGCCGCTCACGTCGCGGGTGATCGAGGGGTTGTCCGACTTGCGGCTGATCTTATCGACCTCGTCGATATAGACGATGCCGCGCTGCGCACGCTCGACATTGTAATCGGCGGCCTGCAGCAGCTTGAGGATGATGTTCTCCACATCCTCGCCGACATAGCCCGCCTCGGTCAGCGTGGTCGCATCGGCCATGGTGAAGGGCACATCAAGGATGCGCGCCAGGGTCTGGGCCAGCAGCGTCTTGCCCGAACCGGTCGGGCCGACCAGCATGATGTTCGACTTGGCGATTTCGATGTCGTTGTTCTTGGTGGCGTGCGACAGCCGCTTATAATGGTTGTGCACCGCCACGCTGAGCACCTTCTTGGCGTGGCTCTGGCCGATCACATAATCGTCCAGCACCTTGCAGATCTCGCGCGGCGTTGGCACGCCGTCACGCGACTTGACGAGATGCGTCTTGTGCTCCTCGCGGATGATGTCCATGCAAAGCTCGACACATTCATCGCAGATGAACACGGTCGGGCCGGCAATCAGCTTACGGACCTCGTGCTGTGACTTTCCGCAGAAGGAACAATACAGCGTGTTCTTGGTGTCGCTCGATTTGCTGCTCATAAGCACTCCACAGCCCGAAATAGATAAAAAGACTAGACCCCCGTCCGCGAGGGCACAAGCACCGATCTCAGGCCCAAAAAAAATCCATTAAATCAGCAGTTTGATGAACCTGCAGCGCCCCGCGCCGGGGCTTTCGCGGCGCTATCGGTCAAAAAACCATCAAAAAACGGCCATGCTTTAGTCACATAGCCGGCTCTTCTCAAGCGCGCCGGGCGCCTGAGGGCCGTATGGCTCTCATGTGCCGGGCTTTCCGGAGCGGCGACAAGCGGGCTCAATCGAGCCGCCGCACCGCGCCAGACCTCCGCAAACGGCCGCCGCGCGCCTCAATCCTGCTTGGGCGCACTCTTTTCTTCAGCACCCGCTTCCGCGGTCGGCTGGTTCCTCACCACATCGTCAACGATACCGAACTCCTTGGCCTCCTGGGCGGACATGTAGGTGTCGCGCTCCAGCTTGGCCTCGATCGCCTCCAGCGGCTGGCCGGTATGATCGACATAGATCTGGTTCAGGCGCCGGCGCAGATTCAGGATCTCACGCGCCTGGATCTCGATATCCGTGGCCTGACCCTGGGCGCCGCCGGAAGGCTGGTGCACCATCACGCGGGCGTTCGGCAAAGCGAAGCGCTTGCCCTTTTGCCCGGCGCAGAGCAGCAGGCTGCCCATCGACGCGGCCTGGCCGATGCACAGTGTGCTGACCGGCGAACGGATATATTGCATCGTGTCATAGATCGCGAGACCGGACGAGACCACGCCGCCGGGGCTATTGATATAGAACGAGATTTCCTTGTTCGGATTCTCGCTTTCCAGAAACAGCAGCTGCGCGCAGATCAGCGAGCTGACCTCGTCATAGACCTGACCGGTGAGGAAAATGATCCGCTCCTTCAGGAGGCGGGAATAGATGTCGTAGGAGCGCTCGCCGCGCGCAGTCTGCTCCACCACCATCGGCACGAGGGTGCTGTTGTAAACCTCGACAGGGTCCCGATCGAACATTTTGCAAATCCTTGTGCAATATAACCGCCGGTCCCGGCACCGCCGCACGCCTGATCGAAGGCCGCGTGACGGACGGAAGACGACGTCATGGACATAAGATTAGAGGATCGGGCGCGTTCGTCTAGAGCGCGGCCTTATCGGGAGGGGAAGAAAGGGAGGAAGGCTTCTTTTTTGAAAAAAAGAAGCAAAAAACTTTTTTAAGTTGGGCCCGTGCCGTTTCAACGCCACAGGCCCAAAGTCGAAGAAAGTTTTTGCGCCGCTTTTTCCAAAAAGCGGCCACTTACTTTCTGCTTAGGCTTCCGGATCGGCCGCCAGCTCTTCCGGGGTCACGCTGGTTTCGTTCAGCGTCGCCTGGCCGAGCACGTAGTCCACCACCTTGTCCTCGAAGATCGGGCCACGGAAGCGTTCCATCTCGCGCGGGTTCTTGCGGAAGAACTCCACCACCTGCATGGCCTGCTCGCGATAGCGCATGGCCTCGGCGAACATCGCACGCTGCAAGTCCTGGTCGGCGACGATCACGTTGTTCACGCGGCCGATCTCCGCCACCAGCAGGCCGAGGCGCACGCGGCGGTCGGCGATGGCGCGATATTCCGCCTTCAGCGTCTCTTCATCCTTCGCTTCATCCTCGGGATCGGCACGGCCGGCGGCCTTCTCGGCCTCCACCTGGCGCCAGATTTCCGCGAACTCGGCTTCGACCAGCGAAACCGGCGCGGCGAAGGCGGCGCGCTCGGCGAGCACGTCCAGCAGGCTGCGCTTCAGCTTCATGCGGGTCATGGTCTCGTATTCGCGGCCGATCTGCTCGGACACCTTGGCGCGCAGGTCAGCTTCGGACTCCAGGCCCATCGCCTTGGCGAATTCGTCATCCACCGCCGGCATCTCGGCCACGGCCAGAGCCTTCGCGGTGACTTCGAATTCCGCCGCCTTGCCAGCCAGTTCCGCGGCGCCATAGGCTTCGGGGAAGGTCACGTTGATGGTGCGGGTTTCGCCCGGGTTCATACCCTCCATCTGCTCCGAGAAGCCGGGGATGAAGCCTTGGCCGGCGACGATCACGTTCACGTCGGAGGCGGTGCCGCCCTGGAACGCGACGCCATCGACACGGCCGATGAAATCAACGGTCAGCTGGTCGCCGGCCACGGCCGGACGGGCCTCTTCCACCGGCTTGTAGCTCTTGCGCTGCTCGGCCAGGCGCTGGATCAACTCGTCGATCGAGGTTTCGGAAACCGTGGCCACCGGCTTGGTCAGGGTGATGTCGGACAGGTCCGGCAGGGTGATCTCCGGCAGCAGCTCCAGCTCCACGGTGAATTCGAGGTCAGAATCCTTGCCCTGGTTGGTCACTTCCACCTTCGGCTGCATGGCCGGGCGCAGGTTGCGCTCCTGCAGCATGCGATCGGTCGAGTCGTTCACCGCCGCTTCCAACACTTCCGCGGCCACCGCGTCACCATAGCGCTTGCGCACCATCGACATCGGCACCTTGCCAGGACGGAAACCCGGCATCTGCATGGTGCGTCCGAGTTCAGCCAAACGCTCCTCACGCTTGGCGGCGAGTTCGGTTTCGGGAACCACGACCGTGAAGCCGCGCTTCAAGCCGTCGGAGAGCGTTTCGGTAACCTGCATCGACGAAAAATTCCTCAATTATCAACTACAAAAAACATCAACCTTGGTGCGGGCGGAGGGACTTGAACCCCCATGACTTTCGCCACCAGAACCTAAATCTGGCGTGTCTACCAGTTTCACCACGCCCGCTTCGCGTCGGCTCAAGCCGCGCCCTCTACCGCAACTCTGCGCCTTTCACAAGCACGGGCCTCGTTTGTCGGGGCGAATCACTATATCTCCCGGGTCATGAGCAAAAACACAGACCAGCCACGCACGCCCCGCCGCCGGAACCGCCTTATCCTCCTCGCGGTGGTGGTCGTTGTGGCGCTCCCGGTCCTCGCGGCGGCGGTGTTGATCGCCAGCTTCAACCCCAACCGCTACGCGCCGCAGATCATCGCCGCCGTGGAACGGGCGACCGGCCGGCAACTCACCATCGGCGCGCCGATCACGCTGCGCCTGTCGCTCACGCCGGTCATCGTGCTGCGCCAACTGAGCCTGGCCAACCCGCCCGGCTTCCCCGATGCCAATCTGGTCACGCTCGACCGCGTCGAGGCACAACTGGCGCTGCTGCCGCTGCTCTCGCATCGCCTCGATATTTTGCATCTGCATCTGGTCGATCCCCACATTGTGCTCGAACGCAACGGCGCCGGCACCCCCGACTGGGTTTTTGGCCCCACCCCGGCCACGACGGCCACCGCCACAAATTCGGCCCCTTCGCCCGCCGCGCCGCCGACCGCGACACCTGCCCCGGCCCCCACGTCAGCGCCGGCACAGAAATATAAGATCGCCCTGCAGGAAGTGGATGTCAGCAATGGCCAGCTGACCATTCTCAACAAAACCGGCGCACCGACCACCATTTCCCTGCCGCGCTTCAGCGGCACGGCCGCCTCGCTCGAGGCGCCGTTGCATTTGGCAGCCAACGCGCAGATCGGCGCCACCCCCTTCACCCTGGCTGGCACGGTCGGCTCGATCGCCCTGCTCTCCAACGGCGCCGCCCCCTGGCCGGTCAACCTCACCTTCACCCTCGGCAACGCCACCGCCAATGTCGCGGGGCGCATCGCCCATCCGCTTTTGTTCAAAGGCTATGACGCCACCGTCACCGCCGATATCCCGGCGCTGAGCAGCCTCACCGGCAGCCTGCCCGCAGCCTGGACTTCAGGCATGACGCTGCCGGCGCTACAGAACCTGACCGCCTCGGCCCGCATCGTCGACCAGAATTCCCTGATCCCCGCGATCGATCATCTGACCGTCCAGGCCGGCGCCGCCGATCTCTCCGCCCTGCGCCCCGGGCTGCAGCTGACCAGCCTGAACATGCAGATGGCCTCGCTGGATCAGCCTGTGTCGCTGCAGGCCGCCGCCACGCTGAACGGCACAAGCCTGTCGCTGAACGGGCGTTTCGGCCCGCCGCAGGCGCTGCTGCCACGCGCCTGGCTGCCCGCCAGCATGCCGCCACAGGTCAATTACCCGGTCAGCGCCGAGGCGACGTTCGGCAACGCCAATCTCAGCATCCACGGCGCCATCGCCACACCGGAAACCCTCGCCGGCGCCGCTCTGGCGCTGAACGCGACCATCCCCAACCTTGCGGCGCTAAGCCCGCTCGTCGGCAGCCCGCTGCCCGCCTGGACGAATATTTCCGCCCAGACCACCCTGGTCGATCCCGGCGGACAAGGGTTGCGCAACGCCATCGGCCTGCAAGGGCTGGCGGTGACGATGAACAATGCCGCCTTCGGCGGCGATGCCAGCCTGTTCCTCACCAAGCCGGCGAAGCTGCAGGCCGCCTTGACCGCCTCGCAGGTCAATCTCGACGCCCTGTTGGCGGCGCTGCCGCAAAAGGCGGCCGCCGCTACGGCCACACCTGCCCCCACCGCCACACCGGCGCCCGCCCAGCCCCAGGCCGCCGCGCCGCGGGCAACGCTGTTCTCGGCCAAAATCCCGGTCGCGCTGCTGCATGAAGGCAATGCCGACCTCCAGCTCGCCGCGGACAGCCTGGTCTGGAACCAGGCCACCTACTCGGCCCTGCAGCTTCATGCGGTGCTGAATAACGGCGTGCTGACCCTCGCCCCGGTCACCGGCCAACTGCCCGGCGGCAGCGTGGCCGCCAGCGCCGTGATCGACACCTCGCACGATCCCGCCACCGAAAGCCTGAAGCTGAGCGCCCCGGCCATGGCGGTCGGGCCGCTGCTGAAAGCCTTCAACCTGCCGAGCAGCGCCCAGGGCACGGTCCAGCTGCAGATCAATGCCAGCGGGCGCGGCGACTCCCTGCAGCCGATCGCCGCCAGCCTGAACGGCCAGCTCGGCCTTGCCATGGTCAATGGCGAGGTCGACGGCACGGTGCTCGACGGTCTGTTCGGCGCCATGCTGCACAACGCGAACCTGCCCACGAGCCTGCTCGGTTCGCAGGGCCCCGTGGCGGTGCGCTGCATGGCGACAAGGCTGGACGCAACCAACGGCATCGGCACGTTCCGCGCTCTGGCCCTGGATTCCAGCCGGCTGCAAATGACCGGCAGCGGCACCGTGAATTTCGGCAATGACACGCTGAACCTCACTGTGAGCCCGCAGGTCCGTGTCAGCGGCACCAATCTCAACGTGCCGGTGCATATCGGCGGCAGTTTCTCAGCCCCCAGCACCTCGCTCGCGCCGGGCAAGAGCGGGCCGCAATCCCTGCTCAGCGAACTCGCCGGCAGCCTAGGCCTTGGCGGCACCCCGCCCTCGGCCGCCGATGTCTGCCCCGCGGCGCTGAGCCTGGCGCGCATGGGCCAGCCCGGCCCCACCCCGCAGGCGATCAGCCATGCCCCGAACGGCCCCGCGCCGCTCCCGGCCGGCCCGACCAATCTCCTCAATGCAATCCTCGGCAAATAAAAATGAAGCGTTTCTGGTCCACCACCTCCGTCATCAACCTGGATGACGCGTTCGCCGTCCAACTCGACACCCGCCCGCTGAAATTGCCCGGCGGCGCCACTTTGGCGGTGCCTTTCGCGAAGCTGGCCGACGCCATCGCCGCCGAATGGGCCGAAGCACCCGAAAATTTCACCCCGGACGACGTGCCGCTCACCCGCCTCGTCGCCACCGCGCAGGAGCGCGTGCACACGCACCGCAACGCCATCATCGACCAGCTCGCCGCCTACGGGCTGAACGACCTGCTTTGCTACCGCGCCACCGACAGCGCGCTCAACGCCACGGAAGACGCCGCCTGGTCGCCCTGGATCGGCTGGGCGGAGCAGCGTTTCGGCATCACGCTCGCCATCACCGCCGGCCTCATGCCGGTCGAACAAGGCCCCGCTCTATACGCCGCCTTCAAAGCCGCGCTGGAAGAGATGAGCGACTACGCGCTGGCCGGGCTCGGCGTGATCGTGCCGGCGCTGGGCAGCCTGATCCTCAGCCTCGCCATCGAGGCGGGCGCGTTGCCCCCCGCCGAAGCCTGCCGCCTCGCCGCCCTCGAGGAACTCACCCAGGAGCAACACTGGGGCACCGACGCCGAAGCCGCGACACGCCGTCACAAACGCGCGGAAGACGTTGCGGAGAGCACCCGTTTCATGGTGCTGTGCAGGACATGAAAGCAACCCATCTGCTCATCTCCGGACGGGTCCAAGGTGTCGGCTTTCGCGACTGGCTGGTCGATGAAGCCACGCGCCTCGGCCTCGATGGCTGGGTCCGCAATATCGGGCACGACACCGTGGAAGCGCTGGTCGCCGGCGATACCGAAGCGGTCGAGGAATGCCTCCGGGCCTGCCGCCGCGGCCCACCAATGGCGGCGGTGGAGAGCATCACCGACCGCCACGCCGAACCACCCGGCGAGCCCGGCTTCGTTAAACGCGCCTCGCTGCGTGGCGCGCCGTAAGCAAGGGAAAGCCAAAAGAAAGCGGCCGCTTTTTGAAAAAAGCGGCGCAAAAACTTTTTTGAAACTGAGCCGGTGGCCGTGAAAACAGCACGGCTCAAGTTAACAAAGTTTTTTTTGCTACTTTTTGTTCACAAAAAGTAGCCTTCCTTTGATCTGCGGCTCCCGGCTTGACGTGACGCTCTCAGCCTACCAAGCCGGGATGCCAGCATAGGAGTCGCGTATCAGAGATGAGCCGGAACAGTGAATTGATGGCACGCCGTCAGGCGGCGGTCGCCCGCGGCGTCAACAATGCCCACCCGATCTTCGTCGCCCATGCCGAAAACGCTGAACTCTGGGACGAAGACGGCAAGCGCTACATCGATTTCGCGGCTGGCGTCGCCACGCTTAACACCGGCCACCGCCACCCCAAAGTCATCGCCGCCGTCACCGAGCAGCTCAGCCATTTCACCCATACCTCGTTCCAGGTCACGCCCTATGAGAGCTATGTTGCTCTGGCCGAGCGGCTGAACGCGATTGCCCCGGTCGAGGGGCCGGCGAAAACCGTTTTCTTTACCACCGGCGCCGAGGCGGTGGAAAACGCGGTCAAGCTCGCCCGCGCCGCCACGGGCCGTACCGGCGTCATCACCTTCGCCGGCGGCTATCATGGCCGCTCCATGCTGACCATGGCGATGACCGGCAGGGCGCTGCCTTATAAGGGGAAATTCGGACCGCTGCCGGCCGAGATCTTCCACGTGCCGTTCCCGCACGCGCCCTACGGGGTCAGCGTCGAGGACAGTTTCATCGCCATAGAACGGCTGTTCCGTGCCGACATCGAGCCCGCGCGCGTCGCCGCCATCGTGCTTGAAACGGTACAGGGCGAAGGCGGCTTCATCCCCGCGCCCACCGAACTGCTCGAAGGCCTGCGCGCGCTGTGCGACCGCCATGGCATCCTGCTGATCGTTGACGAGGTGCAGACCGGCTTCGGCCGCACCGGCAGGATGTTCGGCATCGAGCATTCCGGCGTGAAGCCCGACATGATCACCATCGCCAAATCGCTGGCCGGCGGCTTCCCGCTCTCGGCCGTGGTCGGCCGTGCCGCGGTGATCGACGCCGCCGAGCCGGGCGGGCTTGGCGGCACCTATTCCGGCTCGCCGATCGCCTGCGCCGCCGCCCTGGCGGTGCTGGACGTGATCGAGGAAGAGAAGCTCATCGAGCGTGCCAATGCCATCGGCGCCGCCATGAAAGCCCGGCTGGACGCGCTCGCGCAACGCAACGACACCGTGCCGATCTCGGCCATCCGCGGCCCCGGCGCCATGGTCGGCTTCGACATCGTCAAGGCGCGCGGCGGCTACGAGCCCGACCCCGAGACCACAAAACAGGTCCAGGCCAAGGCCCGCGAGCTCGGGCTGATCGTGCTCACCTGCGGCATGTTCGGCAACACCATCCGCCTGCTGGTGCCGCTCACCGTCTCCGACGCCGTGCTGGCCGAGGGGCTGACGATGCTGGAGCGGGCGTTGGCGCTGTAAGGAAGGACAAAAAGGAAGAAAGAAGCCGCTTTTTGGAAAAAGCGGCGCAAAAACTTTCTTGAAATTGGGCCGGCGGCGCTGAAACCAGCACGGCCCAAACGAGTAAAGTTTTTTGCTTCTTTTTGTTCACAAAAAGAAGCGCTTCCTTCCTTTTTTGTCTCTGTCCTAAAAGAATACCAGGCTCATCACCGCATAAATCGGCACCAGAACCACGGCCATGATTCCGGCATAGGTAAAGAACCCGGGCATCCTCACACCGCGCCGGGAAGCGATTTCGCGGATCATCAGGTTCGGCGCGTTGCCGAGATAGGTCAGTGGGCCAAAGAACACCGCCCCGGCGGCGATGGAGGTGAGGAGCGGTGCCGAGCCTTGCGCCAGCGCCGCCGCATGGCCGCCTGCGGCCTCGAAGAAAATCAGATAGGTCGGGGCCGAATCCAGCACCGCCGAGGCCAGGCCCGAGGCCCAGAACCAGGCGAGCGGCAGTTGCGGGATTTGCGCCGCCTCCAGCAGGACGAAGGCCGGGCCGATCGTCGCGAAAATGCCGAAAAACAGGATGATGATCTCGCGCATCGCCCGCCAGGCGAAGCGGTTCTGGCTGCGGATCGCGTTTGGCGTGAACAGTTCCGAGACCAGGATGCAGCCGGCCTCGACCAGCATCACCACTAGATGCTCCGCCGGGATGGTGGCCGACAGCACCGTCACATTGCCCGGGTGCCAGATCCCTTCCAGCGGAATCACCGCGATCAGCAGCAGGAGCAAGGCGATGTTCAACAGGCCACGGATGCGCAGCCGCTCCGGGCGCGGGCGCGGCTCTCGGCGCGCCAGCCAGACATCGAGCCCGAAGGTGAGCGCCAGCACCGGCGCCGCCAGCAGCAGCAGCGGCGGCAGCAGATGAAATAACGGCCAGAAGAACGGCACCCCGTGCAAAAACCCAACCAGCAGCGGCGGATCGCCGAGCGGGGTGAGCGCGCCGCCGGCATTGCCCACCAGAATGATGAAAGCGAGCACCAGATGCCGCTTCTCGTAACGGTAGCCGTTCGCCGCCAGCAGCGGATGGATCAGCAGCAACGCCGCGCCGATCGTGCCCATGATCGAGGCAAGGATGGTGCCGGCGACCAGCAACAGCAGGTTTCCCCCCGGCCGCCCCAGCGCGCCGCCGCGGATCGAAATGCCGCCGCCCAGCGCATAAAGCGCCAGGAGCAGGGTGATGAAGGGCAGGAATTCCGCGAACGTCGCCTGCCACAGCGCCTGCCCGGCCGCGCGCCAACCATGCTCAAAAATCTGCAGCACAACCCCCAGCGCCACCCAGAAGCCGACGAGCGTCGCCATGCGGCGATGCCAGAGGCGCGGCAGCAAGCCGGGCAGAATCGCAAAACTGAGCAGAACGCCGACGAAGGGAATGAGCTGAGTGAGTTGCCCCATCAGCCTAACGCCGATACGTTACGTTCACGCATAAGGGGAGTCCGTTCTTAGATGGATATGTCAGGTGAAAGGCTTATCGAAGCCTCGCGTGCCAAAGTCTGGGAAGCGTTGAACGATCCGGATATTCTGAAAGCCTGCATCCCGGGCTGCGAGTCGATCGAAAAACTGTCCGACACGGAGATGAAAGCCACGGCCGCCATCAAGCTGGGGCCGATCGCGACACGTTTCGCGGGCAAGGTACGACTCTCCGATCTCGATCCCCCAAACGGATACACCATTTCCGGTGAGGGCCAAGGTGGTGTCGCCGGATTTGCCCAAGGCGGCGCCAAAGTCGCGCTGTGGGACGCGGCCGGCGCGACCAAGCTCACCTACGCGGTGCAGGCGCAGGTTGGCGGCAAGATGGCGCAGCTCGGCGCCCGGCTGATCGATTCCACCGCCAAGCAATATGCCGAAACCTTCTTCACCAAATTTTCCGAACTCGTCGCCCCACCCGCCGCGCCGGTCCCGGCCGCGGAGCCGCTCTATCATCTGGCGCATGAGGACCATGACCACGACCCCAGCAACCCGCATTATTTCGGCCTGCCGCTGGGCATCATCATCGCCTCCTGCGTCGCCATCTTTTCCGTCGCCATCACGCTGATCAAGCTGCTGCATTAGGACATGGAAACGATGGCCGGCCTGAAGGTAAGCCAAGCGGAAGGCTTCTTTTTGTGAACAAAAAGAAGCAAAAAAACTTTGCTTACTTAGACCGTGCCGTTTTCCACGCCACGGGCCAAAAGTCCCAAAAGTTTTTGCGCCGCTTTTTCCAAAAAGCGGCCACTTTTCTTGCGATCGAATCAACATGACCACCATCGCCGAGACCGCCGCGCTGCTCGCGGCCCAGGGCTATATCGCCGATCGGCAGCTCGCCACCACGGTGCATCTGGCGCTGGCCATGCAGCGCCCGCTCTTCCTTGAGGGCGAGCCCGGCACCGGCAAGACCGAGATCGCCAAGGTCCTCGCCGCCGGGCTTGGCCGGCGCCTGGTGCGGCTGCAATGCTATGACGGGCTGGACCTCGCCGCCTCCGCCTATGAATGGGACCATGCCGGCCAGCTGATGGCGATCCGCCTCGGCGAGGCGGCCGGCCGGGGCACAGAGCTTGCCGCCGGCATCTATGGCAGCGAATTTCTGCTCCGCCGCCCGCTGCTCTCCGCCATCGATCCGGATCTGCCGCCGGCGGTGCTGCTGGTCGACGAGCTGGACCGCGCCGATGAGCCGTTCGAGGCCTTCCTGCTCGAGCTGCTCGGCGACTTCCAGCTCAGCATCCCGCAATTCGGCGTGGTGCGGGCGAAGGAAAAGCCGGTGGTGGTGCTCACCTCCAACCGTACCCGCGAGGTGCATGACGCAATCCGCCGCCGCTGCCTGTATCATTGGGTGGACTATCCCGACGCGGCGCGCGAGGCGGCGATCCTGCGCATCAAGGCCCCGCATCTCGCCGCACAGCTCTCCGCCGAGGTGGTCGCCTTCGTGCAGCGCGTGCGCGGCGCGGATGTGTTCAAGCCGCCCGGCGTCGCGGAAACGATCGACTGGGCGCTAGCCCTGGCCGCTCTGGATCAGCGCGAGCTGAGCCCGGAGCTCGTGGAAGACACACTCGGCGTGCTGCTCAAATATCAGGACGACATTACCGCCCTGCAGGCCGCCGGGCTCGCAGCGCGGGTGGCCCAGGCAAAGGGCGAAGCACGCCTCGCGCCATGATGCTGGCGCAAAATGTGCTGCATTTTGCCCGCCTGCTGCGGCGGACGGGCTTGCGCGTCGGCGCCGCGGAGAGCCTCGCCGCCATCGAGGCCCTGACCCTGATCGACCTGGCCGACCGCGACAGCGTGCATGATGCGCTGCGCGCGGTGATGATCCGCCGGCGCGAGGAGCTGGCGCTGTTCGACCAGGCTTTCGCCTTGTTCTGGCGCGCCCCGCAATTTTCCACCCCACCCTCCGGCGCGGTCCTGCTGGAAAAAATGGCCCCCGGCGAGCGCCGCCTCGCCGAGGCCCTCGCACAGGACCAAAAAGACGCCGCGCGACCGCGCGAGGCGGCGAACCGGCGGGACGATGTGGGCCTCGCCAGCGCCCGCGAGCGGCTGCAACACATGGATTTCGAAGCCATGGGCACGGCAGAGATCGCCGCCGCCAAGGAAGCGATCAAAACCCTGCGGCTACCGCTGGACGAGCGGCGCACCCGCCGCTGGCGCCCCGCCGCCACCGGCAGCAGCGTCGATCTTGCCGCCACGATCCGCGCCTCCTTGCGCACGGGCGGCGAGATCATGGCCCTGGAGCGGCGCCGCAACCGCACGCGCCCGCCGCCTCTGGTCGTACTCTGCGACATTTCCGGCTCGATGAGCCGCTATGCGCAGATCCTGCTGCATTTCCTGCACAGCGTCGCCAACGACCGGGAACGTGTGAACGTGTTCCTGTTCGGCACGCGCCTCTCCAACGTGACGCGCCAGCTCAAGCATCGCGACCCGGAACTCGCCTTCCAGATGGTTTCCGCCCTGGTGCCGGACTGGTCCGGCGGCACGCGCATCGGCGTGGCGCTGCAGGAATTCAACCGGCTCTGGGCCCGGCGCGTGCTCGGCCAGGGGGCGGTGGTGCTGCTGGTGACAGACGGGCTCGAGCGTGACGATGCCGCCGGGCTGGCGGAGGCCATGGCGCGGCTGCATCGTTCCTGCCGCCGGCTGATCTGGCTGAACCCGCTCTTGCGCTGGGATGGGTTCGCCCCCAAGGCACAGGGCATCAGGGCGATTCTGCCGCATGTTGATGAATTCCGCCCCGTGCATAATTTAGAGAGCCTAAAAGAGCTGATTGTCTGCCTCTCGGCACCCGCCGGGGCGCGCAACGCAGCGTTCAACGCATGGAGAGAGCGGCTATGAGCGACGCCGAGACTGTATTGAAAACCGCCGCCGGCTGGGTTCGGGAGGGCGAGAGCGTCGCGCTCGCCACGGTCATCCAGACCTGGGGCAGTTCCCCCCGCCCGGCGGGCAGCCGCTTTGCTGTGACCAGAACCGGGAAGATGGCAGGGTCGGTCAGCGGCGGCTGCATCGAAGGCGCGGTCGCCGAGGCGGCCCTGGAGACCATGCAGTCTGGCCAGCCCGCTTTGCTCACCTTCGGCGTGACCGACGAGATGGCCTGGGAGGTCGGCCTTGCCTGCGGCGGCAAAGTGAATGTTTTCGTGGAGTCGCTCTCGTGAAGATCGCCACCATCGACGCTCTGGCCGAAGCGGCCGCCGCCCGCCGCCCGGTCGCCTTCGCCAAACGCCTCAGCGACGCGGCGGAGTTCATTCTCCCCGATCCGGCCGCACCCGCCGCCCTGAACGAGGCGGGCGCTGCCGTGCTGGCGACGGATAAAAACGGCACCGTCACCATCGGCGAGGAGGACTGGTTCATCGAGGCGCGCAACCCGGCGCCCAGGCTGTTCATTGTCGGCGGCGTGCACATCGCCCAGAGCCTGGTGCCGCTCGCCGTCATGACCGGCTTTGCCGTGACGCTGATCGACCCGCGCCGCGGCTTCGGCAACCAGGAGCGCTTTCCCGGCATCACGGTCCTCAATGACTGGCCGGATGAGGCCGTGCGGGCGCTGCGCCCGGACGGCCGCACCGCCATCGTCACCCTCACCCACGACTCCAAGCTGGACGACCCCGCGCTGGATGAGGCGCTGCGCTCAGAGGCCTTCTATATCGGTTCGCTCGGCTCGCGGAAAACCCATGCTTCCCGGCTGGAGCGGCTGGCGGCGAACGGCCATGACGAGGCCGCTCTGGCCCGTATCCGCGGCCCGGTGGGGCTGAATATCGGCGCGGTCAGCGCGCCGGAAATCGCCCTCTCGGTGATGGCGGAAATCGTCGCGGTCCTGCGCCAGGGCGGCCTCGCCCAGCGGGGCAAATGATTTTCGGGCGCGTCCCTCTGGCATTGGCGCGAGGCGGCATCCTCGCGCACAACACCCAGACCGCCGACCGTGTGCTCCGCAAAGGGGCGTGGCTCGATGACGAGGCCATCACAAGGCTACGTCAGGCGGGGCTTGAGGAAGTGACCGTCGCCCGGCTGGAGCCCGGCGACGTGCCGGAGGGCGAAGCCGCCCGCCATCTTGGCGGTCTGCTGCTCGGCCCGTTCCTGCGCCGCACGGAGGATTTCCACGGCCGGATCAATCTGATCGCGGATCATGCCGGCCTGCTGCGGCTGGACGAGGCAAAACTCCACGCCCTCAATATGATCGACGAATCCCTGACGCTGGCGACCTTGCCGGATCATGCGGTGGTGGCGCCGGGCGATCTCATCGCCACGCTGAAAATCATTCCCTTCGCGGTCTCCGCCGCCACCATGGGCGCGGCCGAAACCCTGCTCTCCGGCGCCGACGCCCCCATCTCCCTCGCACCGTTCCGGCCGCTCACGGTGGGGCTGGTCCTCACCACCCTGCCGCAGCTCAAAGCCTCGGTGATCGCGCAGACCATCGAGGTGACCCGCGCCCGCATCACCGCGCGTGGCGGCGCCCTGCTCCCGCCTTTGCAATGCCCGCATGAGTCCGCGCCCGTCACCGAGGCCATTGGCAAACTGCTGGCGGCGGGGGCGGAACTCATCCTCATCTCCGGCGCCTCGGCGGTGACCGACCGGCTGGACATCGCGCCCGCCGGCATCGTCGCGGCAGGGGGCGAGATCACGCATTTCGGCATGCCGGTCGATCCCGGCAACCTGATCTGCTTCGGCAGGATCGGCGACCGCCCCGCCATCATCCTGCCCGGCTGCGCCCGCAGCCCGGCGCTGAATGGCATCGACTGGGTGCTGGACCGCATTTTTGCCGGTGAGAAGCTCGGCACGAGCGAGATCGCCCGCATGGGCGTCGGCGGCCTGCTGAAGGAGATGGAGGCGCGTCCCGCCCCACGCGCGAATGCCTCTGGCAACGGCAAGGCGCCCCGCGCGCTCCCGCATATCGCTTCCCTAGTGCTGGCCGCCGGGCGCTCCACCCGCATGGGGCACAACAAGCTGCTGGCGCGCCTGAGCGACGGGCGCACCATGATCGAGCACACGGTCGATCAGGTGCTGGCCGCCACAGCCCGGCCTGTGCTGGTCGTCACCGGCCATGACGATGCCGCCCTGCGCGCCGCTCTGGCGGGCAAGCCGGTCAGCTTCGTCGCCGCACCGGATTATGGCCTCGGCCTCGCCCACAGCCTGCGGGCTGGCATCGCCGCCCTCCCCGCCGAGACGGACGCGGCGCTGATCTGCCTTGGCGACATGCCGCTGGTCCCGGCCGCCGTGCTGAACCAGCTTGTGGCCGCCTTCGCGCCGAAGGAGGGACGGGAAATCGTGCTGCCGAGCTTTCACGGACAGCGCGGCAACCCGGTATTATGGGGACGGCGCTTCTTCGAGGAACTTCAGGCGCTGAGCGGCGATGCCGGCGCCCGCCAGATCCTGCACCGGCATATGGCGTTCGTCGCCGAACTGCCGATTCAGACCGACGCGGTGCTGCGCGACTTCGACACGCCGGAGACGCTGGCCGCGCTCGCGATATAGGCCACGAACCGTGAGCCCAGCGCCACCAGCTCGTCGGCGACCTCCTGCCCCAAAGCGGCGGAGGCTTCGGGCCATGCCGCCGCCGCCGCGGCGCGGGGCACCGCGTCGAATTCCGCCGGCGCGTCGATCTCCACGCCCTCGAAATCGAGCGTGCCGAAATTGCTCACCGGGAGCCCCAGCAGGCTTTGCGGCGGGGGCGCCGTTTCATCCGCGCGCACCGTGCCGCCCCGCAACGCCATGGTGAGCGAGAGCAGCGGCTCCGCCCCATGGCCGAAACGCTCGGCGGCGATGCGCTTTTCCATCAATTTGCGGGCGACCTTCCATAGGTAGAAAGAGGGGATCACGACGCCCCGCTCGCGCCGCAGATTTACGGTGACTTCGTGAATCACCGGCACATTGCCGCCATGGCCGTTGAGGATCACAATCCTGTCCAGCCCGTGGCGCAGCAACCCGGCCAGCAGATCGACCAGCGCCGCGCGGAAGGCAGCGGGGGAAAGCGCCAACCCGCCCGGGCTGCTCCCGAAATAATCCGCCACGCCGAACGGCAGGCAGGGTGCCACGAAGCTCCGGCTCCCCAGCGCCGTGGCGGCCTCGGCAATGCGCCCGGCCAGCCGGTCCGCCAACAAATAATCGCCCATCGGCAGATGCGGCCCATGATCCTCATGACTGCCAAGTGGAAGCAAAATTACCGGTTTGGCAGCCACAGCTTGCGCAAATTCGGGCGCTGTCATATCGGCAAGGTGCGGGGATCGTCCGGGCGTATTCATGGGACCATTCTGCAGGTTTCACAGGACCAACGCAAAGTCAGACCATCCTAACAACAACCAACCGCAACAAGAACAAGGGTTTCCATGGCATCCGCTGACCTTGGCAATAAAATCGTTCCGGTCATCCTCTCCGGAGGTTCAGGCACACGACTCTGGCCGGTCTCGCGTAAGAGCTTTCCCAAACAATTCTGGCCGCTGATCTCCGAACAGTCGCTGCTGGTCGAGACGGCGCTCAGGGCCCATTCTCCCGCGTTCACCGCGCCGATCGTGGTGGCGAACCAGGAGCACCGCTTCGTGGTCGCCGAGCAGCTGCGCAATGCCGGCATCAAGGGCGCGCAAATCCTGCTCGAGCCGGTCGGCCGCAACAGCGCCCCGGCGATCGCCGCCGCCGCCCTGCTGGCGGCTGAGACCGATCCTGAGGCGGTGCTGTGGATCATGGCCGCTGACGCCTCGATCACCGACCATGAGGCGCTGCAGACGGCGCTGAAATCCGCCGCCGCCGCCGCCCGCGCCGGCCATCTCGTGACCTTCGGCATGCAGCCGACCGCGCCGGAAACCGGCTACGGCTATATCACCGAGGGCTCGCCGATCGACCAGCTGCCGGGCGTGTTCTCGGTTTATCAATTCGTCGAGAAACCGGACTGGGCCCATGCCCAGGCGCTGCTGAAGGAAGGCAACAATCTCTGGAACTCCGGCATGTTCATGTTCCAGGCCGGCATGCTGCTCGCGGAAATGGAAAGGCTGGCGCCGGACGTGCTGACCGCGGTTCAGGCGGCGATGAAGACCCGCACCAGCGATCTCGACTTCCTCCGCCTCGGCGCCGAAGCCTTCGAAGCCGCCCCGGATATCAGCATCGACTATGCGATCGTGGAAAAGACCGACAAGGTCGTGGTGGTGCCCGCAGCACTCGGCTGGTCCGATGTCGGCTCCTGGGCCGCTTTGGCCGAGATCGCGCCCCGCGACGATCGCGGCAACTCCGCGCATCGGCGACGTGCTGCTGGAAGGTGTGACCAACAGCTACGCGCGCAGCGACGGCACGATGACCGCTCTGCTCGGCGTGCGCGACCTCGTGGTCGTCACCACCAAGGATGCCGTCCTGGTGGCGCACAAGGACGAATCGCAGAACGTCAAGAAAATCGTCGACCGGCTGAAGAAGATGAAACGGCCGGAGGCGGACACGCATAACCGCACCTACCGCCCCTGGGGGTTCTATGAGAGCCTGATCCAGGGCGACCGCTTCCAGGTGAAGCGGATCGTCGTCTGGCCGGGGCAGAAGCTCTCGCTGCAGAAACATTTCCACCGCGCCGAACATTGGGTGGTGGTGGCCGGCTGCGCCGCCGTCACACGCGACGACGAGGTGCGCATGGTGCATGAGAACGAAAGCATTTACCTGCCGCTCGGCTGCGTCCACCGCATGGAAAATCCGGGGAAAATCCCGCTCACCATCATCGAGGTGCAGTCCGGCCCATATCTGGGCGAGGACGACATCGTGCGCCTCGAGGATACTTACGGGCGGAATTAAGCAAGTAAGGGCCGCTTTTTGGAAAAAGCGGCGCAAAAACTTTCTGGAATTTGGGCCCGTGCCGCTTCAACGCCGCGGGCCCAAATTAACAAAGTTTTTTTGCTACTTTTTGTTCACAAAAAGTAGCGCTTCCCTGCTCTTACCCTACCGCCGCTTCCTCAGGCGTCTGCAGCTTCAGCGACAGCGCGTGCAGTCCGCTTTTGAATTCCACGTCCAGCGCCTCGTGCACGGCGCGGGAACGGGCGACGCGGGACTGGCCCTGCAGCGACGCCGCGACCATCCGCACCTGGTAATGCGTCTCCCCCGCCGGCAGACCGTTGCGGCCGGCATGGTTGGCGTGTCTTGCGCTCTCATCGACGACTTCGAGCAGCGTGGGTTTGAAGGCAGCTTCGAGGATTTCCTGAATCCGCTCATATCGGGTCTTCATAATCGGCAATATCCTAGCGCATGGTCACTGTTGCTTATTCGGGACAAGCGAGCACATTAGGGCCATGATTGCCTCTTCACGCAAGTCGCGCGCTTTTGCTCCCGATCCGGACGCCCCGGGTCGGTGCTGCGATATGCCGAGCTGCGCCAACCTGGGCGAGTTCCGCGCGCCCAAATCGCGTTCGGCGCTACGCGAATATCCACTGGTTCTGCCTGGAGCATGTACGCGCCTACAATGCCTCCTGGGACTTCTATAAGAACATGTCGCCGGACGAGATCGAGGCCGAGCTGCGCGCGGATTCCGCCTGGCAGCGCCCCACCTGGCCGCTCGGCCAGCTCGGCCACCATTCCCGCATGGACGAGGCGCTCGAGACCGAGCTGCACGCCTTCGCCTTCGGCCAGCGCCCGAAAACGGCCTCGCAGGCCAATGCCCCGCCGGAATTGCGCGAGGCGCTGAGCGCTTTGGAGCTCGGCTGGCCGGTGACGCTCGACGAGGTGAAAACCCGCTACAAGGAGCTGGCCAAGCGCCATCACCCCGACGCCAACCACGGCGACAAGCGCTCCGAGGAACGTTTGAAGGTGCATCAACCTTGCCTATGCGACGCTTCGTGGCAAACTGTCCGCGAACCTGGCGCGTACCGCCGAGACCGTGGCGGATTAGCTTTGGTTGAACCGCTGCCCGAAGCCGCTCATGTTTACGTCCGAACAAAGGATTGAAGATTAAATGAACAGTATCGCCGCACTCGCTGAAACCCGGAACACGCCGACCTCGGCGGTGAACATGCCCGATATCAAGGTGAAGGCGCGCGAGGTGTTCGGCATCGAAATCGACATGGAGGTGCCGGCCTTCTCGATCCGCACCGAGCATGTGCCGGAAATCGACCCGGCCTATCAGTTCGACCGCGAGACCACGCTGGCGATCCTCGCCGGCTTCGCCTTCAACCGCCGCGTCATGGTTCAGGGCTATCACGGCACCGGCAAATCCACCCATATCGAGCAGGTCGCGGCGCGGCTGAACTGGCCCTGTATCCGCGTCAACCTGGACAGCCATATCAGCCGCATCGACCTCGTCGGCAAGGACGCGATCGTGCTGAAGGACGGCAAGCAGGTCACCGAATTCCGCGAAGGCATCCTCCCCTGGGCGCTGCAGCATCCCTGCGCCCTGGTGTTCGACGAATATGATGCCGGCCGCCCGGACGTGATGTTCGTGATCCAGCGCGTGCTGGAGGTCGAGGGCAAGCTGACGCTGCTCGACCAGAACCGCGTGATCCGCCCGCATCCCGCCTTCCGGCTGTTCGCCACCGCCAACACCGTCGGGCTCGGCGACACCACCGGCCTGTATCACGGCACGCAGCAGATCAATCAGGGCCAGATGGACCGCTGGAACATCGTCGCCACCCTCAACTATCTGCCGCACGCGCAGGAAGTGGCGATCGTCATGGCCAAGCTCGGCATCCCCGCCTCCGACAAGGACGCCAAGAAGCGCACCGAGAGCATGGTGGCGCTGGCCGACCTGACCCGCGCCGGCTTCATCGCCGGGGACATCTCCACCGTCATGTCGCCGCGCACCGTCATCACCTGGGCGGAAAATACCCGCATCATGGGCGATGTCGGCTTCGCCTTCCGCCTGACCTTCCTCAACAAATGCGACGAGGCCGAGCGCAACACGGTGGCGGAATATTACCAGCGCTGCTTCAACGAGGAGATCGCGACCGGCCTGCGCGCTGCGGGATAAGGCGCCATGGCCGCGAATGACCAGGGCAAGGCCGAGGACTTCAAGCGCGCCACCGCGAGCGCGCTGCGCGCCATTGCCCGCACCACCGATGTGCAAGTCGCCTATCAGCCAGGCCCGTCGGGCCTCGCCGGCAAGCGGGCGCGCCTGCCCAACCCGTCGCGGGCGCTGCCCGCCCCGGAGATGGCCAAGCTGCGCGGCATGGCCGATGCGATGGCGCTGCGCCTGCGCCACCATGACGACGCGCTCCACACCGCCCGCTCCCCGGCCTCGCGCGAGGCCAAGGAGGCTTACGACGCGCTGGAGCAGGCGCGGGTGGAGATCGTCGGCGCCGCCCATATGGACGGCGTCTCAGCCAATCTGCGCGGCAAGCTGAACGAGGAATGCGAGACCGACGGCCTGAGCCGCATGACGCGGCGCGACCAGCTGCCGCTGCCCGCCGCCCTCTCGCTGCTCGCGCGCGACCGCATGGACCCGGCCTCGGTGCCGGACGCGGCGCAGCATATCCTCTCGCTCTGGCGCGACACGCTAGGCCCGGCGGCCGAGACGGCGCTGGCCGAACTCGCCGCCGCGCGCGACGACCAGTCCCTCTACACCCGCGCCTCGCGCAAGCTGCTGGCGGCCTTGGACATGGCCGAATCCGAGGCCGAGACCGAGGAAGACGACGAAGTTCGAGGAAAACGACGAGAACGGCGAGGACAGCTCCCAGCAGGACGATTCACAGCAAGGCGAGGGCCAGACCGAGAGCGAGGAGCAGGCCATGCTCGCGCCCGAGCCGGAAACGTCCGAGGCCGAGGGCGCCGACCAGGAAGCCGACGCCGAAAGCGACCTCGACGAAGCCACCGCCGAAGCTGAAGAGGCCCCGGCCGGGCCGCAACAGCGCCGCGCCGCAGCACCGGACGATGACCGCTCGTCCTACCGCGCCTTCACCCGCACCTTCGACGAGGAAATCGACGCCGAGGCGCTGTGCGACCCGGAGGAGCTGAGCCGGCTGCGCCAGCAGCTCGACCAGCAGCTGCAGCATCTGCAGGCCGTGGTCTCGAAACTCGCCAACCGCCTGCAACGCCGCCTGCTGGCGCAGCAGACCCGCGCCTGGGAGTTCGACCTCGAGGAAGGCATGCTGGATAGCGCCCGGCTGTCACGCGTCATCGTCGATCCGCTGCTCGCCCTCACCTATAAGCGCGAACTCGACACCGAGTTCCGCGACACGGTGGTGACGCTGCTGATCGACAATTCCGGCTCCATGCGCGGCCGCCCGATCACCGTGGCGGCGATGTGCGGCGACATTCTGGCCCGTACGCTGGAGCGCTGCTCGGTCAAGGTCGAGGTGCTGGGCTTCACCACCCGCGCCTGGAAAGGCGGGCAGAGCCGCGAACAATGGGTGGGTGCCGGCAAACCGCCCAATCCCGGCCGGCTCAACGATCTGCGCCACATCATCTACAAGGCCGCCGACACGCCCTGGCGGCGGGCGCGGAAAAACCTCGGGCTGATGCTGCGCGAGGGGCTGCTGAAAGAGAATATCGACGGCGAGGCCCTGCTCTGGGCCTATCGCCGCCTGCTGGCACGGCCCGAACACCGGCGCATCCTCATGGTGATCAGCGATGGCGCGCCGGTCGATGATTCCACCCTCTCGGTCAATACCGGCAACTATCTGGAACGGCATTTGCGCGACGTGATCCACGAAATCGAGTCGCGCGACCTGGTGGAGCTGATCGCCATCGGCATCGGCCATGACGTGACGCGCTATTACCGCCGCGCCGTGACCATCGTCGACGCCGAGGAGTTGGGCGGTACGATGATGCGCAAGCTGACCGAGCTGTTCGACGAAGACGAGGCCGCAGCATGGTCACGCGTCGCCGGCCAAAGGGCCGCGTTGGTGGTTTAAAAGGAAGGAAGTAGCCGCTTTTTGAAAAAAGCGGCGCAAAAACTTTTTCCTACTCTGGGCCTGTGGCGTTGAAACCGGCACGGCCCAGAATAATAAAGTTTTTTGCTTCTTTTTGTTCACAAAAAGAAGCCTTCCTTCCTTTCTCACTTGAGCCGGGCGGCAAGGCTGTGCGGTGCAGCAGCCGGGCAAAGAGCCGCATTGGTGTTTTAAAGGAAGGAAGTGGCCGCTTTTTGAAAAAAGCGGCGCAAAAACTTTTTCCTACTCTGGGCCTGTGGCGTTGAAACCGGCACGGTCCAGAATAATAAAGTTTTTTTGCTTCTTTTTGTTCACAAAAAGAAGTCTTCCTTTCTCACTTGGGCACGCCGCCGCGACCTGTGTGATCTCCGGGCCAGGCGGCAAGGCGGTGCGGTGCAGCAGCCCCGCCAGCCCTTCCGCCACCGCGATCGAATGCAGGTACTGGCAAGGCCGGGCCAGATGGTCCTCGCCGTTGAAGAAATCGCAGCGGGGTAGAGGCTGCGATTGGGCAGCACCAGAAAGCCCCCGCCATGGGTGGTGTAGATGCCGGCGATGGTGCGGATCAGTTCATCATTCAGCGCCAGGGTGGAAAAATCCGTCGGCAGCCCGCCGATCACGATCACCCCGCGCGCCGCCTCCGCCGCGACGAAACGGGCGATCAGCGCCGCGCCATAGCCCTGCGCGATGTCCGCCACGCGCGGCACGGCACGGGGCGGATGGTGCAGCAGGTCGGGAATGGCGCCGGCCAAATCGTTGTCGATCCTGTCGCCCTCTTCGTCATATTCCCGTGCCAGCAGCGCCTGGGGCGAGACGCCGTGCCGCGCCAGCGCCATTTCCGCGAGCGCGTCCAGCGCATCGGCCAGCGTGCAGCAGAACAGCGCGCCCAGAATCCGGTCCGGCGGTAATTGCGCGAGCAGGGCCCGGTCATGGCGCAGGAGCAGAAACCCGTCCACCCCGGCATCATATTGGCGGCGGGTTTCGGTATATTGCGCCAGCTCCATCGGCAGATAGACCACATCGCCCGGGTGCAGATATGGCGCGTCACGGCGGAAAATCTCGTCGAGCCCGATGCCGACCGACAAGCCGCCATTCTCGCACGGCATCGCCAGCATCGCGCCGATCACGGCACAGGCATGCGAGTACGCCCCGTTGGAGCCCGCCAGGATGAGGAATTTCGGCGAAGGCAGGGCGGCCAGGCGCGCCGTCTTTTGCAGCATTTCCGTGCGCAGCAGGCCAAGCGAGAGCGGCCGGTCGAGCCAGAAGGCGAAGGCCAGGACGTAGAGAGCAACAGAAAGCACGCAGGATAAAAGAAAGCGGCCGCTTTTTGGAAAAAGCGGCGCAAAAACTTTTTTTACTTTGGGCCGGTGGCGCTGGGAAGGACACGGGCACTTGGCGCATGGCTAGAACTGGAAATACAGGAAGGGCATCGCGGCCGGCGCGAAGAACAGCGCTTGCAGGCAGAAGCCAAACCCCGCCACCAGCGCGACACGCCTGCCCGGGCTTGCCGGCGCGGCGGGTTCCGGCACGGCCAGGGCCACAAGCCAGGCGAGTGCCAGCAGCAGGCCGGCCTGCGCCAGGCTGATCGTGCGCGCGTCGCCGAGCCAGGGCAGCACGGGCACGATCCGCACGAAGCTGGGCAGGGCCGGCGCCAGCCCGGCATAAAAGGAAGGCAGAGCGACCCCATGCGCCCCGCACAGCCCGGCGTAAAAATCCATCGCCGCCGCCCAACCCGGCGCGCGGAACGGCACCCAGGCCAGCAGCACGCAAAGCAGCGTCACCCCCCAGCCGAGGAGGCTGGGCAGCCGCCAGCCCAGCCTCGCCCAAAAACCATGGATGATGAGGAACAGCCCGTGCAGCCCGCCCCAAAGCAGGAACCGCCAGGCCGCGCCATGCCACAGCCCGCCCAGCAGCATTGTGATCATGAGATTGGCCGCCCGCCGCCCCTCGCCCCGCCGGTTGCCGCCGAGCGGCACATATAAATAATCGCGCAGGAAGAAACTGAGCGTGATGTTCCAGCGCCGCCAGAAATCGCGGACGCTCGTCGCCCGGTACGGCCGGTTGAAATTTTGCGGGAAAACGATGCCGAACAACCGCGCCAGCCCCACCGCCATGTCGCAATAGCCGGAAAAGTCGAAATAAATCTGCGCGCCATAGGCCAGCAGGGCGACCCAGGCTTCGATGAACGTGAGCGGCGCATGCCGGCCGGCGGCGGCGAATCCAGGATCGGCAAAGCGCGCCAGCTGATCGGCGAGCAGCAGCTTCTTGATCAACCCGATCAGGAAGAGTTCGGCCCCCTCGGCCAGCCGTGCGGCCGCCGCCCGGCATGGTGCCAGGGCAGCGAGCTGCGGCAGGATATGGCCCGGCCGCACGATCGGCCCGGATATCAGATGCGGGAAGAAAGCGATGAAACAAGCATAATCGAGGAAGGCCGGCAGGCTGATCTCGCGTCGGTACAGATCCACGAGAAACATCACCTGCTGGAAGGTGAAAAAACTGATCCCGAGCGGCACCGGCCACCCGGCGAAGGAGGCCGCGAAAAGGCGCGCATATTTGAACCAGCCGAGCAGCAGAAAATTGCCGATCAGCCCCGCCGCCAGCCAGCCGCGCCCGGCACCTTGCGCCAGACGCCGCGCCAGCAGGAAATTGCCGCCGACCGAGCCCAGCAGCAGCGGCAGAAAAACCGCGCTTCCCCCGGCATAAAACACCAGGCTGCAAGCCAGAAGCCAGAGCATCGCCGCCCGCCGCCCGCATTGCCCCAGCGCCAAAAACCCGCCCCATGCCAGCGGCAGGAAGGCCAGCACGAACAGCTTGCTGTTGAACAGCACCGGCGCCAGCCCCCTCTTAAGGTTGCAATAGAGCCGTTTAGTACGAAATCGAAACGGATGCAATTGGACCTGAGACGTAGCAATGCTATAGCGCCGCGCCACAGAGATCGGGTCCCATGAACGAAACACCGCTCACCCACCCTGCCCTTCTGCCCGCCGGCCTGCGCGACGTGTTGCCGCCGGAGGCCGAGCTGGAAGCCCGTTCCGTCGGAGCAATCATGGATTGCTTCGCCGCGCATGGCTATCAGCGCGTCGCCGCCCCGCTGATCGAGTTCGAGGACAGCCTGTTCGCCGGCTCCGGCGCCGCCACAGCCGAGCAGACATTCCGGCTCATGGACCCGGACAGCCAGCATATGATGGGCGTGCGCGCCGACATCACCCCGCAGATCGCCCGCCTCGCCACCACCCGGCTGGCCGCGGCGCCGCGCCCGTTGCGCCTGACCTATTCCGGCCAGTGCCTGCGCGTGCGCGGCAGCCACCTGCAGCCGGAGCGGCAGATTTCCCAGGCCGGCATCGAGCTGATCGGCCCTGACACCGCCGAAGCCGATGCGGAGATCATTCTCACCGCCGTGGCGGCCCTCAAGGAAATCGGCATTTCCGGCATCAGCGTCGACGTCACCGCGCCGCGCCTGGTGACGCATCTGCTGGAAACGGTGGCCGAATCCGACCGCCGGCTTCTGGCGCGCGCCCTGGACCGCAAAGATGCGGTGGCGGTCACCTCAGTCTCAAGCCCGCTCACGCGCCAGTTCCTGGAACTGCTGCAGGCCACCGGCGCCAGCGCCCGCGCGATCCCCGCTTTGCTGGCGATCGACCTGCCTGAGGCTGCCAAGACACAGGCGCGGCGCATCGCGGAAACGGTCGCCGTGCTGCGCGAGCGCCAGCCGGACCTGCAGATCACCGTCGATCCCGTGGAATTCCGCGGCTACCAGTATCATACCGGGCTGTGCATGACTTTGTTCGCCCTCGGCGAGCAGGCCGAGCTTGGCCGCGGCGGGCGCTATCTGTGCGGCGACACCGAGCCCGCGACCGGCGTCACGCTCTATCCGGACACGATCGTCCGCGTCGCACCGCCGCAGCTGCTGCGCCCGCGCCTTTATCTGCCGTACGGCACGCTGGCGGCGGCCGCCGCGCAATGCCGGGCAGAGAATTACGCCACCGTAGCCGGGCTGGCGCCGCATCCGGCACCGCGTGACGAGGCAGCACGGCTCGGCTGTTCGCATATTTTTGAAAATGGGGCGATCTGCCCTCTTCAAGCATGAAGGGATAGGAAGCTACTTTTTGTGAACAAAAAGTAGCAAAAAAACTTTGCTATTTTAGGCCCGTGCAGTTTCAACGCCACCGGCCCAATGTCAAAAAAGTTTTTGCGCCGCTTTTTTCAAAAAGCGGCCACTTCCTTTACTAAAAAGACCAAGCTCTAGATCAAGGACAACAGATGACCAACGTTACCATCATCGGCGCGCAATGGGGCGACGAGGGCAAAGGCAAGGTGGTGGACTGGCTCGCCAGCCGGGCCGACATCGTGGTGCGCTTCCAGGGCGGCCATAATGCGGGCCACACGCTGGTCGTTGGCAGCCAGACCTACAAATTGTCCCTGCTCCCCTCCGGCCTGGTGCGCGGCAAGCTCGGCGTGATCGGCAATGGCGTGGTCATCGACCCCTTTGCCCTGCTCGCCGAGATCGAGCGCGTCAGCGCCCAGGGCCTGCCGGTCACGCCGGACTCCCTGCGCATCGCCGACAACGCCCCGCTGATTCTTCCGCTCCACGTGGCACTTGATTCCGCCCGTGAAACGGCGCGCGGCAGCCGCAAGATCGGCACCACCGGGCGCGGCATCGGCCCGGCCTATGAAGACAAGGTGGCGCGCCGCGCCATCCGCGTCTGCGACCTGGCCGAGCCGGAGACGCTCTCGGCCAAGCTCGATGAGCTGCTGTTGCACCACAACACGCTGCTCGCCGGCCTCGGCGCGCCGACCTTCAACAAGGCCGACCTGCTGAAAAGCCTGCTGGAGCTGGCGCCGAAGATTCTCCCCTTCGCCGAGCCGGTGTGGGAACGCCTGGCGGCCGCGCGGCAGGAAGGCTCGCGCATCCTGTTCGAGGGCGCGCAGGCGGTGATGCTGGATGTCGATCACGGCACCTATCCGTTCGTGACCTCCTCCAACACCGTGGCCGGCACCGCCGCCTCGGGTTCCGGCATCGGGCCGGATGCGGTGGGCCGCGTGCTTGGCATCGCCAAAGCCTATTGCACCCGCGTCGGCTCCGGCCCGTTCCCGACTGAGCTGCACGACGAAACCGGCAACCTGCTCGGCGAGCGCGGCCATGAATTCGGCACCGTCACCGGGCGCAAGCGCCGCTGCGGCTGGTTCGACGCTGCCATGGTCCGCCAGGCGGTGAAGGTCGGCGGCATCAACGGCCTGGCCCTGACCAAGCTCGACGTGCTGGACGGCTTCAAGACGCTGAAGATCGGCACCGGCTACATGATCGACGGCAAGGCCTATAAGCACCTGCCCGCCGGCATGGCGGCGCAGGCGGCGGCCACGCCGATCTACGAGGAGCTGGAAGGCTGGGAGACCTCGACCCGCGGCGCCCGCACCTGGGCGGAACTGCCGGCCGCGGCGATCAAATATGTGAAGCGGATCGAGGAGCTGGTGGAAGCGCCGGTGACCCTGCTGTCCACCAGCCCGGAACGCGACGATACGATTCTGGTTCAGGATCCGTTCGCGAACTAAGCAAGTAAGTAAGAAGCCGCTTTTTGGAAAAAGCGGCGCAAAAACTTCCTTGAATTTGGGCCTGTGGCGCTCGGACGCCACAGGCCCAAATTAACAAAGTTTTTTTGCTACTTTTTGTTCACAAAAAGTAGCCTTTCCTTTCTTTCTGGCCTTTAGGCTAACGCCGCCTTCACGGCGCGCCGCGCCATCACCCCCACCAGATGCGCCCGGTAGGCGGCGCTGCCATGGATGTCAGTGCTCATCATGCCTTCGTCAGTAATGACAGCGTCCAGCGCAGCGGGCGTGAAGGATTTGTCCAGCGCCTGTTCCATCGCGCTGTGGCGGAACACCCCGTTCTGCCCTGCCCCGGTCACCGCCACCCGCGCGCCCGAAGCGGTTTTCGCGACGAACACGCCGACCATGGCATAGCGCGACGCCGGGTTGGCGAACTTCACATAAGCGGCGCGCTCGGACAGCGGGAAAATCACCGCAGTGACGATCTCGCCCGGCTCCAGCGCCGTGGTGAACAGCCCCTGGAAAAACGCCGCCGCCGGGATTTCCCGCCTGTCGGTGCGGACCACCGCATCCAGCGCCAGCACGGCGGCCGGATAGCAGGCGGAAGGATCGTTATTGGCGAGCGAGCCGCCAATGGTGCCGCGATGCCGCACCTGCCGGTCGCCGATATTGCCGGCCAGGTCGGCGAGGGCCGGAGCGGCCTGTTGGACGTCCGGCGCGGCCGCGATTTCGGCATGTGTCGTCATCGCGCCGATCTCGAGCCTATCGCCCACGCGCTTGATGCCGGCCAGATTCAGCCCGGCCAGATCGACCACCACCGAAGGCTTGTTCAGCCGCTGCTTGAGCACCGGGATAAAGGTCTGGCCGCCGGCCAGCGCCTTGGCCTCCATATCCTCTCCGAGGACCCGCGCCGCCTCGGCAACGGTTCGGGGTTTGAGATAATCGAAATTATACATGGCCCCCTCCTTATTCCGCGGCGCGCGCGACGGTCTGGCCATGCATCAGCGGCCAGGCAGCGGCGACGGCTTTGACGATGTTATGATAGCCGGTGCAGCGGCAAAGATTGCCCTCCAGCCCATGCCGGATCTCGGCCTCCGTGAGGCCCTCGGGATGGCTCTGCACCAGATCGATGGCGCTCATCACCATGCCGGGCGTGCAGAAGCCGCATTGCAGCGCGTGATGCTCGCGGAACATCTCCTGCATGGGATGCAGCGCGCCGTCGGCCGCCGCCAGCCCCTCGATGGTGGTGACATGGCCGCCCTCGGCCTGCACCGCCAGCAGCGCGCAGGATTTCACGCTTTTGCCGTCAAGGCTCACCACGCAGGCGCCGCACTGGCTGGTGTCGCAACCGATATGCGTGCCGGTCAGGCCGAGCGGGCCACGAAGAAATTCGACAAGCAGCGTCCTCGCCTCGACCTCCGCCGTCACCGGCTTGTTATTCACAGTCAGGGAAAGCTGTGGCATTCCTCGGCTCCATTATTATCAATTATTCGTTTCGCTTACAGCATGTGAGCGTCCCTGGGTGGCAGCGTCAAGCGGGTGGGCGCAGCAGGGCAGAAAGTTGCCGCTTTTTGGAAAAAGCGGCGCAAAAACTTTTGCGCGCTTGGGCCGGTGACGTTGAAACCGCACGGGACCTTTCACGCGGGCGCGAATTGCTCTAGGCGGAGCCAAAACATGTCCCGCACCCCCGTCTCCCGGCAGGTCCTGTCGCTTCTCGATGCTGGCGTCCTGCTGCTGGCGCGCACCGGCATAAGCGCGGATTTCATCCGCTTCGGCATCGTCGGTGTCCTCGGTTTCTGCTGTGACACCGGGACTGTCTATGCCACCCGGGCCCATGCCGGCCTGTATGCGGCCGGCGCGCTGGGCTTTCTGGTCGCCGCCACGGCGAACTGGATGGTTAATCGCTGGTGGACCTTCCGCCACAAAAGACATGGCGCCGCCCACGTGCAGTGGCTGAAATTCCTCGCCGCCAATTTCGTGGGCTTCATCTTCAACCGCGGCACCTTCTTCACGCTGGTCACCCTCAGCGCCCTGTGCCGCGCGCAGCCGGTACTGGCGATCCTCGCCGGTACGGCGGCCGGGCTGGTGTTCAACTATTTTCTTTCCAAAAGATTAGTTTTTCGTTAATTCCACCTCAGATACACGATGCGTAATCGCAACAATCTGAGGGCGAGAGGATGTCCGGCATTCACGCCGCCGCCCGGCCGGGACCGAGGCGGGCGTCTGACCCACGCACTATACCGGAACGGCTCTGCGGGCTCCGCGCAGCCGCGGCGGATTTCTGTTCGACCATGGCGATCCCGCTTTGCGGCAGCCTGCTGCGGCAGAGCACGGAAAATCTGCCGCGCAACCTGATTTTCTGGGGATTTCTGAGCGCGATCAGCGTGGCGCTGATCGCCTCGCATGGCGGCTATGCCGCGCGCCCGCGCGCCACCTCCACAACAGGGCTTGCGATCAACTGCTTCCTCGCCACCAGCGCCGCGATGCTGCTGCTCGCCTGTCTGCTCGGCCATCCGCATATAATGACGCGCGGCTGGACCGTGGCGGACCTTATCTTCACCCCGGCAGCACTCGGCCTCGCGCGCAGCCCGCGCATCCCCCGCGCCGCCGGCGTCTGGTCTCCCGGAAATCCTCTGCCTGAAGGGCCTCGCTGAGGGCGCCATCCGCCACCGCCTGCACGCGCTCTGCCACAACAAAATCCAGGATATCCTGTTCCTGTACCATCCAGGGCTGGACCGCCTCGCCGCCACGCCAGACCTGCTGGCCGAATTTCTCACGCTGCCGGCGCGGGTCTGGATCGGCTTCGACATTGCCGGCAGCTTCCCCAAATTTCTGCTGAATGAACGGGACACGTACCGCATCGTGCCGGTGGCGGGCGATTTCGTCTCCTCGCTCAACCTGACGAAGCGGCTGTTCGACATCATTCTGGCTTCGCTCCTGCTGCTTGGCAGCGTGCCGCTGCTGCTGCTCGCCGCCCTGCTGGTAAAGGCGGACGGCCCCGGACCGGTGATTTTCCGCCAGTCCCGCATCGGCGCGCAGGGCCGGCCCTTCATTGTGCTGAAATTCCGCACCCTGGCCCATGCGCCGGACGCGCCCTTCGCCCAGGTCCAGCATGGCGATGCGCGGGTGACGAAAATCGGGCGGTTTTTGCGCCGCACTTCCCTTGATGAGCTGCTGCAGCTCATCAACGTGATCAAGGGCGAGATGTCGCTGGTCGGGCCGCGCCCACACGCGCCGGAAACCGCCGTGGCAGGCGTGCGGTTCGAGGATGCGGTGCGGCTCTACCGGCTGCGCCACCGGGTGAGACCGGGCATGACCGGGCTCGCGCAAATCCGCGGTCAACGCGGCGCCACCTTGCACGTGACGACGCTGGAGCAGCGCCTGGCCAGCGACCTCGAATATATCCAATCCTGGTCGCTCTGGCTGGATGTCGTGATCCTGCTCCGCACCGTGCCGGCAATCCTGCGGCCGCAAAATGCCTGGTGAGGCGCCGCGCCTGATCGCCGGCAGCAGGCCCGGCCTCGGGCCCTATGACGCGGACATCGTGATCCTGAGCCTGGAACGGCCGGCGGAGACGGTTGCCGCGATCCGCTCGGCCCTGGGCCAGCGCGGCGGGGTGTTTCACGTCAGCGTGCTGGACCAGAATTCCAGCGAAGCCACCATCCAGGCCCTGGTGACGGAATTTGCCCATGCGCCACGCTTCACTTTGTACCGAACCCAACGCAATCTCGGGGTCGGCGGCGGCCGGAATTTCCTGAGCCATTGCGGCCATGGCCGCATCATCGTCGGGCTGGACAATGACGCGGTGTTCCATAATCCCTGGACAGTCTCCGGCGCGCTGAAAATTTTTCTGCGCCGGCCGGAGCTGGGCGCCCTCGGCTTTCACCGCCGACGGCACGGCGCCGGACCTCGGAAGCTGGGGCTACCCGCGGCGCTTGCGGCCGAAATTCCGCGACAAATTCGACACCACCAGCTTCGTCGGCGCAGGCCATGCAATCCGCCGCGCCACCTGGCAGGCCGTGGGCGGCTATGACCCAAGTCTGTTCTTCACCTGGGAGGAATATGATTTCTGCCTGGCCGCGATCGCTCGAGATTGGCGCATCGCCTATGACGGGTCGCTGGCCGTGCGGCACAGCGCCGCCGCCGAAGCGCGCATCGGCTGGAGCGGGACACGCATGACCGCCTATGTGCGCAACCGGCTGCTGATCAGCCGCAAATGGGGCGCGTCCTGGGGCGCGCTCATCCCCCGGATTTTCGCCTACGCCCTGCGCGGCGCGATGAATGGCTGCCTGGCGGCAACCCTCCAGGGCATCGGCCAAGCCTGGCAGGCGGACATGCCCCGCGGCCGCCCGATGCCCAAAGCAATGCGCGCCTATATCCACGCGCACGAAACCCGCCATCGCGGCAATTGGCTGGACCGGCTGTGGATAGAAGTTGTGCCTCGGCTTTAGGAAAGCATAAGAAAGGAAGGCTACTTTTTGTGAACAAAAAGTAGCAAAAAAACTTTACTACTTTGGGCCCGTGCCGCTCGAACGCCTCCGGCCCAAAGTCCAAGAAAGTTTTTGCGCCACTTTTTCCAAAAAGCGGCCACTTACTTCCTTCCTTACGCGACCCGCGCCAGCGGATGATGCGCCTCCACCAGACGCTGCAGCCGTTCCGCCAGCACATGGGTGTAGATCTGCGTGGTGGCGATGTCGGCATGGCCGAGCAATTTCTGCAGGCTGCGCAGATCCGCACCATGGGCGAGCAGATGCGAGGCGAAGGAATGGCGCAGCACGTGCGGCGAGAGCCGCGCCGGATCGAGGCCGGCGGCAAACGCAACCTGTTTCAGCAGCAAGGCGAAGCCCTGGCGCGTCATTGGCTGCTTGAGGTCGCGCCCGGCGAACAAATAGCGCGGCTTTTTATCCTCATAACCTTTGCGCAGGGCTGAAGCCGCCTCTTTCGCGGCGTCCGACAGCGGCACGATGCGTTCGCGCCCGCCTTTGCCCTTGATCATCAGCATCGCCGCATCGGTGGCCAGCGCCGCCGCCGGCAGGCTGATGAGTTCGGTCACGCGCAGCCCGGTGGCGTAAAGGATTTCCAGCCCGGCCACGGCTTTCAGGCCCGGCAGCCCTTTGATTTCCCGTGCCGCGACAAACAGGCTATCCACCTCCGCCTCGCTGAGATTCTTGGGCAGCGATTGCGGCAGGCGCGGCGTGGCGAGTTCCGCTGCCGGGTTGTCGGCGCGGATGCCCTCACGGAGCAGGAACAGGAAAAATTGCCGCAGGGCGGAGAGCCGCCGCGCCGCGGTGCGCGCGCTCAGGCCGCTTGCCTGCAGCGCTTCCATGTAAGCGCCAAGCTGGGCGGCGCTGGCCTGCGACGCCCCGATCCTCACAAAGGTGGAGAAATCCTCGAGATCCGCCAGGTAGGCGGCGAGCGTGTTGCGCGCCGCACCGCGCTCCGCCGCGAGCATTTCCAGGAAGGCTTCGGTCGGGCCATCTATCGTCATGTCATTGTTGTGATAAGCCTCAGGCGACATGCAAGACAACTCTGAACAACTCCCCAAGGACCAGCGCAGCATCGTGCTGGTGGGCCTCATGGGCGCGGGCAAAACGGCAATCGGCAAGCGGCTCGCTGAGCAGCTCGGCCTGCCTTTCTACGACGCCGACCATGAGATCGAAAAAGCCGCTGGCACGACCATCGCGGAGATTTTCGCCCAGCATGGCGAGGCGCATTTCCGTGCCGGGGAAAAGCGGGTCATCCAGCGGCTGCTGGCCGAAGGGCGCATCGTGCTGGCCACTGGCGGCGGCGCCTATATGGACCCGGAAACCCGCGCCGCGATCCGTGAGAGGGGGCTCTCAGTGTGGCTGCGCTGCTCGCTGCCGATTCTGCTGCAGCGCACCCAGGGCCGCACCCACCGGCCGCTGCTCAATGCCGGTGACCCGGCGGAAATACTCGCCCGGCTTTCCGCGCAGCGCAGCCCGATCTATGCCCAGGCCGACATCATCGTCGACGGTTCAGAGGATCCAGCCCACGTGACCACCAACAATGTCATCGCCGCCATCGCCGCCCATAACCCGCCGCTGCGCGTGCCGGTGGTGCTCTCGCAAAGCCGTTACGACGTGGTGATCGGCGCCGACCTGCTGCCCCGTGCCGGCGCGCTGATGGCGCCGGTCATGCCGCAGCCGCGCTGCGTCGTCATCACCGACGAAACGGTCGCGGCTCTGCATCTGGCGACGCTGCAGGCGAGCCTCGACGAGGTCGGCATCACCCATGCCGCGATCACCGTGCCGCCCGGCGAAGGCTCCAAGAGTTTCGCGACATGGCAGCACGTGGTCGATCAGCTGCTTGAGCAGAAGGTGGATCGCTCCACCAGCATCGTGGCGCTCGGCGGCGGCGTGATCGGCGATCTGGCCGGTTTCGCGGCGGCTTCCACCTTGCGCGGCCTGCCCTTCATCCAGATCCCGACCACCCTGCTGGCCCAGGTCGATTCCAGCGTCGGCGGCAAGACCGGCATCAATGCGAGACAGGGCAAGAACCTGGTCGGCGCCTTCCACCAGCCGATCATGGTGCTGGCCGATACCGGCATCCTCGCAACCCTGCCGCCGCGCGAACGCGCCGCTGGCTATGCGGAGATTTTCAAGGCCGGGCTGATCGCCGATCCCGAGCTGCATGCCTGGTGCGAAGCCAACGGCAAGGCCATGCTGGCAGGCGATGCCGGACTTCTGGCCGAGGCCGTGCGGCGCGCTGTCCAGTTCAAGGCCGCCGTGGTCGGCGATGACGAGCGCGAGACCAAGCCGAATGACGGCCGTGCCCTGCTGAATCTGGGCCATACCTTCGCTCATGCGCTGGAAGCGGAGACCGGCTACGGCCAGGGTCTGCTGCATGGCGAGGCCGTGGCGACCGGGCTGGTGCTGGCCGCGCATCTTTCCGCCGCACTCGGCCTGTGCCCGCAGGAAGACAGCCCGCGCATCGCCGCACACCTGGCCGAGCTCGGCCTGCCGGTGCGCATCAACGGGCTGGAAGCCGACAGGCTGGTCGGCCATATGGCGCGCGACAAGAAGATGCGCGGCGGCAAGCTGACCTTCGTGCTCAGCCGCGGCATCGGCCGGGCTTTCACCAGCAGCGATGTGCCGCCTGAGGCCGTGCGCGCTACTTTGCTGGCCAACGGGGCCACCTAGGAAAGAACGAAGAAAGGAAGCGCTACTTTTTGTGAACAAAAAGTAGCAAAAAACTTTGTTAGTTTGGGCCGTGCTGGTTTCTGCTGCCACCGGCCCAAAATCAAAAAAGTTTTTGGTGCCGCTTTTTCCAAAAAGCGGCTGCTTTCTTACCCCTGATCGTCCGGCGAAATCACCTCGCAGCCCGTCGGCCCGGAAGAAAGCCGGCCGCAGGCGCTCTCCGCCGTCTCATGCGCCAGGCCGCCAAACCGCGCCCGGTAATAGGTACGGCCGCGCACGAAGACCGACATGACAAAAGGCCGGCTCTTGCCCAGCACCTCGTCGTCGGCAAGCTCGGCGATGCCCAAGGCGGCCTTGGCATCGCCGGGATTGTTATAGGCCCCGACCTGGATCGCCCAGCCGCCCGGCCCTTCCGGCGCAATGTCACGCGCCGGTTCGGAACGCGGCTGATAGGTGGGGCGCATGTCGGCCATGGCGGGCGCGACCAGCGCGAAGCGCGGCTGTTGCGGCGGCGGTGGCGGCATCGGCGGCGGCTCGCGGCGCTCGGGCTCCCGGCGCTGCGGCGTATAGATAGCGGTTGCCCCCCCGCCGGAGACCAAAGCGGCCACCTGGGTCGGCGACAGCACGCTTGGCGCCGCGGCCGGAGGCGGTGCGCTTGCTGCCATGACAGGAGGCGGCGCGCTCGCCACTGGGGCCGGCAGCGCGTCCTGGTCGATCGCCGCCTGTTGCGGCGGTGCACTCACCGGCGCCGATTCCGGCTCGGCCTCTGCTTCCTGATCCGCGGTCGGCGGCGGGCTGTTCATCGCCAGCTGCTCATCCGCGCCGCTGTCGCCCGCAACGCTGCCGCCCGGATAATCCCCGGCAATACGCGGCGCGATCATGGCGAGATAAGCCTGCGTCTCCTGCGGCAGCGGCACGTGATCGGTGACATACTCATCCAGCCGCCCGGGCCCGGCATTATACGCGGCAAGGAAGCCCGGCGAACCGTAGATCAGGTACATCTGATGGATGTAGGCGGTACCGGCCATGATATTGTCGTAGGGGTTGAACGGGTCGGGGCCGAGCCCGTACTGCGCCGCCATCTCGCGATAGGTTTCCGGCTCCAGCTGCATCAGCCCCATCGCGCCGGCGGCCGACACTGTGAGATGCCCGTCCATATACTCGTTGCCGCCGGATTCCACGCGCATCACGTTATGGATCCAGGAAGTCGGCACGTTGAAACGCTGCGATGCGGCGCTGACATACGGCCCCCAGGGATCGCTCGGCGGTCCCGGCGGCTGGTAGCTCTGCGGCGTGGCATGCGCCTCGTAATATCCCGCGGAGGGAGCAACGCCCCCGCCCCCACCGGCCGAACAGGCCGCCAACAGCGCCAGGCTGGCGCAACCGGCCGAAAGACGCATCATACGCGATAAATCGGCCCGGCGCCGGCCAAGCCGCCGATCGATGCACGGACTTGCGGCAAGAGACCACGAGGCCGCTTGATGTCGTCGTCACGGGAGAGCCTCCAACTGGAACACCGTTGCGTGGTAATGTTTTGTGGGCTTTAGCTCAATATTGGCTTAAACAAGGTGCTCTAACCCCCTAGACGAGAACAGAACTCGCAGCAAGAAAAACCTGCCGCGGAACGGCTCCTATCCGCTCCCGAACGGCGATGATAAGACCGTGATCATGGGTAAAATGAACGGGTTGAAATATATTCCCCGCCGTATGTGCGGGGGGCTGGCTGGCCTCGGGCTGATCTCGCTGCTCACCGCCTGCGCCGGCGGCGCGCCTCCCCAGACCGCGCCCACAGGCCTGCTGCGTCTTGGCACCGTGGTGTCGGTGCGGCCGGCGCGCTTCGATGGCGACGACAGCACGGCGCGGAAAATTCTCGCCACGCTGAACGTGTCCGCGCCCACGGCACAGGACGCGGTGGAGCTGGTGATCCGCCAGCAGGACAATTCTGTGGTTACCGTCGTGCAGCCGGTCGGCCCCGGCCAGCCGGACTTTATCTCCGGCGAACATGTGCAGATCGTCGAGACCGCAAATACAGTGGTGCTGCCTCAATAAAGCGGTATTGCGGTTGCCGCTTCGGGCCCATTCCGCTATCGCCGCTTATATGAATATGATCGCGCCGCAACAGGGCAAGACCGGGACGGAGGTTCCGCATCTGATGCAACCCATGGGACGAAGGATATCGATCTCCGCCGCCCAGGGCTGGGGGCAGCGTTTCACCCTCGCCGCGGCGGATCTGGGCGAAACCATGCGTCTGTGGCGGCTGGTTCTGGCGCTCAGCTTCATGGATATCAAGCTGCGTTATCGCGGCTCTCTGCTCGGTCCATTCTGGCTGACGCTCTCGACCGCGGTGATGATCGGCGCCATCGGCCTCCTCTATGCCGGGCTGTTCCACCAGAATGTCAGCACATATTTGCCTTATCTGTCGGCGTCCCTGATCTTTTGGGGATTTCTGAGCACACTGACGAGCGAAGGCGGCACCTCTTTCACCGCCGCGGAAGGCATGATCCGCGCGCAGCGTATGCCGCTCACCTTGCATGCGGCACGGGTGGTGATGCGCAACCTGTTCGTGCTGGCGCATAATCTGGTCGTCATCGTCGTAGTCTTCGCCGTCTTTCGCGTCGTGCCGAGCAAGGCGGTCATCAGCGTGATCCCGGCGCTGCTGCTCTGGCTGATCGACGGCATGGCCCTCTCCGTGATGCTCGGCGTGTTCGGCGCACGCTTCCGCGACATCCCGCCGATCATCACCAGCATCGTGCAGATCGCCTTTTACGTGACGCCGGTGATCTGGAGCCCGAAAATGGTGATGCATCGCCATATCGGCCGGGTGCTGGTGGAATGGAACCCATTCTACGCCATGATGGAAATCCTGCGCGGGCCGCTGCTCGGCTCGCCGCTGGAACCCGCAGCCTGGGGCGTGGCGCTGGGCTATTCGGCGGTGCTGGTGCTGCTGAGCGCCCTTACCTTCACCCGCGCCCGCGCGCGCATCGCATACTGGGTCTGAACCGTGGCGAGCCTGCAATTCAACAATGTCTCAGTCTCCTTTCCGCTCTATCACGGCGAAAGCCGCAGCCTGAAAAAGACCGTGTTCGCCGTCGCCTCCGGGCGGCTCGGCGAGGACAAGAAACACCGGCTGGTGGTGCAGGCGCTGCGCGACATTTCCTTTTCGCTGAAGAGCGGCGACCGGCTCGGTTTCGTCGGCTCCAACGGCGCCGGCAAAACCACTCTGCTGCGCACCATGGCCGGCATCTATGAACCGGTCCACGGGAACATCGAGATCGAAGGCGCGATCACGGCTCTGCTCGATGCCAATCAGGGCATGAATATCGACCTGACCGGGCGCGAGAATATCCGCCTGCGCGGGCTGTATATGGGGCTGAACCAGGCGCAGGTCCGCCGCCTGGAAGAAGATGTCGCGAGCTTCGCCGAACTGAACCAGTTCCTGGAACTGCCGGTGCGCACCTACAGCTCGGGCATGATCATCCGCCTGGGCTTCGCGCTGGCCACCGCCATCCGGCCGCAGATCCTGCTGATGGACGAATGGATCCTCGCCGGCGACGCCTCGTTCCTCGACAAGGCACGGCACCGGCTGGAGGGCATGGTCCAGGGGGCGGAAATCCTCGTGCTGTCCTCGCATAGCGCCGAGATCATCATGCGCTGGTGCAACCGCGTGATCTGGATGGATGGCGGACAAATTAAGCTCACGGGATCTCCCGAGGAAGTCCTGGCCGCCTATCTAACGCCTGAGCAGTTCGCTCACGTTCAGGCGGTCGCGCGCGTGACCGCCTGAGCCAATCGGCGACAAGGCTGTCACGAAAGGACATTTGAGGATGCAACATCGTAAACTCGGCAAGAATGCCGCGGGTGAAAGCCTGAGCGTCTCCGCGCTCGGCCTCGGCTGCATGGGCATGTCGGAATTTTATGCCGGCCGTGACGACGCGGAATCCATTGCCACGATCCAGTTGGCCATCGACAAGGGCGTGGACACCTTCGACACCGCCGACATGTACGGCGTCGGCAAGAACGAGGAACTTCTCGGCCGGGCGATCAAAGGCCGGCGCGACGGGCTGATCATCGCCACCAAGTTCGGCAATATGCGCTCGGCCGAAGGCGGTTTCCTCGGCATCAACGGCAAGCCCGATTATGTGAAAGCGGCGGCGGAAGCCTCGCTGAAGCGGCTGAACATCGAGGTCATCGACCTTTATTACCAGCACCGCGTCGACCCCAACGTGCCCATCGAGGACACGGTGGGCGCCATGGCCGAGCTGGTGAAAGAAGGCAAGGTGCGGCATCTCGGCCTCTCGGAGGCTTCAGCCGCCACCATCCGCCGGGCTCATAAAGTGTTCCCGATCACCGCGCTGCAGACCGAATATTCGCTCTGGACCCGTGACATCGAAGCGGAAATCCTGCCGACGCTGCGCGAGCTCGGCATCGGCCTCGTGCCCTATTCCCCGCTCGGGCGCGGCTTCCTGACCGGCGCCTTCAAATCGGCCGCCGACATTCCGGCCGGCGATTTCCGCAAGAACGGCCCGCGCTTCTCGGACGAGAATTTCGCCAAGAACTTCGCCCTGGTGCAGACCGTCGAAGCGATCGCGGCGGCACGCAACGTCACCGCAGCACAGGTGGCGCTGGCCTGGGTGCTGGCCCAGGGCGCGGATGTGGCGCCGATCCCCGGCACCAAGCGCCGCACCTATCTTGAGCAGAATCTCGGCGCGCTGGACGTCACGCTGAGCGGCGATGAGCTGGCAACGCTGAACAAGACCTTCACACCGGGTGCTGCGACCGGCACCCGCTACCCCGAAGCGGCCATGGCCGCGCTGAACCGCTAAGGAGTCGCCAATGAGCGCAGTAGCCTATGTGAACGGGCGCTACTGCGCTCTGGGACAAGCCTCGGTCAATATCGAGGATCGCGGCTTTCAGTTCGGCGACGGCATCTACGAGGTTATCTATGTGCAGGACGGGCGGCTGATCGACGCGCCGCTGCACCTGGCGCGGTTGCAGCGCAGCCTGCGTGAAATCGTGATCCTGCCGCCGATCTCCCCGGCCGCGCTCGAAGTGGTGATCCGCGAGGTGCTGCGGCGCAACCGGATCAGCACCGGGCTCGTCTATATCCAGATCAGCCGTGGCGTGGCGCGGCGCGACCACGCCTTTCCCGCGACACCGGTGCGCCCGAGCCTGATCGTCACCGCCCGGCACCGCCCGGCACCGCCGCGCGACGCCGCCGCCTGGGCGGGCAGCGCGATCACCCTGCGTGACCAGCGCTGGGCGCGCTGCGACATCAAATCCACCAACCTGCTGCCGAACGTGCTGGCCAAGCAGATGGCCCGTCATGCCGGCGCCTATGAGGCGATCCTCTACGACGCGGCGCAGAACATCACCGAAGGCGCGTCCTCCTCCGTATGGATGGTGGATGAGAATGGCACACTCCGCACTCGCCGGCTCGGCTATGAAATCCTGCCCGGCTGCACCCGCGCCGCCCTGCTCTACGAGCTGAGCGCCGCCAACATCGCGGTTGCGGAAACAGCCTTCACCCTGGCCGATCTCCGGCGCGCCCGCGAGATCTTCGTCACCAGCGCCACCTCCTTCGTCAAACCGATCACCCAGCTCGACGGCGCGCCGGTCGGGGATGGCGCCCCCGGCCCGGTCACGACGGCTTTGTTCGAACGTTATCTGCGCCATATGCAGACCGCGTGAAGCTGGAGATCGACACCGCTCCGGCGCAGGGCACACGGCGCGGGACGCTGGTGCTCCTGCACGGCGCCTGGTGCTGGAACTGGTATTACAAGCCCTATTTCCTTCCCTATTTCTCGGCGCGGGGCTTCGATACGGTCGCCTTCAGCCTGCGCGGCCATGGCGCCAGCGAAGGCGGCGAACAGCTCAACGCTTTTTCCATCGACGATTACGTGGAAGATCTGCGCAGCGTGGTGGCGACGGTCGAGCGGCCCGTGGTGGTCGGCCATTCGATGGGCGGCTTCGTGCTGCAGACCTATCTGACCCAGGCCTCCCTGCGCGGCGCCGTGCTGCTGGCCAGCGCCCCGCCCCGGCCGATGCCCGGCCTGTTCGTCAAATCCCTGCTCGTCCAGCCGCTGCAGCTTTTCCACGCGGCCCGGCGGGGGCCGGAATTCAACCGGGACCTGCTGCGGAAAAAAATGTTCTCACGCGAGCCGGAAGACCCATCGATGGACGCGCATCTGGTCAATGTGCAGGCGGAAAGCTCGCGCGTCGCCGCCTCGATGCTCACCCGCCGCATCCCCCAGCCCGAGACGATCCGCACCCCGATTCAGGTGATTGGCGCCGGACGAGACCGGCTGGTGCCGCCGGAAACGGTGGCGCTGACCGCGCGGACCTATCGCACCCAGCCCGTGATGTTTGACACGATGTCGCATATGCTGATGCTGGAGCCGCGCTGGCGCGATGTCGCGGATGCGATCCTCCGCTTCGAGGCCGGCCTGCCAAGATAAGGGAACGTCATGTATATCCCGGCTGCCTTTGCTGAGAACGACCCGGCGGAACTGCGCGCCATCATGCGCGCCACCTCGCTGCCCATCCTGGTCTCGCCGACGGCGGAGGGGCTGATCGCCACGCATATGCCCTTGAGCTTCGTGGAGCCTGACCGCCTCATCGGCCATTTCGCCCGTGCCAACCCGCATTGGCGGAGCTTCACGCCGGGCGCCGAGTTGCTCGCGATCTTCACCGCCATGGACGGCTATGTCAGCCCCTCCTGGTATCCGACCAAGGCGGCCACCGGCAAAGTGGTGCCGACCTGGAACTATACCGCGGTGCACGCCACCGGCCGGCTGGAAATCATCGAGGATCAAGAGGCGCTGCGCGGCATCGTCACCGCCCTCACCGAGCGTTTCGAGGCCGACCGCGAGCACCCGTGGGCGGTGAGCGACGCGCCGCCGGATTACCTGGCGGCGATGCTGAAAGGCATTGTCGGCGTGGTGCTGCACATCACGAAACTGGAGGGCAAGGCCAAGCTCAGCCAGAACAAATCCCGCGCCGACCAGGAAGGCGTGGCGGCCGGGGCGGCGGGTGCGAATCCCGCTTTGGCTGAGGCGATGCGCAGGGTTCTGGGGCCGGAAGCTTTGCCGGGGCCGGAGAATTAAGGAAGGAAGTGGCCGCTTTTTGGAAAAAGCGGCACCAAATACTTTCTTGAAATTGGGCCCGTGGCGTTTTCACCAGCACGGCCCAGTTTAAAAAGTTTTTTTGCTACTTTTTGTTCACAAAAAGTAGGCGCTTACTTCCTTTCCCTAAACAATCTTCCCCTCAAACGGCGGCAGATAATCCGCCGCGTCGAACTCGATCACCCACAGGTCGGAATCGTAGGAGACCTGTTTCTTCACATAGGCATCGGTGGCGGCTTCGCTCACCGGCTCCGGCCCGGTGCCGCGCATCCAGGCCAGCTCGCCCTCGGCGTCACGAAATTGCGAGAGCACCACATTGCCACTGCGCCCGTGCAAAATCACCAGCACGCCGCCGGCATCGGCGTCGCCCTTGCGTACCACCAGGCCGGGCTTGCCGTTCGCCGCTCCCAGCCGCAGCGCCGCTGAAACCCACACGCCCGCCTTGATCCGCGCCTCACCCATGCTAATCCCTAACCCCATGCGCACCTGCCCTGACGTCTCGGGAAGGCCCGCGCCACTCTGCTTCAAGACCGCTCTCTCGCTCAACCCCGAAGGATGTCCGCATGGTCCGTCCGGCCCTCATCGCCGTCTCGATGTTCGCTTTTTTCGGCGCCATGCCGGCCGCACACGCTGCGGACAAGGTCACCTTCGGCCTCGATTGGATCGCCGAGCCCGAATATGGCGGCTATTACGAAGCTCTGGCCGAGGGCCTCTACAAGAAAGCCGGGCTGGATGTGACCATTGTGCCCGGCGGGCCGGAGGTGAACAACGCTCAGCGCCTGGTCGGTGGACGCCTGACCTTCGACATCACCTCCAATTCCTTCCTGGCGCTGAATTTCGCACAGGAGCATATCCCCTTCGTCGCGGTCGCCGCCGGTTTCCAGAAAGACCCGGACGCGCTGATCGCCCATCCCGGCGTCGGCAATGACAGCTTCGCCGCTCTGAAGGGCAAGCCAATCGCGGTGTCGGCCGATACCCGCGCCAGCTGGTGGAACTATCTGAAAGCCAGATACGGCTATTCCGACGCGCAGCTGCGCCCCTACGGCTTCAGCCTGGCGCCCTATTTCGCCAATAAGCACGACATCCAGGAAGCCTATGTGACGGACGAGCCGTTTCTGATCCACGCCGAGACCGGGCAATGGCCGGTGGTGATGATGCTCCCCGATTCAGGCTTCAACGGCTATGCCAGCCTGATCGCCACCTCGGAGACGCTCGTGCAGACCGATCCCGGCCTGGTGCAGCGTTTCATCGATGCCTCGGCGCAGGGCTGGTACGATTATCTATACGGCAACCCCGCCCCGGCTTTCGCCGCCATTCAGCAAGCCAATCCGGACATGACGCCGGCGCTGATGCAATATGGCTATGATCAGCTGAAGGCGCGCGGCATCGTCGATTCCGGCGACACCAAAACACTCGGCATCTACGCCATGACCGATGCGCGCTGGAAATCCTTCTTCACGCAGATGGTCGGCGCCGGAATGTACGATCCGTCCATGAACTATCAGGCCGCCTATACGCTGCAATTCATCGATCACGGCTTCGGCCTGAAGAAATAAATGTTCACCCTCGATCGGGTCGGCAAGACCTTCCCCGACGGGCTGCGCGCGCTGGAGGGCATTTCCGCCGAGATCGGCGCGGGGGAATTCGTCGCCCTTCTCGGCCCCTCGGGCTGCGGCAAATCGACCCTGCTGCGGCTGCTGGCCGGGCTGGAACAGCCGAGCGAAGGCAGCATCGGCTGGGAGAGCGGCGGACAGCCGGGGCCGGGCGAGATCGGCTTCGTGTTCCAGGACGCGACATTGCTGCCCTGGGCGGATGTGGCGAGCAATGTTTATCTCCCCCTCCGTCTGCGCGGGGTGAGCCGGGCTGAAGCGGCGCCGCGCATCGCTGCGATGCTGGAGCAGGTCGGGCTCGGCGCCTTCGCCCAATCCATGCCGCAAACGCTTTCGGGGGGCATGCGCATGCGCGTCTCCATCGCCCGGGCGCTGATCTCCTCGCCGATGCTGCTGCTGATGGACGAGCCCTTCGCGGCGCTGGACGAGTTCACCCGGCACAAATTGCAGGAAGATCTGCTCGGCCTGTGGCGGCGCAGCGGCAAGACCATCATGTTCGTGACCCATTCGATCTACGAAGCGGCCTTCCTCGCCAACCGCATTCTCGTCATGTCACCCCGGCCCGGGCGCATCGCCGCCGATATCTCCACCGCCCTGCCTAACGGGCCGGAGCGGCGCGGCTGCCCGGCATATAGCGCGCTGGTGGCCGAGATCACGGAAACCTTCCGCCAGGTGATGCCGGCATGAAGAACGGCCTGGAGCGCGCGGCACCCTTTTTGTTCGGCCTCATCGCCTTGGCGCTCTGGCAAGGCGCGGTCTGGGCCTTCCGCGTGCCGCCTTACGTGCTGCCCGGACCGCTTTCCATCGGCGCCGCTTATCTCGGCGATTACCGCGTGCTCGACCCGGCTTTGCTCTCCACCCTCACCGTGACCCTCACCGCTCTGGCCGCCGCCACGGCGATCGGCGTGACATTGGCGGTGGCGATGGCGGCAAGCCCGCTCTTCCGTGCCGCCATCCAGCCCTGGGCGGTCATCCTGCAAGTGACGCCGGTGGTGTCGATCGCGCCACTGATCATCATCTGGGTCAACCAACCCTTCATCGCGCTCGTGGTCTGCGCCACCATCGTCGCGTTCTTCCCCATCCTCTCCAACACCGCCGCCGGGCTGGCCGCCACACCGCCCGAACTGCTCGACCTATTCCGGCTCAACGGCGCGTCGCGCTTGCAGATGCTGTTCCTGCTCCGCCTGCCCTCTGTCTCTGCCGGCTTTTCTCGTCGGCCTGCGCATTTCCGGCACGCTGGCGCTGGTGGGCGCGGTGGTGGCGGAATTCGTTGCCGGCTCCGGCGGCTTCGCCTCGGGCCTCGCCTACAGCATCATCGAGGCCAGCTACCGGCTGGAAATCCCGCGAATGTTCGCGGCCCTGGTGCTGCTCGGCGTCAGCGGCATCTTCATCTATGCCGCACTCGGCCTGCTCGCGCGATTTCTGCTCCGGCGGCGCGGACGCGCTTGAGTTTTCCGCCCCGCTCTGCGAGTTTCCCGCGCGTGTAAACGCCGGAGACCTTCATGACCGCCACGACCGAAAAGAAACTCAGCAAGGGCCAGCTCGCCTACGAGCAGGAGCGCGCCCGCAAAGCCGGCAAGAAGCTTCGAGGAGTGGATGAAGGAGAAAGCCAAAGCCGAGGCGGAAGCCGCGAAGAAAGCCGCGCCCGAAAGTCGAGAAGAAACCCGGCCTGTTCAGCCGCCTGCTCGACCGCGCGCACAAGCCGCTTTAGGCGAAGTAAAGGCCGCTTTTTGAAAAAAGCGGCACCAAAAACTTCTTTAACTTTGGGCCGGTGGCGGCGAAAGCAGCACGGCCCAAATTAACAAAAATTTTTGCGCCGCTTTTTTAAAAAGCGGCCACTTCCTTTCTTGCTTTCTTCCCTATCCGGTAATCCGCTCCGGATGGGTAAAGATCTCGAACCCGTCATCGCGCGCCACGGCGATCAGGGTCATCCCGGCCGCCTCCGCCTCGCGCACTGCGCGGGCGCTCGGCACTGACACGGCGACGATGATCCCCGCCCCCAGCGCCGCGGTTTTCTGGATCAGCTCGATCGAGACGCGGCTGGTGAGCAGCACGACCCCTTCCGGCCCTTGTCGACCGGCACGTTTCACCGCGCCGATCAGCTTATCCAGCCCGTTATGGCGGCCGACATCCTCGCGCACGATCAGCGCATCGTCCTCTTGCGTGTAGAAGGCCGCGGCATGCACCGCGCGGGTCTCGCGGTTCAGCGCCTGCAGCTCCGGCAGGCGGCGGATCGCCGCCTGGATTTTGCTTGCCGGCACGGTGATGTCGCAATGCACCGGTTTGGGCGGCTTGATCGCCTCGATCAGGCTGTCCATGCCGCACAGCCCGCAGCCGACCGGCCCGGCGATGCGCCGGCGCCGCGCTTCCAGCGCCTCGCGCCGGTCAGGGCGCAACTCCATCCGGCATTCAAGGCCGAGCGGCAGCACCCGCAGCTCGTAGCTCAAGATATCTTCCGGGCGCTGGATGATGCCTTCGGAGAGCGAGAAGCCGACGGCGAAATCCTGCAGGTCCTGGGGGCTTGCCATCATCACCGCGAAGGTGACGCGGTCATAGGTGAGCGCTACCGCGGTTTCTTCCGGCAATTTGCGGTCCATTTCCAGGAACCGGTCACGCCAGGCCTTGACCGCGACGTGCGTGATCGGATCGGGCGCTTGGTCCATCGAACTATCCTTCCAATCTCAAAAACAAAAAGGGGGGCAAACCTGAGTTTGCCCCCCTTTTATTTTGGCCTGTCGCCAAACTTACTCTTCGGTTTCGCTCTCGGCCGCGACTTCCGGCTTCGGGCCGCTATCCTGGCCCTTGGCGGAAACGTCGCGGTCGACCAGCTCGATCACCGCCATGTCGGCCGCATCGCCGTGGCGCATACCGGCCTTCAGCACGCGGGTGTAGCCGCCGTTGCGGGCCTTGTACCGGGCGGCCAAGGCTTCGAACAGCTTGGCGACGATCTTGTCGTCGCGCAGCTGGTTGTAGGCCTGGCGCCGGGCATGCAGCCCGCCGCGCTTGCCGAGCGTGATCAGCTTCTCCGCCACCGGGCGCAATTCCTTGGCCTTCGGCAGGGTGGTGGTGATCTGCTCATGCTTGATGAGCGCAACCGCCATGTTGCGGAACATGGCAGCGCGATGGGAAGAGGTGACGCCGAGTTTACGACCGCTAAGACCGTGACGCATGGGTAGTTGTTCCTGTTAACTCTTTAGAAGGGTTGATCCGAACGCTTGGCCAGTTCCTCGATATTCTCGGGCGGCCAATCAGCGACGGTCATGCCAAGGGAGAGCCCCATGGCAGTCAACACTTCCTTGATTTCGTTCAAAGACTTGCGGCCGAAATTCGGGGTCCGCAGCATCTCCTGCTCGCTCTTCTGCACCAGATCGCCAATATACACGATATTGTCGTTCTTCAGGCAGTTCGCACTGCGCACGGAAAGCTCGAGCTCGTCGACCTTGCGCAGCAGGTTGGGGTTGAACGGCAGCTCGATGCGCGGCTCCTCGGGGCGCAGGCGCTGCGGCTCTTCGAAGTTCACGAACATGCCGAGCTGGTCCTGCAGAATGCGCGCGGCCAGGGCCACGGCGTCTTCCGGCGTGATCGAGCCGTTGGTCTCGACCTGGAGGATCAGCTTGTCATAGTCGGTGACCTGGCCGACGCGGGTCTGCTCAACGCGGTAGGACACGCGGCGCACCGGGGAATAGATGGCATCGACCGGGATCAGGCCGATCGGCGCATCTTCCGGACGGTTGGCCGAAGCCGGCTCGTAGCCGCGGCCGGTATTCACAGTGAATTCCATGCCGAGCGTAGCGCCGTCATCGAGCGTGCAGAGCACGAGGTCCGGGTTCATGATTTCGATGTCATGACCGGCCTGGATCTGCCCGGCCTTAACCTCGCACGGGCCGGTCGCGGTCAGCACCATGCGCTTCGGGCCTTCGCCATGCATGCGCAGGGCCAGCTGCTTGATGTTCAGGACGATATCGGTCACGTCCTCGCGCACGCCGGAGAGGGTCGAGAATTCGTGCAGCACCCCGTCGATCCGCACCGCGGTGACGGCCGCCCCTTGCAGGGAGGAGAGCAGGACGCGACGCAGCGAATTGCCCAGCGTCATGCCGAAGCCACGCTCCAACGGCTCAGCAACGATGGTGGCGATCCGTCCCGCATCGGCGCCGAACTCGACATCGAGTTGCTCCGGCTTAATCAGCATTTGCCAATTGCGTTGCAGCGACAAATTTGATTCTTTCAACATTCACACCTCCGGCCCGGCGATGAGCACTCGCCGCGGGCCTCACATCTTAAAATATGATCCGGCTTAGACGCGGCGGCGCTTACGCGGGCGGCAGCCGTTATGCGGAATCGGTGTCAGGTCGCGAATCGCGGAAATCTGGAAGCCCACGGCCTGGAGGGCACGCAGCGCGCTCTCACGCCCCGAACCCGGACCGCTCACCTCGATCTCGAGCATTTCCATGCCATGCTCGCGAGCCTTCCGGCCGGCATCCTCGGCGGCGACCTGAGCGGCATACGGCGTGGATTTGCGGCTGCCCTTGAAACCCTGGCTGCCGGCCGACGACCAGGCAATGGTGTTGCCCTGCGCGTCGGTGATGTTGACCATGGTGTTGTTGAAGCTGGCGAGAACATGCGCAACACCGGAGATGATGTTCTTGCGTTCTTTTTTGCGGGGGCGTGAGGCGGGCTTCGCCATATCGATATTCCTGTGACTGCTGACGTGAGGAGCGAAGGATTACTTCGTGACTTTTTTCTTGCCGGCGATGGCGACGGCCTTACCCTTGCGGGTACGCGCATTGGTGTGGGTGCGCTGACCGCGAACCGGCAGGCCCTTACGGTGGCGCAGGCCGCGATAGCAGCCCAGGTCCATCAGGCGCTTGATGTTCATCGCGGTCTCGCGGCGCAGGTCGCCTTCGACGCGGAAGTCGCGGTCGATGAGCTCACGCAGGCGGAGCACCTCGTCCTCGGACAATTCGTTGACGCGGCGCTCATCCGGAATACCGAGTGCCGTGCAAATTTCACGAGCCTTCATCGGGCCGATGCCATAGATGTAACGAAGGCTGATCAGAACACGCTTATTCGTGGGAATGTTTACGCCGGCAATACGCGCCACGAGGTCTCTCCTGAGGTCATAACAAGTTGCGGCGCCCCGATCGGGAGCGCCGCGAAAGCGGGTTATAGCGGTCGGTCAAACAGAGTCAATGACAAACAATCAAATTTCCGTGAGCAGGGCCATTTCGTCCCCACTTACGACGCAGCCACGACGCCGACCCGGCGCAGCACGTTTTCGATCTGTTGGGCGACATCATCCATTTCGGCCATGCCGTCAACAGTATAGAGGCGCCCCTTGGCCTGGTAGTAAGGCAGGATCGGGGCGGTCTGGTCATTATAGGCGAGCAGGCGCTGGTGCACCGTCTCGGCATTATCGTCCGCGCGACGGGTGAATTCCGTGCTGCCGCAGACATCGCAAACACCGGCCACACGCGGCAGCTTGAACTTATCGTGATAGCCCGTGCCGCACTTAGCGCAGGTGAAACGGCCGCTGATGCGTTCGACCAGCGCCGCCTCGTCCACCTTCAGCTCGATCACCGCGTCGAGATCGACCGCCGCCTTATGCAGCAGCAGGTCGAGCGCCTCGGCCTGCGGCACCGTGCGCGGGAAGCCATCGAGGATGAAGCCCTTGGCGCAATCCGGCCGGGCGATCCGCTCGCCGATCATGCGGATGATCAGCTCGTCGGAGACCAGCTTGCCGGCATCCATGATGCTCTTCGCCTCGAGGCCGATCGGCGTGCCCGCCTTCACCTCGGCGCGCAGCATGTCGCCCGTCGAAATCTGCACTACGCCGTAGCGCTCTTCCAGCAGCTTCGATTGCGTGCCTTTTCCGGCGCCCGGCGGGCCCAGTAGAATCAGCTGCACTGTATGCCCCCGTTACTTGCGGCCCTTGCCGCGGTTTTTCCGAATCAAGCCTTCATATTGGTGCGCCAGCAGATGCGACTGGATCTGCGCCACCGTATCCATGGTCACCGAGACGATGATCAGCAGCGACGTGCCGCCCAGATAGAAAGGCAGAGTGAAATTGCTCAGCACGAATTCCGGCAGCAGGCAGACCACGCAGAGATAGGCCGCGCCGATCGTCGTCAGGCGCGTCAGCACCGTGTCGAAATAGCGGGCGGTATTGCTGCCCGGCCGGATGCCGGGGATGAACCCGCCATATTTCTTGAGATTATCCGCAGTCTCTTCCGGATTGAACACCACCGCGGTGTAGAAATAGGAGAAGAAGATGATCAAAGCGGCGAACAGGATCATATAGCCCGGCTGGCCGTGATTGAGCTCATGCGCGATGAATTGCAGCCAGCCCGGCCCGCCATGCGAGAAGCCGACGATGGTCGCCGGAATCAGCAGCAGGGAGCTCGCGAAAATCGGCGGAATCACGCCCGACGTGTTCACCTTCAGCGGCATATGGGTCGAGTCGCCGCCGAACATCTTCTGGCCGACCTGGCGCTTGGGATACTGCACCAGGATGCGCCGCTGCGCGCGTTCCATGAACACGACGAAGGCGATCACGGCCAGGCCGATGACCAGGAAGCCGAGGATGAACAGGGTCGAAAGCGCGCCGGTCCGCCCGAGCTCGAGCAGGTTGGCGAGCGCCACCGGAAGATTGGCGACGATGCCCGCGAAAATGATCAGGCTCATGCCGTTGCCGATGCCGCGCGAGGTAATCTGCTCGCCGAGCCACATCAGGAACACCGTGCCGCCGACCAGGGAGACGATACAGGTGAAGGTGAACATCATCCCCGGATCGATCACCGCCGACCCGCCTTGGGTCTTCATCGCGACCAGCCCGGCAGAAATGCCGTAGGCCTGGACCGCGGCGATCAGGACGGTGAGATAGCGGGTATATTGGGTGATTTTCTGGCGGCCGGAATCACCCTCTTTCTTGAGGGCCTCGAGCGCCGGCACCGCCGCCGTCATCAGCTGAATGATGATGCTGGCGCTGATATAAGGCATGACGTTCAGCGCGAAGATGGTCATGCGGCCGAGCGCGCCCCCGGTGAACATGTTGAACATGCCGAGGATGCCGCCACCGTTCTGCGACATTTGCTGCGCCATGACCGAGGCATCGATGCCCGGCACGGGGATATAGGTGCCCAGGCGGAAGACGATCAGCGCGCCCAGGGTGAACCAGATCCGCTTCTTCAAATCCGTGGCTTTGCCGAACGCGCCTAGGTTCAAGCTCGCTGCCATCTGTTCTGCGGCCGATGCCATGCTTTGTCTCTATTTCTGTTCCAAGCGAAAGAGAAACGGCGCTTGCCGGTCGGCTATTGCGCGACTGGCAAGCGCCGCTCATTCAGCGCCCATTGTGCAGGATTTTATACAGTCCAGGCAATAGGGTCAGGCGGCCGGGGCCTCATCCTTGGCAACCAGCGTCTTCACCGAACCACCGGCCTGCTCGATCGCGGCAACCGCAGCGGCGGAGGCGCCGGAGACTTCGATGGTCACCGCACGGGTGATGCTGCCCTTGGCCAGCAGGCGCACGCCGTGCACCTTGCCCAGACGCACCACGCCGGCCTCGGCCAGCACGGCCTCGGTGATCGGCTGCTTCGCATCCAGCTTGCCGGATTCGAACGCTGCTTCCAGCGTGCCGAGATTCAGCGCCGCATATTCCTTGCGGTGGATGTTGTTGAAGCCGCGCTTCGGCAGACGGCGATAGATCGGGAGCTGACCGCCCTCGAAGCCGTTCAGCGACACGCCTTCACGGGCCTTCTGACCCTTCACACCCTTACCGGAGGTCTTGCCCTTGCCGGAGCCGATGCCGCGGCCGAGTCGCTTGGACTTCAGCCGGGCGCCGGGATTGTCCCGAATTTCATTGAGTTTCATGACAGAACCTTACCTGAACCGGCTTACGCCAGCTCCTCCACCTTGAGCAGGTGAGCCACTTTGCTCACCATGCCGCGCACTTCCGGCGTGGCAACCACTTCACGGCTCTTGCTGATCTTGTTCAGCCCGAGCCCGATCAGGGTCGCCTGCTGGCCCGGCTTCTGCCCGTTGCCGGACTTGACCTGCGTGATGCGGATTTTTTTATCAGACATCGCTGGCCTCCACCGCGGCTTCCTTCGGCGCAGCGCCGAACAGATCCGCCACCTTCTTGCCGCGGCGCGAAGCCACGAGGCGCGGGCTGGTGACACCGGTCAGCGCCGCGAACGTCGCCTTGACCATGTTGTGCGGGTTGCGGCTGCCGAGCGACTTCGCCACGACGTCGCCAATGCCCAGCGTCTCGAACACCGCGCGCAGCGGGCCGCCGGCGATGATGCCGGTACCGGCCGGCGCGGAACGGATCACCACGTCGCCGGCGCCGAACTGACCACGGATATCGTGGTGCAGCGTGCGGCCTTCCTTCATCGGGACGCGGATCATCGTCTTCTTCGCGCGTTCGGTCGCCTTGCGGATCGCCTCGGGAACTTCGCGCGCCTTGCCGGCGCCGTAGCCGACGCGGCCCTTCTGGTCACCCACGACGACGAGTGCAGCGAAGGCGAACCGACGGCCGCCCTTCACCACTTTCGCCACGCGGTTGATGGTCACCAGCTTGTCGACGAGACCGTCATCAGCTTCCCGATCGCGATCGCGCTCACGGCCCCTGCCGCCACCGCCGCCTTCACGTGCTTCGCGTGCCATAATTCTGCTCCTAGAAGTCCAGGCCGCCCTCGCGGGCCGCCTCTGCCAAGGCTTTCACCCGGCCATGATAGAGATAAGACCCGCGGTCGAACACCACGGCAGTGACACCGGCAGCTTTGCAGCGCTCTGCGATCAGCTTGCCCACGGCGCCAGCGGCATCCTTGTCGGCGCCGGTACGCAGCGTAGCCTTCAGATCCTTGTCGAGCGTCGAGGCGGCGGCGAGCGTACGGCCCGCCGCGTCGTCGATGATCTGCGCATAGATGTGCTTGCCGGAGCGGAACACCGACAAACGCGGGCGGCCACCGGCCTTCTGCCGCAGCTGGTAGCGAAGACGCTGCTTGCGGCGCGTCTGCAGAGACAGATTGGTCGACATTATTTCTTCTTACCCTCTTTCCGGCGGATCGCCTCACCCTCGAATTTCACACCCTTGCCCTTATAGGGCTCAGGCGGACGATGGGCGCGCAGCTCAGCGCAGACCTGGCCGACCTGGCGCTTGTCCATCCCTTCGACCTTGATCGCGGTCGGACGTTCGCAGGTGATCTTGATTCCCGCCGGGATTTCGTAAACGACATCATGCGAGAAGCCGAGATTGACCACCAGGTTCTTGCCCTGCACCGCAGCGCGGTAACCGGTACCGGTGATTTCCAGCGTCTTCGCATAACCGACGGAAACGCCCTTCACCATGTTCGCGATGTTAGCGCGGGTGGTGCCCCACATCATGCGGGAAGCGGCTTCCTTGGTCTTGGGCGCGACCACGATCTTGTTGCCTTCGATCGTCGTCTCGACCTTGTCGGTCAGTTCGAGCGAGAGTTCGCCGAGCTTGCCCTTGGCGGTGAGGATATTGCCCGCGAGCGCCATGGAGACGCCAGCCGGGACTTCAACGGGATATTTGCCAACACGTGACATTGCTTTCTCTCCCTTAGAAGACGCGGCAGAGCACTTCGCCGCCAACATTGGCAGCGCGGGCTTCGACATCGCTCATCACGCCACGCGGCGTGGAGAGGATGGAAATGCCCAGACCGGAATAAACGCGCGGCAGCTCCTTGATCTTGGAGTAGACGCGGCGGCCCGGACGGGACACGCGGCTGATCTCTTTGATCACCGGCTGGCCTTCGTTATATTTCAGCTCAATGCGCAGCTGGCTGACGCCGGTGCGGATTTCCTCGCGGCTGAAGCCGCGGATGAAACCTTCACGCTTGAGCACGTCAAGCACATTGGCGCGCAGGTTGGAGGCCGGGGCCACGCACACGCTCAAACGCGCGTGCTGGGCATTCCGGATACGGGTGAGCATATCGCCCAGCGGATCGGACATCGACATGGTTTCGTCCTAACTCCTTACCAGCTGGCCTTGACCACACCGGGGATCTGCCCGGTGCTTGCCAGATCGCGGAACGCGATACGGCACAGCTTGAACTTGCGATAATTGCCGCGGGCGCGGCCGGTGAGCTCGCAACGCAGGCGCACGCGCACCTTGGCGCCGTTGCGCGGCAGCTGCGCCAGCTTCAGGCTGGCCTCAAAACGGTCTTCCACCGGCAGCGTGCGATCCATGATCGTCGCTTTCAGCGTGCCGCGCTTGTCCTTGTCGCGCGCGGCCATGCGTTCCCGCTTGCCGTTTCTGTTGACCTGCGATGTCTTAGCCATACTTTTGTAACCCCTCCGGAACCTGCTGGACCAGCCCAGCCGTTTTCCAAACCTTCACAAACCGCCCGCTTACTTAGCGAACGGCAGATTAAATCCCTTGAGCAACGCCTTGGCTTCGGCATCGGTCTTCGCGCTTGTCACGAAGATGATGTCCATGCCGCGGATCGCGTCGACCTTGTCATAGACGATCTCAGGGAAAATAATCTGTTCCTTGAGCCCCATAGCAAAGTTACCGCGGCCGTCAAAACCCTTATTATTAGGAATTCCACGGAAATCGCGCACGCGCGGCAGAGCGATCGTCACCAGGCGGTCAAGGAACTCGTACATGCGCGCCTTGCGCAGCGTTACCTTACAGCCGATCGGCAGACCTTCGCGGATCTTGAAGCCGGCGATCGCCTTCTTGGCGATCGTCTTGATCGGCTTCTGGCCGGAGATCAGCGTCAGCTCGGCCACAGCGGCGTCGAGCTTCTTCTGGTCGGCGGCGGCTTCGCCCACGCCCATGTTGATGACGATCTTCTCGAGGCCAGGGACCTCGAACGGATTCTTGTAGCCGAATTCCTTCAGCAGCTGCTCGCGCACCACATCGCGGTAGTGGGCCTGCATGCGCGGCAGGGCTTTCGCTTCACTCATAGCGGCCTCCTCAGCCATCAATCGCCGTACCGCTCTTGCGAGCGACACGAACTTTGCGGCCACCATCGAGAACGCGGAAACCGACCTTGGTCGGCTTGTCCGTGCTCGGATCGATCAGCGCCAGATTGGACATATGCACGGGAGCTTCCTGCTCGACGATCCCGCCGGGCTGACCCATGCCGCGCGACTTGGTGTGGCGCTTAGCCACCGCCACGCCCTGCACCACGGCGCGGTCTTCCTTCGGCAGCACGCGCAGCACTTCGCCTTGCACGCCCTTGGAGGAACCGGAAATCACCAGGACCTTGTCGCCCTTCTTGATACGAGCGGCCATCTTACAGCACCTCCGGCGCCAGGCTGATGATCTTCATGAACTTCTTGGCGCGCAGCTCGCGCACCACGGGCCCGAAGATACGCGTGCCGATCGGCTCCATCTGCTTGTTGATCAGCACCGCAGCATTGCGGTCGAAGCGGATGGCGCTGCCATCCGGACGGCGCACGGCGAACGCGGTGCGAACCACCACGGCCTGATGCACGTCACCCTTCTTCACCTTGCCACGGGGAATGGCGTCCTTGATGGACACCACGATCACGTCGCCGACCGAAGCGGTCTTGCGCTTGGAGCCACCGAGCACCTTGATGCACTGCACGCGGCGGGCACCTGAGTTGTCAGCAACGTCGAGGTTAGACTCTACGATAATCATCTATCTGCCCCTTCCCTCAGCCGGCCTGGCCGTCTGTGAGAGCGGAACCGTTGCGCTCGGTCACCACCCAGGTCTTGCGGCGGCTGATCGGCGCGCATTCCTCGATGCGAACCAGATCCCCCTCCACGCAAACATTCAGCTCATCATGCGCCGCATATTTCTTCGAGCGGCGAATGAATTTCTTGTACAGCGGATGCATGACGCGACGCTCGACAAGCACGGTGATCGTCTTGTCCATCTTGTCGCTCACCACCCGCCCGGTCAGAACACGTTTCGGCATGGTACCCTCTTAACCCTTCACAGCCGAACGCGCACGCTCAGCCAGAATCGTCTTCACCCGCGCAATGTCGCGGCGCACAGCACGCACGCGGCTGGTATTTTCCTGCTGCCCAGTCGCACGCTGGAAACGCAGGTTAAACTGCTCCTTGCGCAGATCGAGGAGCATGCTCTTCAGTTCGTCCGGAGTTTTGACCCGGATGTCGCTAGCAATGGTCATCTCAGGCCTCTCCGATACGGGTGATGAACTTGGTCTTGATCGGCAGCTTGGCGGCACCCAGCGCCAGCGCCTCACGGGCCAGCGGTTCGGCAACGCCGTCGATCTCGAACATGATCCGGCCGGGCTGCACGCGGGCAACCCAGAATTCCGGGCTGCCCTTACCGGAGCCCATACGCACTTCGGCGGGCTTGGTGGAAACCGGCAGGTCCGGGAAAATACGGATCCACACGCGGCCAGCACGCTTCATCGCGCGGGTGATGGCGCGACGGGCGGACTTGATCTGCCGCGCGGTGATCCGCTCCGGCTCCAGCGCCTTCAGGCCGAAGGCGCCGAAATTCAGCTGCGTATTGCCCTTTGCATTGCCGTGAATACGGCCTTTGTGAGCTTTACGGAACTTCGTACGCTTGGGGGACATCATGGTCGGTTAATCCTTAGCGCTGCGGTGCTTGCTCGGCCGCGCGCTTGTCCTGCGCAAGCGGGTCCTGCACCATGATTTCACCCTTGAAGATCCAGACCTTCACGCCGCAGGTGCCATAAGTGGTCATCGCGGTGGCGGTGCCGTAATCGAGGTCGGCGCGCAGCGTATGCAGCGGCACGCGGCCTTCACGATACCATTCGACGCGGGCGATCTCGGCGCCGCCAAGACGGCCGCCGCAAGTGATCTTGATGCCCTGCGCGCCGAGGCGCATCGCCGACTGCACGGCGCGCTTCATCGCCCGGCGGAACGCCACGCGGCGCTCGAGCTGCTGCGCGATGTTCTCGGCGACCAGCGTCGCGTCGATCTCCGGCTTGCGGATCTCCATGATGTTGAGCGAGACATCGGCCTTGGCCATGGTCGACAGTTCCTTGCGGAGGCTGTCGATGTCCTGACCCTTCTTGCCGATCACCACGCCCGGACGGGCAGCGTAAATCGTCACGCGCGGCTTCTTGGCCGGGCGTTCGATGACCACCTTGGACACGCCGGCCTGGCTGAGCTTGGCGCGCAGATGATTGCGCAGCTTCAGATCGTCATGCAGCAGCTTGGCGTAGTCCTTGCCAGCATACCAACGGCTGTCCCAGGTGCGGGTGATGCCGAGGCGCAAGCCGATCGGATTGATCTTGTGACCCATATTACGCGGCCTCCCCAGCGGATTTCGCAGTTTCAGACTTCTTGTGACCCGGACGAATGTCGCGCATCGGCTTTGCCGCCGCTTCGCGTTCCTCGACCACGATCTTGAGATGGCTGAACCACTTCTCCACGGTCGCGGAACGGCCGCGGCCACGGGCATGGAAACGCTTCATGAGAATGCCGCGGCCCACCTCGGCCAGCTTGACGACGAGCTTGTCGACGTCGAGCTGGTGGTTGTTCTCGGCATTGGCGATCGCGCTTTCCAGGGTCTTCTTGACCTGCTTGGCGATGCGACGCTTGCTGAAGGTGAGATCAGCCAAAGCGCGCTCAGCCGGCAGGTTGCGGATCGATTCCGCGACCAGGTTCAGCTTGCGCGGGCTAACGCGGATATTGCGGGTGATCGCCTGTGCCTGGAAGTCTTCCAGACCACGTGCGGCTTTCGGTTTGCTCATGATTAGCCCCGCTTCGCTTTCTTGTCCGACGAGTGACCGGTGAAGGTCCGGGTCGGGGAGAATTCACCGAACTTGTGGCCAACCATGTTCTCGTTCACCTGCACCGGCAGGAACTTCTTGCCGTTGTAGACGCCAAAGGTCAGGCCGACGAATTGCGGCAGGATGGTCGAGCGGCGCGACCAGATCTTGATGATCTCGTTGCGGCCGGAGGCCCGGGAGGCTTCCGCCTTGCCCAACAGATACCCGTCGACGAACGGGCCTTTCCAAACAGAACGCGACATCGATCAGTCCTTCCGGCTCTTCGCGCGGCGGATGATGAGATCATCCGTACGTTTATTGCTACGTGTCTTGTAACCCTTGGTCGGCACACCCCACGGCGTGACCGGATGACGGCCACCGGAGGTACGGCCTTCGCCACCACCATGCGGATGGTCGACCGGGTTCATCACCACACCGCGGTTATGCGGCTTGCGGCCCAGCCAGCGATTACGACCGGCCTTGCCGATCTGCTGGTTCTGGTGGTCGGCGTTCGACACCGCGCCGATCGTCGCCATGCATTCCGCGCGGACCACGCGCAGCTCGCCCGACATCAGCTTGATCTGCGCATAGCCCTGGTCCTTGCCGACCAGCTGCGCGAACGTGCCGGCCGAACGCGCGAGCTTGCCGCCGGCGCCAACCTTGAGTTCGATATTGTGGATGATCGTGCCCACCGGGATCGCGGCCAGCGGCATCGCGTTGCCGGGCTTGATGTCCACGCGCGTGCCGGCGATCACCGGGTCGCCGACCTTCAGGCGCTGCGGCGCCAGAATGTAGGAGAGCTCGCCATCGGCATACTTGATCAGCGCGATGAAGGCGGTGCGGTTCGGGTCATATTCCAGACGCTCGACGGTCGCGGCGACATCGAACTTGCGACGCTTGAAGTCGACCAGACGATAAGCCTGCTTGTGTCCACCGCCGCGGAAGCGGCTGGTGATGCGGCCGTGATTGTTACGGCCACCGGTGGAGTGCTTACCTTCGGTCAGGCCTTTGACGGGCTTGCCCTTCCACAGCTCGCTGCGGTCGATCAGGACGGTGCCGCGAAGGCTCGCCGTGACGGGATTGAAATGTTTCAGTGCCATCGAACCGATGCCTTATGCCAGACCGGTGGTGAAATCGATGCTCTGGCCTTCGGCCAGAGTCACGAACGCCTTCTTCACGTCAGAGCGCTGACCAGGGCGGCCCTTGAACCGCTTGGTCTTGCCCTTGGTGATCAGCGTGTTCACGCCGGTAACCTTCACGTTGAACAAACCCTCGATGGCGGCCTTGATCTCCGGCTTGGTGGCGTCAGACGCCACCTTGAACACGAACTGGTTCTTCTCGGAGAGCAGCGTGCCCTTCTCGGTGATGTGCGGGGCGCGCACGACTTCGTACATGCGCTCCTGGGAAATCTTCACGGTGCTCATGCCAGGCGCTCCTTCAGACCATCGATGGCGGCCTTGGTGATCACCAGCACATCATGCTGCACGATGTCGTAAACATTCGCGCCGATCACCGGCAGAACGTCCAGACCATGCACGTTGCGGCTGGCGAGCAGGAATTTCTCTTCGACCGCGGCGTCGACGATCAGCGCCGAGCGCCAACCGAACTTCTTCACCTTGGCGGCGACGTCCTTGGTCTTCTCCACGGCGCCGACCGAATCCAGGACCACGAGCTTGCCCGCGGCGGCCTTCTGCGACAGCGCGGAGAGCAGGCCGAGACGACGGACCTTCTTGTTCAGCGAATAGCCATGGTCGCGCACGACCGGGCCATGCACGGCGCCACCGGTACGGAACTGCGGCGCACGCAGCGAGCCCTGACGGGCATTACCCGTGCCCTTCTGCTTGAACGGCTTGCGGGTGGTGCCGGAAACCTCGCCCATGCCCTTGACCTTGTGATTACCGGAGCGGCGCTTGGCCAGCTGCCAGTGAATCACGCGCGCCATGATGTCGACACGCGGGGTGACAGCGAAAACCTCGTCCGGCAGCTCTGCGCTGCCGGCGACTTTCGCGTCAAAATCATAAACATCCAGTTTCATCGGCTCAGCCCTTCACCGCGGCAGGATAGGCGACGTCCGCCGGCCGGGTTTTCTTGATCGCGTCACGCAGCATGACATAGCCGCCCTTGGAACCGGGGACCGCACCCTGCACGAGGACGAGGTTACGCGCCTCGTCGATGCCGGCGACGGTGAGGTTCAGCGTGGTCACGCGTTCCTGGCCGAGATGGCCAGCCATCTTCTTGTTCTTGAAGGTCTTGCCGGGATCCTGACGGTTACCGGTCGAACCGTGCGAACGGTGGCTGACGGACACGCCGTGGGTGGCTTCCAGACCGCGGAAGTTCCAGCGCTTCATCGCACCGGCAAAGCCCTTACCCTTGGTAACGCCAGCCACGTCAACAAACTGACCAATCTGGAAATGCGTGGCGGAAATGGCCACGCCGGCTTCCAGAACGGCATCGTCGGCAACGCGGAACTCAACCAGCTTCTGCGACGGCTCGACTTTCGCCTTCGCGAAATGGCCCTTCTGCGGCTTGGTCACGTTCTTCGCCTTGGCCTTGCCGATGCCGAGCTGCACTGCGGAGTAGCCATCGGTCTCAACCGTGCGCGCCGCCACAACCCGCACCTCATCGAGGTGCAGAACCGTGACCGGCACATGCGTGCCGTCATCCCTGAACAGCCGGGTCATACCCAGCTTCTTTGCAATTACACCGGTACGCATAATTTCACCTAGATCTTGATTTCGACTTCGACGCCGGCGGCGAGGTCGAGCTTCATCAGCGCGTCCACGGTCTGCGGGGTCGGGTCAACGATATCCAGCAAGCGGCGATGGGTCCGGATCTCGAACTGTTCGCGGCTCTTCTTGTCGATGTGCGGCGAACGGTTCACGGTGAACCGTTCGATATGGGTCGGCAACGGAATCGGCCCCCGCACCTGCGCACCCGTGCGCTTCGCCGTGTTGACGATGTCCTTGGTGCTGTTGTCCAGCACGCGATGGTCATACGCCTTCAAGCGAATACGGATATTTTGGTTGTCCATTTTAACTCAAGCTCTTTTCACAGATACGGGGGGACCGAACGAACTTACTTCGTGATCTTGGCGACGACGCCCGAACCCACGGTACGACCGCCTTCGCGGATCGCGAAGCGCAGGCCTTCATCCATGGCGATCGGCGCGATCAGCTCGACGTCGATCGACACGTTGTCACCAGGCATGACCATCTCAGTGCCTTCCTGCAGGGTCACGACGCCGGTGACGTCGGTGGTGCGGAAGTAGAACTGCGGACGGTAGTTGGTGAAGAACGGGGTGTGACGGCCGCCTTCTTCCTTGGTCAGAACGTAGGCCTGGCCATGGAACTTGGTGTGCGGGGTGATCGAGCCCGGGGCCGAGAGAACCTGGCCGCGCTCGATGTCCTCACGCTTGGTGCCACGCAGCAGCGCGCCGATATTGTCGCCAGCCTGGCCCTGATCGAGCAGCTTGCGGAACATTTCCACGCCGGTGACGATGGTCTTGGTGGTGTCGCGCAGGCCGACAACCTCGATTTCGTCGCCAACCTTGATGATGCCGCGCTCGACGCGACCGGTGGCCACGGTGCCACGGCCAGAGATCGAGAACACGTCTTCGACCGGCATCAGGAACGGCTTGTCAATGGCGCGCTCGGGCTGCGGAATGTAGCTGTCAACAGCTTCCATCAGCTTCAGGATGGCCTGCTCGCCGATCTCCGGCTGCTTGTCTTCCAGGGCGCACACGGCGGAGCCCTTGACGATCGGGAGATTGTCGCCGTCGAAGCCGTACTTGGAGAGCAGCTCGCGGACTTCCATCTCGACCAGCTCGACCAGATCGGGGTCGGCCAGATCCATCTTGTTCAGGAACACGACCAGCGCCGGCACGCCGACCTGACGGGCCAGCAGGATGTGCTCACGGGTCTGCGGCATCGGGCCGTCAGCGGCGGACACGACCAGGATCGCGCCATCCATCTGCGCGGCGCCGGTGATCATGTTCTTCACATAGTCGGCGTGGCCGGGGCAGTCCACGTGGGCGTAGTGGCGGTTCGCGGTCTCGTATTCGACGTGCGCGGTGGAAATCGTAATACCGCGGGCGCGCTCTTCCGGCGCCTTGTCGATCATGTCGTAGGCAGTGAAGGTGGCGCCACCGGCCTTCGCCAGAACCTTGGTGATCGCAGCGGTCAAGGACGTCTTACCATGATCGACGTGGCCGATCGTACCAATGTTGACGTGCGGCTTGTTCCGCTCAAACTTCGCTTTGGCCATTTGTTTGCTCCGTGCGGGCTAAAAACTAGAAATTACTAACTTACCAACGGTAGTGGCTGAAGGCCTTGTTCGCCTCTGCCATACGGTGGGTGTCCTCACGCTTCTTGACCGCAGAACCGCGATTGTTCACCGCATCCTGCAACTCGTTCGAAAGCCGCTCTTCCATCGTGTGCTCGCCGCGCTTGCGGGCGGAGTCGATGATCCAGCGGATCGCCAAAGCCTGCCGGCGCTCCGTGCGCACTTCCACAGGCACCTGATAGGTCGCACCACCGACGCGGCGGGACCGCACTTCAATCGCCGGCTTCACATTGTCCAGCGCCTCGTGGAACAGGCGCACCGGGTCGGCATTCGCCCCGCCACGCTTCTTCAACACGTCGAGCGCGCCGTAGACGATGCCCTCGGCAGCGGATTTCTTGCCATCATACATCAGCACGTTCATGAAACGGCTGATCACGACATCCCCGAACTTCGCATCCGGGAGAACTTCGCGCTTAACGGCGCGGCGACGTCTGCTCATCTCTCTCTATCCTCTTACTTCGGCCGCTTCGCGCCATAGAGCGAACGGCGCTTACGGCGCTTCGGCAGGCCCTGCGTATCGAGCACGCCGCGCAGAATGTGATAACGCACACCCGGCAAGTCTTTGACGCGGCCGCCGCGGATCAGCACCACCGAGTGCTCCTGCAGGTTGTGGCCTTCGCCAGGAATGTAGCTCACCACTTCGAAACCATTGGTCAAACGCACCTTCGCGACCTTACGAAGCGCCGAGTTCGGCTTCTTCGGAGTCGTCGTATAGACACGCGTGCAGACGCCGCGCTTCTGGGGGCAACCCTCGAGGGCCGGCACCTTATTCCGCTTCGGCGCGGGCTCGCGGCCTTTTGCGATCAACTGATTAATGGTCGGCATAGAACATCCTGCTTCGTGTGGTTCGCCCAGTTCCGGCACCGGCCAGCGGCTGAGTCATCCATAAAAAACGGCCGCAAGGCGGAGTTCCCCCCTTGCGGAAATTCCTCCAGCACGCGGCCTTAGTTCCGGTTCCCGGAACGGCGCCGCACGCGCCAGAATTTACGAACAACCCGCCGCCGCAAATGTCGGCACTGCGAGAGCGCCTTCCTTAAGAGCGCGCTACCCCCAAGTCAAGCTCTTCCCTGGCCCCATCGATGGAAAAAACCCAGCCAGGACAAAAGATCATGGCTATTCGGAAGGGTTGCGTTACGAACGCGAAACGGCGCCCAAGTGGAGCGCCGTTTTGGAAGAAAGAGGCGCTTTTTGAAAAAAGCGCGCAAAAACTTTTTGGACTTTGGGCCGTGCCGGTGAAACCAGCACGGCCCAAAGGAAACAAAGTTTTTTTGCTACTTTTTGTTCACAAAAAGTAGCGCTTTCCTTGCTTGACCTTACTCCGCCGCGAGTTCGGGCTTGGCGATGGCCGGACGACCGCCCAATGCCTGCCGGTCGCGACCCGCCGCCACCGAGCGCAGCCGGTTCATCACCGAGCCGGTACCGGCGGGGATGAGACGGCCGACGATGACGTTCTCCTTGAGGCCGGCGAGCAGATCCATCTTGCCGGCGGTCGCCGCCTCGGTGAGCACCCGAGTCGTCTCCTGGAAGGAGGCGGCAGAGATGAAGCTCTGCGTCTGCAGGCTCGCCTTGGTGATGCCGAGCAGCACCGGCAGAGCGAGCGCAGGGCGCTCGTCCTGGCCCAGCTTCTCGTTCTCGGCGTCGAACTCCACCCGGTCCACCAGCTCGCCCACCAGGAAGGTGGTGTCGCCGGCTTCGGTGATTTCCACCTTCTGCAGCATCTGACGGACGATCACTTCAATATGCTTGTCGTTGATCTTCACGCCCTGCAGCCGGTAGACGTCCTGGATTTCGTTCACCAGATAGTCGGACAGCGCCTCGACGCCCAGCACGCGCAGAATGTCGTGCGGCACGCGCGGGCCGTCGACCAGCGGGTCGCCCTGGCGGACATAGTCGCCTTCCTGCACCGAGACGTGCTTGCCCTTCGGAATCAGATACTCGGTCTCTTCCTGGGTCTCGTCGTTCTTGACGATGATCCGGCGCTTGGCCTTGTAATCCTTGCCGAATTCCACGCGCCCGTCGATCTCCGCGATGATCGCGTGATCCTTCGGACGGCGCGCCTCGAACAGCTCGGCCACGCGCGGCAGACCGCCGGTAATGTCGCGGGTCTTGGAGCCCTCGCGGGGGATACGCGCCAGCACGTCGCCGTCGGCCACCATGGCGCCCGGCTCGACCGAGAGGATCGAGTCCGGCGTCAGGAAGTAACGGGCCTCGGTGCCGTTGGCCAGGCGCACGATCTCACCATTGGCGTCCTTCAGCAGCAGGCGGGGACGCAGATCCGCGCCGCGCGCCGACTGCTTGTAGTCCACCACCACCTTGGAGGTGAGGCCGGTGACTTCGTCGGTACGCTCGACCAGGGTGATGCCTTCGATAAGGTCGGCATATTCCACCATACCCGCGCGCTCGGTGATGATCGGCAGGGTGTAGGGATCCCACTCGGCGAGCTTCTGGGTCCGCGTGACCTCAGCACCTTCATCGACCAGCAGGCGCGCACCATAGGGCACGCGGAAGCGGGCGCGTTCGCGCTTCGCCGCATCGATGATGATCATCTCGCAGTTACGGCTCATCACCACCGGGATGCCCTGGCTGTTCTTCACCACGTTGCGGTTGCGGATGGTGATCGTGCCGTCATGGCTCGCTTCCACGTTCGACTGCTCGGCGCCACGCTGCGCCGCACCACCGATATGGAAGGTACGCATGGTCAGCTGCGTGCCGGGCTCGCCGATGGACTGCGCGGCGATCACGCCGACCGCCTCGCCGACATTCACCGGCGTGCCGCGGGCCAGATCGCGGCCATAGCACTTGCCGCAGACGCCGATCTTGGTGTCGCAGGTCAGCACCGAGCGGATCTTCACCGACTCGACACCGGACTTTTCGATACGCTCGGCCTGCGGCTCCTCGATCAGCGTGTTCGCCGCGACGATGACCTCGCCGGTGACATGGTCGAGCACGTCGGCCGCGGTGGTGCGTCCCAGCACCCGCTCGGCCAGGCTGGAGACCACCTCACCGCCATCCATGACGGCGCTGACGGTCAGGCCGCGCTCAGTGCCGCAATCATCCTCGATGATGATGCAGTCCTGCGCCACGTCGACCAGACGGCGGGTCAGGTAACCGGAGTTCGCGGTCTTCAGCGCGGTGTCCGCGAGGCCCTTACGGGCGCCGTGGGTCGAGTTGAAGTAATCGAGAACCGAGAGGCCTTCCTTGAAGTTGGCGATGATCGGCTGCTCGATGATCTCGCCCGACGGCTTGGCCATCAGGCCGCGCATGCCGGCCAGCTGCGACATCTGCGCCGGCGACCCACGGGCGCCGGAATGGCTCATCATCCACACCGCATTGGTCGGCTTGCCGATCTCCTGCTTGGAGATCTCCGCCATCATCGCCTTGGCGACCAGGTCCTTACAGCGCGACCAGGCGTCCACCACCTTGTTGTAGCGCTCGCCGGCGGTGATCAGACCGTCCTGATATTGCTGCTCGAACTCGCGCACTTCCGCCTGGGTCGCGGCAACCAGGCCGGCCTTGGAGTCGGGGATGCGCATATCGTCCTTGCCGAAGGAGATGCCGGCCCGCGCCGCGTGGCGGAAACCGAGGCCCATCATGCGGTCGCAGAAAATGACCGCCTCCTTCTGGCCGCAATGGCGGTAGACCAGATCGATCACGTCGGAGACGTTCTTCTTGGTCAGCATGCGGTTGACCACCGAGAACGGCACGTTCGGGTTCAGCGGCAGGAGCTGACCGATCAGCATGCGGCCCGGGGTGGTGGCGACGATGCTCGTCTTCTTCACGCCGTCATGGCCGATCGACGGCACGCGCGCACGGATCTTCTGGTGCAGCTTGAGCGCACCGGCCGAGAGCGCGAACTCGATCTCGGAGACCGTGCCGAAGGCCGGGGCTTCCTCATCCTTGGCGGCGACGAATTCCGCGGTCTCCAGCGACAGGTAATAGAGACCCAGCACGATATCCTGGCTCGGCACGATGATCGGCTTGCCGTTCGCGGGCGAGAGGATGTTGTTGGTCGACATCATCAGCACGCGGGCTTCGAGCTGCGCCTCGATCGAGAGCGGCACGTGCACCGCCATCTGGTCGCCGTCGAAATCCGCGTTGAAGGCGGTGCAGACCAGCGGGTGCAGCTGGATCGCCTTGCCCTCGATCAGCGTCGGCTCGAAGGCCTGGATGCCCAGACGGTGCAGAGTCGGCGCGCGGTTCAGCATCACCGGATGCTCGCGAATCACCTCTTCGAGGATGTCCCAGACCTCGGGACGCTCCTTCTCGACCATGCGCTTGGCGGCCTTGATGGTCGTGGCCAGGCCGTATTTTTCCAGCTTGGCGTAGATGAACGGCTTGAACAGCTCGAGCGCCATCTTCTTCGGCAGGCCGCATTGGTGGAGCTTCAGCTCCGGGCCCACGACGATGACCGAACGGCCGGAATAGTCGACGCGCTTGCCGAGCAGGTTCTGGCGGAAGCGGCCCTGCTTGCCCTTCAGCATGTCGGAGAGCGACTTCAGCGGGCGCTTGTTGGTGCCGGTGATGGCACGGCCGCGGCGGCCGTTATCGAACAGCGCGTCCACCGATTCCTGCAGCATGCGCTTTTCGTTGCGCACGATGATGTCCGGCGCGCGCAGCTCCATCAGCCGCTTCAGGCGGTTGTTGCGGTTGATCACGCGGCGATACAGGTCGTTGAGGTCGGAGGTGGCGAAACGCCCGCCATCCAGCGGCACCAGCGGGCGCAGCTCGGGCGGGATCACCGGCACCACATCCAGCACCATCCATTCGGGATGCGTGCCCGAATCGAGGAAGTTCTCGACCAGCTTCAGGCGCTTGACCAGCTTCTTGCGCTTGGTCTCGCTGTTGGTCTCCTTGAGCTCGGTCGCGCATGCGGGCGCGGTCCTCGGCAAGGTCGATGGCAATCAGGATGTGCCTTGATCGCCTCGGCGCCGATGCCGGCGCGGAACCCGTCCTCGCCGAACTCGTCCTGCTTGTTATAAAGCTCGTCCTCGGAAATCAGCTGGTGCAGCTTGAGGTCGGTCGTGCCCGGCTCGAGCACGATGTAGCTCTCGAAATACAGCACCTTCTCGACGTCTTTGAGCGTCATATCCAGCATCGTCGCGATGCGGCTCGGCAGCGACTTCAGGAACCAGATATGGGCGACCGGCGAGGCCAGCTCGATATGGCCCATGCGCTCGCGCCGCACCTTGGCCAGCGTGACTTCGACGCCGCATTTCTCGCAGATGATGCCGCGGAACTTCATCCGCTTGTACTTGCCGCACAGGCACTCGTAATCCTTGATCGGGCCAAAGATACGGGCGCAGAACAGGCCGTCACGCTCCGGCTTGAACGTGCGGTAATTGATGGTTTCCGGCTTCTTGATCTCGCCATAGGACCAGCTGCGGATCTGCTCCGGGCGAAGCGATCTGGATCTTGATCTGATCGAAAGTCGCCGCCTGACCGGTCTGGCCAAGGATCTTCATTAAATCATTCATCGTTCATCATCCTTAAACTGCCGGATGCGGTGTGGGCGCCCGCATCCGGCAAAAAGATTCAGGTAGCGCTCTGTTCCAGGTCGACATTGAGGCCGAGGGATTTCAGTTCCTTGAGCAGCACGTTGAAGCTCTCAGGGATCCCGGCCTCGAAATTATCCTGCTCGCGGACGATCGCCTCATAGACCTTGGTACGGCCGGAGACGTCGTCGGACTTCACGGTCAGCATTTCCTGCAGCGTGTAGGCGGCGCCGTAAGCCTCGAGCGCCCAGACCTCCATCTCACCGAAGCGCTGGCCGCCGAACTGCGCCTTGCCGCCCAGCGGCTGCTGGGTCACGAGGCTGTACGGGCCGATCGAGCGGGCATGGATCTTGTCGTCGACCAGATGGTGCAGCTTGAGCATGTACATGTAGCCGACCGTGACCTTGCGCTCGAACGGCTCGCCAGTGCGGCCGTCGATCAGGGTCGACTGGCCGGACATGTCCAGCCCGGCTTTCGCCAGCATCGTCTCGATGTCGGGGATGCGCGCGCCGTCGAACACCGGGGTCGCGATGGGCACGCCCTTGCGCAGATTGCCGCACAGCTCGAGCAGCGCCCGGTCATCCATGCCGGCGATCTGCGCGGCGAAGATTTCCTCGCCATAGGCATCCTTCAGCAGGTCCAGCAGTTCCTGCTTGGCGGCGCCGGTGCGGCGATATTCCTCGACCGCGGCGCGAGACCTGCTTGCCGAGATTGGCGCAGGCCCAGCCCAGATGCACTTCCAGGATCTGCCCGACATTCATGCGGCTCGGCACGCCGAGCGGGTTCAGCACGAGGTCGACCGGCGTGCCGTCTTCCAGGAACGGCATGTCCTCGACGGGGACGACCCGCGAGACCACACCCTTATTGCCGTGACGGCCGGCCATCTTGTCGCCCGGCTGCAGCTTGCGCTTCACCGCGACGAACACCTTGACCATCTTCATCACGCCGGGCAGCAGCTCGTCGCCGCGCTGCAGCTTCTCGACCTTGCTCTCGAAACGGTCCTGCAGACGCTTCACGGCGGCATCGAATTCCCGCTTGAGGATTTCGATATTCGCCATCACCGCGTCGTCCTGCACGACGATGTTGCGCCAGGCGCCGCGCGGATGTTCGGCCAGCACCTCGGCGGCCAGCTCCGTGCCGGCCTTGATGCCCTTGAAGCCGGAGCCGGCGATCTGGCCCAGCAGCGTCTCCTGCAGACGGTTCAGGAAGGAACGCTCCTGAATCGCGCGCTCGTCGTCACGGTCCTTGGCCAGACGCTCGATCTCCGCCCGCTCGATCGCCAGCGCGCGCTCGTCCTTGTCGACGCCGCGGCGGTTGAACACGCGCACATCCACAACCGTGCCGACGGTGCCGGGCGGCAGCTTCAGCGAGGTGTCGCGGACATCGGAGGCCTTCTCACCGAAGATCGCGCGCAGCAGCTTCTCTTCCGGCGTCATCGGGCTTTCGCCCTTCGGCGTCACCTTGCCGACCAGAATGTCGCCCGGATTAACCTCGGCGCCGATATAGACAATGCCCGCCTCGTCGAGGTTGCGCAGCGCTTCCTCGCCGACATTGGGAATGTCGCGCGTGATTTCTTCCTGGCCGAGCTTGGTGTCGCGGGCCATGACCTCGAATTCCTCGATGTGAATCGAGGTGAACACGTCATCACGGGCGATCCGCTCGGAGATCAGGATCGAGTCTTCGAAGTTATAGCCGTTCCAGGGCATGAACGCGCAGAGCGCGTTGCGGCCCAGCGCCAGCTCGCCCAGCTCCGTGGACGGGCCGTCGGCGATGATGTCGCCCGCGGCCACGCGGTCACCCACGCGCACCAGCGGCCGCTGGTTGATGCAGGTGCTCTGGTTGGAGCGCATATATTTGCGCAGACGGTAGATATCGACGCCCTGGGTCGTGCCGTCATCGGCGGTGGCGCGCACCACGATGCGCGCGCCGTCGATCTGGTCGATGATGCCGGCGCGCTTGGCGACGATGGTCGCACCCAAGTCGCGGGCCACGGCGGCTTCCATGCCGGTGCCGACGATCGGCGCGTCGGACTGGATCAGCGGCACCGCCTGGCGCTGCATGTTCGAGCCCATCAGCGCGCGGTTGGCGTCGTCGTTCTCCAGGAACGGGATCAGCGCCGCGGCGACCGAGACCAGCTGCTTGGGCGAAACGTCGACCGCGGTCACGTCTTCCGGCTTGACCAGAAGGAAGTCGCCGTTGCGGCGCACCGACACCAGATCGTCGGTGAACTTGCCGTCCACGTCCTTCTTGGCGTCGGCCTGGGCCACCGTCAGGCGCTCCTCTTCCATGGCGGAGAGGTACTTCCACGAGGGCTGCACCACGCCATCCTTCACCAGCTGATACGGGGTCTCGATGAACCCGTATTTGTTCACCTTGGCGTAGGTGGCGAGCGAGTTGATCAGACCGATGTTCGGGCCTTCCGGCGTTTCAATCGGGCAGATGCGGCCGTAATGCGTCGGATGCACGTCGCGCACCTCGAAGCCGGCGCGCTCGCGGGTCAGACCGCCCGGCCCAAGCGCCGAGAGGCGGCGCTTATGCGTGACCTCGGAGAGCGGGTTGGTCTGGTCCATGAACTGGCTGAGCTGCGAGGAGCCGAAGAACTCGCGCACCGCGGCGGCGGCCGGCTTCGCATTGATCAGGTCATGCGGCATCACGCTGTCGATATCGACCGCGCCCATGCGCTCGCGGATCGCGCGCTCCATGCGCAGCAGGCCGACGCGGTACTGATTCTCCATCAGCTCGCCGACCGAACGCACGCGGCGATTGCCGAGATTGTCGATGTCGTCGATCGCGCCGCGGCCGTCCTTCAGCTCGCACATGATCTTGAGCGTGCGCAGGACGTCTTCCTTGCGCAGGACGCGGACCGTGTCGTCGGCCTCGACGCCCAGGCGCATGTTCATCTTCACGCGGCCCACAGCCGACAGGTCATAGCGGTCGGCGTCGAAGAACAGGCCCTTGAACAGCGCCTCGGCGGTCTCCGAGGTCGGCGGCTCGCCGGGGCGCATGACGCGGTAGATGTCGATCAGCGCATCCTCGCGGTTGCCGTTCTTGTCCGCCGCCAGGGTGTTGCGCACCCACGGGCCGTTATTCTGGTCGATCGCCAGGGTCGGCAGCTCGTCGATGCCCTTGAGCTTCAAGCTGCGCCAGCTTCTGCTCGGTCACTTCCTCGCCGGCCTCGGCGTAGATCTCGCCGGTGTCCGGGTCGTACATGTCGACGGCGATGAAACGGCCCAGCAGATCGGTGCGGGCAACCAGCACGCGCTGGGTCTTCTCGGCGATCTTGCGCACCACGCGGGCGGTGAGCTTCTCGTCCTTCTTGGCCACGATCTCGCCGCTATCGGCATCGACCAGATCGTCGATGAGCTTCTGGTTGCGGAAGGCTTCCGCCTCGAACGGCCGGGCCCACTGCCCGTTATTCGCCGAATAGACGACCTGGCCATAGAACATGCCGAGGATTTCCTCGGCTTCCATGCCCTTGATCTCGCCGAGCTCCAGCGTCTCGCCCTTGGCCGCGCGCGCCGCGCGCAGCGCCTCGGTGGCGAGGCTGGGCAGCGCGTAGAGCAGCGTGGTCGCCGGCAGCTTGCGCTTGCGGTCGATGCGCACATAGATCAGGTCCTTGGCGTCGAACTCGAAATCGAGCCAGGAGCCGCGATAGGGGATCACGCGGGCGGTGAACAGGTACTTGCCGGAGGAATGCGTCTTGCCGCGATCATGGTCGAAGAACACGCCGGGGCTGCGATGCATCTGCGAGACGATCACGCGCTCGGTGCCGTTCACCACGAAGGTGCCGTTATCGGTCATCAGCGGCATGTCGCCCATGTAAACGGGCTGCTCTTTAATATCGCGGATCGACTTGGCGCCGGTATCCTCGTCCAGATCCCAGACGATGAGGCGCAGAATCACTTTCAGCGGGGCGGCATAGGTCATGCCGCGCTGGATGCATTCCTCAACGTCGTATTTCGGCTCTTCCAGCTCGTAATGGACGAACTCAAGCCGGCCGCGGCCGGCGAAATCGTCGATCGGGAAGACCGATTTGAAAACTTCCTGGAGCCCGGAATGGGTACGCGCGTCCGGCTTCACATGCATCTGCAGGAACGAGTCATAGCTCGCGCGCTGCACATCGATCAGATTCGGCATCGGGGCGACTTCGGGGATCCGCCCGAAGCTCTTGCGGATGCGCTTCCGTCCGGTGAAGGACCCTTTACCAAGACCACCATTGATCGCGTTCATCGCATCACCCTCGCGTAAAATTTCAGCTCAGTCGTACCAAAAACAGCCGGCAGGCGACTACCCAAGCGGTAATCGCCTGCCCTTTAGGCGGTATGCACGCTGCAGCCGGTCAGGCCGCAGCGGGAAAGGACATTACTTGACTTCGACAGTCGCGCCCTGCTCTTCCAGTGTCTTCTTGATCGCGGCAGCCTCATCCTTGCTCGCGTTCTCCTTGACGGTCTTCGGCGCGCCTTCGACCAGGTCCTTGGCTTCCTTGAGGCCCAGACCGGTGATGGTGCGGATTTCCTTGATCACGTTGATCTTCTTGTCGCCGCCATTGGCGAGGATCACCGTGAACTCGGTCTGCTCGTCAGCGGCCGAGGCAGCAGCGGCAGCAACCGGGGCAGCCGCGACGGCAACCGGCGCAGCAGCGGAAACGCCCCACTTCTCTTCCAGCATCTTGGAGAGCTCGGCGGCCTCCAGAACGGTCAGCTTGGAAAGTTCTTCAACCAGGTTAGCTAGATCAGCCATTGCAAATCTCTTTCATGTAAGTAGGCTTTGATTGGTTTTTCTGCAAGCCCGCACCGCGCGGCCTTGCGTTCTGCGGCAAGCGTGGCGAAGCCGTCAGGCTGCGTCGCTCTTGTTGGCATCGGCGTAAGCCGCGAAAACCCGCGCAAGCTGTCCGGCCGGAGCCTGGAGCACACCTGCGATCCGCGTCGCCGGGGTGTTGAGCATCCCCAGCAGCTTGGCGCGCAGCGCGTCCAGCGACGGCAGTTCGGCCAGGGCTTTCACGCCGGATACATCGAGTACCTGCGTGCCCAGCGAACCACCGAGCAGAACAAACTTGTCATTGGTTTTGGCGAACTCGACGGCTGCTTTCGCGACCGCGACCGGGTCTTTCGACCAGGCAATCGCGGTCGGGCCCTTCATCATGGGCTTCAGACCGTCAAACCGGGTGCCATCCAGAGCAAGCAAAGCCAGACGATTCTTCGCAACCTTGAAGCTCGCCCCCGCCTCACGCATCTTCACGCGCAGCGCCGTGACGTCAGCCACCGACATCCCGTCATTACGGGTGACGACAACCATCGACGTCTCGGTGAACACCGAAGACAGCTCAGCGACGAATTCACGCTTCTCTATGCGATCCACATCCGTCTCCAACTTGCGGCAACGTAAGGGAAACCCCTTGCGCCACCAGATTACCCAAGATGCCCGGGACCACCCCGGAACATCGTCCGCCTGTCCATCGTCAGAACCACCAAACCCCTTGCATGAGCAAAGTCTTTGGCACCTCGTCTACCGTGTGCGGGGCTAGCCCCTTCAATCCCCTCGCGGGAAACATGCGGTCTCGGACAGGTTTCGGCGGGCTTTAACCCCCGCCTGCCCGCCGCGACTTAGGGCCGCGGCGTATCTCTCATTAGAACGGGCGCCCAAACGGGCGCCCGGAAAAATCAGGCGTTGACGGTCGAAACGTCGACGCGAATGCCGGGGCCCATCGTCGAGCTCACGGCGACCTTCTGCAGATAGGTGCCCTTGGCACCCGTCGGCTTGGCCTTCTGCACCGCATCGACCAGCGCCTTCGCGTTCTCGACCAGCTTGGCCTCTTCGAAGCTCGCTTTGCCGATGCCGGCATGGATGATACCCGCCTTCTCGGCGCGGAACTCGACCTGGCCGGACTTGGCAGCGGTAACCGCGCCCTTCACGTCCATGGTCACGGTGCCGAGCTTGGGGTTCGGCATCAGGCCGCGCGGCCCGAGGATCTTACCCAGACGGCCGACCAGGGCCATCATGTCCGGGGTCGCGATGCAGCGGTCGAACGCGATCTCGCCGGCCTGCACCTTCTCGGCCAGGTCATCGGCGCCCACCACGTCGGCGCCGGCGGCCAGAGCTTCGTCGGCCTTCGCACCGCGGGCGAACACGCCGACGCGCAGGGTCTTGCCGGTGCCGTTCGGCAGCGAGATCAGGCCACGGACCATCTGGTCGGCATGGCGCGGATCGATGCCGAGATTCAGGGAGATCTCGATCGTCTCGTCGAACTTCGCCTTGGCATTGGACTTGGCCAGCGCCACAGCCTCGGTCAGGGCATAAGATCTTGGAACGGTCCACATTGGCACGTGCCGCGGTCAGACGCTTGTTATGTGCCATTGGATCAGCCCTCCACCACGGTAACGCCCATCGAACGGGCGGAGCCAATCAGCATGCGCACGGCAGCGTCTTCGTCATTGGCGTTCATGTGAATCATCTTCTTCTTCGCGATTTCGCGCAGCTGCTCCATCGTCACCTTGCCGACCGCAGCGCCCTTACCCGGGGTGGTCGTGCCCTTGTCGATGCCCGCCGCCTTCTTCAGGAAGTAGGTGTTGGGCGGGGTCTTCATGATGAAGCTGAAGGTACGGTCGCCGAACGCGGTGATCACCACCGGCACCGGCATGCCGGGCTCCATGCCCTGCGTGGTCGCGTTGAATTCCTTCACGAACTGCATGATGTTCAGGCCACGCTGACCGAGCGCGGGGCCCACCGGCGGCGAAGGGTTCGCCTTGCCCGCGGGGATCTGCAGCTTGATATAGCCGACAATCTTCTTTGCCATTTCTGGCTCCTTTTATCCTTTGGCGAAACGCCAACGGACCGCGGTTCAACCGACCGGGCAACACCTTTGCCCGGCCTCCCGCGTTCCTGAGGGGCGGAGCCTTACCCCATCGCGCCTCACCCTGTCTAGCACCCCGCCCGGTTTTTGCGCATATAAACAGCCATGCAAAACCATGCCGCCTTGCTCGTGGTCGACGTCCAGAACGATTTCTGCGACGGCGGCGCCCTGGCCGTTCCCGACGGCGAGGCCGTCGTGCCCCTGATCAACCGCATCGCCAGGGCCTTCGCCACCGTGGTGCTCACCCAGGACTGGCACCCCGCCGACCACAGCTCCTTCGCCGCCAACCATCCGGGCGCGCAGCCATTTCAGACCTTGCCGATGCCCTACGGCCCGCAAACACTCTGGCCGACGCATTGCGTGATGGGCAGCCCAGGCGCCGCGCTGCACCCGGACCTCGACATTCCGCATGCGGCCATGATCATCCGCAAAGGCCTGCAACGCCATGTCGACAGCTATTCAGCCTTCCTCGAGGCCGACCGGATCACCCGCACGGGGCTCGACGGCTTCTTCGCCGCGCGCGGCATCACGGAGATTTATGTCGTCGGCCTGGCCACGGATTTCTGTGTCGCCTGGTCGGCCGAGGACGCACAGACATTCGGCTTTCGCGCGATTGTGATCGAGGATGCCTGCCGCGCCATCGACCTGAACGGCTCACTTCGCAGCGCTGGGAACGGCTGGCGGCGGCGGGCGTGCGCCGCATCAAGGCCGCGGACCTGCCCACCCTGCCGGCCCGCTGACCCCACCGACCAAAAACAAGTGGCCGCTTTTTGGCAAAAGCGGCGCAAAAACTTTTTTTGACTTTAGGCCGGTGGCGGCGAGACCAGCACGGCCCAAACAAAACGGGCCCGCTATAGCGGGCCCGCCTGCCATTTGACGGCGGGAAAAATCAGTCGACGCTGATCGAGCTGACTTCCGGCCCCTTGGCGCCCTGCACAACATTCATGCGCACGGACTGGCCTTCCTGCAGCGGCGGCAGACCGGCCTGCTCCAGCGCGGTGGCGTGGACGAACACGTCCTTGCCGCCGTTCTGCGGGCTGATGAAGCCGAACCCCTTGGTGGCGTTGTACCATTTCACGGTGCCGGTCATTTCCACGGCCGGGCCGCTCGCCTGCTGGCGCGGCGGACGCGGGGCGACGCGGGCGGTCGAAACCGCCACGGTCGCCGCGGTCGCCGCGGTCGCCGAAGCTGCTGCGCGCCGGTGCTTCACCTTCGGTCACGGAAATCACCTGATCGACCTGGCGGCCCTTATGCCCCTGGCCAACACGCACCTGCAGCACCGAACCGGGCGTCACCGCCTGGAAGCCGGCATTCTGCAGCGAATTGGCATGCAGGAACACGTCGCCCGAACCATCGGCCATCTCAACGAAGCCGAACCCCTTCTCGGGGTTGTACCATTTGACGGTGGCCTTCGCCTCCGGCGCAGAGGACGCGGACCCGAACCCGGAGAAAGACGGCATGGGCGGGGCGTTTCCGTAGAAATTGTCATCGTCGAAACCGCGACGGCGGGACTGCCGCTGGCGGTCGTTTTTGGGGGGTCGCACTATAAAAAAAGTCCTCTACAATCGTTCAAGGCATCCGGCCTGCGCCAGATAAAACGAGCATAGGCCAGCGCTGCACGTCCTTCAATCCCGAAATGAGGGCGAGGCATGCGAATCGTGCCCATGCAATCTTCAATCTTTCCAAAACGGTAAGGTTATTCACCGGCCGGAACCCGCATCAACAATGAGCGATAGGCCGCGTCGGAAATGAGAACCCCGGTTTGGCCGCCAATACAGGCCTGTCCGGGGGCTGCGGTGAGGCCGCCGGCCCAGGACAGCATCACCCCGTCGGGGCGCACCGCCAGCACCGTCAAGCTGCCGCCTTCCTTCGCCATATGACGGATATTGAGTTCACAGGCGCTGCTCGGTGCGCCGAAGGCACTGACGAGATTATGCGCCTGCACCAGCGTGATGCCGCCCATCCAGTTATGCGCCCGCTCGATCGGGATGATATCGCCCGGCATGGCCACCGGCGGCGGATGAGCGACCGCGGCGGAAACCAGCCGCGCCGTCGTTACAAAAGTCAGTCCGATCACCAGAGTATCGATCACCCGGCGAGAGCCGAAAAAACGGCGCCAGCCTGACGTCGGGCGCGGAGCCTTGGGCCCCTGCCGGCGCGGCCGGTTGGTAAAACGCAGCATCAAAACCTCAGTCGCAGTGAAGGGTAGCGTAACCGGCCGCGCCTGAAGTGGCGATGTGGAATCCTTGCAGGGTAGATAAACAGAAAATAAAGACCTGCAGCGTTGCCGTGGGATGTTGCACGGGCTAGGAGCCTCCATGCCTTTCCCTATCAGCAATGCTGCGCTTACCCGCGCGCTCGCCGCGCGCGGCTACGACGAACCCACCCCTGTGCAATTGGCGGTCCTGCAGCCGGAAGCCGCCGACCGCGACCTGCTGGTCTCGGCGCAGACCGGCTCCGGCAAGACCGTCGCCTATGGCCTGGCCATGGCCTCCACCGTGCTCGGCGAGTCCGAACGCCTGCCGGCAACCACCCTGCCTATGGTGCTGGTGATCGCCCCGACCCGCGAGCTGGCGCTGCAAGTCCATGCCGAACTCACCTGGCTGTACGAACCTGCCGGCGGGCGCATCGTCTCCTGCGTCGGCGGCATGAATATCCGCGTCGAACAGCGCGAGCTGCAGCGCGGCTGCCATATGGTGGTCGGCACGCCCGGCCGCCTCCAGGATCATATCGAACGCGGCTACCTCAAGCTCAATGAATGCGAAGTGGTGGTGCTCGACGAGGCCGACGAGATGCTCGATCTCGGCTTCAAGGATGAGCTGGAATTCATCCTCCAGGCCGCGCCGGAAAGCCGCCGCACATTGCTGTTCTCCGCCACCATCGCCCGCGAAATCGCCGCTCTGGCGCGCAACTATCAGCAGAACGCGCTGCGCATCGACACCGTGGCCCGCAACCAGCCGCATGCCGACATCGAATATCACGCCATTCGCCTGGTGGGCCACGAGCTGGAAAACGGCCTGGTCAATCTGCTCCGCATGCATGACGCCCGCGCCTTGGTGTTCTGCGCCACGCGCGACACCGTGCGGCACCTGCATGCCAGCCTGCTGGCGCGCGGCTTCAACGCCGTCGCCCTCTCCGGTGAGTTGTCGCAGAACGAGCGCAACGCGGCCCTGAGCGCGCTGCGCGACGGCCGCGCCCAGGTCTGCATCGCCACCGATGTCGCCGCCCGCGGGCTGGATCTGCCCGAGCTCGACCTCGTGATCCATGCCGAGCTGCCGACCAACAAGGCGACCATGCTGCACCGCTCCGGCCGTACCGGCCGCGCCGGGCGCAAGGGGCTGAGCGTGATGCTGGTGCCCGCCTCGAAGCGCCGCCGCGCGGAATTGCTGCTCGGTTCGGCCAGCATCACGCCGATCTGGGAAGACGCACCGACGCCCGAGCAGATCCGCGCCCGCGACCAGGAACGCCTATTCGCCGACGAGCAGCTCTCCCTCCCGCCGAACGGCGATGAGCTCGCTGTGGCGCAGCAACTGCTCGCCCGGCAGAGCCCGGAAGCGATTGCCGCGGCGCTGATCCGGCTCTACCGCGCGCGCCTGCCGGAGCCGGCACCGGTGACCATCCTGCCGCCGGAAGCGCCGCGCCGCGCCGCGCGCGACATGTCCGCGCCATCCCACCACGCTGTCCAAGGTGAGGGAATCTGGTTCCGCGCCGCGGTCGGCCGCCGCGAGAATGCCGATCCGAAATGGCTGATCCCGCTGATCTGCCGCCAGGGCGGCGTGACCAAGCAGGAAATCGGCGCGATCCGCATTTTCGACGGCGAGACGAAATTCGAAATCGCCCCGCAATCGGCCGAGCGTTTCGCCGCCGCGATCGCCATCCATAATGGTGGCGAGCTGCCGATTGAGCCCTCCACGCCGCCAGGCCCCGCTGTTGGCCGCGGCGCCCCTCGCCCCTACACGCCACGCCCACCGCGCGCCGACAAACCGGCCCGGCCGCCATTCGGCGCCAAGCCGAACGAGCAGCAGCGCCGCCGGATGAACAAGTCGAAACGCGCAGGGTAAAGGGAGGAAGTAAGCGCTACTTTTTGTGAACAAAAAGTAGCAAAAAAACTTTGCTACTTTGGGCCGTGCTGGTGGAAACGCCGCCGGCCCAAAGTCGAAGAAGTTTTTGCGCCGCTTTTTTTAAAAAGCGGCTTCTTTCTTATTTCGTCAGTAGTGCCGCAGCAGCGCCACCAGACGCCCCTGGATAGCGACGCGTTCGGGCGGAAAAATCCGCGTCTCATAGCGGATATTCGCCGGCTCCAAAGCGATCGACTGGCCGCGCTTGCGCAGCCGCTTCAGCGTCACCTCGTTGCGGTCGATCAGCGCCACCACGATCTGCCCGGTCTCGGCGGTTTCGCCCTTGCGGATGATCACCGTATCGCCATCGAGAATGCCCGCATCGATCATGGAATCGCCTTCGACCGTCAGGGCGAAATGCTCGCCAAGCCCGACCAGGCTCGCCGGCACCTCGATCTCCTCGTCATGCTCCTGCAGCGCCTCGATCGGCAGGCCGGCGGCGATGCGGCCATAAAGCGGCAAGGTCACCGCCTCGGCCGCCTGGGCGGCGCGCACGCCGGGCAGCTTGCCGGTGAAGTCGCCCTGGATGACGGTCGGCGCGAATTTCGGGATTTCCCGCGTCGGCGGGTCGAGATCGTCGGAGAGCCGGATCACTTCCAGAGCCCGCGCCCGGTGCTTGTGGCGCTTGAGAAAGCCCCGCTCCTCCAGCGCCGTGATCAGCCGGTGAATGCCCGATTTGGAGCGCAGGTCCAGCGCCACCTTCATTTCCTCGAAGCTCGGGCTGCAACCGGTCTGGCGCAGGTGCTTGTCGATGAACACCAGCAATTCGTGTTGCTTGGTTGTTAACATTAATATCTCCGGCGGGGAACAAAGCACAAACGCGCTCGGATGTTCTAGTTTGGTTCTCAGTCTTGCGTCAAGGAAAGGATAGGAAAGAAGCCGCTTTTTGGAAAAAGCGGCGCAAAAACTTTTTCGAATCTGGGCCTGAGGCGTTGGAACCGCACGGGCCCAAAGTCACAAAGTTTTTTTGCTTCTTTTTGTTCACAAAAAGAAGCGCTTCCTCGCTTCCCTGCCTAAAGCCGCAAAATCTCCACTTCCGCGCCCGCTTCCAATGCCTCCTGATGCGGCGGCCGGCGGATCAGCGCATCGGCCCGCGTGAGGGTGCTCAACATGCCGGAATCCTGCACCGGGAAGGGTGTCACCAGCCAGCCATGTTCGCCGCGCTCGAGCCGCGCGCGGACATAATCCTCGCGATGCTCGTTGGCCTTCATCGCCGCGCTTAAAATCGCGCGCTCCGTCTCGGGCGCGCCGCTGGGGCGGCCGCTCATGCGCGCGATGGCCGGGCCGAGGAACAGCACGGCGCACACATAGGCCGATACCGGATTGCCCGGCAGACCCAGCAGCGGCAGGCTCTCCAGCCGGCCGAACATCAGCGGCTTGCCCGGGCGCATGGCGATTTTCCAGAAATCCAGGGCCAGGCCGCGCGCCGCAAGGCCCGGCTGCACCAGGTCATACACGCCCACACTTGCCCCGCCGGTGGTCACCAGCAGATCGGCGCCGCGCGCCGCGTCGGCCCCGGCGGCGATGGCGGCCATGTCATCGCCAGCGATCGGCAGCACCACCGGTTCGCCGCCCGCCTCGGTGACGAACGCGGCGAGCATATGCGCGTTGGAGCTGACAATGCCGCCCGGCCCGATCGCCTCGCCGGGCAGGGAGATCTCGTCGCCGGTGGCCAGAATGGCGATGCGCGGCCGGCGATACACAGTCAGCCAGGGGTGATTGCCGGCCGCCGCGAGGCCGACATCGCGCGCCGTCAAGCGCCGGCCGGCCGGAATCAGCTCGGCGCCCGCGCAGAAATCCTGGCCGGCGCGGCGGATATGCTTGTGCGCGATGCAGCTCTCATTCACCGTGATCATCGCGCCCGCGGCGGTCGCATCCTCCTGCAGCAGGATCGCATCCGCGCCGGGCGGGACGACACTGCCGGTGAACAGGCGCACCGCCTGCCCCGGACCGACGTTTCCGCCAAACGGATGCCCGGCCGGCGCCTCGCCGATGAGGCTGAGAACAGCGCCCTGCACCGCATCGGCGGCGCGCACCGCATAACCGTCCATGGCCGACACATCGGCGGGCGGTTGCGATAGCCGCGCCGCGACCGGCTTGGCCAGCACGCGGCCATGGGCGGCGGCCAGTGGCACAGTCTCTGTGCCGGTGAGCTGCAAGCCCTCGAGAATCTGCCCCCTGGCTTCGTCGACGCTGATCATTCCTGCGTAAAATCCCCAGATTTGCCGCCGGACTTACGCACCACGCGCACCGCTTCGATGCGCATGCCGCGATCCACCGCCTTGGCCATGTCGTAAATCGTCAACGCCGCCACGCTCACCGCCGTCAGCGCCTCCATTTCCACGCCGGTACGCCCCGTGGTGCGCACCGTCGCGGCAATTTCCACCGTATCCTCGGTGAGGGACAGATCCACCACCACGGAAGCGAGCGGGAGCGGATGGCAGAGCGGGATCAGATCGGACGTACGTTTTGCCGCCATGATGCCGGCCAGCCGCGCGGCGGCCAACACGTCGCCCTTGGCGGCCTGGCCCGCGCCAATCAGCGCGGCGGTCTCCGGCCGCATCACCACGCGGCCCCTGGCGGTGGCTTCGCGCACCGTCTCGGCTTTGGCGGAAACATCGACCATGCGCGCCGCACCGGTCTCGTCGATATGAGTTAGTTTACCCATCGGGCTTACCCCGTCATGCGCCCAGAAGTTTTTGCACTGCGACCGTGACGTCGGGCTGGCGCATCAGCAACTCGCCGACCAGGAAGCCCTGCACGCCGATCTGCTGCAACCGGCGAATATCGTCATACGTCTTCACGCCCGATTCCGAGATCAGGAACCGGTCCGGCGTGCAGTTGCGGGAGAGGCGCTCGGTCGTCTCCAGCGAGGTCACCAGCGTCTTCAGATTGCGGTTATTGATGCCGAGCAGCTTCGTCTGCAGGCCGAGCGCACGGTTCAGCTCATCCTCGTCATGCACTTCCACCAGCACATCCATATCCAGGCCGCGCGCCAGCTCTTCCAGCTCGCGAGCCTCGTTGTCGGTCAGCGCCGCCATGATCAGCAGGATGCAATCCGCCCCCATCGCCCGGCTCTCGAACACTTGCCAGGGTTCCAGAATGAAATCCTTGCGCAACACCGGCAGCGACACGGCGGCGCGCGCCGCGCGGAGATGCTCAGGCGTGCCCTGGAAATATTTCTCGTCGGTCAGGATGGACAGGCAGGAGGCCCCGCCCGCCTGATAGGCAACCGCCAGCGCCGGCGGATCGAAATTTTCTCGGATCAGCCCGCCGGAGGGCGAGGCTTTCTTGATCTCGGTGATCAGGCCGGCCCGGCCGCGCACGGCATCGTTCATCAGCGCCTGGGCGAAGCCGCGCGGCTTGGGCGCCTGCCGCGCCTGGGCGCGGATCGCCTCCAGGCTGGTCAGCGCCTGGCGCCGTGCCGTCTCGGTCCGCGTATCGGCACAGATCTTCGCCAGAATATCGTCGGTGGTCGTCGCGCTCATATCCGCTTTTACTCCTGAGAGGCGGCACGCAACCGGTTGAGGACCTGCATGGCCTCGCCCCGGTCGATCGCCCCAGCCGCCATGGCGACACCCTCGGGCAAGCTGGTCGTGGCCTCCGCCACAATCAACGCCGCCGCCGCATTAAACAATACCGTATCGCGGTAACCGTTGCGTGCGCCCTCGAGCAGTGCCAGCAGCGCCGCCGCATTCTCCGCCGCATCGCCGCCGCGCAAGTTCGGCAAGCGGCACCGGATCCAGCCCCGCATCGGCCGGCTTCGAGCGTGAATTCGCTGATCTCGCTGCGCTTCAGCGCCACCACCTGGGTGGGCCCGGCCAGCGTCAGCTCGTCCAGCCCCTGGCTATGCACGATCCAGGCGCTCTCAGTGCCCAGCTCGTGCAGCGTCTGCGCCATCGGGCGCGCCCAGGCCGGGTCGAACACGCCGATCAGCTGGCGTTTCACCCCGGCGGGATTGGCCATCGGCCCGGTGAGATTGAAGATCGTGCGCGTGCCCAGCTCCACCCGTGCCGGCCCGGCATGGCGCAAAGCCGGATGATGGCGCGGCGCGAACAGGAACGCGCAGCCCGCTTCGGCCAGAATCTCCGGCAAACGCGGCAGAGCCGGCTCGATATTCACCCCGAGTGCCGCCAGCACATCGGCCCCGCCGGCCCGCGAGGAGAGCGCGCGGTTGCCATGCTTGGCGACCGGAATGCCACAGGCCGCAAGCACGAACGTCACCGCCGTGGACACGTTGAGGCTGGCCGCGCCATCGCCGCCGGTGCCGCAGACATCCATGGCGTCCACCGGCGCCGCCACCGGCGCCATGCGGCGGCGCATCGCCGTCACCGCCCCGGTCAGCTCCGCCACCGTCTCGCCGCGGGCGCGCATCGCCATCAGCATGCCGCCGATCTGCGCCGGGGTCGCGGCGCCATCCATGATGATGCCAAACGCGGCTTCCGCGTCGGCGGCATCGAGCGTTTCGCCGCGGCCGAGCCGCGCCAGAAACGGCTTCAGTTCGACGCTCATGCCGCCTGGGACGGAGCGTTACGGCCGCGGGCGATGTCGAGGAAATTCTTCAGGATCGCATGGCCATGGCTGGTGGCGATGCTCTCCGGATGGAACTGCACGCCAAACACCGGATAGACCGCATGGCGCAGCCCCATGATGATGCCATCCTCGGTGAAGGCGGTCGGCACCAGCGTGTCGGGCAGCGTCGCCTGCGGCACGATCAGCGAATGATAGCGCGTCGCGGTGAACGGGTTCGGCAGGCCGGCGAACACATCCGTGTCGTTATGCTTCACCTGGCTGGTCTTGCCGTGCATCGGCTCCTTGGCGCGGATCACCTGGCCGCCGAAGGCCTGGCCGATCGCCTGATGGCCGAGGCAGACGCCGAGCAGCGGCACTTTTCCGGCAGCGGCGGTGACGAGATCGAGGCAGATCCCCGCCTCGTTGGGCGTGCAGGGGCCGGGGGAGAGCACGATCGCCTCCGGCTGCAGCGCCAGCGCCTCTTCGGGGGTCAGCGTGTCATTGCGCCGCACCACGCATTCCGCGCCGAGATCACCGAAAAAATGGACCAGGTTGAAGGTGAAACTGTCGTAATTATCGATCAGCAAAATCATTTTGCAGGCTCCGGCGAGACATAGCGGACGGCATCTTCGGCGGCGCGGAACAGCGCCCGCGCCTTCTGCACGCTCTCGGCATATTCGGCCTGCGGGTCGGAATCGGCGACCACGCCGACGCCCGCCTGCACATACATCGTGCCGTCCTTCACCAGAGCGGTGCGCAGGCCGATGCAGGTATCCATCGTGCCGTTGGCGGCGAAATAGCCGATGCAGCCGGCATAGAGGCCGCGCCGCGAGGGCTCCAGCTCCTCGATGATCTCCATCGCCCGCACTTTCGGCGCGCCCGAGAGCGTGCCGGCGGGGAAGCCCGCGATCAGCGCGTCCAGCGCATCGCAATCGGCGCGCAGCCGGCCCTCGACCGTCGAGGAGATATGCATCACATGCGAGAAACGCTCGATCGCGAAACTCTCCGCGACCCGCACCGAGCCGATCTCGGCAACGCGGCCGACATCGTTGCGGCCGAGATCGAGCAGCATCAGATGCTCGGCGCGCTCCTTCGGATCGGCCAGCAGATCGGCCTCGAGCGCCTCATCCTCCGCCTTGTCGGCGCCGCGCCGGCGGGTGCCGGCGAGCGGGCGGATCGTCACCTTGCCGTCGCGCAGCCGCACCAGGATTTCCGGGCTGGAGCCGACCGCGACGAAGCCGTCGAAATCGAGATAGAACAGGAACGGCGCCGGGTTGATGTGGCGCAGGCTGCGATAGAGCGCGAAAGGCGGCAGCGGGAACGGCGCCTCGAAACGCTGGCTCGGCACCACCTGGAACACGTCGCCCGCGCGAATATAGTTTTTCGCCGTCTCCACCACGGCAAAGAACTCTTCCTGTTCCATGTTGGAGGTCTGTTCCAACGGGCCTTGCATCGTGCCGGTGAGCTTGGGCACCGGCCGTTCCAGCGCGGCCACCACCTCGTTCAGGCGTGCCTCGGCATTGGCAAAGGCCTGTTCGGCGGAAATGCCGGCGCGCGGATAGACCGGGGCGGCAATCGTCATCTCATCGGTCACGCCGTCGAAAATGATGAACAGGCTGGGCCGGACCAGGATCGCCTCGGGGATGCCGATCACGTCCGGATTGGTCTCCGGCAGCTTCTCCATCAGCCGCACCATGTCGTAGCCGAGATAGCCCGACAGCCCGCCGGTCATCGGCGGCAGCGTGTCCGGCACATCCAGCCGCGTCTCCTCGACCAGCGCGCGCAGGCTCGTGAGAGGCGCCGCCCCGGCGGGCTCGAACGCCCCCGGATCGGTCAGCGCGTTACGATTGATGAAGGCCTCGCCCTTCTCGCAGCGCCAGATCAGATCCGGCGCCATGCCGATGACCGAATAGCGGCCGCGCGTGACGCCGCCCTCGACGCTCTCCAGCAGGAAGGAGAAAGGCTTGCCGTGCGCCGCCTTCAGAAAGGCGGCGACGGGGGTGAGCAGATCAGCGATATCGTGACGCCAGACCAGCGCGCCGCGCCCTGATTCATAGGCGGCACGAAAAACATCGAAACGGTCAGGCGCTACGGCATTCATGGAACAATTCAATCACTGATAGATCTGTGAAAAGAGTTTCTGGTTGATGGTGACCTTATCGCGCAGCTGCAACCCGGCGAGGAAGCTGCCGCCGACGTCATTCTGCAACGATTTCGTCATCGATTGCACGGCCTCATTGTAATCGGTCGGGTCCTGCGCCGGAGTCGGCTTCACGATCTTCGCCAGCGTGGCGACGGTGAAGCCGGTACCGGTCTGCAGCATCGTCGCCTGGCCGAGCTTGAGGGAGAACAGCACGTTCTGCATCTGCGAGGCCGCACCGGTGGCCGGCGCATTGCGGCTGAAGGCCGATGACATGGTCACCTGATCCCCAGCTTGCTGTGCCGCCACATCCAGCGTCTGCCCGCTATTCACGGCATGGAACAGGCCTGCCGCCTTGATCTCGGCTTCGCGCACCAGCTCGGCATTGGTCCAGTCGGCCAGCACCTGGGCGCGCACCTGCTCGTAAGGCTGCTGCGTCGGCGGCGTGATGGAATTGACGGTCAAAGCGAAATAGCTGCCATTGGGACCGTTGATCAGCTGCGCCGGCTGGTGCGGGCTGGCCGCGAAGGCCGCCTGCAGCACCGCCGCCTGCAAGGCCGCATCGCCCGGCAACGGCGCCTTTTCACCCGCCGGCGTGTTGCCGTTGGCGTCCAGCGTGCCCTCCACCGCGATGAGGCCGAGATTGCCCGGCAGCCGGTCGAGCGGCGTCTGCCCGGCCAGCGCGTCCTGCAGCGCATTCACGTTCGCCGCAACCTCGGTCTGCGCCTGCTGCAATTGCAGCTGCTGCACGATCTGCGCCTTCAGCGTCGCTTCATCCGGGCCGTTCGAGGAAATACCCGTCACCTTGAAGAGGAACATGCCGGCCGGCCCGGCGATCGGCCCCATGACCTGCCCCTCGGGTGCGGCAAACACCGCCGAAGCGAGCGACGGGCGTGGGAATCTGGTTCTGCTGCGTGCCGTCCATCTCCACCGGGTTGGCGCCGAAGCGCTTGGCCATCGCCTGCATCCGCGTCCAGCTGGCACCGCTCCGCCAGGCAGCCTCGAGCTGCGACGAGGCAGCGAGATTGCTCACCACGATCACCTGCACGCTGCGCAGCGGCACGCTCTGATTGGCGGCGGCAACGCGCGCATAAGCGGCATCGACCACGGGCTGCGACACCTTTTCCTGCGGCGCCAGCAACGCGGGCGAGAGCACGACGAGCTGGATATTACGGTAGGCCGGCGCCGTGAACTGGGCGGGATGATTGCGCCAATAACGCTGCAACACCGTCTCGGCCGGGGGCGCCGGCTGCGGCTGGGCCGCGACCGGGATCTGCACCGTTTCCGCGTAGCGCTGCTCGGAGATGAAGCTGAAAATCTGGTGCACCAGCTCCTGCGACGGCGCGGCGCCGGAGACCAGCGGCACCACCAGCTGCTGCCCGGCGATTTCCGAGGTGAGATTGCTCACGAACTGATCCGGCGTGGTGTTGTTCTGTTCGAGAACCTGGGCGAACGTGGTCTGGTTGAAGGCGCCGTTGGTCTGGAACGCGGGAATCTGGTCGATCTGCTGGCGCAGCACCGCATCGGGCACCACCACGCCGAGCCGCTTCTCCTCGAGCCCCAGCACGCGCTCACGCAGCACGCCGGTCAGGGCGGTCTCGGCCATCTGCTCGCGCGCCATCTCGTCCGGCTGGCCCTGGCCCGATTGTTCCGCCTGGGCGAGCGCCGACTGATAGGCCTGCTGCACCACCGAAATATCCACCGGCTGGCCCGCAACCTCGGCCACCGCCGTGCTGCTGCCCGCCATGGTCACCACGTTAGAGATGCCCCAGAACACGAACACCAGCACGAGCAGCGCGAAAAATATCCGCGCGATCCAGTTATCCAGCAGTTTGCGAACCGAGACCAGCATGCGCTCTCTTTACCCCAAATCGTCGCCTCTATAGCTAGGCCACCAAGATCGGGCAAATGCGGGAGAGGAGAGGCCGGAGCATGCGCGTATCGCCGACCGATTATGCCGATGCGACCCGCGTTGCGACCTGGATGGTCGCGGGCCTGTACTTCCTCGCCGGACTCGTGATCGGCGTCTCGGCCCGCCATTTCGCCCTGCAAGGCGGCGCGCATCTGCTGGCGCTGCTGCTCTCGGCACTGCTCTGCAACGCCATCATCCTGGGGCTTCCAGCGTTTCTCCTTGCCGCGCATCGAGCGGCAATTGCAGCAGGCGATCGCGGCCCGCAGCGGCCCCGGCTTTCGCGCGGCAGATCATCCGCCGCGAAATGGCGAAAATTCTCCAGCCGGTGGGCGGCATCGCCTTCACCATCGGGTTTCTTACCGAAATCATCGTGGTGCTGGTCTGGCGTTAGCCGGGAAGAAAGCAAGTAAGGGCCGCTTTTTGAAAAAAGCGGCGCAAAAACTTTTTGGGATTTGGGCGGTGGCGTTGGAACAATGCGGGGCGCATGATTGATCTCCGCCGGCCATGTTCTAGAGAGGGGGAAATTCATCTAAGGAGCAGCAACATGCGGCAGCTGATCGCGGGTAACTGGAAAATGCACGGCAGGCTGGCGGACATCGCCGCCTATGCGGCGGCGCTGCGGCAGGCGCCCAGCCATGTCGAGCTGCTGGTCTGCCCGCCTTTCCCCCTGCTCGACCGTTTTGCCGGCGCGCTCGACGGCAGCCCCGTCACGCTTGGCGCCCAGGACTGCCACGGCGCGGCCCAGGGCGCGCATACCGGCGATGTTTCCGCCCCCATGTTGAAGGAGGCCGGCGCCTCTTATGTTATTCTCGGCCATTCGGAGCGGCGCGAAAATCACGGCGAAACGAACGCTGATGTGCGCGCGAAGACCATGGCGGCAATGGCGGCGGGGCTGACGCCGATCGTCTGCGTCGGCGAAACCCTTACCGAGCGCGAGGCCGGCATGGCGGAAGAGGTGGTGCGCACCCAGCTGCGTCACAGCCTGCCCGAAGATTTTTCCGGCGTCGTCGCTTATGAGCCGGTCTGGGCCATCGGCACCGGCAAAACCCCGACCGAGGCCGACGTGGCGGCGATGCACGGCGCCATCCGCGCCGCTTTGATCGAAGGATCTGGGTGAGGCCGGCGCCGGCGTAAAAATTCTCTATGGCGGCTCGGTGAAACCGAGCAACGCCGCGAGCCTGCTGGCCCTGCCCGAGGTCGGCGGCGCACTGGTCGGAGGCGCCAGCCTGAAGGCCGAAGACTTCTTGGCCATTGCTGCCGGCGCGCCGGGCGTCTAGAAGCCAGCGGACAGTTTTACAGGGTCTCGGTCTCGCATGATTGAAGTTCTTCTCGTACTGCATGTGTTCGTCACCATCGCGCTGATCGGCGTGGTGCTGATCCAACGCAGCGAGGGCGGCGGCCTCGGCCTTGGCGCCAGCCAGGGCATGGGCAACTTCATGACCGGGCGCGGCACGGCGAATCTGCTGACCCGCGCCACGGCGATCCTCGGCACCCTGTTCTTCGCGCTCTCGCTGGGCCTGGCGCTGCTCTACCATAACAGCACCAACACCGACGGCGCCGCGGCGATCCTCGGCGGGCCGACAGCACCCGCCCCGATCGCCCCGCCCGGCCCGGCCCCGCTGCCGCAGACACCGGCCGACGCGTTCCACGCGCCGGCACCCGCAGCCCCGACCGGCAGCCCGGCCGTTCCCGCGCCGAGCAGCCCTGCCCCCTCGATTCCGGGACACAGCGGACAATAATTCCGCTTTTTCCTCGTTTTTTTCTACAACTCTTGATGTATGAACGGATTCCATGACGCGGTTCGTATTCATCACCGGCGGCGTGGTTTCGTCCCTCGGTAAAGGCATTGCATCGGCGGCGCTTGGCGCCCTGTTACAAGCCCGTGGTTACTCGGTCCGGCTGCGCAAGCTGGACCCCTATCTCAATGTCGATCCCGGCACGATGAGCCCCTACCAGCATGGTGAGGTGTTCGTGACGGATGACGGCGCGGAGACCGATCTCGATCTCGGTCACTATGAGCGCTTCACCGGGGTCGCCGCCAGCAAGCTGGACAACGCGACCACCGGCAAGATCTATTCCGAGGTGATCGCCAAGGAACGGCGCGGCGATTATCTCGGCGCCACCGTGCAGGTGATCCCGCACATCACCGACGCCATCAAGGAAGTGGTGCTGCGCGACTCCGCCCAGTTCGACTTCGTGCTGGTGGAAATCGGCGGCACCGTCGGCGATATCGAAAGCCTGCCCTTCCTCGAGGCGATCCGTCAGCTCGGCAATGAGCTGACCGGCGAGCGCGCGATGTTCGTGCACCTCACGCTCGTGCCCTACATCCCCTCGGCCGGCGAGCTGAAGACCAAGCCGACGCAGCATTCGGTGAAGGAACTGCAGAATGTCGGCATCCAGCCGAACATGCTGATCTGCCGTTGCGACCGCCCGATCCCTGAGAATGAGCGGCGCAAGATCGCCAGCTTCTGCAATGTGCGCGCAGAGGCGGTGGTGCCGGCGCTGGACGTGAACACCATCTACGCCGTGCCCATCTCCTATCATGAGGCGGGCATGGACCGCGAAGTGCTGCGGCATTTCAACCTGCCCCATGAGAGCCAGCCCGACCTGACCGGCTGGCGCCGCATCGTCGACACCGTGCTGGCGCCGGAAGGCGAGGTGCGGATCGCCGTGGTCGGAAAATACACCAACCTGCTGGACAGCTATAAATCGCTGGCCGAGGCGCTGGCGCATGGCGGCATCGCCAACAAGGTGAAGGTGCGGCTGGACTGGATGGACTCGGAAGTGTTCGAGCAGCCCGACGCCGTGCAGCAGCTGGATGGCGTGCACGGCATCCTGGTGCCGGGCGGCTTCGGCGAACGCGGCACCCAGGGCAAGATCGAGGCGGTGCGCTTCGCCCGCGAACGCAAGGTGCCGTTCCTCGGCATTTGCCTCGGCCTGCAGATGGCGGTGATCGAGGCGGCGCGGAACCTTGCCGGCATTCCCGGCGCCTCCTCGACCGAATTCGGCCCGTGCGACGCCCCCGTGGTCGGCCTGCTGACCGAATGGGCGCGCGGCAACGACATCGAGCGCCGCAGCGCCGGCGGCAATCTCGGCGGCACGATGCGCCTTGGCGCCTTCCCCGCCGCTCTGGCCGAAGGCTCCCTGGTTCGCGCCGTCTATGGCGGGGCGGCGCAGATTTCCGAGCGTCACCGTCACCGCTACGAGGTGAACATCCATTTCCGCGAGCAGCTCGAGGCTGCCGGCCTGCGCTTCTCCGGCCTGTCGCCGGACGGCGTGCTGCCCGAGATCGCCGAATATCCGGATCATCCCTGGTTCATCGGCGTGCAGTACCATCCTGAGCTGAAATCCAAGCCCTTCGCCCCGCATCCGCTGTTCGAAGGCTTCGTCGCCGCGGCGGTGCGCCAGTCGAGGCTGGTATGAAGCGGGTCACGGTTGGCGGTCTCACGATCGCCAATGACCTGCCTTTCACGCTGATCGCCGGCCCCTGCCAGATCGAGTCGCGCGACCATGCGATGGAAGTGGCGAGCGAACTGGCCGGACTGTCCAAAAAGCTCGGCATCGGCGTGATCTACAAATCCAGCTACGACAAGGCCAACCGCACCTCGGCCAATGCCGAACGCGGCATCGGCATGGCGCAGGGGTTGGAAATTCTCGCTGAGGTGCGCGAGCGTTTCGGGATGCCCGTCATCACCGACGTGCACGACGCCGCGCAATGCGCGCCCGTCGCGCAGGCGGTCGATGTGTTGCAGATCCCGGCCTTCCTTTGCCGCCAGACGGATCTGCTGCTCGCCGCCGGTGCCACCGGCCGCGCCATCAATGTGAAGAAGGGCCAGTTCCTGGCGCCGTGGGACATGAAGAATGTCGCCGCGAAAATCGCCAGCACCGGCAATGAGAACATTATGCTCTGCGAGCGTGGCGCGAGCTTCGGCTACAACACGCTGGTGAGCGACATGCGCTCTCTGCCGATCATGGCCGAGACTTCCTACCCCGTGGTGTTCGACGCCACCCATTCGGTGCAGCAGCCGGGCGGCCAGGGAACCTCCAGCGGCGGCGACCGGCGCTTCGCCCCGGTCCTGGCCCGCGCCGCTCTGGCGGTGGGCTGCGCCGCTCTGTTCATCGAATGCCACCCGGACCCGGACCGCGCGCCCTCCGACGGGCCGAACATGATCCCGCTGCGGGACATGCCGGCGCTGGTCGAGCGGCTGATGGCGTTCGACACGCTCGCGAAAAAGTAAGCGCTACTTTTTGTGAACAAAAAGTAGCAAAAAAACTTTGCTAAACTGGGCCGTGCTGGTTTCACCGCCACTGGCCCAGTTTCCAAGAAGTTTTTGCGCCGCTTTTTCCAAAAAGCGGCTTCTTTCTTGCCTTCCTACCAGGCAAACCCCGGCAATATCGCCCGTGGCGTGATCCCGGCCATTTCGGCCTCCTGCGGCGCTTCCTCGGGCCGCAGCGCGTGGATGCCGGAGAGCACCCAGCACGCATCGATCCCGGCGGCCTTGGCCCCGGCCATGTCGGTGCGCAGCGAGTCGCCCACCGCCAGCGTTCTGCCCCGCGCCGTGCCGAGCAGCGCCAGGGTCGGCACATAGATCGCCGGGTCGGGCTTGCCGCGCTGGATCACCCGGCCGCCCGCCGATTCGTAGATTTCCGCCAGCAGCCCGGCGCAGATGATGCGCTGCCCGTCGCGGATCACTTCCAGGTCCGGATTGGCGCAGACCATCGGCTTGTTGTGCCTGAGCCCTTCATCGAGGACCGGCTGGTACATTGACGGGTCCTGCGGGCCGAGAACGTCGTCAGGCCCGGTATTGAGGATGAAATCGGCCTCGGCCGGGCTTGTCGCCTCGCGCAGAGGCAGCGTGTCGAACACACCGCGATCGCGCGGGGGCCCGAGATGGTAGAGCCTCTCGCCGAGAGTCGCGAACTCGTCGGTGCGGTCGCGCAAGGCCAGATGCACCGCCTCGCCGCTCGACATGATGCCGTCGTAAAATTCCGGGGTGATGCCCATTTCGGCCAAAGCCACGCCGATCGTGTCGGCGCGGCGCGGCGCGTTGGAGAGGAAGACCACGCGCTTGCCAGCGCTCCTCAGCCGGGCCAGGCAATCCAGCACGCCGGGATAGGGTTTGACCCCGTCATGCACGACGCCCCAGAGATCGACGATGAACCCGTCATAATCCGCGCTTAAGCGCCCAAACCCGCTCATATGCCCGCCCCCACCGCGTCCTGTATGTGCTTGAACCCACGGGCGCGAAGCAATTGCGCAAGCCCGGCTTTAAGTTTCGGAATCATCGGCGGGCCCTGATAGGCAAAGCCGGTATAGACCTGCACGAGGTTGGCCCCGGCGAGGATCTTCGCCAGCGCGTCCTCCGCCGAGAAAATCCCGCCCACGCCGATCAACATGAGTTTCCCGCCCGCAAGCCGGTAAGCCTGCTTGAGCACGGCGGTGGACGGGGCCAAAAGCGGCGCGCCCGAGAGGCCGCCTGTCTCGGTTTTGGCGGCGCCGCGCAGCGTGTCCGGCCGGGCGATGGTGGTGTTGGAGACGATCAGCCCGCTCACCTTGCGCGCCAGGCACACGCCGATCACCGCCTCCAGCCCTTCCGGCGCCAGATCGGGGGCGATTTTCACGAAGATGGGCTTGTCCGTGACGATGGCCCCTAGGATCGCCGAAAGCCGCGCCTCACCTTGCAGGTCCCGCAGGCCCGGCGTGTTGGGCGAGGAAATATTCACGGTAACGTAATCGGCGAAGGGCGAGACGGCTGAGACCAGCGCCGGGTAATCCCGCTCCGGGTCCGCGCCTTCCTTGTTGATGCCGACATTCGCGCCCAGCGCCACGCGCGTGCGGTCGATCCGGTGCAGATTGGCGAGATAGGCGTCGATCCCGCCATTATTGAAGCCCATGCGGTTGATGACCGCTCTGTCCTCGGGCAGCCGGAACAAACGCGGGCGCGGATTGCCCGCCTGCGGCCGCGGCGTGACGGTGCCGGCCTCGACGAAGCCGAACCCAAGCCGCCCCAGAGCGTTCACCGCCACGGCGTTCTTGTCGAACCCGGCGGCAAGGCCGACCGGGTTGCGCAGCGTCCGGCCAAAGGCCTGCACCTGCCAGGATCGGGTCATCCGGCGTACGATCGGTACCGGCCAGGCCCCAGCGCAAACCGCGCAGCGCATAATCATGCGCGGTCTCAGGATCGAGCCGCCGCATCAGCGGCATCAGGAAAGAGAAAGTCACTTCACGTAGACGAGGATATCGGCATCCAGGCCGGCGGTTCGGGCGGTGAGGCTGACACGGTGCGCGGGCACGCCGTCAGTGACGATCGCGTCGGCCACGGCGGTGGCGGTGCTGGCCAGGGCGGAAAGAGTCTTGGCGCTCTGGTCCGGGGACGGCGCCACCGGCGTCTGCGCTTCGACCTCGAACTGGGCGGTCGGCTTGATCGCCAGCGCCTGCTTCACCGCGGAATTGAGCGGTGCTGCGAAATCCTCCGTGCCCGGCAGAATGGTCACCAGCGGAATCCGGCCGGTGAAGGCCTGCGTCGCATTGACCGAGGCGGTATCCGCTCCGGCGGGCTTGGCGGTGAAAGTCTGACGGCCCGGCAAGGCGCAGGCGGTCAGACCGACGAAAAGAAGGCAGGAGATCCAGCGCATGCTTGGGATGTAGCTATGTGAGGCTGGCACGGCAACCGGCGCACCTCCGATCTTGCCGCATGACACGCCAAACAGCCGGTTTCTCTCGCCACACGCCCGCAAGACGGGCACAACCCCGTCTTGCATCCCCCGGCCACGGGCCTAATTCTCACACGCATCTATCTGGAGAGCCTCATGAAAACGATTCTCGTCACCGGCGCCACCGCCGGCTTCGGCGCCGCCTTCGCCCGCCGCTTCGTCAAGGATGGCCACCGCGTCATCGCCACCGGCCGCCGCGAAGAGCGCCTGGCCGAGCTGAAGCAGGAGCTGGGCGACAAAGTGCACATCGCCAAGCTGGACGTGACCGACGAAAAGGCCGTCGCCGGCTTCCTCGACACGCTGCCCGCCGACTGGCGCGAGATCGACGTGCTGGTGAACAATGCCGGCCTCGCCCTTGGCCTCTCCCCCGCCTGGGACGCGGATCTGCAGGACTGGGACACGATGATCGCCACCAACATTTCCGGCCTGGTGCATATGACCCGCGCCATCCTGCCGGGCATGGTCGCGCGCAACCGCGGCACGATCATCAATCTCGGCTCGATCGCCGGCAACTACCCGTATCCGGGCGGACATGTTTACGGCGCCACCAAGGCGTTCGTGCAGCAATTCTCGCTCAACCTGCGCGCTGACCTCGCGGGCAAGAACATCCGCGTCACCGACATCCAGCCCGGCCTGGTCGGCGGTTCTGAATTCAGCGCCGTGCGCTTCGGCGGCGACAAGGAAAAGGCGGCCGCCGTTTATGCCGGCACCACCCCGCTGATGCCCGAAGATATCGCCGAATCCGCCTCCTGGATCGTGGCGCTGCCGGACCACGTGAACATCAACCGCATCGAGCTGATGCCGACCTGCCAGGCCAGCGCCGGCCTCGCGGTGAAGCGTAACGTCTGACGCTCCACGGGGAGCGGAGGCGAAGCAAGCAAAGTAAGCGCTACTTTTTGTGAACAAAAAGTAGCAAAAAAACTTTACTAACTTTGGGCCCGAGGCGTTCGAACGCCTCAGGCCCAAAGTCAAAAAAAGTTTTTGCGCCGCTTTTTCCAAAAAGCGGCCCTTCCTTTCTTCCCAACACCAATTCATAACTTTACCGTAACAATACTCGGTGAGTTATGCCCATCGCACGCGTCAACAGTTTTGCTTTCGCGGGCATCGAGGCGCAGCCGGTGGAAGTGCAGGTGCAGATTGCCAGCGGTCTGCCGAATTTCCTGATGGTTGGCCTGGCTGACAAGGCGGTGGGCGAAGCGCGGGAGCGGGTGCGCGCCGCCCTTACCGCCATGGGGCTGGCGCTGCCGCCCAAGCGCGTTCTGGTGAACCTGGCCCCGGCCGATATGTTGAAGGAAGGCAGTCATTTCGACTTGCCGGTGGCGCTGGCAGTGCTGGCGGCAATGGATGTGCTTCCGGCCGAGGAGCTGGCGCAGTTCGCCGCATTGGGCGAATTGTCGCTGGACGGGCGGATCAATCCGGTGGCCGGGGTGTTGCCCGCTGCCATTGCCGCCGCCGGCCGCGAACTGGGGCTGATCTGCCCGGAAGCGCAAGGGCCGGAAGCCGGCTGGGCCGGGGACATCACCATCCTGGCTGCCCCTGACCTGCTCTGCCTCATCAACCATTTCCGTGGTACGCAATTGATTTCCGCGCCGCCCCCCGGGCAGCTCGGCCATGGCTCAAAGGCGCCGGATCTCGCCGAGGTGCGCGGCATGGAGACGGCGCGGCGGGCCTTGGAGGTCGCGGCGGCGGGCGGGCACAATATGTTGATGATCGGGCCGCCCGGCGGCGGCAAATCAATGCTGGCGGAGCGCCTGCCGGGCCTGCTGCCGGACCTCACCCCGCGCGAGGCGCTGGAGGTGAGCATGGTGCATTCGGTGGCGGGGCTGCTGGACGGCGGCCGGCTGGTCACACGCCCGCCATTTCGCGCGCCGCACCATTCGGCAAGCATGGCGGCGCTCAGCGGCGGCGGCAACCGCGCCCGGCCGGGCGAAGTCTCCATCGCCCATCGCGGCGTGCTGTTCATGGACGAGATGCCGGAATTTCCCCGCGCCACGCTGGAGGCGCTACGCCAGCCACTGGAAGCCGGCCAGACCACGGTTTCGCGCGCGGCCGCCCATGTTACCTACCCGGCGCGTTTCCAGCTGATCGGCGCGCTCAATCCCTGCCGCTGCGGCTATCTCGGCGACGGCGCGCGTGAATGCGGCCGCGCCCCGCGCTGCGGCGAAGATTACCAGAGCCGCTTAAGCGGGCCGCTGCTCGACCGCATGGACCTCGTCATCGAAATCACCCCGCTGAGCCCGAAAGAGCTGAGCCGGGCGCCGCCGGGCGAGAACAGCGCCACCGTCGCGGCCCGCGTGGCGGCGGCGCGGGCACGGCAACGCGACCGCTATGGCGAGGCAGGACCAGCCACCAACGCCGAAGCGCCGGGCGATTTCCTGCACCTCACGCCGGATGCGAAAGCGTTTCTGGAAGCGGCGGCAACGCAGTGCGTTGCGCCTCTCGGCGCGCGGCTTCACCCGCGCCATGCGGGTCGGCCGCACCATCGCCGACCTTGCGGGGCACGAGGAGGTGCAGAAGAACCATATCGCCGAGGCTTTGGCCTATCGGCACAGGCTTAAGAAAAGTGGCCGCTTTTTGAAAAAAGCGGCGCAAAAACTTTTTTTGACTTTGGGCCCGTGCCAGCGAAACCAGCACGGCCCAAACTAACAAAGTTTTTTTGCTACTTTTTGTTCACAAAAAGTAGCGCTTACTTCCTTGTTAATACTTTCCTGATCGCCCCGCACAGCGTCGCCACTTCCTCCGCGCCGATGGTCAGCGCCGGCGTCAGGTACAGGATATTGCGGAACGGGCGGATCCATACGCCTTCCGCCACCAGCGCCATGCGCAGGGCCGCCGGATCGGTGATGGCGTGCAGTTCGACCACGCCGATCGCGCCCAGCACCCGCACATCCTTCACCCCGGGCAGCTCCCGGCAGGGTTCCAGCCCGGCGGCGAGTCCGGCTGAAATCGCCGCCGCCTGGTCGAGCCGGGGCTCGGTTTCGAACAGGTCGAGCGAGGCGTTGGCGGCGGCGCAGCCGAGCGCGTTGGCCATGAAAGTGGGGCCGTGCATCAGCGCCGTCATCGGGCTGTCGGAGAGGAAGGCGGCGAACAGATCGTCGCTGGCGATGGTGGCGGCAAGCGGCGACGTCCCGCCGGTCAGCGCCTTGGACAGCGTGATGATGTCGGGCACCACGCCCGCCTGCTGGAAGGCGAACATCGTGCCGGTGCGGCCGAATCCGGTGAAGATCTCATCGAAAATCAGCGTCAGCTTGTAATGGTCCGCCGCCGCCCGCAAGCGCCGCAGCACCTCCGGCGGATGCAGCACCATGCCGCCCGCACCCTGCACCAGCGGCTCGACGATGATGGCGGCGAGCGTGCCGGCATGTTGCTCGAGGTACGACTTCGAACGCGGCGATGCTGGCCGCGTCGCGCGGCAGCGGCACCACGTGCTGTTCCGGCAGCAGCCCGGCAAACAGGCTGTGCATCCCCTCTTCCGGGTCGCAGATCGCCATCGTGCCCAGCGTGTCGCCGTGATAGCCGCCGGTGAAGCTGAGGATTTTCGTCCGCCCGCGCTCGCCCTGGTTCAGCCGCGCCTGCACCGCGATCTTGATCGCCACTTCCACCGCGACCGAGCCGGAATCGGTAAAAAACACGCGGTTCAGCGGGTCCGGCAAAAGTCTGGCAAGGCGCGTGGCAAGCCGGTACGCGGGCTCATGGGCCAGCCCGCCGAACATCACATGCGGCAGGCGCTCGAGCTGGGTGCGCACCGCCTGTTGGATATGCGGATGGTTATAGCCGTGGCAGGCGGTCCACCAGGAGGCGATGCCGTCGACCAGCACCCGCCCGTCCTCGAGAAAAATCCGGCTTCCCTCGGTGCGTGCCGCCGGCAATGGCAGCGGCGCGGTCTGCATCTGCGCATAAGGCAGCCAGACATGCCGCCAGCCTTCCTCCAGCCAGCTCACGACTCCGCGCGCATCCCCAACTTGGCGAACAGCGCCTCGTCATGGCTGACCGTGGCGTTCTTGGTGGTCAGCAGCTTCTCGCCATGGAAAATCGAATTGGCCCCGGCGAGGAAGCAGAGCGCCTGCGCCTCGTCGCTCATCGCCTCGCGCCCGGCGGAAAGCCGCACATAGCTCTTCGGCATGGTGATGCGCGCCACCGCCACCACACGGACGAAATCGATCGCATCGATCGGCGCGGATTTGGCCAGCGGCGTGCCCTCCACCGCGACCAGCGCGTTGATGGGCACGGATTCCGGCGGCTTCGGCAGGCTGGCCAGCGAGGCGATCAGCCCGGCGCGGTCGCTCTCATCCTCGCCCATGCCGACAATGCCGCCGCAGCACACATTGATGCCGGCGTCGCGCACATGGGAGAGCGTATCCAACCGGTCCTGATAGACGCGGGTGGTGATCACCTTGTCGTAATATTCCGGCGAGGTGTCGAGATTATGGTTGTAATAATCGAGCCCGGCGGCTTTCAGCTTGGCCGTCTGCGGTCCGCTGAGCATGCCCAGCGTCACGCAGGTTTCCATGCCCAGCGCCTTCACGCCGGCGATCATGTCGCACACCGTATCGAGATCGTGATCCTTGGGCGAACGCCAGGCGGCACCCATGCAGAAACGCGCGCGCCCTTCTCCTTGGCGGCGCGCGCCTCGGTCAGCACCGTCTCGAGCGCCATCAGCTTGCCGGCCTTGGTGCCGGTCTCATAGCCGGCGGCCTGCGGGCAATAGCCGCAATCCTCCGGGCAACCGCCGGTCTTGATCGACAGCAGGGTGGAAATCTGCACCTGCGTCGGGTCGAAATTCTCGCGATGGACGGTCTGCGCGCGGTAGAGCAACTCCGGAAAAGGCAGGGCCAGCAAGGCGGCGACATCGGCCCGGCTCCAGCGTGGCTCGACAGCAATATGGCTTTCCGGCACCGGTAATCTCCTCTACTCGATTTCCTGTCAGGTTTAACCACATGCTCCATGGCTGGAAAGGGCTCTGACTATGCTCAGCTACTTTGTCACCGCCACCGGAACCGACATCGGCAAGACCTACGTCACCGGCAACATCATCCGCGCGGCGCGCCAGGTTGGCTTGGATTTCTCGGCAATCAAGCCGGTGCTCTCCGGCTATGACGAGGCCACGGCACCGTCCTGCGATTCCGCAAAGCTGCTGGCCGCAATGGGTAAAAAGGTCACGCTGCGCAACATCGCCGCCATCACCCCCTGGCGCTTCACGGCCCCGCTCTCCCCGGACATGGCCGCCGCCCGCGAGGGACGGCACATCGATTTCTCCGCCCTCACCTCATTCTGCGAAGCGGCGATCCAGGCCGCCCCTGACGTGCTGCTGATCGAAGGGGTCGGCGGCGTCGCCGTGCCGCTGGACGATACGCATCTCATCCTCGACCTCATCGCCGCCCTGCGCATCCCCGCCATTCTGGTGGCCGGCAGCTATCTCGGCACGCTGAGCCACACCATCACCGCCGCCGAAGCGCTGGTGGTGCGCGGCATCCCGATCGCCGCCATCGTGCTGAACGAGAGCCCGGACGCCCCTGTCAGCCTGGCAGAAACCGCCGATACGCTGGCCCGCCGCCTGCCGCACCCGATCCACATGATCCCGCGCAATTCCGCCGCACCGCCTTTCCGCGCCTTGGTGGCAAGCCTCAGCGAGGCTGACACGAACGATGAAGCAGAGAGCGTGAAGGAAGAAAGCGGCCGCTTTTTAGAAAAAGCGGCGCAAAAATTTTTCGAAATGAACGCCGAAGCCGGTGTGAAGGAAGAAAGCGGCCGCTTTTTGAAAAAAGCGGCGCAAAAACTTTTTTGAACTGGGCCGGCGGCGCTCGAACGGCACGGGCCCAGGCAAGCCTTGGTGAAGCTGAAACGAACGCCGAAGCAGGTGCGAAGGAAGAAAGCGGCTCAAAACTTTTTTTGAACTGGGCCTGCGGCGTTCCAACGGCATGGGCCCGAATTAACAAAGTTTTTTTGCTACTTTTTGTTCACAAAAAGTAGCCTTCCTACCTCGCTTCCTAACGCCGCACGGCCATGCGGATCGGCCCCTGCGCGCGGCCATGGGTGAACTGGTCGACCACCGGGTCGGTGCTGGTCAGCAATTCGCTGGCCGGGCCGGACCAGCAGACGCGGCCCTGATAGAGCATGGCGGCGCGGTCGGCGATGCGCTGGGCGCTGGCCATGTCGTGGGTGATGGCAAGGGAGGTGCTGCCCAGGCGTTTCACGCAATCGACGATCAGCTCGTCGATCACCGCGCCCATGATCGGGTCGAGCCCGGTGGTCGGCTCGTCGAAGAACATGATCGCCGGTTGCGCGGCGATGGCGCGCGCCAGGGCCACGCGTTTCTGCATGCCGCCGGAGAGTTCCGCGGGCGAGAGGCCGGCCACGCTCGCATCCAGCCCGACCTCGGCCAGCACCTCGACCGCCTTGTCCCGCGCCGCCGCCCGGCGGATCTTTTTCTCCGCCAGCAGGCCGAACGCGACATTCTCCCAGACCGGCAGGCTGTCGAACAGCGCGCCGTTCTGGAACAGCATGCCGATCTGCGCGCGCAATTGCCGCGCGCGCTGGCGCGGCGCCTTCAGCACGTCTTCGCCGTCGATCTCGATGATGCCCGCATCCGGCGTGACCAGGCCGAGAATGGATTTGATCAGCACCGACTTGCCGGTCCCGGAGCCGCCGATCACCACCATGCCGGTACCGGGCATGATGTCGAGATCGACCCCGTCCAGCACCTGCTTCTCGCCGAACGCCTTTTTCAGGCCACGGATGCGGATTTTCGGCTGGGTCATTTGATGAACAGCACCTGGGTCAGGATGTAGTCCAGCGCCAGGATCATGATCGAGGCGCTGACCACCGCCGCCGTGGTGGCAGCACCCACACCCTGCGCCCCGCCCTTGGAGCGGTAGCCGTGGAAGCAGCCCATCAGCGCGATGATGAAGCCGAACACCGCCGCCTTGATCAGGCCGGAGACCACGTCATCGCTGCGCAGATTGGTGAAGGTGCTGATGAGATAGGTATCAGGGGTGAAGCCGAGCTTTTGCGTGGCGACGAGAAAGCCGCCGAACACGCCGAGAATATCCGCCAGCACCACCAGCAGCGGCAGAGCGATGATGCCGGCCAGCAGGCGCGGCGCCACGAGATATTTCATCGGCTCGGTGGACAGGGTGGTGAGCGCGTCGATCTGGTCGGTCACGCGCATGGTGCCGAGTTCCGCCGCCATCGCCCCGCCGGCCCGCCCGGCCACCATCAGCCCGGCCAGCACCGGCCCGAGTTCTCGGGTGACCGAGAGCACTACCACGCTGGCGATGGCGCTTTCCGCGCCGAAGCGGGAAAAGCCGGTATAGGATTGCAGCGCCAGCACCATACCGGTGAACAAGGCGGTAAGCGCCACCACGGGAAGCGAGTAGAAACCGATCTCCATGAACGCCCGGCCGACCAGGCGCGGATAGAAAGGCGGCCGCAAGATATGCGACAGGCCGGACAAAGCGAACAGGGTCAACTCGCCGAGCCAGGCGAGCACGCCCAGCACCGTGGCCCCGAGGGTCGCCACCGGACTCAGCAGGAATTTCATGCGCCGTGATACCGCCGCTGGTAACGGCGCCCTAAAGAGGTGAGGATCTCGTAACCGCTGGTGCCGGCTTCGCGCGCCAGCTCGTCCGGCCCGTGCCGTTCCCCGATCAAGGTCAGGCGGTCGCCCGGCTGCGGACCTGGCAGATCGGTGATGTCGAACGTGGTCAGGTCCATCGACACCCGGCCTACCAGCGGCACCGGGGTAGCGTCAAAATAGGCGGTGGCCCGATTGCCGAGCGAGCGGAGATAACCGTCGGCATAGCCGACTCCGATTGTCGCGATGCGGCTATGCCGCCGCGCCGTCCATGCGCCGCCATAACCGACCGTCTCGCCGGGGGCGACCTCGTGAATCTGCAAAATCGGCGCGCTCAGCCGCAGCACGCTTCGCATCGGATTTTCACCCGAGGCGGAACCGGGATCGATGCCGTAGAGCGCCGCCCCTGGACGAGCGAGATCGGAGCCAAAGCGCGGTCCAAGGAACATGCCGGAGGAATTGGCGAAGCTGGTTCTAGCACCTGGGAACTGCCGCGAGGCGGCGGCGAAGGCAGAAGCCTGACGGGCATTCATCGGGTCGTCCGGAAGCTCGGCGGAGACCAGATGCGTCATCACATAGTCAACCCGCATCCCGTCCAGCAGCGACGGATCGTCGCTAAGCCGGGCGAGTTCGGACGCCGAAAGGCCGAGCCGCGCCATGCCGGTATCGATATGCAGGATCACCGGAAGCACTCTCGCCCCGCCGGCGCGCCTCTTCCCGCCACAGCGCCAGCTCGTGCAGGGCGCCGCACACCGGGACGATGTTGAGCGTGGCAAATTCCGCCACCTCGCCGGGCTGAATGCCGTTCAGCACCCCCAGCATCGCGCCGGGCAGCAGCGCGCGGATGGCCAGCGCCTCAGACAAATGAGCGGTAAAGAAATGCCGGCAGCCGACGGCCAGAAGCTTGGGCGCCACCTGCGTCGCCCCCAGCCCGTAAGCGTCGGCTTTCACCACGCCGGCAGTCTGCCCCGCATGCATGGCATCCAGCGCCCGCCAGTTGGCGGCGATGGCGTCGAGATCGATCTCCAGCAGCGCGGTCACCGCGCGCTTCCCCAGATGGTGCGCATCCTATCTTCCCTCGCATGGCCCTGGGCACCGGCTCAAGCCCCGAAGAAGAAAGAGTAGGAAGGCTACTTTTTGTGAACAAAAAGTAGCAAAAAAACTTTGTTATTTTTGGCCTGTGCCGTTTCAGCGCCTCAGGCCAAAAGTCGAGAAAGTTTTTGCGCCGCTTTTTTCAAAAAGCGGCCACTTCCTTTCTGCCCTTAGAACGGCGCGTCATGCACCTGATCGAGATCGGCGAAGCGGGTGAATTCGCCCTCGAAGAACAGGTCGATCTTGCCGGTGGGGCCATGGCGCTGCTTGGCGACGATCAGCTCGGCCTTCTGATACACGGCGGCCATATCGGATTTCCATTTCTCCATGGCTTCCTGATATTTGTCGTCGCGGTCGAAGGCGGTGATCTTCGGCTCGCGCTGCGCCAGGTAATATTCGTCGCGATAGATGAACATCACCATGTCGGCGTCCTGCTCGATCGAGCCGGATTCGCGCAGATCGGAGAGCTGCGGGCGCTTGTCGTCGCGGCTTTCCACCGAGCGGGAGAGCTGGGAGAGCGCGATCACCGGCACCGCCAGCTCCTTGGCGATGGCCTTCAGGCCCTGGGTGATCTGGCTGATCTCCAGCACGCGGCTTTCGGGCCGGGTCCCGGCGGCGGGGCGCATCAGCTGCAGATAGTCGACGATGACGAGCCCAAGCCCCTGGGTGCGCTGCAGCCGGCGGCAGCGCGTGCGCAGGGCCGAGAGGGTGATCGCCGGGGTGTCGTCGATGACGATCGGCACGTCGGAAATTTCCCGGCTGACTTTCACGAAATTATCAAAATCCCGTGCGGAGATTTCGCCACGGCGGATCTTGTCGGCGGAGACCCGCGCCTCCTCGGCGAGCAGACGGGTGGCGAGCTGGTCGGCGCTCATTTCCAGCGAGAAGATGGCGACGCATTGCTTCGCCATGGCGTTGGGATTCTCCGCCCGCGCCGTGTTCAGCATGGCCTTGCCGGCGCCGAAGGCGACCTTGGTCACCAGAGCCGTCTTGCCCATGCCGGGACGGCCGGCGAGGATCACAAGGTCGGACGGGTGCAGGCCGCCGGTGCGCTTGTTCAGATCGCGCAGGCCGGTATCGAGGCCGGAGACCGACCCTTGATTCTTGAACGCTTTCGAGGCGATGTTGATCGCCTCCGTCAGCGCCTCCTTGAAGGTCAGCCCCTTGCCCTCGGCGCCGCCATGGGTGGCGAGGTTGAACAAGGTCTGCTCGGCGGCCTCGATCTGCGCCGAACCATCCAGCTCCGGGTCGGCCCCGAAGGCGCGGTTCACCACCGTCTCGCCGACATCGATAAGCTGCCGGCGCAGCCAGGCGTCGCGGATCACCCGCCCGTAATCGCCGGCGTTGATGATGCCGACCATGGCGGAGAGCAGTTGCGCCAGATAGGCGGTGCCGCCAACCTCATCGAGCACGCCACTATGTTCGAATTCGGCGCGCAGCGTGACGGGGTCGGCGACCTGCCCGGACTCGCAGCGGCGGGCAATGGCCTGGTAGATGCGGGCATGCACCGGATCGACGAAATGCTCCGGGGCAAGGAATTCCGAAACCCGCTCATAGGCCCTGTTATTGGCCAGCAGCGCGCCCAGCAGCGCCTGTTCGGCCTGGGTGTTGCTGGGCGGCAGCCGTTGGGAAAGACCGAGAAGTGGGGTATCAATCGAACTCATCAGATGCCCCATAAACCATCTCAGTCTTCCGGGCCATCCGGCAGACGACCGTTAGACAAGTTGATCACGCCGTGGACAACTTTGCCCCAGCCTGTGGAAAACTTGTGCGTTAACCCTGTGTTGTTTCGAATCTTTGAGGAGTTGACTGCATGAATGGCGCCGAGGCACTTGTCCACACGTTGCTCAAGTCGGGGATAAAGACGGTATTCGCCAATCCCGGCACCAGCGAGATGCATTTCGTCGCGGCCCTCGACCGGATTGCCGGGCTGCGTTGCGTGTTGTGCCTGGACGAGGCGGTGGCAACCGGCGCTGCCGACGCCTATTACCGCGTCACCGGCAGGCCCGCGGCGACATTGCTGCATTGCGGGCCGGGCCTCGCGAACGGCCTGTCCAACCTGCATAATGCCAGGCGCGCGCAGTCGGGCGTGGTGAACATCGTCGGCGACCAGGCGAACCATCACCGCCCGCTGGACGCGCCGCTCACCGCCGATGTCGAAGGCCTTGCCGCCCCCGTCTCCGCTTTTACCCGCCGCGCCATCAACGCCGCCGATGTTGGCCCAGGCGCTGCCGCCGCCATCGAGGCGGCGCGCACCTGGCCCGGCCGTGTGGCGACGCTGATCCTGCCTGCCGACACCGCCTGGGACGAAGGCGGCGTGCCGGCGCAGGCTGCCGCCCCCGTCCCGGCCAAGGCGGTCACCACCCGCGCCGTGGAGACCGCGGCGGCGATGCTGACCAACGGCCTGCCGACCCTGCTGCTGGTGGGCGGGAAGAGCCTGGACGAGACGCCGCTGCTGGAGGCCTGGCGCATCACGCAGCATTGCGGCGCGCGGCTGCTGGCCGAGCGCTCCACCCCGCGCATCGCCCGCGGCCAGGGGCGCGTGCCGGTCGAACGCATCCCCTATCCGATCGATCAGGGCCTCGCCGCCTTTGAAGGGGTCAAACAGATCGTGCTGGTGAATACCGGCGAGCCGGTCTCGTTCTTCGCCTATCCGGACCGGCCCGGCCGGCTCTACCCGACCGCCTGCCAGGTGCATGTGCTGGCCGGGCCTGAGGAGAACGGCCCGGCGGCGCTGGCCTCCTTGCGCGCCTATCTCGGCGCCCCGCAAATCTCCGTGCCCACTGACGCGCAGCACCCGGCTCTGGCCACCGGCGCCATCACGCCGGAAGGCTTCGCGCAATCACTGGCGGCGCTGCTGCCGGAGAACGCGATCATCGTCGACGAGGCCATCTCCTTCGGGCGCGGCTTCTTCGCCAACACCCATGCGGCGCCCAAGCATGACTGGATGATGCTGACCGGCGGCGCGATTGGCGACGGGCTGCCGATGAGCGTCGGCGCCGCCATCGCCGCCCCGGGCCGGCGCGTGGTCGGGCTGCAGGCGGACGGCTCGGCCATGTACACGCTCTCGGCGCTCTGGACCCAGGCGCGCGAGCGGCTGGATGTCACCACCGTGATCTTCTCCAACCGCAAATACGCGATCCTGCTCGGCGAACTCGCCAATGTCGGCGCCAATCCGGGCCGCACCGCGCTCGACATGATGGATCTTTCCAACCCCGCGCTCGACTGGTGCCAGCTCGCCGGCGGCATGGGCGTGCCGGCGGCGCGTGCCGCCTCGCTGGACGAGCTCAATTCCCTGCTGGCCGCAAGCTTCGAGCGCGCCGGCCCCTTCCTGATTGAACTGATTTTATGAATATCCCTTCCAAACGCCGCTTCGACCCTGCCCTGTTCTTTCATCCGACCAGCATCGGATTGAGCGGCGCGCAAACGCCGCTCGGCCAGACCGTGCTCACGCATCTGCGCGCCGGCAATTTCGCCGGCACGATCAGCCTCGACGACGAGGCGGAGAATGTCGACCTTGCCCTCGTCGCCGATGCGCCGGCGGATGTCGGCACGGCGCTGATGCGCCATGCGGCGCGTGGCGCACGCGGCGCATTGGTGCTGTGCGACGTGCCGGGACTGGACCAGCTCGCCCGGCATGCCGGCATCCGTGTGCTCGGCCCCTATTCCTACGGCATGGTACTGCCCAGCCTCGGCCTCAACGCCTCGATCTTCAGCCTGACGCCGCCGCGCGGGCGCCTCGCGCTGGTCGGCCAGTCCCCGGCTTTGGCCCGCACCATCATCGACTGGGCCGTGCCGAACAGCGTCGGCTTCAGCCATATCGTCGGCATCGGCGGCAACAGCGATATCGGCTTCGGCCTGGTGCTGGACCATCTCTCGCGCGATCCGGGCACCACGGCGATCCTGCTGGAGATCGACCGGCTACGCGATCCGAAACTGTTCCATTCCGCCGCCCGCGCCGCGGCAAGGCTGCGACCGGTGGTGGCCATCGCCCCCGGCGTGCGGCTGCGCGACCGTCAGGGCAATTCGCGCAGCACACTGGAGGCCGCCTTCTCCCGCGCCGGCGTGCTGCTGACCAGCTCGATCGGCGAATTGCTGGCCGCGGCGGAAACGCTGACCCGGGTGAAGCCGGCGCGCGGCGAGAGCCTGGCGATCGTCGGCAACTCCTTCGCGGCAAGCCGGCTGGCGGCGGATTACGCCCTGGATAACGGCGTCTCGCTCGCGCAATTCTCGCCCGAAACCCAACAGGTGCTGGCCATGAGCATGGGTGCTGCGCCATCGCGCAGCGGCCTGCTCCATGCCGGCGATGCGCCGACCCGGCTGGCCGATCTCGCCGCCTTGCTCTCCTCGGCGCCGGAGGTCGGCGGCATTCTGGTCGTGCACACACCCTCGGGCGGCGATGACAGCGTCGCCATCGAAGCGCTGATCGCCTGCGCGAAGACCGTGACCGTGCCGCTGCTGATCGCGGCCCTCGGCGAAGCCAACGGGCTGGCGCACCGCCACAGGCTGGCGGCGGCGGGGCTCGCCTGCTTCGACTCGCCCGAAGCGGCGATTGCCGGCTTCCGGCACCTGCTGCGCAACCGCGCGAACCGCGCCGCCGCGCGTGAACTGCCCGCCTCCGCCGTGCTGCGCACGCCGCCTGACCAGGCGGCCGCGAAAGCCCTGGTCGACCGCGCCTACGCCACCGGCCAGGAGGCGCTGGTGCAGGATGAGGCGCTGGCGGTGCTCGCCGCCTATAACATCCCCGTGCTGCCGAGCCGGCTCGCCGCCAGCCCGGCGGAAGCCACCACCGCGGCCCGCGAACTCGGCTTTCCGGTGGTGCTGAAAGCGGTGCATCCGAGCATGCCGGTCAACCGGCTGGCCGGCTCCATCGCCCTCGATCTGTCGGATGCCTCGGCGGTGCACCGTACCGTGACCGAGATGCGCACCCGGCTCGCGGCCCAGAACCCGGCTTTGGCCAGCGCCGCCATCCTGGTGCAGCCCCAGGCCAATGGGCGGCCGCTGCGCATCCGCGTCAGCGACCATCCGATCCTGGGGCCGGTCATCGGCTTCGGCGCCGGCGCCGGCGATCCTGAGGATGTGTCAGGCCTCGCCGCCGAATTGCCGCCGCTCAACCTGGTGCTGGCGCGGGCGCTGATCGCGCGCTCATCGGTCGCCGCCTCGCTCGCCGCGCATCGCGGCAGCTCGGCCGCCGATCTCGAGGCCGTGGCCGCCACGATTGTGCGCGTCAGCCAGCTGATCATCGACCGGCCGGAGATTCTCACGCTGGAGCTGGACCCGGTTTTCGCCCATGCGCGCGGCGTGGTCGCCGCCAGCGCCCGCATCACCTTGCGCCCACAAGGCACCGCGCGCCCGCCGCTGCTGATCTCGCCCTATCCGAGCGAACTGATCAGCCATTACACGGCCAAGGGCGGCCAGAATTTCCTGCTGCGGCCGATCCGCCCGGAGGATGCCGATGCCCACGCCGCGATGCTCGGCCGCTTCACCGTCGAGGACCTGCGCTACCGCTTCTTCTCGGCGATCCGTAGCATGCCGCCCGAACAGATCAACCGCCTCACCGACATCGATTACGCCCGGGAAATGGCGATCATCGCGGTGCGGGACGCCACCGGCGAGACCGCCGGCACGGCGCGGCTGGTGCGCAACGACACTGACGGCACGCAGGCGGAATTCGCCGTGGCCGTGGAACCGGCGGCCAAGGGGATGGGTGTGGGCACGGCGCTGATGCGCGCGGTGCTCGATTGGGGCCGGGCGCAGGGTGTGGTCGACGTCTCCGGCCAGATCCTCGCCGAGAACGCGCCGATGCTCGCTTTCGTCAAACGGCTCGGCTTCACCATCACGCATATTCCGGGCGAGACTGATCTGGTGGAGGCACGGCTCACGCTGGGCTGAGCGTCATACGACAAAGAAAGTAAGCGCTACTTTTTGTGAACAAAAAGTAGCAAAAAAACTTCGATAATTTGGGCCCGTTCGGCTTCAACGCCTCGGGCCCAAAGTCACGGAAGTTTTTGCGCCGCTTTTTTCAAAAAGCGGCTACTTCCCTTACGCTTCCCTTGTCAGACGCGGAAAATCGTGCGACAGGCTCGCCTCCCCTGCCGGGTGCGTGGCATCGCGCCCGGCTATTGCTCGTCCCGATCTTGGGAGGTCCAGACCCGGACCTGAGCTGAAAACCAACCGAAGGGAGCACATATGCCGTTATATGAAACTGTGGTCATCGCCCGCAGCGAGATCACTCAGGCGCAGGCCGATGCCGTCGCCGACGCCGTGACCGCGCAGCTGGAAACCGATGGCGCCGCCGTCAAGAAGCGCGAATATTGGGGCCTGCGCAACCTGGCCTACCGGATCAAGAAGAACCGCAAGGGCCATTACATCCTGCTCGGTCTGGACGCTTCGCATGCGGCCATCACCGAAATGGAGCGCCAGCTCAGCCTGAACGAAGACGTTCTGCGCTTCATGACCGTGCGCATCGAAGAAATCTCCGAGGAGCCCTCGGCGATCCTGTCCCGCAAGTCCGACGATCGCGAGCGCAGCTTCCGCGGTCCGAAGCCGGCCGGGCGCTTCGAGAGCGGCCGCAAGCGCGGCTTCGATGAACGCGAAGAATTCCGCGCGCGTGACGAGTTCCGCGCCGACCGTGACGATTACAGCGCCGAGGAGGAAGGCTGATGTCCGAAACCACCGAACTGAACCCGGCGGCTCGCCGCCCGGCCGTGGGCGCACGCCGCCCGTTTTTCCGTCGCAAGAAGTCCTGCCCGTTCTCGGGTCCGGGCGCGCCGGCGATCGACTACAAGGACGTGCGTCTGCTGTCCCGCTTCCTCTCTGAGCGCGGCAAGATCGTTCCGTCCCGCATCACCGCGGTGTCCGGCAAGAAGCAGCGCGAGCTGGCGAAAGCCATCAAGCGCGCCCGCTTCCTGGCGCTGCTGCCCTACGTGCTGACCTAAGGGAGACAGGACCATGGCAGCTGTTGAACTGATTCTGCTCCAGCGCGTCGAGAAACTCGGCCAGATGGGCGAAGTCGTGAAAGTGAAGCCCGGCTACGCGCGCAACTTCCTGTTGCCGCAGGCCAAGGCCGTGCGCGCCACCAAGGCGAACCGCGAGCGTTTCGAACGCGAGCGCGTCCAGCTCGAGGCGCAGAACCTGAAGCGTCGTGACGAGGCCGAGCGCGTCGCCGAACGCGTGCAGGGCCTCAGCGTCACGCTGATCCGCCAGGCCTCCGAGTCCGGCGCTCTGTACGGCTCGGTGTCCAGCCGCGACATCGCTGACGCCAGCACCCAAGCCGGCCTCGCCATCGAGCGCTCGCAGGTTGTGCTGACGCAGCCGATCAAGGCTCTGGGCATCGCCACTGTGCACGTCGCGCTGCACCCGGAAGTCGTGATCGACGTGAAGGTGAACGTGGCCCGCTCCCCCGAAGAGGCGGAGAAGCAGGCACGCGGCGAAGCGATCGGCGCCGAGCCGGAAGAGCGCCCGGAACTGGGCCCGCTCTTCGGCGAGGAAGAGGCCGCCGAGCAGGCCTAAGCGCCCGCTTGATCGGTCTTTTCGATCAATTCATCGTCAGAACGGCCCTTGCGTTTCACGCAGGGGCCGTTCCCGTTTCCGGGTCTTTTTTTTCGCCAATGTCACACTTAATTACCAGCAAATTACCCTGACCGTTACCCATCGAACGGAGAGAGAGAGACGTGGCTTGGCTCTTCAAGAATTTTCTGGACCGGATGCTCGCTGGCGCGATTCGCCGCGGCGGCTTTCAAGTGATCTGGCCGGACGGATCGCAGAGCCATTACGGTAACGCCGCCGGCACCCAGGCCGGCATCCGCATCACCAACAACGCCACCGTCCGCCGCCTGGCCATGAGCCCGGGCATGGCGATCGGCGAATGCTATATGGACGGCACGCTGGTGCCGGTGAACAGCTCGATCCACGACGTGCTGGTTGTGCTGATGGACAACACCAACGACTACAAAGTCCCGGTGATGGAGTTCACCACCAAGCTGCTGCGGATCCTCCGCCCGCTGCTGCAGGCCAACAACGCCGTGCGCTCGAAGAGCAATGTCGCCCATCATTACGACCTGAACGGCCAGCTTTATTCGCTGTTCCTCGATCGCGACCGGCAATATTCCTGCGCCTATTTCGCCCGCGGCGACGAGACGCTGGAAGAGGCGCAGCTCGCCAAGAAGCGCCATATCGCGGCGAAACTGAACCTCGACCGGCCGGATCTGGAAGTGCTGGATATCGGTTGCGGCTGGGGCGGCATGGCCATGACCCTGGCCCAGGAATTCGGCGCCCGCGTCACCGGCATCACCCTCTCCGAAGAGCAGCTGGCTGCGGCCAAGGCCCGCGCCGCGGCGGCGGGCCTGAGCGACCGCGTGAAATTCGAGCTGATCGATTACCGCGCCATGCAGCGCCAGTTCGACCGCATCGTCTCGGTCGGCATGTTCGAGCATGTCGGCGTGCCGAACTACGCGACCTTCTTCGAGACGGTGAAACGCTGCCTCAAGCCTGACGGCGTGATGCTGCTGCACTCGATCGGCCGCTTCGACGGGCCGGGCGCGACCAATAGCTGGATCGCCAAATATATCTTCCCCGGCGGCTACTCGCCCGCACTCTCGGAAGCTCTGGGGCCGCTGGAACGCTCCGGTCTGCGCACCACCGACGTCGAGATCCTGCGCCTGCATTACGCGCTCACGCTCGAACATTGGCGCCAACGCTTCGCCGCCAACCGCACCGCCATCGCCGCGCTGTATGACGAGCGCTTCTGCCGCATGTTCGAGTTCTATTTGTCCGGTTCCGAACTCGCCTTCCGCATGTCGGACCATATGAACTTCCAGATCCAGCTGGTGCGCGACCAGCAAGCTCTGCCGCTGGCCCGCGACTATATGGTCGACACCGAACGCGCGGCGGGCCGGCTCTCGGCCGCGGCCGAGTAAAGGAAGAAAGGAAGTGGCCGCTTTTTGGAAAAAGCGGCGCGGCACGGGCCCACTCCCCTGATTGATCTCACGCTATCATGCTCTAAGCTCTGGGCATGAACCTCTTTCCCTGGTCGAAACCGAAAATCCCCGTCCTCGTGCTGCGCGGCATGATCGCCGCGCGACCGGGGATGATCAATCTCGACGCCTATAGCGGGCCGATCGAACGCGGCTTCGCCCTGGCGAAAAAATCCAAACATCTGCTCCTGGCGATCGAAAGCCCCGGCGGGTCGGCCGCGCAATCGGACCTGATCGGCCAGTATATCCGCCGCAAAGCCTCGGAAAGCGGGGTCAACGTGACCGCGGTGATCGGCGATGTCGGCGCCTCGGGCGGCTACTGGCTGGCCTGCGCCGCGGACAAGATCTACGCCAACCGCCTCTCCATCGTCGGCTCGATCGGCGTGATCACAGGCGGATTCGGGCTCGACAAGTTCATCGCGCGGTACGGCATCGAGCGCCGCCTGTTCACCGCCGGTGAGAACAAGGCGCGGATGGAAATGTTCTCCCCGCTGCGCCCGCAAGACGCGGAATTCACCCGCGACCTGCTGGAAGAGGCCCACTCTATGTTCAAGGCCTGGGTGCGGGAACGGCGCGGCGCACGGCTGACCGCGGACGAAACACAAGTGTTCGACGGTGGCTATATGAGCGGCGCACGGGCCAAGGAACTGGGGCTGATCGACGGCCTCGCCGATGTCGACACGCTGGTGAAGGAGTTGGGCGGCAAAAAAGCCCGACCGGTCTGGCTCCACCCGCGCCCGCCACGCGGCCTGCTGCGCTTCATCACCCGTACTGCCGTGGAATCGGCGCTCGACATCGCTGAAGAACGCACTTACGCGCCGGGCCTGCGCTAAGTAAGAAAGTGGCCGCTTTTTGAAAAAAGCGGCGCAAAAACTTTTTTGGACTTTGGGCCACGGGCGCTGCAACCGCACGGACCCAAATTAACAAAGTTTTTTTGCTACTTTTTGTTCACAAAAAGTAGGGCCTTTCTTTCCTTCCTCCCCTACCGCCACACCGTCAGCAGCGCGATCAGGACCAGCACGACAACAGTCACCGCCACATTGCCGGCCAGGAACTTCGTGAAGGCCTCCCAGCCTTTCTCGGAGGCCTTATCCATATCCTCCAAGGTCGGCAGAGCAGCGGAGGCAGCTTGATCGGTCTTGGTCACCATTCGCTTCACCCTCGGGCTTATTTTCGTTGCGATCGGTTAAAGCATGATCGCTACGCGCCCAGGTTTCAAGCGCTATTGCGCAAGGCGACGCGTCAGGGGGTGAGGCTGTTTGCCAGTTTCGCCAAAGCGGCGGGATAGAGAACATGCTCCTGGGCCAGCACGCGCGTGGCCAGGATCTCTTCCGTATCGTCGGCCAGGACCGGCACTTCGGCTTGGGCGAGAATCGGCCCCTCATCCATGCCTTCCGTCACCAGATGCACGGTGCATCCATGCCGCGTCTCGCCCGCCTCCAGCACGCGGGCATGGGTGTCCAGGCCCTTATAGGCGGGCAGCAGGCTGGGATGGATGTTCAGCATCCGCCCCGCCCAGCGATTGACCAGCCAGGGTGTGAGCAGCCGCATATAGCCGGCGAGGCAGACGATGGCGATGTTCTGCTCCTGCAGCACCTCATCCAGGGCCCGCTCATGCGCCTCGCGGTCGCGGCCGAAAGGCTTGGCGGGGATCGCCCGCGCCGCCACGCCGAACCCGCGCGCGATCTCCAGCCCCGCCGCTTCCGGCTTGTTGGAGAGCACGAGGACGATGTCGGCCGGGTAATCCGGCGCCTTCGCGGCCTCGAGCAAAGCCTGCATGTTCGAACCGCGGCCGGAGATCAGCACCGCGACGCGCGGTTTGACGCTCATGCGAACAGGCGATCCGTGCCGGAGATTTCAATACCGGGCTGGTCGGTGACCTGGCCGAGCAGGAAGGGCGCTTCGCCCTGCTGACGCAGCAGATCCATCGCCGCTTCGGCATCGGAGACGATCAGCGTCATGCCGACGCCGCAATTGAACACGCGCAGCATCTCTTCCGGCGCGACATTGGCGGTGCGGGCAAGCCAGGGGAAAATGGCCGGCATATCCCACGGGCCATTGAGCGCCGCGCCGCAGGTCTCGGGCAGCGCGCGCGGCAGGTTGCCGGGCAGGCCGCCGCCAGTGATATGCGCAGCACCTTTCAGCAGTCCGGCCTGGTGCAGCGCCAGCATCGGCTTCACGTAGATGCGGGTCGGCGTCATCAGCGCATCCGCCAGGCTCTTGCCCGGCGCGAAGGGGGCGGCGTCGTGCCAGTCGAGCCCCGCCGCGGCGATGATCTTGCGCACCAGCGAGAAGCCGTTGGAATGCACGCCCGAGGAGGGAAGGCCGAGAATTGCATCGCCCGGGCCGACCTTGGCCGGCAGCAACTGGCCGCGCTCGGCGGCGCCCACCGAAAAGCCGGCGAGATCGTAATCGCCCTTGGCATACATGCCGGGCATTTCCGCGGTCTCACCGCCCACCAGGGCGCAGCCGGCAATGCGGCAGCCTTCGGCGATGCCGGCGATCACGCGTTTCGCCGCCGCGACGTCCAAGGCGCCGGTCGCGAAATAATCCAGGAAGAACAAAGGTGCGGCGCCCTGCACCACGAGATCGTTGACGCACATCGCCACCAGATCGATACCGACATAATCATGAATGCCGGTATCGATGGCGATTTTGAGCTTGGTGCCGACGCCGTCGGTGGTGGAAACGAGCACCGGGTCCGTGAACCCCGCCGCCTTGAGATCGAACAAGGCGCCAAAGCCGCCGAGGCCGCCCATCACCCCGGCGCGCGTCGTCGCCTTCGCCAAAGGTTTGATCGCCTCGACAAGGGCGTCGCCCGCCTCGATATCCACGCCCGCATCCCGGTACGTCACGCTGGTCATGTCAGCCTCCGATGCGCTAAGCCAATGTCATGACTTCGCAGTTTGCCGTTCAAATTCAGCCGCCTTTCAACACAGGCGTGCGCCGCGCGCAATCGCCGGTTTCGCATCAGGCGCCCCTTCTCCGCCGATGGTGAACGGTTCGCCCGGAGAAAACGTGGTGGCGCACAAAACGCAGTGGCAGCGCATCGCCCTGGTGGTGGTCTTCGTGCTGGGGCTGTGGGAGTTTTTGCGGCTGTTCTCCGCGATCCTTATGCCCTTCGTGGTGGCTGCGGGACTGGCATATTTCCTCGACCCCGCGGTGACCCGGCTGGAACGGGTCGGCCTGCGACGGTCGCTCGGCACCTTCCTGGTGCTGATCACCGCAATCCTGGTGGCGGCGCTGTTCATTCTGCTCCTCTATCCGGTGATCGCCGCCCAGGCCGCGGCGCTGGTCGGCAACCTGCCGAATTATATCAAGACCGCGCAGAAAATTTTCGGACATTTGATCGAAGTGGCGCAGCTGCGGCTCGGCCCCGGCCTCGTGAGCCAGAAACTGCGCGACATCGCCGCCAACCAGGCCGGCACCATCGTCTCCTTCTTCGGCACCGCGGCCACCCATATCATCGGCAGCGGCTTTGCGGTGGTGAACATACTGACGCTGCTGATCATCACGCCGATCGTGACGTTCTATTTCCTGCGCGACTGGCCCTCGATCATCCGCCATGTCGATACCTGGCTGCCCCGCCCCTATGAGGCGGTGATCCGCGCCCAGGCGATCGAGGTGAACCGCATTCTCGCCGCCTGGATCCGCGGCCAGGCCATCTGCTGCCTGGTTCTGGCGCTGGTCTATGCGGTGGGGCTGACCATCGTCGGGCTGGAGCAGGGCCTGGTCGTCGGCCTCGCCGCCGGGTTGCTCTCCTTCATCCCCTATGTCGGCACGCTGTTCGGCGCGGTCACGGCGATTCTGCTCTCGCTCAGCCAGGCGCCGGGCTGGCACAGCGTGCTCTCGGTGGTCGCCGTGTTCGCCTTCGGCCAGGCGTTGAACGATTACGTGATCCAGCCGCGCTTTCTGGGCGACCGCGTCGGGCTGCCGGCGGTGTGGGTGATCTTCTCGCTGTTCGCCGGCGGCGCGGCGTTCGGCTTTCTCGGCGTGATGCTGGCGGTGCCGGTCACCGCCACGCTGGGCGTCCTGGCCCGCTTCTGGCTGCGCCGCTACCTGCGCAGCCCGCTTTATCTGGACGCCCCCCGTCATGAGGCAACTGGCATTGCCGTTCGCGGAAATGCAGGGTTTCGCGGCGGAGGATTTTTGCGGCGCGCCCTCCAATGCCCTGGCGCGGGACTGGCTGGAACGGCCCGAAGGCTGGAGCAATGGCCGGCTGGTGCTGTGGGGCGAGGCCGGCTGCGGCAAAACGCATCTGCTGCATATCTGGGCCGCCGCACAGCAGGGCCATGCTGCTGGATGGCGGCACGCTGCACGGGCTCATCCGCCCCACCGGCCCGGTCGCCGTGGACGATGCCGATATCGTGCCTGACCCGCGCACGCTGCTGCATTTGCTCAACAGCGCCGCCGAGGCCGGCTTCCCGGTGCTGATGACGACGCGCACGCCGCCCTCGCGGCAATCCTACAAGCTCGCCGATCTCGGCAGCCGGCTGCGCGCCTCCGAGGTGGTGGAAATCCGCGCCCCGGAAGACGAGCTGCTGGCGCTGCTGCTCACCCGTCTGACGGCGGAACGCCAGCTCACGCTTGGCATCGCGGTGCGCAACTATCTGCTCACCCACCTGCCCCGCACCGCCGCGGCGATGCGCGAGGCGGTGGCGCGGCTGGACCGCGTCGCCTTCGACCGCGGCGCCCGGCTGACCCGCGCTCTGGCCGCGGAATTGCTCGAGGATCTTTGCCACGAGGATTGACGCGGCTTAAGAAGGCAAGGCAAGCAAGTGGCCGCTTTTTGGAAAAAGCGGCGCAAAAACTTTTGCTGAACTGAGCCGTGCTGGTTTCAACGCCTGAGGCCCAAATTAAAAAAGTTTTTTTGCTTCTTTTTGTTCACAAAAAGAAGCCTTCCTTCGCCTTTACGCGAAAAACAGCCGCCATGTTGGCGAGTGATTTCATGTGGTCTAGGCTGCCACGTCAAACGCTCGATAACCGTTCCGAAGGAAGCCGCCATGGACCAGACCACGCCCCAGCTTGTTTCCGAGGCCCCCTGGACAGCCCGGCCCGCTTCATCAATCGCGAGCTGTCCTGGCTGGATTTCAATTTCCGCGTTGTTTCCGAGGCGGAGAACGCGCATCACCCGCTGCTCGAGCGGCTGCGCTTCGTCTCCATCAGCGCCTCGAACCTCGATGAATTCTACTCCGTCCGCGTGGCCGGCCTGATCGGCCAGGCCCGCGCCGGCGTGCTCGAACGCTCCGCCGACGGCGCCACCCCGGCCCAGCAATTGCGCGCCATCAATGCCCGCGCGCGCGAACTGATCAACGCCCAGCAAACCGCTTTCACCCATGTCCGCACGCTGCTCGCGCAAGCCGGCATGGTCATTTACAACGCCGCCCAGCTGACCATCGACGAAGCGAATTTCCTCGACAATTATTTCATGGAGCGGGTCTTTCCGGTGCTCACGCCGCTGGCGGTGGACCCGGCGCACCCCTTCCCCTTCATCCCCAACATGGGCCTGGTGATGGCGCTGAAACTGGCGCGCGACGACGATCGCGGGCAGATGTCCGCGCTGATCCCGATGCCCGCCCAGGTCGAGCGTTTCGTGCGCCTGCCCAAGACCGACGGCAAACCGATCCGCTTCATCATGCTCGAAGAGCTGATGGGGATTTTCATGCACCGCCTCTTCCCCGGCTTCCAGGTGCAGGGATCGGGCCTGTTCCGGCTGATCCGCGATACCGACGTGGAGTTCGAGGAGGAGGCCGAAGACCTCGTGCAATCCTACGAGACCGCTCTGAAGCGCCGGCGGCGCGGCGTCGCCATCCAGCTGACCGTGCAGGCTGACATGCCGGAGGATCTGCGCGAGCTGGTGCTCGACGCGATCGATGCACCCGCCGACGAGGTCTATACCGAGACCGGCATCATCGGCCTTGTCGATGTGAAGCAGATGATCGTCGACGACCGGCCGGACCTGCTCTTCCCGCCTTACACCGCGCGCTTCCCCGAACGTATCCGCGATTTCGGCGGCGACTGCTTCGCCGCGATCCGTTCGAAGGACATTCTCGTCCACCACCCGTTCGAGAGCTTCGACGTGGTCGTGCAGTTCCTGCGCCAGGCGGCGGCCGATCCGGCGGTGGTGGCGGTGAAACAGACGCTCTACCGCACCAGCCGCGACTCGCCGATCGTCAAGGCGCTGATCGAGGCGGCCGAGGCCGGCAAATCCGTGACCGCGATGGTCGAGTTGCGCGCGCGCTTCGACGAGGAAGCAAATATCCGCCTCGCCCGCACCATGGAGGCCGCCGGGGTGCAGGTGGTGTTCGGCTTCATCGGGCTGAAGACGCACGCGAAAATATCCTACGTGGTGCGGCGCGAGTCCGGCAGCGGCCTGCGGGCCTACGCGCATTTCGGCACCGGCAACTACCACCCGATCACGGCGCGGATCTATACCGACCTCTCCGTCTTCACCTGCGACCCGTCACTGACGCGCGACGCCGCTCGGCTGTTCAACTACATGACCGGCTATGCAAGGCCGGAAGAGATGGAGCAGCTCGCCTTCTCGCCTCTGACCACGCGCAAGACCATCGGCGCGCTGATCGAAGCGGAAATCGCCAATGCCAGGGAAGGCAAACCCTCCGGCATATGGCTGAAAATGAACTCGCTGGTGGACGACCGGCTGATCGACCAGCTCTACCAGGCCTCGCGCGCCGGCGTGCCGATCGACATCGTCGTGCGCGGCATCTGCTGCCTGCGGCCGGGCGTGCCCGGCCTCTCCGAAACCATCCGGGTGAAATCCATCGTCGGGCGCTTCCTCGAACATTCGCGCATCTGCGTGTTCGCCAACGGCCACGCTCTACCCTCGCGTGAGAACAAAGTCTTCATGTCCAGCGCCGACTGGATGGCGCGCAACATGGACGGGCGGGTGGAAATCTTCGTGCCGATCCATAACCCAACCGTGCACGCGCAGATCCTCGACCAGATCATGGTGGTGAACCTGCGCGACGATGCGCAATCCTCCGAATTGCGGCCAGACGGCAGCTGGGTGCGCGTGACGCCCGGCGATCCGCCCGCCTCGGCACATGAGTATTTCATGACTAACCCATCCCTCTCCGGGCGCGGCTCGGCCCTGCATGGCGCGCTGCAGCCGGAACGGGCACGGGCGCGGTACAAGCGGCGGTTTGATTAAGGCCCAGAAAAGAAAGCAGCCGCTTTTTGGAAAAAAGCGGCGCAAAAACTTTTTTGACTTTGGGCCGGTGGTGGTGAAACCAGCACGGCCCAATTCCGCCCTAGGCCCCATGTAAAAGGGCCCGTGCGCTTGCAGCGCAACAGGCCCAGAGTAGCAAAAGTTTTTGCGCCGCTTTTTTTAAAAAGCGGCTACTTTCTCAACCTAAAGTCGGCGCTCGATCAGTCGAGCATCTCGGCCAGCAGCTCCGCGGAGTGGCCATTGGCGATGGTTGCGGCGCGGGCATCGTAATGCACGCCGTTCACGCGGGCGAAGGCGTGGTGCACTTCCGGGTAGATGAACGCGTCGATGAACTCGTTGTCCTCGGCGCCGTCGAGCACTGCATCGACAACTTCCGGCGGGCAGTACTCATCCTTCTCGGCGATGTGCATCAGCAGCGGCGCCTGGATGTTATCGAATTCCGGCACCAGCCCGTCGAGGCCGACGCCGTAATAGGAAACGTTCACATCGGCGTCCGAACGGGTCGCCATCATCACCGCGAGGCGGCCGCCGAGGCAGAAGCCGATGGTGCCGGCCTTGCCGTTGCAGCCCGGAAGCTCACGGGCGGCTTGCAGCGCCACTTTCAGATCTTCGACGCCCTTGTCCTGGTTGAAGCCGTTCATCAGCTCCAACGCCTTCTTCCACTCGGCCTCGGTCTTGTCGGTCAGGTTCACGCCTGGTTCCTGGCGCCAGAACAGATCCGGGGCGATGGCGATGAAACCCATGTCCGCGAGATTCTCGGCGGTCGCGCGCAGCGCGTCGTTCACGCCGAAGATTTCCTGGATCACCACGACCGCGCCAGCCGATTCCTTGTTCTTCGGCTCCCAGACGAAAGCCGAGAACTCACCCGCACCGTCAGCAGCCTTGAGCTTGATTTCACGCATTTGAATATCCTTCGTCTGTGGAGAGCAGAGCCTACAGATAGTGCTCTTCGAGCGGAGCGAAACCGTTGAAGCCCTGACTTGCATAAGTTGTCACATAGGCGCCGGTGTCATGGATCAGCACGCGGTCCCCGGCCTGCAACTCCAGCGGCAGCTGGTACGGGGTTTTCTCGTACATGATATCCACGCCGTCGCAGCTCGGACCCGCCAGTGCCACCGGCCCGGTGGCGCCGTTGCCCGCGGTGATGCGGTAGCGGATCGCCTCGCCCTCGGTTTCCGCGAGGCCGCCGAAGCGACCGATATCCAGATACACCCAGCGGCGCTCATCGGCGGCCATGCGGCGGCAGACCAGCACCACTTCGGAAGCGACGATTCCAGCGGTGCCAACCACGGCGCGGCCCGGCTCGATCAGGATCTCAGGCAGATCGTTGCCGAAATGGGCGATCAGCGTGTTCATGATGGCGTCGCTGAAAGTCTGCACGCCGGGCACGTCTTCGCGGTAGGTCACCGGCAGGCCGCCGCCGAGATTGAGCATTTTCAGCTCCAGCCCGCTGGCCTTGAGGTCGGTGAACAGCATTGCCACCTTGGCGATCGCCATCTCGTAAGCGGGCGTCGCGGTCTGCTGGCTGCCGACATGGAAGGACAGGCCGTGCGGCACCAGGCCGAGGCCAGGGGCGGCCAGCATCAGCTCGCGCGCGCGATCGACGGTGGTGCCGAATTTCTTCGTCAGCGGCCAGTCCGCGCCCTCATTGGCGACGGCGATGCGGCAATAAACCTTGGTGCCCGGCGCGTGGCGGGCGATTTTTTCCAGCTCTTCGATGGAGTCGAAGGCATAGAGCGGCACGCCATGCGCGTGGGCGGCGGCGATGGCCGTGGCCTTCTTGACCGTGTTGCCAAAGCTGATGGCGGTGGCGGGCGCGCCGGCGGCGAGGCAGGCCTCGATTTCGGGCAGGCTGGCGGCGTCGAAGCAGGAGCCCCGGGCGGCGAGCAGGCTGAGGATTTGCGGGGCCGGATTGGCCTTCACCGCATAATAGATCTTCGCTGCCGGCAGCGAAGCGCGCAGCGCGTCGTAATTGTCCGCGACGCGGTCAAGGTCGACCACCAGGCATGGCGTGGCCAGACGGGCAGAGTTGAGAAATGATGCGACTTTTGGAGTCATCGCACTCACCTTTCCTTATGTGAGGGCCCGCCTGAACAAGGCAACGGGCGCGGTTTCGAAACGGTCCAACGAACCAGCAACTTTCCGGGTTTCCCTGGACAGTGCTGCCAGAACGCTTGACGTCGTTGCGTAACCAATCATCCCCATAAGAAAGACCGGCAGAGGCACGTGCGTTGCTGCGTGATCCGGCCAATAGGGCGAGTTTTTCCTAGACGCAAGAGGTTTTCACCAATCGTTGCGTTGTCCTCACCAATTGTCACCAATTGCAACATATACTGCCCAACAGCCAGGGGTGGCGCTATTGTAACAGCATGGACCCCTTGCCGCATATTCTGGTGGTCGATGACGACCGCGAAATCCGTGACCTGCTTGCGAAATTCCTGGAACGCCAACGCCTGCGGGTGACCTCCGCGCGCGATGCCAAGGAGGCCCGCCGGGCCTTCCTTAACGGACATTTTCAACTGGTGGTGCTGGACCTCATGCTGCCCGGCGAAGGCGGGCTGGAGCTGGCGCGCTGGCTCCGCGCCGAGACCAAGGTGCCGATCATCATGCTCACCGCCATGGCCGAGGAGACCGACCGCATCATCGGCCTGGAGCTCGGCGCCGACGATTATGTGACCAAGCCGTTCAACCCGCGTGAATTGCTGGCGCGCATCCGCGCGGTGCTGCGCCGCACCAGCGATTCAGAGGAACGCCACGCCGAAAACGCCGCCAAGACCTACAGTTTTTCCGGCTGGATGCTGGAGACCGCGCGGCGCCGGCTGCTCGACCCGACGGGCGTGGAGGTGGCGATCACCGGCGGTGAATACGACCTGCTGGTGGCACTGCTCGACCGGCCCAACCGGGTGCTGACGCGCGACATGCTGTTGGACCTGCTGCGCGGCCGCCAGGCCGGGCCGTTCGACCGCGCCATCGACGTCGCGGTGTCACGGCTGCGGCGCAAGCTTGAGGATGACGGGCGCAACGCGCAGTTGATCAAGACCGTGCGCGGCGGCGGCTACGTGCTCTCCACCCCCGTCGAGCGCCATTGATCCCGCGCATCTCGCGCCTCGCGCCGAGAAGCCTCGCCAGCCGCACCATCCTGATCCTGCTGGTCGGCTTCGCGGTGATCCAGGTGCTCGGCCTGCTGATCCACACCCTGAACCAGATCACGCTGCTGCGGATTGAAGAGGAGCGGAGTTTCGCGACCCGCGCCGTGATCATCTACCGGCATATCGCGTCGGCCACCCCGGCGGACCGCGCGGTGCTGGTGGCGCACGAGGCGCTGCCTTACGGCGACAGCCTGGCGCTGAGCCCATCGCCCCCGGCCGGCGCCCACGAATTACCGCTGGCGGCGCGGCAGATCATTCGCGCCAGCATCTTCGCCTATGGCATCCCGCACAGCATCCACCAGCGCGGGCTGGTGCTGCTCGGCTCCGATCAGAACCCGATGCGCATGAGCATCAGTTTCGGCCTGCCGGGTGACCTGCCGTTCAACCTGCTGCCGATGCTGCCGCCGGACATGGAGCAGATCGTGCCCCCTGAATTCCAGCTGCCGCCGGGGCTGCTGCCGCCACCGACCATGTGGCTCACCCTCACCTCGACCTTGCCCGCCCCGGCGCCCTGGCGCTCGCCGAGCTTCGCCACGGCCTTCATCGTCATGATCGTGCTGGGCGCGGTGATGATCGTGTGGGCGGTGCGGCGGCTGTTGGTGCCGGTGCGCACGCTGGCCCAGGCCGCCGAGCGGCTCGGCCGCGACGTGGTGAACGCACCGCCACTGCCGGAGGTCGGGCCAAGCGAAATCGTCACCGCGGCGAGCGCGTTCAACACCATGGCCGCGCGCATCCGCCGCTTCGTCGAGGACCGGACCTTTCTCCTCACCGCCATCGGCCATGACCTGCGCACGCCCATCACTCGGCTCAAGCTGCGCGCGGAATATATGGAGGATGACGAACAGCGGATGAAAATGCTCGCCGATCTGGACGAGATGGAGGCGATGGTCGCCGCCACGCTCGCCTTCGGCCGCGACATCACCACCGCCGAGCCCGTGACCCGCATCAACCTCGCCAGCCTGCTCCGCACGATCCTCGACGAGACCGCGGACGGCGCGCCGGAACAAGCCGAAGATCTGGAATTTTCCGGCCCGGAACATCTGACCATCCAGGCCCGGCCTTTGGCGTTGAAACGCGCGCTCACCAACCTCGTCGGCAATGCGCTGAAATATGGCGACGCGGCGCGCGTGAGCCTGCAGCAGCGCAGCAAGGAGGTGGTGCAGATCGACATCGACGATCACGGGCCGGGCATCGCCGCGGAGGATATGGAAGCGGTGTTCGAACCGTTCAGGCGGCTGGAAACCAGCCGCAATCGTGAGACCGGGGGCTCCGGCCTCGGCCTGTCGATCGCCCGCAATATCATCCGCGCCCATGGCGGCGATATCATGCTGCAAAATCTCACGGAGGGCGGCCTGCGGGCCAGCGTTACCCTACCGGTATAAAAACGATTGCTTCGCGCTCCGCGCTGTGGCAGGCAAAAACCATGCTCCGCAAACTTTATGACCATGTCATCGCCCTGTCGGCGCGGCCCACCGCGCCTTACTGGCTGTTCTGCATCGCCTTCGCGGAAGCAAGCTTTTTCCCGCTACCGCCGGATGCGCTGCTGATCCCGATGGCGCTCGCAACCCCGCGCCGCGCGTTGTGGCTGGCGGCGCTAACAACCGCGGGTAGCGTGCTCGGTGGCGCGCTAGGCTACCTTATCGGTTACGTGTTGTTTACGAAGCTGGCACTGCCGATCATCGATTTCTACCACTACCAGGTGGCGTTCGCGGCATTCCAGCATAAATTCGCGCAATACGGCTTGTGGATCATCCTGATCAAAGGGCTGACGCCGATCCCCTATAAAATCGTCACCATCGCCGCCGGCGCCGCCGCCTTCAATTTTCCACTCTTCATGGCGGCCAGCGTGATCACCCGCGGCGGACGGTTCTTTCTGGAGGCCATCCTGCTGCGCCAATTCGGGCCGCCCGCTCAGGAATTCATCGAGCGGCGGCTCGGCCTGGTGACGGGGGTTTTCGCCGTGCTGTTAGTCGCCGGGTTCTTGGTGCTTAAGTTTAGCTGAAGGAAGAAAGGCTACTTTTTGTGAACAAAAAGTAGCAAAAAAACTTTGCTACTTTGGGCCCGTGCGGTTTCAGCGCCTCGGGCCCAAAGCGGCCACTTACTTAAGCGCGCTTACCACGCGGCAGCATGCCACGCATCGTATAATCGCGATCGATGAAATGATGCTTCAACGCCATGACGATATGGCCGAGAATCACCACGCCCGTGACATACCCCACATAGCAGTGAATCTCATTATAGAGATGATCGAGGGCGAGATTCTTCGGCACGAGCGGCGGCAGCGGAATGATCCCGGCGAATTCGATCGGGTAACCAGCCCCAGAGCTGTCAATCCAGCCCGAAAACGGCATGACGAACATCAGCACATAAAGCAGGATGTGACCCGCCTTCACCGCGAATTCCTTGAAGGCCGTGTCTTGCGGCGTATGCGGCGGGCGGTGTGTGAACCTCCAGAGACTGCGGAGCACGATCAACAGCAGCGCCGGCGTGGCGATGTCCTTGTGGAGCGTGATCATCTCATCCTGGCCCAGGCCGGGCTTGAAAAATTGCACGGCGTAGAAGCCAACGAACCAGCCTACAATGATGACCGCGGCCATCAGCCAGTGGAAAAATTTGGCTACCGCCGAATAGTCCTTAGTCGAATCCATTAAGCTTTGTTTCCATTACCTCAGGGCGGACGGTTTTATCCGCAAAGGGCAAAGGAAATACGTAGGCCGCAGCCTCGACAAAATACGCAAAAACAGATTTCTTATATGCACGCAGAAAATCAGGCGTCGACCGCACCTCACTATTTGCAGGCCACGCCTACGCTTTTACCAAGCAGCCAAAAACTCAATAGAATCCATTTTATAATTGATAGAAAACTCTAATACCAACGGCGTTAAGTATTGACCTGTTTTGCCCAGCTACGTGTTGCGATTGAGGTTATTTTATCTGGCTGCGCGATCAGACTGTTCCAAGCGCTGCAGCAGGCTTCAACGATTGCCTCTTGGGTTTCGAATACCCTGTTTGCCAGGTAATTTTGCCTGAGGAACTGCCATATGTTTTCCTGCGGGTTCAGTTCTGGTGCATAGGGCGGCAATGGAAGTAGGCTGATGTTGTCGGGAAGTTTGAGTTTGTCACCGGCTTGATGCCAACCGGCCCCATCGAGTGTTATGACGGCATGGGCGCCTGGTGTCACGCACTTGCTGATCTCGGCCAGATGCATGTTCATTGCTGCGGCGTTGACGTAGGGCAGCACCAGAGCAGCGCCGGTGCCACGGGCGGGACATACGGCACCGAAGATGTAGGCCCATTTATAGCGGCAATCGCGTGGTGCTGACGGACGGCTGCCCCGCTTTGCCCAAAGCCGGGTCAGCGTTCCTTGCTGACCTACCCGCGCTTCGTCTTGCCACCAGAGTTCGATTGGTTTGCCACGGGCGTGTTGCGGGATGGCGGCGGTGACCAGATCGGGGAAGTTTTTTTGTGCGCCTCCTGGGCTGCAGCATCATGACCGGTGTGGCGTGGCCGGGCCGATAGCCGGCGAAAGCCAAGGCGGCGCAGCAAGTCGCCGACACTGCGTTCAGCCAGATGAATGCCAAAGCGCGTTTTAATCAGATGCGACAAATCAATGCGCCGCCAGCGCACCACGCCGTGCTCTGACAAACTCGGTCCATCTTGCACCAGCCGTGCCACTTCCGCTTCCTGTTCGGACGTGAGCCGGGGCTTCGGGCCAGGTGGTATGCGGCTCGATAGCCCAGCCAGGCCAAGATCATTGTAGCGATGCACCCAGTCGCGCAGCGTCTGGCGATCCATGCCGCACAAAACCGCCGCTTCCGTACGCGATCGGCCTTCCAAAACCAGAGCTAAAGCCAGCATCCGGCGCGATGCATCCGAATCTCGGGACTGCGCCGCAGCACGGCGCAGTCCCGAGGCATCCAAATCCATCCGCGTAATTGAAACGGCCATGCCATCCCCCAGAATCGACGAGAGAGAAGCGAATCACATCATGCGGATATTGGGAATCCCACGCGAGTCAAAAACTGCCGCCGTTGGTATAAGACCTTTTCTTCGTGGTTTCCATCTGCACATGCGTTGCAGTTCCGTTTCAGCGCCACCGCCCAAAGTCAAAAAAGTTTTTGCGCCGCTTTTTCCAAAAAGCGGCCACTTACTTAATGCGACACGAGTACGCAGCGCTCGGCGCGCAACAGCAGATCGTGCGTCACCCCCCCAAGCACCCATTCGCGCAACCGGCTATGGCCATAGGCGCCGGCGACAAGCAGGTCGGCCTTGTGCTCGCGGGCGATGGCGTTGAGGCGGATCGCGTCATCGCCGGTTGCGGCGGCGGCGAGAATGCCGGCCTTGATGCCATGCGCCTGCAACCAGCCCTGCACGTCGGCGAGCCTTTGGGTCGCCACGTTCAGATCGGCGGCGGCGGCAATTTCCAGTAGCGTCACCTGCTTCGCGCGGGCGAGGAACGGCAGGGCGTCACGCACCGCGCGCCGGGTCTCGCGCGTGTCCTTCCAGGCCACCAGCACATGGTCGAGCGGCAACGCCGAGACATCGTGGGGCACGATCAGCACCGGCCGCCCGGCCTGCATCACCAGGTCGGAATTCTCGACCCGGCGCGCCGGATCGAGCAAGGATGCGCCGCGATCATGGCCGATGATGATGAGATCGGCGCACCGCGCCTCTTCCGCCAGATAGCCGGCGAAAACTTCCGTATCGCGCCATGAAGTCGGCAGCCCCTGGACTGCCTTGTCGAACGATCGTTTCGCCTCTTCCAGGTCGCGATGAAGCTGCTCCTGGTCCGCACGGATCAGGTCGCCCATCACATAACCATCCCCGTAGACGATCTGCATCGGCTGGGACGCGGCCACACCGATCAACTTTGCCTCGAAACGTCTGGCCAGCCCCGTGGCGGCACTCAGCAAAGCCTCATTACTGTCCGCCAATTTCAGACGGACCATCATGGCCGCGTAACCCGTCGCATCGCTCATGGCGCCGCTCCGCTGTTATGAGAACGGGATCTTAGGCGATTTGACGGTAGCAAAACAAAAAAAAGAAGCCGCTTTTTGAAAAAAGCGGCGCAAAAACTTTTTGGACGTTGGGCCCGTGCCGGCGAAACCAGCACGGCCCAGATTAGCAAAGTTTTTTTGCTTCTTTTTGTTCACAAAAAGAAGCGCTTACTTGCCTTCCTTTTAGTCGGTGGAGTTTGCCTGCGCACCCTCGATCGCCGCCTGAGCGGCGGCCAGGCGCGCCACCGGCACACGGTAGGGGCTGCAGGAGACATAATCGAGCTTCACCGCCTCGCAGAAGGCGATGGAGGCCGGATCTCCGCCATGCTCACCGCAAATGCCGAGCTTGAGCTTCGGCTTCACGGCACGGCCCTTCTCCACGCCGATGCGCACCATGGCGCCCACACCTTCGACGTCGATCGACACGAACGGGTCCTTAGCCAGGATTCCCTGATCGACATAATGCGGCAGGAACTTGCCGGCATCGTCCCGGGAAAGGCCGAACACGGTCTGCGTCAGGTCGTTGGTGCCGAAGGAGAAGAAGTCGGCGTTTTCGGCAATCGCATCAGCCATCAGAGCGGCGCGCGGCAGCTCGATCATGGTGCCGATGCTGTATTCGATGGACGCGCCGGTCTCGGCGAACACCTGGACAGCGACCTTCTCGATCTGCGCGCGCGTGATGTCGAGCTCACGCTTGGTGCTGATCAGCGGGATCATGATCTCCGGCACGGGTGCTGAAGCGGTCTTCGCGACCTCGATCGCCGCCTCGAAGATGGCGCGGGCCTGCATTTCGTATATTTCCGGATAGGAGATGCCGAGACGGCAGCCGCGATGGCCAAGCATCGGGTTGGTCTCGGAAAGCTCCTCCGCCCGCGCCTTGATCGCGGCCTCGTCCATGCCGAGCGCCTGAGCGACTTCCGCCAGCTCCGCCTCGCCATGCGGCAGGAATTCATGCAGCGGCGGGTCGAGCAGACGGATGGTGACCGGGAGCCCCTCCATGATCTTGAACAGAGCGACGAAATCCTCGCGCTGGAAGGGCAGCAGCTTGGCCAAAGCGGCGCGGCGGCCAGCTTCGTCATTGGCCATGATCATCTGGCGCACTGCGCCGATGCGCTGCGGCTCGAAGAACATGTGCTCGGTGCGCGACAGGCCAATGCCTTCGGCGCCGAATTTCCGCGCGGTCTCGGCATCGAGCGGGGTTTCCGCATTGGCGCGCACCCCGAGGCGGCGGACCTGGTCGGCCCAGCCCATCAGCGTACCGAACTCGCCGGACAATTGCGGCTCGATCATCTTGACCGCGCCGGCGAACACTTCACCGGTTGCGCCGTCGATCGTGAGGATATCGCCGGCGCGCAGCAGAACCCCGCCGGCGGCGAGCGTCTGCGCGCCGTAATCGACATTGATGCCGCCCGCGCCCGCGACGCAGGGACGGCCCATGCCGCGCGCCACCACGGCGGCGTGGCTGGTCATGCCGCCGCGCGTGGTGAGAATGCCGCGCGCCGCATGCATGCCGTGAATATCCTCAGGCGAGGTCTCGATGCGCACGAGAATGACCAACTCGCCTTTCTGCGCACGCAGCTCCGCTTCGTCGGCAGAGAACACCACGGCGCCGGACGCTGCACCGGGGCTCGCCGGCAGGCCCTTGGCGAACTGTTTCTTCTCCGCCTTCGGGTCCAGCGTGGGATGCAGCAGCTGGTCGAGCGCCGACGGGTTGACGCGCATGATCGCGGTCTTGCGGTCGATCAGCCCTTCATTGGCCATCTCCACCGCGATGCGCAGCGACGCCGCGGCCGAGCGTTTGCCGGCGCGGGTCTGCAGCATGTAGAGCTTGTTCTGCTGCACCGTGAATTCGATGTCCTGCATGTCCTTGTAGTGTTTCTCAAGAACATCGCGGACCTTGTTGAGCTCGGCATAGGCCTGGGGCAGCGCCTCTTCCATGCTGATCTCGCCCGGCTTGGCATAGGCCTTGGAGAGCGGGCGCGGCGTGCGAATGCCGGCCACCACGTCCTCGCCCTGGGCGTTGACGAGATATTCGCCGTAGAACTCGTTGAGGCCGGTGGACGGGTCGCGCGTGAAGCAGACGCCCGTGGCGCAATCATCGCCCATATTGCCGAACACCATCGCCTGCACGTTCACCGCCGTGCCCCAGCTCGCCGGAATGTCATGCAGACGCCGATAGGTGTTGGCGCGCGGATTCATCCAGGAGCCGAACACGGCGCCGATCGCGCCCCAGAGCTGGTCGGCCGGATCCTGCGGGAAGGGTTTGCCGGTCTCTTCCGCGACCATCTGCTTGTAGCCTTCCACGACGCGCTGCCAATCCTCGGTGGTCAGCGCCGTGTCTTCGATCACATCGGCATCGAGCTTGGCGGTTTCGATGATTTCCTCGAAACGGTGATGATCGACGCCGAGCACGACCGAGCCGTACATCTGGATGAAGCGGCGATAGGAATCCCAGGCGAAACGCGCATCGCCGGAACCGACGGCGAGCCCCAGCACGGTGCTGTCATTGAGGCCGAGATTAAGGACCGTATCCATCATGCCGGGCATGGACACGCGCGCGCCGGAGCGCACCGAGACCAGAAGCGGCTTGTCCTTGTCGCCGAACTTGCGGCCCACAGCCTCTTCGATGCGGGTGAGCGCCGCATCCACCTGGCCACGCAGATCCGCGGGGTAGGTTTTGTTGTTGTCGTAGTAGGTCGTACAAACTTCGGTGGTGATGGTGAAGCCGGGCGGAACCGGCAGATCGATGCTCGCCATTTCGGCGAGATTGGCACCCTTGCCGCCCAGCAGGTTACGCAGACCGGCATGTCCGTCATTCACGCCGGCACCGAAATTATAGACCCACTTCGTCATTGCACTGCTCCTCAGCCCTCTATTTTGGCGAATTCCGCAATCTGGTGCGTCGTATCGCGTAACTTTGCCAGCAATCGCAAGCGATTGAGGCGAATTTGCGACAACTCGGCATTCACAGTCACTTTATCGAAAAACGCATCGACCGGACCACGCAGCCCGGCGAATCCGCTCATTGCAGATTCATAATCGCCGGCAGCGAATTTGCTCAAACTCTCCGCCGCAACCTGGCGCAGCGCGTTATTGAGGCTGTGCTCCTCGTCCTCCACGAATTGCTCCGCACCGACCTCGCCCTCATGCGGACCATCCTTGGCATTCTCGATGCGCAGAATGTTTGCGGCGCGGCGATAGGCGGTGAGCAGGTTGGCGCCGTCGGGCGTTGCGAGGAAATCGCGCACCGCATTCACGCGACGCATGATATCGACCAGATCATCGTTGCGACCGCCGGCCAATACCGCATCGAGAATGTCGAATCTCTCGCCCTCGCCACGCAGTTTAACGCGCAGACGCTCAAGGATGAAATCCCGCAGGTCGGATGCGAGCGAGGCGAGCGACAGGCGCAGATCATTTTCCAGAATGATGCGGATGACACCGAGTGCTGCGCGGCGCAGCGCGAACGGATCGCCCGAACCGGTGGGCTTCTCACCGATGCGGAAGAATTCGTTCAGCGTGTCGAGCTTGTCGGCGAGCGCAACGCTGATGGCGACGAGGCCGCGCGGCACGTCATCGCCCGGGCCTTTCGGCTGATAATGCGTGCGGATCGCAGCACCGATCGCCTCACCTTCCCGCGCATCGCGCGCGGCGTAATAGCCGCCCATAATGCCCTGCAATTCCGGAAACTCGCCGACCATGCCGGTGACGAGATCGGCCTTGCACAACAGCCCGGCGCGCGCCGCATCGTTCTGTTCCTGCGTGGTGGCGCCAAGCTTTCCGGCGATTTCGCCGGCCAGGCGGGAGATCCGCTCGGCGCGCGCGCGCTGGGTGCCGATCTTGGCGTGGAAGGTAATTTTCTCCAGCTTGGGCAGGAGCGCCTCCAGCGGCGTCTTCAGGTCGAGATCCCAGAAATGCCGCGCATCGGAAAGACGCGCGCGCAAGACGCGTTCATTGCCGGCGATGATCGCGGCACCGGAATCATCGGCCGCCAGATTTGCCACGAACGCGAAATAAGGCGCCGGACGGCCGGCCTCGTCGCGCAGGGCAAAATATTTCTGATTGATCTTCATCGACAGCTCGCGGACTTCCGGCGGCAGGTCCATGAAATTGTCGTCGATGCGGCCAATCAGCGGGACCGGCCATTCCACGAGACCCGTCACCTCATCGAGCAGCGCGTCATCCTCGGCGATCTTGAGATTGCGCTCGCGCGCCAAACCAACGATGCCCTCGGCGATCAGTTTCCGCCGTTCCGCCGCATCCGCGATCACGTAATGCGCGCGCAGCTTTTCCACCCAATCGGCGGCGGACGAAACCGCGAAGACACCCGGCGCGTGCACGCGGTGGCCTTCAGTTTCGTTGCCGGCGGTGACCGGGCCGAGCTCAAGTGGCAACAATTCACCGTCGAGCAGGCAGACGATGCGGCGCAGCGGGCGCACCCAGGCGAAATCGCCACCCTGCCCCCAGCGCATGGATTTCGGCCAGGGCAGCTTCGCCAAGGCGGCCGGCAAGGCGGCGGCGATCAAGGCACGCGCGGACATCGCCGGCACGCTCTTGTTCAGCACCCAGAAATCGCCTTCCTGGACCAGCTGCTCTTTCGTCGCATTATGCTTGCGCAGGAAGCCGGCCAGCGCCTGTTCCGGCGCGCTCGCGCGGGGGCCGCGCTCGGAGAGCTGCGAGGCCGGCACTTCCGCCGCCACGCTGAGACGCAGGGCCAGCCGGCGCGGGCCGTAATAGGTCTGCGCCCCGGCGGGCTTCAAGGGCGCCAATGTCTCCGCGGCCAGGGCAGCGAGCTGCGCTGCAGCCTGCGCCTGCATCCGCGCCGGAATTTCTTCCGAAAAAACTTCCAGGAAAAACTCAAGCATTATCTTCGCCCGCCAACCAGATTTCCGCGCATGCCTTCGCCAGGTTCCGCACCCGGCCGATATAAGCGGCGCGCTCGGCCACCGAGATCACGCCGCGCGCATCCAGCAGGTTGAAGGCGTGGCTCGCCTTGATGCACTGGTCATAGGCCGGCTGCGCCACGCCTGCCGCCACCAGGGCGGCGCATTCACGCTCGGCATCCTCGAAATGCCGCACCAGCATCGCCGTATCGGCCAGCTCGAAATTATATTTGCTGTAGTCACGCTCGGCGCGATGGAAAATATCGCCATAGGTCACGCCGGCGCCGTTGAAATCGAGATCGTACACGTTCTCGACGCCCTGCACATACATCGCCAGCCGCTCCAGCCCGTAGGTGAGCTCGGCCGAAGGTGCGACGCAGGCGATGCCGCCGACCTGCTGGAAATAGGTGAACTGCGTCACCTCCATGCCGTCGCACCACACTTCCCAGCCCAGCCCCCAGGCGCCGAGCGTGGGGCTTTCCCAGTCATCCTCGACGAAGCGTATGTCGTGGCGCTTGCGGTCGATGCCGATGGCATCATAGCTCGCCAGCAGCAGCTCCTGGATGTTGTCCGGGCTCGGCTTCAGCAGGGCCTGGTACTGGTAATAATGCTGCAGCCGATTCGGGTTCTCGCCATAGCGCCCGTCCGACGGGCGGCGCGAGGGCTGCACATAGGCCGCCCGCCAGGGTTTCGGCCCCAGAGCGCGCAGAGTGGTGGCGGGGTGGAAGGTTCCGGCCCCCATCTCCACGTCGTAAGGCTGCAGGATCACACAGCCCTGTCGCGCCCAGAAATTATGTAAGGTCAGGATGATATCCTGGAAGCTTTTGGGCGATTTTCCGCTGGTGTGGTCTGTCATGAACCGTGTGGTACTGGGGTTGAAACGTAACGCACCGCAGCAATACGGCCCCGGACGGTCGAGAGCAACCACGGCGTCGAAGCGTTAGAGCAGGAGGATGCGCCGTATGAGCAAAACGATCCGCCTCCGCGCGGAAGACTGGTGGGGCTGGGGCTGGTCGCGTGATCGGCGCGGCATGACGCGTCCGGAACTCGCCATCGTGCCGCATGACCGCGGTCTGTGCGCCGCCGCGACGCCCCGGCGATCTGCGCGCCGCGTGCCGCGGTGCTGTGGCTGCAATATCAGCAGGCCTTCGGCTGGGCGGCACTGCTCTGCGGCATTGCCGGCTTCGCCCTGGGCCGGCGCTGGCCGGGCGTGCTGGCGGTGGCGATCGGCATCGCCGCGGTGGTGAACGACAACGCCAACAACGGCATCTCGGCACGGCCTGGCCTGATCGCCTGGTCGGCTGCTACCAGCCGCAATGACGGCTTGGCCGCTTTGTGACGAGCAAAAAAGCTGGCCAGCTTCCTTTTAAAAAAACGGCCCTTACTTTCTACCCCAGCCCGAGCTTGCCCATAGCGAGGAATTTTTCCCGCCGGCGGGCGCGCAGCGATTCAGGGGACAAGAGCTTTGAGCGGCTCCAGGGCATGGGCGATGGCATTGCCGAGATTGGCGATCGCCATTTCCGGGTCGCGATGCGCCCCGCCGAGCGGCTCGGCCACCACCTCGTCGATCAGCCCCAGCCGGCGCAGATCCTGCGCGGTGACGCGCATCGCCTCGGCGGCCACCGGCGCCTGCGCCGCGTCGCGCCACAGGATCGAGGCGCAGCCTTCCGGCGAGATCACCGAATAGATCGCATGTTCCATCATCAGCACGCTATTGCCCGCGGCGAGCGCGATGGCGCCGCCGGACCCGCCCTCGCCGATGATCGTCGAGATCAACGGGACCGGCGCCGACAGGCAGGCCTCGATGCCGCGGGCGATCGCCTCGGCCTGGCCGCGCGCCTCGGCCTCGATGCCGGGGAAGGCGCCGGACGTATCGACGAAGGTGAGGATCGGCAGGTTGAAGCGCCCGGCCAGCTCCATCAGGCGCCGCGCCTTGCGGTAGCCCTCGGGCTTGGCCATGCCGAAATTATATTTGATGCGGCTTTCGGTATCGGTGCCCTTCTCGGTGCCGATCACCATCACCGGCTGGCCGCGAAAACGGCCCATGCCGCCAATGATCGCGGCATCGTCGGCAAAGGCCCGGTCACCGGCCAGCGGGGTGAAATCGGTGATCAGCGTGGCAATGACCCGCTGCCGCCTTCGGCCGCTCCGCATGCCGGGCCACCAGCGTCTTCTGCCAGGGGGTCAGCCGGGCATAGAGGGTGCGCAGCTGGCTGTCAGCCTTGGCCGAGAGCCGCGCAACCTCGTCGGCGATATTGATCTCGCCGGGGGAGGACATGCGCCGCAATTCCTCGATCTTGCTTTCGAGCTCGGCGACGGGTTTTTCGAATTCCAGAAATTGACGCATAGGTCCCGGCGTTTAGCACATATCTTTGGCGAGGGAAGCCGCCCGGCGCACTAACGCGGCGCCTGGAGCTGCTGAGTTTGCACCGGCTCGACCGGATATTGCCGGGCCTGGTCCTGCTCCGCCTGCTGCTGGCCCTGCGGCGCCTGCATTTGCGCAGCCTGCGGCTGGCCTTGAGCCGGCCCCGCCTGCCGCCCATGCTCCCAAGGCGGCGGGCCGAGATCGACCTGCTTCGGCGTGGTGTTGCTGGAGGTCATGGCGCCTGCCCCGGCGCCGATGCCGGCGCCGATCACGACACCGATCGGCCCGCCGATCAGGCCGATGAGCGCGCCGGTGGCGGCACCGCCCGCCGCACCGCCGGAAAGCCGCCCCGTCCCTGAGCCGCATCCGGTCAGCAGCAAGGCCAGACCGACGATCAGAATCCTGCTCCGCATCGCACTCTCCTGTTTTGTCGCCCCCCTTCTCCCAAACCGGCATCGAGCCGGGCAAGCTGCGATTGCGGCCGCAGCATCGGGCCGGGCCGGGCGCTTTCGGAAAACGCTTGAAACATGGCCCCACAAGGCCGGTTCGCGCCTGGATCGGGGCGATGAATGGGCTAAATGCAGTAGCAGCGGCCGACAACAAGGCCGTGCGTCGCAAGCCAACAGATGCTGCTTTCCCAGAAGGAGACCGACATGTCCGATCTGCTGCACACCCGGCTCGCTTTGTCCAAACCAGGCTGGCTCGATGATTTCAAAGCCTTCATCCTGCGCGGCAACGTCGTCGATCTGGCCGTCGGCGTGGTGATCGGCGCCGCTTTCACCGGCATCGTCAACAGCCTGGTCAGGGACCTCATCACCCCGCTCCTCGGCCTGATCACCGGCGGCGTGGATTTCTCCAATCATTTCATCACACTGCGCGGCCCCGCGGAACCGACCCTGGCCGACGGCGCAGAAAGCCGGCGCCGTGACCATCAATTACGGCGTGTTCCTGAACACGGTCATCAATTTCCTGATCATCGCCGCCGCGATCTTCTGGATGATCCGGCTGCTGCAGAAGCTCTACAAGGCGCCGCCGCCGCCCTCCGCTCCGGCGCCGACGCCGACGGAAAACCTGCTCACGGAAATCCGCGACCTGCTCAAGACCGGCCGCGCCTGACATTCAGGAAGAAAGCAGCCGCTTTTTGGAAAAAGCGGCGCAAAAACTTTTTTCCTTTGGGGCCGTGGCGTCACACCGACACGGCCCAAAGGCGCAGGGTCCGGCGCGAAACCAAGCTCAACCCGTGCGCGGTCCATTTCAGCAAAAAATTCTTAATTTTTACACGCTAAGCGCGATGCGACAAACAAAATGATTGACGATTTCCCTTCCGGGTTGTATCGTTCCGATATCAAAACGGAGGCTGTCGTGAAAATTCTCTCTTTTGAGCCAACGCCAACAAAAAAGACCCGCTAGCCCCCTTCCTGCGTTCGCGCTTGGCCGTCGTGGACGAAACGCATGACGCGGACGAGGCACTCGATCTGGTGAAGTTCTATGAATACGACGCCATCCTGCTGCGCCTGTCCGAACAGCGCATGGGCGAGCTGGAGCTCGTGCGGAGCCTGCGCCTGGCCCGCGTGCGCGCGCCGCTCGTCGCGGTCACCAGCAACATGACCCAAGCCGCGCGCTTGCGCGTGCTCCAGGCGGGGCGGACGATTTGATCGTCGACGCTTTATCGCACGAGGAAATTTTCATGAAAGTGCAGAACCTGATCCGCCGCAGCCATGGCTTCCAGGAAAACGCGCTTGCGCATCGGCGCGCGTTGAAATCAACATGAACGCCAAGAAAATTTACGCCAACGGCAAACCGGTCACCCTGACCAAAAAAGAGTACCAAATCGCGGAAATCCTGGCTCTGCGCAAAGGCTCGGTGCTCAGCAAAGAAGCCATCCTGGACCATCTTTATGGCGGGCTGGACGAGCCGAACCCGAAAATCATCGACGTCTTCATCTGCAAGATCCGCAAAAAGCTGCAGGTCGCTCGGCATCGACGATTTCATCGAGACCAATTGGGGACGCGGCTATATGGTGATCGACCATCGGCCGGAAGCCGGCCACGAACCATCCGCGCCATACGGCTCCGGCGGCGGCGCCGTTACGGGCCATCGCCTGAGGCATGGCGCGGTGCGCTTCACAGCCGCACACGCGCCGGAAAACGCGGCTGAAAATGCCGAAGCAGGAACATCTTCAGGCAGGACCAGATGGGCGCCCGGAACGCCGGCGACGAGCCTTGCGAAACGCTCCGAAAATCTGGCCTCCGCCATGAGATTTTAGCATATCACGTCGAAACAAAATTGCCCTAATTGCTCCGCTTTGGCAATTTCCTTCGTTTCGAAAGCTTGATGCATCGCACGTGCCGAGAACCCGGATGACCGGGTACAGCAACGACGAGACGCATCCTGGTAGGTCGAGAGTCGGTCCGCAGGACCGGGATCAATTAGGAGACGGCTATGTTAGTTGATCGGACGTTATCGATGCGAAGTCCGCGCAGACCCGAGACAACACGGCGCAGAGGCGCTGACACGCGCCTGTGCCGTCCGTTTCTCTGAACATTTCACGGCAGGCACAGGCCGGCCGAGGGTTTGCGAGGATATTTTGCCATGAGCCTGATTCAGAAATCACGGGGCCATGCGCCCGCCTGTGCCGCCACATCTCGCTCCGCTCCGACGCCGCGAGCATGCTGCCCTGCGTCGCCGAAGTGGTGAAATCGCTGCGCCCTGAAGTGCCCCTGCACTGCCTCCGCCCGCAGGTGATCGCCAGCCGCTTCCGCCGCCTTCGTCGCCGCCTTCCCCGGCGATGTGCTCTACGCGGTGAAATGCAACCCTGAGCCGGCGGTTCTTGCGCGCGGTCTGGGCCGGCGGGCGTGCGCCATTTCGATTGCGCCTCGATCTCCGAGGTCACGCTGGTGCGCCGCCTGTTTCCCGAACGCGGACATTCATTTCATGCATCCGGTGAAAGGCCGCGCGGCCATCCGCGAAGCCTGGGCCCTGCACGGCGTGCGGGATTTCGTGCTCGATTCGGAGGCGGAATTGCAGAAAATCCTCGAGGTCATCGGCGCGTGCGAGAATGCGGCGCGGCCGGGCCTGTTCGTGCGCCTGGCCTTGCCCGCGGCCCAGGCGGCGATCGATCTCTCCAGCAAATTCGGCGCCTCCATCGAGGCGGCGGTGGCACTCCTGCAGGCGGCGCGGCCGGTGGCGGGCCGGCTGGGCGTCGCCTTCCATGTCGGCTCACAATGCATGGACCCGCTCGCCTGGCGCGAGGCGATGGCGCTGGCCGGGCTGGCGATCCGGCGCGCCGGCGTGACGGTGGACGTGATCGATGTCGGCGGCGGATTTCCGGTCGCCTATCCAGACCTGACCCCGCCGCCGCTCAACGCCTTCATGGCGGAGATTGCCACGTCGTTCGAGCAGCTCGGCCTGCCCGGCGCGAACACTCTGGGCCGAGCCCGGCCGCGCTCTGGTGGCCGGCGGCGGGTCCGTGGTGGTGCAGGTGCAGCTGCGCAAGGACAACATGCTGTATGTGAATGACGGCGTGTATGGCGCGCTGGCCGATGCCGGCGCGCTCGGCTTCCGCTTCCCCACCAAGCTGCTCCGCGCCAAGGGCGAAACCGGCGCCGCGCCGCTGCCGCGTTCGGCCTGTTCGGGCCAAGCTGCAATTCCATCGACGTGATGCGCGGCCCGTTCATGCTGCCGGATGATGTGGCGGAGGGGGACTGGATCGAAATCGGCCAGCTTGGGGCCTATGGCGCCTGCCTGCGCACCGCGTTCAACGGGTTCGATCGCGCGGCGCTGGTGGAGGTGGCTGACCCGGCGATGCTGGAAACCGCCGGCTACGAAATGACGCCCCCCTCCCTCTCTTGCGCCGCGTGAGGCAGGTACGGGCCGGGCCGGCGGCGCCTGAGCCAAGGACATGAGCAACCTCATGGAGGAAGACCGCCTCGGCCTGCGCTGTTTCAGCGCCCCAAGCCGGAGCCACAAAACACGTGCGCCGCTCTCCTCTTAAAGAGCAGCCCCTCTCAAGGAACAGCTTCTCTCCGACTGAAGCGACCGCGAGACCTCACGCTTGAAAGTTACAAGCCCTACACGCCACGCGCGCGCGATCGCGCGTTACACAACCTTACTCATCCAGAGTAAATCCAACTTTCATTTCAATCTGGAAATGAGCAATTTTACTGCCAGCAATTTCACCGCAAATTTGCGTCACCTCAAACCAGCGCAGATTGCGCACACTTTCACCGCAACGAGAAAGCGCATTGTCGATCGCCGCTTCAATACCATCCGGCGACGTACCAACCAGCTCCAGCTTTTTGTAGACATGCTTGGACATGATGAATGCTCCCGCAAATTTCCCATCCCGAGCGAGGCAGGAAAATCACAAATGCCGATCCAGACCGGGAAAGACAAGAAGCCGCAACCATATTACCCGACGCATTTTATTTTAAAACAGAAACAATTCACAAACAGAGAATTCGTCAAAAAAACATTCACCACCCGAAATGCAGAGACACAACCCACAAATACCCGCTTGCACACCACGTCGCCGAGACGGCACCAGAACCCACGGGATATACCTGAAAAGAAACATACGTCACGCCCAACAATTTCATGACATTAGAAGACTTTTCTAAATCCAGAGCCAAAGACATCAACCGCCCTGACCGACAAGATTTTGCACGGCACGACACGCCTAACGCACAAGCCACAAGCAATCTTCAACCTGAAATTATCACCCGTACGCTTACGCAAACATCCATACGCAATAACAAAACAAACGTTTGCATTCCATAACGACTTGAAATTCAATCAATTACCCAAGCCGGCTGGTAGTGTTTATATCAAAATGAAAATATTGCTCACAAAAAGCAAAATCATCTTCCATCGGCTCCCATTATCCCCTACACACACGACAATGCTTTCGCCCCGGACAAAAGCGCCTCATAACGAACCGCTACACGCCCACGAGAAACGCACCACAAAAACGAATAACCAAGTAAAAATCTGAAAACTTCCCATCTTTCCTCCGCAGAAAAATTAACGCAACGCAACGCCAGGTTAGACCCACACGCAGCTTCACTTCCGGCACGGGACTGATCGGCACAAAAGAAAACGATGGTCCTGGATCCGAAAACACTCTTCCTCGCCACATTGCTGGTCCTGTTGCTGATGAGCACCGCCTGCGTGCCGATCTGGCTGCAGGACCGCAGCCAGAAGGCCATTCTGTGGATGGCGGGGGGATGTTTGCTGTTCTGCCTCAGCATGATCAGCCGTGTGACCCTGCCCTTCCTGCCCGCCATCTTCATCAGCAATTCACTGATGGTCGCCTTCTATGGGGCAATCTGGACCGCGTGCCGCGCCCTGCGCACGCGCCCGGCCCGTTTCGACATGGTCATGGCGCCCATCATCATCTGGTGCGCGCTGTGCCTGACCCCGCAACTCCATAACAGCATGGAGTTGCGCATCTGCGTGTCCGAGCTGCTCATCACGGGGCTCATTCTCCTCACCATGCGCGAGATCTGGCTGATGCGCCTGGGCGCACTCAGCATCCGCGGCTGGCTGCTCTGCCTGTACGCATTCCAGGCCGTCGTGACCTTGCGCCGCATCGGGGCCGCCGCCGGCAACCCCCATGCGGGCAACCCGTCCTTCCTGAACATGCCGGGCTTCATCTCGTTCATGCTCAACTCCCTCGCCTTCACCGTTCTGCTCGGCCTGGGCCTGATCACGCTGAGCAAAGAAGTGTCCGACCGGCAGCACCGCCATGCGGCGCGCAGCGATTACATGACCGGCGTCGCCAACCGCCGGCATTTCGAGGAAAGTCTGCAGCGGCATTTCGACCGGGCGATCAAGAACGGCCGCAACCTCGCGCTGATCATGATCGATGCCGATGACTTCAAGGCCTATAACGATCTTTACGGCCATCCGGCAGGTGACAGGTGCCTGCGCGCGCTCTCCAACGTGTTTCTGGCGACCTGCCGGCCGGGCGATATGGTCGGCCGCTATGGCGGCGAGGAATTCGCCATCCTGCTGCCCAACACGAGCGCGCGCGCGGCGCAGGCGGTTGCCGGCCGCCTGCTCACTGCGGTGCGCGAGTTGCGGCTGAAACATGCCAAGCGGCCAAACGGCATCGTGACGGTCAGCGTTGGCGTCGCCTCGCTGACGCCTGAGACCGCCGACCAGATGACGGTCTCAGACCTGCTGGAGGCCGCCGACCGGGCACTGTACCGCGCCAAAAGGGAAGGCCGCGACCGCGTCTGCCAGGCGGAGAACGCCTATATGCCGCCGGCGGCACTCCAGGCCAGCGGCTGACAGGCACGCGGCATCCGGATCGGTGGATCGCTCCGGATATTTGTGCGAAACGGTGCCGATGCTGGTCACGGAATTACCCTGGCGCGATCCTCTCGGCTGTTACGCTTCCTGCGCCGGCGAGCCCTATCTGGCGTTTCTCGACAGCGCGGCGCCGAACGACGAGCGGGCGAAAATCTCCTATCTCTGCCTCGATCCGGCCGCGATCCTCAAACTCCTGCCGGTTCCGGCGACCCTTTCATTCCGCTGGCGGCGTGGCTTGACCAGCAGCGCCCTCCCCACGCGCGCGAGCTTGCTGCGCCACTGCCCTTCATCGGCGGGGCGGTCGGGTTCCTGAGCTATGAGCTCGGCGTCGCCGCTGCGGGGATCGCCAGCCGCCATCCGCGCATGAGCGGCCTGCCAGACGCCTGGTTCGGCCTGTACGACACCGTTCTGGGCTTCGAGCATCGCACCAACCGGCTCTGGTTCATCGGCCATGACCGGCCTGGCGCGCCCGCCGCCCAGCGCCTTGCCGCGCTGACCGCGCGGCTGGCGCAGCCGGCAAATTTGCCGGCCGCGGCGCCGTTGGATTGGCAGCCGGAATGGAGCGAAGCCGGTTATCGCGCGCGGGTTGAGCAGGTGCGCGCCTATATCGGCGCCGGCGATATTTTTCAGGCCAATCTCACGCATCGCTTCCAGGCCGCTCGCCCCGCCAACTTCTCCGCCGCCGGGCTTTATGCCGCGCTGCGGCGGCGCAGCCCCGCCCCCTTCGCCAGCTTTCTCAGCTGCGACGACGAGGTCGCGATCATCAGCGCCTCGCCCGAAGCGTTTCTCAGCCTCACGCCGGATGGCCGGGTCGAAACCAGGCCGATCAAAGGCACGATCCGCCGCGGCGCAACCCCGGAGGAGGACGAAATCCTGGGCCGGGAACTTAGCCGGTCGGTAAAGGATCGCGCGGAAAACCTGATGATCGTCGATCTCATGCGCAACGATCTCGGCCGCGTCTGCGCCACCGGCAGCGTGAAAGTCACGGCACTCTTCGCGCTGGAACGCTTCGCCAGCGCACAGCATCTGGTCTCGGTGGTCGAAGGGCAGCTCAAGCCCGGCCTCGGCGCCATCGATCTGCTCCGGGCCAAGCTTTCCCGCCGGATCGATCACCGGCGCACCGAAGCATCGCGCCATGCAGATCATCGATGAGATCGAGACGGCGGCGCGCGGCGCCTATTGCGGCACGCTCGCCTGGCTCGGCTTTGACGGGGCCATGGGCAGCTCAGTGATGATCCGCAGCATCGTCGCCACCAGGGAAGCCCTGTTCGCCCAGGCCGGCGGCGGCATTGTATGGGACAGCGATCCCGCCGCCGAATATGCCGAGATGCGCCTCAAAGCGGCCCCGTTGCTGGCGGCTGGCCATGGCTGACCAGATCGTCTGGCTGAACGGCGCACTCATCGCCGCCGAAGCAGCGCGCATCGACCCAGCCGATCGCGGCCTGCTGCTGGGCGATGGGCTGTTCGAAACGCTACGCGTGGCCGAGGGCCGCCCCCGGCACGCGGCGCGCCACGTCTCCCGGCTCCAGGCCGGCGCGCGATTGCTGCGCCTGGACCTGCCGGACGGAGGATGAATTGCATCAGGCCCTGGCCGCGCTGATCGCCGCGCAGGGACTGACCGAAAGCGTGTTGCGCCTGACGGTGACGCGCGGTCCCGGGCCGCGCGGCCTGCTGCCGCCCCAACCGCAACGCCCGACCGTGCTGGTCACCGCCGCCCCCCTGCCGCCGCCCGCCAGCCCCGCGGACGTCATCATCGCCCGCTCCATGACACGGGATGCGCACTCCCCCCTCTCCCGCGTCAAATCGCTGAATTATCTGCCGAGCATCCTTGCCCGGCTCGAGGCGGAAGAGCGCGGCGCCGCTGACGCGCTGCTGCTCAACCAGGCCGGCCTGCGTGGCGGAATCGAGCGCCGCAACGATCTTCCTCCACCGCAACGGCGCTTGGCTGACCCCACGGCTCGAAGACGGGGCGCTGCCGGGCATCCGCCGCGCCGTGCTGCTCGAAGCCGGGCTGGTGCGTGAGGCCGAACTGCCGCCCGCATGGCTGCGCGAAGCCGAAGCCCTGTGCCTGGGCAACGCCCTGAGCCTGCGCCCGGTCAGGTCAGTCGATGGCCACAATATCGGCGGGGAGGAAATTTTCCGCGCATTCGCGGCGGCGAACCAAGCGCACGGGTTTGAGTAAGAAGGGCCTACTTTTTGTGAACAAAAAGTAGCAAAAAAACTTTGTTAGTTTGGGACTGTGCCGTTCGAGCGCCGAAGGCTCCATGTGAGCATAAGGCAAGGCCCTGAGGCTGCGCCCGATCAGATCGGCCGATGGCCATGCGCCTTCACGGCGACGAACCAAACTCTCGGCTTCGGGCAAAAGTTAAAGAAAGCAGCTGCTTTTTGAACAAAGCGGCACGAAAACTTCTTTGACTCTGGGCCAGTGACCGCGAAACCAGCACGGCCCAGATTAACAAAGTTTTTTTGCTTCTTTTTGTTCACAAAAAGAAGCCTTCTCTTCCTTACTCCTGCAGCCAGACCGGATCCTTCAACCGGGCAATGAAGGTGGCATGGGTGGCGAGCGTCGCTTCGTCCACCACCATCGGCCGCGGTGTGCGATTGGTCGGCGCGTTCATAATGCGCGAAGCTCAGGCTCTGTTCGGTCTCCAGCACCAGGCCGCGCTGCCGTCCGCCGGTGAGTTCCACATACACCTCGGCCAGCAATTTGCAGTCGAGCAGCGCGTTATGTGTGGTGCGGGCGGAGAGATCGATGTCGAAGCGGCGGCACAGCGCGTCCAGGCTGTTCGGCATGCCCGGAAAGCGGGTTTTCGCCAGCACCAGCGTGTCGATCATGCGCTCTCTTCCCAGATGGCGGGCGATTGAGGCGGGACAGCTCATGGTCGATGAAGCCAAAGTCGAACGGCGCGTTATGCGCGACCAGCGGCGCGTCGCCGAAAAACGCCAGCATCTCATCGACGATATCGGCAAAGAGCGGCTTGCCCTCGACATGGGCGTTGGTGATGCCGTGCACGCGCGTGCTGTCCGCGGGGATGTCGCGCTCGGGGTTGAGCAGCACGTGATATTGCGCGCCGGTCGGCAGGTCGTTGATCAGCTCGATAGCCGCGATCTCGATCACCCGGTCGCCGGTGAGCGGCTCGAAGCCGGTGGTTTCGGTATCGAACAGCACGGAACGGCTCATGGCAGCAGCCCTTGGATGATGCGGCGCACGCTGCGCACGGTATGGAATTTCGAGAGGCCCGTGCGCACCACATAATCGGCGCGGCGGCGCTTTTCGGCATCCGGCATTTGCCGGGCGATAATCGCCTCGATTTGCGCCTCCGGCAGCCCGCGGCGGCGCACCCGCGCCATCTGCACGTCAGGCGGGGCGGACACGGCGATAATTTTGCTGAAGCGGTTTTCCGAACCGGTCTCGAACAGGAGCGGGATGTCGAGCAGCACGGCGCGGCGGCCGGCGCGGAAGGCGGCGGTGCGGAACTGCGCCTCGCACTGGCGCACCAGCGGATGCATGATGGCTTCCAGCCGGTGCATCGCCGCATCGTCGCGCAGCACCCATTCGCGCAGGCGGGCCCGGTTCAGCACGCCGTCCTCGACCGTGCCGGGAAAGGCGCGGTCGAGGAGCGGGATGGCGCGGCCGCCCGGCGCCTGCAACCGGTGCACCTCGTCATCGGCGTTGAAACAGGGGATGCCATGTGCCGCGAAAATGCTCGCCACACTGGTCTTGCCCATGCCGATGCCGCCAGTCAGGCCGATCACGATCATGCGGCGACGATCCGGTACAATTCCTCATCGACGGTGGGGGTAACGCCGAACCAGGCGGAAAAACCGGGCACGGCCTGATGCAGCAACATGCCGAGCCCCTCGACCGCCCGCAAATCGTGCGCCGCTGCCGCGGCGAGCAGGGGCGTGGTGAGCGGGGCATAGACAATGTCGGCGACCGCGAGCCCGGCCGGCGCGGCTTCGAGATCCATGTCCAAAGCCGGATGCCCGGTCATGCCGAGCGAGGTGGTGTTCACCAGCAAAGCGTGATCGGCAAGTGCGGCGGCGCGCTGCGCCCAGGGCAGCACCCGCGCCGGCGGCAGATGCGCGGCCAGGGCGGCGGCGCGTTCAGGCGAACGGTTGCAGATGGTCACCGCCGCGCCCTCGTCCTGCAAGCGCTGCGGCGATGGCGCGGGCGGCGCCGCCGGCGCCCAGGATCAGCGCCGGACCGGCTGCGGGGTCGACGCCATGGGCGCGCAGATTGGCGACAAAACCATAGCCGTCGGTATTGGCGCCGGTAATGCCGTCCGCCCCGAAAATCAGCGTGTTCACCGCCCCGGCGCGCAGGGCGCTCGGCTCCAGCCGGTCACACACGGCGAAGGCGGCTTCCTTGTGCGGGATGGTGACATTGGCGCCCGCGAACCCGGCATGGCGCAAGGCGCGGACCGTATCGGCGAAATGCTCCGGCGCGACGGGCAGCGGCAGATAAGCGCCATCGATCCCGTAGCGGTTCAGCCAGGTGCCGTGAAGTCGGGGGGAGCGGGAATGGGCAACCGGCCAGCCGATAACACCGGCGAGGCGGGCGGAGCCAGAGAGGAGTCGCATGGGCCAAGTCCACCACGCCGCATGGCGCTTGCCAAGAGCGCTACCAGCAGGAAGGGCATGACATGGGCAAATTGCGGCGCCCAAGGCAGCACCCCAGGACCGAACCAGACGAGGAAGCAGAGCAGCGCCTCAAACGGGGCAAAACCGGTGGCCAGGCGCCGCTCGACCAGCAGGGCGACCGCCAGCGTGGCGCCGAGCAGGTCATAAGCATGCAGATAGGGGCTGCTAAGCGCGGTCAGCAACAGCACGGCAATCGGCGAGCGCGTCCGCGCGGCGAGCAGGATGGCAGCAGCGCTGACCACCCCCTGCACCATCAGCGCCGCGGGAACGCCCAGAAAGCGGAAACTGCGCGAAGACGCTGATCAGCCCGCCGGCGAATTCCGGCGGCTGGCCGGTAAGCAGCACGGCGGACATTGCCGGGCGGGTGACATGCCAGAAGCCGGACCATGCGGCCGCGCCCAGAACCAGCCAGGAGAGTGCGGCAAGCCCCAAAGCGGAGACGACCGCCATGCCAAACGCAACCGGCGCACGGCGGATCAGGAACAGCGGCAGAGCCAGCCCCAGTTGCGGCTTGATGGTGGCGAGACCGATCAGCGCGCCGCCCAAACGCGGCCGGCGCGGCAGCAGCAGAAGCCCGCCGCCGATCAGGGCGGTGAGAAGTGCTGCGTTCTGATGTTCCATGGCACATTTTCCAGGCTGGCCGGGCTGGCCAGGACCGCGGCAAAATGAACCATCCGCTTTCCCCGCCAGCCGCAGCAGCACGGCCAGCAGCAGCAAGGAGAGAAGATCGAAGCTGAGCACCGCCGGCCAGGGCGGCAGCCAACCGAAGGGCAATGCGATCAGCAGATAGGTCGGCGGGTAGCTCCACAGATGATAAGGCAGCTTGCCGTACAGCCCGGCGAAGAACGCCTGATAGGCCCGCACGTCGAACAAGGCGGCGAGATGCCCATGGAGAGCGAGGAACCCGCCGCCCCAGAAATCCAGCCCGTCGCGCAACGCCTTGCCGGTGAAACCGTGCGCCTCTCCCCAGACGATCGCGGCGGCTTCCAGAAGGGAAGGCACAAGGCAGAGCGCCGCCAGCGCGATCAGCAGAGCAGGGTGAAAAATTTGACTTTTTTGGCTCATTTGCGCAATCTTCCGTGCTTTCCGCCCTTGAAAGCACACTCATGATTTCTCCGCTAATGCCGAACTACAACCGCGCCGACCTTGCCTTTGAGCATGGCGAAGGCGCTTGGCTGTTCGACAAGGCTGGGCGACGCTTTCTTGATTTCGGTGCCGGCATCGCCACCAGCTCGCTGGGGCACGGGCACCCGCATCTGACCCAGGCGATCGCCGAGCAGGCGAAGCGGGTGATCCATGTGTCCAACCTGTACCGGGTGCCGGGCGCGGAGCTGATGGCGCAGCGTCTGGTTGAAGCCAGCTTCGCGGACTCGGTGTTCTTCTGCAATTCCGGCGCCGAGGCGAATGAGGGCCTGGTGAAGGCCATGCGCAAGACGATGTCCGACGCCGGCCAGCCCGAGCGCATCCGGGTGATCTGCTGCGACGGCGCGTTCCATGGCCGCACGCTGGCCATGCTCTCCGCCACCGGCAACCCGAAATACCAGGCCGGGTTCGGCCCGGCGGTGGACGGCTTCGACCATGTGCCGTTCAACGATCTGGCCGCCTTGCGCGCGGCGATCACGCCACAGACCGCAGGCGTGCTGGTCGAGCCGATCCAGGGCGAAGGCGGCATCCGCCCGGCGACGATGCAATACCTGCGCGACCTGCGCGCGATCTGCGACGAGTTCGGGATTCTGCTCGGGTTCGACGAGGTGCAGACCGGCATGGGCCGCACCGGCAAATTGTTCGCGCACGAATGGGCCGGGATCGAGCCGGATGTGATGTCGCTCGCCAAAGGCCTGGCCGGCGGCTTCCCGATGGGCGCCGTGCTGGCCAAGGAGCGGGTGGCGAAGGCGCTGGTGCCGGGCAGCCACGGCACCACGTTCGGCGGCGGCCCGCTGGCTTGCGCCGCCGGCAATGCGGTGCTGGACGTGATCCTCGCCCCCGGCTTCCTCGATGAGATCATCGCCACCGGCGAATATCTCCGCGCCGGCCTGGAACGGCTGTGCCTGAAGAACGACCTGTCCGTGTTCACCGAGGTACGCGGCATGGCGCTGCTCGCCGGGGTGAAATGCACGGTGCCCAACACCGAACTGCAGGCGGCAGCACTCGAGGAAGGGCTGCTCACGGTCGCCGCCGGCGATAACGTGCTGCGGCTGGCGCCGCCCTTGATCGTGCGCCAGGCGGAATGCGACGAGGCGCTGGCACGGCTCGAGCGCGCGGCGCGACGGTTGCAGCCCGCAACGCTGGAGGCCGCCAAATGAGCGCCGCGATCGAACTCCGCAGCAACGCCCCCCGGCATTTTCTTGAACTCAGGGATTTTTCCAGCGTCGAGCTGCGCGCGCTTGCTGGACAATGCCGCGCAGTTCAAGCGGACCCGGCGCAGCGGCAAAAAGCCGCTCTGCGGGCAAGACGCTGGCGCTGATTTTCGAAAAACCCTCGACCCGCACCCGCGTCTCCTTCGAAGTGGCGATGCGCGAGCTGGGCGGCGACGTCGATCTCGCTCTCCTCCCGCGACATGCAGCTCGGCCGCGGCGAGACGATCTCGGACACCGCCAACGTGCTGTCGCGCTATGTCGACGCCATCATGCTCCGCACCGCGAACTCGGCGAAGCTGTACGAGCTGGCGAAACATGCCAGCGTGCCGATCATCAACGGCCTCACCGAACTCTCGCATCCCTGCCAGATCATGGCGGATATCCTCACCTTCGAGGAGCATCGCGGCCCCATTGCCGGGCAGACCATCGCCTGGCTGGGCGACGGCAACAATGTCGCGACCTCGTTCATTGAAGCCGCCGCAAGATTCGGCTTTTCACTACGGCTCGGCTGCCCGGAAGCCCACGCACCAAGCCGCGAGGCGCTCGCCTGGGCGCAGGCGCAGGGCGCGGATGTGACCGTGACGACCGACCCGCGCGAGGCGGTCGCCGGCGCACGCGGCGTGGTGACCGATACCTGGCTCAGCATGGCGGACTCGCCGGACGAGGCCGCCGCGCGCTTTGCCGCCCTGGCGCCCTACCAGGTGACGCCGGAGCTGATGGCGCTGGCCGCGCCGGATGCGGTGTTCATGCACTGCCTGCCCGCGCATCGCGGCGAAGAGGTGGCGGAGGCGGTGATCGACGGCCCGGCCTCGATCGTCTTCGACGAGGCGGAAAACCGCGCTGCACGCGCAAAAGGCGATTCTGGCCTGGTGCCTCGGCTAAGGAAGTAAGAAAGGCTTCTTTTTGTGAACAAAAAGAAGCAAAAAAACTTTGCTAATTTGGGCCCGTGCCGCTCGAGCGTCTCACGGCCCAGAGTAAAAAAATTTTTGGTGCCGCTTTTTTCAAAAAGCGGCCCCGTTCCTTCCTCTTTCTGTGGAGGAGACCGAAAATGTCAAAACTTCTGTCCGACGCCGAACTGAGCAATCTGCCGCCGGAATGGACTCTGGCGGCGGACCGCAAATCCATCCGCAACGCCTATAAATTCAAGAATTTCTCCGAGGCCTTCGCGTTCATGACGCGGGCAGCACTGCTGGCGGAGCGGATGGATCACCATCCGGACTGGTCCAACTCCTATAACCGCGTGGAAATCAGCCTTTCCACGCACGATGCCGGCGGGGTGACGGAGCGGGATATCAGCTTTGCGCAGGCGCTCGCTGGTTTTGTCCGGCAAAGACGTAAGCTTGCATCCATGGGCGGTTAGCCCGCCCCTGCAACCGGGGCACTGGCCGCCCATCAGAGCGCAAAAACCGGGTCAGGGGCAAAAATCACCCTTGTGCCGGGTTGGCGGTTTGAATACATCCGAAGGCGTTATCCCCAAGGGGTCTCTCCGGTGCTGCGGGCCGGACGGGGCCCGCTGCAAAGGAGCTAAAATTCATGAGCTAAAGTCATTGGTATCGACCTTGGTACCACCAATTCCTGCGTCGCGGTCATGGAAGGCAAGGATGTCCGCGTCCTCGAGAACGCGGAAGGCGCGCGCACGACCCCGTCAATGGTCGCCTTCAGCGATTCCGGCGAGCGCCTGGTCGGCCAGTCCGCGAAGCGGCAGGCCGTCACCAACCCGACCAACACCCTGTATGCCGTCAAGCGCCTGATCGGCCGCCGTTATGACGACCCGACCGTGGCCAAGGACAAGGGCCTGGTGCCCTACAACATCGTGCGCGGCGACAATGGCGATGCCTGGGTCGAGGCCAAGGGCCAGAAATATTCGCCGTCTCAGGTCAGCTCCTACATCCTGACCAAGATGAAAGAGACCGCCGAAGCCTATCTGGGCGAGACCGTCACCCAGGCGGTGATCACCGTGCCGGCCTACTTCAACGACGCGCAGCGCCAGGCCACCAAGGATGCCGGCAAGATCGCCGGCCTCGAAGTGCTGCGCATCATCAACGAGCCGACCGCGGCCGCCCTGGCCTACGGCATGGACAAGAAGAACGCCGGCACCATCGCGGTGTACGACCTTGGCGGCGGCACGTTCGACATTTCCATCCTGGAACTGGGCGACGGCGTGTTCGAGGTGAAGTCCACCAACGGCGACACGTTCCTCGGCGGCGAGGATTTCGACCAGCGCGTGATCGATTATCTGGCCGACGAGTTCAAGCGCGACCAGGGCATCGACCTGCGCAAGGACAAGCTGGCCCTGCAGCGCCTGAAGGAAGCCGCGGAGAAGGCGAAGATCGAGCTCTCCTCCTCCAAGGAGACCGAGATCAACCTGCCCTTCATCACCGCCGACGCTTCCGGGCCGAAGCATCTGGTGCTGAAGCTGACCCGCGCCAAGCTGGAATCGCTGGTCGACGATCTGATCGAGCGCACGCTGGCCCCCTGCCGCGCGGCGCTGAAGGATGCCGGCGTCACCGCCGGTGAGATCAACGAGGTCATCCTCGTCGGCGGCATGACCCGCATGCCGAAGGTCATCGAGACGGTGAAGACCTTCTTCGGCAAGGAACCCGCCCGCAACGTGAACCCGGACGAGGTCGTGGCCATCGGCGCCGCCATCCAGGGCGCGGTGCTGAAGGGCGACGTCAAGGACGTGCTGCTGCTGGACGTGACCCCGCTCTCGCTCGGCATCGAAACGCTGGGCGGCGTGTTCACCCGTCTGATCGACCGCAACACGACGATCCCGACCAAGAAGAGCCAGACCTTCTCCACCGCCGAAGACGGGCAGACCGCGGTCACCATCAAGGTGTTCCAGGGCGAGCGCGAAATGGCGGCGGACAACAAGCTGCTCGGCAATTTCGACCTGACGGGCATCCCCTCGGCGCCGCGCGGCGTGCCGCAGATCGAGGTGACGTTCGACATCGACGCCAACGGCATCGTCTCGGTCTCGGCCAAGGACAAGGCGACCGCCAAGGAGCAGCAGATCCGCATCCAGGCGTCGGGCGGCCTGTCCGACAACGATATCGAGCGGATGGTGCGCGAAGCCGAAGAGAACGCGGCGGCCGACAAGGCCCGGCGCGAAGCGGTGGAAGCCCGCAACCAGACCGAAGCGATGATCAACCAGGTCGAGAAGACGCTGAAGGAAGCCGGCGACAAGGTCTCCGCCCAGGACAAGGGCGAGGCCGAGGCGGCGGTGGCGGCGGCGAAAGCGGAGCTGGAAAGCGGCACGGCCGAGGCCATCAAGGCAGCGTCCGAGCGGCTCTCGCAATCGGCGATGAAGCTCGGCGAAGCGATGTACAAGGCGCAGGCCGGCGCCCCCGAGGGCGCAGCCCAGCCGGAAGCCGGGCCGAGCGACGAAAAGATCGTCGATGCCGACTTCGAGGAAGTCGACGACAAGAAGAAGTCGAGCTGAGCACGCAAGGCAAGGCTGGAATGACACGGATCCCGGGGTGCCCCCCCGGGATTTTGCCGTTTGCGTCTGTTGTTAGAGGAACAAACCGCTGCCATGGCTAAACAGGATTATTACGCCATTCTCGGCGTCGAGCGCGGGGCCAGCGCTGAAGAGTTGAAAAAGGCCTATCGCAAGCTGGCAATGCAGCACCACCCGGACCGCAATCCGGGGAATCCCAAGGCCGAAGCGAAATTCAAGGAACTTAACGAGGCTTATGACGTCCTGAAGGACGACCAGAAGCGCTCCGCCTATGACCGGTTCGGCCATGCCGCCTTCGAGAATGGCGGGATGGGCGGCGCAGGTGCCGGCGCCGGCGGCTTCGGCGGGTTCGGCTTCGAGGGCGGGCTCGGCGATATTTTCGAACAGATGTTCGGCGGCGGCGGCCGCAGCAGTGCGCCCAGCGGCGCCGGCGCGGACATCCGCGCCCAGGTGGAGATCGACCTGGTCGAAGCCTTCAGCGGCACCAAAAAGAATGTGCGCGTGCCGAGCCGCATGAGCTGCGATGCCTGCGCCGGCACCGGTTCTGCGGACAAGTCGGCTGGCGCGGATAGTTGCTCGACCTGCGGCGGGCTCGGCCGCGTGCGGGCGCAGCAAGGGTTTTTCGTGGTCGAGCGCACCTGCCCGACCTGCGGCGGCGCCGGCCGCGTCGTGCGCAATCCCTGCCGGGTGTGCTCCGGCAACGGCACCGTGCCGCGGGAAAAGACCCTGTCCGTGCAGATCCCGGCCGGGGTCGAGGACGGCACGCGCATCCGCATCTCCGGCGAGGGCGAAGCCGGCCGGCGCGGTGCCCCGGCGGGCGACCTCTATGTGCATGTCGCGGTGCGGGCTGCATGAAATTTTCCAGCGCGACGGGGCAAATATTTTCTGCCGCGTCCCGCTGCGCATGACCCAGGCCGCGCTCGGCGGCGAGGTCGAGGTGCCGGCGATCGACGGCACGGCGGCAAAAGTGAAAATCCCCCCCGGCACGCAGTCCGGCGACCAGTTCCGCCTGCGCGGCAAAGGGTTTTCGGTGCTGCGCAGCGCGCAGCGCGGCGACATGTATATCCAGGTCGCCGTGGAGACGCCGCAAAACCTCACCCGGCGCCAGCGCGAGCTGCTCGAAGAGTTCGAAGCAGAGGCCAGGAGCCATAGCGCCGGCAGCCCGGAACATGAGGGCTTCTTCGCCAAGGTGAAGGAGTTTTTCGAGGGGCGCGGTTAAAGGAAGCAAGTAGCCGCTTTTTGAAAAAAGCGGCGCAAAAACTTCTTCGAATTTGGGCCCGCGGCGCTGAAGCGGCACGGGCCCAGATTAACAAAGTTTTTTTGCTACTTTTTGTTCACAAAAAGTAGCCCTTCCCTTGCCCTCCTGCCGGCCGCAAATGTGCGATTTCAATACGAATTGTAAAGCGGCTGCGTCTCGCGTTGCGGCAAAATCTTTCGCTGTCTACATTCCGCCGCAACGACAGCGCATGCATGCCGTGCAGGAGCAAAAAATGTCATTGCTTAAGTTAGACAAACGTTACGGGCTGGCTTGTCTGCCGATGCTCGCTTTGGCCGCCTGTACCGTGGCGCCACCCTCCGGCCCGACCGTGGTGGCCATGCCGGGCCCCGGAAAAAACTTCTCCCAGTTCCAGCAGGATGATTCTGTCTGCCGCGATTACGCGCAGTCCCAGATGCCGGCGCCGGGCCAGACCGAGGCCAACACGCAGAACAATTCCATCGCCACCACGGCAGCAGGCACGTTGATCGGCGCCGCCGCGGGCGCAGCACTCGGCGCGGCCGCGGGCAATGCCGGAATTGGCGCGGCGGCGGGCGCCGGGGCCGGCTTGCTGGGCGGCGCCGCCGTTGCCGGCGGCAACACCCAGGCTACTGCAGATTCTCTGCAAGGTCGCTATGACGTTGCGTATGCGCAGTGCATGGTGGGTCATGGCGAGTCGATTCAGCAACCTCCTACCCCGGGACCGGGTTACGGGTACTATGCGCCGCCGCCGCCGCCTGGCTATTACGCCCCCGCCCCTGCCTACTACGCCCCTTACTGATCCGGCGACCATCGTCACAGCTGGATTTAGCGGCGAGCGAACGGCTCGTCGCCCCGCCGCCGCAGCGCTGGCACCCCTGGACCATCCGGGCGGCCTGGGCTGCGGCGATTTTGTTGCATCTGGCGCTGATCGCGCTGCTCCTCCTGCTCGCGCGCCATCGGCCGCCACAGTCGGAACAACCAAGCCCGCCCGGCGTGTCAGTGGTGTTCGAAAATGGCGGCGCGCCGCAGACCGCCGCACCGCCGGCGCCACGAAGCGGCCCCAGCAGCGTCGCGACCATGCCGGCGCCGCCCCCACCTCCGCCGCCACCCCCGCAGCAACAGCAGCAGCCGGCGGAAACACAACCGACCACAGCACCACCAACCCAGGCACCGCCGACCCAGGCGCAGCCCGAGGTGAATCTGAACATGCCGAGCACGCCGTTCGCGACGACCCAGAACATGCCGGCGGCGCCACCGATGCCACAACCGATGCCGATGCCGCCGCGGCCCATGGCGCATCCGCGCCCGCGTCCGCGCACGCCGCAGCATTATCTCGTGATGAACAACATGTCCTTCGGCAACCCGGCCCCGCCGACGCCGCCGATGCCCCATGCGCATCAGGCGCTGAGCCTGAACCTGCCGCAATCTGACGCGCAGGCGGTGAACGCGCCGGAAGTGACGATCAAAGGCGATGTCGGCGCGGATTGGGAAGCCGAGCTGTCACGCTGGGTGAACGATCATAAATATTATCCGCAGGCCGCCGCCGAGCAGGGCCAGCAGGGCGATGTGCGGATCGAATTCACCGTCGACCGCGAGGGCAACGTGACCGGGCTGCGCCTGCTCGACAGTTCGGGCTCTCAGTTCCTCGATCAGGCCTGGCTTGGCCTGTTCGCGCAGAACCAGATGCCGCCCTTCCCGCCCGGCTCGAAGGCCAGCCATGTGACAGTCGATGCCACCATGCATTTCGAGCTGGTCCCCTAGGAAGGAAGCGCTACTTTTTGTGAACAAAAAGCAGCAAAAAACTTTCTTGAGCTGGGCCGTGCTGGTTTCAGCGCCGTTGGCCCAGTTTCAACGAAGTTTTTGCGCCGCTTTTTTCAAAAAGCGGCCACTTACTTCCCTCCAGGCAGCTTGCCGCGAATCGTCTCGGTCCTGTCAACCGGACCAATGATGAATGACCATGCGCTGGGCGTAGAACAGAGCCTGACCGGCCGCCGCTGGGTGTGGCGGCCGGGCGATGTCGAGCGGCTGGGCCAGGGCATCGCGCAACGTCTGGGCGTGCCGGAACTGATCGGGCGGCTGCTGGCCGGGCGCGGGGTGAGCCCTGACCAGGGGCCAGCGATTTTCTCGAGCCGACATTGCGCGCCATGCTGCCCGACCCGTCCGGCCTGGTCGATATGGACGAAGCTGCCGCACGGCTGGCCGAAGCCGTGCTCAAAGGCGAATGCGTCGGCGTGTTCGGCGATTACGATGTCGACGGCGCCTGCAGTTCCGCCCTCATGGTCATTGTGCTGCGCGAGCTTGGCTGCCGCGTGCTCCATCACGTGCCGGACCGGCTACTGGAAGGCTACGGCCCGAACAGCAACGCGCTGCGCGGCCTCGTGGAACAGGGCGCCAAACTGCTGGTTTGCGTGGATTGCGGCACGGCCGCGCACCAGGCTTTCGCCCCGCTGCACAATGTCGCCGACATTCTGGTGTTCGACCATCACAAAACCGAGGGCCCACCGGCGACGATCCGCGCCACGGTGAACCCGAACCGGCTGGATTGCGGCTCCGGCCTAAGCATGATCTGCGCCACCACCGTGGCCTTCCTGGCCTGCATCGCGCTGCTGCGCGCCCTGCGCCGGCAGGGGTTTTTCGCCGATCGCGCCGAGCCGGACCTGCGCGAGCTGCTCGATCTGGTGGCGCTGGCGACGATCTGCGACGTGATGCCGCTGATCGGGCTGAACCGCGCGCTGGTGACCCAGGGGCTGCGCGTGATGGCCAAGCGGGCCCGGCCGGGCATCGCCGCGCTGCTCGAGGTGGCCAATCTCAGCGAGGCGCCGACCGCCATGCATTGCGGCTTTGCGCTCGGGCCGCGCATCAATGCCGCCGGGCGGATCGCCGAAGCCGATATGGGGCTGCGGCTGCTGCTGGCCGATGAGGGTGAGACCGCAGCCATGCTGGCGCGGGCGCTCGACGAGGTGAACCGGCAGCGCCAGGACGTGGAAGCAGCGATCATGAGCGAGGCGCTGGCCCAGGCCGAAGCGCAGGCGGCGGCCGGGCATCCGGTGATCGTGCTCGCGGCGGAAGGGTGGCATCCCGGCGTGGTTGGCATCGTCGCCGGGCGCGTGAAGGAACGCTTCAACCGCCCGGCTTTGGTCGCGGGCGTCTCCGATGGGCTGGCCAAAGGCTCGGGACGGTCGGTCCCCGGGGTGGATCTGGGCGGGGCGATCATCGCCGCGCGGCAGCTCGGACTGCTCACCACCGGCGGCGGCCATGCAATGGCCGCGGGCTTCTCCCTCCCTCATGCGGCGGTGCCGGAACTGCATCAGTTCCTGAACGAACGGCTGGCCGCGGCGGCTGAGCTTCCGGGGATCGCCGAGCTGACCGTAGAAGGCGTGCTGGCGGTGGCCGGCGCTGATGTGCCGCTGGCGCAGATGGTGGCCCGGCTCGGCCCGTTCGGCACTGGCAATGCCGAGCCGCTCTTCGTGCTGCCGCGCGTCCGGGTGGTGAAAAGCGACCGGATCGGCAAGGACGGCACGACGATCCGCGCCATGGTGGAGGGCGAAAGCGGCGGCCGGCTGAAAGCGCTGCTGTTCCGCGCCAAAGAGGGGCCGCTGGCCACAGCCCTGGACCGCGCCGGCGGCGCGCCCCTGCATCTGGCCGGTCATCTGCGCGCGGAAAGCTGGCAGGGAAGAATTTCCGCAGGTTTTTTCATCACCGACGCCGCGCCCGCTTGACGTGAGCAGCCCAGCAGCGTAGCTGGGGCGCGCGCTTGTCCCGTTCGTCTAGAGGCCTAGGACACCGCCCTCTCACGGCGGTAACAGGGGTTCGAATCCCCTACGGGACGCCATTCAATTTCCACGATATTTTGGTGTTTTCCACAGGCCGGGCGGCGGGCTTACTGCCAATTTCCTGCCGATGCATTTGCGGCATCATGACGTCCGGTCGATCTTGATAGGGCGGTTGATCCATCCGGCGCTAATGGCTGGGCCAGTCTTTTGCGTGATCTCGGCGACGTTCTGATAGAAGGCTTCTTGTTCGGGGGCCAGGAAGGTGCGGGGAGGGGCATCCCCCTCCGCATCATTGTTTCTCCCGATCAATGGATGAACACTTTGAAGAAGATCGCCACCTGAAGCACCAAGACGAGAATCAGCATCCATGTCGTGATGGCCGTCTTCACCCCCACCTCCGCGCCCGCCACAGTGCGATCGCAGCCTTGAGCGCCGCTTCTTCCGGCACGCCGACTGAACGGAACGCCCCATAAAACTCGCGCTGTTCTGCGTCCCTCTTGTCCAGTGTGATTGCAGCCTTGAGCGCCGTTTCTTCCGGCACGCCGACTGAACGGAACGCCTCATAAACCTCACGCTGCATCGTCGGCATCAGTATTCCTCCAAATATTTCGATTGGCGAACGATGTTCTCTGCCTGCTGCGCCGGTCTGCCGCATTCTCAATTCTGATAAGAGCGCAGCGAAACACCAAGCTGTGCGGATGCCTCTCGCCCAAGATGTAGTCACGGGCAGGATATCAAATATCGGCGCCCGCGCGAAAACCTCAAGAACTTTTCGCACCCTCCACCCAACCGCCCTCCAGCTTAGCTTTTGTCTTCTGTGGGCAACGGATGGCCGCGCGCTTTTTACCTCACCCGGGGCTGTTTCTCCAACATCCGTTGCGACATTCAAACAATGGATGGGAGTGCTGATGCGGTTCTCGTATTCTGGAGGATTTATCGAAGTTCAGTTTGGGTATAGCCGAGGCCGCGGGTGGTGAGGATGCGCACAGCGCGCCCCTGGGTTTCCCAACGCACAGCAGCGGCCTCGGCGGCCTCCATGCCGGGATTGCAGCCATACTCATCGGGTACGTCATCATCAGCGGCAATGACGATCTCGCGCACCTCATCCGGCAGAGCCATTGCGCGGGCCATGTTGCCGGCGCTGATCGCGGACCATGCGGGCAAGCCCAGCAGCAGACCGGCGCTGGCGGTGGTCTCGATGCCCTTACCCACGACAATCTTGCGTGCGGCGGGACCAAGGCGGATAGCACCGCCCATGATCGGCCCCAGGCTTGCCTTGGCGGGGTCCAGATCGGCCTTGCAGCCGTTCGCGGTGAGGTACGTCCGGTGAACCGCAACCGGGTTGCCCGCCACGTCCCGCACCACCGCCAACATGGCCGGGTAGTCGCCGCCGGTCATGTGCCGAATACTCCGATAAGAGCGCAGCACCGGGTTGCCGATCAGCTCGGGCAGCGCGCGCCGGGCCAGATACATGCCGGCCGGATTGTCGCCGGTGGTGGTCGCCTCGCTCCACCGAACACGCGCCCGAACGCGGTTGCGCTCGGCTTTTGCGGTCTTCCTCACCCTGTATCTTTCGTCCGCCATTTCGACTGGCGAGATCGTACTGATGGCGGATGGCGGCAGCAGGGAACGGACAAGATGGAGAATCTGACTTTTTCCGTTCGCGGCGGTCGTCCCCAACAAGATGATGGCCTTCGGCTCGCGGAGTTTCGTTCCGTGTCCGAGCGCTGTGGCACCCGGACCGGCGCTCAGATCATGCCCGATTCCCAATTACCGACAGGCGAGTCCTGGGCTCTGGAACCAGTTTGGCGCCACGCCGTCGGCAGATCGGCGACATTTTTCATGTGCCATGGCCGTGCCACGCCACCATGCGACAGGGACAACTGCCCCGCTTAGCAAAACTCTATAAAACATAAAACCACCTGTTGATATCTAAAATAGAGTCGTTTTATAAGAGAAACGAAAACGCCAACAGGCAGCCCGACGTATGCGGACTTCTTCCCTTACATGGGCCGGCTGTAATATAAAAAAATTTTTCTGACCGGAGGGAACGGCCCCTGATCCGCATGGGCCGCGCCGATCCACCAATTAAGCTGATCAATCAATCCGATCAATGAGGCGCCAACGCTTAACGATCTGCGCTGTGGATACGAGGCTTCAATACCTACCAGGGTAATGCTTGCATTGCCTTCCAGAGCAACGCGGCGAAAGGCGAGAGGACACCGATGAATGCGAAGGCCACCAGGCGGTGGGTTAGGGTGCTTCACCCCCCCCGGCGACGCGCTGTTCGGCGATGTCGCTGTCGCGATCGGCGACCCGGCGCGCTTGCGGCGGTGGCCGAGCAAAAGGAATCCCAGACCCTCTTTAGAAATCATGTTTGATTTCCTTGAGGTGACCCTCGATGATTTATGATCTCGAAACGATGGCGGACGCTCGTGAATTCACCGGCGATCTGTGTATTGTAGGCGCCGGGCCAGCCGGAATTACGGTGACTAAAGAACTTGTCGGTAGCGGCCTTTCGGTCATCCTGATCGAATCCGGGGGCTTTCGCGAAGATCCGGCGACGCATGACTTATATGCGGGCACCAGTATCGGTCATCCGTTGCAAATGACCAAGGGGCGCCATCGTGTGTTCGGCGGGTCGGCAACAAGATGGAGTGGGCGATGCGCACTGCTGGACCCAATGGATTTTGAAGTGCGGCCTTGGTTGAGCCTGTCCGGATGGCCGGTCAGCTTTGGTGAAATGCTGCCATATTATGATCGCGCTAAAATCGTATCGAATTTAGGTGGGGTTTGGTTTCCGGACACAGTCGCGAAAGCAAGGATTGTTCCGAACTTGCCGGAACTGGCGTTGGGGAAACTCAAGACGTTTGTTTGGCGTGCGGCCTCGCCTAACAAGACGCTGCGCTCGCAACTAGCGCTCGGCATGCGGAACGCATTCGACTATGGAAAGGCATACCGGAAGCTACTCGTGCGGGACCGTTCCGCTCAGGTTATACTTCATGCAAATATGACCGGCTTTAGCCCGTCTGAAGACGGCGCCAATGTCAAAACGATCACCGTTTCATCTTTGAATGGCGTGACAGCTACGATCCGCGCCAAGGCATTCGTTTTGAGTTGCGGTGGGATCGAGAATGCGCGGCTGCTGCTTAATGCGCCGAAAGTGATGCTGAATCGGATAAATGCGCATGAGAATGTGGGCCGATACCTTATGCAGCACCCGCGAGGGATCGTGGGAACGATTGAAGCCAGCGCTGAAACAGCGTGGCATTTGCAGAACATATTTAATGATTTTACACGCCCCGCGCGGGTGCCGGTACAGTATCAATTTGGCGTGGCTCTTACCGACGAGGCGCAGCGTGAGCATCGTCTCCTGAACGCCAGCGCCGTTTTCACGTATCAGGCGGGTGATCAGAGTCCGTGGAAAGCGGCGGGTCGGATCGTCAAAGCGGCACACGCGAGAAATATCAAGAAGGCTTTGTTGGGCGACCTCGGGATCCTACTTGCGGGCGCCCCGCTTGTTGTGCCGAACGCTGTCCGGAGGTATTTCTTTGGCCGACAACCGATGCATAGGCGGCCAATTATTCGGGTGCTCATCGAACTTGAACAAGCCCCAAATCGTGATAGCCGGATATCGCTGGCGGCAGAGCGTGATTGCTTCGGCTCATTCCGAGCGGAAGCTGACTGGCGCATTTCCGACGATGAACGGCGGACTGCGCTCTTTTTCAGCCAGTTTCTCGCGGACGAGTTAGCACGCCTTAAGCTGGGAAACCTAAAGCCCGCTGCTTGGCTGAGCGGTCACAGGGCTCTGACCGAACAAGACTTGTCCGGAAACTATCATTTTATTGGAACCACCAGGATGTCCGATTCCCCCTGCACGGGCGTGGTTGACCGCAACTGTCTTGTTTACGGCACTGAGAATCTTTACTGTGCCGGCGCGTCCGTCTTTTCCACGGGGGGACACGCGAAGCCGACCTTGACGATCACGGCGCTCGCAATTCGGCTCGCTGATCACTTGCGGCAACGGTTTTCGCCTGTCGGGCTGACCGCTGAGTCGAAGCGTTTGGGCGCCGCCAAAATCGCGAAGCCGATCGTGCTTCACTCATCCAGCGCAGAAAAATTGTAATGTTTTCAATGCATCCCAGTTATCGCTTTCATCGCGCTTGGCACGCCAATCTTTTCAACGCGTTAGAGTTTTCCGGTCGCGCCGTACGGCATATATGATACCGGACGCTGTACAACGACACGAGATTATCGCACGCTCGGTAAATGCGACGGCTGGTCAATCCTGCGCCGCTGATCCAATTTACCTGCCATACCGAGTTGGGAACTGGCTTGGCATTCCCGCGGTCGCCCGGCTTACCGAGCCCCGGAAATTTTTTATGAACCGAAGTCCACTTCCCCCGCGGATTGTTGCGCGTGCTGGACGCGCTCCATTACAGAGGTGATCGCCGCTGCCATGCCGCGCCTGTAATCGGCGTGTCGCAAGGCAACATGTGGCCCACAAGCCTGCCGCACGCCCGGGGCCGGCGCCCGGCGCATAGATTCAAATTGAGCGCGCCGTGCGCGTCGCCTAGCGCTGTGGCCAAACGAAAATCCCCCCTGAAAGTACTTCAAGAGGGATCTCCTGTTTTGGCGCTACTAAAACAATTTAGTTCCGCTTGGCAGTTCTGACGGGAGCTCCACGAGCTGGCGCACCGTGGTATCCGCCACGATCTGCAACACGCAAGCCGCCACGATCTAGTCCGCCATGATACAGGCCAGGATGACCGAAATCGCGATGATCATCATAGCGATAATGGCGAACACCGTCGATGATGACGTAATCAGTTCCCCCGTAAACGGGCGGATAGCCAACAGCATCGACAGGATCGGCATCGACGGGCTGCGGCGGAGGGCTCTGCATGACTTCTCCATGCCCAACCATGCATTGGGTATAGGATATGTCATACTGTCCCTGGAGAGAGTTCGCAGTGTTCTGCGTTTGGTCGCCAGCCACAGCGGCTCCGCCAAGAAGGCCAGCACCGGCACCGACCGCAGCGCCCGCGCCTGCATTCCCGCCGAGAGATCCGACCGCAGCACCTGTGGCAGCACCAAGCAAAGTTCCGGCAATGGTCGTAAGCGCCGCATTGTTCTGTGCGTTAGCGGCGGCGCCCGCGGCTGCGCTGTTGCGTTCGGCCGCATATGCACGGCACGCGGCGTCGTCTTGCTGGAATTGAGAGAACGTCTTTCCAGGGCCTGGCATAGCAACCACACTAGGGCCGGTCGGCGTTGCAACGGTACAGGCGCCCAGCGCTAAAACGGGGAGAACACATAATGCCGGGAATATAGATCGGGATTTCACGCAGATACTCCAGTAATCAGAAAAAAAGTCACGCTCAGCGGCAGCGTGCAGCGCCCCTGAGCATCAAGCTGTACGTTTGCCCCTGCGCGCCAAAGACGGATCTCGCATGGGCCGTCGGAATCCGCACGGTCAACCCTTCGAGATGCTTCGCGGAGGCAACCTTTGTGAGTGTTTCCGGTGCCTGATGATCGAGGTGCCGCTCCCTAGCTACCGGCGCTTCGAACTCACATGCAGCCCCGAAACAGGGAATTTGTGCAACGGCAGATCGGCTCTCCGGCCACGGCTTCAGATAAAGCTTCAGAGACCGCTGTCTGCGCTCGACGTTCTTGATTGCGCAAGATTTTGGTTCAACGTTCGCAAGACCGGAAATTTCTATAACAAGCCACTCCAAAGCAAATGCGTATACATCTAACTATCCGGCTCACAAGGGCCGAAATACTAACGTCAGGTTACAACACGCTGTGGCGCCTATAATTTCCGAGCGGTAATTTTTTGTCAACCTTCGGTTGCAAACACACTCCTCCCTTGCCCCCCTGGGCTGATCAGAATTTTTCAGATGACATTACAGCCCGCCCATGTGCCGGAAAACATCCCAAATCGCAGGGCGCAACCTTATGGGACCGGACGTCCTCATGCCGGGACGTCAGCGCAGACTTGCGCACTATCCTGGCGTCTGATCACCGCCGGATATGCTTAGCTTCGACCATAAATAATTAAGCTAACTGGAGGATTCGTTTCGTCATGCATTTTCCAAATGCTGCTGCGCGGTCAGAAGCCTTTTGCAATGAGTTTGGTCTTCGTGTGCCAATCCTGTTGGCTCCGATGGCAGGGGCATGTCCGCCCTCGCTTTCTATCGCTGTCGCAAATTCTGGCGGTCTTGGCGCATGTGGGGCGCTTTTGATGCAGCCGGAAGTCATTAAAGATTGGGCCTCCCAGGTTCGGTCTGAAAGTAACGGTGCATTCCAACTTAACCTCTGGATTCCTGATCCGCCTCCGGCCCGCGATCCGACAGCCGAAGAGTTGGTCCGCAGCTTCCTCGCTCAATGGGGACCCGCTATTGGAGAGGGCGCTGGCAATGTAAGCCTCCCCAACTTCTCTGATCAGTGTGAGGCGATGCTCGCGGCCCGACCGGCTGTCATCTCATCAATCATGGGCCTGTATCCCCCTGAGATTGTCGAACGGATGAAGGCTCGCGGGATAAAATGGTTCGCAAACGCCACCACCGTCGCCGAAGCAAAATTAGCCGAAGCTGCTGGGGCTGATGCGATTGTCGCGCAAGGCATGGAGGCTGGCGGACATCGCGGGGCTTTTGACGCGGAGAAGGCGGAAACCAACATGGTTGGCTTGTTCTCGTTGCTGCCGGCCATCTGCGACGCTGTGCGCGTGCCCGTGATTGCATGCGGCGGCATTGCCGATGCGCGAGGCGTGGCGGCTTCTCTGATCCTAAGCAGAGATTCGTGGCTTGGCCAACGGGACGACCATGCGCTCACGGTTAAGGTTTATAACGGCTGCATGGATGGCTTCGTCGAGTGCGGCGCTGTCGGTGAAGGTTTGATGAGCGAGGTGATGCGCCTTGAGATCGTGCCAGACCACTTCGATGTCATTCAGTTCTGGCGCGTATTTTGGCAACCACTCGACCGTGAGCCAGTGTGCGCGTGCGGCGAGGGCTGCACGCGCAAGCTTGCTGACGTGGATTGGCCCGTTGTCCTCGACCAGCACGACCGGCCTGGCTGACCTGCCGGGCATGGGGCCGTAGAGATGGTCGAGCTGCTCGAGATGCGCCACGAAGTCGCTGCTGCGCTTTGTTGGGCTGGTATGGACGATGAGTTGGCGCGTGACATGATCGAGTGAGCCCAGCAGCGCCACTTTCTTGGCTTGTCCGGGCGCTTGCACGCGCAGGTCGGCGCCAGACTTCGCCCACGCTCGCGCGAGATAGGGATGCGTTAATGCCTCGCTCTCATCGCCGTAGAGAAGAACGATGTCGCCGGCTTCGGCCTGACGCTTGCGCAGTTGCAGGCGCAAACCGATCCGATCCACCTCGCTGGCCGTCTGCCGTCCCTTCAGCGTGTGCCGGGGCCGCCGCCAACGGAACTTTTTTTTCGCAACACCTTGGACAATTGTGACCGGCTGATGCGGACACCCTCGCGCGCTTCAATTTCGGCGCGTAAGCGGGCAATCGTCCAGTTTGGCCGGTCGGCCACGGGCTCCTCGAGGAGCGGCGTGACCACGCGCAACGCCGTTGTACTTTTCACCGGCACCGGCCCGGGTGCGATGCGCGCCTTCAGCGCGTCCACACCGCCCTTGCCGAAATCGCTGCGCCACAGCCGAACCGTGTCCTCTCGCACGCCAAACGCTTCAGCGATCCGCGGACTGGTCCAGCCCGCCAGCGTCAGCAGCACGGCACGCGCCCTATCCGCCTCCCCGCGATCGCGCGACCCCGCAAGAGCCATCAAGGCGACCCGCTGTTCGGCGCTCGCTGCAACCGGAGACTTTCCACCCATACCGCACCTATCCAAATCGGTGCCAACATAAAATCGCAAAACCAGTCCGTTGGTCAACCTATCAAAATCTGCTTAGGAGCGACGGCAGTTCAGATCGGCACGGGACTCTTGAGATGCCCGGAAGCGCAACTGCCAAAGGCTTGGGCTGATGCCATCGGAAAAGCCAACCCAGAAGATACAATGATCACACGGGCTTTCTCGGGACGCCCGGGTCGCAGCATCGCCACGGCATACGCCCGGGCATCGTCCGCCCCAGATGCCCCGCAGCCGGCGCCATATCCTGTCCAGCGGGGGCTGACGCAGGCCATGCGGGATCTGGCCATCAAGGACAATGACATCGCAGGGATGCAAGCTTGGGCCGGCCAATCTGCAAGATTGGCATCGGGTTGCCCCGCTGACATTGTCGTTCGGGAATTGTGGGACGGTGCTCGATCGTTGCTGGGCGCGTGACGCGGCCATCAATGGACGGGTTGCCGGCGCTGCCGCGCTGGAAACGGAACGTAGCGCGCGCCGGGTTCGGCAAAAGTGGAAGAGACGATCGGCGGATGCCGTCCCTCTCTGGCCGACAGGCCCGTTACCGCGTTAGGGTGCTCCATAACAGGCCACCAAGCCTCTGGGGGAACGCAATGACCGGAAAACCGTCTCTGCTGGCGCTCGACTGGGGCACGTCCTCGGTCCGCGCCTATCTCCTGGGGACGGACGGCGCCATCTTGGATATGCGCGCCGAGCCTTGGGGCATCATGCACACGCCAAAGGGAGATTTCGCCGCGGCTTTTACCATGCTCACGGGCCCATGGCGGGATCGCTTTCCCGGCCTGAAGGCAATCGCCAGCGGCATGATCGGCAGCGCGCAAGGCTGGCGGGAGGCCCCCTATTGTGAGGCACCGGCTGGAGCGACCGAACTGGCCGCAGCACTTGTGACGGTGGGAAGCGGGAATGGCCCGTTATATATCGTGCCGGGCGTGCGGCGCGGGGGTAACAATCCAAATGTGATGCGCGGTGAAGAAACGCAGATTCTCGGCGCGCTGTCCCTGGCCCCCGACCTCGAGAAGGACAGCTTGGTGATCTTGCCCGGGACCCATAGCAAATGGGTTTCCGTGCGTGAGGCGCGCATCATTGATTTCGCGACTTATATGACCGGGGAACTGTTTGCCGTCCTGCGGGACCACTCAATTCTGGGGCGGCCGGCGAAGGCGGCGCAAAGGGAGGCCGGGGCTTCGGCGCTCGACTGGCCTGCCTTCGAGCGTGGCGCAAGCACGGTTCGCGACAGCGCGGGCGGCCTCTCCGCGCTGCTATTCTCCACCCGCACTTTGGTCCTAGCCGGACAGATGGAACCCGCACACAGCCTGGATTACCTGTCCGGCCTGCTCATCGGGGAGGAATTTCGAGTTGCCCGCCCCGAGGCGCAGCAGCCCCTCACTTTGATCGGCGATCCGGCGCTCTGCGCCCGCTACCAACGGGCCGCCGCCCTCTTCGGCCTGCCCGCTCCACGTCTGATCGAGAATCCGTGCGCCACCGGATTGTGGCGGATCGCAACGATGGCCGGGCTGGCATGACCTGGCAAACCGAAGGAGACACGCCGATGTTCGAGAGCTTTTTGGAAAGGCTGCCTTTGGTCGCCATTCTGCGCGGCATCACCCCGGATGAGGCGGTCCCGGTGGGCCGCGCCCTGGCGGCGATCGGATTTTCCATCATCGAGATCCCGATGAACTCGCCGGAACCACTGGTCAGTATCGGGCGTATGAGCGCCGCATTGGGGGATGATTATTTGATCGGCGCCGGCACGGTGACGAACCCGGACTGGGTGCCGGACATCGCGGCAGCCGGCGGGCGGATCATCGTGATGCCGCATGCGGATGTGGCGGTGATCAAAGCTGCCAAGGTGGCAGGCTTGGCCTGCGTTCCCGGCATTTCCACCCCGACGGAGGGATTCGCCGCCCTGCAGGCCGGCGCCGATGCGCTCAAGCTGTTTCCTGCGGAAGTTCTGGGCCCGATAAGCCTCTCCGCGCTGCGCAGCGTGTTCCCGAAAGCGACGAAATTTTTGCCTGTGGGCGGCATCAAGCCTGAGAATCTGGCGGACTATGTGGCGGCGGGGGCGGCCGGTTTCGGCCTTGGCTCGGCGCTTTATCGGCCGGGCATGAACGTCGGTGAGGTGACTGCGAACGCCCGGGCCTTCGTCAATGCCTGGCGCACCTGCGCCGAAAAACCCTGACCAGCGTTTGGCGCGGCGCGGCTCTGCGCGCATTTTCGTGTCTCGGCCGGTCGATTTGTCGGCCGGGCATGAACGTCGGTGAGGTGACTGCGAACGCCCGGGCCTTCGTCAATGCCTGGCGCACCTGCGCCGAAAAACCCTGACCAGCGTTTGGCGCGGCGCGGCTCTGCGCGCATTTTCGTGTCTCGGCCGGTCGATTTGTCGAGATTAATGTAAAATCCTACGAGGGAGACGGCGCGGGCGAGGCTGACTTGGGTCCGTTTTGACTTCCAGCGAGGCGTTACTTACGCTCACTGCCTATTTGCATTCAAAGGCCTCAATATGCCACTCGACGACCGCATTACGCGCCTCCGCCTTACGGAAGATTTGATCGTTGGCCGCGCCTGGCGGTTTGGGACGCCCAACACAACATATGCGCACTCTGTGCAGTTAGAACGAGGCGGCGTTATCTCAGGCTATACCAACGACAATGAAGCGAGTTGGAAACTAGAAAACAATCGATTGGCTCTCGTTCGTAGCGACGGCCTAGTAACCTGCTGGCTCTCGCCAGACCATGAAAGTGAAACCATCCGCCTTTCCGGACCGTTTTTGGGTACCGGTCACCACAACATTGTCCATGTCCTGGAAGAAACAACCCAAGCAACAATCAGCTACCCCCTTCAAATCACATGGAGCAAAGATTGCGACGCGTTTTTCGAAAAGAATCGCATCTATCTAGCCCTTCCCTTTAGAACTGCTAATGTGTACGCTATCGGCCAAAACATTGTCATTCCGAGCAAGGTTCTGGTAGAGCCATATTCTTCGATGCCCGCCGGTGGTTTTTATTCATCAGGGGCCTATTCTTACTGCGTCAGTCGATTGCCATCAGCCACAAAGGTAGGGCGGTATTGCAGCATTGCGGCAGGCGTAAGCATCATGGGAGACTCGCATCCTCTGAACCGGGTTTCCACCAACCCCGTGAGCTACATTGAGGCTTTTTCTCAAATAGCGAAGCATGACTTCAACATCGACTATGAAATCGAACCGTTTCAAGATCAAATCCCGCATCCCGTAACCATTGAAAACGACGTCTGGATCGGTGAAGGCGCTCTGTTGAAAGGCGGCATAACGATTGGCACCGGTGCAGTTATCGCAGCACGATCGGTCGTAACTCACGATGTTCGTCCCTATCATATTGTCGGAGGCGTCCCAGAGAAGCTTATTCGGATGCGATTTGACGAGCGAACAATAGAACGGCTTCTGCGGTCAGAATGGTGGAAATACAATTACGTCGATTTACCCCAGTGCTGGTCGGAGGTTGACCGTTTCTCGGACAACCTGGAAGATTCGGTGGCGTCAGGAAAGTTGCAGCCTTACACGCCCGAACTCATAGACATCGGCGCAGAATTGCTCCGTTTGTCTTTGCGTTAGAGCGTGTGGGGGTAAGGCCGAATCAAAAAAAGCTTCCCCGACGCGGGGCGGCTTTGATTCGATGGGCTGGCTGGAGGGAGGCCAGCATAGATGGCTCGTCCTTATTCGATGGATTTGCGTGAAAGGGTTGTTGCGGCCGTCGGGAGTGGCATGTCATGCCGACGGGCGGCCCAGCTGTTCAATGTGTCGGCGAGCACCGCGATCAACTGGGCCAAGCGTGTTCGCGAGCTCGGCAGCGTGGCGCCGGGGCAAATGGGCGGGCACAAGCCGCGGAAGATTGCTGGCGCGCATCGCGCCTGGCTCGCCGAACGGTGCCGGACGGGCGCCTTCACGCTGCGTGGGCTGGTGGCTGAATTGGCGGCGCGCGGCTTGAAGGTCGATCGTCATTCGGTCTGGGATTTTGTCCGCGCTGAAGGGCTCAGCTTTAAAAAAAACCGTGCACGCCAGCGAGCAAGAGCGCCCCGACGTGGCCCGACGACGCAGGCAATGGCGTCAGTATCAGACACGGATTGATCCCGCTCGTCTGGTCTTCATCGATGAGACTTGGACCAAGACCAACATGGCGCCGCTGCGCGGTTGGGCCCCGCGCGGCGAGCGGCTGCTGAGCAAGGCGCCTTACGGCCACTGGAACACCATGACCTTCATCGCCGCTTTGCGCCATGACCGTATCGAGGCCCCGTGGCTGCTCGATGGGCCCATCGATGGGGAAAGCTTCCTGCTTTATGTACAAAAAGTGCTGGCGCCGACCTTGCGGCCGTCCGATCTGGTGATCGCCGATAATCTGGGCAGTCACAAAAGCACCGCTGTCCGCCAGGCGATCCGTGACACCGGAGCCAAACTCCTGCTGCTGCCAAAATATTCGCCCGATCTGAACCCCATCGAGCAGGTCTTTGCCAAGCTCAAGCACCGCCTGCGCGAGGCGCAGGCCAGGACCAGGGAGAGCGTGTCTGCCGCCATTGGCGCAATTCTCGAAACCTACACCGCGCAAGAATGCGCCAACTACTTCAGAAGCTCAGGATATGCGCAAAGCTAACCACCGCACGCTCTAGGATATCTTTGAAAACTCACGAGCGATTGATTCGGCTGAAGAGCAAACCGCTTGCAGCAGAGTAAATCACAGCTCCGGATATTACGAGGCACGCTTCATAATATCCGACCAAACGTCCGTATCGTGTCATCCAGCAAAACAGCAGCAATCGTTTGAACAGCCTCTGTCACGAGGCGAGCGAAACCACCATCCAATCGCTCCCGCGTGAAGCGGGTTTTCTAAGGAGCCTGCCAGATCAAAGTGGAAACAAACACCACCAGAAACAACGCCACAACGATCGCCGGTGCGATCATCCGCAAGAGCCGGAATGTCTGGTTCTCATGCCGGTACGTCATCGGGTCATTATTCTGTCTCATCGCTCACCTTCCGCCCCGACCGCAAATTCTTTGTTCGGGAACGGTTCAAAACCGAACGCCCGAAGCCAGAACTTTCCGGCCGCACAAGGAGACTATCAGTCACGCGGCAAGAGGCAAGAGGCCTGAATTATTCGAGTACATCAGGTGAACGAACCATCCTGATATTCTTTGTCGTCACCGCCCTGGTGCCGCTGATAGCCGTACGCCTGCCGGTCCAGGAGGCGCCTCATCTCTGACAGCCGCCAAAAAAATCAGGACCGTGCGGGGGGCCACCCGCACGGTCCTGGAGAGAAATCGTGTTTCGCGCCGCCGCCTTGCAGGCAAGCGCCGCTGGTTTCCGTCAGTTACCGAGCACCGGCTCCTGCGCGTTGATGGCCTTGCGGACGCTGGCGACGGTCGCGGCGTCGACGGGCGCGCCTTTATTGCCCCAGCTCGAGCGGATGAAGGTCACGATATCGGCGACTTCCTGGTCCGACAGGCGGTCAGCGAAGCCCGGCATGGTGAAGGAGGTCGGCGCGCCGGCCGTGGCCGGAGTCGAGCCGCCCGTCAGCACGATATGGATCAGCGACACCGGGTCAGCGGTATTCACCACCGGATTGCCGGCCAAAGCCGGGAACGTGTCGGTATAGCCGACACCCGAGCTCAGATGGCAGGAGGCGCAGTTGTTCAGATAATCCTGCGCACCACGGGCGGACACGTCACCCCGTTGCAGCTCCAGGGCCACGGCCGGGTTGTAGACGAAGGCCTGCTCCTGGCCGGAACCCGGCAGGGATTTGATGAAATGCGCGATCGCCTGCAGGTCTGAGAGCTGCATATGCGAGGTGCTATGCGTGATCACATCGGACATGCCGCCGAAGGCCGCTTCCTTGCTGTTATGGCCGGTCTGCAGGAAGGCGACGATATCCGCCTCGCTCCAGCTGCCAAGACCGGTCAGCGGGTCGCCGCGCAGGTCGCTGGCGCTGTAATTATCGACCACAGCGCCGCCCAGATAGGCCGAACCATCCTGCGGCGTCAGCGCCAATTCCTGCAGGCCGAAGCCGCGATCGGTATGGCAGGTGCCGCAATGCTCCAGCCCTTCCACCAGATAGGCGCCGCGGGCGAGTTCCGCGTCCTGGGCACTGCGCCGGCGCGCTGGCCGGCTGAACGGCCGGGGCAAAGAACCAGCGCCACCAGGTCAACGGCCAGCGCATCGAGAGCGGCCAGGGGATGTCTGGCCGCCTTGTCCGGCTGCGCCACCGGCTGCACGCCCTGCATGAAATAGGCGTACAGCGCCTCCATGTCGGCGTCGCTGATATGCGCGTAGGAGGGGTACGGCATGGCCGGGTACATCGCCGAGCCATCCGGGCGGATGCCGCGGCGCACCGCACGCTCGAAATCACCATAGGTGTAAGCGCCGATGCCGGTTTGTTTATCTGGCGTGATGTTGGAGGTGAACACGGCGCCGATCGGCGTGTTGATCCCCAGACCGCCAGCAAAAGACTGGCCGCCCGGGTCGGTGTGACAGGCGGCACAATCGCCCTCGACCGCCACATAGGCGCCGCGCTGCACCAAAGCCGGGGTGATGGCGACCGGCAGAGTGGCCGACGGGTTTCCGCTATCGCCGCCGAACACGGCCGGCGCGCCAACCGCGACGCCAAGCCCGACAACGCCAAGGACAACCAGGCCTGCGACAACGCGCAGGGGCGTGATTCTCGAAGTCATGGATTTACCCTTACGCTTGGACCAGCGGCCCAGGAGATTTCAGATACTGGTTGCGAATGGCGTCCACCGCGAAATAGGTGAGGCCACCGACCAGGCCGGTCGGGTTGTACCCGATATTCTGCGGGAAAGCCGACGCGCCGGTGACGAACAGGTTCGGCACATCCCAGCTTTGCAGATAGCGGTTGACCGCGCTGCTGCTCGGATCGGCACCGGTGATGACGCCGCCGGTGGTGTGCGTCGTCTGATACTGACGCACATTGAAATGATCGCCCGGCTTGCGCATCAGCGTGGAGTACGATTTCGGCTTCATCTTCTGGACGATTTCATGCACGCGGTCGGTGAGGAACTGCGTCATCTTGTATTCGTTATCGTGCCAGTCGAAGGTCATGCGCAGCAGCGGGTTGCCGAGCGCGTCCTTGTAGGTCGGGTCGAGGTCGAGATACGCGTCCTGATAGGACTGCACCGCGCCATGCGAGACCACCGAGGTGGCGTGCAGGTAATTGTCCTTGGCCGCGCGCTTCCACGCCTCGCCCCAGGCCGGGGTGCCGGCGGGAACTGCGAGCTGCTGGATCGGCCGGCCGCCGGTCTGGCCGCCGATGATATAGCCGCCGCCGACGAAACCGTATTTGCTATGGTCGAAATGGTCGGAGTTGAACTCGTCAATGATGACCGATCCGCCGGAGCCGGCGCCGATAAACGGGTTGATCGGCACGTCCTTGTCATAGAAGACCGAGGTCGCGCTCATCATCTGATAAGCGAAGTTCTTGCCGATCACGCCCGTGCCGGTGCGCGGGTCATAAGGCGTGCCGATGCCCGACATCAGCATCAACCGCACGTTATTGAGCTGGAAGGAGGACAGGATCACCAGATCCGCCGGCTGGAACACTTCCTTTCCGTCCGCATTGATGTAGGTGACACCGATGGCGCGCTTGCCGGTATTGTCCAGATTGATCTTGGTCACCCAGCTTTGCGTGCGCAGCTCGAAATTCGGCTTCTGGCGCAAAGCCGGCAGCACCGTGGTCTGCGGCGAACCCTTGGAATACAGGAAGCAGCCGAAACGTTCGCAGAAACCGCAAAGATTGCAGGGCCCAAGCCGTACGCCATAGAAATTGGTGTAAGGCTGCGAGCAGTTTGCGGAAGGCTGCGGGAACGGATGATAGCCCATCTCGCGAGCCGCCTGGGCGAACAGCTCGGCACCATAAATGTTCGGCACCGGCGGTGTCGGATAGGGCCCCGAACGCGTCCCCTCGAACGGGTTGCCGCCATCGATTTTGCTGCCGTTGAGATTGCCGGCCTGGCCTGACGTGCCGCAGAGATTTTCAAACTTCGCCAGATACGGCTCCAGCTCGTCGAAGGTGACGTCGTAATCCTGGATCGTCATGTTCGCCGGCAGAAAGTTCGCGCCATAACGCTGCACGTTATGGCTGCGGAATTTCATATCCTCAGGCGACGGCCGGTAATGCTGGCCGTTCCAGTGCAGCCCGGCGCCGCCGACATTATCCGGCAACAAGAAGGCGTTGTACTGGCGGTACGGCACGGCGGTGTCGCCTTCATTATGCCGGACCGACACGCTCTCCTTGGAGAGCTTGCGGAACATGTCCCCGCGAATGCCGTATTTCAGCTCGTCCACGGCCTTGGGATAAGTGAAATCAGGCGAGGTGTCGCGATATTCGCCACGTTCCAGCCCGACCACGTTCAGGCCTTCCTGCGCCAGCTCCAAGCTGAGAATCGAACCGGTCCAGCCCATACCGATGACGACCGCGTCCACCGGCTTTAATTTGATAGTCATAAAATTAAGCCTTTTCACCTTCGATGGAAACCGGACCAAACGGATAGACTTTGCCGTATTGCGTCACCCAGTCCTTGTAATCTGCGCGTGCACCTGGGAAGCCGATCATCTTCCAGCTGCCCATGTTCAGATTGCCGCCATACATCGGATCGGCGAAGTAGCCTTCCTTGGTGTTGGCCAGCAGCTGAATGAAGAATTCGACAGCTTTGATGCGCGGCAGAGTGACCTTGCCCTTTTCAAGCTGGCCCAGCACGGCATCCTGCGTCGCCGCATCGAGATCGCAAAAATTCTTGCCATGAAGCTGCTGGCACAAAGCGTTGGTGTCGGCGATGGCCACCCGGTACAGCTCGCGCGGCGCGTAAGGTTGCTGATAGCCGAGCGTGAAGTCCGCATCCGGCATGAACGGCCCGCTCATATACCACAGCTCGCCATGGCCGTAGGGCGTTGCCATCTGCCGGTCGATGAATTCCGGCACGTGGAGATCAAGCCCTCCGGGTCCCGCCTCGCTGGACGGAATCAGCCGGTCGACAGCAGCGTTGATGAACGCCCACTCATCGGCCGTGAAGTAAGTCGGCTGGTAGGGAGATGGCGCCGTCTGTGCCTGCGCTGCAGCAATGTCAGCGCCACTGACGAGGAACGCCGCTGGGATCGTGCCAATGGCCTGACGCAGAAAGCGCCGCCGATCTTGGGAAACATCCTCATAACTCATTCAGGCTACTCCAGTATAGTGCGAGCTGCATAAGCCATTATGCAATGCCGCCTGCCGTATGCGTCGCTGATGGGGTGGAAATCAAGGGTGCGTCCGATGCCCTGACCTATCGCTTCAGCATCGTGGAAACTGGAGTCCAATGCTGGCTGATTTGAAAAAAAATGCAGGCCACGCAAGAGGTTGCAGATCGCAATAGTGGGGTTCTATGGCGCACTTCGCCGCAGCTTAACAAGCCAGAGCATCATCCCTCGCAGGTCTGGGATGACGAAATAGCCGACCGGTAATTAACGGCAATGTAACATGGCCGTGGACAAGGCTGACGCGGCCTCCCCAGCGCGCTGCTGCGCCACCTTCGCGATCATCGTCGCGACCACCTACCACCGGAGAGGGCGCCGGCTCATGACCGCATGTCAGTCCTTCTGGCACGCACGGCCACTCCGGCCTGGCGAAACAGCATCAGGCGGATAAGCGGGCGCAGAGGCGGGCGATCGCCCGTTTTGTTCCAAATCCAAAATATTATCAAAGGCCAGTTGAAACTTCACCCGAAACAGTTAGTAATTTTTAACGCGCGCTTCTTTTCTGTACCGTTGTAACATCGCAGGCTGATCGTTGCCGAGTCTTGTCGTGCCTTGAGCTTCAAGCCTTTTCTCTGACGGGATCATCTTCAATGACCAGAAGCTGCGCATGTTACGCAACCGATCCTACCTATTTACTCCCGACCTTTGTGAGCGCCGTGCAGGCGCGTGGCGCGATCTCGCCTGCCAAGGCCGATGTCATCATCATCTGCTTGGGCGCGGATGGCGCCACGGAACCAATTTTCATGCGCAATTCCAGGGTCGAGAGCACGATCCAACCGATCATCTACCATTTCATGAGCAACCCCAAACCCTGGCATGGGGCCTTTCGTCCATGGACCCCGGATTTTCATCGACCTTATGTCGAAATCATCCGGAAATATCCTGAAATCGCGCCCTATCTGCAAACGCTTCCCAACCTCCGCCGGCTCAAATACATCCTGCAGCAGCACTACAAGAATCAGACGGAAAGGCTCACCTGGGGCTTTGGCGCCCGGCGGCAGCGTATCCTTCACTATGAAAGCAACGTGCCGTTCCTCAGCCGCGAACGCGAATTGGCCACCGGCCAGGCTGGAATATTACGATGATCGCCCTGCCGCGCACGGCGGTTTTGCCGCCTTGCCGCTGCTGCCGCCGGGCTGAAGAGATCGGCGCATGACGGCTCAGGTCGAGCCTGCAGACGCCAAGCCGAGTGGGCGGCGGCTGGCATTCGGCGCTGGCGCACTCGGCATTGTCGGCATCCTCAAACTCTGCGTGCAGGCCGCCAGCCTGCCGGTGATGGCCCGTCTGCTCGGCCCTTCCGAGATGGGCCTCTATGCGCTGGCCATGCCGGTCGTGGCATTCGTGACCATGCTGGCCGATGGCGGGTTGGGCATGTCGCTGGCGCGAGAGCCGGAAAGCTCGCGCGTCTGGTCCACGGCTTTCTGGACCTTGCTGCTCACCGGCATCCTGCTCTGTTGTTTGTTGACCGGACTCGGATTTGTCGAGGGCCGCGTTCTGCATCAGCCACGCGTGCCCGCGCTGATGGCGGCCTTGTCGGTCACTGTGGTGCTCATGACCGTCTCGGTCCCCTCGCTGGCCCGGCTTGACCGTCAAGGGCGGATCGAAGTCGGCGCCTTCGCTGACCTTGCGGGGAATTTGCTGGGTGTCGGCATCGGCGTGACTCTGGCCTTTCACGGCGCCGGCGTCTGGAGCCTGGTGGCGCAATATCTCTCGCTGTTTGTCGTGCGCGCCATCATCATCAACAGCGTGGCGTTCGTAAGGCCACGCTTCGAGTTCCACCCACGCCTGCTGTTGCAGCATATTTCCACCGGCAGCCTGGTCGTGGGCACCCGCATCGCCGACTATTTCGGCCGCATGGCGGAAAATCTGGTGCTGGGCCACACGCTGGGCACCGCTCCACTCGGGCGCTACGCCTTCTCCACGCAGATCACCCGTTATCTGGCGGAGATGATCAGCAACCCGCTTTGGCTGACGCTCTATATCAGGGCCCTGCGCGCCAGTCCCGAAGAGGCGGTGCGGTTCCATTTGCAGTTCAGCCGTCTCTTAGGGTTTTTATTGTTCCCCGTCGTGGTCTGCACCGTGGTGGCAGCACCCATGGTGATCACGCTGTGTCTCGGCCCGAAATGGATCGCCGCCATTCCGCTGCTGCAAATTTTGCTGCCGTCTTACGCCCTGGGTGTGATCACCGGCCTGAACGGCGCGTTGTTATTGGCCAGCGGCCAATACCAGATCCAGTTTTATGCCCAGCTCGGGCTTGGCGTGGCGCGGGTCCTGGTTGTTTGTCTCGGACCATGGATCGGCCTGATCGGGATCGCCTACGGAATCACCATCACAACCATGGGTTATGCGCTGGTCATGCTGATCGTACCGGCGACCATCACCGGGAGTCCCCCTCTAACCGTGCTGCGGAATTTGACGGGGCCGTTCATCGCCAGCCTCGTGCTGGGTTTCGTCTTTTGGCTGTCGCTGCACCAGGGGGCGCCGGGCCTGGCTCGGGTCGGCATGGCGGTCTTGCTCGGCATCCCCATCTACCTGGCGGTCAATCTCCTGGTCGACCGCAAACGGGTGCAGCAGGATTTCACCCTGGCATTCCAGATGGTCTCCAAACGTTAGAATAGCCTCCCGCCGATTGGGACATCCCTGTCCGGGGAAAACAGCACCACGGCGCCGTTTTCGTCTGGAAAACCCAGCGTCAGTACCTCGGAGATGAATTTGCCGATCTGCCGGGGCGGAAAATTGACGACGGCGGCGACCGCGCGGCCGACACGAATATCGACGGCCAGGAATTGATCGAAGCTGATGGTGGGAGCCGCCGGCGCAGCAGGATCGTGGGTCAGGTGCATAGGACCATCCCACAGGGATACAAAATTTTACGTCACTTTTTCCTGTCTCCAATGCCACCCGCAAGGGCTGGGCCGCGTCCGCCGCATTTTTATTTTGATTTTGAAATTAGGATTACGCAGGGGGAAGACGTTCACATCAAAAATTTTGGCGCCTTCATCCTGTCGATGAAGGCGCCAACATTAACCGCTCCCGAATCTCGGTCCCGCCTTAACCATTCAGACGGGCGCGTGGATCAGAATTCGCTCCAATCCGCCTCCTCGCCGATTGCGGCCGCGAGCGGCACGTCCTTCTTGTGCGGCAAGGCGACGACATTACGCGCAGATGTGTTCACCACGCGTTTCCTTGGCTGAACCTTGGGCGCGGCGCGCTTGAGCACCGGGGCGGCCACGCCTTCGCCGATGCGGAACGCGCCGACCAGGCGGGAGAGTTCCAGGGCTTCACCGGAGAGGCCATGACTCGCCGCCGTCGCCTGCTCGACCATCGCCGCATTCTGCTGCGTCACCTGGTCCATCTGGTTCACCGCCATGTTCACTTCGCCGAGGCCGGTCGATTGTTCCTTGGCCGAGGCTGCGAGTTCCGTCACCAGGCCGTTGAGCTGGCCCACTTGCGTGACGATGCGCCCCAACGCCTGGCCGGTCTCGCTCACCAGTCTCACGCCGGTATCGACCTGCTGCGTCGAGGCCGAGATCAGCGTCTTGATCTCTTTCGCCGCATCGGCCGAACGTTGCGCGAGTGCGCGCACCTCGGTCGCCACCACCGCGAAGCCGCGCCCGGCATCGCCGGCGCGTGCTGCTTCGACGCCGGCATTCAAGGCCAGCAGGTTGGTCTGGAAGGCGATTTCGTCGATCACACCGATGATGTTGGCGATCTGCTTGGACGAGCTTTCGATCCCGTCCATGGCGCCGACCGTCTGGCGCACCACTTCGCCGGAGCGCTCGGCATCTTCCTTCGAGGTCGAGACCAGCGCGCGCGCCTCGTTCGCCACCTCGGAGGTGCGGCGCACCGTCGCGGTAATCTGGTCGAGGGCGGCCGCCGTCTCTTCCAGGCTCGCCGCCTGCTGTTCGGTGCGGCGCGACAGATCATCGGAAGCCTGGGTGATTTCCTCGGCGCCCGAGCGCACGCCCTGGGTGTTGGTGGCGATGGCCTGCATCGTCTCCTGCAGCTTTGCCATAGCGGCGTTGAAATCGTTGCGCAGCTTCTCGTAATCGTCGCCGAATACCGTGGTCAGGCGGAACAGCAGATCGCCAGAGGAGAGTTTCTCCAGCCCCGTGGCGACGGAACTCACCACGAATTCCTGCTGCTTGGCCGCGGCCGCGCGCTCGGCTTCCATGACGCTGGCGCTCCGGCCTCGACGGCCTGGCGCTGTGCCGCGGTCTCCGCTTCCAGCCGCTGCTTCTCGATGCCGGCATCCTTGAAGACCTGCACCGCGCGCGCCATGCCGCCGATTTCGTCGCGGCGTTCGGCGCCGCTGACCTTGGCATGCAGGTCGCCGCCGGACAGCCGGCCCATGACCGTTTGCAGAGCCTGGATCGGCGAAACGACCCAGCCACGCACCGCGAAGAAGCCGCCCAACATCATGGCCACAAGCCCGACCAGGATGAGGATAAAGGTCGTGATGACCGCATTATGCGCCGTGGTCACGGTCGAGGCGGCGGTAACATTATTCTCCTGCCTCATCCGGTTCATCAGCGCTCTCATATCGCGGTCCAGAGATGGAAATTGCGGTGCGCACTCGCTGACATAGGCGGCTTGCGACGCCGCGAGGCCTGCTTGCGTCGTGGCCGTCGAGCCCACTGAATGGCATTGGCACAGGCACCGTTAATGGCCTGCAACATGCGAGACTTCATGTCTTCGATATCGGCAACATCGCCAGCAGGAGCCGCGGCGGCCGCCTGATCGATGAACATATTGAACCGGCTCTTGAAGTCCGCCAGACCGGCGAGGTCCGCCTGGTTTTCCGCTGGCGTCGTGTCGATCATCAATTGCGCGATGTGATCTACCATCGCGTGCGTGTCTGAATTGGCGGAAACCAGCTCCTCCACCGCCGCCGTCGAGCCGGTTCGAAGTTGTTCAAAGGAAGAAGTGACATCGTTTATCTGGCTCGCCGCGTAAAACGCGACGGCGATGACAAACACGCCAAAGATGCCCAAGACTGTCAGGATTTTCCCGACGATGGGAAGATTTTTCACGCACGACCCCTTGTTGACCGAAGATGCTTTTGCGGCATCCCAGAGATGAATAAAATGCATATTCTATCTCTGATTAATATTACAAGCGCGTGAACAACTCCAGATTGCCGTCAATCGACAATGACCGCAACGCATTGGTTTCAACCAAACTTCCGTTGATTTTAGCCACTCGCCGCCCGGGCCAAAGCCGCCATGAATACAGAATAATTAGCATCAATGTTTTTTTTAATAACAAAACAGGGAGCCCCAGAGGGCGGAAAGACCCCGCTTGTCATCTCCTCTCGTCGCGCAAATAAGCGGCCACCCCGATGATCCGGGGTACAAACGGAGAGACAGCCAATGAATACGCCTTACTTCGCCCGGGCATTCGCCGCGGGGGCCCTCATGCTGATGGCGCCGGCCGCCATGGCGCAGACAACCCTGGCCCCGCGAATCGTGCCCGCGAAGACCATTCCGGTGCCGAGCGACGTCAGCCCGCAGCTGCAGGCCGTGATCGCCAAGCCGCTGACCCCGGGCTGGAACACCCCGCCGACCACCCCTGAGGGCTGGAAGCAGTTTTCAAACAAAGCGGGCGTCGCCGTGGCCGCGCAGGCCGAAGCGATGGCCCAGCGCCTGCATGTGAAAATCCAGCCGGCCACGATCGACGGCGTAAAAGTCTATCGTCTAACGCCCGACCACATTCCGGCGAGCAACGCCAATCGCCTGCTCATCCATATCCATGGCGGCTGCTACGTGTTGGGCGGCGGCGAGGCTGCCCTGCCTGAGGCGCTGCTGATGGCGGGCATGAGCCATATCGAGGTCATCTCGGTCGATTACCGGATGCCGCCCGAGGCCTATTACCCGGCGGCCCTCAACGATGCGATGACCGTCTACGAGGCCGAGCTGAAGACGACGAACCCGAAGGATATCGGCGTGTTCGGTCGGTCGGCCGGCGGTGCGCTCACGCTCGCGATGATGCTGCGCGCGAAGCAGGAACATTTGCCGATGCCGGGCGCCCTTGGGGTCAACAGCCCGATGGCGGATCTGGTGGATCAGGGCGATACCGCGTACACCAACGCGCTGGTCGACAATAACCTGGTGTCGCCGTCGCCGGCCGGCTATTGCCAGGCCGGGGCCATCTTCTACGCCCATGGGCATGATCTGGCCGATCCGATGCTCTCGCCGCTCAATGGCGACTTCCATGGCTTCCCGCCGACCATCCTGGCCACCGGCACGCGTGACCTGATGGAGAGCAACACGGTCCGCACCCACCAGAAGCTGCTGCAGTCCGGGGTGCATGCCGAGTTGCTGGACTTCGAGGGCATGTCCCACGTCCAGTACGCCATCGACGACCGGATCCCTGAGGATCGGCAGGCCTTCCAGGAAGAAGGCGCGTTCATGAACAAGCATCTGGGGCACTAACCCCTGACCGCTCCAGCGCACATGATGCGCTGGAGCACCTTTCGACGGCGCCCTTGCAACGCCTCAGGCCCAAAAGACCCAAAATTTTTGCGCCGCTTTTTCCAAAAAGCGGCCGCTTTTCTTAACCTTCGTATCATTGATCTGCCGCTGTGGAACCATCATGTTCACGGGCAGGCCATCGCCCTGACCGTGAATATGAGGCTCGCCCCATGAAAAAGATCGGTTTTCTCTCTTTCGGCCATTGGATGCCTTCGCCGCAGTCGCAGACCCGCTCGGCCGGCGATGCGCTTCTGCAATCCATAGATCTTGCCGTCGCGGCCGAGGAACTTGGCGCGGACGGCGCCTATTTCCGCGCGCATCATTTCGCCCGCCAGCTCGCCTCACCCTTCCCGCTTCTGGCCGCCGCCGGGGCGAAGACCAGCCGCATCGAGATCGGCACGGCGGTCATCGACATGCGCTACGAGAACCCGCTTTACATGGCCGAGGATGCGGGGGCGGCGGACCTGATCGCCGGCGGCCGCCTGCAGCTTGGCATCAGCCGGGGATCGCCCGAGCAGGTGATCGATGGCTGGCGCCATTTCGGCTTTCGCCCGCAGGAAGGCGAGAGCGATGCCGACATGGGCCGGCGCCATGCCGAGCTTCTGCTGGACGTGCTGCGCGGCCAGGGGTTCGCCCAGCCGAACCCGCACCCGATGTTCCCCAACCCGCCGGGGCTGCTGCGCCTCGAGCCACATTCGGAAGGCCTGCGCGAGCGGATCTGGTGGGGTGCCGCCTCCAATGCCACCGCGGTCTGGGCGGCGAAGCTGGGCATGAATCTGCAAAGCTCGACGCTCAAGAATGACGAGACCGGCGAACCGTTCCATGTGCAGCAGGCCGACCAGATCCGCGTGTTTCGCGAGGCCTGGAAGGAACATGGCCATGCGCGCGCGCCGAGAATCTCGGTCAGCCGCAGCATCTTCCCGCTGGTGGATGATCGCGACCGCGCCTTTTTCGGGCGCGGCGGCAAGGAACAGGATCAGGTGGGCTTCATCGACGAAAAGACACGGGCGATTTTCGGCCGCTCCTATGCCGATGAGCCGGAACGGCTCATCGCGCAGCTCCGGCAGGATGAGGCCATCGGAGCGGCGGACACCCTGCTGCTCACCATCCCCAACCAATTGGGTGTGGACTATTGCGCCCATGTCATCGAGGCGATCCTGAAACAGGTCGCGCCGGCTTTGGGCTGGCGGTAGGGAAGAAAGCGCTACTTTTTGTGAACAAAAAGTAGCAAAAAAACTTTGCTCGCTTGGGCCCGTGCCGCTCGGGCGCCTCGGGCTCAAAGTCAAAAAAGGTTTTTGCGCCGCTTTTTTCAAAAAGCGGCCCCTTCCTTTAATTCGGACCTCTGCGGTCCGGACCAATTGCGAATAAATCGCATTTGCGATATTGGCGCTGTCAGGCGCCTGCCAGAATTGAATTGGATATCGTGATGCGACTTCGCCTGCCGGTGGGTTTGCCCATCTTGCTCCTGCTGAGCAGCTTCCTCGTGCCGCAGGCCGCCCGCGCCGAAATCACGGTGACCGACATGGCCGGCCGCACCGTCACATTGCCGGCGCCGCCGCAACGCATCGCCCTGCAGGACGGGCGCGTCGCTCTCGACCTCGCCCTTCTGGACCGTGCGCATCCCTTCGCCCGGGTGGTGGTGTGGAATAACCTGCTGCTCCGCTTCGACCCGAATTTCTGGTCCATTCTCGTCAAACATTGGCCTGAGGCCGGGAAAATCCCCGATATGGGGTTCGGCGATGACGGGAGCGTGAATCTCGAGGAGCTGATCGCCAAACGGCCGCAATTGCTGGTGGCCGAACTGCGTGCCCGCCCGGTTCTGGAACAGCAAGGCGTCATGCGCACGCTGAAGCAGCTCGGCATCCCGGTGCTGTTTGTCGATGACACTGAAAAGCCGGTGCCCGATGCCGCGCGCAGCGTGACGTTGCTGGGCAAGGTGCTGGGCCGCGAGGCCGAGGCGCAGGCCTATGTCGGGTTCTATGACAGCCATCTGACGACCGTCGACAAAGCGATCGACGCTGAGCCCAAGCCGCGCCCGCTGGTGTTCGTCAACGTCCTGGCCGGGGAGAATGATGGTGGCGGCTCCTGCTTCACCCATGGCGATTTCGGCTGGGGCCTGCTGGTAGAGGCGGCGGGGGCACGCAATCTCGGCTCCGAGCTGCTGCACACGCCGTCCGGGCAGGTCTCCACGGAAGCCGTGCTCGCCGCACAGCCAGATGTGGTGCTGATGACCGGCCGCGCGCCCAGCAACACAATGGTGCCGATGGGTTACGGCACCAGCGAAGCCGCCGCCGACGCAAAGCTGCGCGCCCTGGCGCAACGCCCCGGCTTCTCCGCTCTGGCCGCGGTGCGCAACGACCGCGTCTACGCTTTGTATCACCCGTTCTATTCCAGCGTCTTCAACATTATCGGCCTCGAATATCTGGCCAAATTCATCTACCCGCAGGCCTTCCCCACGCTCGATCCCGGGCAGGATTACGCAACGATCATCAGCCAATTCACCGACATTCCGGCAAGCCCGGCGCTCCTCGGCATGCAGATGCCTGCGCATGGAGGCTAGTGCCGCCACGCATGCAGAGCTGACAGCCGGCTATCGGCGGGCGCTGCGCCAGCGCGGCCTGCTTCTGGTTGCGCTGCTTCTGCTCTGCGCCGTCTGCTTCATCGCCGAACTCGCCGTGGGCGGCGGCACGCTCAGCCTTGGCAGTGTATTCCGTGGCCTCCTGCATCCCTCGCAAGTGGACCCCACCGTGCGGGTGATTCTGTGGCAATTGCGCCTGCCGGTGGCCTTCACGGCGGTGTTGGCCGGGGCCGGGCTCGCCATTGCCGGTAGCCTGATGCAGGGAGCGCTCAACAATCCGCTCGCCGAGCCATTCACGCTGGGCCTCTCCTCCTCCGCCGGGTTCGGGGCCGCTCTGGTCATCGTGCTCGAACCCTGGTTCGGCTCCGCCTTGGGCGCCCTGCCCCAGGGGCTGTTGGTCTCGGCCAGCGCGTTCTTGTTCTCTGTGGGGGTCATCACCGGCGTGGCGCTGTTCGCGCAGGCGCGGCAGCTGCGGCCGGAAACGATCGCGCTGCTCGGCATTGCCGTGCATTTCACCTTCTCTTCCCTGCTCGCCTTCACGCAATATCTGGCCAATGCCGACCAGCTGCAGACCCTGATCTTCTGGTTGCTCGGCTCCGTGCAGCGGACCAGCTGGACGCAGGTGGCGATTTGCGGCGCGCTGCTGGCCATCACCCTGCCGCTGCTGCTGTTGCGCGCCTGGGCGCTCACCGCCGTCGGCAGTTTCGGAGCGCAGGCCAGCGTGCTGGGGTTGCGGGTGGCGCGGGTGCGGCTGCTGATGCTGCTCGCCGCCGCCCTGCTCGCCGGTTCGGTAACGGCGACGGTGGGCATTGTCGGCTTCGTCGGGCTGGTGGCGCCGCATGTCGCGCGCATGCTGGTGGGCGAAGACCAGCGCTTCGCGCTGGCCATCTCCGCCGCCTGCGGCGGGATCATGATGCTCACGGCCGCACTCGCCAGCCAGGTGCTGATTCCCGGCGCCGTGCTGCCGGTCGGCATGCTCACGGCCTTGTTCGGTGTGCCGGTGTTCCTGTGGCTGATTCTGCGCCAGCAGGCCTCCTATGCTTGAAGTGAAGGGCCTGAACCTGGCGCTGCAACGCCAGAAAATTCTGCACGATATCGACTTTGCCGCGCAGCCGGGCGAGATGACCGCAGTGCTGGGCCGCAACGGCTCAGGCAAGACGAGCCTGGTGCGCGCTTTGGCCGGGCTGCTGCCTTTCTCCGGCAAATTGCAGCTGAACGGCGAAGAGCTGAGCGCCCTCGCCCCCGCAATCCGCGGCCGGCTGATAGGCTATGTGGCGCAGAATCCCTATACCGTCACGGCCAAGTTGAACGTCCTGGAATTGCTGGTCCTGGCGCAGAACGCCGACCGGCTGGGCGCGCGGACACGCCAAGATTCGCTCTCCCAGGCCAGCGCAGTGCTGGAGCGTCTGCAGCTTGGCCATCTCGCTTCCATGGAGCCGGCGCGCCTCTCCGGCGGGCAGCGGCAGATGGTGGCCCTGGCCCTGGCCCTGGTGCGCCAGCCACGCCTGTTGCTCCTGGACGAGCCGACCTCCGCGCTCGACATCGCCAACCAGATGCACCTGCTCGCCACCGTGCGCGACTATACGCGGCGCATGGGCATCGTCACGCTAGTGATCCTGCACGATCTCAACCAGGTCAGCCGCTTCTGCGACAGCGTGCTGATGCTGAGCGAGGGCAAATTGATCGCGCAGGGCCCGACCACCACGCTGCTGGAGCGCGAGAGGCTGGCCTGCCTTTATGGCATCGACTGCGAAATCGCCGCACGGCCGGATGGCCGCAAGGTGATCTATCCGCTCGGACTGTGCCGCGCCCTCAATCTGCGCCGGCGCCCGGTCCAGAACGGATGCCTGATCCCCTCACTGCCTGACGCCCTCCAAGGCGCGCCACAGGAGTGATCCAAGGCGGCCTTCGGGGGCGCCAGTTTACTTCATGCGAGGCGCTGCGGCTGCCAGGCGATAACCTCTTCAGCCCAGGCCGCGATCTGTAACGCCGCTTTGTCACGCCCAAAGGGGGTGACAAATTGCAGGCCCAGCGGCAGGCCATTGGCCGACCAGCCCGAAGGAATGGTGATTGCCGGGACGCCCATGAAGGTCCAGGGAACGCAAAAGGCCGCGTCACCTGTGTAATCATGGCCGCGCGGTGCCTCGCCTGTGGCCGGAATCGTGACCACCGCATCGCACTGGCCGATCCAGTCCGCCAATTCCTGCCGCAGACGCTGTTGCAAAGCGAGGGCGGCCTGATAGGCGGCATCGGGAATCTCCTTGCCTTCGGCGACGAGCTGCTTGAGCGCATCGCTGCTGAGATCCGGATGTTCCGCGACCAGACCGCCATAGATGCGGGCGGCTTCATAGCGCACGATTTGCAGCGTGGACTCGATCAGCAACTCGGCATCGGCGGGGAGATCCATATCCACGCATTCGGCACCGGCTTTTTGCAAGGCCGTGAGCGCTGCCGCGAAATTTCGCTGCTGCTCCGCATCGGCGCGGTCCCAGATGCCGGTTCTAACGACGGCGAGGCGTGGTGCGCGGGCTTTTTGAAAATAGCTGTCCCAGGCTTCGCGCGAGGCCAAAGGCGCGGTCTGGCGCTCGGCAAACAGCGTATAGGCGGCCGCGACATCGGCAACCTTGCGCGCGATGAAGCCGATATGGTCGAGAGAGCCTGCGAGCGGATGAACACCCTCACGCGCAACCGCGCCGAAACTGGCCTTGAATCCGACCACGCCGTTAAAGGCTGCGGGCCGGACGATGGAGCCCAGCGTTTGCGAGCCGAACGCCAACGGCACGATCCCGGCCGCCACCGCGGCGGCGGAGCCGCTCGATGAGCCGCCGGGCGTATGCGCCGGGTTCCAGGGATTCACGGTCGGGCCAGGGTGGCGCCAGGCAAATTCGGTGGTGACGGTCTTGCCGAAGACGATGCCGCCAAGCTCCCTGACCTGCCGCACGATCTCCGCGTCTTCAGCCGGCACGTGCCCAGCGTAGACCCGCGAACCGCCGGTCGTCGGCATGTCGCAGGTCGCGATAATATCTTTCACGCCGATGGGAATGCCCGCGAGCAGGCCTTGCACCTTGTCAGGCGCCGCATAGTTCGCCGGCAGATGGCAGAAGGCTTTGAGCCAAGGCTCCAAAGCGGCCGCACGCGCGGTGGCCTGCGCCAGAATGTCACCGGCCGGAATTTCGGCGTTTTGAATGCTGAAAATGGAATCAAGAAAAGTCGGGACGGGATCGGTCATTTTTTATCCGAATTGAAAAAAGTGGCCGCTTTTTAGAAAAAAGCGGCGCAAAAACTTTTGGCCTTTCGGCCTGTGGCGTTGGCGCTGCCACGGGCCAGGATGCCAAGCCTAATGGTGGTTCGCCGCTTGCGCAAACGCGTCGTCGACCGACTGCGCATAGGTCACGGAGCCCGGCTTCACATTACCGACATAGACCTGCAGGGCCAGGGCATTCTGGAACGAAGCCGGAGAGATTTCGGCATTCGTGGGATAGACATGCTGCGCGATCAGCCGGTCGACCGCATCATCGACCACCGCTTTCGGCAATGACGGAAACTCCTTTTCCGCAACCGCCCGCGCCGTGGCGGGCGACTGATAAATGAGCGCTTCCGCCTCGTTCATGGAGGTGACGAATTGCTGCACCATCTCGGGCTTGTCCTTGATGGTCGAAGCGAGCGTATCCATCGTGGAGAAGGCATAGCCGCCCGGATATTGGGTCGAAAAGGAATAGACAACCTTATAGCCGGAGGCGAGCCCCTCATCGACCTGCGGCTCGTAAAGTGCTGCCGCCGCCGCACGGCCGGCGGCAACCGGCGCCAGCTCGGTGCCAAGCTGCACCATGTCAACCGATGTGGACGACATGTTTTTCTGCTTCAACAACCGCTCCAGCAGATACGTGCTGGTCGACGGCGCAAGGGCGGTGGCGACACCCTTGCCGGACAGGTCAGAGAGATTGTTCACCGATGAATGAGGCGGCACGATGATCCAGACCGGAACGCCATTGACCACCATGGCGACGTTAACGACGCTGGCACCCTTTTTATCGGCGAGGACCGCGGTCATCGGATCCTGCAGGGAAAAATCCGCATGACCGCCGATCACCGCCGCGACCCCGGCGGCACCGCTGCCGGCCGTGACTTTCTGCACGTTCAAACCGTTCTTTTTGAAAATGCCCTGATCGACAGCGACATAAAGCGGCAGATATTGAATCGATTGAAAGGCCTGGAACACGGTCACGTTCCGCATCTGCGCCCGCGCCGGATGCGCGAAAAGACCGGCCGCCAGAGAGAGAGCCAGGGCGCCGCAGGCCAGGCGCTTCAACGCTTTGGTTTCCAAGAGACAATCCTTTCTTCGATGAGTTGAACGATGAATGTCAGCAGCGTGGCCATCAAAGTGAGGATGATGACGCCAAGCCAGACAGTGTTGAGGTCGAACAGCGATCCGGCGACAAAAACCTCGTGGCCGAGCCCGGCCTGGGAGGCGATATATTCGCCCACCACCGAGCCGATCAGGGCAAAGCCGATATTGACGCGGAGCGTCGAGAAGATCCAAGGCAGCGCGCTGGGCAGGATCAGCTTGCGAAAGATCATGCTGCGGCTGGCGCGGAAGGAGCGGAACAGATTCAGCAGGTCGCGATCGACCTCCCGGGCCGCTGCGGTCGACGAAATCATGGCAACAGCGAAGGTTGAAATCGCGGCCAGCCAGATTTTCGATCCGGCGCCCGACCCGAACCAAATGATGATAAGCGGACCCAAGGCGATCTTCGGAATGCTGTTGAGCAGGATCGAAAAGCCTTCGGCAACGCCCGACACCGCGGGCAGAAACCACAGCAGCAGGCCAAGGCCGGTGCCGAGCAAGCTGCCGATCGCCAGGCCCGCAAGCGTCTCATAGAGCGTGATCAAAGTATCGGACGCGAGCGTGCCCTGCGTGAGTCCGGAACAGGCCGCATTATAGATGCCAAGCGGCGAACCGAAGAGCTGGCCGTTGATCCATTGGCGGCTGGCGGCAAGTTGCCACAGGGTCACAAAGCCGAGACAGATCAGGGCGACGATACCGACCCTGATCAGTGCAGCCGGGGATGGAAGCTTGATGCTCCTTTGCCGAGCGACCCTGATCGGCTCAACGGCCAAAGCATTGCTCATGACGCGACTCCTTTGCTCTGGTGCGCGCCAGGGTCGCGCAAGGCGGCCCAGATGCGCGCATGATATTCACGAAATTCCGGAGCCTCGCGCGAAGACACGGCGTTGCGATGCTCGGCCAGGGTCAACTCGATCGGGATATCCTGCTCGATGCAGGCCGGACGCCCGCCGAGAACGACCACCCGGTCGCTCATGGCGATGGCCTCTTCGATGTCGTGCGTGACCAGCACGACGCTGGTGCCGTAACTGTCGCGCAGACTCATCACATCATCCTCGAGCATGAGGCGCGTTTCGTAATCGAGCGCGGAAAACGGTTCGTCGAGCAGAACCAGCGTCGGGTCGACGAGCAAGGTCCGTGTGAGCGCCACGCGTTGGCGCATGCCGCCGGACAAAGCATGGGGATAAGCGTCGGCCACCGCGCCGAGGCCGTAACGGGCCAGCATGTCTTTGGCGCGTTCGACATCCTCCTTGCGCACCGCCCGATGCGAGTTCGATGCCGAGCAGGGCGTTCTGCAGCACGCTGCGCCAGGGCAGCAGGAGATCTTTCTGCAACATGTAGGCAATGCGGCCCGGCGTGCCGTCAGCGCGGGAGCCGACGGCGACAGAGCCATGCTGCGGGCTCAGCAGCCCCGAAATGAGATTGAACAAAGTCGTCTTGCCGGCGCCGCTGCGGCCGACAATCGCCATGATCTCGCCGGGCCCGACGTGAAAATGGAGGCGCTCAAAAATCCGCGTTGACACGCCATCATTCGTGACGAAGGCGTGGCTGAGGTCGCTTACCCGAAGGCGTGCGGTGATCCGAGGCGGGAGGAAGCCGCTCCGTGGGAACATAATCGGAAATCGAGGAGGCTTGCTGCATGAGCCACTCCCAGCACGCATTGTGCCAGGATCGGCAAAGCTCAAACGGCCCGACAAGAACGAATAATAATTACTTCTGCGCAGCTTAATGAGAAACAATAGAACTAAAACCAAAGCACTATCGAAACGCAAAAAAGAGGCAAGCCCCAAAAACGACCTTGCCCAAGCGGCACGACATTTTACGGTCGCACAAAATTCACCCACAACCAGACAGAAATCACGCAACGAAACGCAAAATCTGGCGAATATTCAACCAAACGCCTGATTTTTGAACGAACTTAATCCGCCACACGCTTGACGGCACAGCATCAGTCCAGAATTGCCCCTCCCGACTCCGGACGCGGTGCCGCCGGCCGACGCGCCGTGGCGATGCAGATGACGCTTCTGGCCCCTCGTACACACAGCGTCCGGATCTTATTCACGGCAAGCCCGACGAACGTCGCAAAACCCGTCACGCTGTTTGGCGCAAAAAAGATCGCATGCCGGCGAGAGACCGCGATGTGATTCGCCCATCGTATTTTGACGTCCGTGTCGTGCCGCATCATATCGAATTCAAATCCGGCCTCAAACGCCCATCCGGCCTGGTAAAAGAGCAGAAGGATACCCGGCGAATAGCGGCGGAAGGCCGGATCGTGGGTAATGACCAGGCACTCCATGAGATCTCGCACCCACCGCATTCAGGGAGGCAGCGACCAGCCTGCCCTCCACCCTGATGAAGGTCACCAGCGGGGTCATGTTCAAATCGATGCGACGCGCCACCGCGATGTAAAAATCCTCGACATCCCGGGCAATCAAAGTGCCGGCTTCGATGCCCCGCGTTTCCGCCCAGACCCGCTTCCGCGCAAACAGCCAGCGCAGCACATGTTCCGCATCTTCCGGGGTCTTGCACCAGCCGAACGTGACATTCTTCTGCTCCGCCATGATCTGGCGCAGCCGGCGGCTATGGCTGGCGCGGACGGAACGAGACCGGGTTGCGACAAAATCCTCCCAGGTCGGGAACCCTTCGAACCTGATCGCGTAACGCCGCGCGCCGTCGCTGCCCCTTGCCGCCCGCAGACGCTTCGGCGCGTGACGGATGATCCAGGGCTGCGTCCAGCCGGAGAACAGCTTGCAGAGATCGTCATCCTCATCGACCCAATCGAGCACCAAGATATCCGCCTTGGTCTGCCGGATGGCGCGTATCGCGGCGCGGAGGCTCTCCATCGGCGCGGCGTGCCGCAGCAACGGCCCGCCACGATCGGCGCCGCCGCCACAGCGCAAATCGACCGCCACACGAACAAGGCCTTTCCGCTGCACCAGAAGCGGCCATAAGAGCGCCAGACCATGCTCGTCATAGATCTTCACGACATGGATTTTCCCCCCGCTCTCGAATGACCGGGCCGCCGCCAGCGCGCAATAATCATAAGTGACACTCAGCGGATGAGTGCGGGACTGCCCCTCCAACCAGATCCATTCGGCGCGCAGATCTGCGAATGCTGGCAAGTTTGCGACCTGAATGACGTCCTGTCTCACCACCCCTCCCCACAGCGCCCAGGCCAGCTTGCGCCAGCATCGTTGCGAAATAGTTAAGAACGACAAGGTGCGATTGCAAATCACCCGCAAGGGCATTTTTGGCACGGCTCGGGGCCCGCTTGCCGCCCGCTATGGTATGATATAACATCTCATTTATAAGCGCCGCATCCGGCCGCTTCTCCGCTTCGACCAGCCCCGAGTTATCTGATGCAAAAAACCGATTCCCGCCTGCCCGTGACCGTCCTCTCCGGCTTTCTCGGAGCCGGCAAAACCACCTTGCTGAACCACGTGCTCGCCAACCGCGAAGGGCGGCGCGTCGCGGTGATCGTCAATGACATGAGCGAAGTGAACATCGACGCGGCGCAGGTCGCGCAGGAGGCGAAGCTTTCCCGCACGGAAGAACGCCTGGTGGAGATGAGCAATGGCTGCATCTGCTGCACGCTGCGCGAAGACCTGATGCTCGAAGTCACCCGCCTGGCGAAAGAGGGACGGTTCGACGCACTGCTGATCGAAAGCACCGGGATCAGCGAGCCCATGCCGGTGGCCGCCACCTTCGACTTCCGGACCGAAGACGGCACCTCGCTGTCCGACGTGGCACGGCTCGACACGATGGTCACCGTCGTCGATGCGCCCGCCTTCCTGCGCGACTATGCCAGCCGCGATACGCTGGCCGCGCGCGGCGAGGTTGCCGGCGAGGGTGACGGACGCATGCTCGTCGACCTGCTGATCGAGCAGGTCGAGTTCGCCGACGTGCTGCTGCTGAACAAGGCCGATCTCGTGACGCCGGACGAGCTTGCGCGCCTGGCCGGCATTCTCGCGACATTCAATCCCGGCGCCAAAATCATCTCCGCGACACATGGTCGGGTGCCACTGAATGAGGTTTTGGACACTGGCTATTTTGACTTTGCCCGCGCCCACCAGGCGGCGGGCTGGGCCCAGGCACTGTCGGGCAACCATCTGCCGGAGAGCGAGGAATTCGGGATCACCAGCTTCGTCTATCGCGCGCGGCGGCCCTTTCACCCCGCGCGCTTCCACGCCTTCATCAATGGCGACCTGCCGGGCGTGATCCGCGCCAAAGGCTATTTCTGGCTGGCTACACGCATGCCCTGGGCCGGATCATGGCATCTTGCCGGCAGCATCGGCCGGCACGAGGCTGCGGGGTTCTGGTTCGCCGCCGTGCCCGAGGAACGCTGGCCCACCGACCCGGAATGGCTCACGGGGATCCGTAAGCTCTGGGATCAGGAACATGGAGACCGGAGGCAGGAACTCGTGTTCATCGGCATCGGCATGAATGAGACGCGGCTGCGCGCGGCACTCGATGCCTGCCTGCTGACCGATGCGGAGTGGCATTCCGGCGTGCGCGCCTGGGCGGCTCTGACGGACCCGTTTCCCCGCTGGGGCCGGGCGGCATGAGCCGCCGCCGCGCCGTGGCGCACGAGGCCACGAATGACGGTACAATCCGGGAAGAAATTTGGCGCCGCCATCCCGGTGACGATTGGGCCGCGTTCGACCAGCTGCCGCCTTCCATCCGCCGGCGCCTCGCCGAATATGCCTACGACGCCTGGTCGGTCAACACGCTGATCCTGTGGCGGCGTTATCGCCGGCTGCACGGCACAGCGGAGAAGGCCGAGCGCGTGTTGCTGCGTTATCTCGATTTCTGCGAACGGCTGGAACGGCGTGCATTCGCGGAGGTTTACGCGCGCGACCATGGCGCCACGCTACCGCACATCGCGGCGGATGTTCCGGTGCTGCGCTATTCAAGGAAGGAAGAGGCCGCTTTTTGAAAAAAGCGGCGCAAAAACTTCTTTGACTTTGGGCCGGTGGCAGCGAAACCAGCACGGCCCAAATTACAGAAGTTTTTTTGCTACTTTTTGTTCACAAAAAGTAGGCCTTGTCCTTCCTTTCTTCCTTCCTAAGCCAGCGTCCGGACGATCTCCCGATAGGCAGCCTCAGGAAACGCCTTCAATGTTTCCGTCCGGATATAGCCCAGCGCGCCCAGCTCCAGGCTGAAGCGCGCCGCCACCGCATCGTCCGGCGCCTCATAAATCGCCACCATGTCGTATTCGCCCATGGTGAGGAAAAACTGCCTGAAATCGCCGCCCATCTCTTGCAGCAATTTCCTGGTCTTATCGACACGAGCGGGCAACTCCCTCACGTTGCGGATGCCCTGATCGGTCCATTTGGCCAACATGATATAGCTTGTCATGGCACGCTCCCCGGCCGCCCGGTCGCCTCCTCAGGGCTGCCGATGCGCCTGCGTCTCGCGCGGCATCGGCCACGGCCCGGAGCGATCCGCCGGCCATCAACGCCCTTCTAGCACGAAGGCGCTGCCATGTGGCGGGTAGCATCGCACTATCGTTGCGCAAAGCGCAGCGCGATCAAACGCATCGCCAAGGGTTTCGGCGCCACCAGCGTCAACAGCGCCCACGCCCCGACAAGCAGGCGCCACTGAAGCGAGGCAATCGGAAACGACCACATGGCGCTCACCGTATCGCGCATCGCGCGCCAGCGGCTGTCATGGACGAGCGGGTGCAAAGCCGGATCGAACCTTAACGACGCCACACGAAATTGCAGCAGAGGAAGGCTCTTGAACAGGCTTGTCTCGGAGAGCGACAGGCCCGAGCCCTGCATGGTTTGACATGCGAATTTCCAGCGCGCTTCGGCCCGCGCGACTTCCCGCCCGAAGCGGGCATAGTTGGCGACCAGGTTGCTGTCATTCCCCCCGTGCCGGCGATAATGCACGAGCGGTTTCGGGACCGTCACGACATCCCCCAGAAACGGCGCAACCGAAAGGCAGGCGGAATCAGCCGCCGCGCCACACGATTCGTCCAAAGGAAAGATCTTCTCCAGGAATTTCCGCGCATAGACGTTACCGGAGCCCGGCGGTGTCGGGTAGGCGGATGTTTCCGTCACCCAGGCGCGGATCAGTTCCGGTGTCGGCCGCGGCATATAGCGCGGAAAGACATGCCCTGTCGCCCGCCCGTCACGATCGATGCGCATCATCTGGAATTGCACCTTGCTGACCTTTTCCGACCAGACCGCGGCGGCTTCGCGGGCCACGGAGGGCATCAGCAGATCGTCGGAATCAAGAAACATAACGGCATCGCCGGTCGAGCGGGCGAAACCCGTATCGCATGCGACGCGTTGCGTGCCGTTAGGCTGAAAGATTGCAATGATGCGTGTTCCGAATCTTTCAATCACCTCGCGCGAATTATCCGTCGACCCGTCATCAACAACGATCACCTCAAGTTCGGGCCATTCTACGGCAAGCGCGCTTTCGATCGCCTGACCAACAAAGTTTCCGTAATTATAGTTCGGGATGATGACACTGAATTTCATTTCAGGATATTCCGCAACCTTTGCCTTCTCACGACAGAATGATTAGGCATCGGCCATTAAGAATTTCTAAACAGGACGACAAAGAAATCCACTTGATGTTGCGCTACCTTCAATCAGCGCCGGCACCCCTCCCGTGTGATCCGCCTTGAATGAAATATTCACCTTTCAATACGATAGTTTACTGTCAATAAATCTTCAACCGTTACAAAATCACTTCCTCAAAGACGATCCTCCATGGCCATCGCGCGGCGCACGACGATTGCCGCGCAAAGCACCGAAAAAAGGACCAGACAGCCACCTGAATAAAAAACCCTTCTCCCCGAAGGAAGAAGGGTTTCAACCGTGATCTATCGCGGGCCGGGGCGAAAGGCCCCGGCCGCTTGATCAGAAGCCGGCGACGCCGCCATTGCTGCGCGGGTCCGCGCCGCCTTCGAACGTGCCGTTCGGATGGCGCACGATCGCGCCGGCATGGCCGACGCTTTCATCGAAATCGCCGATCACTTCGACATCATGGCCCAGCGCCTTGAGCTGCGCCACCATATCGGGGCTGAAGCGCCCTTCGAGCTTCAGGCTCTCCGAAGCCAGCCCCCAGGTGCGGCCGAGCAGCCAGCGCGGCGCGCTGATCGCCTGCTGCGGGTGCTGCCCGAACACCGCCACGCGGGTAAAGACCGCCGCCTGGGTCTGCGGCTGGCCGTCGCCGCCCATCGTGCCATAGACCATGGCGCGGCCGTCATTGAAGGTGGCGAGCGCGGGGTTGAGCGTGTGGAACGGCTTCTTGCCTGGCTCGAGCGTGTTGATATGCGCCGGATCGAGCGAGAAGGAGCAGCCCCGGTTCTGCCAGGTGATCCCGGTCTTCGGCAGCACCAGGCCGCTGCCGAACTCATGATAGATGCTCTGGATGAAGGAGACCGCCCGGCCCTCGCCGTCGATCACGCCCATCCACACCGTATCGCCCGGCCCCTTGCCTTTGCCCCAGGGCAGCGCGCGGTCGGTACGGATCGCGGCGACATAGGGGGCCAGGAACGCGTCGGTCAGGCAATCCTGGGGCACGACCTTCATATAGTCCGGATCGGTGATGAATTTGTCGCGGATCAGGAAGGCCTGCTTGGTGGCCTCCACCACCAGATGCACATGCTCCGCGCTGTCGGCCTGATACTGCCCGAGATCCAGGCGATCGAGCAAAGCCAGGATGATCAGCGACACGAGGCCCTGGGTCGGGGGCGTCATGTTGTAGACGTCGCCGGTCGAGTGCTTCAAATGCAGCGGGGTCACCCGCCGGGCGCTAAAGGCTTCCAGGTCCTGGAGCGTGACCGGGCTGCCGACCGCTGCCAGATCGGCCGCAATGTCCTGCGCCAGCGCACCGCGATAGAAGCTATCCGGCCCTTCCGCCGCGATGCGCTCCAGGGTCACGGCCAGACGCGGTTGGCGGAACAACGAACCCTGTTCCGGCACACGGCCATCTTCGGTGTAGGTTTCACGGAAGCCGGGCTGGTCGATCAGCTCGGCCAGCTTCTTGCGGGTGTTTTCCGCCTGGGATTCCGTCACCGCCACGCCTTCACGGGCGTAGTGAATGGCATCGGCGAGCAGCCGGGAAAGCGGCAGCTTGCCGCCGATCTCGCGCGCATAGTCAAATGCCACGCCCCAGCCCGAGATGGTGGCCGCGATCGTGTTGGCCGAGAGCGGGCCGCGATGCGGGATCGTGGTGAGTCCGCGGGACTGGTAGAATTCGCGCGAAACCGCGCTGGCCGCCGTGCCAGCCGCTTCAATGCCCACCGCCGGCTGGCCGGGGACGGAAATGGTCCAGAAACCATCGCCGCCAATGCTGTTCATGTGCGGATAGACCACGGCAATGGTGGCGGCGGCGGCGATCATGGCCTCCACGGCATTGCCGCCCTCGCGCAGAATGGCGAGCGCCGACTGGGACGCGAGTGAATGCGGGGCAACGGCCATGCCGCGCGTCGCTTGCAGGGAATGAAGCATCTGCTGGTCCTTGGATACAAAAGGCGGAAATGCCAGGACCGGGGATAAAGGAAGATGCAGGCATAAGAAAGGAGCCGCTTTTTGGAAAAAGCGGCGCAAAAACTTTTTTGACTTTGGGCCGGTGGCCGCGAAACCGCACAGGCCCAGATTAACAAAGTTTTTTTGCTACTTTTTGTTCACAAAAAGTAGCGCTTCCTTGCTTAACTTTTCAACCTGGAAGCCGCGCGGCGCCATCCTCCTGCCGCACCAGCGGGCTGTGCGCGACCACCGCCGCGAGCGGCAGCTCGCCGTAGAGATGCGGAAACAGCGCGCCGCCGCGCGACGGCTCCCAACGCACCAGGCTACCCAGCGCGGTGAGGTCGATGGCCGCGATCTGGAGATCTTCCATGCCGGCAAAATGCTTGCGCAGCGTCTCGTCGAGCTGTGCTGCGGTGGACATATGGATGAAGCCGTCCGCGAGATCTACCGGCGCGCCCGCAAAGCGCCCGTCACGCATCAGCGTGGCCCATTCACCCGGCAACAAAACTTTATAGGCAATCGCATCCTGCATGTTCGGCTCCATTCGATCCGCCCCCTATAGAGCATGACGATCCGGGATCAATTTGCCCCGCACCGTTTCAACAGCGGCCCTTTCTTCCCCGCCGCCCGATCCTGTATGGCGAAGCGCACCGGGCACCCCACGCCCGTCCCCAACCGGAGATTTTCATGGCACCGATCAAGCTTGGCATTCTCGGCGCAGGCCTCATGGGCGAACGGCTGTTGCGTGCCGCCCTCGAACAGGCAGCCGACAGCGTGACCATCAGCGGCATTTGGGACCCTGCGGAAGCCACGATGGCCCGCATCGCCGCCGCCCTGCCCACCGTCCCCCGCGCTGAGAGCGCCGCGCAGGTCATTGCCGGGTGCGACTGCGTCTATATCGCCTCGCCGCCCGCCACCCATATCGCCCATATGCAGGCCGCCTTGGCCGCGGGGAAAGCGATTTTCTGCGAGAAGCCGCTGGCCGTGGATGTCGCGCAAACCCGGCAATTCCTGGCAGCCGCCGCTGGCCAGCGCGCCGCCGTGAATTTCCCCATGGCATCCGCCTTTGCCGTGGACTCGCTGAAAGGCTGGATCGCCGAAGGTGCCGTGGGCACGCCGCGCACGCTCGATATCGACATCGCCTTCAAAGCCTGGCCGCGCCCCTGGCAGCAGGATGCCGCCTCCTGGCTCGACCGGCCGGCGCAAGGCGGCTTCACCCGCGAGGTCGTCTCGCATTTCCTGTTCCTCACTTTGCGCCTCGCCGGCCCCTTCACGCTCGCCGAGCGTTTCGTCGCCTTCCCCGATGACGGGCGCAGCGAGCGGGCGATCCGCGTGCAGATGAAGGCGGGCAATGTGCCGGTCACGCTGACCGGCTCCATCGGCACAACCCCGAAACACGACCATAATCTCTGGACCCTGCAGGGCAGCGCCGGGGCGATCCGGCTGCGCGACTGGTCCACGGCCGAGCGGCTCGGCGCCGATGGCATCTGGCAGCCAGTGCCGAACATGCTACCGCATGAGAAGATGCGCCCCCTGGTGCTGCACCGCCAACTCGAAGGCGTGGCCGCCATGACGCGTGGCGCCCCGCACCATCTCGCCACGCTCGAGGAAGCCTTCGCGGTGCAGGAAGCGGTCGAGGCTATTCTGGCCAAGTAAAAGCAAGAGAAGCGCTACTTTTTGTGAACAAAAAGTAGCAAAAAAACTTTGTTGCTTTGGGCCCGTGCCGCTTCAGCGTCTCGGGCCCAAAGTCAAAGAAGTTTTTGCGCCGCTTTTTCCAAAAAGCGGCCCTTTCCTTTCTGTCATCCCCCTCCTGTTGAACGGCCTCCCTTGGCTTCCCAGCTCTGGGCCACGGAGGAACGTCCATGTTCAAGAGCATCAACCCCGCGACCGGGCAGGACATCGCCACCTATCCGGAGCTTTCGCCCAAGGAAATCGCACAGAAGCTCGATATTGCCACGGCCGGTTTCCAGGCCTGGCGGCACATGTCGCCAGCCGAGCGCGCCGAGCTTCTGGACCGCATCGCCGACACGTTCGAGCGGAACAAGGAGCGGCTGGCCGCCATGGCCACCGCGGAAATGGGCAAGACCCTCAAATCATCCCTGGCAGAGGTCGAAAAATGCATTACCGGCTTTCGCTATTATGCGAAGGCCGGGCCCGAACTTGCTGGCCCCCACCCGTACCAGCCTCCCTCACGGGACCGCGGAAACCTACTGGCTGCCGCAAGGCGCCGTGCTCGCCATCATGCCGTGGAATTTCCCTTACTGGCAGGTGGTGCGCTTTCTCGCCCCGACCATCATGGCCGGAAATGTCGGGCTGTTGAAACATGCGAGCCTGGTCCAGGGTGTCGCGAATCTTCTGGAGGAAATGGTGCATGAAGCCGGCGCGCCCGCCGGATTGTTCCAGAATCTCGCGATCAAATCGAACGCGGTGGCCGATCTCATCGCCGATCCCAGGATCGTGGCGGTCACGCTGACCGGCAGCGAGGGGGCGGGCATAGCGGTCGCGGAACTGGCGGGGCGCAACCTCAAGAAAATCGTCCTGGAGCTCGGCGGGTCGGATCCGTTCATCGTCATGCCGTCCGCCGATCTCGACCAGGCGGTGGCCCAGGCGGTCACGGCACGGATCCAGAATACCGGCCAATCCTGCATCTGCGGCAAGAGAATGATCGTTCATGGCGCGATCCATGACCGGTTCATGGAGCGCTTCACCGCTGCCATGCGCGCCGTGAAGGAAGGGGACCCGACGGACCCGCATACGGACATGGGGCCGCTCTCCAGCGCCGGCCAGCGCGACACGGTTTTGCAGCAACTGGCCGAGGCCGAAAAAATCGGCGCCAAGCTGCTCGGCGGCGACAGGCCGGATGGGCCGGGCGCCTATCTGACGGCGGGCATTCTCACCGACATTCCGGTCGGCCACGCCTTTACCCGCGAAGAAATATTCGGCCCGGTCGCCATGATGTTTCGCGCCGCCGATCTCGATGACGCCATCCGCATCGCCAATGACGTTCCCTTCGGTCTTGGCTCCTCGGTATGGACGCAAGATACCAAGGAGCAGGCGCGGTTCATCACGGAGCTGCAAACCGGCATGACCGCCTTCAACCAGATCCTCGCCTCCATGCCGGAAGCCCCCTTTGGCGGCGTCAAACGCTCAGGATACGGGCGCGAGCTCGGGCGCTACGGCCTGCAGGAGTTCATGAATGTGAAATCCGTATTTTATCCGCGGTGATCATTCATGGAGGCGGCGCCAGCGACGCATCGATCGGCTTTGGTTCTGAGCCTGAGCCCGCGCGGCGCGGCACAGCTCGCGCATCACCCCGAATTCCAGCCGCTCGGTACCGGCCCGCCCAAGACGCAGCATCTGTTGAGCCGCTATTACGACACCGCCTCCCATGAGCTGGCGCAAGCCGGTTACAGCCTGCGCGTGACCCGCAGCGGGAACATGGTCCTGCAGACTTTGGAGACAGCCTCCACATCGGGCCTTATGACCAGGCGGGGCGAATGGGAATGGCCGCTGCTGAACGACCAGCCGGACCTCTCACTGCTGACCGCGATCCTGCCGCCGCAGCCGTTCCCGCCGCCCGGCTTGCAGGAGATGTTTGTCGCCGATCTCACGCGCACCGAACGCATGCTGCAACTCGCGCCGGACACCATTGTGAAGACTTCGCTCGACGAAGGCACCATCCAGGCTGGCGCCGCCACCGAGCCGGTGCGCGATCTGGCGCTTAAGGTGCTGAACGGGCCGACCGCCGCCCTTTATCATCTCGCCTTGGATCTGCATGCCAGAACGCCCCTTGCATTGTGCCCGGGCAGCCTGGCCACGCGCGGTATCCGCCTCACTTCCGGTAGGCTGCCAGCCAGCCAGAGAGCCGGGCCGGCCCAGCTCCCCGCCGCCGCCTCCGGCAGCGAGGCGTTTGGCCGGCTTCTCGCCGAATGCCTGAACCATCTGCTCGCCAATCAGCCCGCCGCTTTGGCCGGCAGCGCCGAAGGCGTGCATCAGATGCGCGTCGCCATTCGCCGCCTTCGCGCCCTGCTGCTGCTCTACAGGCCCGCACTCGCCGCCCGCCGACGCGCGCGTTTCGAGAAGGAATTGCAACGGATCGGCCGGGTTTTCGGACAGGCCCGCGATTGGGACGTGTTCTGCACCGAGCTCCTGCCGCACGCAGGCCGGGAAGCCAGCCCCGCCGATCTCTATGACGACCTCAAACGCCTCGCCACAGAGCAGCGTCTCAAGGCCCATGACGCGTTCGCCGATGAATGCCGGGGCCACAAATTCACCGCGACGGTTCTCGAGCTGGCCGCGTGGGCTGAAGATCGCCAGGACAGGCCGGCGCGCCTTGGCCGCGCGAAACTGGGGCGGAAGCTGACAGATCTGGCGCCGCGCTGGCTCGACCGGCTCGCTTGCAAGGTCGAGGAACGAGGGAAAGACCTATCCCGTGCGGGCAACGCGGACCTGCACAAACTCCGCAAATCGATCAAGAAACTCCGCTACGGCATCGAATTCACCGCAAGCCTTTTCCCGCGCAAAAAATCCCGCCTGTATCAGAAACGCTGCAAGGCGCTTCAGGATCGGCTGGGCCTTATCAATGACAGCGTCACCTCCCTGCAGCTTGCCAAAAGCCTGGCGCGGGATGCGGACCTCGATCTGCGCCCCGCCCTCTCCGCCCTCGCCGGATATGAAAGCAGGCAACGCCAAAGCGGCTTAGACGAGCTGGCCGGGCGCTGGAAAGCCTACCGGCGCGAAGCACGCTTCTGGCGATAACACGCCCGCAGGACGCGGCGCCGCCGATTTAATCTGCCGCCTGGATGCGCGCCGCCGCATCATTAGCGCAAAAAATTTCATCACCCCTGCCTGGCACGATCTACAAAAGCGATCGCTGTCTGTTGCTCATCCGGCTCTGAAGCACGGAACCGTGCCGCCTAATGACCGACTGGCATGAGATTTGCTTAAGCTCCCCTGTCCTTTGAGACGCGCCCGTTGATTTCAAGCTGCCCACTTCGCGGGCAAAGGAAGGTTAGAGTGACAAGCACGAACACGACGCCCGCAACCCGTTGGATCCAGCTCGTCCTCGGGCTGATCTGCATGGCTTCCATCTCCAGCCCGCAATATGTCTGGGCGCTGTTCACCAAGCCCATGACCTCGGCCTTCCATGTCGGCTTGCCCGCGATCCAGGTGGCCTTCTCGCTGCTGGTCCTGCTGCAGGCCTTCCTGTCGCCCTTCCAGGGCTGGCTGATCGGCAAGTTCGGCCCGCGTTTGCTGCTCTCCACCGGCGCGCTGCTCACCGGGCTTAAGCTGGGTCCTGGCCTCGCATGTCAGCACCGTGACCGGCCTCGACCTCACTTACGGCCTGTTGGGCGGCGTCGGCACCGGCATGATCTATGTCGGCGTGGTCGGCCACATGGTGCAATGGTTCCCTGACCGGCGCGGCTTCGCGAGCGGCATGGTCGCGGCCGGCTACGGGTTCGGCGCGGTCCTCACCACCTTCCCGATTTCCATGACGATCAAGACGGACGGCTATCAGCATGCTCTGCTCGAATGGGGCGTGATCCTCGGCGCCGTCGGCATCGCCGCCGCCCTCGGCCTGAAGCGTCCGGACCCGGCCTGGGAAGCTGCCGATGCTGCGCTCGAGCCCGCAGGCCGTGAAGGAGAGCACCCAGAGCTACACGTCCGGGCAGATGCTGCGCACCCCGCTCTTCTGGCTGATGTTCATCATGATGACGGCGATGGCGGCCTCGGGCCTGATGGTGATTTCCCAGTTCGGCGCCTTCACCCGCGATTGGGGCCTGGCCGACACGCTGGTCTTCGGCCTGCCGGCGCTGCCTTTGGCGCTGTCGATCGACCGCATCACCAACGGCCTGACCCGCCCCTTCTTCGGCTGGGTGTCCGACCGGGTCGGCCGTGAAAACACCATGCTGCTCGCCTTCGCCACCGAGGGCGTGGCCATCGCCATCTGGCTGCTGACGCGCAACGATGCCACCCTGTTCGTCCTGATGTCCGGCGTGGTCTTCTTCGGCTGGGGCGAGATTTTCTCCCTGTTCCCCGCGACGCTGACCGACTCCTTCGGCACCAAGCACGCCACCGCCAATTACGGCTTCCTGTATATCTCCTTCGGCGTGGCCTCGGTGCTGGGCGGCCCGCTCGCGGCCCTGCTGTACAAGGCCACCGGGTCCTGGATGCCGGTGTTCGAACTGGTCATCGCGACGAATTTCGTGGTGGCGCTGCTGGCGGTCTTCGCCCTCAAGCCGCTGCGCCGGCGCTGGGCATCCGGCCAGCAGGCCCACGGCCTCTGCTTCCATCCGCGGCGAGGCGCTGGACAGCATCTAACGCGCCTCAGCCTGACGCAAAAAACGCCGCGCGCGGGTCACCGCCGCGGCGTTTTTTTTGCAAAACAAGAAATGTCCAAAATCAGCATACACTCAAGCATTGCTTCGATCCCAAGCCTCGGCGCATGGCCCGGTTCGTCAAGGGCGCGAAGCGCCGGCGAAGCCGGGAACCTCTTGATGAACCGGGCCAATGCGCCGAAAATGCAACGATCGAAAAATGCTGATCAATCAATGGTTTGATCAGCAAAACGTCGGCGACATCCGGGACAGGGGCAAATTTTTCCCTGCTTGCGCCTGAGATGCTGAGACCCGCACGCTACGTTCACGCAAACATCATCCGCGCCATTTGAGAAAGCGCAAACGGCCCGCATCTGCTTGGTCTATAATAAGAACCACTCGAAAGACGCTGGGTTGACGATGATTCGCTAAAAACACGCATCAGAAAAACGGCAGAGGCAAAGCCTGTCGGTCGAGGCCCGGTTGAATTGCGAACTCATGGGCTAGGGGCACGAGGGGACATATCAATGACAGGGGCTGCGTGGGAGAGAGATCTCCGCGACAGCCGGAAGGCCCGGAAAGATAAAGCGGGAAAAATGCCGGGCAGGATGGGCCGGGCATTTCGCGCCGTGATCCGCAGGCTCTACTGGCTGTGCTGGCTGGTCGTGCTGGGTTTGCTGGGCTGGGGCATCGCGACCGAGGCCCGTACGTCTTATTTGCAGGCCCGTTTTTTTACCTGGTTCGACCGCAAAATTTCCTATCACGTGGCGTCGGGGCCGAGCCCGTCGGTCCGCTTTCCTGGACCCGGCCCCTACGATCTACGGCTCGGCTATGCCGAACTGCCAACGATCATTCCCTCTCTGACCGCGCATCAGCTCCAGATCAGCCAGCAGGCGCGCTGGTCCCCGCGGCTCGGCTGGTTCGTGGCGCATGGCGGTTACACGCTCTACACGCCGAAACAGCAGACCGGGCTGCAAATGTTCGACCGCGACGGCGTGCCTTTGTTCAGCGCGCGCTATCCGCAACGGCTCTATCGCCAGTTCAGCGAAATCCCGCCGCAGGTCGCGGGCAGCCTGATGTTCATCGAAGATCGCGACCTGCTCGAAAGCACCGCACCACGGCGCGATCCGGCGGTCGAATGGAGCCGCTTCATGCGCGCCGCCGGGGCCCGCCTCGCCGGCATGATCGACCGCCATTGGCAGCGCGGCGGGGCCAGCACGCTCGCCACCCAGACGGTCAAATTCCGTGACTTCCCCGACGGCCGGACCGACAAGATCAGCGAGAAACTGCGCCAGATGGTGACCGCCGCCGCCGACGCCTACCGCGACGGGCCGAACACGCTGCCGGCCCGCCGCAATATCCTCGTGACCTATCTGAACGCCACACCGCTTGCCTCCTATCCCGGCTATGGCGAGGTCATCGGCCTGCCCGAGGCGATGTGGATCTGGTACGGCACGGATTTCACCGAGGCCGGCAACCTGCTCATGGCGCCGGCCACGAACCCGGCCGCTCTGGCGGCCCAGGGCCAGGCCTATCGCGAGATGCTGAGCCTGCTGCTCGCGGGGCGCAGGCCAGCCTATTTCCTGCTCCAGAACCGCCCCGCGCTCGAGGCGCTGACGGATTATTACCTGCGCCTGCTGGGCCGCGCCGGAATCATCTCGCCGCAATTGCGCGCCGCCGCGCTGGCGAGCCGCCTGCCCTTCCGCGACGGCATGCCGCCGCCCGCTCCCTTCTCGTTCGTCGACAACAAGGCGACCGGCTGGATGCAGGCCGAGCTTCTCGCCCTTCTGCATGTGCCGAACATTTGGAGCCTCGACCGCTTCGACCTCACGGTCGATACCAGCCTCGACGAGGCGACGCAGCAGCGTGTGACCGCCATGCTCACCCGCCTCGACGATCCCGCTTTCGACCAGGCCCATGGCTTCGTTGGCAAATACATGCTGAGCGGCGCCACGCCCAACCCTTCCTACATCAATTGGAGCTTCGTGCTGTATGAACGCGGCGCCGACGCCAATTACATGCGCGTGCATGCCGACAGCCTCGACGCGCCGTTCGACATAAATTCCGGCGCCATGCTCCAGCTCGGCTCGACCGCCAAGCTGCGCACGCTGGTCACCTATCTCAACATCATGACGGCTCTGCATCAGCGCCTGGCACCGCTCAGCACCTCGGCCCTTTCACAAATTGCCGCGACCGCGCCGGATGTGCTCACGCGCTGGGCCGCCGCCTATCTCGCCGGCACCAAAGACCGCAGCCTGCGGCCGATGCTGGCCGCCGCGATGCAGCGCACCTATTCGGCGGCCCCGGTGACCTTTTTCACCGGCGGCGGCGAGAACAGCTTCGACAATTTCGAGCCCTGGGAGGACAGCACGGTCCCAACCGTCGCATTCGCCTTCGAGAATTCGATCAACTGCGCCTTTGTACGGCTGCTGCGCGACATACGCGATTACGAAATCGTCGCCGCCGGCATCGACGAAAAATACCTGCTCTCCCATCCCGACGATCCGGCGCGCCTGCCTTATCTGGAACGCTTCATCCAGGCCGAAGGGCTGCATTTCCTCCGTCATTTCTACGAGGAGGATAAGGGCCTGACACCGCAACAGGCGCTCGATCAGCTCGCCGGCCACACCAGCCCTATGGCAAGCCATCTGGCCGATTTGTATCTCGCGATCTCGCCGCAGGCGAGCGAAGCGGACATGACCGCGTTCCTGCGGCAACATATGCCGAAACAGAGTTTTGCCGAACTCGACCCGGAGCGGCTCGACAAACTCTACGCGCAATTCGCCGGCGGCAAATTCTCGCTCAACGACGAAGCCTATATCGCCGGCGTGCATCCGCTCAGGATCTGGCTCACCGCCTATCTGCAGACGCACCCAAATGCCGGCTGGAACGAGATCGCGGCGGCGAGCCCGCCTGCCATCGACCAATCCTATGTCTGGCTGTTCAAGCGCGGCAAAACCTTCCAGCAGAATGTCCGCATCGCGACACTCATCGAGCAGGACGCTTTCGGCCGCATCTGGCAGGATTGGCGCCGCCAGGGCTATCCGTTCGACCATCTCGTGCCGTCGCTCGGCACCACGCTGGGCGCCTCGGGCGACCGGCCGGATGCGCTGGCCAATCTGATGGGCATCATCCTGAATGACGGCGTGAAGCAGCCGAGCGTGGATTTCGAACGCCTCTCTTTCGCCGACGGCACACCCTACCAGACCGACTTCACGACCAAACCAGCCCCCGAACGCGTGTTGGACCCGGCAGTAGCGGACACATTGCGGCAGGCGCTGATGGGCGTCGTCGAGGGGGGCACCGCGAAACTGCTGGCCGGGACCTATCACACCGCCGATGGCAGGCTGATGCCGGTGGGCGGCAAGACCGGCAGCGGCGATAACCGCTTTCATATCTACGGACCCGGCGGCGCATTGCGGGGACAGCGCGTGGTGGACCGCACGGCGACGTTCGTCTTCTTCCTCGGGGACCGGTTCTTCGGCAGCATCACCGCCTATGTCCCCGGCGAGCACGCGGCCGGCTTCAGCTTCACCAGCGCGATCGCCGCACAGCTACTGAAAGCCTTGCAGCCCGACCTGGCCCCGCTGCTCGGCGTGCCCAACTTCGCCGCACCGCCGCCCAGAACGATCGCCGAGGCCGGGGCGGCCTTGTGAGGAAGACTACTTTTTGTGAACAAAAAGTAGCAAAAAAACTTTACTAATTTGGGCCCTGCTGGTTTCGGCGCCACGGGCCCAAAGTCAAAAAAGTTTTTGCGCCGCTTTTTCCAAAAAGCGGCCCCTTTCTTAACCAGGAGCAAGAGGCAGGATGAAGATTTCCGTAATGGGCGCCGGGGCGGTCGGCAGTTTCTATGGCGCCATGCTGGTCCAGGCCGGGCATGATGTGACGTTCATCGGCCGGCCCGCCCAGGTGGCCACCTTACGCGAGCACGGCTTGCGCCTTGAGAAAGGCGGCAGCGTGACGCGCCTGCTTGTGCAGGCTTCGGCCGAGCCCAGCGCCGTCTCCTCGGCGGACATGGTGATTTTTTCCGTCAAATCGAGCGACACAGAGACAGCGGCCAAAACCATCGCGCCGTTTCTAGCACCCCACGCCGTGGTTTTGAGTTTCCAGAACGGCGTCGAGAACACCGCGCGCCTGCAACAGCTTCTGCCCCAGACGGTCCTCGCCACCGTGGTCTATGTCGCCACTGACATGCCGGCCCTCGACCATGTGCGGCATCACGGCCGCGGCGAGCTGGTGCTGGCTGCCTCCCCTCGCAGCCAGGAGCTGGCGGCTTTGTTCAATGAAGCCGGCATTCCCACAGAAGTTTCTGAAAACACCACCGGCGCGTTATGGGCCAAGCTGATTTTGAACTGCGCCTATAACGCCATCTCGGCGATCACCCAACTGCCCTACGGCACGCTGGCGCAGGGGGCGGAGATCGAGGGCGTGCTGCATGATGTGGTGCAGGAATGCCTCGCGGTGGCCGCCGCCCTGGGCGTGTCCGTGCCCGGCGACGCATGGCACGCGGTCAGGCACATCCCGCAGACGATGCCCACGCAACGCTCATCAACCGCGCAGGATCTCGCCCGCAACAAGCCAAGCGAAATCGATTATCTGAACGGTTATATCGTGCGGAAGGGTCGGGAACTGAATATCGCGACACCGGTCAACCGGACGCTTTATGCGCTGGTGAAGTTGATCGAGGGGAAGAAGTAGGAAGGAAGGAAGGCTACTTTTTGTGAACAAAAAGTAGCAAAAAAACTTTGCTAATTTGGGCCTGTGGCGGTGAAACCAGCACGGCCCAAATTCAAGAAAGTTTTTGCGCCGCTTTTTCCAAAAAGCGGCTACTTTCTTCCTTCCTTTCCTTCACAGCCTAAGCGCGTTAGCCGTCTCCGGGTAGACGCGATTCCGTCCCAGGCTTTTCCCATGATAAAGGGCGCGATCCGCGGCCTTGAGCCAGGCATTCACACTTTCCTGCCCCTGCTGCCACTGCGCGACCCCGGCACTGATCGTTACCCTTTTCGCCGCACCCGCTTCATGCGGAATCCGCAACGCCTCAACGGCGCGGCGGCAGGTTTCGGCGACCAGACAACCCTCGTGAAATGGTACCCCCTCAAGGATCAGCAGAAATTCCTCCCCGCCAAAACGGTAGGCATGGTCTGCCTGCCGGCAATTTTCCGACAATGTAAGGGCCACCGACGTCAAAACCTTATCGCCAGCAAAATGCCCATAATTGTCATTATAGGTTTTGAAATAATCAACATCGAACATGAGCGCGCAATAAGGCCCGAACCGGCCGGCCGCGCGCGCCGACAGCTCGTCGAGATCCTCACGCAATTTGAGGCGGTTATGCAAGCGTGTCAGCGGATCGGTCCGGGCCTGATCGAAAAGCTTCAGGTTCAACAGTTCGAGCTGGGCGCGCTGCGCCGCCAGCCTTTCATGCAGGCGGCTGATCCGCCCGGCAACGACGAGCCGGGCCGCCAACTGATCCGTATCCACGGGCTTGATGAGATAATCATCGCTCCCGGCTTCATGCGCACCCAGAATCAAAGCCTTGTCTCCGAAGGACGTCACGAAGATGAAATAGATATATTTCCCGTCCTCGATGGCTCTCGCCCGGACCAGACGGCAGAGTTCGATCCCGTTCATCACCGGCATCGAACAATCGCTGATGACGACGTCCACGTCACCCTTCTGGAAAACCTCCCAAGCCTCCTGGCCATTGCGCGTTGAGATGAATTCGTACCCGAGCTGCTCGAGCATCGCTTCGACGATCATGCGTGACGCGGTATCGTCTTCAGCTATGAGGATTCGCATGGCTATACCGCCGCAAGCTTCACCGCGAGGGCCTCTCGGGCGCGTTGGAATTCGCCTTGCAAGGCATCGACCCGCGCCAGGGCCACCGCGATCTGGTCGGTTGTGGCATTGGCCTCGATGGACAGGCAGATCCTGACCATGCTGTGCGCGCCGAGATTGGCGGCGCTTCCTTTGATCGCATGGGCCATCCGGACGATCGCGGCAGCATCGCCTTGCTGCACCGCCTCGCGCAGCGCCTCCAGACGCCGTGCGGTATCGCGCAGGAAAATCTCAGCCAGCCTCGCGGAAAGCGGCTCGCTCCCGCCCTGGACATGCCGGAGCCGGTCGAAAATGACGGCATCGAGCGGCGGTTCCGGGACCAGCGCCGGAACCGTCCCGGCCGGCTGCGGCGCGGCCAGGACGGTTCCGTGCGGCGCCTTTGCGCCGGTCTCGCCCCTTCCTTCCGCCGGGCCATATTTTGCCAGCGCCGCAAATAATTGTGCCCAGTCGATCGGCTTGGTGAGCGCCCCGTTCATGCCGGCCGCCAGGTAACGATCCTGCTCCTCGGGCAGGATATTGGCGCTCAAGGCGAGGATCGGCACCGCGCCGGCCGGCAGTGGCAGTTTGCGGATCCGGCGGGTGGCTTCCGTCCCGTCCATCACCGGCATCTGCACATCCATCAGCACCAGGTCGAAAAGCTCCCGCGCGGCCGCGGCGACGGCCTCCTCGCCATGCTCGGCGGTCACGACCTGATGGCCATGGGAACGTAGCATATCGGCGATGAGCACACGGTTCAGCTCCACGTCTTCCGCCAACAGCACCAGCCGCGGCGGGCAGGCCACCAAAACCGGCCGGTGTTCCTCAAAGGCAACTTCCTGGCCACGTTCCAGCGGGACCTCGAACCAGAACAGGCTGCCCGCGCCCGGCGCGCTCTCAAGGCCGATTGCGCCGCCCATCGCTTCGACCAGTTTCCTGGAGATCGCGAGGCCCAGCCCGCTGCCGCCATAATGCCGGGTGGTCGAAGCGTCGATCTGGGAAAAGGCGTTGAACAGAACCCCTTGCTTTTCCTCCGCGATGCCGATCCCGGTATCGCGTACCTCGAAGCGGACCAGCTCCCGCCCGTCATAGGTCGGGCGCCGGCGGACCGTGACCGTGACGCTGCCCCGCCGCGTGAACTTCACCCCATTGCCGACCAGATTGACCAGCACCTGCTTAAGCCGGGTCGGATCCCCCCGCAGCATCCCGGGAATGCCAGGATCATGTTCGATCCGCAGGTCCAGCCCGCGTTCGGCCGCCTGCGGCGCCAGCAGCGCGCGGACCTGCTCCAGCATTTCAGCGAGGTCGAAATCGATCGTTTCCAGATTGAGCTTTTTCGCCTCGCCTTTAGAAAAATCGAGGATGTCATTGATCAGCGCCAGCAGATGCCGGCCCGACCTTTGAATGCCCACCACATAGTCGCGCTCTTTGGCGGGGAGATCGGCATTCAGGAGCAGATCCGCCATGCCCAGAACCCCGGTCATCGGGGTGCGGATCTCATGGCTCATCACCGCCAGAAACTCCTCTTTGGCCCTCGCCGCCGCCTGGGCGCTGCGGGTGGTCGCGCGCAATTGCCCCATGAGTTTCTCGCGCTGCTCCAGAAACGCCGCCACCGGCAGGCTCGAGAGCAGCACCGAGGCGATGAAGAGCTGCAGCAATTGCGCTTTCAGGACCATGTCCGTCCCCGCCTTCGCCGCGATCGGCCCTTGCCCTGCCACGGTGCTCCAGATCGCGACCCCGGACAAAGCGGCCGCAGCCGTCGTCGCGCCGAGCAGCCGACCCTTGAACGTGGCGAGCAGGAGGAAGGGGAAGACCAGATACAGCCCCAATATCTCCACCCTGCAAGCGAGATAGCCGACCAGGGCCGCCAGCGCGGCGAGCAACACCGTCTGTCCTGCCTGCTGGCCGAATCGGTCTTTCCGCAATGTCGGCGCGGTCCAGCACAGCAGCAGCGGCACCACGATCAGCAGGCCGCTGACATCGGAGAGATACCACATCGTCCATCCGGACAGGAAAGGCTCGCCGCGCAAAAGAGCGAGCAAACCGGTGCCCCCTGCCGCGCTGATTGCCGGCGCAAGCAGGCAGGCGAGGAGGAAACGGGCCTGCCGCCTAATGCTCTGCCCCAAAAAGACCGCATCATTGGCATGGGCCGAGGCGGCCACGAGAAAGATTTCAACAACGTTGCAAAGGCTGAGGCCAAGACCGAGCCCGCTGATCGGCGTGCCGGCGCCGGCATTGGCGGCGATGCCGGCGACCACCGTGAGTGCGAGCAGCACCGGCCAGGTTGCACGCGGGCTGCGCAGCAAGGCGGTCACGACGAACGCGTTCGAAACCCAGATCGGGCTGTTGGCGCCGTAGGCGGTAATGGCAAAAAAGGCGGAGGCGAAATAGGCCAATGGCAGCGCGACCATGAGCCACACTGGCGGTGCCGCAATCTTCAAGCCGCCTCTGGATCCTGACGAGTCTGGGGGCAGCACGGCGATATGATCCGTTCCTGAACACCACTCGGTTTAGAAAAATATTCTTAATAATACGTTAGCATATATAAGCATATTGGGTCGGCGTTTGAATGCTTCAACACCCATCCGATCAAAATGTTCTACCTCACGTGGAACAAATATTGCAAGGATTCTCCTCACCATTTCCGCCCTCTCCGCTTCTGAGACACAGCCCGTCGGCGGGCCGAAGGCCTCGGATGCGGTTCTGCGACAGCCATCCTGGCGCCCGATCGCCTTGGTCGGACAAGCTGTGCGATCGGCAATGTCATGGTAAAGGCCCCCAAAACTTTTGATTCAAACCATATGACAAAGCAGCATTTCAAACAGCTCAGACCGGGCGGCATCAAAATCTCGTTTTTGCCCTTTTAAGACTGGCGGCTTCTTCCGCACCCGCCATCGTCGCCGCCTTTTCCCAGAACCACGCGCCTAACCGGCCTCTTTTCGAAACGACATATGACCGACACTCAATTTTTTCTCGGACGGCAGCCCATTCTCGGGCGCAATCGCGACCTCGTCGCCTATGAGCTGCTTTTCCGCAGCAGCATGACCAATGCGGCAATGGTGCTCGACGATGTCGCCGCCAGCGCCACCGTGATCCAGCATACCTTCTCTGATCTCGGCATGAAGCTGGCCCTGGGCGACAAGCAAGGCTTCATCAACCTCCCGACCTCGCTGCTGATGAGCGACCTCATCGAAATCCTGCCGCCTGAGCGCATCGTCCTGGAAATCCTCGAATCCGTGTCGCTGACGCCGGAGGTTCTGGCGCGCTGCCGGCAGCTGCAGGAGATGGGCTACCGGCTGGCGCTCGACGATGTCGTGGGACTCACGCCGGAGAAACAGGCCATTCTGCCGCTGGTCAAGCTGGTGAAGCTCGACCTGATGGCACTGCGCCGGGAGGAGATCGTCGATCTGGTCCACGAGCTGCGCCCCTACGGTGTCACTTTGTTAGCGGAAAAAGTCGAAACCTCGGAGCAGTACGAATTCTGCCGGGAGCTCGGCTTCGACTTGTTCCAGGGTTATTTCTTCGCCAAACCGGCGATCCTGACCGGGCGCATGGTGCCGCCCTCGTCCCTGGCGCTGCTCAAATTGCTCGGCCTGATCGTCGCCGACGCCGACGCCGACGAGCTGGAGCTGGCCTTGAAGCAAGCCCCGAGCCTGACGCTGCGGCTGCTCAAAATGGTCAACGCCGCGGCGTTCGGCGCGACGAAAAAAATCGCCACCCTGCGCGAGGCCATTTTCATGCTGGGCCGGCTGAAATTGGGCCGCCTGGTGCAGATCATGCTGTTCGCTCAGCAAAGCGGCGCCGCCATGACATCGGACCCGACGCTGCAAACCGCGATGGTCCGCGCCCGGCTGATGGAAGGACTGGCCGATGCGCTCGGCTGGACCAAGCTGCGCGACCGCGCCTTCATGGTCGGCATGCTGAGCCTGATCGATATCGTGTTTCAGCAGCCCATGACGGACCTGCTCGCCCTCATCAATCTGGAGGAGAGCCTGCAACAGGCGATCATGCAGCGCAGCGGGCCGCTCGGCAGCCTGTTGCAGCTGGTCACCGCGAGCGAGATCGAAGACGGCGCGCATATCCCGGCCTTGCTGCCGCAATTTCCCCAGCTGCAGGCCGATGAGTTCAACCGGCTCCAGGTCGAAGCGCTGAACTGGGCAAACCATATTTGAATGAACCCGCGGCGTAGGCGGGCACTGCAAGGACAAGCAAAGCTTTAGTTCCATCCCGGCTCAGCTACGATACCAACCAAGCCATTGATTAATCATGATTTTTTTGATCATTGCATTTTCGGCGCTCGGGATCGAAGCAATGCTTAACTGTATGCTGTTTATCGTTGACAAAACCATTTTTGCCCAAAACGGAGGCCACCGAAACGAACCGCGCGCACGGATCGGTTGACGAAGGCAGCCTTCGCGATGGGCAAGCCGCCAGAGATCTAACAACCACAGATTGTGCAATCGCACATATTTTGTTAATGGCTCTGGCACCTGCGTTTTCTTTCTACGAGGGGCCGGCTTTGCACGTAACGATCCCTGTTCAGCGCATGATTTCATGACGCTTGAACGCTCCTTGAAGCTTTCCGCCCATGGCGTCGGTTTCCGTGCCGCCTGATCCAAGTTCGCCCTGTCGCGGCACAGCCTCGTTTCGGTGAAACTTCACAAAACATTTTCTTAACTAACTTTTTGTTTGCAGAACACTTTTATCCGGCACGAGCAAAACCTATCGCTCGTCGCTTCGTCCTCACCCCCGATTCCGCCACGCGTGAGCCTGCCGGATACGCCCCCTGCAGCGTCTCGGCGCCCAGCAAAAAAAACCGGACCTCATGACGCTTTCATGAAGCAGGGAGCGCTTTGTCATTGAAATGAAGGATCTCATGTCGCAACCATCAGACACCATCCCCCGCATGTCCAACGAAGCCTGCGCGCGGCCAGGACGCCGACGCCTTCTGCAAGGTGCCGCTTCACTGGTCGGCGCCGGCCTTCTCGGCACGCGCAACGCCCGCGCCCAGACAGCTGCCCCGGTGGTGGAGACCAGCTGCGGCAAGCTGCGCGGTGTGCAGGAAGGTGCGAGCATCAGCTTCAAGGGCATTCCCTATGCCGCCTCCACCGGCGGCGCCAATCGTTTTCTGCCGCCAGCATCGGTCACGCCCTGGGCCGGTATTCGCGCGGCCGACACATTCGGTGATTCCGCCCCCCAGAACGCGGAACGACTGTCGCCGTTGAATGATTGGTACTCGGCATTGCAGCCCATGAGCGAGGACTGCCTGTATCTCAATGTCTACACGCCGGAGGTTCATGCGCGTCAGCTGCGCCCGGTGATGGTGTGGCTGCATGGCGGCGGCTGGGCCACCTGCTCAGGCACGGCCCCCGGCTTTGACGGCAGCGCGCTCGCCGCCAATGGCGACGTGGTGGTGGTGACCGTGAACCATCGACTGAACGTGCTCGGCTATCTGGATCTGCACGGCAGCGACGAGCGCTTCGCCGATGCCGGCAATGCCGGCCTGCTCGACCTCGTGGCCGCCTTGCGCTGGGTGCGCGACAACGCACAGGCCTTCGGCGGCGACCCGAACAATGTGACGATTTTCGGCCAGTCGGGCGGCGCCTCGAAAGTGACGGCGCTGATGGAAATGCCGGCGGCCAAAGGCCTGTTCCACAAAGCGATCGCGCAGAGCGTCTCCGGCGGCCTGCGCCTGACCGGCCCGGACGAGGCGGCGCGCCAGGCCGCGCAACTCGCCGCTGCGCTCGGCCTCCCGCGCGCCGATGGTGCGGCCTTGCAGAAGCTCCCGGTGGCGCAATTGCTGGCGGCGATGAAGACGGTGCACGACCCGTTCCGGCCGGTCCTCGATCAGCGCTCCTTCACGCGCAACCCGTTCGATCCCGTCGCCGGCCGCCAAAGCCTGGGCGTGCCGCTGCTGATCGGCAATGCCGCGACCGAGACCACCTTGTTCCTCGCCTCCGATCCGGCCAATTTCACAGTCACGGCGCCGCAGGTTCAAGCACGCCTCAGCCGCTTCCTGCATCTCGATGCGGCGCAGAGCCGCCGGCTGATGGACGCGTATCAGGGCTTCCTGCCGCCCGGCGCCTCGCCCTTCGATCTGCTGGCGCAAATCACTACGGATTACGTGTTCCGCCGCAACACCACGGAGGTCGCCGTGCGCCAGGCCACCCGGGCCAGCGCCCCGGTCTATGCCTATGTGTTCGATTGGCGCACGCCGGTGCTCGGCGGCCGGCTGCACTCGCCGCACACATCGGAAGTGCCGTTCGTGTTCGGCACCACGGCGACGGCCCCCGGGCTGATCGGCACCGGCGCCGAGCTCGCGCCGCTGACGCGCCAGATGATGACGACATGGGCCGCCTTCGCGCATAACGGCAACCCGAACAACGCGACCCTGCCGCATTGGCCGCGTTTCGACGGCACCGCGCGCGCGACGATGCAGCTCGATCTGGACAGCCGGGTCGCGCACAATCCGGGCGGCGCCGAACGCGCGGCGCTCAATGCCCTGCCCTTCGACCAGTACAGCACGGGGTTCGGCTTCATCCACGCATAAACGCTTCTTTAATCCGGAAGGCGCGGTCCACCCGCCTACCGCCACGATAAGGCGCCCCGAGGCCAGCAACGGCCTCGGGCGCCGGACCATTTTGACGACAGGGAACTAAGGCTATGAAGAACATTCCGATCATCGGAAAATTTGGTGCAATCCTGGCGGTGTTCGGCGTGTTTGCCATCGCCGTCGCTTTCTATTCCACAACGCAGATGCGGACCCTGAACACGGGCTATCTCGCCATGCGCGCCGGCCCGACGGACGCGCTGCTGCAGCTGATCCGCAGCAACGTCGACATCCAATTCATCCGCGAGGACTCCACCGATGCGATGGCGGCGACCGACGCCGCTACGGTGCAGAAAGATCTCGCGGCGGTGAAGACAGACAGCGCGCGTTTTGCTCAGTTCATGGGGCTCGCCGCCACGGATGACCCGGCAGACGCCGACGCCATCCAGACACGTGAAATCGCAGATTCTGCAATTCGCGACAGGGGTTTGCACCAATCCGAGCCTGCTTGTCGCCTCGGCCGGCAGCACCAACAGCGGCATTGCGCAGACCGCCGTGCAGCTGTTCCATAGCCAGTGCGCGCCGCAGTTCGTCACCCTGACCAACGACATCCAGCCGATCATCAACAATATCCGGAGTTCTGAAAACGACTGATATCACGTCGCTGAAATCCACCACCGCCAGCTCCATCGCCTTTACATTTTATCTGATCATCGGCGGCATCGCCGCAGTGATGATCGGCGCCTTCTTTGCCATCCGCGCCTGGCTCATCACCCCGGTCAACGGGCTGCAGGGGACGATGAGCAAGCTCGCCAACGGCGATCTGCAGGCCAAGGTGATCGGCATCGACCGCCGGGACGAGATCGGCGGCATGGCCCGCGCGGTGCAGGTGTTCAAGGAGGCCGGCATCGAGAAACAGCGCCTGGAAGGCGAGGCCGCGGCCCAACGTGGGCAAGCCGAGCAGGAGCGCCAGCGCGTGGAAGCCGAGCGCGCGGCAGCGGCAAAGCAACAGGAATTCGTCGTGCATTCCGTCGCGCACAGGGCTGGAAAAGCTCTCCTCCGGCGATCTGCTGTTCCGCCTGACCACCGATTTCGGCGGCGATTACGAAAAACTGCGCGGCGATTTCAACACGGCGATGGGCAAGCTGCAGGAGACGATGCAGGCAATCGCCACCAACACCCAGGGCGTGCGCTCAGGCGCCGAGGAAATCACCCAAGCCTCGGACGACCTGTCGCGCCGCACCGAGCAACAGGCGGCGAGCCTGGAAGAAACCGCCGCGGCGCTCGATCAGATCACCGCGACGGTGCGCCGCACCGCGGAAAACGCCACTGAAGCCCGCAACACCGTGGTGGATGCCAAGGCCGACGCGGAACGGTCCGGCGCGGTGGTGCGCGACACGGTCCAGGCGATGAGCGCGATCGAAACCTCGTCCAAACAGATCGGCAATATCATCGGCGTGATCGACGAGATCGCCTTCCAGACCAACCTTCTGGCGCTCAATGCCGGGGTGGAAGCGGCGCGCGCCGGCGATGCGGGACGCGGCTTCGCCGTGGTGGCGACCGAAGTGCGGGCGCTGGCGCAGCGTTCCGCCGATGCCGCGAAGGAAATCAAGGCGCTGATTTCGGCGTCCGGCACGCAGGTCGCCACCGGCGTGAAGCTGGTCGGCGAAACCGGCCAGGCGCTGGAGCGGATCGTCGCGCAGGTCGCGCAGCTGAACAGCCTGGTGGTCGACATCGCCGCCTCGGCGCAGGAGCAGGCGACCGGGCTGAACGAGGTGAACACCGCGGTCAACCAGATGGACCAGGTGACCCAGCAGAACGCGGCGATGGTCGAGCAATCGACCGCGGCCAGCCATGGCCTCGCGGGCGAAGCCCATGAACTCGCGCGCCTGGTCGGTCAGTTCAAGATCGGCGAGGAAGCGACCAGGCCGGCGGCCGCACCCCGCAAGGCGCTGCCCGTAGCCACCAAGGTCAATGCCGAGCGCGCCTCCGGCCGCAAGCTCCTCGCCGCGCCACGCCGCGCCGTGGCGGCCGTGGCCCAGGACGCCGACAACTGGGACGAGTTCTAAGGAAGAAAGGCTACTTTTTGTGAACAAAAAGTAGCAAAAAAACTTTGCTAAACTGGGCCGTGCTGGTTTCACCGCCACCGGCCCAAAGTCCAAAAAGTTTTTGCGCCGCTTTTTCTAAAAAGCGGCCACTTCCTTTCATGCTTGGGGCCTACGTCCCGCTTCCCCGTTTTTCACAACGTTTTACATGCCAACCAGCCGGGCCGGGCATAGTGTCGCGACAGTTGAGCGGCGCGGTGCAGCGCGCTCCCAACCCTTCCTTTTGGACAGGCTGACATGGCACACGGTTTCACCGACTCTCCCTGGTACGATCTCTCCTCCACCGAGCCGGACGACGAAACGGCCGTCCCTGGCGCCGTACGAACCGCGCCGGCCTTTTCCTCCTCCTCGCCGAATGTCCGCCCGCACCCCAAGGCCGAAGGGCAAATGCCGGCCGGCGAGCCCGATGATGACGGGCAGGCCACGGCCACGCTCATCGCCGCCAAGCTCATCACCCTCTGCCGTTCCGCCGGAGCCGGCGATGCCGGGCTGGCCAGCTTCCTCGACAATCTTCTCGCCGCGGTGACCGCCCGGCTCGACCGCGTCGACGAGCACGGCAACGCGCCCTCGCAACGGCTCGCCCGCTGGCAGGAGAACGTCGCGAAGAAGCTGATGACAGAGGATTTGGCCTGCCCGCCGCCTTTGCAGAGTTTGGCCTCGGCCTGCGGCATGTCGGCCAACAGCTTCGCCCGGGCCTTTCGCGGCTCGACCGGCCTGTCGCCGCGGCAATGGCTGATCTCCTTCCGCGTCGGGCGGGCTCAGGAAATGCTCGCCGATTCCGCGCTTCAGCTCTCCGCCATCGCCCTCGATTGCGGCTTCTGCGATCAGAGCCATTTCACCCGCACCTTCACCCAGACGGTTGGCATGACACCGGCGGTCTGGCGGCGCGAGGCACGCCATCGCGGGGCACCCGGCCAGGGGGAGCAGGCCTGGCGCAAGGGCCTGGTTGCCGCCGAATAGGCGGCGACAGAGCAAAGTCAAGAAAGCGGCCGCTTTTTGGATAAAAGCGGCGCAAAAACTTTTGGTCCTTTGGACTGTGGCGTTGGAACGTCATGGGCCAGGGGCCAAAAGTTTTTTGCGCGCGTCCTGTGGCCATACAAAGGCTGGCGCAATACATACATTTGCGCGATAAACCGGCGGCGTATAAAACTTGTAGTTGCCGTGCTCTTCTGGGATGCTCTATGCTCTGATTTACGGAACAAATCGTGAAGGTCACTGCCGGTGACCATCTGACCCGCCATGCCGCGGCCCCGATTTTATAACCAGAGGTTAGTTACAGCGCAGAATGACGCAGATCCCGGCGCCGACAATTTTGATCATCGACGACAGCGCGACCAACCGGCAGATTTATGCCCGGCTCGCCCGCCAGCTCGGCCTGGACGTCGCCGCGCACTCCTTCGCCCACCCGCAGGAGGCGCTGGACTGGCTGGGCCGGAACAGCGCCGATCTCATCGTCACCGACTACAAGATGCCCGGCATGACCGGCGACGAGCTGGTGCGCCGGGTGCGGGCTGGGGATCCCGACGTCCCGATCATCGTCGTCACCGCCTATAGCGACCGGCAGTTCCGCGTCACCTCGCTCCAGGCCGGCGCCACGGACTTCCTGCTCAGCCCGGTCGACCATGTGGAATTCGCCACCCGCGCCCGGAATCTGCTGAAATTGCGGACGCAGCAACGCCAGATCAAGCAGCGTGCGGAGCTGCTCGAGCGGCGGCTGGAAGTGAGCCTGACCGCCCATGAACAGTTGCTGCGCGAAAGCCGCGAGGCTTTGGCCCAGGTCATCGATACCGTCCCCGCTTTGATCAGCGCCGCCGACCGCGAGGGGCGCTGCGTGTTCGTGAACGCGCTGCTGGCGGCGTCGGTCGGGCTGATGCCGGCCGACCTGGTCGGCAAGCCGGTCGAACTGTTGTTCGGCACCGAGCGCGCGGCCTCGCAACGGCGGCTCGACCGGCTAGTGCTGGACAGCGGCCAGCCCACCCCCACCCGCGAAGAGGAAATCACCACCAAAGCCGGCGAAACCAGGGTCTATCTCACCAGCAAGGCGCCGCTGCGCGACAGCCTGGGGCTCACCGCCTGCGTGCTGACCACCTCGGTCGACATCACCGACCGGCGCAACGCAGAAAAACGCCTGCAGCATATGGCCACGCACGACTCGCTCACGAGCCTTCCGAACCGCGCCATGCTGCGCGACCGCATACGGCGCGAACTGGCCAGGGGGCGGCGCGGCGACCAGCAATTCGCCCTGCTCTATGTCGATCTCGACCGGTTCAAGGCGATCAACGACGCCCATGGCCATCATGGCGGCGACGATGTGCTCTGCCGGGTTGCCGAAGCGCTCACCGGCATGGTCGGCGAGGGCGCCATGGTGGCGCGGCTCGGCGGCGACGAGTTCGTGGTGCTGCAGCCGGACATCAGCCTCGATGAGGCCAGATGCATGGCCGACACCATCATCTCCCGGCTGAACCAGCCGGACGATCTGCCCGGCGCGCTGAATGTCGGCGCCAGTGTCGGCATCACTTTGTCGCCGCGGGACGGCACCGACCCCGACGAGCTGCTGAAAAACGCCGACCAGGCGATGTATTCGGCGAAAAAGAATGGCGGCAATACCAGCTGCTTCTTCGCCGCGGATATGCGGCCGCGGGCGAGCCAGGTCGCCCAGCTCGAAAGCGAATTGCGCGGCGCCATCGCGCGCCAGGAATTCCTGCTGCATTACCAGCCGCAGATCGACCTCAAGCGGGGCACCGTCTTCGGCGCCGAGGCGCTGCTGCGTTGGCAACGCCCCGGCCACGGGCTGGTGGGGCCCGACCAGTTCCTCGGCCTTGCCGAGGAGACAGGGCTGATCGTACCGATCAATGAATGGGTCCTGAAGGAAGCCTGCCGCCAGGCGGCTGCTTGGGCCGCCGCCGGCCTGACCGGCCTGCATATCTCCATCAACCTGTCGCCGATCCAGTTCCGCCGCCACAGCGTGCTCGATGCCGCCGCCGCCGCGATCAAGGAAGCCGGCGCCAGCCCCGCGCTGATCGATCTCGAACTGACGGAAAGCATTCTGCTCGGCGAGGCGGAGGATGTGATCTCGCAGCTCCATGCCTTGCGGGCGCTGGGCGTCACCCTGTCCCTGGACGATTTCGGCACCGGCTATTCCTCGCTCAGCTATGTGCGCAATTTCCCGCTCGACCGGCTGAAAATCGACCGCAGTTTCATCCAGGGCCTGGGCAGCAACCAGAATGACCTGGCGATCGTGCGCACCATCATCGATCTCGGCCACATCCTGAATCTGCGCGTTCTGGCCGAAGGCGTGGAAACGGAAGCGCAGCTGCATTTGCTGCGGTCCGAAGGCTGCGATGAGGTGCAGGGCTTCCATTTCAGCCCTGCGGTGCCGCCTGATCTGTTCGTGGCCCGGTTCATGCAAGGCCCGTTTTTCACGGCCATGCCTGAGCCGGCGGAGCGGTAAAAGGCAGAAAGCAAGTGGCCGCTTTTTGGAAAAAGCGGCGCAAAAACTTTTTTGACTTGGTGCCGGTGACGTTGACACCGGCACGGGCCAGGTCAAATTCCGAACAAAAAGAACCGGTTATCCGAACATCAGCCGGAAAAATCATGACGGCGTTTACGGCCGCAACCGGTTTTTGCCGTTTCGCCTCGCGAAAATGTTAATATTTCAAAGCAAAAGTTAATATCACCTTTTATAACCAGGCGTTTCCTACGCCACCGGCCAAAAACCAAGACGTTTTTGCGGCGCTTTTTGCAAAAAGCGGCCACTTCCCGCTTTTCCTCGTTCTTGCCAAAGCTCAGCTTCCGTATAGATTGCCAACTGCAATAATGACATAACCGTAAGCTTACGAGGCAATCGTCTTCTATGGTAATCGGAAGCATTTTGGCGGGACATTACAATATTCCGCTTGTCGTCTTATCGATTACCATCGCCATCATCACCTCTTCCGCATCTCTCAGCGTCGCCGGCCGCGTTGCGCCTGCCACCGGCTGGCTGCGGCTCGCCTGGCTCACGACCGCCGGCATCACCATGGGCGGCGGCATCTGGTCCATGCATTTCATCGCCATGCTGGCCTTCAACCTGCCGGTGCTGATCGGCTATGACGTGCCAACCACACTTGCGTCGCTCGGCCTGGCGATGCTTGTCACCTGCACGGCCTTTGCCATCACCTGCACCAGGGAAATCCGTCTGGACTCGCTGATCACCGGCGGCGTGATCATGGGGCTCGGCATTGCCTCCATGCATTATCTCGGCATGGCGGCGATCGTTGCCTCGGTGAGCATGATCTACCGGCCGGGTCTGGTGCTGCTTTCCGTGCTGATCGCCATCCTGGCCTCGATCACCGCCCTGTGGCTGGCGGTGCGCGCCAACCGTTTCCTCTGGCATGTGGTGGCGTCCGTGGTGATGGGGCTGGCGGTCGCCAGCATGCATTATGTCGGCATGGCAGCGATCTGCTTTGCCGCCGCAGCGCCCGTCGGGCGCCCGCAGAATGATATTTTTGGTAACGACACGTTAGCTTTACTAATCGCCGTCGGTACCCTGATCATTCTTCTGCTGGCCATCTGCTCGGCGATGATCGACCACCGTTTCGACCAGCGGCACCGCGAAATCGCCACCTCGAAAGCCGAGACCGCGCGTGCGGAAGCTGCGCTCGCCGAGTTGAAAGCGATGCAGCAAAGCCTCATCCAGGCGGAGAAAATGGCCTCGCTGAGCCGTCTCACCGCCGGCGTCGCCCATGAAATCAACACGCCGATCGGCACCGGCCTGACCGCCGCGACCGTCCTGCAACGGCATACGTCGGATTTCGTGAAAGCGGTGGAAAGCGGCAGCGTGACGAAAACCGCCGCGCTGCGTTACGCCGCCGTGGCGGGGGAGAGCTGCGCGCTGATCGTCTCTAACATCCAGCGCGCCGCCGAACTGATCCAAAGCTTCAAGCAGGTTGCGGTCGACCAGACCAGCGGGGTGCGCCGCAGCTTCGAACTCGGCGCTTATCTTCACGAAATCGTGCACAGCCTCAGCCCGCGCCTGAAACGCACGGCGCATCGCGTGGTCATCGATTGCCCGGCCGCGTTGCTTCTGTTCAGCGATCCCGGCGCGATTTCCCAGATCCTCACCAATCTGCTGATGAATTCCCTCACCCACGGTTACCCGGACGGGCGCCACGGCACCCTCTCCGTTCAGGCCAGGCCCCTGCCTGACGACATCGTCGAGCTGGTTTACAGCGACGATGGTTGCGGCATTCCGGAAACGCATCTCGAGCATGTTTTCGATCCGTTCTTCACCACCAGGCGGGCGGTGGGCGGGACCGGGCTTGGCTTGCACATCGTCTTCAACATCGTGACCCAGACCTTGAAAGGCTCGATCCATGTCGAATCCGCCTCCGGCACCACACGCTTTCAGGATGTGCTTTCCTATGAGAGTTTCCGCCCTTGAGGAAGCCGCCGCATGAGCGAAAGCGATCTGCTGTTCCAGACCGAGGATGAGGCGCCCAGCATCCCCGAAAACACGTCATCGCCCTGGACGATTGCGATCATCGACGATGATCCGGAAGTGCATACCGCAACCCGCCTCGCTCTGATGGACACCATCTTCCAGAACCGCCCCCTGGCCTTCGTCAGCGCCTTTTCCGCCGCCGAGGCCCGGGAATTGCTGCCGACCCTGAGCAATGTCGCCATCGTCATGCTCGATGTGGTGATGGAAACCGACGATGCCGGGCTCACTTTGGTTCGTTTCATCCGCGAAGAGCTGGACTGGCAGACGACGCGCATCATTCTGCGCACCGGCCAGCCCGGCTCGGCGCCGGAACAGGACGTGATCCTGCAATATGACATCAACGACTACAAGGCGAAGACCGAACTTACCCAGACCAGGCTGTTCACCGCCGTGGTCGTGGCGTTGCGGGGTTACCGCCATCTGGTCAATCTGGAAACCAGCCGCGCCGGCTTGCGCCAGGTGATTCGCGCCAGCGCCTCGCTGCACCGCACCCGTTCGCTGGACCTGTTCGCCGAAGGCGTGCTGCTGCAGCTCACCGCCATTCTCGACACCGAGGCGCACAGCATTCTCTGCACCCACCGGCGCCACAACGCCTCCGGAACCATGACGGTGCTCACCGGCTCCGGCCGTTTTGCCGGATCGTCAGCCGATCCTGACGAGCTGGATACGGAGATTTACGAGCGCCTCACCACGGCCCTGGCGCTGCAGCATCATATCTTTGCCGACAACCATATCACGCTCTATCTGCTCACCCCCGGCGAGCGCGAGGTGATCGTCTATGTCGAGAGCGGCCGCGCCTTCAGCGAACTCGACATCTCGCTTCTGGAATTGTTCGGCCACAATATTTCCATCGGCTATGACAATCTAAAGATGTGGCAGCAATTAGAGGAAGCAAATCTGCTGCTGGAACGGCGGGTCACCGACCGTACGCTGCAATTGACCCGGAGCGAAGCGGATCTGCGGCGCTTCAAATCGGCGGTCGAACATAGCTCGACGGCGATCCTGATCACCGACGTTCATGGCGTGATCACCTATGCCAACCCTGCCCTTCTCGCCTCCAGCCAGTATGGGCTGGAGGAGCTGCTCGGCAACCGCCCCAGCCTGTTCAAATCCGGAACGATGCCGGACCAGCTTTTCACCATGCTCTGGAAGGAAATCCGCGCGGGGAAAAGCTGGCGCGGCGAATTGCTGAACCGCCGCAAGGATGGCACGCTCTATTGGGAAGCGGTGACGATCTCGCCGGTGGCGAACGATACCGGAGAGATCACGAATTTCGTCGCCGTGAAGGAGGAGATTTCCGAGCGCAAACATCTGGAAGAGGAGCTGCGACGGCTGGCGACCACCGACCCGCTCACCGGCACGCTGAACCGCCGCTCATTTTTTGAGTGCAGCCACGCGGAAGATTTCAACCGCCGGCAGCAGGATAGCACCGCGGTTGTGATGTTTGATGTCGATCATTTCAAATTGATCAACGACACGTTTGGCCATGCGGCAGGCGATATTGTGCTCGCGCAGATTGCTGAAATTTGCCGCACCAACCTGCGTGAGCAGGACCGCGTCGGCCGGCTGGGCGGTGAGGAATTCGCCTGTTTGCTGCCCGGCGTTACCACCGCGCAAGCTCATCTCACCGCGGAGCGGTTGCGCGCGGCGGTGGCCGAACACCGGATTGTTATCGGCGACGGGCGGGAAGCCGCGGTGACGATCAGCGTCGGCCTGGCCTTGTTCACCCCGGAAGACGACACGCTGGATGCCGTGCTCAGCCGCGCCGACGGGGCGCTCTATCTCGCAAAAAAACACGGCCGCAACTGCGTTCGGCAAAAATAAGCCGACCGTTCCTGGCGCCTCGATCCGGCCTGCGGATCGATCTGCCGGGCGACAGCTGAGCTGCGCTCCTGGCGCCAGCAACGACGCCGGCCGCACGAAGATTTGAAACCGTTGTGATACGCCGAACAATTTGCAAAAATCGCGCCCCTGCTCGATCACGTCGACAAAAGATTACTTTATAGTAACTAAACCATCGAAGCTTGTTGTGTAACTATCCATTGGCAACAGGGCAGCAACGCGCCCGCATCGCGAACACCTCGAAATCTCCGCTCATGCAGCGGCAGGAGCCGATCGATGGAGACGTTTCAGGTCGTCAAAGGCTTTGTCGACGGACACCCCAAATGGAGCGTGATTCGGATCAAGCGAGACTTTGAAAGCGTCGTCGTTTGCGGGACGCCACACGACACGTTCCAGGCCGCGGCTGCTGAATTGACCCGTCTGTATCGTATGGAACACCCTGACGGCATCATGCCGACCGCTCCGCTGCGGCATCTGGACAAGCGGGACTGACCTGGAGGACGCGCCGGGATCGGCTGAGCGCTGCTTGAAAACTTCTAGGCTCGAGGCCAGACGCGCCGGCGACGGCGCAACGACCGCTGCCGTGGGACTCTGAAGAAAAACGAGGCGTGGGCAGGAATATCATCAAACAGACATGTTTTGTTGTATTTTAGATACAGTTTTTATAGAATTCCAAACCCCCTCTCGTTTTCAGCCTCACGGCTGCTAGATTGATCATCGGCTAACGCAATCAGCACGCCATTTGCGTTTTCGTAATCAATGGGGGGTTTTATGAAATTCCGGATGACACTTCTTGCGGCGACCGTGCTTGCCGCGCCTTTCGCTTTGCCGACGCTGGCCCAGGCTCAGCCGGTCACCGGCCCTTATGTTTCGGGTGGCATCGGCTACAACATCATGTCCAGCCAAAAGGGCAAGAATGTTATCCTCGACAACCAGAACAACACCAACTCGGTCCGCATCGTGACGCATAACGGCTGGACCGGCCAAGGCAGCATTGGCTACGGCTTTGGCAATGGCTTCCGGGTCGAGCTCGAAGGCGATTATTACCAGAACAATTTCAGCAAGAGCCATTTCGCGGGCAACCAGTTCCCCGCTTCCGGCAAGGAAGAAAAATACGGGGTGTTCGGGAATGTGCTCTATGATTTCGACGTTGGCCTGCCCTATTTGTTCCCCTATCTGGGTGCCGGCATCGGCTGGCAGCACTCCTTTTTCGACGGCTTCAGCTCCGGCTATAATGGCGCGGTCTATGTGAACAAGTCTCGCGCCACGGTGGCCTATCAGGGCATTGCCGGCCTTGCCTTCCCGATCCCGGGCGTGGCGGGCCTGTCCGCCACCCTCGAATATCGCTTCATGGCACTCCCTGCCTCGCGCAAATATAACGGCGTCAACTACGTCAGCGGCGTACGCACCAACGCCTCGTTCACGGCCGGCAGCGAGTATAACAACTCGATCCTGGTCGGGATGCGTTACCAGCTCTTCACGCCGCAGCCCGTGCCGCCCGCTCCGGCGCCGGCCCCGGTCGCCGCCCCGGCCCCGGCCCCGGCACAGACCTACCTGGTGTTCTTCGACTGGGATAAATACAACCTGACGCCGCGCGCTGTGGACATCATCGCCCAGGCCGCCCAGGCCAGCCACAACCAGAATGTGACCACGCTGAACGTGTCCGGCTATACCGACACGTCCGGCACGCCGAAATACAATCTGGGCCTCTCGATCCGCCGCGCCAAAGCCGTTGCCGCCCAGCTGGTGGTCGATGGCGTGCCGCAGTCGGAAATCGAAATCCACGGCTATGGCGATACGCACTTGCTGGTGCCGACCGGCCCCGGCGTGCGCGAGCCGCAGAACCGCCGCGTCGAAATCGTTCTGCAGTAAGCGTCTTTACGGACAGGAAACAGGCCCCGGCGGGAAACCGTCGGGGCTTTTTTGTGCTCGGGGGTCTTACATGTCACGCCTTCTGCTTGCCGCCCTCGTTTCCGGCGCCATTTCCATCGGCCTCAGCGCAAGCGCGAATGCCACGATCCGGCCCGTCACCACGGTCGCTTCCTTTGCGCCCACCGCCACGGCGCTGACCGTCGCCTCTCATTGCAGCCGGAACAGCCATTGGGTGCCGCGCTACCGCCGTCGCGGGCGCTGGCAGGGCGGATATTGCCGCAGCCGCAATGGACAGGACAGGAAGGAAGGAAGGAAGGCTACTTTTTGTGAACAAAAAGTAGCAAAAAAACTTTGGTAGTTTAGGCCGTGCTTGTGTCGGCGCCTGAGGCCCAGTTTCAAAAAAGTTTTTGCGCCGCTTTTTTCAAAAAGCGGCTCCTTTCTGTTTTTACCTCACCGTAACATCTTGTCACTTCAAGATCCCGCTCTTCGCGATATGGTAGACTTGATGTCTCCCGACCCCCCGCTTTTCGAACCGCGCCGTTTCCGCACCGCCGCCCGCCACTATCTTGCCGGCCGTCCCCCTTACGCCGCACGGCTGATCGAGGATGTCGCCAAATTCTGCGGGCTCTCGTCACAACATCGGCTGCTCGATCTCGGCTGCGGCCCCGGCCAGCTGGCAAAGGCCTTTGCCGCCAAAGCCGGCAGCGTGCTCGGCCTCGACCCCGAACCGGAAATGCTCGCTTTCGCCCGCCAGGATTCTCCGCCGAATGTCGAATGGCGGCAGGGCAGCTCCCACGATCTTGGGCCCGAATGCGGCCGCTTCCAGCTCGTCACCATGGGCCGCTCCTTCCATTGGATGGACCGGGTGGAGACCCTGCGCCGGCTGGACGGGATGATCGAGCCGAGCGGCGCCGTCATCCTGTTCCGTGACAACCATCCGGACCTGCCTGAGAATGCCTGGCGCACCGAGTTCCGCGCCCTGCTCGCGCGCTATGAGGAGACGCGGCCGGCGCACCGTGCCACCAATTTTGTGCCGCATATCTCCGTCCTGCTCAACTCGCCCTTCAGCGCATTGGAAGAGATGTCCGTCATCGAGCGCCGCAGCACCAAGGCCGAAACGCTGGTCGAACGGGCTTTGTCCATGTCCTCGACATCCCGCGCCCATATCGGCGACCGCGCCGATGCGCTCGCCATGGAACTCAGCGCCTGGCTGAGCCAGCGCGCACCCGAGGGGGTGATTGACGAAGTCGTCGCCACGACCGCGCTGATCGCCCGAAGAGCTTCAGAGATCAAGTAAGTGGCCGCTTTTTGAAAAAAGCGGCGCAAAAACTTTCGTGGGTTTGGGCCGGGGACGGCGAAACCAGCACGGGCCCAGAGTAAAAAAGTTTTTTTGCTTCTTTTTGTTCACAAAAAGAAGCGCTTCCTTCCTTTTGCGCCGCTTTGCCACGCCCGCAAAATATGAGACTTTGGATACCGATCGAAACGAGGAGACTGCCGTGCCCCGGCTTCCAGGACTCGCTTTCTGCGCCCTGCTGACGGCCGGCCTTTATGGCCCGGCGCGCGCCCAGGATGCCGCCTATCAGCGTTTTCAACCCTCTCAATTCGTCCAACCCGGCCAGATCGGCCAGATCAACCCGCACCAGCCGGGCGGCGCGCTCGCCTGCCCCAGCCTCGGCGTGCTGGCCAGCCTGTATAATGAGGAGAACCTGGCCAGCGGGGGCAATGGCAATGCCAGTGTCGCCAGCGCGCAAATCGCGGCCGCCCAGGCCGGCTGCGTGACCTTGCCGCCCGACACGATGGTGCAGGTTCTCTCCTTCTACCCGCTACGGGCCACGGCACAGGATCAAGGCACAGGCTATCTGCAGATACAGGGCTCGGCCACCCATGGCGCGCAATGGATTGGCGCCGGCGCGGTCACGCCGCTTCCGGCCAATCCGTCAGGCCCGGCGCCCAGCGCGTTTGGCATCGCCCCTGCGCCCAGAACCCCATCAAGCCCGCCCCCGTCGAGCCCGGTTCCGGCCGCGCCGGCTCCGGCCACGCAATCCCTGCCCCAGCCCAATCCGCCTCCCGCCAACGCGGCCCCGCCGAACATCCCGCAGAACGGCGCCCCGACCATGGCACTGCCGCCTGCGCCCTCGCCTTTGCCTCCGACCAACCCGGCGGATCCGAACGCCAACCAGCCCGGCGGCTACGTGCCGCTGCCCACTTTGGCCCCGTCTTCGGCGCCAAAACAGCACAACCCAAGCGGCGCATGCAGCGACATCGACAGCCTGCTCAAGGCGACGCAGACCGGGCATGGCTGCACGCAGCCCTGACCAGTCCATAAACGCGCAGCATCAGGCGCCGGTCACGGCGCCAGAGATCGTCATATGGAACGTTGATGACGGCTTTCCACCGGACCTTGGCGCCAAACCGACTAGCCAGATTGCAACCACAAACTGACCTTTGGGGGCTTGCCAGCCCTCCGGGCGTTAGGGTCAGGACTCATTCCTTGAGATCGAAGGCGACTGAGGCTGCTATGCAGCTGGCCGAGAAGGAGGTATCGGCGCAGCGGTCATAGCGTGTGGCGATGCGTCGCCAGTCCTTGAGCTTAGCGAACATGTTCTCGATCTTGTGGCGCTTGCGGTAGAGCGTTTTGTCATATTCCAACGCCTGCCTGCTTCCAACGCCTGCCTACGATTTTTGTTAGGCAGGATACAGGGGATGGTGCCACGCTCTGTCAGGCTATTGCGGAACCAGTTGCTGTCGTAGCCGCGATTGGCGATCAGCACGGTGACCTGTGGCAGGTGGGGCAGAAGCGCTCGGGCGCCCTTGTGGTCGTTCACCTAACCGGCGGTGAGGCGCAGCAGGATCGGCCTTCCGGCCTCATCGCAGACCGCGTGCAGCTAGTCCCAGTCCGCAGCCGCATGATTGATCCCCGTCTCCGGCGACGTGGGGCACCGCCATGCCGGCGCGGCGCGTGTTGTTCGAGATCGTTGCGACACCTCTGTCGGGTACTTTCGTTACCTGTACGTGCACGCCAAATATGCACCCGCGTCGGAGTGCCGGCGAAGCCGTCGACATCCAGCGCCGCCGCAGGTGTGCCTCCGCTGGCGGCCGCTTACGTGAATTGCTGGAAGGTCACCCGGCCATACGGCGCCAGCGTGATGTGGGAGGTCCATTCCTATACTGTATCGTTTGGTACCAGCCTCGGTGCAGTTGAGCGTACGATTTTTCCCGTTTTCTAAGACGCCCCCTTCCGTCCCTTGGTCGCGCCGGTTAGAAGTCGCTTCAGACACTGGGATGAGGGGCGACGACTTGCCGGATATTAATGGTGCCATAACTCACAGCTTTAGCGAAATCTATCGCGAAAACCGCTGGGCGGCGGGCTCCGGCACCGGCTCCAAACCTGAAAACGCAGTCGAATACATTGCCTTCATTTCTCGATTTCTGAGGCAAAATGGCGTTCAAAGCGTGGTCGATTTCGGTTGCGGCGATTGGCAGTTTTCCCGTTTCATCGACTGGAGCGGAATCCACTACACCGGCATCGACCTGGTGCAAACCGTGATAGGCCGGAACACGAAGGAATTCAGCGCCCAAAATATCACGTTCAAATGCACATCGGACATTGCAAAAATACCCAACGCCGATCTGCTGATCAGCAAGGACGTATTTCAACATCTGCCTAACGAAGCCGTTCTGCATTACCTTTCCATTTTCAAGCAGAAATTCAAATGGCTTCTTATCACCAATGACGATTATCCGGAAGGAAATCTCAACGGCGTTATCGAGCCTGGGCAATGGCGTGCGCTGCGCCTAGATCTTGCGCCGTTCTTCGAAGATTGCGTTTGCCTACTCTCCTGGAGCGTCGTTTCCAACACGCCGACAGTGCGCAAACGCACGATCCTGATCCGCGGCACCGGCGGCGCCACGCTTGCCGGAGAAGACGCCGCGCCGCCCGATGCTAAAACCCAGCAGACAGTTCCCCGCAGGATCTACCAAACCTGGAAAGTTCGCGCGCCGTTGCCTGAAGCTTTTCAATCATGGTCGCAGACCATCAAGGACCATAATCCGGAATATGAATATGTCTTGTGGGAAGACAGCGACAACCGAGCGTTCATCCAAACGCATTTCAACTGGTTCCTGGAAAAATATGATTCCTACGAAAAGGAGATCATGCGCGTTGATGCGGTGCGATATTTTGCGCTGTTCTATTTCGGCGGGTTCTACATGGATATGGATGTCGAATGTTTCGGCTCCCTGGATCGCTATACCAGCATGAACGGCGTGCTCCTCGGGCGCATGGGGAGCGATCAGGATCATCCGCATTGCATCCCAAACGCCATCATGGCCGCCAGCCCGCGGCAGGAATTCTGGTTGTTCGTCTTCTCATTCCTGCTGGACGGACCATCTTCAAACCAACCCGTCGAGCATGTCGCCGGCCCGGTTTTTCTGAAAAGATGCGTCGACAGATGGCATCAGGGCAGCCTAGACAATTACAATCGTGTTGAAGCGATCCGCGCCTTGCTCGATCCGGACCAGACCGTGACCGAGCCGACCGGCAGCATCCATATCATGAAGCCTAAGGAATGGTATCCGGTGGACTGGACCGATCCGTTGCATCAGCTTTTCAGGTTCCAGGTTCTGCGCGGCGCGGCACTTTCCGTCGAGGACAAAGCCCGCCTCTTCGGCAACTCCGTGCTTGGCACCTACTGGTCGCATACCTGGAATGGAGGGTTGCAATGAACGATCAAGACTTGATTAACATTACTAACTGTGCGTTTAAAAATTAAACGCGCCGTGTTCGGAGACAAGACGGAACGCGGGCTACTTGGCGCCGGGCTCACGCGCCTAAAACCAGCGATGGGAAGGCAAAATAGCCTCGCCAGGCTAACGCCTAACGAGAAATTTTCTGAAATTTTGCGTCCACCCATCCGGGAACCCCGCCAGACCGTATTTGGTCATATCTGCGGCGGATCCGTCATGGCCAGCGCCAGACGGCCCCGCGGGCGCCGGTAACGCTATCGGTGGTGGCGACTGGGCGGCGGACCGTATTGTTGCCGATTGCATACGTGCGGGGGGGGGCGGAGCGGCAATCGGGTTGAAATCCGCGCGCCACCCGGCCGTGGCAGCATGTGCTTGAACCTTTGAGCGGTTACCTCACATTGGGCGCAAATCTCGCGGCATCCGCCGCGCTTAACGGCGCTTCCTATAATTTCGGCCCTCGCGCCGAGCAGAACCGCACCGTGATCGAACTCCTGGCCGATCTGGGCAAGATTTGGGGGCTCTCATCGCCCGACCAGGCTTATGCGGTTACCGGCAACATCCCTTTTCCACGAAGCGAGCCTCCTCAAGCTGAACTGCGATAAGGCGCTCATCGAACTAGCAAGGGAGTCCAACCTCACCTACCAGGAATGTATGGAGCTTACAGGCTCATGTACCGTGAGGTCCTGCGTGAAGGCCGCATGGCCATGGACATCATCACCGAACAGATCGCTCAATATGAGACATTTGCAGCAGAGCGTGGCCGCATCTGGGCCAGGGACAAAGCGCGATGACCGCGCCGTTTCTGGTGCAGCTGCGTCGCATCCCAACGCCGAAGGGTGATGTCCTGCACGGCACCAAACCATCATCCTTGGCGGCACGCCAGGACATCCAAGAGTGGTCTGAGATTTTGCTCATGCCGGCGCCAACGCCCGGCAGAGCTGCGATAAAGCGGCTGGCGCACCTGGTTGACGCTGGCCGTGCGCACGGGCCGCTCGGTGCGGTAAAATTCCAGACAGGCCGGATCCCAGGGCAAGCCAAGAAAATCCAGCATGCGCCGGGCCTCGCTTTCGAGATCCGCCACCACCGCCTCGTAATCGACTTCGTAAAAATGCGTGGCCGGCAGCACCGCGCGCCAATGCGCGGCGAGCGACTGATAATCCCGATGATAGCGGCCGAGTTCGGCCTGGTCGTAGGAGAAAAGCTGCCCCTTGGTGAACAGCTTGCTGTAGCAGGACAGGCAGGTATCCACAGGATCGCGGCGGCAATGAATGATTCGCGCTTCCGGTAAAATCAGCCGGATCAGCCCGGCATAAAAGACATTGGCCGGCATCTTGTCCACGACATGGCGTTGCCCTGCACCGAGTGGTGCGATGGCCTCCAGATACGAAATCGCCGAGCGACGCCAGGTCCGCGGGTGCGGCTTCAGCGATCGAAGCCGGGAAATCGCCGAGCCGGTTGGCAAGCTTCTGGATATGGGACAATTCCCCGGCGCCATGGATCTCCGGATGCGAGGCGAGAATTTGCTCGACCAGACTGGTCCCGGAGCGGGGCATGCCGACCACGAAGATCGGCCGGGACGAGCCCGCCTTGCTCTGCCCCAGACGCTCCAGCAGCGCCGGCGTGAAGTTCGCGGCGATGTCTGCCATCCATCGGCTGGTGGCATCCGCATCATAAGCGAGCTCGGCCCGTTTCATGCGGTTGCCCTGGTCGAGATGGGCGAAGGCACGGTCGGACTCGCCGAGCTCGAGAAAAACCTTGCCCAGCGCGAAATGCAGCAGAATCTGGTCGGCCTTCATTGCCGCGCCGGACGCGAGCAAAGCCTGCATGGCGGCAATCCCGGGATCGTCCGCGGTGCTGCGCACGAAGTCGGCGCGGTTGAACCAGGCCGCGGCCGAGCGCGGGAAGGAAGTCACGGCCTGCGCGAACGCGGCTTCGGCCTGTGCTGCCTGACCGAACTCCATGAACAGAACGGCCCGGTTGACCAGGGCCTTTTCCGCGGCGGCGCCGGGCAAAGCAGCGGCGCGGTCATAGGCGGCAAGGGCTTCGTCGAAACGCCCCAATGCGCGCAGGACATTGCCCAGATTGACATGGGCCAGGGCAAAATCCGGGTTGCAGCGTAGAGCATTGTCACAAGCGGCAATCGCCTCATCGAAGCGTTCCAGCTCCTGCAATGCGCTGGCAAGATTGGCATGCGCCTCGGCTAAATCCGGCTTGAAACGGATGGCGTGCTGATAGGCGGCGACCGCCTCGTCGAGACGGCCGAGCGTCTGCAGTGCACCGCCCAGGTTGGAATAAGCCTGGGCGTAGCCGGGCCTGGCCTGAATGGCCCGGCCATAGGCCGCAACCGCCGCCTCGAGACGCCCCTGCTCCTTGAGCGCATTGCCGAGGTTGGAATGGGCCTCGGCCAAATCCGGACGGGCCTGGATGGCTTTGTCATAGGCGGCGACGGCCTCGTCGAGGCGGCCCAGGGCCTGCAGAACATTGCCGAGATTGGCATGGGCCTCCGCGTAATCAGGCCTGCGCCTGATCGCATGACCATAAGCCGGCGATCGCCTCATCAAAGCGGCCCAAAACTTTCAGCGCGTTGCCGAGATTATAATGGGCCTCGACGAAATCGGGCTGGACAATGGATCGCCTGCTATAGGCGGCAACCGCCTCATCGAAACGCCCCAGCCTCTGCAGGCTATTGCCCAGGCTCACATGATAGAAGGCCGCCCGCGGGTTGATCCTGATCGCCCTGGCAATGATCTCCACCGCCTGCGCGTTTTGCCCGGCCTGGCCGGCGATCACGCCCAGCAGATGCCAAGCATCGGCATGGCGCGCATCCAGCTTCAGCAGCTCGCGATAGAGAAGCTCGGCCTCGGCCAACTGCCCGGCCTGATGATGCCGAACTGCGGCTTCAAACATCGCCTTCAGACTGGCTGACGAAGGCGCCTGCAGCGTCGGAACGCGCCCGGCTTGCGCGCGTTTTTCATTCAAGCCCATCTTTCCACTCATCCTTCGCCTAGCGCCATATAGACTGAATTGTCAGCCGCGTTCAAAACAAGTCGCCCTCCGGCACGGCAGGACGATCACGCGAGAAATTCCAAGGCGTCCGGCGGCCAGCCTGTTCCCACCTCCTCATCGGCGGTTTAGGTTAGATTGTCTTCGTCAATTGGATCTCTTCTATCATGCTCGCTGCCATTACATCGATCCAGCAGAATCGGCGCCCGTGGATCGTCGAATGGATCGCATTTCACCTGATGATCGGGTTCGGCAGGATCATCATCTATTCCCACAAATCGACCGACGGAATGGACGAGGTTCTGACAAGGCTCGGAACCCGCTACCCGATCATCGCCTATCGCCTTGGCGAAATCGAGAGGCCCCAGTTGGAAGCCTACAAGCATTCATGGGGACAGCATCGGGATAGCGTCGATTGGATGGCCTTCCTTGACGGGGACGAATTCCTGTTCCCCACTCAGACCGATAACATCACTGAGGCCCTTGCACCTTTTTCGACCATGCCGCTCTCTGCACTGGCCGTGTATTGGAGGATCTACGGCAGCAATGGCCATATCGACGATCCCGGCGGCCTTTTGATGGAGAAATTCCCGCGCCATAGCCGCGATGACCATGACGAGAACAAACATATCAAATCCATCGTCAAAGGCAGGGAAATCGTCGACGGTTACGCCTCCCACATGTTCCAGACCCGGACGGGGACGTTCGATGAGAACATGCGCGAGGTCACGTCCGGCAAGACCGACTGCGTGCCGACCTACGCGCATTTCCGGATCAACCATTATGCCTGCCAGAGCTGGGATTTCTTCAAGCGATACAAGCAGCATAGCGGCTCAGCCGACGCCTCTCCCCTGTCCGTCCGTCCGGATTCGTGGTTTCACAGACTCGACAATAATGAGTGCGATGATGGCGTATCCTACAGATTTCTGATCCGACTCAAGCTTAAAGTTGCCGAACTTGAGACATTCCTCCAGGAGAGCGGGCCATAACCACGCCCGCCTCCTGGTAGTGACCGCAGAAAAAGCCCAGGCATGACGAAGAGACCTTCGCCACGCCCAAAATCATTTAGTATAACGCGTCCCAACACTATCCCTCAAAACATCCCACGCATCCACTGGGGAGTATCCATACCGTCCTTCGCCAGGAATTCATCGAATCTTCTCATGGTGCCGGAGATTGTATCAGCCCGATGATTTTGCGGAACGAAGGTTTCAGCCGCTTTGCTTTGGGGAAGATTTTTCCATTTTGCGTCTTGTGTCAGGCTCCTCTGCAAATCTGCATAAGCCAGATGAATGAGCCATAGCGATTCATCCTGAACCACGGCGTGTTGTTCAAATGCATCGTGAAATCCCATGAGCCAGGTCGTCGGCGTCGATGCGATGGCCGGCTTTTTATATATCGGACTTACCTTGAGCGTATTTCGCTGCATCGAAACCGGCGCGGAATTCACGATGGCAGGTTCCGACCTGTAATCGTGGACAACATCATAAGCATGTTTTGGCTGTATGATGCTCCCTGGCGCCGTCGCCCTCAACGTCTCGAGAAATGCTTGAACGCCATTTTCATGGATCAGCAATTCGTCGGAATCAACATGTATCACCCACCGATATTGCGTCAGCAGGAAACGCTGAAAATAGGCACAGAATTCCGATATATTCGCGTGATCAACCGCGCCCCTTGGAATCACAACGATATTGGTATCTTTATTGAGCAGTTTTCTTGACGATGTCGTCGAGCCGTGATCGATCACGTACAGATGATGATGCGGGATCATCTTTGCATAGTGATTTTCCCACACCGTCAACATATCTGTTTCGTTGTATACGTGTGTGAATACGGCCAGGAATTCCGGTTTCTCATAGTCTTCTGCCAGCACGGGCGGATAGCGCTTAGCTTGCGCGAAATCGAAGAACGGAATGAAGAATGAATGATGGAATGAAAGCGCTTCTGAATATATAACCTTGCCGGAGTCCGCGTTGTGGATATTGATCGACAACAGATCGCCGCGCCCGAATTTGAACAATAGTTGCTCAACGACAAAATGATTATCACCGGTCACCAAGCCGGCTTTGTCAGATGTGCAACCTTCCAGGAAATAAGCAACGTCAGCATTGCCTATCGACGCAATGTTCTCCGCCGAAAAGCCGCATTCCAGCTTCATGTGGATGAATATCTTGTCTATTCCGGATTGTCTGAATGCCAACGCCATATCTAGGTTTCCAAGTTGAACTGAAACAACTGTCCAATAAAGTTCTCTGCCGTAAATGCAATGAGGGATCGTGCGCCCTGTCACAGCGAACGATCCATTTGTTCACCTGATGCACAATCCTGCTGACGTCGCAGCCCCTATTGTTTTTACCGTGGGAATGAGGAAAAAAGCGTCCGAACGCGGGTGGGCGTGTTTACGCCCGTGCCACACCGCATAGGGCTGGAGAACCCGTTCAAGGCTGAGAACCGGGATCAGGCATTGTGACGATAAATCGATGAATATGGGTATTGAGAATGGACACGAGACCAATCGGAATTCACACAATCTGCTACAAGCCCGGCATGGCAGATACCATCGATCCTGCCTTCCTGCCCTTTGACGTCACTTCCGATCCGCAAATCGAGCGTCGGGAGACCGCTCATATGCTCAGCTTCTGGCGCCAAGGTTTGCATCGGAACTATCGCGCTTCCGGCCTGTTATCGCCAAAATTCGCGCAGAAAACAGGCTTCAGCGGCCCGCTGTTTCACGATCTCATCAACAACAACCCTGATTTTGACGTCTGGTTCGTAAACCCCTACCCCGCCTCATTCTACCTCTCATATAATATCTGGGAGCAAGGCGAATGCTGGCACCCCGGGCTGTGTGAGGCCTCCGCACAGGTCTTTGCCGCGGCGAATATTGCCATCGACCCCAGGGATTTTCCCAGAAGCACAAAAAACACACTGCTTTTCTCGAATTTTTGGGCTGGCACGCCGGATTTCTGGGACCAGTTCATGCCCTTCGTCGATCTCATCTCAACGCACGCGGAAAAACTTCCCGGCATATCCGAGCGTACCTTTTATTTCGGCCAAAACGCCAGCTACTGGCCCTTCCTGTTTGAACGTCTGTTCACGACATTTCTCGTCATGCGCCCCGATATCAAAGTGAGATATATCAAATATGAAACACCCCATATTCTGCAAATGTGCCCAACCAAGACACAGACATTGCTGATCCGTGAATGGGCGCCGCTGATCGACAAATGGGATAGCGCTGGAACCTACAATGAAGATCAGCGCGCCACATTCCGCAATCTGCAGAAATTGGAAGCACTAACGATTTTGGACAAGCATCCCGAGCTGCAAAAAATCGTTCTCGATCTTTAACTCTTGCGGGTAAGGAAGCCATTCTGGCTTCCTTACCTTGTCCCTGTTCAGACCGCGTGGCCCGCTGAATTGCCGGCATCCGGCACGCATTTAAACACATACTGGAACGCTGTGGCATCCAGCACCGCCTGTTCCGGGTCAAAACCACCGGCGATGGCGACACCGCGAATGGCATCAAGCATGGTCGTTTGCCGCTCCGAAGGCGGCAGGTTGCGGGTGATCCCGGTTTCGACCCGCCAGCCGCTGCCCTGAAGCATTTCCAGGAGGGTGATCCGGGTGAACCAGCGCAGATGAGTGCGGTCCATCAGGCCGGAACTCTCATAGCGGAATTGCCCCGAAGCCAGACGCCACTGCACGCTCCAATGCTGCGCATTGGGCAAGCAGACCAGAAGGCATCCATCCAGGTCTATGCGCTCACGCACTTTGCGCAACACGTCCCACGGGTAGCGCAAATGCTCAAGCGCATCACCGAAGATCCAGCAATCGCTTGGAAATAAGCGCTCCCAAAGCTCCGGGTGAACGGCCTCGATATCACACGCAAATGCCTCGTTGCAGTGTTGCGCGGCGGCGGCGGCATAATCGGGGTCGATATCCAAGCCGATGAATTCTGTCTGCGGCGCGCGGGCGCGCACCGCACGCCCGAGAGACCCCACCATGCAGCCAACATCAACCACGCGTCGCGCGTTCATTGGCACCAGCGACAGCAATTCCTCATTCACGACGTCATAGGCGGGCGTCACTTGCATCTACAGAAACTCCAAGGCTTTTTCAGGAAACGGGCTCGTGCATGCTGTCATAGGCCACGGGCAGGATCTGCCGCAGGAAATAGCTCAGCACGCTGTGCTTGCCGACTTTCACATCCGCTTCCAGCGGCATGCCGGGAACCAGCCGAAAACCGGGCGGGGTATTGTGCAGGTTCAGCGCATCGATCGAGATTTCGGCTTTGTAAAACAGGGTTTCCGGCGCGCCGGGCAGCAACGGGCCGTTGGTCTGCATCGCCTGCTGGTCGAGCGGATTAACACTTTCAGGGCTGATGGAACGGATTGTTCCCTCAGCGGCGCCGAATTGAAGATACGGCAAAGTCGCAAATTTTACGACCACCTTGTCGCCGACATGAACATAACCGGTTTGCGTGGCATCGATATCGGCCTCGACCAGAAACGGGGCGTCAACGGGGGCAAGGTCCATCAATTGTTGCCCGGCCTGCAGCACCGAACCGGGGGAAATCTGCGCGACGGACTGCACGATCGCATCGCGCGGCGCAGTGAGGATCACAAGCAAGTCATTCAACCTCGCCTTGGCAAGCTCCTGCTGCGCCTCGGCGAGATTGACGATGGTCGTGGAGAGCTGTTGCGAAATGCTGACTTGCCATTGCTGCGAGAATGCATCGCGCTCGGCCTGTTGCGCGGCCAGATCGCGCCCCGAGGACGCCGCCGAGGAGAGGGCATTGGCGAGTTCGGCCTGGATGTTCAGCCGGTCATCGACCGCATCCAGCGTCGCCAGCCGGCTGCCAACCTGCAGTTTTTGCAGATCCTTGCGCATGGTCTCGACGCTGTCGGCAACGCTGAGACGCTGCCGGTAATAAGCGGCCTGGGCTTCGGCGCCCGCGATGTTGGTGCGCAACCCGCTGATTTTTTGCGCGTAGTCCTGCATGGTGAAATCATATTGGCCCATCTGCTGATTATAAATCTGCAGCTGCAGTGCGGCGGCCGGATTGGCCGGGTCAGGATGATAGGGCATGGCGTTATCCTGCGCCTGCAGGCGCGCCACCTCGGCAGCGTCATCCTGCTCCTGCTTCGTCAGCGAGTTCAGATCCGCCGCCGCGTAGGTCGGATTCAGCGTCGCCAGAACCTGGCCCTTTTTCACCAGATCGCCCGGACGCACATCGATGCTCTGCACGATCGAGGAGGCGCTGAAAGCCTGGATGGTGGAATCCGGCGCACTGCTGACCAGCTCGCCGGTGGCCGTGATGATTTTATCGACCGGCATGAAGGCAGCGGCGATCAGCATGCTCGCCATAAAGGCGCTGACGAACCAGTTGGTATAGGCCGCCATGGGCCGCGCCGGCATGGCGATGATCGCGGATGTCGGCGACTGGAACTCCAGCACCGCCAGCGGCAAGGAATCCTGATTGGCCGGTGCGGGGCGCGGGCTAATGGCCTTGGACACGAAGCGGCGTAGGTGCAGCATGGGCTTTTCCTTGGGGGTCGAGATGGCGGTTCTGTTGCAGCCAGAGATGGCGATAGATCGCGCAGCGCTCGACCAGCTCGTGATGCGGCGCCGATATCCACCGTCTTGCCATGGTCCATCACCATGATGAGGTCGCAATCGAGCAGCGAGGAGAGACGATGCGAGACGATCACCATGGTCCGCCCCTTGGCGATGCGCAGCAGATTGGCGTTGACCAGCGCCTCGCTCTCCGGATCGAGCGCGCTGGTCGCCTCGTCCAGGATCAGCACCCGCGGGTCGGAGATGATGGCGCGCGCGATCGCCAGGCGCTGCCGCTGCCCGCCGGAAAGATTGGGCGAGCCTTCCTGGATGAACGTATCATAGCCTTGCGGCAGCCGCTCGATGAACTCCTCGGCGCCGGCGAGCCGCGCCGCCCGCACCGCGTCTTCGAACGAGAGGCCCGGCCGGCCGGCGAGGATGTTTTCGCGCACCGTGCCGCGGAACAGGAAATTATCCTGCAGCACCATGCCGAAATTCTTGCGCAAATGCCGCAGGTTGATATCGCGCATGTCGTTGCCGTCGATCTTGATGGCGCCGGAATAGTCGCGGTTGATGCCCTGCAGCAGCCGCGTGACGGTGGATTTGCCCGAGCCGGAACGCCCGACCAGGCCGAGCATGGTGCCGGCCGGGATTTTGAACGTCATTTTATCCAGGGCCGGGCTTTTCGTGCCTTCGTAACGGAAAGTCACGTCCTCGAAGGAAATCGCGCCCTCGAAACGCGGACGCAGACCATGCGTGAGGGCACGTTTCTCGTTCGGCCGGTTCAGCACGGAGCCGACCATGCCGATCGCGGTCTGCGCTTCCTGAACGCTTTCCATCACGCCGGCCAGGTTGATCAGCGGCCCGGCAACGCGGCCGCCCAGCATCATGAAACCGGTCAGGCTGCCGACATCGAGCGGGTTGTTGGAGGTCACCGCCATATAGGCGCCGAGCGCCATGACGCCGTACTGGCTGTAGCGCTGCAACGGCAGCGCCAAAGTCGACGGCCAGTTGCTGAGTTCACTGGCGCGGATATGCAATTCCGCGGTTTCCGCGATGCGGCGGTCCCACTCGGCGGCGCGGGTCGGCTCCAGCGCCAGCGCCTTCACCGTGCGGATGCCGTAAATGACTCTCCACCAGCAGCGAGCCCTTGGCCAATTCCGCGGCGACCATCTTGCCGGTCATCGCGGCCATCGGCTTCATGAAAATGCCGATGATCGCGGCGATCAGCAGGGCGGCGATCAAAACCGTCCAGGCGAGCGCCGCACTCATGCTGAACAAGATCGGCAGCAGCAAGACGACCATGATAATGTCGATGAACGTGTTCATCAGCCGGCCGGTGAGAAAATCCCGGACCTTGTAGATTTGCGTGACCTTATAGGAGAGATCGCCCGCCTGTTCGCGCTCGAAGAATTCGATCGGCAATGACAGCAACCGGTCGAAAATCATCAGATTGAGCCGCGCATCGAGCTTGGCCCCCATCATCATCTGCAGCAGCTTTCGTCCCCAGGTGCAGGAGCATTTCAAAGCCGACACAAATGACCAGCAGCACAGCCACCAGGGCCAGCGTGTTGAGACTATGGTACTGAATGACGACGCTGACGGTCTGCATCACCATGACGATGGGAATGACGCTGAGCATCGTCAGGGTAACGGAGGCGATGGCAATGTCGCGCAGGTTGCGCCAGTCCATCCACACCAGCCGGGCGAGCATCGCCAGGTTGAAGACCGGCTCCTCCTCACCGCTCGCGCGCGTGGCGCGGACCAGCAGCACGGCGCCGCTCCAAAGCTGTTTCAGGCGCAGCTCGTCCACCGCCACGGCCGGGTCGTCGGCCTGGCCGTGCGGGTCGCGCAGCATCAGCATCTGGGTCTGGCGGTCGCGCCCGACCACCAGGGCGGCGCCGCCGTCATCGAGCAGCAGCACGACCGGGGCGGGATCATCAATGCGCATCAGCTGACGGAAGGTTAGCGACACGCCGCGCGCCCACAGCCCGGACTCCTTCAGCCATTCGATCAGGACTGGCGGGGTCGGAGCCGGGTCACCGGCGTGCACGCCGCAGGCTCTCGGCGTCCAGCTCGACGCCGTGATAGCGCGCGACCTGCGTCGACCGCCGCCAGCCGGGCCTGCGCCGCCGTGGCGCCTTCTCATCCGCCCGCCGTCATGTCGCAGCGGCTTCACCCGGGCCGGCGGGACGCCGTCGCGGGTTTCGTGGCGTATGGTTCATCCGTATCAACCCTCTTCAGCTAACGGGGATGGCGGTCTTGCGCGAAAGTGGCCAGTTCGCCGGCCGCTTCCGGCACGCCAAGTGCCGCCGCCTGCGCGTACCAATGCCGCCCGGCCTCAATATCCCGTGGCCCGCCCAGGCCGTTAATGGCGTAACGCGCGAACATCAGAGCGGCGTTCGGGTGGCCTTGCGCGGCGGCCTCCGCGAACCAATGCCGCGCCGTTTCGTAATCGGTGGCGATGTCGTAGCTGCTGGCATGCAGCGCGCCGAGCGCGAACATCGCCCCCGCATGGCCGGCTGGCACCGCGCGCAAAAACCAGGATTTCGCCTGCTTCGTGATCACGCGCTACGCCGTGGCCATGGACATAGAGCTCGGCGAGCGCCACCTGCGCCTCGGGCAGCCCGGCCTCGGCGGCGCGGGTGAACCAGGCGGCCGCCGCCGCGCATCCGGCGCCACGCCCCGCCCCTCGACGAACATCCTGCCGTACCAATATTGCGCGTTCACGACCGTGTCGGCGGCGCGTTGCAGCCAGAAGACAGCGCGTTCCTCGTCACGCGGCACGCCGACCCCTTCGGCCAGGCAGACCGCATAATTGAACGCGCGCGATCATATCGCCCTGTTCAGCCGCGCGTTCGAACCATTCATGCACCGGCGGCGGCGCTTGCGTGAGCGCCATGGCCGCACCGCTTTGCACAACACCGCGAGACTGGCCTGGGCGCTGGCATCGCCGGCCTCGGCCGCGCGCGCGAACCAAAGCGCAGCTTCGTCCGGATCCTGCGCGCAGCCGGCGCCGGTGAAATAGAACATGCCGAGCGCATGCGCCGCCCCGCTGATGTCCGCGTTCGGCGGCGATGCGGTACCAATGCGCGGCCTCGGCATAATTAGGCGGCAGAGTCGTCGGCACGGGCATAAAGATCGCCCAGCGACGCCGCCGCCGCCGCGTCGCCGCCAAGTGCCGCGCGGCGCAGCCAGCTCTCGCCGTTCAGCTGATCCACCGGGCCGCCGCGGCCTTCGAGCAGCAACAGGCCAAGCCGCGCCTGCGAGGCGGTCAGCCCGGCTTCCGCGGCGATCTGGAAATGCTCCCGCGCTTGCGCCAGGTCCGGCGCCATGCCGCTCCCGCGCTCGGCGCCGAGGCCGAGCAGATAATGCACGGCCAGCAACCCGCCTTCAGCCGCGCGCAAAAATTCATCGCGCGCGGCTTGCATCTCTTCCGCGCTATCGGCCTCCAGCATCAGAGCGATGCCGTAACCAAGCCGGCCTTGCGGCCAATCCTGCGCGGCCGATTTGGCATACCAGCGAAAGGCCGCATCCGGATCGCGCAGCGCCTCGGGGCCCTCGGTGAAAATATAACCGAGCATGGCCTGAGCCTCCGCATCCCCAGCCTCGGCCGCCCGCTCCGCCCATAGCAAGGCCATGGCATAATCCGCCCCGGTCGCGGGCGGCTCGAACAAGCCCACGCTTGGCCCGATCGCGTCCTTGGGCAGCCCGAAGAGATAAAGCTGGGCCAGCCGGCATTGCGCGCGCTCATGTCCGGCCTCGGCGGCACGTTGATACCAACGCGCCGCCGAGGCCGGGTGGCGCAACGTGCCCTTGCCGTGAAAATAACATTCGCCGACTTCGAACGCGGCCTGCCTGTCGCCTGCCTCGGCCGCCGCCGCAAACAGCGCCAACGCCCGCGCCGGCGCCGTTTCGGCCAGCCGCTCGGCCCGCGCCCGTGCCGTTTGGCGCCGAACGCGCGGCGAAACGATCGAGCTGCCGGGCGAACAGGCTCAGGCCGGCCATGGGAACTGACGCCGCATCACGCCAGGGCATCCTCATGCCTGGCCATCGCCCCCGGAAGCGGCGATTTTGCCGACACAGGCAAGGACACGCTTAGCCCTTGGACCGCGCCAGGATTGCCAGATCGGCGGCGATGCGGCTCACGGTTTCCGCCCAATCCCGCCCAGGCTGTTCCTGCCGGTACAGGCGCATTGTCGGATACCAGAGCGTATCGGTGCGCTCCAACAACCATGGGAAATGCGGCGCGAAGGGAATCATCGCCCATACCGGCACGCCCAGCGCGCCCGCCAGATGCAGCGGCCCGGTGCAGGAGCTGATCACCAGATCCAAACCGGACATGATCGCCGCCGTGTCGGTCAGGTCGCCGATCTCGTCGCCCAGATCGAGGACATGCGACGGCAATGGGATGCGCCTCGAGCTGCGTAGCGCCCCGGCCCCTTCTGCAAGATCACGAAATCCACGCCGGGCACGGAGAATAGCGGCGCCACGCTGGCCAGGCCCGGCGAGCGGAAGCGATCCCGCAGCGTCGCCGGATTGCCGGCCCAGACGATGCCGACCCGCAAACGCTTGGCCGCCGATCCGCTGCGCCCAGCGCGCCTGCTCAGCCTTGTCCGCGTGCAAATAGGGGATCGCGGCGGGAATGCTGTCGAGCCGCGTCGCGCAAGCACGCGGCAGGCTCATCAGCGCGCAGGATGCAGTCGAAATCCTGCCCGGACGCCTCGGCCAGCGGAACCACTCGTGATTCCCGTCGATCGTTTGCAACAGGCGGTGCGCCGGCGGATAGGCCGCGACGATCACCCGCCGGGCCTTACACGCGAGCAGCTTCAGGTAGCGGGCGAACTGAATGATGTCGCCCAGCCCTTGTTCCGTGTAAACGAGAATGCTCTTGCCGCTGAGATCCTCCCCGCGCCATTCCGGCTTCGAAAGGCCGCTGCGCAGCGTGTTGATGGCGGCAAAATTCGGCAGTTTCCACCGCCATTCATATTCCTCCCAGCCGGCCTGAAGATCGCCTTGCAGCAACAGGACATGCGCCAGATGGAAGTGGTAGTCCGCGTTTTCCGGGCGCAAGGCGACCGCCTGCCGCGCGGCCTGTTCCGCCTCCTCAAGCCGGTTCAGCGCTTTATAGGCGTGGCTGAGATTGAAATATGCGTTCGGCAAGCGCCGGGTCGAGGGCAATGGCATGCCGGCAGATCGCGATCGTCTCGCCAAATTCTCCCAGCTCCAGCATCGCACCGCCCAGATTGGCCTGGATCGCGGCGTCCTGCGGCTGCAACGCCATCGCCTGGCGGCAAGCCGTCAACGCCTCCTCGTACCGGCCGAGCTGCAAAAAGCCCGTCACCAGGTTGGCATATCCGATGGCGGCGTCGGGCTGCAGCGTCAACGCCCGCCGCGTCACCGTTATGGCCTCGTCCCAATCGTGCCGTTCCAGCAGCAAAGCGCCAAAATTAAGCCAGTTGACGGCATTTTCCGGCTGCAGATCGATGACCGCCGTGCGATACGAGTCGAACGCCTCATCGAAACGCCGAAGATCGTGCAACGCCTTGCCGAGATTGCCATGCGCCACATCATTGTCGGGCCGGATGGCAATCGCGCGGCGCAACAAGGTCACCGCCTCCTCGCGTTGCCCGAGCGCTGAAATCAACGCGCCGAGATTGACATAGGCCTCGGCAAAATCAGGCTTGAGGGCAATCGTTTCGCAATAGGCGTCGATGGCTTCCTGGTACCTTCCCTGTGCGGCGGCATGCAGGGCAAAATTGAAACGCGCGGCCGCGGCGCCGGCCGGCGGCACCGCCGGCTGCCCGCCATCGCCGCGCCGCTCGCGCACCACGCGAGACAAGGTATCTTCGAATTCCGCGGTAAAGCGCTCGATATTGCCGAGGCTGTCATTCCAGGCCTGCGCGGTGAACAGCGCGCGATATTGCGCATAATCCGCCGGGTTATTCGCCAGCCGGACCGCCATCTCGACATATTTCGCCAAGCTCGTGGTAATGCCTTGCGTCGCGCCGATCCCGTTCAACAGGCTCGCCGCCATCCGCGAGACAAACGACTGGCCGCACAAAGTCACTAACGGCAGCTGCATGCGCATGGCATCGCTGGCAACCGTTCCGGCATTATAGGGAAAAGTATCCAAAAACAGGTCGCCGAGACCAAGGCGGCTCATATAGAGATCCGGGTTGGTCCGCTCGGAGATAATGATCCGTTCTTCCGCGATGCCGGCACGCCTGGCGGCGGCACGCAGATTGGCCTCGGAATACGCATTGTCCTGCGCCAGCCACAGCACCGTGTGCTCGGCCTGTTGCATGATCGACATCCAGGCGCCAAAAATCTCCTCCGTGATCTTATAATGCTTGGAGAAGCAGCACAGCACGAAGGCATTTTCGGGCAAGCCGACCTCGGCGCGCGCCATCGGCCGGCCGATGGTGCGCTTGCTGTCGTTCACCTGGTAGATTTTGCTGATGGCCAAAGGTTGCGGCTGATAGGCGTTCGCGTGCTCAGGCGGGATCACCATGTTGTCGGACAGAAGATAGTCGAGCTCGGGCAACGGCACCGGCCCGATGAAGCCGAGATAGGTCGCCTGGATCGGCGCCGGCCGCCATCTCATGACCGACAGGCGGCTGCCATCGGTGATCCCGTTAAGGTCGATCAGCACGTCGATCTCGTCGTTGCGGATGAGCTGCGCCGCCGCTTCGTCCGAAAGCGTGCGAATGACGCGGAAGTGATCGAAGGCCGCGATCACCCGTTGCCGTAACTGGCTGCCATCCTCATGGCTGGAGCAATAGCCATAAACCTCGAAACGGCGGCGGTCATGGCGCTCGAACAGTTCGGTGATGAGGTAGCTCATCGCGTGGCTGCAGAAATCGGACGACATATAGCCGATCCTGATCCGGTCATGCGGATAAGGTCGTTCCGGCGCCAGGCGGTCCTGTACGGGCTCGCTCTTGCGGTTGACCCAGGCCGCCGCGGCGTCCCGCTGCACGCCGATATCGTCGCTCAGCGCGAGCACGCCGAGCGGACCGCAGGCGCGTATCAGCTGCTCTTCCGAAAAGCCTGGAATATCCCGGGTGACCACCGGCCATAGACACATTTTCTGGCGGATATGCAGCCAATGATGCAGAACATCCCGCTGCGCGGGATCGGTCAGCAGCACCCGGCGCAGCATCTGCTCAGCCTCTTCAAGCCGGCCGAGTTTTTCCAACAGGCGTCCCTGCTGGGTTTCCAGGGCGACACGCGCCGCATCCGGTTGTGTCGCATGTTGCCAGGTCGCCAGCGCCTGCTCGGACTGTCCGGTGGATTCAAGCAGCAGGCCGAGATTGATAGCGGCCGCGTAGGTGTGCGGCCGCAGCGTCAAAGCATTCTTATAGGCGAGCTCGGCCGTGGCATGGCTCCCCGCCTGCGCGCAGATGACGCCGATATTGAACCATGCAGCCCATAGCTGCGGAGATGCCGGATTGGCGTCGATCCATTGCTGATAACAAGTGACCTGCGCGGCAGCGCCAATCCCCGGCCCCGCTCGGTGGAGCGCGCCCATGATCACGTCGATCGGAGCATCCTTGAGCCGCATCCGGCTCTCCTCGGAACCGCCCAGCACGGCACCCTGTGATGCCAGGACCCGCAGATAACCGTCGAGCCACGTCTCGATATCATCTGCCGGGGATGCGCTGGCAATCACTGGCGCATCGGGGAGAGCGCCTGCCTGAGGTCGAAGACTTTCCATTTATGGATTCCGGACAGATAGTTAACAACTCTGAGCCTCGTCCTTGCGCACCAGGAATTTGAAAACCTTGGGCAAGATGAGGCGGAAATCGTGCGTGGTTACCTTAACAACAGCATGAGCCCCACTACAACCTCAGATCATCGGAAGCCGGCCTCTAATACCTTAGATAAGGCCGCGTTAGTATGCAAGGAAACGCTGCCCCCGCGCTCAGGAAGCAGCAACACCTCGTCGGCGCTGAATGCCGTGCACCGCAAGCGGGGAATGAACAAAGATTTTTTGCTGGCGCCGTTTCCACCAACGAGCCGTTTGAGCGCCTTATGGATAACCCGACGCAGGCGGCATAGCGGCGCGCAAAGCGAGGCCGTCGGTCAGCTGATTTAACGCGATACGCAATAAATATGAGCCTGGCATAACAGGGCTCATACGGAACCGCCCCGGCACGGGACATTCCCATGCCGAGGCGGCACCATAAAACCGTTACCCAGACCAGCCGCGTGCGCATTGGCGCGGCTGGTCTGGGGTGATCACCGAAGCTTAGTGGTCGGTATACACCGCGGCCGCAGCGGGGTTCATCGCGTGGATCTGCCCGGTGGTGAAGGCCCCGATCGCGCTGGAACTCAGCTCGCTCATTTGCGACGAAGTCAACGCTTGGACCTGCTTCGTGGTCAAAGCAGCCACCTGCGCCGATGTGAGGGCCGACATCTGCACCGAACCAAGCGCCGAGATATCGGCGATGCTCAGAGCCGCAATCTGCTTGCTCGTGAGACCCGCCATATCCGCGGAGCCAAGTGCAGCGACGGCCGCCGTCGTCAACCCTGCGATCGCCTGCGTCGTCAAGGCGATGAACTGCATCGATGACAAGCCATCGACGTTAGTGCCGAGGGCCATAACCTGCGCCGAGGTCAGAACCGCGACACCTGCCGTCCCCAAAGCCGAAACATTGGCACCCAGCCCTGCC
>CAWCRT010000002.1:0-32316 GCA_963798115.1 uncultured Pseudomonadota bacterium
TTGCGCTTTGCGTTTGGCAATCTTCGTCAGGTCAGCGAGTTCGAAGAATTTTCGCCGGGCATGCGCCCAACACGCCGCCTCGGTAATTGGCCCAGGCGTTCGGTCTGGTTCGTAGAGTTTGTTATATCCGCCGAAGGCATCAGCCTGCAAAATACCTGAATATTTCGCCAGGTGGGCTTGCGGATGTTCGCCGCGACGGTCGCGAGAATAATAAAACACCGCAGCCGGCGGCGCGGCACCACCGAAGGGGCGGTCATCACGGACATACACCCAACCGCGGGCGAGGTCGGTTTTGCCCCTGGCCAAAACTGGCACGGTGGTGTCATCGCCATGAATGCGCGAGCCGGCAAACACGTGCGCGATCAGCAGATCAACGATCGGATCCAGTACCACACAGCACGCCCCCACCTGGTCGGCGAGCGTCGAGAGGCTGAGCGGCACACCCTCGCGGGCATAGCGTTCGGCCTGGCGGTTGAGCGGCTGATGTTGGCCGAATTTCTCGAACACCAGCATGGCCAGAAAGCTCGGCCCCGCCCAGCCGCGGCGGATGACGTGGAAGGGGGCCGGCGCCTGAGAAATTTTCTCGCAATCCCGGCAGGTGAATTTTTCGCGCACATGCTGGATCACCTTCCAGCTGCGGGGGATCGTCTCCAGGGTCTCGGTGATGGTCTCCCCCAGCTTGGCCAGGCGCGCGCCGCCGCAACAGGTGCAGGCGGTGGGGCCGGGCACGATGACGCGCTCGCGCGGCAGGTGGTCCGGGAAGGGCTTGCGGGCTGGCCGGTTGCGGGTGAACGGCGCGACATTGGTGGTTTTGGCAGCGGCCATCTCGGCCGCCAGTTCGTCCTCAGTCGCGGTGGCTTCCAGCTCTTCGAGTTCGAACGCCATCTGGTCGAGCAGGCGTGAGGCGCGTTCGGATTTGGGACCGTATTTGTCGCGCTTCAGCTTCTCGATCTGTAGCTTCATATGGGCGATGAGTGCAGCATCATCGGCACGCCTGGCCTGCTCGTTGGCGAGTTCGGCCGCGATGCATAAGCGGCATCGGCGTTGGGCGCAGGCGGCGCTCAACCAGCCGCTTTGAGCGATTCGACATCGTCCGGCAGGGCAGACAGATCGACCTCCATGACCAGCGATAGAATCACAAAGGCAACGGATTTGGCTACATTTTTCTATTTTGAGAGATTTTCTGGATCGCGGCCAGTATTTTATCCGGCAGATTGCGGCCGCCATGTATGCTGCGGATTGCGCCAGTCGATCGCCTCCAAGCAGATAGCTCATCTGCGCCGCCGTCAGAGAGAACAACGCCGTCCACCGTTTGCGGCCAGATGAATTTTCCGCGGTCCAGCCGCTTGGCATAAAGCGACAGGCCGACGCCGTCATGCCAGATCGCCTTGATCAGCGAACCGCGCCGGCCACGGAATACAAACACGTCGCCAGCAAATGGGTCCCGGCCCAGCCCCTCCTGCACCTGCAACGCCAGCCCCCGCATGCCACGGCGCATGTCGGTGTGGCCGGTAGCGATCCAGATCCGCACTCCGGTCGGAACCGGGATCATTGCAGAGCCCGCAGCGTCGCCGTGACCAAAGCCGCCGGCGCTGTCGCGTCGATAATCACCCGTACCCCGGCTGAAAACTCGACCGTGATCGCCACCGGCTCGACGGCAGGCGGCCTCGGGCGCCGGCGGAGAGGTTCTGCATCCGTCACGACCGCCGGAACAAAGCCACAGTTGCCGATGGCCGTACCGCCGCCTGGCGTCGCCATTTGTAAATCATGCTACTGGCGATATCGAACTGGCGGCGATCTCGGCAGATCACTGCACCGGCGCAAAGGCCGCCGTCAATATCCGATGCCGATCCTCCAAACTCCAATTCCGTCGACGATCCCGGCCAGTCAAAATCGTGACTTGCGTCATGCTATGTAGCTAACTCCACTCGTAAGCTCAGCTTAAGAGTGAAGGATCACATCCAAGCCCAATACCGCAAGACGGTCGTCACCGCAGGGAAACCGTGAAGCAAGGGGCCGCTTTTTGGAAAAAGTGCAAGCATCCGGCGAGGACCGCGGGATGGTGCGAAACCTGTTTGGCGTTTGGTCACGTCGGTAGCAGGGGCTGCATAACCTCGGTGGCCTCGCTTGTGTCGCGGTGCACCTCCTCGCGGATGATGCGGGTCGTCACCTCGTTCAGATACTGCGTGAGTGCCCGGTTTAGTTCCTGAAATTCCGGCCATAGCACCTGATCGACAAATCCCTTTGGCACCTGCAACATCACTGTCGTGAGCCTTTGCCGGTAAAGCCGATACGGCTTCAATCCGTAGCGCCGGCACAACGCCAGGAACAACCGGCGTGACCATTGATCGAGCAACGAGAATTGCATCTCGATCGGCGTATCCCGGCGCTCCAACTCCGCTAGTCGCGCCCGCACCCGCTCGAGCGCGGCCTCGGCCGCGACCCGTTCGCCAGTTGTTGCCGCCCCGGCGAACAACGCCTCGATCTTTTGCAGCTTCTCCCGAAGCGCCGCCTCGTCAAACAATCTCAGCCTCACTGATCACAGTACGGAGCGTAAGCCATCATGACGACCAGCGATCCGTCAATGGGTCAAAGAGGTTGGAGTGACTTGATGGTATTTGGGGAGCTCCGCGGCGAACATGTTGATCGACAATTTTTGCAGCACGGTTGATGGTAAAGTAATGGCTAATCGCTGCCATCGTCAGGCGGCCTGAGCTTCAGTGTCCACGGACATTGGCTTCTTCCAGTTCCAGGGTAGCAGCTCCTCGAGCCGATGCGCTGGGTGATCGGCGATGCGGGCAAGCACATCGGCGAGCCATGCCTGGGGATCGATATCGTTCATTTTTGCGCTGACAATGAGGCTATACATCTTCGCCGCCCTTTGCCCGCCGCGGTCAGAGCCAGCGAACAGCCATGCCTTGCGGCCAAGGGCAATCCCACGAAGCGCGCGCTCGGCCGCGTTATTGGTCAGGCAGATCCGGCCATCGTCGAGGAACCGGGTAAACGCTGGCCAGCGTTTGAGCATATAGTTCATGGCCTTGCCAGCATCGTCATGGGGTGAGAGCCGGGCTCGGGCAGAAGTCATCCAGTCCGCCAGTTCCGCGACCAGCGGCGCGCTCAATGTCTGCCGCACGGCAAGGCGTTCGGCAGCGGACTTGCCATTGATCTCTCGCTCGATGTCAAACAGCGCGTCGATCCGGCGCACCGCTTCCAGTGCCATTGGCGAGGCAAAAGCGGGCTTGCCACCTTGCGCTTTGCGTTTGGCAATTTTTGCCAGATCGGCGAGTTCGAAGAATTTTCGTCGGGAATGCGCCCAGCACGCCGCCTCGGTAATTGGCCCCGGCGTTCGGTCTGGTTCGTAGAGTTTGTTGTAACCGCCAAAGGCATCAGCTTGCAAAATACCTGAGTATTTCGCCAGGTGCGCTTGCGGATGTTCGCCGCGGCGGTCGCGGGAATAATAAAACACGGCGGCCGGCGGCGCCAAGCCGCCGAAGGGGCGGTCATCGCGCACGTAAACCCAGGAGCGCGCGATATCCGTCTGGCCTTTTGCCAGCACTGGCACGGTGGTGTCGTCGCCGTGCACGCGCGCACCTGCAAAAACATGCGCGATCAGCAGATCAACGATCGGGTCTAGCACCACGCAGCAGGCGCCCACCTGGTCGGCAAGCGTCGAGAGGCTGAGCGGCACACCCTCGCGGGCATAGCGTTCGGCCTGCCGGTTCAGCGGCTGGTGCTGGCCGAATTTTTCGAACACCAGCATAGCCAGGAAGCTCGGGCCCGCCCAACCTCGGCGGATGACGTGGAAGGGGGCTGGCGCCTGAGAAATTTTCTCGCAATCCCTGCAGGTGAATTTTTCACGCACATGCTAAATCACTTTCCAAGTCCGCGGGATTGTCTCAAGTGACTCGGTAATAGTCTCCCCTAGCTTGGCCAGGCGCGCCCCGCCGCAGCAGGTACAGGCGGTGGGGCCAGGTACCACGACGCGCTCACGCGGCAAATGTTCGGGGAAGGGTTTACGGGCCGGCCGGTTGCGGGTGAAGGGCGCAACATTGGTGGTTTTGGCAGCCGCCATCTCGGCCGCCAGTTCGTCCTCCGTCGCGGCGCCCTCCAACTCCTCGAGTTCGAAGGCCATCTGGTCGAGCAGGCGCGATGCGCGTTCCGATCTTGGGCCGAATTTATAGCGCTTCAGCTTCTCGATTTGCAGTTTCAGATGCGCGATGAGGGCGTGATCATCGGCGCGTTTGGCCTGTTCATTGGCGAGCTCGGCGGCAACAATATCGGCTCGGGCGACGCTGGCGAGCAAGGCCGCCTTCAGCAATTCTACGTCATCGGGCAGCGCAGAAATATCAATTGCCATGACCAAGATAAAATCACAAAACCGATGGTTTTGGCTACAATTTTATGCGTTTCAGCAATGATTTTCTGTGAGCTATCCCGCCGACTGCGGCCGCCAGGTATGTTGCGGATTTCGCCAGTCAATCGCCTCCAACAAATAACTCATCTGTGCAGCCGTCAGAGACACAACCCCGTTCACCGTCTGCGGCCAGATGAATTTTCCACGATCCAGCCGTTTGGCATAAAGCGACAGGCCGACGCCGTCATGCCAAATCGCTTTAATCAGCGAACCGCTGCGGCCCCGGAAGACAAAAACATCGCCGGCGAAAGGGTCTCTGCCCAGCCCCTCCTGCACCTGCAACGCCAAGCCCCGCATGCCACGGCGCATATCCGTGTGACCGGTTGCGATCCAAATCCGCACCCCGGCCGGAACCGGGATCATTGCAACGCCCGCAGCGCAGCTGTCACCAACGCCGACGAAGCAGAAGCGTCGATCGTCAGCCGCACCCCAGATGGAAATTCCACAGTGATCGCCCCTGGTACCGCAGTCGCCGATGGCGGTGCCAGGGGCGATGGCACCGACGGTACCGACGGTACCGAAGGTAAAGCTGCCAAATCCTCCGTAATGATCGCAGGCGCAAAACCAGAGACCTTCGTCGCCAGGGCCTGCCGCCGCCATTTATAGATCATGCTGCTGGCGATATCGAATTGCCGCGCAATGTCAGCAATCACCGCACCCGGCGCGAAGGCCATGGTCAAAATCCGATGCCGGTCGTCTAAACCCCACTTCCGCCGACGATCCCGGCCCGTCAATACTGTGACTTGGGTCATGCTATGTAGCTAACTCCGCTCGTAAGCTGTATCCCTCCGGCAGCGGCCATCTTCTGGGATTTTGGGATTCGGGTAAGGCTCCTGGGATTGTAACTTGATGGTGGAAAGTGTCCACAACCGAGATAATGGACACAAGTTTGCGGGTGAAGCGCCGGCATAAAGTGTGGCCTGAAGCGCTCAAGCGAGAGATCGTGGCGGCATGCCTGGTGCCGGGAGCGTCGGTGTCGATGGTTGCTCGGCAATATGACGTGAACACCAACATGGTTTTCACTTGGCGCAAGCTCTATGGCGGGGTGCCGGACATGGTGGCGCCGCAGCTTGTGCCGGTAGTTGTGACACCGGACCCGCCGGTAGCGGCTCCACCGCGCCTCCGCCGACCGCCTTCAGCCGACCTCATAGAGATTGAGCTGCCGCGCGGCTACCGCGTGCGGATCGGCGAGCAACATCAAAGCTTCGGCGCTGCGCGTTGTGCTGGATGCGTTGGAGCGGCGATGATCGCCTTTCCATCGAGCGTGCGCGTATGGTTGGCGGTCGGGCGGACGGATATGCGGCGCGGCATGAATGGCCTTGCGTTGCAGGTTCAGCAATCGCTCGGCCAGGACCCGCACGCGGGGGACCTCTACGTGTTCAGGGGGGCCAGGGGGGATTTGATAAAGATCCTCTGGCACGACGGCATCGGTATGTCGCTTTATGCCAAACGGCTGGAGAAGGCGCGCTTCACCTGGCCATCGCCGAGTGACGGCGTGCTGGCGATTTCCGCCGCGCAGCTGGGCTATATGCTCGACGGAATTGACTGGCGAAATCCGCGTCACACTTGGCGTCCAACGAGTGCCGGATAATGTCACGCGACGGCGATTTTTTAGGAGCCAACGGGCGGGATTTGTGATTCTATCGCGGGCATGGATGCCGATCTTGCAGCCCTGCCGGACGACATCGACGCGCTGAAAGCGGCGCTCATGATCGAGCGCGCCAAGATGCGGGAGGTGGCCGCCGAACGTGACGTGCGGTCGGCGGAGCTCGCGGTGGCGCGCGCCAAGGCGTCGGAAGATTTGGCTCTGATCGCCCATCAGAAGCTGCGGATCGCCAAGCTGGAGCGTCAAATCTATGGCCCCCGGTCGGAGCGGTCGTCTTTGCTCATCGAGCAGATGGCGCTGCAGTTCGAAGAACTGGAAGCAAGCGCCACCGAGGATGAACTGGCCGCCGAAATCGCTGCCGCCAAGGTCACTTCGGTCGCGGGGTTTACCCGCCAGCGTGCCGAACGAAACACCTTTCCCGAACATCTCCCCCGCGAACGTGTCGTTATCGATCCGCCGACGGCTTGTGATTGCTGCGGCGGCAAGCGGCTCCGCAAGATGGGCGAGGATGTCACCAAAACCTTGGAGTCGATCCCCCGCCAATGGAAGGTGATCGAGACCGTGCGGGAGAAGTTTACCTGCCGGGATTGCGAGAAGATCAGCCAGGCACCGGCCCCCTTCCACGTGATCGCCAGAGGGTGGGCGGGGCCGAGCCTTCTGGCGATGATCCTGTTCGAGAAATTCGGTCAGCATCAACCGCTCAACCGCCAGGCGGAGCGCTATGCGCGTGAAGGCGTGCCGATCAGCCTCTCGACCATGGCCGATGCCGTGGGGTCGGCTTGCGCGGCGCTGGCCCCGTTGAGCAGGCGTCTTGAGTCCCATGTCCTGGCCGCTGAGCGCCTGCATGGCGATGACACGACTGTTCCGGTTCTGGCCAAAGGCAAGACCGACACCGGCCGATGTTGGGTCTATGTCCGCGACGACAAACCATTCGGTGGAACATCTCCGCCGGCGGCGATGTTTTATTACTCCCGCGATCGCAAAGGCGAGCATCCGCGGCTCCATCTGGCCGGATATAGCGGGCTCTTCCAGGCCGACGCCTTTGATGGATATCGCCAGCTCTATGCGCCGGACCGAAGTCCCGGACGCATCATTGAGGCGGCATGTTGGGTTCATGCCAGGCGTCCGTTCTTTGCCATGGCGGATCTCGATGAGAACGCGCGGCGAAAAGCGGCGGGCAAAAAAGAGATCCCCCTCTCTCCCATTGCGATCGAAATCGTGCGCCGCATCGACGCCCTGTTCGAGATCGAGCGGCCCATCAACGGCAAAACTCCTGATGAACGCAGGGCCGTGCGCCAGATGCTGAGCAAGCCACTCGTGGACGAGCTGCTGCTCTACATGCGCGAGCAGCGCGCCAAACTCGCCCGCGGCCACGACCTTGCCAAGGCCATTGATTATATCATCAAACGTTGGGACGCCTTCACCCTGTTCCTGGATGACGGCCGCGTCTGCTTGTCAAACAATGCCGCCGAGCGCGCGTTGCGCGGGATTGCTCTGGGACGAAAATCGTGGATGTTCTGCGGCTCGGACCGCGGTGGTCAGCGTGCTGCAGCCATGTACAGTCTTATCGTCACGGCCAAAATGAACGGCGTCGATCCTCAGGCTTGGCTGGCGGACGTCCTGGCGCGGATTGCCGCCCACCCTGCGCATCGCCTTGACGAGCTATTGCCATGGAATTGGACGCCGGCGGCATCCACAGTTGCCGACGTCGCGGCCTGATCATGGCGCCGGTCAACAAGGTCCACCACGTCTATACCATCGCGCGCGTCGCCGAAATGCTCGGCGAAGACGAGGACTGGCTGGGAGACGTGGCCAATGAAATGGACCAGGAAGACGGTCTCATCTGGGTTTACGGCCCCGGGGACGAAGGCGTCATGGCATTCACCGATTTTGGGATCGAGACGCTGCAGGGCCTGATCGAAATCCATAAAGAAAATCCGGATCTGCTCAAGCGCTCAACCGATCCGTTATAACCCTGCGGCCTACGGCGAATGCTAACCGTAAGCTCAGCTTAAGAGCGCAGCTTCACGCCAAGACACCCATCAAACAAGGCGGCTCAGACCGGAGGGATACAATTCACCTGATAATTATGCGCTGCGACGCCATCTGTGCTGGTTCGGCCGCCAGTGTAGTAGGTCACGTCGGCCGCGAGCCACAGGCCAGGGCGAAAATTATAGCCCCCATGCATCTGAAACGTGTAGAACGGTTCCTGACTGAATACGTGTCCTTGGAAGTAATCGTCGTTATCGGTGAATAGCCAGGCACCAGCATAGGCTTCCGCGAACCAGCTTCCCAATGGCTGCGACAGGCCAATCTCGGGTTTAAAGGCCCAGCGGTGGGGACTGATGTTGATGAGGCGCTGCGGGTCGTATTGCCCTGTGGGCGCTATGATTATGAGGCTCGCCCCAAGTGTGGTGGTTTGCTTGCGTCGCATGAACTCCGCCGGCGTGAGTGCGGGTCCACCTAATAGGTTCACTGCCAGCCGAAATCCTCACATCGCCCTGCCCGGAGCGGGTCACGCGCTGGCTCTGGGTATAGACTTGCCCCTTGAGCTCGCCATCAATGTAGGGGACGACGATAGCGGCGCTTGCCGCGCGCCCGAGAAGATCGAAGGTATGGTCATAACCGATATTGTAGCTATCGATTGCCGCCTTGACGCCCGTGATTGGCAGAGATGGGTCGAACGACACGGCGCCACTCGTGTTCCCGAAGCCAGAGACAAGAAAGTTTGTGCCTATGGGAGAGGCCGCGTAGGCGCGCGGCTCCAGGTCCTGGGCGTTGGCGGTGCCAACGCCGCACAGGAGGCTTGCCGCCGCGGCGATGATGGCTGCACCGCCACGGCGGTTGGGGCCCTCCCCCTTAGGATCGGCTTTCTTCATTTTTCTTTATCCCGACCGCGATCGCACGCGCCTCACGCGAATGGGCCAACGTGAGATCGCCGCGACGACGACCGAAAACGAGGGCGGGAATGGGCGCTCGCCACGCATAAGGACATCCTCGCTCATCCGCCGCCGAAACAGATTACTTGCTGCAATTTTGCAATGGACGACGTTTTGGAAGTCTGTGACCGGAAGTGTCGCGCTGCGGCGCATCGGCCTCCTTTTCCTGTCGGTTTGTCCGAATGAGATCAGGTCGCGCGAACCTGAAGCAAACTCCAGACATTTCACGCCGCCAAATTTTCGTTCCGATGTCGTGTTGTCCTGCCTGTTTCATTGCTGCATTCGCCATTACGATAAAGCTGCGGCGACAAGCGACGCGTACTGCATTCACAGCGACATCTAGAAGAGAGTTGAAGATGCACACACCAAGCGGATTAATAAAAGCTCATATTGAAGCACATACAAAGCACATTAATAAACAGTACGAATCAATCTATAAAGTGCGATAGACCACGAAGCGTGGAAGCGGAGTGGCGCCTACGGCTCCGGTACGCGGCGGCGAAGTCGATCTCGTGCAATTATGTGTTTGGACTGAGATAGAACAACCCATAGACACCAGGAGATTCGGATGACTCCAGTCATTACCTTGCGGATGATTACCCTCGGCGGGGTTGCCGCTGCAACTTCATGATCGGCCAGGGGCTCGCACAGACGACGACAACCCACCTATCGGGCTTCAGTGGATCGACCCCGTCATCGGTCGCAGGTTGCCCTTACATCATCTGGCGCCTCGCCCGCGATGCCAACGGTCATATCCATGGCATTGCATATTATTCAGACCTGAGCGGCCTCAGCTCCGTGATCGGCGAACGGGACGCGGACGGTAACTTCGCGCTCAGTTTGACGCCGAGCACCATAGGCGCGGGGCCGTCTGGCACGGCCTCCGGCAAAGTCGCCCAGAACGGGGAGGTCGAAGTCAAAATGGTTGGGCCGGGCTGTGCGAATATGGATCATATGATCAATCCGGTGACTAATATGGACTCAGTAGGAGGCTGACGGATCGCGGGCCCGCTACGTCACAATTGGTTCCCGAAGTGACGTGATCCCCTTATAGTGATCTATGCTTTGAATTAGCTTTGGGCAGATTTTCTTGGTTTGGAAAGAACGTTCGACCAGAAAGGGGAAGTGGTTTTCGGTTGATCAGAGTGTCGGGGCCGTGAAGCGATGAAGCTTGATTTGCCGGCGGCAGACGCAATTCGTCATGTTATGATGTCTAAGCGGACGTTTTGTCGTTGGAAGCAGCGATATGCCGGGCTGCAGTCGGCACTGGCTTTGGTGTTCTGGGCGCAACTTAAATTTACTCACTAGTCGGTAAATAAGGCCACATTTTTGTGGTTTTTGTTGTCAGGTTTTGGTACGTTTTGGCATGAAACGCGACGGTCGAAGCCTTGATCATCAAACGTTGGAAGTCATCCGGTTGATGGCGGTTGAGCGCGTCCGTGAGGGGGAATCGCCCTCGGCGGTCATTGCTTCATACGGCTTCTGTCGCACTGCAATCTACAGATGGATCAAGGCGGCGTCTCAGCCGGGTGTTGGGTTAAGGGCGCTGCAAGCAAAGCCGTTGCCTGGGCGCCCGCGTCGTTTAACACCGAAGCAGGAGCAGCAGGTTTTCCGTTGGATCAATGGCCGCGATCCACGTCAATACGGCTTGGATTTCGGTCTATGGACACGATCAGTGGTAGCGAATTTGATCGCGCAGAAGTTCGACGTGCGGCTTGGGCTGACGGCGGTCGGGGAGTTGCTCGCCAAGCTCGGACTGACGCCACAAAAGCCACTGCAACGCGCTTACCAGCGCGACCCGGAAGCAATCGAGAAATGGCGTCGTGAGACTTTTCCTAATATTGCAAGGCAAGCCAAAACAGCTGGTGGCGACGTCTATTTCTGGGATGAATCCGGTTTTCGTGCCGACACCGTGCATGGCAAGACATGGGGTTTGAAAGGGCAGACTCCGGTCATTGAGCGACCAGGCCAACGCCAATCGATCAGCGCCGCATCCGCGGTCAATGATCGTGGCGCCTTCTGGTATTGCACTTATCAGGGCGGCCTTACAGCCGAGCTTTTCGTAACTCTGCTGAAGAAAATGATGCGAGGTCGCAAAAGGCCCGTACACTTGGTGGTTGACGGCCTGCCTGCCCACAAGACCTTGCTCGTCAAAGATTATGTCGCATCAACGAACGGGCGGCTTACCCTGCACTTCCTCCCAGGTTATGCGCCGGAGCTAAACCCGGACGAATTGGTCTGGAGCTATTTAAAACGAACCGGAGTTGCTCGTAATCCACTACGCAAGGGCGAAAAACTACTCGATAAAGTCGAAGCGCAACTCGCCGAGATTCGTCGGTTACCAGACCTCGTCCGCTCATTCTTCAGAGCGCCAAGTGTCGCCTATATTGCCGACTGGTGAGTAAGGGAATCATTCTGTGCGCTGTCCCCTGGAGGCGCAGGCGCACCCTAGACAAAAGCTGATCGGCGGAGAGGCCCAGAGGGCGCTACCTCCCGCGTACCATATCTTTACAGCGTAAATCCGATAATGTTATAATAAACAAACCAAAAATGTTGATTAAAACCGATTGAGCCACTCACGAAGCCATATGTTGCGCAATGAAATGCATCACCTGCAGGCGCTCGCGCTTCGCGGGGCGACCATTGCGCTACAGTACCTCTCCCCAGTGCAGTCGTCTAACCTTTGCGCATGGATCGCGAGAACATTCGGTCCGCTGTTATCTGTGTCCAAAATTGGAGATAGCAATCTCCAACATGCTTTTCCCGAAATGAACGCGGCAGAGCGTGCCGCGGTTATAAAATCCGTTTGGGACAATCTCGGCCGCGTTGTTGGGGAATTGCCTCATCTCGCCACACTCAGGCAAACAACCAAAGGACCGGGCTGGGAGATTGAGGGGGAAGAGCATCTCGAGCTTCTCAAAGCCACGGGCGCTCAAGCCTTATTCTTTTCGGGCCATTTGGGTAATTGGGAAATGATTTTGCCCATTGCATCAAGTTTGGGCTTAGCCGTGGCGGGATTCTACCGTCCTGCTTCAAACAAGCAAGCCGATGCCCTCATACAGTCGCTGCGAGAGCGTGCCCTCGATCAACATATCTCGATGTTTCGCAAAGGGCCTGAAGGGGCGCGCGCGGCACTCCTTCATCTACAGAGCGGCGGCTCTCTTGGTCTCCTGATAGACCAAAAGATGAACGATGGAATCGCCATACCATTTTTTGGACGGTCCGCGATGACTGCCTCCGCTCTCGCCCAGTTGGCGTTGCGATTTCACCTCCCAATCATGCCTGTCCATGTCGTCCGTCTTGGCCCGGCGCGTTTCCGGATGGTCTGTGAGCCGCCGCTTATTATACGCTCCACGGGCGATAAAAAAACGGATACATACATGATCTTACGTACAGTGAACGCGACACTTGAACGCTGGATTCGAGCAGATCCGGCATCTTGGCTTTGGCTACATCGCCGTTGGCCGAAGTAACGCTCGCCCTGCGGCGGTTGGACAGAAGCCTGTTCTCTGCAGCCATCCTCCGACACTGATCGCAGCTTGTGGAATGCTACTGTTGTGTTGCCGATCCCGATGCCATGGTTGGCGACGTTGGCCAGCAGAGTGACAAAGTTTCCAGTGCTTGCGTCCGCTTTCCAGGTGCACCGAATTACGCCTGTACGTCTGAGATGGAGCCCAAACCTGCCGGCGCCGTGGACATCTTTTTTGTTGACCTTACTTTGAAGCGCTTATCGCTTCGCGAAAATATCAATTATTTTCAGCTGGATCTTGAACTATCATTCTGACGTTTTCTCTAGGCAAACACTTCCGTTGCGGGCCGTTTTCAGCTTTCCTGAAATGCCGGAATTTAGCCAATCGCGGTCTAATATGGCTCCGGCCGTAACCTGTCCCGGCGAACAATCACTCGACATCGCTGAGCCACATCATGCCTTGTTAGAGGCGTGATCCCCTGAAGCTGCGTCCTCGGCGCAGTTTCAGGCGTGGATTGGCGTGTCGTTATTCCAGGAGTTTTATCATGATCGATACGCCAAAGCCTAACCAAGACGAACCCACCACCTCGGCTCAGCCCATCGAAACCGTCCTGCCGACCATGAAGGAGCGGGCCCCCACCGGCTTCGGCCTGGTGACGCAGATGCATGTCGGCGTGATGGGCATGATGGGCATGATGGGCATGATGGGGCAGATGCAGCTGGCCGACATCCGGGAGAAGACCCGGCGCGGCCAAGAGCCGGGGTGGCCTCGCCTATGGCTACGCCGTCATCGCGCCCCAGGCTGGCGCCAAAGATGCCGGCGACCGGAAGATCAACCCGGCCGAGGCCAGGATCGTCGAGCGGATTTACCGAGATTACGCGACCGGCATGGCGCCGCGGCAGATCGCCGCGGCGCCAAATGCTGAAAGGCATTCCCGGGCCGGGCGGCCGCCCCTGGCGGCGATACGACCATCCGGGGGCAGGAGGATCGCGGCACGGGCGTCCTCAACAACAGCCTTTATATCGGTCAGCTGACCTACAACACCTGCCGCTAGGCGCTACAAACCCTGATCGAGCGGATCGTGCTGACGCCCGATGAGAGCGCTCCCAACCGGCTGGCGATTGAACTCCAGGGCGATTTGGTGATGATTTTGAATCTGGCCGCAGGCTCACCATCCCATAAAACTTTTGGGTCTACTCTTTCGGTGGTTGCGGGGGCACGATACCAACTTGATTTGCGGCTCATTGGATAAGGCATCAGACTGCGAATTTGAGGAGCAGGAGTTCGAATCTCTTCGGGCGCGCCAATCTTTTTAAGTACTTATGCAGGCTACGGCTTGATCACTGCTTCCCAGCCCGACGGTTGGGAAGCATATGGGAAGCAAGCAGCTTTGTTTCTCAACAAAGCCAGCTTTTAGTTAATTTTGTATCCCGCCGCTGTTACGCACCCTCCCTCCTGTGCAATTGCTTCGTGGTGTTCAGCCAAGCAAATAGCCCCTCCTGTTTTGCGCAACCACAAATAACCACGCGAAGACTTTTATATTTGTGCCATTGCCATGGCTGGCACGCCCCACCCCGGTATAGCTGGACATGGCCGGCCCCCCGGTAGGCATTTAGGTGGCGCTCATACGCGAGAACCACTAAAAACCTTTGTTAGTGAACATTACGGGAACAACCCCGCTATGCCCGCCAAAAAATGCCTCATCTGCCAGAGCAAACGCCTCAACGTCATCGAAGCTGCCATCATGCGCGGCCCAGCCCCCGGCACAATCGCCCGCAACTGCGCCTGCAAGGCAGAGAGCATCCAGCGCCACATACAGCTCTGCATGCTGCCCAGGCTGACGGACAAGGCTACAGCCCCGGAGGGCCATGAGACCGGGCCGGCGCGGCAAGACGTGGCTCAGGAGCCTGCTCGACACCCTGCTGACTGGTTATCCCTGCCGGCAGTCTCTGCCGACCTCAAGACAGCTTTGGAGCGCCTGGTGGCTCCAATTCAAAACCAACATCAGCGCATAAACAAACCTTTGTTATGGACGAGGGGCGGATACAGCGCCCCTTAGAGAAACTTCAAGTTCACCTCGGATCAATGGCCTGCATAAGGTGCAGCCAGGGCGCTGAGCCAAGCCCCGGGGTGACGGCAGAGGGCGCCTCCACGAGAGCAGCTTGTTGAATACTTTGTTAGCAAAATTGGTGAATATTGTAGCACGCAGAGTAAGAAGCATGCAAAAGAAATTTGCCTTAGCAAATCTTTTCCTCATGAAACCTTGTTGCCTCCCTCCATCAATGTTAGCCTGACGCACAACAAGGCTAGCGTACTCCGCACCATCCCTAACGATGAGAGGCAAACGCACATGAAGCTTCAAATGAGATGGACTGTGGCCTGCGCAGTGGCGCTAGTATTTACAGGTACAATTGCAAGTCATTCCGTATCAGCTTCAACTGTTGCCAACGAGCTACCAGCCTCAATCATCAACAGCAAAGCGATCACTTATTGCGCTGCCATCTCGCAGCCACCTTTCGAGCTCTTCAACGCACAACAGCAACCCGAGGGCGTCGATATCGAGCTCGGCGACTTGATGGCTGACAAACTCGGCGTGAAAGCACGCTGGGTAAACATTCCCTTCGCCGGCCTCATCCCGGCACTCATTTCTGGCCACTGCGACGCCGTTATTTCGGGCCTTTATATAAAGCCAGAGCGCCTCAAAGTCATTGACCAGATCGCCTATCGATACGCCATGGAAGGCGTCTTGCTGAAGGCCGGCGCAGCGAAGCTTAATGGCCTAGAAAGTCTCTCCGGCGACAAGGTGGCTACCGTAACTGGAACCACGGCAAATGTCCTGCTGCAGCAAGCAAACGCTAGCCTAGCCCTGGCCGGCAAGAAGCCAATCAATATCGTAGCCTTCCCGGACAACACGCCAGCCCTGCAGCAGGTCGAGTTTGGCCAAGTCAAAGGATATGCCCTAGCGTATGAGACTGCCGTTTACTACGATCAGATAAACCCTGGGCAATTCGAACTCGGTGTCCCACCATTCTATAAGATGCCAATTGGCATTGGTATTCGCAAAGGCGATCCAGCATTCGAGACAGCCCTCAACACCGCGCTCGTCGACATCGAGAAAGACGGTAGTTATGCGGCAGTATTCAAGAAGTGGGGCATCTCGTTCGACATGTTGGGCTCGTGATCAGCCCCAAGTGACGTTGGGCGCAATCTCGTCGCCCTGACCGCCGAGCGGTGGAATTTGCGCAATCGGGTCTGCCGGCGAGGCATCTGCAGAAACCCCGGCGCTGCAGACGGATACGACTAACAGTAGCGCGATCAACGGCGATTATACCGCAATCCACCGGAGGTGGCATTTGATCGTCGACCTGCTTCTGAGTAGCGATCGAGGCTGACATGCATTTTGACTGGACCCACTACAGGGCGCAGCTCCTGACGCCCAGCGGCGCGTTACTAGACGGGCTCGCGCTTACGGTGGTCGGTCATGAGCGTGAGCGCGCAGCTCTCGGGCTCGAGCAAGACCATATTGTTTCGGCCTATAAACATTCTCGAAACCATTCAGAATGGCCGAATTGCGGTGAACAGCGGCAACAGCCCCACAGCACGCGAAACCCGCGCCTTGCTCAGCGCCGTGCGACACTAATTCTTGGGATGGTCCTTGGCGCCAAGAAGACCTTCCTTGCCGCTGCTCATCGAGGATTGATGAGCAGCGGCACAAAAGTGGAGGCAACACAAAATACGTGTCGTACTGACAAACCACGAGCAAGAAGCAACAGCGTATCTTTGCTCTCTTTAGCCCATTAAAGGCAGAAACCTCGTTACAATAGCAAGCTAAACCATAGATACCGCGAGCGGAAAAAACACCGCGCCTCAAACCTCTGGAGTTGATGAATGTCGTTCAATTGGCAGAATCCTTATCCGACCGTACGTATGCCCGTTATGGCACGCAATGTCGTCGCAACCTCGCAGCCATTAGCCGCTCAAGCGGGGTTGCGCATTCTCGCGCAAGGGGGAAACGCCGTCGACGCGGCAATTGCGGCGGCCGCAATGCTGACCATTGTCGAGCCGGTTTCAAACGGTCTCGGCAGCGACGCATTTGCGCTTCTTTGGGATGGGAAGGAGCTCGTTGGACTAAACTCTTCCGGCGTTGCGCCTGCGGCTTGGAACCTTGATTACTTCAGACGCAAATATGGCGAGGATGGCAATGGCCACGCCAATCACCCGGCGCGAGGATGGGACGCCGCAACCGTGCCAGGTGCTATTGCTGCCTGGGGTGCGCTGCACGAGCGGTTTGGAAAACTTTCCCTTGGAGACATCTTGCAGCCAGCGATCGAGATCGCGGAGCGCGGCTACGCGGTTACGCCAATCGTTGCGCATAAATGGGTTGCCAATGCCACCCCAGTATCCGATCAACCCGGCTTCGCAGAAACGTTCATGCCACACGGTCGTGCGCCGGCGATCGGTGAAAGGTTCGTATTCAAGACCGCCGCCGCCGCATTGCGCACTCTCGTCAAGAGCGGCCTGGGCAGTTTTTATGAAGGTGAACTTGCCGAAAAGATCGCCGCCTTTAGTGCTGAATGTGGCGGCGCCATGACGCGCGCGGATCTTGCGAGTTACAAGCCGGAATGGGTAAAACCAATATCAAAACGTTATCGGGGCTATGACGTGCATGAGTTGCCCCCAAACGGGCAGGGAATTGCCGCTTTGATCGCTCTTGGCATTCTCAGCAGATTTGATCTCGAAAATCTTCCGGTGGACGGGGTTGAATCTCAACACCTTCAGATTGAGGCGATGAAACTCGCCTTTGCAGATGTCTATCAGTACGTAGCCGATCCACGCGCAATGGATGTGTCCCCCGGCGACATGCTCGACGAGGATTACCTGGCAGAGCGCGCAAAGCTTATCGACCGCACGAGAGCACAAATGCCAGCCTTTGGCATGCCTCGCGCAGGCGGGACGATCTACCTGACGGCTGCGGATGAGAGCGGGATGATGATCTCATTCATCCAGTCAAATTATCGCGGGTTTGGATCTGGAATTGTTGTGCCAGGCACCGGCATCAGCCTGCAGAATCGTGGCTATGCATTTTCGACGGATCCGCGCTCATCCAACGTGGTTTCAGGTGGCAAGCGGCCATTCCATACAATCATCCCGGCGTTTCTGACAAAAGACGGTTTGCCCGTTATGAGTTTTGGTGTGATGGGCGGCGACATGCAACCACAGGGGCATTTGCAGACCCTCGTGCATATGCTGGACTACAACCAGCAACCTCAAGCAGCCTGCGATGCGCCGAGATGGAAAGTCAATCGTGACTTTACACTCGATGTCGAGGCGACGATGCGATCCGATACCGTGCAGGCGCTGGAGGAGCGGGGCCACCATTTAAAGTCTGTAGAAGACCCTTACATGGATTTCGGATCCGGGCAGTTTATTTGGCGCCTGTCTGACAGACTTGAAGACGGTTACGTGGCCGCGAGTGACAGTCGCCGAGACGGCCATGCCGCGGCGTTCTGAGGTCGATGGAAATCATAGCACACAACAATGCTGTCGACGCGATAATTGAACCTTTAATCATGCAGGACCACCCAATGAAGCTCAAAGCCATCAAAACGTGTACAATCTCGGGAGTTGGCATTACCCTGTCGTTGTTTTTTTGCTTATGCGCTCCCGCTAAAGCAGACACGCCTTCCCTTCCTCCCTCCATATTGGCGACGAAGACGATCACCTTCTGCAGCGCGATGACACAGCCGCCCTTTGAATTCTACGACACGCAACTGAAACCTGAAGGCGTTGATATTGAAATGGGAGAATTACTGGCGTCCCAGTTAGGACTATCCGTAAAATGGATCAACGTACCTTTCGCCGGCGTTATTCCAGCTTTGCTTGCCAAACATTGCGATGCGGTCCTATCGGGACTTAACATCACCCCGAGCCGCCTTCAAATGGTTGATATGGTTCCTTATCGCTTTGCTGGGAGTACAGTCTTGCTCAAAGCTGGGGACCCGAAACTTCCAGGAGTGGAAGCACTGACGGGAAAGAAGGTCGCCGTCGTTACGGGAACGGCCGCATCCCTGGTGTTGTCACAGACCAACGACGTGCTCGTCAAAGAGGGCAAGAGCCCGATCACTCTTGTGGCATTCTCCGATAACGCCACAGCATTACAGCAACTGCAATTTCGACAAGTTGACGCGTTCGGCGTGGCCTACGAAACAGCAACTTATTACGATCAGCTGGATCCAGGGCGATTTGAATTTGGCGTGCCGATTTACCATAAGCTTCGGGATGGGATTGCCGTACGTAAGGATGATACCGGCCTTAGGCTGGCGCTTGCCAGCGCCCTGTCCGCGGCCATGAAGAACAATAGCTACGGTGCCATCTATCAAAAATGGCATATTGGATTCGATATTTTAAATTAATCGGGGGGTGGACTGAACAGATAACTCTCCAGGCTGGCAGCCGATAACCATCTATGTGGGGCGGCGATCAGAAGGGGCAGCCCCCTCAGTGCCTCCCCGAGTTTCAGCGCACGCATCACAAGTGCACGCTTATCAGATGAGCCGGCGTTTTCCCGGTGCGTAAAGAATGGAACTGCTATGATTTAAATACGACCTCATAGAGGCCCGCTAAAAATAGGCAGCCTCGGCGCCGCAATGTTTTTGAGCCTGGCCGCTGGCGCTCTTGCCGACACGCCTACCGTGCCGCCGGCTATGGCAGCAAGCAAAACCATCACATTCTGCGCGGCTATGACGCTGCCACCGGTTATTTTCATCAACAGCGATCTGAAGCCGGCAGGTGTGGACGTCGACTTCGGCAACATGCTCGCGCACCATCTCGGCTTGACGGCGAAGTGGGACAATGTCGAGTTCTCAAGCATTATCCCTGACCTCGTGTCCGGACATTGCGATGCCATCGTCTCCGCGTTGTATATCCAAACAGAGCGGCTTAAGGTGATCAATGAAATTCCATATATGTACGTCTCGCAGAGCGTACTGTTGAAAGCCGGCGCGCCTAAGCTCGACGATTTGTCGGCGCTCTCGGGCCGGAAGGTTGCCGCGGTGACCGGATCGGCCACAAACATGCTTCTGGCTCAGGCCAACCAAGCCCTAACTAAAGCTGGTAAGCCACCGATCGACGCAATCGATTTTCCTGATAATTCGGCGGCGCTACAGCAACTGCAGTTCGGCCAAGTCAAAGCATTTACCGTGCAATATGAGACGGCGGTGTATTACAGCAAGCTGCAACCTAGCCAGTTCGAGCTCGGCATGGCGCCGTTTTACAAGGTCCCTATAGGCGTGGGTCTGCGCAAGAACGATCCGGTGCTCCAGACGGCTGTCGCGAGCGCGTTGAACGACATGATGAAGGACGGCAGCATGGCGGGGCTGCTGAAAAAATGGGACCTGACCTCCGACAAGCTGCCGAAGTAGTGTTTCGCCCGTAAACGGGCGTCTCTGCGCTGGAGCGATCGAACGCCGAAAGTTGATCGGACAATTGAATTTAGATCTTATTTTCCCAACATTTTCGGCGGTGGCCTGATCGTTCAGCCACCGCGTCAGTGACAATGTCTCCGATCATGCGGGCATGACGAGACAGCATTTTCGATACCGCCCTATCTTCTCTCGCCCGCAAGACGCCATGACCGACCTTATGGACCAGCCAAACTACAATCAACATCGCGTCAGTTAGTGGTTCGGCGCATCGATGCCGTGCCCCACTTCTTGAAGATCGCGGCGTAGCTGCCGTCCTTGATCGCCCCGTCAAGCGCGCCGCTAAAGCGCGGCATTCAGGCGGGACTCAGCCCTCGCAATTGCCAATGCCGACTTGGATGGTGGAGAAGAGAGCGGTACCGCACGCTCGCATTCCTATCGCCCAAATTTAACGCAGAAATAGAAAATTTAACTCAAAGCCGATTTATTTTTCAGCGTTTAGCGCCTGAAGACACAAGATATATTGCCTGCAACGACTTTTTTAGCGGCAATCCTGTGTTAGATCGTATGTATATCAAGCTTCGGAGTACCATCGACATGAGACTGAGATCCACGTCGCGCCATCTGATCCTCGGGGGCATCGGGCTGAGTCTCGCAGCTTGCATCGCGCTCGCCACGCCGCGCGTGGCCCACGCCTCCAGCACTGCGTTGCCGGCGGATATTACCGCGAGCAAGACGATCACCTTCTGCGTCGCTATTGAGTTGCCGCCACTGGAGTTCTTCTCGCCGACGCAACAGCCCGAGGGGTCGGACATCGATTTCGGCAATGCGCTGGCCAAGCACATGGGGCTGCGGGTGAAATGGGTGAACACACCGTTTGCCGGGTTGGTGCCGAACCTGTTGGCAGGGCATTGCGATGCGATCGTGTCGGGGCTGTTCATTAAACCGGCACGGCTCGCCGTGATCGATGAGATCCCGTATATGTATGCGCGTGAAGGATTTATCCTGAAGGCGGGGGCGCCTAAGCTGAGCGGGCCGGAAGCACTAGCCGGCGACAAGGCGGCGACGGTGACCGGGACCACGGCAACGGATCTGCTGAACCAGGCGAATGCGGCGCTGCAGAAAGCGGGCAAGAAGCCGATCACGATCGTCATGTTTCCCGAGAACACGCCGGCTTTGCAGCAGGTGCAGTTCGGCCAGGTTGCGGCTTACGGCGTCGCCTATGAGACGGCGCTTTACTACACCAAGCTAGACCCCAGCCAGTTTGAACTTGGCGGCCCGTCGTATTTCAAGATCCTCACTGGCATTGGCGTGTCCAAGAACCAGCCCGGGCTAGAGGCGGCACTGACGGGCGCGCTACACGCCATGATGGCGGATGGCAGCTACGCCGCAGTGTTCAACAAATGGAGCATTGGCATTGACATGCTGCCGAAATAAGGGAAGGGCGGCGCGGTGTGCCGGCCTTGTGGACCCAAGATTGCAAGCGTCTCACTGGCACTGCATGTGATGATCAAGAAGGGTCCTTACGCCAGGATCTAGCAAAAAGCGTCATCGCGAAATCCGATACAACCTCACAACAACCGGATTGGCCTAAAAAAAATGCATTTCGATTGGGGGTATTTCTGGACGCAGCTGATAACACCAAGCAGCGTCTTTTTGTACGGGCTCGGCCTGACAGTGCTTATGGGTGTGAGCGCGCAGATGCTGGGCTTCGTCTTCGGGCTGGTGCTGGCGTTCGGCCGCCTTTCCCGCAACAAGTTTTTCAATGGCTTCGCCAGCGCCTATATTTGGGTGGTGCGCGGCACGCCGCTGCTGGTCCAGATCGTCTTTATATATAGTGGGCTGGCGGCTGCGGGGATTCTCAATTTCCACGACATCACCCTGTTCGGCGTCACCTTCCCCGGCAATGTCCAGGCGGGTATTTTGGCGCTGGCGGTGAACGAGGCGGCGTATATGGCGGAGATCTTCCGCGCCGGCATCAACGCCGTCGAGAAGGGCCAGTTCGAGGCGGCGAAAGCGCTCGGCATGCCGCCTTCGATGATGATGCGTCATGTGGTGCTGCCGCAGGCCTTCCGCGTCATCCTTTTGCCGATCGGCAATCAATTTAACATAATGTTAAAGAATACGACTCTGGTTTCAGTGATCGGCGTCTCAGAGATGCTGCTGGTGACGGAGACGATAAACTCCGCGACCTTCCGCACCTTCGAACTGTATTCGGTGTCTGGCGATCTATTTCTTGCTTCTCACCAGTCTCTGGAACCTGTTCATGGCTTGGGCGGAGCGGCATTTCGCGCTGGGACGCCCATCGCCGACGTCGCCGCGCGTCGCGCTTGCGCGCGTCACATTGGAGGCAGTGGAATGAGCGAGTTGCTGATCGAAGCGACCGGAGTGGAAAAATGGTTCGGCCCGGTGAAGGTTCTGGATCGCGTTGATTTCAGCGTGAAGCGCGGCGAGGTGGTAGTGCTGATCGGCCCGTCCGGTTCCGGCAAGACCACGCTGCTGCGGTGTATCAACCATCTGGAGACCGTGCAGAACGGCCGCATCGCCGTGAACGGCGCACTGATCGGCTATCGGCAGCGCAACGGCAAGCTGGTCTCAGATGCCGAGCGCAATATCGCCGTGCAGCGGCGCGATGTCGGCATGGTGTTCCAGCGCTTCAACCTGTTCCAGAACATGTCGGTGCTGAAAAATATTAGCCTAGCGCCGATCCTGCTGCGCGGCACGAAGAAGGCCGATGCCGAAGCCCAGGCCCGGACCCTGCTGGCAGCGGGTCGGATTGCCGGACAAGGCGGAGGCGTATCCGGCGGAACTGTCGGGCGGGCAGCAGCAACGCGTGGCGATTGCCCGGGCGCTCGCCATGCAGCCGGCGCTCCTGCTGTTCGATGAGCCGACTTCGGCGCTCGACCCGGAAATGGTGAACGAGGTTCTGGTGGTGATGCGCGATCTCGCGCAATCGGGCATGACCATGGTGGTGGTGACGCATGAAATGGGCTTCGCCCGCCAGGTGGCCGACCGCGTGGTGGTGATGGCGGAGGGGCGGATCATCGAGGAAGGTGCGCCGGATGCGATTTTCAGCAATCCGCAGCATCCGAAAACCAAGGCTTTACTCTCCGCCGTTCTGCACTGATTTTCCGTATGCGGCCTGTCAAACAGCGGTAAATACTTGGAGTGAAATGACCATGCGTGACTTCCACCTGCCCGGCCGGTCTCCGGCTTATGCGACGCGCGCCATGGCGTCGACCTCGATGCCGCAGGCCACACTGGCGGCCCTGGACATGTTGCGCACCGGCGGCAATGCGGTGGATGCGGCCATCACCGCCGCGGCCGTGTTGGCGGTGATCGAGCCACAATCCACCGGCGTCGGCGGCGACGTGTTCTGCCTGTACAAGCCTGCGGGCAAGCCGGTGGTGGCGCTGAACGGATCCGGCCGCGCGCCGGCCGCCGCCAGTGTCGCGGCGCTAAACGCCGTCGGCGTCACCGCGCTCAGCAACACCTCGCCGCATGCGGTCACCATCCCCGGCGCAGTGAGCGCCTGGGCGACGCTGCTTGGCGCGCATGGCCGCAAGGGGCTGGACGAGGTGCTGCGCCCGGCGATCCGTTATGCGGAAGAGGGCTATGTGGTGACGCCGCGTGTCGCTGCCGACTGGGCGACCGCGCCGGCGCTGGCCAAACTGAAAGAGAATGGGGCGGCGGCATTGTTGCCTGGTGGCGCGCCGCCGGTGGCCGGCACGGTGATGCGCAACCCGGCGCTGGGCAGGACCTTGCGCAAGGTCGCGGGGCAGGGCGCTAAGGCGTTCTACGAGGGCGAGGTGGCAGCGGCGCTGGTGGCCGAGCTGCGTGCCCGCGGCGGGCTGCATACTGAGGCGGATTTTGCCAATGCCTTGCGCGGCGCGGAATTCGTCACGCCGATTTCCGGCCATTTCGCTGGCCGCCAGGTGTGGGAATGCCCGCCTAACGGCACCGGCATCGTGGCACTGATGATCATGGGCATCATGGATGGTTTTGCGCCAGGCCCCGGTGCCGACCCGCTCAACCCGCTACGCTTGCACCGGCATATCGAGGCGGCCCGGCTGGCCTATCGCGACCGGGATGCCTTCATCGCCGACCCCGCCCAGGTGGATGTGCCGGTGGAAAAGCTGCTAAGCGCCGAATACCTCGCCGGATTGCGCGGGTGGATCGACGACAACGCCGCTCTGCCGGCGCTGCCACCCGCCGGCAGCCTACACAAGGACACGGTGTATCTCGCGGTGGTCGATGAGGACGGCAATTGTTGCAGTTTCATCAACTCGCTGTTCGAGAATTTCGGCTCCGGCATCGTGCCGGAATCGACAGGCGTGGTCCTGCACAATCGCGGCTTCAGCTTCCGCATGGATGCCAGCCATCCGAACGCGATCGCCGGCAACAAGCGGCCGATGCACACTATCATCCCAGCGCTGGGGACGAAGGACGGAGAGGCGGAATTCGTGTTCGGCGTGATGGGGGGCCATTACCAGCCGATGGGCCAGAGCTGGGTGCTGTCCAACATGTTGCACTACGGCATGGACCCGCAGACGGCAATCGACGCGCCGCGCTTTTTACCGATGGCCGGATCGGTCGAGGTCGAGCGCGGCATTCCCGCCAGGGTGCGCGCCGCACTGGCGGCCAAGGGCCACAAGCTCAAGGAGTTGCCGCTGCCACATGGCGGCGGCCAGGTGATCCGCATCGATCGCAAAAATGGCGTCCTGATCGGCGGCTCTGACCCGCGCAAGGATGGCTGCGCGATGGGCTACTAACCGCCGGGCTAGCCCGACGTACGGATCGACCTTGCCAACAGCTATGCAAAGGAATGTTGCCGGCGGAGGCGACACAACAGCCGCAGACCGCGCTGGCGGCCTAGATCGGGAGACAGCTGAGCTCCGTGACGAGGTTCCAGGTGGCAATCGCCTCACGTCCGTTTTTGGGGACCTTCCGGCCTGCCCGCAGGCGGCTGCCTGAGGGCGCAAACGGCCGAACCGCGGCCGGAGGCTACCAGCCATGAACGACGGGAAAGCCACCTTGGCTGCACCGGTCTAGCCCGCGCCCCGCTGAGGTTTGCTGAAGAATTCAAAATCGCGCCAACGATAAGGACTGCCGGAACAATCGACAATATCAACAGCGGCGAGCGTTTACCGCTACGCCGACAAAGCGGGCGCCTTGCGGTGATTCGTGGCCTGCTCATAGTCATAGTCCAGAGCCAGAAGCTCCGCCTCGCTCCACAATTTGTCGACAAACACGAGATTGAATGGCGCCCCCGAGGCATAATAACCGGCAGGGACCGTCACCACCGGCATACCGGCAATGTTGATCTCACAGACAGTGGTTTCATGGATCACCCCGTTGCTGTTCAGGAAAGGCAGCTCGTCGCGCATCTGCGGGGACACCAACCCATCGAGCTCATATTCGGCGAACACCACCTCGACGGCGTCGAGGTACGCCTCGCGCGCCCGCAGAAAATCTGACAGCGGCCGCGGCACGGTCGGGCGCTGCTTGGAAAACGCGCTCTCCGGCAGATAGCTCATATAGCTGAGCACACCGCGTGGTCCGTACGGATCCTCAGATTTCGTGATTTCCGCGAGGGTTTTGATCGACGCAGACGGCCCATGGCGCTGGGGTTGACATGATATCCTTGCCCTTCGCGTTTTATGACAGGAGAAACCCGTAATCAGGTAATGCGGGAGCGTATCGCCTTCAGGCCAAAATCCTTTCCACCGCGGCACCCAGCGTCATCAGCTGCTGGTCGCGCCCGAGAGACGCCGCCAGCAGCAGCCCCACCGGCGCCTCGCCACGCCGATGGATCGGCAGGGACAGGCCGCACCCATCCATAAGATTGACCAAAGCGTTGTTCCGCAGCGCCAGGAGGTTGAAGCGGGTGAAATCCTCGTCGCGTGCAACGTCCTCCAGGCGCGGCGGGATGATCGGCGAGGTCGGCAGCAGCAGCGCGTCGAACGCCGCCATACGAAGCTGCATTTTCGCAATGAAGCCGGCGCGGGCCTGGAGCAGGCGGATATAGTCGGCGGCACTCTGCTCCGCGCCGCGCATAATCCGTGCCAGCACGCGCTGGTCGTAGTCCTTGGCACGCGTAGCGATGAAGCCTTCGTGCCAGGCATAAGCCTCGGCGGCAGAGAAGCCTCCTTTCTGCGCCAGCGCGGCCAACTCCTCGGAGAACTCCGGTACGGCGATTTTTTGCACCCGCGCTCCCGCCGCGGACAGCCGCGCCAGCGCCGCCTCGAACGCGGCCGCGACGGGCGCCTCCATCCCGTCCAAGGCCGTCCGGTCTGGCACGACGAAATTCAACCCGGCCACGCTATCTTGCGCCACGCTCGGCACGACGCTCTGTGCCAGAATGGAACCAATGATCGCGCAGCAGGAAACCGAGCGCGCCAGCGGACCGATCGAATCCAGGCTCGAGGACAGCGGCACCGCCCCCTGCAGCGGCACGCGCTTCGCCGTCGGCTTGTAGCCAACCAGCCCGTTGAAGGCCGCCGGAATGCGGCAAGAGCCGCCGGTATCCGTCCCGATCGCGCCATGCGCCATGCCGTCCGCCACCGAGACCGCGGCACCGGAAGACGAGCCGCCCGGCACGCGGCCGCTTTCCCGGTCCCACACCGAGAGCGGCGTGCCGTAATGCGGGTTCACGCCGAGGCCGGAGAACGCAAACTCGCTCATATTGGTGCGGCCGATGAGCACGAAGCCCGCCTGGCGCAGCCGCGCCATCGACGGCGCGTCGGCCACCGCCGGCGGGTTGTCCGCGAAAATTTTCGAACCAGCCGTCGTCACCTCGCCGGCAATGTCGAACAAATCCTTCACCGAGATCGGGATGCCGGCATAGCGCGACGGCGCTGCAGCCGCCTTGCGCAGCCGGTCCTGCGCCTCGGCCATGGCTAACGCTTTGTCAGGATTAACCGAGATGAAGGCGTGGCGGCCCTGCCCAGATGGATCGGCGATCCGCGCCAGGCAATCTTCCGTCAGCTGTCGACTGGTGATGCGCCCAGCGGCAAGGGCCGTGGCTAGCTGGTCGAGCGTGGGGGCATTCGGGTCCATAGATCGGCTCCGCATCATTGTTGCGCTAACTCAGCGCAATTCTTTCCGCGACACAATGCGTGCAGCCGAAAACGTTCAGTGATTTGTCAATATTTTACTCACGACCGGCATGTTTGCGAATTGCATAGGACGAATTTTCATCGTTGCCATGGCTCGCGCGTTCACTCCCATCCCGAGGCGGGTAGCGGATTAAGTGCACTTCATGCCGGACGGCAACGAGGCGTCGCGTGGCGCGTTGAAATTCTAAGCAGAGATTCGTGGCTTGGCCAACGGGACGACCATGCGCTCACGGTTAAGGTTTATAACGGCTGCATGGATGGCTTCGTCGAGTGCGGCGCTGTCGGTGAAGGTTTGATGAGCGAGGTGATGCGCCTTGAGATCGTGCCAGACCACTTCGATGTCATTCAGTTCTGGCGCGTATTTTGGCAACCACTCGACCGTGAGCCAGTGTGCGCGTGCGGCGAGGGCTGCACGCGCAAGCTTGCTGACGTGGATTGGCCCGTTGTCCTCGACCAGCACGACCGGCCTGGCTGACCTGCCGGGCATGGGGCCGTAGAGATGGTCGAGCTGCTCGAGATGCGCCACGAAGTCGCTGCTGCGCTTTGTTGGGCTGGTATGGACGATGAGTTGGCGCGTGACATGATCGAGTGAGCCCAGCAGCGCCACTTTCTTGGCTTGTCCGGGCGCTTGCACGCGCAGGTCGGCGCCAGACTTCGCCCACGCTCGCGCGAGATAGGGATGCGTTAATGCCTCGCTCTCATCGCCGTAGAGAAGAACGATGTCGCCGGCTTCGGCCTGACGCTTGCGCAGTTGCAGGCGCAAACCGATCCGATCCACCTCGCTGGCCGTCTGCCGTCCCTTCAGCGTGTGCCGGGGCCGCCGCCAACGGAACTTTTTTTTCGCAACACCTTGGACAATTGTGACCGGCTGATGCGGACACCCTCGCGCGCTTCAATTTCGGCGCGTAAGCGGGCAATCGTCCAGTTTGGCCGGTCGGCCACGGGCTCCTCGAGGAGCGGCGTGACCACGCGCAACGCCGTTGTACTTTTCACCGGCACCGGCCCGGGTGCGATGCGCGCCTTCAGCGCGTCCACACCGCCCTTGCCGAAATCGCTGCGCCACAGCCGAACCGTGTCCTCTCGCACGCCAAACGCTTCAGCGATCCGCGGACTGGTCCAGCCCGCCAGCGTCAGCAGCACGGCACGCGCCCTATCCGCCTCCCCGCGATCGCGCGACCCCGCAAGAGCCATCAAGGCGACCCGCTGTTCGGCGCTCGCTGCAACCGGAGACTTTCCACCCATACCGCACCTATCCAAATCGGTGCCAACATAGAATCGCAAAACCAGTCCGTTGGTCAACCTATCAGAATCTGCTTAGACGTTCATGTCCGGCCCCGGGCTGGGCGCTGGTGTTTTTTGTCACCTTCGCGCTGGGCTCCTACCTCGCCTCCTATGCCGCGCCGCATATCGGCGCGGCCGGCCACGGCGCCAAGCTGAGACGCAGCGAAGCCGCAATTCCAGCAATTGATTAATAACTGACCTAAAAAGCTGCGATTTTACGGCGTTCACGCGGATCACGCCTTCTGGCCTGCCAGCTGTTTTTGGCACGATAATTGCGTTAGTCGAACCGCCAGGTCATCGGCGCAGTTGGTCATTGCTGGTCGCGTACGGCAACGGCGCATTAGGAAGGAACATCGATGTTAAGACTCTTCATCGGGCTTGGAGTGCCCTTGGTCGCCATCGTGGCGATGCTGCCGGTGGTGAACGAGGTGACCTTCACCCTGTTTAACATCCCATTTCTGTATCTGTGGATGTTCTCCTGGTTCATCCTGACCTCGGTTTGCCTGGGCATCTGCTGGCTGTGCTTCGACCGGCACCGGCCGAAATACTGAGGAGCGCGCAATTATGGCAACCATCGTTTTCGCGATCCTCATCCTGGCTTCACTCCTGCTCGCCGTCATGGCGAAAAGGGGGCATCACACCACCTCTGTTCGTGACTTCTTCATTGCTTCGCGGCAGTTCGGCGGTTTTCTGGTTTTCTTTCTCTCGGTCGGCGAAATCTACAGCATCGCCACCATCATCGGCTTTCCCGGCAGCATCTACGCCAAGGGCGGGACCTACGGTATCTGGTTCCTGGGCTATATCCTGCTCGCCTACCCGGTGGCGTATTTTGTCAACCCGCTGATCTGGCGGGCAGGCAAACTCTACGACGCGGTGACCATCGCGGATTTGTTCAAGGGGCATTTCCGCAACCATGCCGGCGGCCGCGTACTGGAGCTGACGGTCACGATCTCAGCCATCACCTTTCTGATACCCTGGGGGCAGTTGCAGTTCGGCGGCCTGATCATCGCGTTGGGCGGGCTTGGCTGGCACATTAACCCTGCGGTGCTGGTCACCTTCGCCGCCGCACTCGCCTTCTTCTATATCGTGATCTCCGGGATCCGCGCGCCGGCCTATGTGGCGATCCTGAAAGACGTCTTGATGATGGTGGCCATTGTCGTCACCGGCGGCGCGGCGCTGGCGCAAACGCATCTCTCCACGATCTTTCACGCGGCGGGCCCGTTGGTCAGCAACCACCTGACCGTGCCGCAGTTGCGCTTCTCAATGTCCACGATCGCCTTCCAGGCGATCGGCTTCTTCATGCTGCCCTTCAACACGCAGAATTTGTTTACGGCAAAGTCCGAGCAGACCATCCGCCGCACGCAGCTGTTCATGCCGCTATACATGGTGATGTTCCCGTTCCTGGTGGTCGTCGCTTATTACCAGCTGGGGACCCATGCGCATTTGAGCGCGCCGAACAGCGCCTTCATGGCGGCGGCCGTGCAATTGCTGCCGGGCTGGGCGCTCGGCATCGTAGCCGCCGGTGCCTCGCTCGCCGGACTGATGGTGCTGGCCGGCATCAGCCTCGCCATCGGTCCGCTGGTGACGCGCAACCTGTTCGGCCATGTGCCGGAGCAGAAGCAGCGCGGCCTGGCGCAGATCGTGATCGTGCTCTATCTCGCTCTGTCGATCGTGCTCACATTGGTGGCGCCGAATTTGCTCGTCACCATACAAAACACCGCCTTCTTTGGCATCACGCAGTTCTTTCCCGGCATTCTGGCGATCATGTTCTTCCGCCGCGCCAACCCGCTGGCGATCGCGGTCGGCATCATTGTCGGAGATGTTCTCTCGGTCGCCTTCTTTGTGATGAAAGTGCCGACGCACGATTTCAACATCGGCGCCGTCTGCCTCCTGATCAATGTGGCAATCCTCATCGGCGGTAGCCTGCTGACGGGACGCCAGCAGGTGACGCCGGTGGCGCTGCGCGGCGCCGCGGTGACGCCCGCGGCGGGCGATTAAACGCGGCCCCCGGTCCTTCCCGCAACAGGAAGGACCGGGTGACGCAAATAATCAGTCGAGCCAGCGGCGGACAGCGGCTTTGATGAACGCGGCATCCGCCGGATTGGCCGACGGGTTGCCGGCGCGATGGCCCCAGACGCTGGGGATCGGCAGCAGTTCCGCGTTGGTGAGGTGCTGCATCTCCAGAGCATTATCGGCGACGCGGAAATACAGGTCGGTCTCACCCGGCATCAGCAACACCTTGGCCTTGATGGCACCGAGCGCCTTGGCGAAATCGCCGCCATAGAGCGTGTTGGCGCTGATGTCGCCATGCTGCCAGGTGACCAGCTGCGCGTAGCAATCGGCGGCGTGGCGCTTCAGGAACGAGGCTTCCCAATCGTTTTTCAGATAGGTCTCGAGATCCGGGGCACCGAACGCGCTTAAGTGCAGGCCGGCACGGTAAAAATCCTGGCTGAGCGCCCAACCGGCATAGATATGGCCCATGGCGCGCAGCGTGCCGAGCGGCTCGGTGGAGAAGCGGCCGCCGCCGATATGCTCGGGCGCCGCCTCGAACGTCCGCAGCAGGCCGGAGATGAACACCTTGTTGTGCACGGCGGTCTTGGCGCTGCTGCAGAGCACGATGGCGCGGTCCACCGCGTCGGGGAACATCGCCGCCCAATGATAGGCCTGCTGCCCGCCCATGGAGAAACCATACACCGCATAGAGCCGCTCGATGCCGAAATGCTCGGTCAGCAGCCGGCGCTGCGCGGTCACATTGTCCAAGGACGTCACCAAGGCCGGATAACCCACGGTATTACCGGCGCCAGAGGAGACGCCGTTGGAGAACATGTTGGGGATAATGATGAACCAGCGCGTCGGGTCCAAAATCCCGTCTGGCCCAATCAGCCATTCCATGTCGGCATGTTTGGCGCCGTAGCTGCAGGGGTAGAGAAGGACGTTGTCGCGAGCGGCATTCAGCGTGCCGTAAGATTTCCACACGAGCTTTGCATCGCGCAGCACTTCGCCTGATTGCAGAGGGAAATTCCCCAGCTGAAATTCACCGGTTTCCGTTGCCCAGTTCATGTAAGCAGACTTCCTTTCAATAACGCACCCCAATTGCCATGGGGAAATGGCGGGAGCCTTACCACTCAATCCGGAGCAGGGAAAATCCGCCGGCCAAACCGGCAGCGAAAGGTTGACCATAATGCGCCGAAAATGCCACAGAATTCAGCCTGCGAGGCTCCGAACTCTGGGCGACTTGCCTCGGAATTGGCAAACCTAAGGACTCGAAATTATGACTGAAAATCGTCAAACATTGCTGCGTCGCATTTGGGATATTCAAAGCGGCGCGATCCCGCGCGATGCTGTGGTTGCCGCAGCAAAAACGCGTGCCGCGGCGCTGGAGCCATGGCTGAAAGCATTTTGCTACCTGCCGGAAAAACATCTCATGCACGACGCCGCAACTGGCCCGCTTGCCGGCATTCCGGTTGGCGTGAAGGACATCATCGCCACCGCCGACATGCCGACGACCAATGGCTCGCCGGTTTATATCGGCGTGATGCCCGAAGCCGATGCGGAGATCGTGACGCAAATTAAGCAACTTGGCGGCACGATTTTCGGGAAGACGGTGAGCACGGAGTTTGCCTGGCGTGAGCCGGGCCCCACGGTCAACCCGTGGAACAGGGCGCATTCGCCAGGGGGGTCTTCCAGCGGTTCGCCGCCGCCGTTGCTGCGGGTATTCCGCCCCGGCCCTGGTTAGCGAACCATGGGGTCCATTGTCCGCCCGGCCGCCTTTAACGGCGTCGTCGGCTATAAAGCGAGCTTTGGCGCGGTTTCCCGCGACGCGCCACCCGCTATCGGGCTCGCTCGACCATATCGGGTTCTTTACCCGTTCCGTCGCGGATGCGGCTGCGGCGTTTGCGCTGTTCATCGCGAAAACTCCGGAAGTGGTGCGCTCGGAAGCGAGCTGGCAGCAATATTTTCATGCGAAATCCGCGCCGAAACTTGCGGTGATGCGCACCGGCGCGTGGCAACGCGCGAGCGCCGAACAGCAAAGTAATTTCGAGGAGCAACTGGTCGCTTTACGGAAT
>CAWCRT010000003.1:0-157500 GCA_963798115.1 uncultured Pseudomonadota bacterium
ATCCCAACCAACGCCCCGCGCAGCTCGCGGTGCGGCGCCTGTGACGGCGGCTGCAGTTTTACACGACGAAGTCCAGCGGCATGGGCATGGGGCTCTCGATCTGCAAAACGATCGTCGAAGCCCATGGCGGCCAATTATGGGCGACCCAAACCTGCCGCACGGGGTTATCTTCGAGTTCCGCCTGCCGGCAGACGGCCGCGCCCCCGGAAAATGACCAATTTGGGTCCAGACGCTATGTCTCGACCTCGAGCCACCGGGTTCACTCACATATTGGGGGAGCGCCCGGCCGTTACCGCTCTTCTAGGTCGGTGTAATTTTTTGAGCATCCTGAGAGGGGATAAATACGAGGCGATATGTTTTTAGATGTAATATATTTTCTCAAGCCTACAGTTTGTTGCTATAAGATAATTATTGTTAGGCGGCATTTTGGCCCTTCAGGCGCCCGAGCTTCAGGATTTGATCCACGCCAAACATTTGCTTTGACGGAGCCGTCAGCGCCAGGCTAAGGCCGCGGTACCATGCTGACCAACCATCAGGAGATGGCCACGGCTCTTGACCGGCGTCAGAAGGCGGGATGGGCGAAGGAGACGGTCACGGTCATTGGCGCATCCCGAGGGCAGCGACGTTTGGAAGAACGTTAACTATAAAATACGAGGTGCCAGACCCGATGCCGGAAAAAGCATTGGCGGCGATGTTGTGCGATTGCGAACCCGCGAGGGGGTGAGCTGGCGCTTCGAGCGTGCTCTCGGCGCGCCTCAATCCGACGCAAGACATAACGGGCATGGCCGTGGCGACTGCGAAATAGCTGTTTGGTAGGCTGATTAACGGAATTCGGTTAGGACCGTTGAACGAACCGTCGCATGTGCCGCATCATAGGATGTGACATATAGAAGTGATAACGGGCGGAGATATTGCGATTACTCGGCATCTGGCCTTGATGTTTTGCGCGAATGTGTTCGTCACTTTCTGATATCTGACGATTTCCGTTTCGATGACCACTTACCTGAAGGTCCTCCGGATAATCTGAAGTCCGCCTCAAAAAGAGTTGAGTGATTTCAGTTGGTTATGGTTCAATCGTGATTGCGAACTACGATGGATTTCCATAATGGCCTGGACCAAAATCACCCGTGCCCAATATCGGCGCGATGGGCTGCGTTATGCAAGCGACGTGAGCGACGAGGAGTGGCTTCTGATTGAGAGTTTTCTTCCGCGTGCGCGGCGGCTGGGGCGGCCGAGACGCACCTGTTTACGAAGCGTCGTGAATGCGTTGTTCTATATGGCCTCGAGCGGTTGTGCGTGGCGCCTGCTGCCCAAGGATTTCCCTCCTGTGAGCACGGTGCAGCGATTTTTCTATGCCTGGCGTGCTGACGGCACTTGGCAACGGATGAGCCATTCCCTGATGGCGCGCGCCCGACTCGCTGCGGGGCGCGCCATCACCCCATCTGCGGGCATTATCGACAGCCAGTCGGCCAAAACTACGGAAGCTGGCGGTCCACGTGGCTATGACGCCGGAAAAAAGGTGAAAGGACGCAAGCGTCACATCGTCACCGATACGCTCGGTCTTTTGCTCGGCGCGCAGGTCCACAGCGCGGACATCCAAGACCGCGACGGCGCCGTGCCGTTGCTGACAGCATTGATGACACCATTCCCCAGGATGCGCCACATTTTCGCCGATGGCGGTTACGCGGGTGGGAAGCTCCGGGATGCTCTGACAGCGATGGGAAAATGGACCATCCAGATCGTCAAACGCTCAGAAACGGCAAAGAACTTCGTTCTGTTGCCGCGCCGCTGGGTGGTGGAGAGGACACTCGCTTGGCTGAACCGAAACAGGAGGCTCGCCAAAGACTATGAAGCCTCAATCGCCTCCGCCGAAACGTGGCTCTTCATCGCCAACGTCAAGCTGCTCACAAGACGATTGGCTCGTTCCGCATGAAGATCGGGTAGACTCTGAGTGGCATGGATGCGTGCAATACCCACGAACTCAAATTAACAAGAAATATAGGAGATAACGATGATTTTTCGAGTCATAACGGTAGCTACATCAATCTTGGCTCTGGGCACATTAGCCGCCAGTGCGGCGGGGGCTGGCGAACAGGGAACTGATAGCTATACGATCGCGTACGTTACTACATGGACGGACACGATGCCGCTCGGAGACCGGACAATACGTATAAGTGAATCTGATGGAATCTCCAAAAACGATGCCGGTCATCCCATGTTCGATAATATGGGCGTGCGTTGCTTTTCGCTAAGTGAGACCGTCTCTGGCGTCCCTTCTGCGCACGGCTACTGCACACATACCGACAAGGACGGTGATCTAATCTTCACCACGTATGAGCTAAAGGGCGCGGCGGGTACGCACACCTTTGTTGGTGGAACCGGGAAGTACAGTGGAATAACCGGCACGGCAGACTTCACAAGGCAAGTGGTTCGGTCTCCGGACGGCCGGTCGCTGATCATTGTCCACGAGCAGGCGAACTGGAAACTGCCGGTTCATAGCTAGGCTCAACCTCGCTCTTTCGGACGACTGGTTTGGGCAAGCGGGTCGCGGAGTTCCTCGCCGCTTCTTGCAGAAGCATCCGAGGACGCGGCTATCCACCGCTTCCTCGGATGGTCGGGGAGGAGCGTGTTTGTCAGCTCTCGGGAAGCGCATCGCGCTACCGGAGCGGCTGAGTTGGACGCACGGTAACCAGGTCAGCGGCTGGCGGCGATGACGGGGAGCCGCATCAAAGATGCGATAAACTGACCGTTTTGATATGTCGTCGTCGGTTGCGTGCCCCCCGCAATCACCGACCCGGACATTCCCCGAATAATGTCGCCGCCGTTGCGCAGTGAACATCGCGCGCCACATCCGAGCCCGGGCTATAGCGGGTGGTTCGAGCGGCAAAGATGTCTGGCTCATCGGGGTTCCTTGAACCGTCGATGAGCCAGACATTTTTAGTTATTCAGCCACAGCAGCTTGTCTGTTTGATGCCGATGGAGAATGGCCCCTCACACCAACCCGTTTTGCGTACCAGGCGGTGAGAGATGGCGTAATGATCGCGGTGATGATGACAGCCGCGGCGACAAGGGCTGTGGCCGGAGCGGCGGCGCGTGCATAAACGGGATTGGCGGCTGCCACCAGCATCGGTACAGCGGCCGCATTGCCCGCGGTGGAGGCCGCGGCCACGCCGGCAACCCCGGTGCCGCCGATTGCCTTGTCAGCCAGCAGCATGACCAGACCGGAGACAATCACCACGAACAGCCCCAGCCCGAAACCGAGCAGACCGGCCTGCCAGACCTTGTGCAAATCCAACGAGGCGCCGAGCGCGAAGGCGAAGAACGGGATCATCACCGGCGTGGCGCGACCAAGGAAGTCACGCATCTTTTCGTCAAGATTGCCAATGATAATGCCGATGATAAGCGGCAGGATGGCGCCGACCAGCGTTGGCCAGGGAAAAGCCGACAGGCCTGCGGCCCCCAGCGTCACCATGGTCAGGAACGGGCCGGACTCGAGGCTCATCACGGAATAGGCCGCGGCATCGTCTGCGCTGCCATATTGCCCCATTAACGCCATATAGAGGCCGCCATTGGTGTCGTTGATCGCGGCGACAACAGCCAGGGTGGAGAGGCCCGCGAACCAGCCGGCTGTAACCGGCGTCTCACCTAGGAAATGTCCGAAAATCAGCCCGCAGACGATGCCCAACAAAATCTTGCAGCCCAGCAGGACGCCACCTTTGGCGGCAATCTTCGGCAAGGTTTTGATGGAGATCGATGTCCCCATGCAGACATAATAGACGGCCAGGATCGGTAGTGCGCCGGTGAACAAGGCGCCCGTGAAAGAGCCGAAAAAACTCGCCGTATGCGGCTCGAAGGTGTTGATGAGGCAACCAATGGCCAGCGGCACGATCATCATGCCGCCCGGCACGGTGTCGAGCATTTTCTTGATGGGTAATTGCAATTGGATGTCCTCCTAGACTGATTAGGCAATTTGTGCGCGAGGTATCAGTCATTGATGGACAATTCAATCATAAGTCCGCAAATCTTTTCTGCTTCAGCCAGGTCAGGCGTTATTGGGAAAAATGAAGAGTTAGATCGCTAAGCGGTTCATGAGGCTTGGACGCCAAGAGCCGAATTGTCCGACAGGGAACGCCAGACAGGCCGCGCCCGGCGCCGCTTGACGAAAACCCGGCCGGCAATTACGGCGCATGCAACTTTATACCAAGTTGAAGCAGGATATGGTCCATTACGAAGCGGAGTGTTCGATGCGTGACCAGTCGCGATGTCTTCACGCGTTCCGTCCGCCTCAGCTTTGAGATCATGCCGTACTACAAAGGAATTTTCTTGAAATGACGCTGGAATATGTCGCCCTGCAAATGCCGATCGAGTTGTTGCAACCCGCCGAGATCGCCTTTGGCGCGGGGGCACTGACAGCGCTGGCGCAGTTTGCCGCGCGCCATGGCGTCCGCCGCAGCCTGGTGGTCGCGGATAGCTTCAACGCCACCCGCGTGGAAGGCCTGGGCCTGCCGGGCGAGGTAGCGGTGTTCGGCGAGGTGAAGCCCGAGCCGGACATCCCCAATCTCGAAGCCGCTTTGCGGCTGGCCGAGAGCTTCAAGCCGGATTTCGTCATCGGATTTGGCGGCGGGAGCGCCATGGATCTGGCCAAGCTGGTGGCGGTGCTGCCGGGCAGCGGGCAAAATATCCATGATGTCGTCGGTCCGAACAAAGTGCTGGGCCGGCGCGTGGCGCTGGCGCAAATCGCCACCACGTCCGGCACGGGCAGCGAGGCGGGCATTCGCGCGCTGGTCACGGATCCTGCCACGCGTAACAAGCTGGCGGTGCAGAGCCGGCATATGCTGGCCGATCTCGCGATCGTCGACCCTGAGCTGACCATGAGTGTTCCTGCCGCGGTGACGGCGGCCACCGGCATCGATGCGCTGGCGCATTGCGTTGAGGCGTTCACGAGCCGCAAGGCACACCCGCTGATCGACACCTACGCTTTGACCGGCGCCCAGCTCGTCGGCCGCTATCTGCCCCGAGCTGTGGCCGATGGCGCCGACAAGGAGGCGCGTGCCGGGTTGGCGCTCGCCTCTCTCTATGGCGGCTTCTGCCTGGGCCCGGTGAACACCACGGCCGGCCATGCCGTGGCCTATCCGCTCGGCAGCCGCCACCATCTGCCACATGGCCTCGCCTGCGCACTCATTTTTCCGCACACGCTGGCTTTCAACGTCCCAGCCGCGGAAGAGAAAACAGCCGCCGTATTACAGGCGCTGGGGCTGGCGGCGGAGTCGGGCCAGGCGGGGATTTTGGCGAGGACCCGCGACTGGTGCTCCAAGCTTGGCATGGATATGCGCCTGTCCGCCCATGGTGTGCCGGAGGATGATCTGAGCACCATGGCGACGGAAGCTCACGCCATCAGACGCCTGCTGGACAATAACCCGCGCGATATGAGCCAGGCTGACATTCTCGGCATTTACCGCGCCGCATTCTGATCTACGGAAGTCTCGAAGCGTCGCAACCACAGACGGCCTGACATCAGGACAAACCAAGCCCGTGCCAGAAATGGCGCGGGCTTTCGCCGTTTCAGACGTGCCCTGATCTACGCGCTGCTGGCGGCCCGGCCGCCTGCGCGTTAGGTTGCCTATGACGTCGGTCACCACCACGTCAAACGCCTGACTTGGCATCAAGCATCATGCGTTGGCATCCGGGGCGGGGGCTGTTGCGCTGCTCTGTTTGCGGCCGCGCTCATTGAAGCGCTGCAACACGACGTAAAAGGACGGCACGAAGACGACCGCGATGCAGGTGGAGGCGATCATGCCGCTGGCAACCGCAATGCCGATCGATTTGCGGGCATTGGCGCCAGCGCCCGAAGCGAAGACCAAAGGCATGACGCCGAGAATGAAGGCGAATGAGGTCATGATGATCGGCCGGAAGCGGATTTGGGCCGCCAGAACCGCCGCTTCGAGGATTGTTTTGCCGTGCATCTCCCGTTCCTCGCGGGCGACTTCGACGACGAGTATGGCGTTTTTGGCGGCAAGGGCGATGAGCAGAACCAGGCCGATCTGGGTGTAGAGATTGTTGGCGAGGCCCAGTGCCGAGAGCACGGCAACGGTGCCAAGGAGGGCGAGTGGCACAGCCAGCAAAACTGCGATGGGTGTGATCCAGCTCTCATATTGGCCGGCGAGCACCAGATAGACCAGCAGCAGCGACAGGCCAAAAATGAATGTGCTGGCATTGCCGGCGAGTTTCTCCTGGAAGGCGGTGGCGGTCCATTCAAAGCCAAAGCCGGAGGGGAGAACATGTTTCGTGAGATCATCCATCACGGTCAATGCCTGGCCGGAGCTGTAGCCGGGGGCCGCCGTGCCATTAACGAGCGCGCTGGGGTAGGTGTTGTAAAGCGTGATGATCGGCGGGCCACGGCTCGGCGTGATGTCCGCCAGCGTGCCGAGCGGAACCATCAGCCCTTGGTCGTTGCGGACGGTATAATTGCGCACGGCGGCGGCGGTCATGCGGGCGCCAGCGTCAGCCTGAACATAGACCGGGAAAACCTGGCCGTATTTCGTAAAGAGATTGACATAGGACGAGCCGAGATAGGTTTGCAAACTGTCGTAGGCGTCACCGATGGTAACGCCGAGCGCGCGCGCCTTGGTGCGGTTCACCGCGGCCAGAACCTGCGGCGCCTGTGAACGGTAGGTGCTGAAGAGGTTTCTCAATTCGCTTTGCGTGTTCCCGTCCCGGTCGACGAGGTCGGTCACCTGTTGCAGCTTGGCATAGTCGAAGCTGCCATCCTGCAATTCGACCACCCCTTGAAAACCGCCGGACTGGCCAAGGCCCTGGATGGGGGGAGGCGGGATCACCAGCACCTTGGCATCCAGGGTGCTGGCGGCGATTTTGCTGAGGTCGTCATAAACCGGCAGCAAGCTTTCCGCCTTGCCGCGGACATCCCAGGGTTTCAGCATCACGTAGATCACGCCGGCATTAAAAAGAGTGGCGCTGCCGTCGAGCACCGAAACGCCACTGATCGTGATCTCGTTTTCAACGCTGGGTAATTTCGCGATTTTGTCGCGGAGTTGGGCGAGTGCTGCGTTGGTGCGGCCGATCGAGGCGGAATCCGGCAACTGAACGCTCATGACCATATAGCCCTGATCCTCGATCGGGATGAAGGCGGAGGGAATCCGGCTAAGGCCATAAATGGCCAGGCCGATGAGCATGAGGCCGATGACAACCATCAGCCCGCTGCGGTGAACCATGCGGTCGATGAGCCTCACGTAAGCGGCTTCCAGCGGGTTATACAGCCGGTCGAAGCTGCGGAAGAGAATGTTCTTCGGGGCGCCGGGCACCCTTGGCCTGAGAAAGACCGCGCATTGCGTGGGTTTGAGTGTTAGCGCGTTGATGGCGCTGATCAGCGCCGTTGACGCAATGACCAAGGCGAATTGCGCGTACATCTGGCCGGTAATGCCCGGCATGAAGGCGGCGGGAATGAAGACCGACATCAGCACCAAAGTGATGCCGAGGATCGGGCTCGTCAGCTCGCGCATCGCGTCGATCGCGCCTTTTTTGGCATCGACACCCTCGGACTCCATTTTATGCGTCACGCCTTCGACCACCACGATGGCATCATCGACCACAATGCCGATCGCCAGGACCAGCCCCAGCAGCGTGAGGATATTGATGGAAAAATGCAGCACGGCCATGGCGGCGAAAGCGCCGATGATGGTGACCGGCACCGTGGTGGCCGGCACGATAATGGCACGGAAACTTTGCAGAAACAGCATGATCACGGCGAGAACCAGCAAGCCTGCTTCGAACAAAGTCTTGTAAACTTCATCAACCGAGGCGGTCACGAAAATCGTCGTGTCGAAGGGGATATTGTATTGGATGTCCGGCGGGAAGTGCTGCGCCATCTTCGCAACCGTGCTGCGGACTTCGTTGGCGACGGCCAGCGCGTTGGCGCCCGGCAACTGATAGATGGCGATGGCGGCGCTGGGCTGGCTATTAAAGTTGGAGACCATGTTGTAGTTGACCGAGCCCAGCTCGACACGCCCGACATCGCGGATACGGACAATTTTGCTGGAGGTGACGCCGCCCGTCGGGTTGGACGCGCCGGCGGATTTGACGATGATGTTGGCGAACTCGCCGGGATCGGAGAGCAGGCCGGGAACGTTGACGGTGAGTTGAAACGCCTGCGGTGATGCGACAGGCGGAGCGCCGATCTGCCCGGCGGGCACGGCGACGTTCTGTTCGCGCAGCGCGTTGATCACATCGGCAGGCGTCAATCCGAAACCCTGCATCTTTTCAGGGTCGAGCCAGATGCGCATGGCGTATTCGCCGGTCCCGAAGACGTTCACATTGCCCACACCCGGCAACCGCGCCAGCTCGTTCTGCATGTTGATGATGGCGTAATTATTGAGAAACAGGCCGTCATAGGTTTTGTGCGGCGAGGTGAGGGTGATGAATTGCAGAATCGCCGTGGATTTCTGCTGCACGACCACGCCCTGGTGTTGGACGGCGCTGGGCAATTGGGCGAGTGCCGCGGAGACGCGGTTTTGCACCAGCACCTGGGCGAAATTCAGATCCGTGCCGACCTTGAAGGTGACGATGAGCGTGTAATTGCCGGCGCTGGTGCTGGTGGACTGCATGTACAGCATGTTCGCCACGCCGTTGACCTGCTGCTCGATGGGCAAAGCGACGGTATTGACCAGGGTTTTGGCGTCGGCACCCGGGTCACTGGTGGTGACCTGGATGGTGGGCGGGACGATTTGCGGATATTCCGAAATCGGCAAGGTATAGATGGCGACCAGCCCCAACAGGACAAAAAGGGCCGCGATGACATTGGCGAGAACCGGTCGCTCGATGAAAAATTGTGAGATCATGGGAGGGCCCTAACCAGGACCGTTGGCCGCGGGGGCGGAGATATCCTGTTCGCTCGGCGCCACCGTGGTGCCGGGCGCGGCATTTTGCAGACCATCGACGATGACCTGATCGGCGGCGTTAAGGCCGGTGACGGCGATCATGCCGTTTTCCTCCGTGCCGGTTTGCACGCGTTTCTGCGCGACGACGTTATGGGCGCCAACGACATAGACGTAAGGCCCCGCCTGATCGCTGAGCACAGCGGTGTCCGGCAGCGCCAGCGCCTGCATTGGTTTGCCCAGTGGGATCCGCGCGCGCACGAACAGGCCGGGCAGAAGGAGATTATTGTCGTTATCGAGCACCGCGCGGGCTTCGATGGTGCCGGTCGATGGGTCGAGGCTGGTGGCGACATAGTCAATCTTGCCGGGATGCGGATAGCCGGTCTCTGACTGCAAACCAACGAAGATCGGCGCGCCGTGGACCGTCTCCGGATTTCGGCCCTGGGCGATGAGGGCGGCGCGAAGCTTCAGCATGTCGAGCTCGTTGACGCTGAAATAGACATAGATCGGGTTGAGCTGGTCGATGGTGGCCAATACAGTAGCACTGCTATTGCCGACGAGATTGCCAACATCGACGAGATGGCGGCTGACCCGGCCGTCGAAGGGGGCGGAGACGCTGGTATAGCCGAAATTGATGCGGGCGATGTCCGCATTGGCGATGTTCTCGAGCACCGCCGCCTCATCGGAGTCTCGCGTCGCGAGCCACTGCTCCACATTCGCCACCGATGTGGCGTTCTGTTTGATCATTTGCTGCTGCCGGTCATATTGTGACTGCGCGTAGAGGACCTGCGCCTTGGCCTGCGCGACGGCGGCCACGGCCTGCTTGAGCTTGGCGGCGTAAGGCTCTGGTTCGATCACGAATAGAAGCTGGCCTTTTTTGACGATGCTGCCGTCGGTGTAGGCGATGCGCTCGAGATAGCCGGCGACGCGGGCGACAAGCTGCACCGAATTCACCGCCACCGTGCTGCCGGTGACGTAGAGATAAGTCGTCATGGGCATCAGCACCGGCTTGCTCGTGATGACGGGCGGCGGCGGCGGCGCATGGTAGCGGTTGCTGGGTTTGCAGCCGGCGAGCGCGAGAGTGAGCAGAACGGTGAGCAGAAGCAGCCCGCCGCGCCGCGCAAACTGGCGCTTCGGGGCAACATCATGTCGCATATGGGTCACCAATTCGGCACGTAGGTTTGTTTGATCTGCTGCGCCCTGGTCGTGGGCGCCGCATGATTCGCCGGCGTCAGGAGACCGCCCCAGCCGGTTCGGCGGGCCATGTCGGTCTTGATGCTGTCGGGGACGACATCATGGCCCTCGGCGATCTGCCAGCCGCCGCCGAGACCGGTATAGAGGGCCACCAGTGCCTGCGGCACATTTCCTTCAGCGATTGCCAGTGAATTCTGGACCTGCAGCTGGGCCTGCTCGACGGTGAGTACCGTCGTGTAATCGGTTGCGCCGTCCACATAGCGGATCATGGCGAGATTGGTTGCCTGCACGGCAGATTGAGCCGCGGTAGAGAGCGCCGACACGGCATTTTGCGCCTGGGCGTAATTGGTGATGGCATCCTGCACCTGCTGCTGCGCTTGCAGGACGATGTTCTGATAATTCAGGATCGATTGTTCGAAGACCGCGTCTTGCGTGCGCACCTGGTTGGTCAGCTGGCCATAATTGAAGAGTGGAATTTGTACCGAGGGGCCGAGCGTGATGGCGCGGCTGGACCAGTTGAAAAGATCGCCGAGCGAAGCATGATTGGATGTGCTGGATTCCCAACCGAAAGTGCCGGAGAGCGAGAGCGCGGGATAAAGCTGCGCCTTGGCGACGCCGAGCAACGCCGACTGGCTGGCGGCAGCGAGTTCCGCCTGTATCACATCCGGCCGTTGCCGGAGCAGGTCTTTCGGAATGCCGACGATGGCGCCGGAAGGCGCCTGCGGGATGGCGCCGCTCGCTGCCAGCATGGGAGGGATTTTGTCGGGAGGGAGGCCCAGCAGGACCGCGAGCGCGTCTTCCTGAACGCCGAGTTGGGCCCGCAGCGTCGGCAATGTCGCCTCAGTGGTGCCAAGTTGCGTTTGCGCTTGTTCCACATCCAGCAGGCTGGTTTGCCCCGCGTGATACTGCGCATTCGCGATACGAAGGCTTTCCGTCTGCACCACGATGTTGGCCTGGGCGACCTGAATTTGTGCCTCTAGCGTCCGGATGGCGATATAGCCGGTGGCGATATCCGCGGTGAGAGTCACCAAGGCGGCGTCATAGGCATCGATCGAGCCCAGGAAGGCGGCGTCGTTCGCCTGAATGGCGCGGCGGAATTTACCCCAGAAATCCAGCTCCCAGTTCGCCGTGAAGCCAAGCTCAGCAACATTCAAATACGTGGCAGTGCCGAGGATATTGCTCGGCGCGGCCTGGCTCTGGCGTTCATAGCTATAGCTGCCGAATGCGCCTTGCTGCTGTGGGTAAAGCTGGCCGACGGCGGCGGCAAGCTGGGCGCGGGCCTGCAGGACCCGCACGCCGGCAACCTGCAGTGAAAGATTATTTTCATACCCAAGCTGAATGAGTTTATTGAGCGTCGGGTCGTGGAAGTTCTGCCACCAGATGGCATCATTGACCGGCCCGGCCTGGAGATTTGCCGCGTTTTGATAGTGAGCAGCAACAGAGGTCTCGGGTGTCGTGAAGTTGGGGCCGACCATGCAGCCCGCGAGCGTCAGAACCGGAAGCGCGGTGAAGACGATATGAAGCTGCCGGGGCATCAAGGAATCAGCGCAAGACCAGACATAACCGATCGGGAAATGACGCCCGGTGTTGCGCGCGGCGGCGTCTCCTTCGCCATGTGTCAGGCCAATCCATCGGCGTGTTTTTTCGACGAGTGCATACGTCGTCCTTTTTAATTCGGTAAACGCCTGGAATTTTATATACGCGTAAATTTTCGAAAGTGAAACATTATTTGGGGTGGGCGGGATGGCAGGACGTTTGGCCAGATACCGCAAGATGGTGATGCTGGGCTTTTGCATAACCGCCGTTGAGTTTGGTCGCCTTCGGTCTAACGCCCTATTCTGGGCCTAGCGTCTTGTCTGGCGATAAAATGGGATCCGCGAGATGAAATGTCCGTGACGAAGCGGTCGATGATTTGACGGGAGTTTTGGAGAAAATCCGCTTCACATGAAGGTGAGGCCAAGATCTTCACCATCGCTACGCTCCGGGCACAAGCAATGGGAAGGACACCAGCAGACTGTTCCGACGGCTGCCGGGGCCTCAGAGCGGCGGTCCAAGGCAAAATCCAGTCGTGGCTATCCTTACCTGTTTAGCATAAAGTAGGAGGTGATAAGATGTTGGCTGTTCCGACTCACCGCCCCCCCTCCATTCTCCGCTTTGTTGAGAATTTCAGGGGACGAAGGGCGACAGCTTGCGCGCTTCGGCCCCGGGGGTGCTCGTCAAGCGGTTGGGGGAGGCCAGCTGTGCCACCGGATCTGACCTGTCCGGCTGGAAGTCAGCCAGCTTTGATATGTCTTCGAATGAGGGCGGATAATGTCTCAAAAGTTTTACAAGGCAGAGGACATTCTCGCGAAACTACGTGAGGTTGACAGTTTAACCGCTCAGGGCAAGTCAGCGATTGATGCGATCCGCGCGATCGGCGTAACGGATGCGACATATCATCGATGGTGTCGGAAATATCGTGGCCTGGGCGCCGTGCCTATGTTTCATGATCGGCAGCAACGAGTGAACCAAAATGCGCTTCTGTCCCCTGATCTGTCCAAGGAAAAAACAAAGAGAGTCATCGCGTTCGACCGGCTAGCCGAGGCCGTGCCACAGATCGTTTGGATTACCGGACCCGACGGCCAGAACATCTATTTCAATAAACAATGGGAGGACTATACCGGCTTATCCGTGGAAGAAGGCCATGGCCATGGCTGGAACATTCCATTTCATCCCGACGATCGACAAAAGGCGTGGGAAGCGTGGCAACATGCATGGCAAACAGATGGTGTTTATTCGCTTGAATGTAGGCTGCGCCGTGCGGATGGGGTTTACCGCTGGTGGCTGATCCGTGGGAACGCGCTACACGACGCGCAAGGCACCATCATTAACTGGTATGGCACCTGGACTGACGTTGAGGATATTAAGCGGACAGAACAGGCGCTCAAGCGCGCGCGTGACGATGCTGAAGCGATGAATGAAAAACTTCAGACGGCTTACGATGAGATCCGTAACCTCTACGAGAAAACCAAGGCGCTCAACCAATTCAAGACGCAGATGTTTGCGAATGTCAGCCACGAATTACGTACGCCGTTAACCCTGATTCTGGCGCCGATTGAAAATCTCTTGTCGATGGGGTTGCCGGAAGAAGCAACGGAACGGCTCAAGTTGGCGCAGCGGAACGCGCGTGGCCTCCTAAAGCAAATTAATGACCTTTTGGATGTGGCGCGGCTCGAGTCGGGAAAGACGACCGTGACCTACTATGAGACGGATCTGGCGAAGTTGATAAGGCAGATCGCTTCCAGTTTTGAAATCCCGGCCAAGGAAAAGAATTTTCAATTCTCCGTCATGGCCCCATCGTCAGTGCCATCCCAAATCGACATCGAAAAATTCGAACGCATTTTGCTAAATCTTTTGTCCAATGCCTTCAAATTCACGCCGGAAGGAGGCACGATCCGATGCCAGATTCATGAGGATGTTGGGCCTAATGCTGTTATTGAAGTGAGCGATAGCGGTCCGGGAATAGAAGAGGCGTTTCGGGACTCCATTTTTGAACAATTTTTTCAAATTCCAGGAAGCACGCGCTTTGGTGGAACAGGGTTGGGTCTGAGCATTGTCAAAGAGTTTGTTGAAATCCAACATGGACGCGTCACCGTCGGACAATCGACTGAAGGGGGCGCACTCTTTAGAATCGAGATTCCGATCAAGGCACCCGAAGGAACATCCGTAATCCGCCGCCCCAATGTCGTCTTGGCCGCACCTTCGTTTGTCGCGGAGTCGCTCCCACAGTTCAGCAGCAGAAAGAGTGAACAAATCAAGCTTCTTGAAGCAGTAGAAGGCGGTTTTAAGCCGGGACAAAAGAAATTTCTGGTCCTTGTGGTGGAGGACAATCCTGATATGCGAGACTATATCTGCGAAACGCTCGGTTCAGATATTGCCATTGCGACCGCAGAGAATGGGCGTGAAGGATATGAAAAGGCACGTTCATTGATGCCGGATTTGATCATTAGCGACGTTATGATGCCGGAGATGGGTGGCGACGAAATGTTTCGGAAGATACGTTCGAACCGAGACCTGAAAGCCATTCCCTTCATCCTCGTAACGGCCAAGGCAGATGAAGAGCTGCGAATCACGTTGCTGCGCGAGGGCGCCATTGAGTATCTCATTAAGCCGTTCATCCCGGAGGAGCTAAAAGCGAAGGCAAGAAGTTTCCTTGAGATAAAGGCCCGTGAGGTACAGTACCGGCAGTTGATGGAGTCGGCGCAGGTGGATGTCGGGACGGTGATCAAAGCCTCCCAGGCCGTGTCTGGCGAGATCGAACTGGGCAAGCTCATCGAGACCCTCCTGAGGATCGCCGTCGAGCATGCCGGCGCCGACCGGGGCCTGCTGATTCTTTTCCGCAGTGCTAGATTGTGGCTCGAAGCGGAGGCGGCGACGCGCAACGGTGATGTTGAGGTCACCGTGCGCAAGGCGGAAGTGACGTCAGCTGACCTCCTCGAATCCTTGCTTCGCCATGTCATCCAGAGCCAGAAAAGCGTGATCCTGGACGATGCTACGGCGCCCACTCTGTTCTCGGCGGATGCATATGTGCAGCAGCGGCAGCCAAGGTCCGTGCTCTGCATGCCTTTGATGAAACAGGCCAAGCTCGTCGGCGCACTTTATCTCGAGAATAATCTGACCCCGTGCGTCTTCACGTCGAACCGCATCGCCGTACTGGAAGTGCTCGCCTCCCAGGCCGCGATCTCGCTGGAGAACGCGACCCTCTTCGCGGATCTGCAGCAGGAAAACGCCGAGCGCAGGCGCGCAGAAGAGGAACTGCGGAGCAGCGAGGCATTCCTGGCTGAGGGGCAGAGAATTAGCCACACCGGCAGCTGGCGCTGGAACATTTCCACAGGAGATCTCGTCTGGTCCGAGGAATATTTCCGGATATTCGGTGTCGCCCCGAAGGAGACGGCACCAACGCACCAATCATTCCTGGACAGGGTCCATCCGGATGATCGGACCCAGGTGCAGGGAAACCATTATAAGGCAGTTCGGGAGAAACACAGCTTTTCACATGAATATCGAATCATCCTTCCCGATGGTTCCATCAAATATCTCCACGGCGTGGGGCGCCCCGTTTTAACGGCAGAAGGTGAGCTTAATGAGTTTGTCGGCACCACGATGGATATTACTGAGCGCGAGCGGAGGGAAGAGGCTCTGCGCACAGCGCAAGCGGATCTTGCCCGCGTCGCACGGTTGACGATGATGGGCGAGCTCGCGGCATCGATCGCCCACGAGATCAACCAACCGCTCGGCGCCATGGTTGCCAGCGGCAATGCCTGCGTGCGCTGGCTTGCGAAAGACCAGCCGCAACTCGAGGAGGCGCGGCGGGCCGCGGAACGCCTCGTCAGGGATGGCCATCGGGCGGCCGATATTCTCAAAAGCGTCCGCGCTCTGGCCGGAGCGTCCGCGCCGGACATGACGAAACTCGACATCAATGACGCGATCCGCGAAGTCCTCATACTAACCCGCAGTGAACTTAACGAACACGATGTCTTGCTCGAGGCCGAGTTATCCGACGGACAGGCTTTTGTCATGGGGGACCGGGTCCAGCTGCAACAGGTTATCTTGAATTTGGTCATGAACGCTATCGAGGCAATGAGCACGGATACCAATGTGCCACGATTGCTGTGCGTACGATCGCAGGGCGAGGGACCCGGCGCAGTGCTGATCACCGTCGAGGATTCTGGGCCGGGGATTGCGCCCGAAAACATAGACCGCTTGTTCGAAGCCTTTTTCACGACGAAGCCCAGCGGCATGGGCATGGGGCTTTCGATCTGCCGGTCGATCATCAATGCCCATGGCGGTCGCCTCTGGGTATCACCGGGGTCACCACGGGGCACCGTCTTTCAGTTCACTGTGCCAAGCGCTGCCAAGAGGGGAGGTTATGTATAACAGCCCATGAAGCTTCGTGGCATTCCCGTACCCTGCGCGTTGAACGAGACATCGGGCAATTGCCCGCGGCGTCACCCGATCAGGAATGGCGTTCACGTGATTGATGTTAAGCCATCACGCTCTAGGCAATCGTGGGCTCGGGTTGGGGAGGTGCTTGATCGAAACGTGCTTCTTCATCAGTTAAATTATTCTCAAGAGCGCCTGTTCGCTCATTCCGGTCGGATTCGTATTTGCGCAGGGTCAGATCCATCTGCTGCGCCAATGTCGCGGTATGCGCATCGGTCAGCATCGTGTGGTGATCGCCTGTGGTTTGGACAAGGTCAAGCCCACGTGTGAAGAGACTGTTCCAGCCACCGGCTGGATCGCTGCCAGGCAGCATGTCATCCAAATTTTCTGCACGAATCAGCGCGCCGGCGGCATCCAAGGGCTGCGGGCGCCATGATCTCCCCATGCGGAAAGCCAGCCGGTTAAAGACCAGCGTGTCGATCGTCTGGCCCTCCTCATCAAAATAGCCCGACGGCACGATCGGAGGCGCGGGGCGGTCCATCATTTTATCCAGCGAGGTCTTGAGGATGTTGAATCGGTATGTGGCGCTGGCGGGCAGCCGCGCGGCCAGAAACCGCGCGACGGCCCAGCTATCGGTGAGCGATGCGCGCATCCTGTGCATGAAGGAGCTATCCTGATCCCGCCTGAGGACAGCGCCGCGCCAGATCTGGGCCAAACTCTGCGCTGCCGGCTCGAATGTGGGCCCGCTTAAGATCGATGCCCGCGCATCAAGCAGCAGAACAAAGGCCACATTGCCACCGGCGCGTTGCAGCACATGCGCGGCCTCGAAGGCGATCTTGCCCCCGATGCAATAGCCCGCAACTACGCAAGGGCGCGCCCCGGCATGCGCGGCCAATATCTCGCCGTAGAGCGCGCCCAATCCTTCGATGGTCGGCAGCGCCTCGTGATCGCCGGCGGCGAAGGCGGAAAGCCAGGCTGTCTGAATGGGCACATCGATGGCGAAAATATCGCGATCGCCACCGATCACCTGGCCCAAGCGAAATTCCTCGGGCCTGGCGCCCATCAGATAAATCGGCAGATCGGTCTGCCCTGTCCGCAACCTTTGCACCTGTTGGTGCGTTGGCGCCTGCTCACCCTGCGCATTTTGCGTAATGGCGCGCGCCAGCTGTTCTATCGTGGGGTGCAGAAAAAATGTCGGGGCCGTCAGATGCAGCTTCAGCCGCCGGTTGATTTCGCTCATCACACGCAGCGCCAGGAACGAGTGCCCCCCGAGATTGAAGAAATTATCGGTGCGGCTGATGCGCTCCAGGCCCAGCATCTCGGCCCAGATCGCCGCCAGCACGGCCTCGGTCTCGCCCTGCGGCGCTTCATAGGCGGCGCGCGCATAGGAAGCATCGTCGGGCGCGGGCAGCGCCCTGCGGTCCAGCTTGCCGTTGGGGGTGAGCGGGAAGGCGTCCAGCCGGACGAAGGCCGCCGGCACCATATAGTCCGGCAGGGAGGCGGAGAGATGTGCGCGCAAGCGGCTGGCGAGCTGGTCATCGCGCGCGGCCACCACATAGGCCACCAGGCGCTTTCCACCCTCCTGGTTCAGCGCCAGCACCGCGGCCTCGCGCACCGCCGGATGCTCGGTCAGGCGCCCTTCGATCTCGCCGAGCTCAATGCGGAACCCGCGAATTTTGACCTGATCATCATTGCGTCCGACGAATACGAGATTGCCGTCAGGCAGGTAGCGCGCGAGGTCTCCCGTCCGGTACATGCGTGCGCTTGGTTCGCCGGCGAAGGGGTCGGCCAGGAAGCGCGCGGCGGTGAGCTCCGGCCGGTTCAGATAGCCGCCGGCCACGCCGTCGCCGCCAATATAGAGTTCGCCGGTGACGCCCAGCGGGACCGGTTCGCCCTGCGCATCGAGGATATAGAGCCTGGTGTTGGCGATCGGCCGGCCGATCGGAATGCTTGTTGTTTCGTCAGAAACAGAGTCAATCCTGTAGGTGGCGGCAAAGGTTGTCGTTTCGGTCGGCCCGTATCCGTTGAGCAGAAATTGTGGTTTCTTCCGCGGATTGGATAACAGCCGCGCGATCAGCCTTGGATCGAGGACGTCGCCGCCTGTGATCAGAATCTTGAGGTGCGCGAAGACCGGCTCCAGTTCGGTGACCATCTGATTGAACAGCCCAACCGTCAGCCACAAAATGCTGATCCGCTCTTGCGCGAGCACTTTCACGAAAGCGTTTGGCGTGAGCACGGTGTCATGGCTGATCACGACCGCCGTGCCGCCATTCAGCAAGGGCGCCCAGAGTTCGAAGGTGCTGGCATCGAAGGCCGGATTGGCGGCGAAAGCGACGCGGTCATCCGGCTCGATGACGGCATAACCATTATTGATAACCAGACGGGTCACGCCACGGTGTGGCACCAGCACGCCTTTCGGGGTGCCGGTGGAGCCGGACGTGTACATCACATAGGCCGTGCGCAGAGCGTTGCCTGGCAATGCCGGATTGGTCGCGTCTCCTTCGTCACGCTCGTTGGCGTCCAGACACAGGACCGGCGCGCTCGGGGGGAAGGAGGGTTGGGCGCTGGCCTCTGTGATCAACAGGCAGGCCGCGCAATCGGCCATGATCCAGGCCTGGCGTAAAGCGCGGGCGTGCGGATCGAGCGGCACATAGGCGGCCCCGGCCTTGAGGATGGCCAGTTGCGCCACGATCAGCGCGATCGAGCGCTCCAGCAAGGTCGCGACCCGCTCATCCGGTTGCACGCCCCGCGCGATCAGGCGATGCGCCAGCCGGTTGGCCCGCGCGTTCAGCGCCGCATAAGTGAGCGTCCGCCCCGCGCAGACTGACCGCCACAGCATCCGGCGTGCGTGCGGCCTGCGCCTCGAACAGCTCATGGATGCAGGCCTCCCGCGGATAGTCGGTCGCCGTCGCGTTCCATTCAAGCAGCAGCTGATTCCGTTCGGCCTTCGTCAACAAAGGCAGCGCGGAAAGTGTTTGGTCAACATTCGCGACAACGTCTTCCAGAAGCCTGTTCAGATGCCCGGACAAGCGAGCGATACGATCTTCATTGAACAAATCGGTATTATGCTCGATTTCCAGGGCGATTTCGTTCCCCGTGTCGGTCAAGGTCAAAGTGAGGTCGAATTTGGCAATTTTCGGCTGCGTCAACAGCGGCTCTGCCGCCATCCCTGGCAGTCCGATGAATTGCGGCAGGTCATCGCGATCGCGCCAGTTCAACATTACCTGAATCACCGGCGTGTAACTCTGATTGCGCTCCGGCTGCAGGGCGGACACGATCTGATCGAACGGCACGGCCCGGTGTGAATAGACATTGGCCACATTCTGCTGCACCGAGGCCAGCAGGGCGCGGAAAGTGGGATCGCCGCTGAGATCCGTGCGCAGAACCTGGGTGTCCACCAGGAAGCCGATCACCGGCCGCAATTCGGGCCGCTCACGTGCGGCAATCGGGATCCCGATCAAAATATCGTCCTGGCCCGTATAACGATACAGGACCGTATTCAGAGCGACGGCAAATACGGTGAACAGGCTGGTTTGATGCTGCCGGCATAAGCGGCGCAGATCGTCCGCAAGGGCCGCGTCGAAGGCGAACTGATGCTTTGTGCCACGAAAGGAAAAGACCGGCGGCCGCGAGCGATCGGTCGGCTGGTCGAGCAAAGGCGGCGCACCAAGGAGTTGCTTTTTCCAGAACGCGATATCCTCGGAGAAGCGCGCCTGTTGGTGTGGTTGCCGCTGCCAGACCGCATAATCGCCATACTGGATGGGCAAGGGCGGCAGAGGTGAAGCCTCTCCCTTCAGGCAAGCCGCATATAACGCGGCCAATTCCCGCCATATGATGCCCAATGACGAGCTGTCACAAATAATGTGATGCATCATCAATATGACGGCATGGTCGTCCTCGTCCATCATGACGATCGTCACGCGTATGGCGGGCTCCGCTTCCAACCGGTAGGAACGGCGCGGCTCATCGCTCAGGAGGCGCGTTAGCTCGGCGTCGCGCCGCTCCGGCGTCAAATGTCGCAGGCTCAGTCTTTTGAATTGCAACGGGAAGCTCGCATGGAGGGCCGTCATCGGTCGGCCGTCCCTGGCTTCGATTGTCGTGCGCAGGATCTCATGCCGATCGATCATGAGGTTGAACGCGCGCTCCAGTTCTCCAACATCGAGTTTGCCCTTCAAACGAACGGCCTCAGCCTCATTGTAAGCCGGTTCGCCCGCATGGAGCTGCTCCATGAACCAGATGCGCTCCTGGGCCGGGCTCAACAGGCATGGCAGGCTGAGATCGCGCACCGGGATCGGCCGCAAATCGGCATCTGTTTGAGCGTCGCGTTCGTGCGCCAGCCCAAGTTGCAGCGGCCGGCGCCGCCGCATCAGCGCAGCCAATGCGCCGACCGTGGCGTTTTCAAAAAAATCAGCTAGGGACATCAGGATCTGGGTTTTTTCGCGCAGCCGCGAGAGGCATTGGATGGCCTGCAAAGACTGCCCGCCGAGGGCGAAAAAATTGCTCTCAGCATGGATTTGCTGATGGATTTGCGGCGATGCAAGCAGCTCGGTCCAGATGTCGATGATGATTTGCTCGAACGGCAAATCATCATCGGCCTCCGCCGCGCTTGCCGCCATGCCAGTCCTGTCCTCGAGCGGCGTACTGATCGCGGCTAGTCTTTCCGCCTGCTCCGCCAGGCGCAGCCGCTGTACTTTGCCTGAAGGGCCTTTCGGCAAATCGGCGACGAAATGCACGCGCGTCGGCGTTTTGAAAAAGCCCAGATGGCTTTCGCAAAAGCGCAGCAGCTCCAGCTCCGCGCAGCGCATGCCCGGCCGCAACACCGCGAACGCCACCAGATCCTCGCCGACATAACGGTCCGGCACGCCCACCGAAGCGGCCTCCAACACCGCAGGATGGGCCTCGAGAATTTCGTCAATCTGGCGCGGCGCGATATTCACGCCGCCTTTGATGATCAGTTCTTTCGCGCGGCCGATCACGAAGAGATAACCGTCGGCATCGCGGTAAGCGAGATCGCCCGTATGCAGCCAGCCTTCCGCACCCAACGCCGCCGCAGTGGCTGCGGGATCCTTGTAATAGCCTTGCATCATACCGTCACCGCGGAGCCAGACCTCGCCCGGCTCCCCCACCGCCAATTCAGCGCCGTCACGGTCGACGATCTTGACCTCGAACCCCCAAGGCAGGCCGGGCGAGCCGATCTTGTTGAGGCCGGGCGGCACGGGATTGGCAAACATACTGCCAGCCTCCGTCGAACCCATGGCCTGGATCAGGGCTAAGTTGAATTTGTCGATGAAGGCCCGTTGCAAGGAAGGCGAAAGCGGTGCCGAAGAACTGCGCAGGAAACGGATGCGCGCAAAGGCGGTGTCCCTGCCATCGGCCTTCGGGTCCTGCCAATCCAATAATTGTGTGATGATCGTCGGCACCACGGCTGACCAACTGCAGCGATGGTCAGCCATCCAGTTCCAGAATTCACTGACCACGAATCCGTGCGGCACGACCACTGAACCGCCGCTCAGCAGCGTCGGGATCAAGGTCACGCAGGCCGCATTGAGGTGATAGAGGGGCAGAAGCAGAAGCGACCGGTCCGTCGCCGTGAGTTGACTCGAGGAGGCCGCCTTGCGGCCGTGGATGAGCATGTTGCGTTGCGTATGGATTGTGCCTTTCGGCTGCCCGGTGCTGCCGGAGGTGTAAATCAGCAGCGCTATATCGTCAGCGTTGGGCCTCGGGAGTTCGCCGGTGACGGGGAGCTCTGCCAAGGCCGGGCCGGAATCACTGTCGGCGGGCACAACCTCAACCGGCCGGCGCAGATGGCCCAGCACTTCTTTGCTCAACGCGTCGTAGGCAGGCGCGACAAACACGAGCTTCGCATCACAATGTTCCAGCGTGTAGGATAGTTGCGACACGCCGGCGCGTGGGTTGAGAGCGACCGTGACGAAGCCCCCATACATTGTCGCCAAGAATAACTGCGCCGTGAACAGCCCGTTATCCATCAAAAAAGCGATCTTATCCCCGGGCGCCAGCCCCATGGCTTGCAACTGCGCGCATAGAGGACGCATTCTGTCCCGCAATCCTCTGAAAGTCAGAAACTGCCCGGTTTCGGGACTCAGCAAAAAGACGTGATCAGGCCGCGCTTCGGCTTGGCGATCGATCAGATCGCGCACGGTATGAACATCGTCATTCATGAGCATTTGCGGTCTCCCTACCTAGCTGCGCAGGTCAGGTGGACATCACCCCGGATTTCTAACCATGCGCCCTCGCGCTCTGGCATTTGCGCGGCCTGTATCTCGGTTTGACGGCGAGGGCGGCCATCAGCCCGGCGAGGCCGCCCCGTGGGCTCATCGGACCGCGAGCATGCGTTCGACCGCCAGGCGGGCCGGCGCAACATATTGCGCGTCGATCAGCACTTCGGTCTGCATCGTCTCCAGCGCGGCGCGGATGTTCTGCAGGGTGATGCGTTTCATATGCGGGCAGAGATTGCAGGGGCGGATGAATTCCACGGCCTGGTTCGCTTGCGCGATATTGTCGCTCATCGAGCATTCGGTGATCAGCGCCACGCGTGCCGGTTGTTTGTCGGTGACGAATTTGGCCATCTCCGCGGTGGAGCCGGCATAATCGGCGACGGCGACGACGTCGGGCGGGCATTCGGGATGGGCGAGGATCGTCACGCCCGGATGGCTCTCGCGCAAGCTTTGAATGTCCGCCGGGGTGAAGCGTTCATGCACTTCGCAATGCCCGGCCCAGGTGACGATCTCCACCTTGGTCTCGCGGGCGATATTCTGCGCCAGATATTCGTCCGGCAGCATGATGACTTTCGGCACGCCGAGGGATTCAATGATTTTTTTGGCATTGCCGGAGGTGCAGCAAATATCCGAGGCCGCCTTCACCGCCGCCGAAGTGTTCACATAGGCCACCACCGGCACGCCGGGATGGGCGGCGCGCAGCAAAGCAATGTCGGCCGCGGTGATGGATTCGGCGAGCGAGCAGCCGGCTCTGGCGTCGGGGATCAGCACGGTCTTGTCCGGGTTCAGCAGCTTCGCCGTCTCGGCCATGAAATGCACGCCGGCCAGCACGATGACATCGGCATCCACCGTCACCGCTTCGCGCGCCAAAGCCAGGCTGTCGCCGACAATGTCCGCGACACCGTGGAAAATTTCCGGCGTCTGGTAGTTGTGCGCGAGAATCACCGCGCGGCGGGCGCGCTTGAGCTCCTGGATGGCGTGCACATCGGCTTCCATGGTCGCCCATTCAGCCGGCGGGATCACGTGGCTGACACGCTGATAAATCGGATCGAAAGGCATCGGCGCTCCATCGTTCGGCATGTTAAACATAAACAGCTCCAGAACTGAAAAAGAAGCGATCCGGTTGCGCCTCAGCGACGTGATCAATCAGATGCGCGCACCGTATGGATGTCCGTATTGGGCAGTCTCCCTGGCCAGCATGGGCGGAAGTCTCGATCGAGGCAGGCTTGGCCCGCAAATGCGTTGCAAAAAACCATAGATATATCGGCAAATGCGTCAAGTAAAAATAATGATATTATTCCAATAAAGCTCTGGTTTTTTCTAGAAGAAATCAAAATTTCACGTAAGCGGCCATTTTTAGTCGATCTCAATGTTGTGATTAGCAAAAATTTATCTCGGCGATATGCAGCCTGTACGGGTTCTGGCCATACGCCTCCACGCGCACTTTCTGTCTGTTTTGAAGGGCATCGATAAACAATAAGATGCAGACAAAAGAATTTTTGTTGCTTCGGCGGTCTCTTGTATGAAGTGGACGATGGGACCGTCTCGGTTCCGCTTTAACCGTCAGCATGTTTCGTTGGTATTTTTTTCAACTCTGCGGATCGTCCGCCGCTCCTCAGATGGCGGTCATCTTATCATCTTGATGATCTTAGGGTGTAGGTTTGGTTGGATGTAATATAAAAATTATGAAATCAGAACAGGATATGATGCAGAGCATGTAAATTTCAGTGGTGCACCAAGCGGTCAGTGTGATATTTCCGTTTCATCGTTCCGTTTATAAAATCGGTCATCTCTTTTTTGGAGAAAACTTTTATGTTTTTGACTGAAAAAGTTCGGCCCGAACAAACGATTGATCAGCAGCAAATGGCGCGCGGGCGCGATGTCCCGGGTCGATTGATCGGTCAAATGACGGTGTTTTTTATTTCGTGGCTCGTGACCTACAGCAAGGCATACCTTGCCGGCGCCGACATCAGTGCTTTTCAGGAAAAAAGCTACGGCGTTTCCATGTTTATGCCCAAACCGACAGCCGGTTGGATACCGAACCGGGTGGTGGATCTCTATGGGCGTAACTTGCTTGGCCACCTGTTCGATCTGATATATTTTCCAGCGAAATCGCTTTTCGGGGCGGATTTCTTCTTTGTCTTCAAGCTTTTCAATGCAACTCTTTTTGCGATTTTTCTCTGTGTCGTTTACCGCTACCTGGTTGATCAGATTTTTCCACTAGAGAACTTGTTCAGGAGTAAACAGCAGAAACGCGATGAAGGTATTCTGCCGAGCCTGTTTGTTGCGTTTTTGATGTTGTCATTTCTGCCCTGGATCACGGAAGTGGAAATGGTCTGCTACCAGCTTCCGGCATTTCTCGGCTTTGTGGTTCTTACGGAGTTGTTGAAGTCGATGCCGCGCTTTTCCATCCAAGGGCAGGTTGGCATTCCAGCGCCCTGGCTCGTGACGATCGCCTTCGTAGCCGCGTTTTCGTTGGAAGCCTATAGCGCGATCATGCTGGTTGCGATCGTATGCGGCTGGGCATTGAATTACCCTTGGCGATTGAGGAGAGTTTGGCGTCATCAGGCTTTCATTGTGTCCTGCCTACTGGCGGTCTTTTGCATCGCCGCGTTGATCATGACGGCTCTTTACTCGCAAAGGTCGGAATCTTCCGAGAAATTATCGCCGACCAAACAGGTGATGGAATTTTTCTTTGCGAATAAATTGCTGTCACATGATGCCAAGCTATACTGTGTTGTCTTGTTTGCGGGGGTGATTGCGCCGCTCCTGATCCTGGCTTGCCGGCCGTTTGTCCAGCGCCTTATTCAGGGTAACGAAAAGATAGCTGGTTTGGTCTCGCCTGTGTTGCAGCAACCTTCGCTGCTGCGCGGGATGGTTTTCTTGTTGATTGTTCTGTTTCCAACCATGATCATCACCAGCCTGATCTCTTTGGAGGCGGGCTATAATTATTTCAGCCTCAGCCTGTATCCATGGGGCGGGTTTTTGTTGATCGCCGCGTTTTTCGCGGTGCCTGCGGTGGCGATGCCGATCATATGGCTCTGGGAAGAGAATATTCTTGCCGATATGCTCAGGGTTTTTTTGATGATGCTCTTCATCTCCGGTGCGGCGATCCATGTCATAGGCCATTCATCGCAATATTATGATAATTCCGCGAAAATTCTGACTGCCTATCGGGCGGCACAGAGGAATCCAACGTCGATGTTTGATACCGGCCTGTCGCTCAATTCCATGTCCATAAAATTGCGCCCCTTACCGACCGCCCAATCGCCTTCGGACTGGATCGATACTTATCCGCCTTTTTTTAAAAAATATTACGGCGTAAACGCGACGGGTTTGTTCAAGTGACGTGTGGCGGCTGCGGCTGAATGCCAGCGGTGCCAATATCGTGAAACCCAGGCTGATTCCCCGCCCCGGCGCGGCCGCGTCTTGCTGACGCGATGCCATGTGCCTCGAACGGTTGCGGCGCGCTGCTTTGAGGCGTGTTTTTATTTTTTCTGTTGGCAGATCAAGAGTTTGCCTGATCGAAACGAAAAAGCTGGGGTAGGCCGATTGCGGTCAGCGATTTGGCATGGCAACGTCAATGCCAAAACAGATCGTTTCGGGTGGCGCTGCCGGTTCCTTGGCCGGAGGTGTCCCCGGGAAACGGCGGGGGAGGGATGCCATGAGTACCGAAGAGCCGGAAGGCCGCGGTGGCTCGTCCGTTGACGTGGAGGCGCAGGAAGCGGAGCCGGTGCTTCGCCTGCGCGGGCTGACAAAACGCTTCGGTGGCACGGCAGCTTTGAGCGACGTCACGTTCGATTTGCATAAAGGTGAGATACTCGCACTTCTCGGCGAGAACGGCGCCGGTAAATCCACGCTCATCAAATGCCTCGCCGGCATACATGTTCCTGATGCCGGTGAGATCCTGTGGCGCACGAAACAGGGTGATACCGCGGCGCGGCCGCCGGTTGCCTTCATCCATCAGGATCTCGGCCTGATCGAATGGATGACGGTGGCGGAGAATGTCTGCCTCACGCTCGGTTATCCCAGGCGACGCTTCATGATCGATTGGGCCGCCGCCGAGGCCCGGGCGCGGGCGGCGCTCGCACTGCTCGGCGTCGATATCGATCCCGACATGCGGGTCAATCGCCTGAGCCGGACGGAACGGTCGATGGTCGCCATCGCGCGCGCTTTGGCCGCCGAGGCGGAGATTCTTGTGCTCGACGAGCCCACCGCCAGCCTGCCGACCGGTGAGGTGGAACGGCTTTTCGCTGTGCTCCGCCGCCTGCGGGAACGTGGCATTGCGATGATCTATGTCTCTCACCGGCTCGACGAGGTTTTCGCGATCACCGATCGGATCGTTGTGCTGCGCGATGGACGCCTTGCCGGGGAACGCCGTGTGGACGCAACCTCGCTCGAAGAGCTCATCGTTTTGATCGTAGGGCGAGAGCCGGCACAGATCTTTCGCCGCCCGGCCCATCGCGAGGGGGAAGCGCGGCTGCGGCTCGATGCGGTGACGAGCGGGCAAATGGGGCCGGTCAGCCTCACGGTGCACAGAAGCGAGATCGTTGGACTGGTCGGGCTCCGCGGCGCGGGCCAGGAAGTGGTCGGGCGGCTGCTATTTGGCCTCGCAGACGTGAGCCGTGGCCAGATCCAGCTCGATGGCGCCGTGGTCGCGCCACGCGTGCCGGAAGAGGCGATGCGGATGGGCATCAACCTGATCTGCGGCGATCGGGGGACCGAATCGGTCTTTGGCGGGCGAACGGTCGCCGAGAACATGTTCCCTAACGAGATCATGGCGGGCGTTTCGCCGCTGGCCTGGATGTCGCCGGGGCGGGAGGCGCGCCACGCTTTTGAGCTCGGCGCCATGGTTGGCTTGCGGCCGAACGATCCGGGCCTCGCGATCGAGGCGCTTTCCGGCGGCAACCAGCAAAAAGTGGTGGTCGGGCGCTGGCTCAAGACCGGCGGGAAGGTCTTTGTCTTCGAGGATCCGACGGCGGGCGTCGATGTCGGTGCCAAGGCGGAGATCTACCGGCTGTTCGACATCGCTTTGCAGGAGGGTGCTGCGATCGTGGTCGTCTCCGGTGATTTCGAGGAAGTGTCCAAGATCTGCCATCGCGCGCTGGTGTTCGACCGCGGGCGCGTCGTCGCCGAACTCGATGAGCGGTCATTGAGCGTCGATGCGCTCATCGCCGCGGCTTCGGCTGGCATCGCGGCTTAAGGGGAAATCATGCAATCCATCAAATCAGATGCGTTGGAGCCGACGCGCGGGGAACTGGCCGGGCTGACGCGCCGCGAGGCGATGCGGCGCACGCTGCCCGCCTACGGGCTGCCGATCCTCACCGTTGCGCTGATCGTGCTGTTTTCGGTCATGCTGCCGGATACGTTCCCGACAATGCTGAATTTGCGGGCCATTCTCGGCAATGAGGCGATCATCGCCATTCTCTCGCTGGCCGCGACCTTGCCGATGATGGCCGGGCGCATCGATCTCACGGTCGGCTACGGGATTGTGCTCTGGCATATTCTCGCGATCAGCCTGCAGGTCGATCTCGGCATGCCCTGGATCCCGGCCTGCCTGATCGTGCTCGCCGCGGGCGCGGCCATGGGGGCGCTCAACGGCATCCTGGTCGAGGTGGCGCAGATCGACAGCTTCATCGCCACGCTCGGGACCGGCACCATTCTCTATGCGCTGGCGATGTGGTGCACCGGCGGCCGCCAGGTCATCGGCGATCTCCCGGCGGGCTTCCTCGATATTAACGGGATTTTCCTGTTCGGTCTGCCGATCACCACCTTCTATGTCATCGGTCTGGCTGTTCTGCTCTGGATCATTTCGGAGCGCACGCCGATCGGCCGCCAGATCTATGCCATTGGCGCCAGCCCGCGCGTGGCGATGCTGAACGGAATCCCGGTGCGACGCCGGGTCATGGCGGTGTTCATTGCTTCCGGCACCTTGTCCGCCTTCGCTGGCATCGTCCTCGCTTCGCGCCTGCGCATCGGGCAGGCGAGCGTGGGTCTCGAATATCTGCTGCCAGCCCTGGTCGGCGCCTTTCTCGGCTCGACGACGATCCGGCCCGGGCGCGTCAATATCTGGGGGACCTTGGTCGGCGTGGTTATTCTGGCGGTCGGCATTTCTGGAATTCAGCAGCTCGGCGGTGCGTTTTTTGTCGAGCCTTTGTTCAACGGCGCGACCCTGGTCGTGGCGATCGGGCTGGCCGGTTACGGGCAGCGCCGGCGGGCGGCGGCCAAGGTGCCGGCCGCCAAGGGAGCGCCGGAAAAGCCCGGGCTCGTGGAGCGCCGCCAGGGATTCTAACAAACGAAGGGGAGGGACGACGGTGAAAAAACAGAAAGGCCGGTGGCTGCTTGGCTGTGTCGCGGCCATGGCTGCCGCGGCGCCAGCCGGTGCGGCGAGCGATAGCTTCGTCGATTACGCGAAATCCTTCGTGGCGGAGGTCACGCAGCCGGTCACGGACTGGACCGGGCCGACCACGGGGCCGCGCGCGGCAAAGGATAAATTGATCGTCTATGTCTCGACGGACCAGCGCAATGGCGGTGCACGCGGGGCCGGCCAGGGCGCGGCGCAGGCCGCCAAAGCGATCGGCTGGCAGTTGCGAATCATTGATGGGCAGGGCACGATTTCGGGGCAGACTTCCGCCATGGCGCAGGCGATCGCGCTGCATCCCGACGGGATCATTCTCGGCGGTGTCGATGCGCTTCAGGCGGCGCCGGAAGTGGCCGATGCGGCGCAGCACGGGATCGTCGTCGTCGGCTGGCACGCCGGGCCGGCGCCCGGGCCGATGACATCGCCGCAGGTCTTCGCCAATATCACGACTAACCCGCTCGATGTCGCCAAGGCTGCCGCGCTCTATGCGGTCGCAACCTCGAACGGCAAGGCCGGCGCGGTCATTTTTACCGACAGCGCCTATACGATGGCGATTAGGAAATCGGATACGATCGCGGCCTGGCTGCAGAAATGCACGGGCTGCAAGATCCTGGCGGTCGAGAACACGCCGCTCGCCGATGTCGCAAACCGGATGCCGCAGCTCACCACCTCGCTGCTGGAACGCTTCGGGCCACGTTGGACTTACAGCCTCGGCATCAACGATCTCTATTTCGATTTCATTGCGCCCTCGCTGCAATCGGCGGGGATCCCGGGCAGCGGGCCGCCCACCGACAGCTCCGCGGGCGACGGTTCCGCTTCGGCCTTCCAGCGGATCCGGACCAACCAGTATCAGGCGGCGACCGTCGCCGAGCCGCTGAACTTGCAGGGCTGGGAATGTATTGACGAGTTGAATCGCGCCTTCAACCACGTGTCCTGGAGCGGATATGTGCCGCCCGTGCATCTTTTCACGAGCGCCAATATCGATCGGGATGGCGGCGCGCAGAATCTGTTCGATCCGGCAAATCATTATGAGGAGATCTACACGAAGATCTGGACCGGCGCGTAACCGGTCCTGCCGCCCGGTCTTTGGCGCCGGTGATCGATTTAAAAAAATTGCAAGCTGAAAAAGCGGATTTCGGAATTGGGGGACATAATGCCTGACATCACGCCAAGCTACGCGCATAATATGCAAATCATCGGCCATACCGATCAGGGCGAGGGCCGCGCCGATGGCGTCCAGATCATGGTCCATCAGGGCTTCGCCTATATCGGACATATTTTTTCCAAGGGATTTTCCATCATCGATGTGCGCGATCCGCGCGCACCCAGGCCGTGCGGTTACGTCGCGGCGCCGCCGAACACCTGGACGCTGCATCTGCAGCAGCACGAAAACCTGCTGCTGGTCGTGCATGCCAAGGATATGTTCGCCCAGCCCGAACTCGCGGATGAGCGGAATTACTATAAGGGGAAGGGCCATTTCGCGGAGACGCCAGCGGGGGCGCGCGACTGGTCGGCGGGCCTCGCCGTCTATGACATCAGCACACCAGGCGAGCCGCGCCAGATCGGCTTCATGCCGGTCGAGGGCGGGGGGCTGCACCGCTGCTGGTATACTGGCGGACGCTGGGCCTATGCCTCGGCCTTGCTCGACGGGTTCAGCGACTACATCCTGGTCACGATCGACATGGAAGATCCGACCAGGCCGCGCCTGGCCGGCCGCTTCTGGTTGCCGGGCATGAATATCGCGGCCGGCGAACGGCCCAACTGGCCGAGCGAGACCGGGCGCTACGGGCTGCATCATGCGATCGTCCATGACGACATCGCCTATTGCAGCTGGCGTGATGCGTGTCTGGCCGTCGTCGACGTCGCCGACCGGGCGCAGCCTAAGCTGATCACCCACAAAACGTGGGCGCCGCCTTTTGGCGGCGGTACGCATAACGCGCTGCCTTTGCCGACGCGGGATCTGCTGATCGTTGTTGACGAGACCGTGCTCGACAATAAGGAGGACGGCGAGAAGCCGATCTGGGTGTTCGATAATCGGGATAAAGCGAACCCGGTCAGCATCGCCACGTTTCCGGAGCCGAGCGACCGCGATTATGTCGCTGTAGGTGGCCATTTCGGTCCCCATAATATTTACGAGAACCGGCCGAATGGCCTGGTGAGCGAGACGCTGATCTTCGCGACCTATCAGAATGCCGGGCTCAGGGTCTTCGACATCAGCGACAAGTTCCGCCCGGTGGAGGTCGGTGCCTGCGTGCCGCCGCCGCCTGAAAAACTCGTCGACCCGCGCCCCAACCGTCCGCACGTGCTGCACTCCGCCGATGTTTATGTCGACCGCAACGGGCTTTGCTACTGCACGGATTTCAGTGCGGGGCTCTATATCATTCAATACGAAGGATAAGACCTGCGCCGGCCACGCTGTTGTCCCGCAAATGGGGCAGCAATCCGTGGCCGGCGTGCTGCCCTGGCCGCCGGAACGATGCTGGCCGGGCTCATTTCGCCGCGAACAGCCGCCGCGCCGTGTCCTCCGCCAGTGCCGTATAAGCGCCGTTCAGCGCCGGTGTGTGGGAATGGTAATCGCCGATCGCTACGGTCAGAGAATCATGCGTCTCCTCCAGATAGCTACGCAAAATCAGCGCCGCGGCGGCGATGTTGAAACAGGGATCCTCGATCAGCCGCGTTCGGGTCTCAGCCTGGCTGAAGCCTGAGCGTGCCGCCAGGGCCGGTACCCAGATCGTGTTGACCTGCATCACGCCCAGATCCTGCGTGCCATTCTCATTCCGGTGCACAATGCCCACGGCGCCGCCCTCGATTTTCTGAATCACCGGCAGCACCCGTGGCGGCAGCGCCGTGATCGCGGCCACCACTAACATACAATGCAAATATGAAATCATTGGCCGGCTTTGTTCCGGCTGCGCGGCTTGCCTGTCATTACGATGCGGCTATAGCCGGGCAGGTCACGCAGCAGAAGAGGCGGCTTTACCTGACATGAAACGTTCACATTATAACAGCGGATTTTTAAAGCGTGAGGATCGCGAAGATGGCTTCACGCTGCTCGAGCTCCTGGTCGTCATCGTCATTCTCGGCCTGCTCATCGGCCTGGTGGCCCCGGCTGTGTTGAGTCATCTCGGCCACGCCAAGGGTTCGATCGCCAAACAATCCGTCGAGCGCATCGGCTCCGTGCTCGATCTCTACAAGCTCGATGTCGGCTCCTATCCCAGCACCCAGGATGGCCTGCAGGCGCTGATCACCAAGCCGGACGACGCCGATGCCTGGGCCGGCCCTTATCTGAAGAGCGGCGACCTGCCGCACGATCCCTGGGGCCATCCCTATTTCTACCAGTCGCCTTCCAGCCGTCCGGGGCTGGATTACGATCTCTGCTCGCTCGGGCCTTCAGGAAAGTCCGGCCAGCCGGGCGATCAGGGGCTGATCTGTAATCAGTGAAGCGGAAGGGAAGGAAGCGCTACTTTTTGTGAACAAAAAGTAGCAAAAAAACTTTGCTAGTTTGGGCCGTGCTGGTTTCACCGCCACCGGCCCAAAGTCCAAAAAAGTTTTTGCGCCGCTTTTTCCAAAAAGCGGCTTCTTTCTCACCCGCCGAACTGCATCACGCTGTAAGGATGCGGGCTGTCCGCGCCGGCCAGGCTGAACACGCCATGCCGGCGGACCATCGCGCGCCCGGGCCCGGCCGCCTCGGCCTCGATTTCCACGGTGGGAAAATTGCCCTGGTAGCCATCATGCAGCGCGCCGGGGTCATCCGCCAGCGCGAGCGCCCGGCGCACCAGTGGGCTGGAGAGGGCAGGGTCCGGGTCGTCGGTCTGGTACAGGCTCATGTAAGGCAGCATCGCCTGCAGCAAAGCGGGTGTCATGCCCAGCACGTCACCCAGCTCGGCGAGATCGGAAAATGCCGCCCCAGGTGGCGCAAACTGCAACCCGGCGCGGCGATAGCTCTGCACGCGCGCCTGCGCCGCGGCTGCGGTGAGCGGTGGGCTGCGCCAATCGATGATCGCCCCGCCGCCCGCTTGGCCTGTGCCTCATCCGCCCCGCAGGCCTGCAGCAGCCCGGCGAGCAGGTTGGTGGGGGCGAGGTTGGGGTTGATCAGCCCGCCCAGCGTGGTCACGCGCACACGCACGCCCTCCGGCAGGTCATGCCAGCTGCCATCCGGTGCCCAATGCTCGGCGCCATTGGCGAGCGCATGGAACAGCGCCTCGTTGATGGCGCCATCGGCGCGGGCGTCGGCGGCGGCCGCGTCGCGCACATTGCCGGCCAGCGTGATGGCGGTGCGGCCATTGGCCAGGACGGTGGTGATCATCAGCGCCAGCAGCGCCATGCTCCAGAGCACGATGAGCAGGGCAAAGCCGCGCTCCCGGTTTGGTTTCAATGGCCCATCGGCGGCCGCAGCGCCTTGCTCGGATCGTCGGAGCCGCCGAACGGTTCGCTCTGCAGCGCGCCCGGCACCAGGGCCGCATTAGGCAGTTGCTGCTGCATGTCCTGGGTCAGGTCCAGCGCCTGGCTCTGGTCGCGGATCACATGCGGGGTGATCAGCACCAGCAGTTCCTCGCGCGTGCGGTTGTTGGTCTGGGTGCTGAATAATCCACTGAACACCGGCAGATTCTTCAGCCAGGGCAGGCCGGAATTCTCCCGTGAATCATTGTCGGAGATCAGCCCGGCCAGGCCGATCGTCTGCCCGTCCTGGATGGCCACGCGCGACGTCACGTTGCGCTCGGTGAAGGTCGGCAAATCGATGGTCGAGGAGGTGGTCGTCGTGACGCCGCTGACTTCCTGGCTGACATCCATGGTCACCAGCTCGTCGCCGCCGACATGGGGTGTGACGCGCATGATCACGCCAATGTCGCGGTAATTGATTGACTGGATCACTTGCGAGGTCGAGGTGAGCGTGCTCTGCGAGGTCTCCGAAAGATAGGGCACGCTGTCGCCCACCGTCAGGCTTGCCGCCTGCCCGTCCAGCACCATCAGTTCCGGCGAGGAGAGCACTCGCACTTTGGTCACCGCCTCGAGCGCCGAGATCGTCACCGGGGCGGCATCGCTGCCATGGCCGGAGAGCACGCTCCACCGTGAACACCACCGTGGACGAGACGGTTGCGGACTATGTCCCGCACCATAACTGGTTCCAGTACTACGCCTCCACCGCCAACCCCACACATGCCCGTCCGGCGAGCCTCAACGATATCGGCTTCTCCTATCAGGCCGGCGGCGCGGCCGATCCGGCGAACCATGAGTACGACCTGATCGATTTCGAAACCGCACTGAGCCAGGGCAACTTCCCGGCGGTGTCGTACATCAAGATGCCGGCCTATCAGGATGCCCATGCCGGTTACTCCGACCCGCTGGACGAGCAGGTTGGCGTGGTCCAACTGATCAACCAGATCATGAAGTCGCCTGACTGGAAGTCCACCGCCATCATCATCGCCTATGATGACTCCGACGGCTGGTACGACCATCAGTTCGCCAAGCCCACCACCGCGTCCTACGGCGCGCTGGATGCGCTGGACGGCGCCAATGTCTGCGGCAGCGGCACCGAGCCGGATGGCCTGGACGGCAAGCCAGTGCATGGCCTCTGCGGTCCCGGCACCCGTCTTCCCTTCCTGGTGATCTCGCCCTTCTCCCGTCAGAACTATGTCTCGCACACCCTGCTCAACCAGGCTTCCGTGGTGCGCTTCATCGAGGATAACTGGCTGCGCGGCGAGCGTATCGGCGGCGGCTCCTTCGACGCCAAGGCCGGCTCGATCATGGACATGTTCAACTTCTTCCAGCCTGCCGCGCCGGGCGTGATCCTCGATCCGACCACCGGTGAGGCGGACCAGAAGGCCCCGCATCCTTTCATTCCGGTTCCCTTCGATCCGCATCATTTCTTCTAAAGCTCTGATCATAACTTAAGGTTAGCTACAGACGCCATGCGTATTCTGACCAGCCTTGTCCTCATCGTGACGCTTGGCGTCTGTGTCGCCGCGGCGTGGGTGCTGCAAAGCCCCATTCCGCTGGCGGACTGGTTCTCCAACCCCGGGGCGAGTTTTGCGCTCGCCCGGGGCATAAATCCGGTTCCTGTTCAGCTTGTCCGCCCGGTGCCGCCGGCCCAGTTTTCGGCCGTTGCCGAGGTCGGCAGGCAGATTTTCTTCGATGCCAACCTGTCTGGCTCCGGCAAGCTGTCTTGCGCCTCTTGCCATGATCCGGCCAACCATTATGGTCCGCCGACCGGCAGTGCCATCGTTTATGGCGGCCCCGATATGCACAGCCCCGGCGTGCGCGCGGTGCCGAGCCTGACCTATCTGAGTTTCCAGACGAATTTTTATATCGGCCCGGACCCGGCCGGTGACAGCGACGTGGTTCCGACATTGCCGCAACTGGCCGAGGCCGCGCAGAGCACGACCCGCGCTGTTAAAACAGCGCAGAGCACGGTGCAGAGTGCCGCCAATATCGTGCCCGCCGGTGGGTTGTTCTGGGATGGCCGCGCCGACACGCTGCAGCAACAGGCCATGGGCCCGTTGGTCAGCCCTTATGAGATGGATGGCGGCAGCGTGCAGACCATTGCCGCCAAGATGGCGGCCGCCCCTTATGCCGGCACTTTGAAGCAGCTTTTCGGCGATGGCATTTTCAGCATCCGTCCGTCGCTTTGGCCGAGGCGCTGTTCGCCGTGGCGCGCTATCAGATCGAGGATCAGGACTTCCATTCCTACACCAGCAAGTATGATTACTGGCTGGAGGGCAGGGCACGCTTAAGCCCGGCGGAAATGCGCGGTTATATGCTGTTCAACGATCCCGCCAAAGGTGATTGCGGCGCCTGCCATCTTGACCAGCCGACGCCTGATCACCGCCCGCCGCAATTCACCGACACCCAATACGAAGCGCTGGGCGTGCCACGCAATCCGGATGTGCCGGCCAACCAGGATCCGCATTATTACGATCTAGGGCTGTGCGGGCCGTACCGCACGGATCTGCAGGCTCAGACGCAATATTGCGGCATGTTCCTGACCCCCACGCTGCGCAACGCGGCCACGCGGAAGGTGTTCTTCCATAACGGCGACTACCATAATCTGCGCGATGTGGTGGAGTTCTATAATCTGCGCGATGTTGACCCGGGCAAGATCTATCCCGCCGGGCCGGACGGCAAGGTGGAGAAATTCAACGATCTGCCGAACAAATATTGGGCGAATATCGACAATACCGACCCGCCGCTGAACCAGCATCTGGGTGATAAACCCGCTCTCTCCGATGCGGAGGTGAGTGATCTCGTGGCCTTCCTGCACACGCTGACGGATGGGTATAAGCCCAAGGAGCTTGATCGGGAAGGCTTCTTTTTGTGAACAAAAAGAAGCAAAAAAACTTTGTTAATTTAGGCTCGTGCTGTTTCATCGCCTCAGGCTCAAAGTCAAAGAAGTTTTTGCGCCGCTTTTTTCAAAAAGCGGCCTCTTACTTCCGGAAGGATAACGGGATGTTTGCCCCACCGGGCTGGATGGTGCTGCCGGCGGCTCTGGTCATTGGCAGCTTTTTAGGTGTGGTGGTACGCCGTCTCCCGGCGGGACGGGCGTTCGCACTGGCACGTTCCCAATGTGACTCCTGCGGCCATGTGCTGAGCCCTCGCGAACTGGTGCCGCTCTTGAGTTTTGTGCTGCAGCGCGGGCGGTGCCTGCAATGCGAGGCGCGCATCGGCTGGTTTCATCCGGCGATCGAGCTGGCGTCCCTGGTGGTGGCGTCGGCTGCCTTCACCCTGGCGCCGGGCGGGTGGGTGTTGTGGGCGGATGCCGCCCTCGGCTGGGCGCTGCTGGCCGCGGCATGGATCGATATCGAGCATTACCGGCTGCCGGATGTGATCACGCTGCCGCTGCTGCTCGCCGGGCTGGCGGTGACCTGGATGCGCGCGCCGTGGATGATCTATGACCATGCGCTGGCGGCCGCCCTTGGCTATGCCGGATTCCGGCTTCTGGATGTGCTGTATTGGCGTTTGCGCGGCCGCCACGGGCTGGGGCCGGGGGACGCCAAGCTGCTGGCTGTCGCCGGGGCCTGGGTAGGATTGGCGGCGCTCCCGATGATAGTGCTCGCGGCCGGGCTGCTGGGGCTGGCGGTGGCGCTGCCCCTGGCGTTGCGGCGCGGCCAAGGCGGGCAGACCATGATCCCGTTGGGCCCGGCTTTGGCGCTGGCTTGTTTTGGCATGGTGCTCCTGGGCGGCTGAGCCCCGCCCCGCCCCGGAGCGCGGTTTCCGTCAACGAATCGTTGGAGAATACCCTCGACCTAGGGCGCGATGTTCCGTTGCCGTCGACGCCCGGAAAAATGATAAATCACAGCCTTCTTGCGGTTGTCAGTCCGCGCGCCGAACGCTGCGAGCCTGCCGACATCGATCTCCACGAGCATCGGCCGCAGCCGGCCATAGGGCCATGTCGGTAAAAGCAGCGAGAAGTTGACGGACCTGTTTGCAGGCTCATGATATTCGCTACGCCACGCCTGAAGCGAGATGATCTCCGCGCTCATACGCCGCCTGGTGCCGCCCAGCCGAATGGCCAAGCCGTGCAGCGGTTCGGCGTTGCGGCCCTGGCTTCATCGCATGCTGGTTCCCGTGAGAATAACCGACGGATGGGAAGCTCAGGCTGGCCGGTTCAGCTCCTCCGGCTGCAACCGAGCCGGAGGCGACGATGGTCTGTTCAAGCGCTTCCAGCCAGCATTCATAGTAACGCCAGGACGGGTCGTCGAGCGCGTGGTTGCGTTCCCAGCGCGCGATCGCCTCGATCAGGTTCTGGCGAAAATCCTCCCATTCAAAGACACCGCTTTTTGCCAAAGCGAGCGCCATTCCAAAAGCGGTGCGCTCCCAGGACTCAGCGAAACATAAATCGCCCTTCTGGCGCGGCGGCCGCTCGCCGCCGGCCATCAGATCGGCCACGGCGAAATGCTCGAATCGCGTGATCATTGGCTCTCTCGCTTCGGCTGCTACCGGTCTAAGCCGCCTGCGGGACGGCGACACCCATCATGGCCTCGGGCGTCACCAGGGCCGCCAGCTGGTCCTCGGTCAAATGATCGGTTCCCGCAGGACGTTCCGGGACAACGAACCAACGGATCTGCGCGCTGCTGTCCCACAGCTTGATTTCGACCGAGGGATCGAGCTTCAGCCCGAATTCCTCGAGAACCTTGCGCGGTTCGCGTGCCGCGCGTGCCCGAAATGACGGGTCTTTGTACCAGTAGGGCGGCAGCCCCAGTACCGGCCAGGGATAGCAGGAGCAGAGCGTGCAAATGATCAGGTTGTGAATGCCGGGTTCGTTCGCAACCGCCTTCATATGTTCGCCCTCCGCACCGGTCATTCCCGCGGGGAAGGCAAGTTCGGCAATGGCGGCCGGGGTGTCGGCGATGAGGCGGGCTTTGAAGGCGGGATCGACCCAGGCGTGAGCCACCAGTTTGGCCCCATTGAAGGGGCCCATGCGGGTCGCGAAATATCCTAGCACCTTATCGACCGTCTCGCTTGTGATGACGCCCTTTTTGATCAGGAGCTGTTCCAGCGCCTTGACGCGCGCGGCACTTCGGGTCTCGCGATCTGCAGGAAATTTGAAGAGATCTGTCATGGTGTTGCCTTTGCATCATGAGCTGGCGTCAGGCGGTGGCCGCCTCGTCGGGGTCAGCCAGATAAGCATCGAAAAGATCGGCGTAGAGGACGAAGCCGGGCTCGGCCATTGCGCCCCATAGTTCATCAGGTTCGAATTTCACGCAGTAGACGGGCATAGCGGGACCGAGTCCATCCGCCCCGGTATCGTTGAAATAGCTATAGGCGTCAGGATAGACCGCCTCGATGGTACCGATGCGGTCTCGTAGAAAGCCGGGCAGGCGGGTATGCGCGGCGGCCGGCACGTTCCTGACCAGTACCTCGTCGCCGACCGCAAAACGATTGACGTAGGCGACATTCCGCTTCGCTAAATCGCCGGTCAGGAGATATTGCTCGATCCGTGCATCGATCGCCGGATCAACCGGCTGGGGCGCGGCCGGGGACGCGCCCTTGAGAATGGCGGCGGTCTCGGCGTTCAGCTCGTCCTCTGTGATGTAGCCCTCTTCGACGAAGAAATCTGAGACTCCGCCGAGCCATTTTTCGTAATAGCGATATTTGAAATAATCGAGAGGATTCATGCTTTCGGCGGCGGTGCGCAGATCTGCCCAGCTCCATTTGTTTTTGAAACGGCTCTGGGTCGGTGCAAGAGGCAGGTGGTTGCTCAATCCCATCATCGCGACATGGATGCCGAAGATGCGCTTTTCCCACTCTTCGGCAAAGACACGCTTGTCGAAATCGATGGGCCCCAGCCCTTCCAGCCCACCGATATAATGTGCGAGCTTCATGGTAATGTCTCCTGACAGCGCTCACCGGTTGGAAGACGAACATATATCCCGGCTATGCCGGTAATCTGCGTGACCATAGTGGACCTTCTCCAAGCTGATGGGGCATCGGTCAGGCGACGAGAGGGGCTGCCGGCAGCAGGCAGCTTTTGAATCCGCGCTGCAGTTCTTCGGCCTCCAAATGGCGGCCGATAAAGACCAACTCGTTCATCTGGGACTCGCCGTGGCGCCACGGCCGGCCCGGTGCGCCGTCAAAGGTCATATGCACGCCGTGAAAGACGAAGCGCCGCGGCTCATCGGCCAGGCGGGCGATGCCTTTGAAGCGCAGCAGGTCGCTGCCACGCGCCTGAACCAGGCGATTCAGCCATGCATTGAGCGCCGTTCCATCCACTTCGCCCGCCTCACGGATCGCCACGCTGGTGATGTCGGCATCGTGTTCGTGGGCATTTTCCTGCAGAAGCTGCGGGTCGATGCGCAGAGCATTGCGCAGGTCAAAGGCGCCGACGCTCAGGACCTGGTCGATATCCACAGCGCATTGTTCGGTCACATGGATCCAAGCGAGGGGATTGAGCTGGCGCAGCTTCTGCTCGATGGTGGGGAGGTCCGGACGCGCGCGGTCTTTTTTGTTGAGCAGGAGCACGTCCGCGAAGGCGATCTGTTCCCGCGCTTCCTCGTGCTCAAGCTCATCGAGCAGATATTCGGCATTGACCACGGTGACGATGGCATCGAGCGCCAGGCTCGCTTGGAGCACTTCGTCGAGCATGAAGGATTGGATGACCGGCGCCGGGTCGGCAAGTCCTGATGTTTCAATAACAAAACGGTCGATCGCGCGGCCTGAGGCGAGCACGCGGCCGACCGCCGAAATAAGGTCGGCGCGCACGGTGCAACAGATGCAGCCATTATTGAGTTCGACCACGGTCTCGTCAGTGCCGATGACCAGTTGGCCATCAATGCCGACGGCGCCGTATTCATTAATGATCACGGCGATCTTCTCGTGATGCTGTTCGGTCAGAATCCGGTTGAGAAGCGTCGTCTTGCCCGCGCCAAGAAAACCGGTGATGACTGTCGTCGGTATCTTATGCATTGGAAAATGTCACCTGATACTATGTGGTGCGATATTGTCCGGTTCGATCATTGCTAGTTCGAGATGCACTTCTTTTAGCAAGGTTCATCCGGGCATTGTGTGTCTTTTGATTTCACGAGGGCGTGAGCGGGCCGCAAGCGCGAAAAGCGCGACCTGCGGGGCCGGCGCGTTTCTTGTTATGTCCGCCTGCGCCGCTGGCGCAGGAGCCGGAGGCCGGTCGCCAGCGTTTCGCGCGCCAGACAGAGCATGCACAATCCGTAAATCACAGCGCCCGTTGCGCCGAGCAGAGCCACTTTTTCGAGGGCGGACATGGCGCCGAGGGTCGGCGAGAGCAGATGAACGAAAATCGACATGATCACCGCCGAGACGATTGGCGGGCTGACCGCCTTGATCCAGTGGGACCAGGGAATTTCCAGGAGCCCGAGTGCCAACCAGCCGCATAACGGCACGGTCACGATGTAAGGAAGGACGAAGGGGGCCGCGATCACATGCCACCCGATCGCGTGCAGAAATATGAACAGGCCAATCGATAAAACCGCTTGTATTGCCGTGAGCGCGGTCAGCCAGCCCGGATGGTTGCGCAGCATCAGAATATTGCCGAAATAGCCGAACGCGATCATGCCAAGGGTGCCAACCGACAGCCAGGCAAAAATATTTACGGCGCCGATCCATCGGGCGCCGAATAAGAGCATGATGATCGGCACGGCAATCGCGGCGGCGCCGAAAAAAACCGGTGCGCAGCAGGCAAAGACCAGCTGCGTGGCTGTCAGGAACACATGCCGCTCCCGTGCCGGGTCTGCCTGCGTTTCGGCCATGGCCGGCAGGGCCACGCCATTGATCGGATTGGCGGCAATCACCTGCAAGGCCAGAGCGAGCCGTTTTCCGACACTATAGATGCCCACGGATGATGTGCCGAAAAACAGCGCGATCAATGTGGCATCCATATTCTGACTGAGAACGTTGAGCAGGGTATTGCCGCTGATCCGTTTCACATAAGAGAGAATATAGCGGGATGATTCGTGGCAAAATTGAAATTCGGGCCGCCAGGGGGTCGTCGACCAGAGCAATCCCAACGAGGTGAGGGATGAAATGATCTGCTGGATGACCAGTGACCAGACGCCGAACCCCATGAGTGCCGTGAGGATTCCGGCGATTGCCCCCACAAAAAAACCGGCAATTGATCGGATCGCCAGCACCCGTTGCTGAAAATGTCGCGAGAGCCAGGCTTCCTGCGTCCGGCTGAGGCAGAAGCCGAGGAGAATCAAGCTCATCGGCCGCATGACAGCGCCAGCGCCTTGCGTATGCAGCAGCGGATCGACCGCGAAAGAGAAAGCGCATAGCAGTAAGACGGCGGCAACGCCGAAGGCGATGCTTAACCAGAACGCCGTCGTCCAGTCGAGTGAGCTGGGATTGAGCTTGCGGATAATGGGCACGGAGATCTGATCGATGGCGAGAAATTTCAGCGAGTAAATGAAGGCGAACGAGATCGCCATCAGACCGAAATCGTGCGGTGTGAGCAGATGCGCGAGGATAGAAAAGACCACGAGCGACAGGCACTGCACGGCCACCATTTCAAGCGCAATCCAGAACGCGCCGGATGTCGCCCGCATGCCAAGAGATGGGCTCTCGACGCCTTGCATGTCCGTCATCCGCCGCAAGCCAGGCGCGGCGCTGCTGCGCCCGAATTCCTGGCGGCGCGCATGGGTCGTTTGACGATCTGGATCATTCGGAAATGCAGGTTTTTTATCCTTGAAAATAACGCGCCATGCGCGCGCGTGACAGAAGCGCGGCAAAAAGCGCATTGGCTCTCGGATGGTCAGGTCGTGCGGCACCGCGTCGCCATCCTTCATTGGACGCCGGTCACCTCGCCGTAAAGCTGCGCATAGCGTGCGGCAACCGTTTTCCAGTCATAATGGCAGACGGCATCGCAGGTCTCCGCCCGGCGGCGCGCATGCGCGGCCGGGTCGTGCAGAACGCTTGCTTCCATGGCCATGGCGATATCGTCCGGTGCCTGCTGCGCGACGATGAGACCGGTCTTGGCTTCGCTCAAGAGCCGTTTGAATGGCGGAATTCCGCTTAAAACCGGGAATAAGCCGGCCGACATGGCTTCGACCGCTGCCAGGCCGAATCCCTCATAGTTGGAAAGACTCGCGAAATAACTCGCTTCACCAATCAGTGCCCGCAATTGGGCATGGTCCGGTGCTGCGACAAAACGAACCGCCTCAGCTACGGCGTCTCTCTCCGCCATCGCCTGCAACAAGGGAACGCTCAGCTCGGTTTCGCGCCCGGCAATGATCAATCGCCAATCGGGGTGCAGCGCGCGCAGCCGTGCCAGAATCGGGAAAAGCAAGGAGATGCGTTTGTGCTGCGTGAAACGGCCGAAATAGATGATCGTCCTTGTCTGCACAGGGGAGGAGGCGTACCGGAATTTTTCCTGGTCGATGCCGTTTTCAATAATGGTCAAATCCTGTCCCGTGAGCGGGCCGAACATATCCGCATCGCTATGGCTGCAGGCGACGATATGTTGATAAGCATGAACCGATGCCCTCGTTACGGCATTGAACCAAAGTTTTTTGGCCGTGGTGAATTGCGGCGTATGAAAGAATCCCCCATGCGTGGAGGCGATCATTTTCTTCCCGTGCAGGGGACGTGTCAGTGCCAGAAAGTCGAAGAAGAAATCGATGGCATGCACATGCACCACATCGGAGGACTGCAAATGGTTCAGCACGGAGAGGGCGAGCGGATAGCGCGTTGATCCACGCCATGGCAGGCGGCGCACCGGAATATCGGCAATGCGTTCCGTTGCCGGCAACGTCCCTTTCTGACCGAAGACACGGTTCAAGGTCACCACGCGTGCATCGAGTCCAAGGCACCCACGCTGGGCGCTTGCAAGGTTCAGAACCGAATCCTCGAGCCCGCCCACGGATGGGCTGAACTGCCGTACAATATGGGTGATTTTCAAATTCTGTCCTCAGGAACGATCAAGGCGCGTAATCAATTCAATGTCGCGGCCGGTTGCCGTTGGCCACGGGCCTCCGGCATTTCGCTTGGCATCCTGTTTCCGTGAAAGATTTCTTCTTTATGGTTCATGCGAACCGATGACCGGGTTGGCGCCTTCCATCTCGCGTTTCGTCGCGCGTTTCATCTGGTGCGCCTGCGCCGCGTAACGTAACATGTAAATTCCGAATACCGGCAATCCGAACAGGTAACGCCGCCAAAGCCGCCTGGGTTCGTGCGCCAGGCGCAGGAGCCATTCGACCCCAAGATTTGCCACCCAGCGCGGCGGCCGGCGCACCCGCCCCGCCGCGTGATCCACCAGGGCCCCGGCGGTGATGACGACCCCTGTCTGTAACGCATCCCAATTCTCCAGAACCCAACGTTCCTGGCGCGGCATGCCCATGTTGACGAGGAGAATGGACGGGGCCGCCTCGTTGATGCGCTGGAGCAGGGAAGCCGCCTCCGCGGATTGGGGCGACATATCGAAATAGCCGTGCTGGATCCCCGCGGTGCGCACACCATACAGCGCCTCATAGCGAGCGGCTGCCTTGGCCACGATGTCGGGCGCGCCGCCGATCCAGAAGATCGAAGCTTCAGACCGCAGCGCGCTTAGCACCGCGCCGATCCATTCCGGAGGGGTCGTGCGGTGGGCCCGGCGGCCCGCCAGAAGGCGGATGGCCAATTGCACGCCGGCACCGTCGCAAAAGGCGATGTCCGCCTTGAGGAACAAGGTACGGATCCAGGGGATGGTCTGAGACAGAACGACAAGATGCGCATTGGCATTCACCACAAGCAGCTTCCGCCGTAATCGGGCTGCCGCAATAACCCGTTGCGCGATCACGTCGCGATGCAGGTCGTGCAGTTGGAGCCCCATGATCTCGACCATATCGTCCGGCAATGAAGGGGCGCGCGCGTCCAGGCTGCTGGATCGCGCCGTCGCGCTGCGCTCTGGCATGCGCGTGAGGGGGGAACGGTCAAAAGGCATGTTTGCTGATGATCTCCCGCATCACCGTGAGGGCGATGATTTTTAAGTCGAAGCCAACCGACCAGCGCTGGATATAGTCGAGGTCGTAGGCAACCCTGCGGCGTAAATCTTCGCTTTTCGCGAGCTCTCCCCGCGCCCCGTTGACCTGCGCCCATCCCGTGATCCCGGGCTTCACTTTCAGCCGCACGATATAATCGACGAAGACATCATGCAGCAGCTTGCCCTCAATGCGCGTCTGCGGCGCGTGCGGCCTGGGGCCAACGACCGACATTTCGCCGCGCAGCACATTCAGCAGCTGAGGAAGCTCGTCGATGCTGAATTTACGCAGCCATCTGCCGACCCGCGTCACGCGCGGATCGTCGCGGGAGGTTTGTTTGACGGACATCAGATCCGAGGCGTTCACAGCCATCGAGCGGAATTTAAAGATCATGAATTGCTGATTGTTCAGCCCGTTCCGCGGCTGTCGAAACAATACGGGGCCGGGCAAATCCAGCTTGATGGCCGCCGCCACGATGACGAACAGAATCAGGAACGGGACCAGCACGGTGAGGCTGAAAACAATGTCGAAAGCCTTCTTTTGGATCATTTGCCATTCATCCAGGGGGCGGTGCTGCAGCACCATGAACGGCAGCGCCCCGATGGTTCGCAGCGGCAGCTGCATCTCCGGATCGCGGATCAGGTATGGCGTGACAAATATATCCGCCGGCACACTGCGGAATCTCCAGGTAATGCCGGGAATATGGCTCTCTGCGCCAAGATCCGGAGGGAAAGCGATGATAATTCCATCGAGTTTTGCTTTTCGGCTCAACCGGATCAGGTCGTCGATGGAGCCGTCCGTGGGGATTTTGGCCGGTTGGCCCATATCGTCGCAAAAGATTCCTGCGATCTTGATGCCGTCGGGCGAATTGACGCAAAGCCGCTGCGCAATTCTTGAGGCATGGCTGTCATGACCGATGATGGCAATTTTGGAGGTAAGCCTTGGTTCGATGCTGGGGTGATGCAGGACGAAAACAACAAAGCCATGGGCGATGATCAAGGAGATGGCGACCGTCACCATCCATATGCCCGTGGTCCGCAATAAGGTTGGCTCATGCCATCCCAGCCCCAGCCATTTGAAAATCGCGGCCTGAACCAGGCCGGCCAATATGAGGGCGGGCATAATGGAACGGAGTTGCTGAATGAGTTCCCGCCTGAAGCGCGCATGGGGAAGTTGGCGCGTCGGTGAGGCGAGGAAAAACAACAGGATCGTCACGAGATCCGGCAGTGCCTGTTCAGCGGCATGCGGGTGGCTGAGCAGGTCATTGCTGATCCAGGCGGCAATGCAGGTTGCGCCGATGACCGTCAGATGATCGATCCATTTGATCAGCCAAACGCGCACGGAATTGCGCCGCGCCGGCGCGGCTGTGGAAACAATCCCGTTATAATCTACGAAATTCCGATGGCGCGAAGCTTGTGCCGGAAATGCGCCGGGCGTCGTAGCCGTTGAGCGAATGCCAAGCGTTTCTGGTGGCGGAATTGAAATATATTGCCCGTCATCATTCATAGAGCCTCCTTCGCGTATCTTCGGAGCGTGATATCGCTTGGATCGTGGACAAAGCCGGGGGCAAAGCGGGCTCAAGCCCACCCAAGAGGGAGCCGGCTTTCGAAACAATTTGCCTAAACAATTTGCTTATTTATTGGTTTTATGGATTATTAATTAGATGCGCCAATTTATGCATTAAACGCGCGACAACGTCAATCATTTCGAGATAACAATAATATGATGATTTTCCAGAGAAAATTCACGCCTAAATGAAATGTAATGGCTAGGCGTCCGGTTTGGTGTTAGCAACGGATTTGGATACAGCTTAAGAGATATGCCCTTCAGCGTCATTCGCGCAGAATTTTTAAAATTTTTATATTAAGCGTGATTTTTTGGAATCAGTCGCTGGTCGTGTGCGGTCCGGGGAAGGAGACGGATGATTTAGCAAAAAGCGTTAGGCCCCTGGCTCGTGGTTTTCAGTGCCATCTTCAATGTCTTTTTATGCTTCGTCAGCACACGGCATTGGACGGACATTGGGAGTAGCGAGGTGATCATCGTTGAAGCGGCGATTCTGGCGGCCGGGGCGTTTCTCATCCGCAAGCGCATTACCAGCGAGTTTCTGCAGGTCACGTTCCTGCTCGTCACCTATTTGGTCGCGCTCAAGCTGATCAATCCCGGGGCGGATCTCAAAATACTGCATGACATCGCGATCATGTATATCTTCTATAAGCTTGGCGCATCGGCCTCGATCGAGACGGGAAACAGAACGCTTTGGGCGGTCATGATCGTCGTTCTCGGCCTTGGCCTTTTTGAGCTTCTCGACTTGCGGGCGTTCGGCAAGGTTTTTGATGTGTGGTCATATTATGTCGACAAAGGCGCGCTCGGGGAGGATGTCGTCAATTACGCGAACACGGCTTTGTTCGTCAGCGCCAATCGCGCCACCGCGGACATGCGCACCTTCCTGCCTGGGCTCTTGGGGGCGCATCGTGTGTCCTCGATTTTCCTCGAGCCCGTGTCGCTGGGGAATTTCGCGGTCATTACGATGGCGTGGTGTCTGAGCACGTCCGTGGGAAAGCCTTGGAGCCGTGCGCTTTTAGCCGCTTGTGCGGCATTTTGTGTTGTTCTGGCGGATTCCCGCTTCGGCGCCGCCTGCTGCCTGATGCTGCTGGTCTGCCGGCTGGCATCGCTCCGGTCGGATCTCCTGGTGTTGTTGATTCCCATTCTGATCCTGATGGGTTTGGTCGTCATCGGCACGGTGGACGGCATGCCGCACGACGCCGTGCCGTATATCATCGACGACAATTTTTCCGGAAGATTGCTGTTCTCGGCCAGGCTGCTGGGGTGCTGGGACCCTGGGCAATGGCTGGGTTGGACGGCGTCTGACGTCTATACCGCCGATACAGGCTATGCGTATCTGATCAATGGGGTCGGTCTTCCATTCGCCTTGCTCCTGCTCTTCCTGTTCGCCGCCAACCGAGTGGCCACAGAAGAAGCGGTGCGGATGAAAATCATGATTTCAATCTATTTTGCGGCGGCACTTTGCATCGGCGCGTCGGTCTTCACGATCAAGACGGGTGCGTTGTTATGGTTCTTATATGGCACGACCAATGCCGTCGCCGTTACGGCAAGACACCGGGTTCGCCCTGTGGGAGGGCAGTCGCGCGCCGCCCGGCCGGTGGCCAACCAGAATGCTTAGCATGAAACATAGGCCGGTGCGGTGGCTGTTCCGCTGCGGCCAAATGCTGGTCATGGTTGTGGCGTTGGCTTTCTGCCAGGAAGCGGCGGCGCAAAGCCTGAAAGGCGTGAATTTTGCCAGCCCGGCATTTTTTCCATCCCGTCTTCCCGGCCTGTATGGTCAGGATTTCATATATCCCAGCGATGCCGACATTGCGTATTTCACCGGCAAAGGAATGAATGTTTTCAGGATCTCGATTCTTTGGGAACGCCTCCAACCTTCCCTGAACGGGAAGCTGGATCCGGGGGAGCTCGGCAGGCTCGCCAGCTTCATCGACGAGGTCGATCGGCATGGTCGCTATACGATCATCGATATCCATAATTATGCGCAGTACCGCGGTGTTATGATCGGGCAAAGCCCGGTGACCGACGCCGCTTTCGCCGATCTTTGGACGCGGCTCGCGCGCCATTTTGGCCACGACGATCATGTGATCTTCGGGTTGATGAACGAACCGAAAGTCCAGCAAATCGGCGCGTGGCAACAGGCCGTGCAAAAATCGATCGACGGCATTCGTAGCACCGGCGCGCGCAACAGGATTTTCGTGTCCGGCATTGCCTGGGACGGTGCCGCGCATTTCGCCGAAATCAGCGGGGATTTACTCGCCGCCCTGGTTGATCCGCAACATCGATTGGTCTTCGAGGTTCACACTTATTTCGATTCGGATTCTTCCGGCACGAGCGAATCCTGCATCTCCTCGCGCGAAGCAGTGGGACGGCTTACGGAATTCACGCAATGGTTGCGCGCGGGACAGAGGCAAGGTTTTTTGGGCGAGTTCGGCGTGAGCCGGCGGCCGGAATGCCTGGCCGTGCTCAAGAGTGTCGTATCCTATCTCCAGAACAATGAAGATGTCTGGCTGGGATGGACATATTGGGCGGCCGGTCCCTGGTGGGGAAACTACATGTTTAGCATTGAGCCTGAGGCGGGTGCGGACCGGCCGCAGATGCTGGTTCTGGAAAATTTCCTGCACCCATCGTCTTAGCAAATCCCATGCGGCTGGTGGCTTTTTCACGGTTGAAATAAGCCGATGTGAAAGGGGGAGAGGCATGATCATCGGCAAAATCGCAGGTGATAGCGAATGCTCTGAGGCGCCGCCGGCATGAAAGTCCTGATGGTTAGCGGTTCCTGGCCACCGGAGCCTTGTGGCGTCGGGGATTATGCGAGCCGGCTTTCAGATGCCCTGGAGGATGTCGGCATAGATCTGCTCCGCTTCGGCGGCGGGCAGGCGCTGCGCATGCGCAATCTGCATCAGTCGCTCGGGCAGGTGCGCAATCTGGCGGCGGATATTATTCATTTGCAATACCCGACAATGGCATATGGCAGATCGTTCGCCCCGCCTTTGTTTGCAATGCTGGCGAGGGTGCCGGTTGTTGTGACCCTGCACAAGTTTGACGGTTTTCGCTTCTACCGGCTTCCCTGGTTTCTTCCCTACGCCATGTCCGTCGATGCGCTGCTGTTCACCACGCCATCCGAGCGCGATGCCTTTCGCCGCCGGCTCCGTCGCGTCCCGGCTGTGAACGAGATCATCCCGATCGGCAGCAACATTCCCGCAGCGCCCGAGCAGCCGCGTAGGCCTCGTTCCGTCTGTTACTTCGGCCTCATCATGCCGGATAAGGGGTTGGAGAAATTCATCGAGCTGATGCAACGTCTTGCGGGGCAAAATTTCGCCTTCACGGTGATCGGTTCCATCCCGCCGAAATGGCGCGCCTATGGCGAAGAGATCGCGACCAAAATTCGTGCCCTCGGCGGCCGGATGGTCATGAATGCGGCATCGGATGTCGTGGCGCTGCAATTGCGGCAGAACCGCTACATCTATCTGCCGTTCCCGGATGGTGCAACGGATAGGCGTGGTTCGCTTCTGGCGGCTTTGGTGAACGGAATCACGGTCCTCGCGCCACTGACGGACATATCGCGCCCTCCCATCACGGACTATGTTGTCCATGCCGGCACGCCGCAAGAAGCGGCCGCCTTGTTGCTGGAATTCGAGGATGGCCGCCGCGCTCGGCAGGAGGGGGCACGGTTCACGTCGGTTTCAGACTATGACTGGCATACGATCGCGCTGCGGCATCAGCATGTCTATGAAACCGTGCTGGCGCGCCGAAGCGCGCCTCGCGCATCTCCCGCCGCCGCTGACAGCGCAGCGGCAACGGAAGATGCTTCGAACGTTAGTTAGGGGATCAGGCGGTCAGCGCGCAGCCGCGTGAATAGTTCAACAAACGCGTCGTCAGTTGGCTGGTAGTCCCTGAACCCAAGACGGCGGCTTTTCGACATATCGGTCACCACCTCGATCGGGCGGCCCAGATCCGCATCGGTGTGCCAGGGCGACGCCAACAGGCCAAGATCGGGCTCTGCCAAGCCGTCCCGTTCGGCGACGCGGCGCCAGAGTGCGGCATCGCCTTCCATCTGTTGCTCGAGCGGGCGTATGGTGCCGTCAAACGGTGCGGCCTTCACCCCGAACCAGTCGGCAAGCCGGCTCCACATCCAGTTCCAACGAAAGACGTCGCCATTCACGACATTGAAGGCTTCGTTGGCCGCCGCGGGAGTCGTTGCCGCCCACAGGAGGTGCTTAGCGAGCAGGCGTGCGTCCGTCATGTCGGTCAGCCCGTTCCATTGCGCGGCCGAGCCGGGGAATGTGAAAGCCTGGCCCTTCTCGCGGCACAAAGTTGCGTAAGCCGCCAAGGTCGTTCCCATGTTCATCGCGTTGCCGACCGCTTTGCCGATCACGGTGTGCGGGCGATGAACGCTCCACGTGAAACCATCACGCGCCGCGGCGGCGAAAAGCTCGTCTTCCTGGTCATAGTAGAAATTCGCGATCTCAAGGCGCTTCTGCTCTTCGCGAAAGGGCGTCTGTGGCAGCGCGCCTTTCCCATAAGCCTCAAACGGCCCCAGATAATGCTTCAGCCCGGTCACCAGCGCGACATGGCGCGGCCCAGAGGGCTTCTTCAATCCGTTGAGGAGATTCCTGACCATGGCGGAATTGACGCGGATATTCTCCGCCTCGTTCGCCTGGCGGAGCCAGGTGGTGATGAACACAGCATCAGGATCGATGCCGGTCAGCGCCGCCGCCGTGGCGCCAGCATCCTGAAGGTCGGCGACGACCGGGTGGACAGAAGCCTGCGATGTCGGCCGGCGGGCAAGGCCATGCACCGTCCAGCCTTGTTCAATCAGCAACTCCACCGCCGCACCGCCAACAATCCCGCTGGCGCCGACCACTAAAGCCGTTTTAGCCATTTCAAACTCCAATCTGTTCTGCCCATGAGGTAGGGAGGCAGAAGCCTTATTCCAGATGGCGCCATTGCCCGGCGCGCGTTTGGGCTAACAAATAGAGGGCTCAGCCAGATCGCCGCACGGGCCGCAAACCCGTTCGAACTTCCTCCGCGAACAATTGCGGTTGCTCCCATGCCGCGAAATGTCCGCCTTTATCAGGCCGGTTATAATAAATGAGGTTGTGATAGGCCTGCTCGGTCCAGCTCCGCGGCGCCTGATAATTCTCGCGGGGAAAAACGCTGACGGCCGTCGGCACGGATACGTCCGCTGCCGCGGTAAAGTTGAGGTGAGACTCCCAATAGAAACGTGCCGCGGAAATTCCGGTATCGGTCAGCCAATAAAGCGTGACGTCATCGAGCAGATCGTCGCGCGTCAGTGACCCTGCCGATTCTCCATTGACCTTATGTCCGAACACCGCCGATGTCAGCGCTGCGGCCGGCTGCACATACACGTCGCCATGATCGAGCATCCAGGCGGCGAGCGCCACGGGCGAATCCGACAGCCCATACAATGTTTGCGGGCGGGTCCCCATCTCCTGCGCGTAGGCGCGTCGGCTCTTTGCCGCGCTGGCCAGTTGTTCGTAGGCCAACCGCTCGTCCGCCGAGAGGCTGGCGGGTGGCGGATCGCCGTCCTGGAGTGCCTTCACAATGCCGGGCGGTACGGTCGCGGGGAAGTTGACGTGAATGCCGATCAGCTCCGGCGGTGCCTGCTTGGCCATGACATTGGCGACGACGCCACCCAGATCACCACCTTGTGCGCAAAACCGGTCATAGCCAAGGCGCTTCATCAATATCACCCAGGCACGCGCCGTGCGTTCCGGGCCCCAACCGGTCGTCGCTGGTTTGCCGGAGAAGCCATAGCCCGGCAATGATGGGATCACCAGATGAAACGCATCCGACGCGCTGGCGCCATAGGCGGTCGGGTTGATCAGCGGATCGATGATCTTGAACTGCTCGATGACCGAACCCGGCCAGCCATGTGTGATGATGAGCGGCATCGCATTTTCATGTTGCGAGCGCATGTGGATGAAGTGAATGTCGAGCCCGTCGATCTGGGTGAGGAAATTCGGCATGGCGTTCAGCTTCGCCTCGCATTTGCGCCAATCGTAATCCGTCCCCCAGGGACGTGCGAATTCCTGGATCATCGCGAGCGGCACGCCTTGGGAATCGTCGGTAACCGTCTCGCGTTCAGGCCATCGCGTCGCTTGGATGCGTCGCCGCAGATCGACGAGCTGCGCTTCTGGCGCATGCACATGAAGCGGACGAACCGCGTTAGGGGCACCGCTCGTCGCCGGTGCGACTGAGACAATGCTCTCGCTCGTCTCTGCCGCAGCGCGCCTCCTCAATAAGGCCGAAGCGACGGCTACCGCAGCGGTGCCAATAACTAGGCGGCGCGACGGCAATTGGGGGAGGGTGTGGTCTGACATGGGATCTCCGATGGGCCTGTTCGAAACGGAACGTGCGATTTCAGAACGGTGCGCTGCGCGTGAGCCGCGTGAGATCGGCGTGAAATTGAGATCGCCGATATCCGGCCAGGCAACCCCGGACGTTTCAAGCGTCTATTCGTTGTGCCAATAGACGCGTGTCTTTTTTAAAAGGATCGTGAATTGTTGACGTCGATCACGGCCTGGGCGAAGGCTTGCGGCGCTTCCTGAGGCAGATTGTGGCCAACGCCGCCTGCGATGAGCCGGTATGAGTAGCTGCCCGAAAATTTGTCGCGATAGGCGGCGGCTTCCGGGTGCGGCGCGCCATTGGCGTCGCCTTCAAGGGCGATTGTTGGAATTGTAACGACCGGAAAGCGCGCGAGTTTGCTTTCGAGGCGATCATATTTTGCTTCGCCTTGCGTAAGGCCAAGTCGCCAGCGGTAGTTTTGAATCACGATGTTGACATGGTCAGGGTTGTTGAAGGCGGAAGCCGTGCGGTCGTAGGTGGCGTCGTCAAAATTCCATTTGGGCGAGGCGAGATGCCAGATGAGCTTGTTGAAATCATGCCGGTATAAATCGTATCCCGCTTGGCCCCGCTGCGTCGCGAAATAATATTGATACCACCAGCCGAGTTCAGCTTTTGGCGGCAACGGGGTCTCGTTTGCTTTTGGGCTGCCGATTAGATAGCCGCTGACGGTGACCATCGCGTTGCAACGTTCTGGCCAGAGCACGGCAATCACGTTAGCCGTTCTGGCGCCCCAATCGAAGCCACCGATGGTTGCCTTGTCGATTTTGAGCGCATCCATCAAAGCGATCATATCGACGGCGAAGACCGATTGCTGGCCATTCCGCGCCGTCTCCGTTGAAAGAAAGCGTGTCGTGCCGTAACCGCGCAGATAAGGGATGATCACCCGATAGCCGGCTGAGGCCAGCAGCGGGGCCACCTGAACATAACTATGAATATCGTATGGCCAACCATGCAGAAGAAGGACCGCGTGGCCGTCGGCGGGGCCCGCTTCAGCATATCCGACATTCAGCACGCCGGCATTGATCTGCTTTAATGAATTGAAGGAGGCATTTATCTCCGGGCGATTCGTGGGCGTCGTTTTTTCTCCGTTGGATTGTGCGTTGGCTGATCCGATGATGCTGAATTCGGCGGCAACCGTTGCGGCGGCAATGCCGAGCAGCCGCCGACGATCCTGGTTGATCGTCTCCGCATTCGTGATGCTGTTCATTGGTGTGTCTCCTCGTTTTAATCCTGGTCCGGAAGCGACATGCGCTCCTGATCAGGATGACAATCACGTGAAGCCTGAACGAGGGGCGGCAATCGAGATGGGCAAGGCGAACTCACGCGCCTGCTTGTCGAGGCTAGAGGCGCGGCGAAGCTACGCTGAATCAAGGTACGAAGGTTTGCGTCGAGTTCTGGGATGCCGCAAATTTCGATCAAACTGCTGTCATCGCCAGGATCCAGATCCTGCACAAAACACATGGCACGCCCCGCATGCATCATCGCGGTGATTTTTGCCATATCCGCGGAATTTAAATTCAACTTGAATGCCAGAGGCCGCATCGTTGGTCTTATCTGCTGCGTTCCTGGTTGCGTTGCCTCCGTTGAGTTCGAGGGAGAAGCGGGCTGAGCCAGGCAGTGCGCACCACTCATGAACAAAGCCAAGCCGGCACCAGTCATGATGGGGAAGTTCTTGTACAGCATGGGATGTCTCCTATGGAGTCGTGAGGTGCAAGACTGAGAAACGCCCGGCAGTTAAAGACTGGTCTTCGCGTCGCGAGACAATCATTTCACCAGTAAGGGTGGGTCCGACAGGTCATCTCGCGAGACCGTAGCCACAGTGCTCACATCTGTTCACCGGATCTCGTATCTAAAACGTGGTACACCACTGCCTTGGCTTTGTGGTACACCCTCCCACGGTTCGATTGAATGACTATCGTTCGGCATTCAGTATTTCAGGATGCGGAAGAACCGATGGATCGCATCGACGCTATGAAGATCTTCGTGGCCGCGCTCGACGAAGGCAGTCTTGCGGGGGCGGGCCGCAGACTCGGACGCTCGCCGGCTGCGGTGAGCCGGGCCGTGGCCTTTCTAGAAGACCGTGTCGGCGCGCCGCTCCTCCATCGCACGACACGTTCGATCAGGTTGAGCGAAGTGGGTGAACGCTATGCCGGCGCCTGCCGGCGTGTGCTCGCCGAACTTCTGGAGGTCGATATACTGGCGGAAGGGGAGGGATCGGCCCCACGTGGCACGCTGACCCTGACAGCGCCTGTCATGAGCGGCGAGGAAATCCTGCGTCCGATCCTGGATGCTTTTCTCGACACTTTTCCAAAGATATCGGCGAAGCTTTATCTGCTCGACCGGCAGGTCAATCTGATCGATGAAGGCGTTGATGTTGCGTTGCGGATTGCGCATTTACCCGATTCATCAATGGTGGCTGTGCGGGTCGGTGAGGTCCGGCGGATCATTGTCGCAGCACCTTCCTATCTCGCCCGCCATCCGCGCATTGCCGAACCTGAAGATATCTCGAAACAGCAGATCATCGCCATGACTCAATTCGGCTGGGACGCATGGAGCTTTCCCGCAGCACCCGGAACGACGATGGCGCGCACGGTACATTTCACGCCGCGTATCGTGGTCAATAGCGTTCGCGCGGCGGTTGCCTCGGCCTCCGAAGGGCATGGCGTGACGCGGCTCTTGTCCGATCAGGTCGCGGCACATTTGCGGGACGGAAGGTTGCGGATCGTACTGAGTTCCGCCGAGCTTCCGCCTTTGCCGGTCCATATCGTCACGCCGGAGCGCCGGCTGTCGGTTCCGAAGGTCCGTGCATTCGTGGATTTTGCCGTGCCGCGCTTGCGCACACAGTTTGCGCGGCTGGTCGTGAATGCCCAGGATTAATGGCCGGCACTCTGGCCGCCATCGACGTGAAGGATCTCGCCCGTCACGAAGCTGGCCGATTCGAGGTAAAGGATCGCATCGACGACGTCCGAGATTTCGCCCATATGGCCGACAGGATGCAGAAGATCGAGCTGGGCATAGCTTGCGGCGGGATGCATCGGTGACTTGATGATGCCGAGCGCGACCGCATTCACCCTGATCCCCCGTTTCGCATATTCGATCGCGAGCGATTTTGTCGCGGCATTCAGCCCGCCTTTGGTCAATGACGCAAGCGCGGACGGGACTGCGGAACTTGCATGGTCGACCAGGCTGGTTGAGATCTGTACGACATGGCCGCTGCACTGTTTCTCCATCTCGGCGATGGCCAGCTGCGTCATGTGAAAGAATCCCGTGACATTGACGCGCAGGAACGCCGCATAATCGGCCTCCGTATACTGGGTAAAGGGCTTGGCCATGAAGATGCCGGCATTGTTGACGAGCGTGTCGATGCGCCCGAACCGCGTCATGCCCTCCGAGATTGCGCGTTCGGCCGTTTTTCGGTCGGCGATGTCGCCGGGGACGGTCAGGATATCCGCATCGTTCGCCGCCTGAATCGAGCGGGCGACCGCGACCACACGGTAGTTGCGGTCGACATAAGCCTTGACGAGAGCCGCGCCGATGCCCCGGGACGCACCGGTGATCACGGCAACTTTCTGTTCGCTGCCCATGGCAAGTTTCCTTCGCTGAGGGGCTGATGGAACGATGGCCGAACGGGCCGTGTGCCATAGATCGCCCCGAAATTATGCGCAGTTGATGTGCGAGCGAATATACGCTGTTCGGCAGACACTCTTCCGCTGCGCGATTGAATGCGGGGGCAATTTCGATCCCGGCTTTATGGCCCTTTTTTCCAGGGCGGGACGGGAGAGGCAGGTGGCATCGGGTCGTGGATGCGGTCCAGAAATACGCGCGGCAGCCTGTGCAAGGCCGCCGATCAGGAATGGCGGCCCGTCCCAGGGCTGCCCGGCCGTGCCCCGCCGGGTGATCGCCCGGGCCGGAGAGCCCGTCCCCCGGAGTTGCCGTACCGTCTCATATAGAGACCTCTCTTGGCCAAGCCGAACGAAACGCCCGGGTTTCGGCGAGGGCAGGCGCGGCTTTATTGTGGCGTGACAATAACGTTTCGTTGAGCCGGCGTTCCAAGAAACTTTATAAGAAGTTAATGAATCTACACTTAATGGTAGAGCACTCGGTAGACTTTTTCTGTTTCACCGCTTGATCGGCGGCGGCGGGAAGGGCATTCTGCCGGCGTATCGAGCTAATGCAAAAGAACTAACTAGGGTGGACTACACATGATACCGTCACGGTACCGAAGACTTGCTTTGTTTTCGCGGCGTCTCCTGCCGCTTTCGGCCTTGTTCCTGTCGGGCTGTTCGACGGTGCAATACCGCCTGTTCCATCCCGCCGACTCCATCGCCAATGTGGAATGGCACTACACGATCATAGACGTCGCGGTGATGCTGCTGATCATCCTGCCGATCACCTTCATGATCGCGCTGTTTCTGTGGCGTTATCGCAAGTCGCGCAATGCGGCCTACGCACCGGACTGGTCGCATTCGCTCGGCCTGGAGCTGCTGATGTGGGGCTTGCCCCTGATCGTCGTCGCGGTGCTCGGCTATTATTCATATCTGAGCACCATGATGGTGAACCCTTACGGGCCGACCCTGTTGGCGAAGACCGCGGAGGCGGACGCGCCGTTGCAGGTGGATGTGGTCACCACCGACTGGCAATGGCTGTTCATCTACCCCCAGCAGGGAATCGCGACGATTGATGACCTCGTGGTGCCGCAAGGCCGGGTCGTGGATCTGCGCCTGACCTCGGCCAGCGTCGTCAACGATTTCTTCATTCCGCAGGTTGCGCCGATGATCGACGTCATGCCGGGCATGCGCACCAAGGATGCCTTCCAGGTCAACCGGGTGGGGAATTACGAGGGCTATTCGGCCGATTTCAGCGGCGAGGGCTTCTCCTGGATGCAGTTTTCCACGCGTATCGTTTCGTCGTCTGATTTTGCCGCCTGGGTCACCCGGACTCAGACTTCGCCGAACAGGCTGGACTATGCGCAGTTCCGTCAGCTGGCGCGGCCGACCGTGAATGTCGGCGCCAAGCCGGAATATTTCTCCGGCGTGGACGCGAATTTGTTCGATCAGGTCTATCACGCGGCACTGCAAGGCGTGGTCTATCCGGTGCCCCCGGAACTTCCCGCACCGGCGCCGGCAAAAACCGCCGTGGCCGAGGCCGGTCCGGCCCGTTCCTGACGCAAAATACGCCCCCGCTAACGCACTTCAGACGAAGAGAAAGGTCTTAACCGTGTTCGTTCATGTGCCCGGTCCGTGGTCGCCGCTATTTGGCAGGCTGACCCTCAATTCAATTCCCTATACCAACCCGATCATCCTTTTCGCCTTAGCCTTCTCGGCCGTCGCCGGGCTTATGGTCGTCGTTCCGGTGCTGTATTACCGTAAGGTCGGCTATCTTTTCCGCGAATGGCTGACCACGGTCGATCATAAGAAGATCGGCATTATGTACATGCTGCTCGGCCTGGTCATGATGTTCCGCGGCTTTGTCGACGGGCTGATGATCCGCACCCAGCAGGTGATGGCCGACGGCCCGAAATCGCTCGGCCATCTCGGCGCGGCGCACGGCTATCTGCCGCCGGAGCATTTCGACCAGATCTACAGCTCGCATGGTACGCTGATGATCATTTTCGCGGTCACTCCGATCCTCACGGGGCTCGGCAACATCGTGGTGCCGCTGCAGATCGGCGCGCGCGACATGGCCTTCCCGATGATGAACGCGATCAGCCTCTGGCTCACCACGGTGGGCGCGATGCTGGTCATGGCCTCGCTGTTCGTCGGCGATTTCTCCACCGCCGGCTGGGTGGGCCTCGCCCCGCTCACGGAAGTTCCTTTCAGCCCGAGTGTGGGCGTCGATTACTGGCTCTGGGCGATCCAGATTTCGAGCGTCGGCACGACGCTGAACGCGGTCAATATGATCGCCACCATCGTCGGCATGCGCGCCCCCGGCATGCGCTGGGACCGTCTGCCGATTTTCACCTGGACGACGCTGTCGACCAACATCATCGGCCTGACCTCCTTCCCGATCCTTGGCGTGGCCCTCGCGCTGCTGGGCGCGGACCGCTATCTCGGCACGCATTTCTTCACCGCCGGCATGGGCGGCGATCTGATGCTCTACACCAACCTGTTCTGGATCTGGGGCCATCCTGAAGTGTACTTCCTGGTGCTGCCGGCCTTTGGCATCATCTCGGAAGTCATTCCGACTTTCTCCGAAAAGCCGTTATTCGGCTACATCACCATGGTGGCCGCGACCTTCGCCATCGCCGGGATTTCCTGGACGGTGTGGCTGCATCATTTCTTCACCATGGGGGCGGGGCCTTACGTCAACACCTTCTTCTCGGTGGCGACCATGCTGGTCGGCATTCCGACCGGCGTGAAAGTGTTCAACTGGGTCTTCACCCTCTATCGCGGCCGCCTGACCTTCACCGCGCCGATGCTGTGGGCGGTCGGCGCCTTGTTCCTGCTGCTCATCGGCGGTTTGACCGGCATGATGCTGGCGATCCCGGCGGTGAACTATACCGTGCATAACAGCGTGTTCGTGATCGCCCATTTCCATTGCATGGTGCTGCTCATCGCCTATTCGATTTTCGCCGCCACCGGCTACTGGTTCCCGAAAGTCTTCGGCTTCACGCTGGATGAGCGCAGCGGCAAGATGTTCTTCTACACATTCAGCCTCGGCACCATCGTGCTGTTCACCGCGATGTTCGCGCTCGGTTTCATGGGCGAGACGCGGCGTCTGGACTATCTCTACAACACGCAATGGATGCCGGCCCTCATCACCGAGGAAATCGGGATCGGCATTTACACGCTCTCCTGCTATTATTTCGCGAAAATGCTGTTTGTCAGCATCCGCGACCGCAAGAAGAACCAGGTCGGGGCGGATCCCTGGGGGACGTCCCGCACGCTGGAATGGCTCACCCATTCGCCGGTTCCCTTCTATAACTTCGCCGTGATCCCTCAGGTGAATGCACGCGACGAGCTGAGCTGGCGCTATGCCAACAACGTCGCCGACGCGCAGCCGGAATATTTCACGGATTTCCACATGCCGAACAACACCGTGATTCCGTTGCTTATCGGCATCCTCGCCTTCGGCTTCGGTTTCGGTCTGGTCTGGCGGATCTGGTGGATGGCGGGCCTCTCTTTGCTCGGGATCATTGCCGTGGTGATCTATCGCTCCTTTGCGCGCGACCACGGCTATGTCCTGTCCGCCGAGACGCTGGCGAAGCTGGAGCGGCCGGGCAAGCCGCTCGGCGTCATCGCCGAAACGCAGCATCTTAGCGAGGCGGAGCCAGTTGCCGAAACGCATGACCTGGCCGAACTGGAGGCGCAATAATGCAGATCAACATCATCAAGGACGGCAAAGTGCCGCCGCTCTGGCATTACGGGCATGAAGAACATGACGTGATTGCCGCCAAGACTTTCGGCTTCTGGCTGTATATGTTGAGCGACGCGCTGCTCTTCGCCGGGCTCTTCGCCGCTTATGCGGTGCTCGACCACAGCATGAACACGGCCGGCGGCCCCGGGGAAGCGCAGGTCGTGCATCCGATCGCCGCGACCTGGCAGACGCTCGCGGTGCTCTCCAGCGTGTTCGCCTACAGCCTTGCCACGGTCGCGCTGAAACGCGGCAGCCGTGCCGGGGTGATCGCCGGCATGATCGCCGCCGCCGTCCTCGGCGTCGTGTTCATCAGGCTGGAGCTGACGGATTTCATCAGCCTCTTCCATGCTGGCGCGACCCCGGATACCAGCGGTTTCCTCTCCGCTTTCTTCATCCTCATCGCCACGCACGGGCTGCACATGGCGTTCGGCATTCTGTGGATGCTGGTGATGCTGGTGCAGGTGCGCCGCTTCGGCCTCTCGACTGCGGTGGTGGCACAGCTGCTCAATCTGCGCCTGTTCTGGCAGTTCCAGGCCTCGGTCTGGGTGTGCGTCTATGTCTTCGTTTACCTCAAGGGGAGCATCTAATGGCCACGCATCACCCCGATCCCGTGCTGCACCCGGAAGTGCAGCAGGCGAGTTTCGCCGGCTACACCGTCGGCTTCGTGCTGTCGCTTCTGCTGCTACTGGCGGCCTTGCTGCTGACCGAGCAGCACGCTTTGCCCCCGCTCAAGCTGCTCGGCGCCATTTCCGTGCTCGCCATGGTGGCGCTGTTCGCGCAATGCTTCCTGTTCTTCGGGCTGAACATCGCTTTGCATAACATCTGGAAGAGCGTGTCGCTGGTCCTCACGGTTCCGTTATTCATTCTCACCATCGGTCTGACCGTCTGGATGTTCCATGAGCTGAACGACCTGACGATGATGCCGGGAGCGCAGGTCATGCCGGGGATGACCATGCAGCCGACCTTGCTGGAATAACCGGGTAACAGACTGGTTGCGCGCTCGCGCAACCGGCGTTGCCTGACGCAGACACAGAACCGCCCACGGCATCGTGGGCGTTTCTGTTGTTTTATGCCAGCTTACAGATCGAGCACGAGCCGGGCTTCCTCACCCTCCGCCGGGCTTGCCGGCCGGGCACAGCAGATCAGGCATTCGTTCTCGGCGACCTTCGCGCTCGGGGGCGTCGGGTAGGCAACCTTGCCCTCGATGATGGTCGTCCGGCAGGTGCCGCAGCTTCCGTTGCGGCAGCTGAATTCCGGCTCCAGCCCTTGCGCCTCGGTCAGTTCCAGCAGCGAGCCCGATTCCGGCGTCCAAACGACCGTCTTGTCCGCGCGCTTGAACATCACGGGCACAGGCTGGGTCGCGGGCACAGGCCCGGCATCGGCGCCGGACGGACGATCGATGCGGCGCTTCAGCGAGGCCGGTCCGAAGGCCTCGGTATGAATGCGATCGTCGGCGATGTTGATGTCGCGCAGGGCGTCATACAGAGCCTGCGTGAAGCCCGGCGGGCCGCACAGGTAGAAATCATAATCATTGAGCGGCAGCGCCGCTTTGAGCGCCTCGATGTCGATCAGGCCGGTATGGTCGTAATCGGCTTGCGTGGCCCCGGTAACGTCGGTGAGCCAGCGACGATAGCGGATCGCGCCCTGGCCGGCTTCCGCGAGGCGTGAAATTTCCGCATCGAAGGCGCGTTCGGCCACGTTCAGCGCCGCGTAGAAGAACCAGGCCGGCCGGATGCGGCCGTTGCGTGCACCCTCATCCACGAGGCCATGCAGCATAGCCAGCATCGGCGTCACGCCAATGCCCGCGGCCAGCAGCACGGCGGGGCGCTTCTCGGCCGGGTCGATGACAAATTCGCCCGCCGGCGCGCGCGCCTTGATGGTATCGCCTGCCTGCAGCCCATGCAGGAATTTCGAGACGACACCCTGGCGCTTCACGCTGATCCGATAGAATTCGTCGGAGGGTGAGGAGGAAAGCGTGTATTGGCGCTGCAGCGGCTTCGCCGTGTCCGGGAGCGAGACGCTGATCGGCAAATACTGGCCGGACCGCTGGGGGACGATTTTTTCACCGGAGGCAGGCGCCAAATGAAAGGAGCGGACCACGCTGCTTTCATCGACCGTCTTCACGATGCGGAAATCCCCCCAGAGATCATTGGCCGGCCGCGTCGGTTGCTCCCACCGCCCCGTCAGCAGAGTGTGCGGCGACCAGCCATCTTCCATGAAGCGGGTCTGCAACGGCAAGGCCTGGCGCCGGCGGATGATCTTGTGCGGGCGGAAGCGCCACAGCCTGACCGCCCCCTGGAACTGCTCGATCTCAGCACTCTCGAAAATAATTTTAACCTCGCCGGTCATTTGCAGGACCGTGCCATTGTCGAAATCGATGAAAATCAACCCGGCTTTGGAATTGAGCAGGAAATTGCCGAAGCTGTTGAAAAAATTATTGCCGGCGAAATCGGGGATGGTCAGCCAGCCGTCATCGTCCAGCCGGGCAAAACCGGGATTGCCGCCACGGTGGGAGACGTCGACGCTGCGCTGGCCTTCAGCGTCTGTCTGGTAGGAGGCGACGAAGAAAGTATCGGCCTTTTTCAGCATCTCGACCGCCTCGGCATCGAACCCGTCGAGCGTGACGGGCGGCGCGGCGGCAGGTGCCGCCGTGTGGTCAAGGAACACGGATTCGCGGCCCTGGATATATTGCGCGCAATTGCCGTAGCCATAACGCACCGCGACGCTGAACCCGGCCGAACCAGTGCGCTGGATGCGGCCGTTCATCCGATTGCGACGCCGCGTCGCGAGCTGGATCCCCAGCAGCGCGATCGCATCGCCGTCTTCCATGCCGGCCTCGGCGGGGTCGGCGGGCTCGCGGGGCACGGCGACATCAAGATGCTTCGCGTCGGGCGCGGACAGGAAGCCGGGCGGGGCGGCGCGCAAGGTCGCCCAGACGTCACCCGCCGGGTCCACGGCGCCGAGCACGGCAAAGGGCAATTGCGGATAGAATTCGCGCTGCTGGTCGGTCAGATAGTCGCGGACCCAGCGGCGCCCGAGATCATCCATCTGCTCGTCCACGCCATAACGGCGCTGCATCTGCAATTCACCTTCGTGCCAAGGCGCGGAAGCGAGGGTCGGAGCGGCTGAAGTCATAACGGCCTCTTTGGCTGAATTTGTGATCGCAAAAACCGGCGGTCGTCCTACGGGCTACCGCCTTGTGGATCTTGACGTAACTCTTTCTCTTTCCGGCTAGAATGGCTATTTTCTGCAAATCATTTTTTCAAAAAGTGGAAAAATTGGACAAGATCAGCGCCGTAAAAGTCTTGATTGCCGCGGTGGATGCCGGGAGTTTGAGTGGTGCTGCCAGCCGGCTGGGCCGCTCGCCCGCGGCGATTACCCGGATGGTCGCGTTTCTGGAGGAAGAGCTTGGCGTCGTGCTGCTGCATCGCACGACGCGCTCGATCCGGCTCAGCGAAGCCGGCGAGCGTTACGTTGCGGCGTACCGGCGCATTTTGGCGGAGCTTGAAGAGGCGGACCTCATGGTGGCGGGTGCGCAGGCGGCGCCGCGCGGGTTGTTGACGGTCACCGCGCCGGTGATGTTCGGGATGAGGATCTTCAGGCCCATCATCGACGCGTTTCTCCGCGCCTATCCCGATGTGCAGATTTAATATCTGCTTCTGGACCGGATGACGCGCCTGACCGATGAAGGCATCGACGTGGCGTTGCGCATTGCGCCGCTCCCCGAATTCAAGCCTGATTGCGATCAAGGTCGGCGAAGTCAGGCGCGTCGTGGCGGCATCGCCAAGCTATCTCGCAAGCCGGCCGCCGATCCGCGTTCCCGAGGACCTTGCCGCCCATGAGTGCATCACCCATGGCGAGCCCTCGCAAAATGAGATCTGGAGCTTTCCGCCGCTGCCGGGCATGGACAGGTTGCGCAACATCCGCATGTCTTCACGCCTGCATGTCAATCTGATCGAATCGGCGATTGGCACGGCGGCGGATGGTCATGGGGTTATTCGCGTCATGTCCTACCAGGTCGAACAGGAAGTCGAGGATGGGCGCCTGGAGATCGTTCTGGCCGATGCAGAGCCTGACCCGGTCCCGGTCCATCTCATCACACCGGCGGGACGGCTGGAGAGCGCGAAGGTCCGGGCCTTTGTCGACTTCGCCGTCGCACGCCTAAGGCGCTGAAGGACCAAAAGTTTTTGCGCCGCTTTTTCCAAAAAGCGGCCTCTTCCTTCCTGCCTTTTTAATCCCCCCCAGCGGCATGCAGCGCCACATGGAAGACGGCGCCGCAAGGCCGGTTGGGGGCAACCCAGAGCTTGCCGTCATGGCTGTCGATGATGGAGCGGCAGATGGCGAGGCCCATGCCCGTGCCGGCAGGCTTGTTGGTATAAAGAGGGGTGAAGATACGGTCGGCGTCTTCGGGGCGGATGCCGGGGCCGTTATCGGCGACGGAAATATGCACGCTGCCGTCGCGGAACGTGGCGTGCACGGAGAGCAGTCGCGGGCCGTTGATCGCCGCCATGGCGTCGATGGCGTTGGCGATGAGATTGGCGAGGCATTGGTGGAGCTGGGCTGGGCCGCCGATGATGGCGGGCAGATCAGGTGCCAAGCTGGTCTGGACGCGAATGCGGTGGCGTTGCAGCTCGGCGCGCAGCCCGGCGAGCACGTCGGCAATGAGGCTGTCGGGGGCCAGGGCAACGCGGCTCTGGGCGTGGCGGCGGAGCGAAGCGCGGACAGTGTCGACCATCTGCCCGGCATGCAGCCCTTGGGCGGCGATCTGGCTGAGGGCCTCGCGGGCCTCGCCGAACTCAGGGGTGGGGCGGTCGAGCCAGCGCAGCCCGGCCTGGGCCTGCGTGGTGATGCCGGTGAGAGGCTGCTTGATTTCATGGGCGATCAGGGCGGCGACGGCATTGCTGGTGAGGAGCCTGGCCTCGTGCTCGCGGCGCTGGGCGATCATGGCGGCGCGCAGCCGCGGGTAGAGGCGCGTGATCTCGCAGAGCAGGAGGATGAGCATGAGGCTGCCGGCAAAGAGGCCAAAGAGCTGGCCGCCATACCAGCCGAGGGTGAAGCGGGCCGGTATGGGGAAGGAGAGCAGCAGGAGCTGGATCGCCCAGGCGCACATCACCACCATAAGCCAGAGAGTCAGCACTGAGCGCAGACGGCGCCAGAGCATGGCGAGGGCAAGGATCGTGAGCAGCGCCGCGCCGCCGGAGAGATATTGCCCAATGGCGGTGAAATGTAGCGGGTCGCGCAGCAGCACGGGGAGGGCGGCGATGAAGCGGGTCGCAAGCAAGGTCGTGAGGCAAGCGGCGAAGAGGGTGATGAAGCCCGCGATGCTGATCAGCCAAGCAAGGCGGTTTGTGGCCTGGGCTGGCTGACCGGCATCGTCCGGCCATGCGGCGGCGATGAGGAAAAGCGGGAAGCCGGCCCATCGGAAAAGCGAGAGCCAGGACAGGCTCTGCAGCGAGGCGCCTTGGGGTGCTGGCAGCCAGGGGATCACGATCAGCGCCATGAAGAGGTGGTGCCGCTCCTGCTGCCGAGCAGCCCCAGATTGTTGCCGGCCGTGCCTGCGAACGCCCCAGCCCAAAGACAAGAAGTTTTTGCGCCGCTTTTTCCAAAAAGCGGCCACTTTCTCCGCGCGCCCTGATCGGAGGGCTGATCTGGCCCGCGCCGATTGCAACGCTCAATCACGGGGCGCAGAAGTTTTTGCTGCCAGAACGGGTTGCCGGCCGGTCACGGACAGGCGATGTAGACCGCGCCAACAGACGAAACTCGAGTTTTATTGCGTGAAACCCGCCTCCTTCGCTTACCACCGGCCGCAGACGGTCGCTGACGCGCTAGCTTTGCTGGCCGAACTCGAGGGCGCAAAACTGCTCGCGGGCGGGCAGAGCCTGGGCCCCATGCTCAATCTGCGCGTCGCGCGTCCGGAGCATGTGGTCGACCTCAACGACCTGTTGGAGCTGGATTACGTCCGCCGGCAACCGGGCCTGCTCGAGATCGGCAGCCTGACGCGGCATCATCGCGTGGCAACAGATAAAGAGGTGGCGGCTTCCTGCCCGATCCTGGCGGCCGCGGCCGCCAGCATCGGCCATTACGCCATTCGCCAGCGCGGCACGCTTGGCGGCAGCCTCGCCCATGCCGACCCGGCGGCGCAACTGCCGCTGATCGCGACGCTGCTGGATGCGGAAATTCTCATCGGCGGCCGTGCCGGCACGCGCACCGTGCGGGCGCGGGAGTTTTTTGTCTCGAGCCTGGTCACGTCGGTACAGCCGGACGAGATGATCCTGGCGGTCCGTTTTCCCGCTTTTTCCGCCGCCCAAGGGTGGGGGATGGAGATTTTTTCCCAGCGCCATGGCGATTTCGCCATCGTGTCCGTGGCCGCGACGATCGCTTGCGCCCCGTCGGGGAAGGTGGAGACACTGGAGCTGGCGCTGGGCGGTGTCGATGCCACGCCGCTCTCGCTGCATCAGCGGCTGGCGCCGTTTTGCGGTCGCCTGCCGGATGCGGAATGGTGTGCGGAGCTCGCCTGTGTCGCCGCCTCGGCCATCGCGCCGGAGGATGATGTACGCATCCCGGCCGCCTATCGCCGCGAACTTGCCGCGACTTTGACCCGCCGCGCGCTGGCTTCGGCGGCGGCGCGGGCGCGAGGGGAGGACCAGAAGAATGGCTGAACGGATGCTGATCACCCTCTCTGTGAATGGCGTGGAACATGAAGTCGCGGTGCCGCCGCGCCGGCTGCTCTCCGATGTGTTGCGCGACGATCTCGGCCTGACCGGCACGCATGTCGGCTGCGAGCACGGCGTCTGCGGCGCCTGCACCGTGCTGATCGACGACCGGCCCGCGCGTGCCTGCCTGACCTTCGCGGTGCAGATGGAGGGGCATGAGATCACCACCATCGAGGCGGTGGCGCGCGATGGCGCCCTGAGCCCGCTGCAGCAGGCGCTGCATGAGGAGCACGGGCTGCAATGCGGCTTCTGCACGCCCGGCATCATCATGACGTTCGAAGCCTTCCTGCGGGACAATCCCGACCCGAGCGAGGCGGAAATCCGCGACGTGCTCTCCGGCAATATCTGCCGCTGCACCGGCTACCAGAACATTGTGGTCGCCGTGCGCAAAGCCGCCGCAATGATGCGCGGGGAGGCGAAGTGATGCAGGACACGCCTTTCACGCAGATCGGCCGGGCCATGCCGCGCCGGGAGGATCGGCGATTTCTGACCGGCGCCGGCCGCTATCTCGACGACCTCGCCTTCCCGCAGGCTTTGCACGCGACCTTCCTGCGCTCGCCGCACGCCCATGCGCGCATTCTGAGCATCGACAGCACCCAAGCCGCTGCCATGCCGGGAGTCGCCGCCATCGTCACCGGGCACGACATCGCGCAATGGGCGAGCGTGCTGCAGATGGCCCCGCCGATCGAAGGGTTGCACCCGACGGCGATGGAACCGTTCCCGACAGCCAAGGTGCGGTTCCAGGGCGATCTGGTCGCCTGCGTTCTCGCCGCTGACCGCTATCTCGCCGAGGACGCCGCCGAGGCGATCGAGGTCGAGTATGAGGTGCTGCCCGCCGTGGCGGATATGGACAGCGCCCTCGCGCCCGGTGCGCCGCGCGTGGACGAGACATTGCCGAGCAACCAGCTCTCCGAGCAGCATTTTGCCGCCGGCGATGTCGCAGCGCGTTTCAAGACCGCGCATGCCGTTGTGAGCGCCTGTTTCTCGCAGCACCGGCAGACGCAAATGCCGCTGGAGACGCGCGGCTGCGTCGCCGTGTGGGATGAAGGGCGCCAGCATCTGACCTTTCACACCGGCAACCAGGTGCCGCATCCGCTGCGCACGTCGCTGGCGCGGCGGCTCGGCCTGGTGGAATCCCAGGTCACCGTGATCTGCCCGGATGTCGGCGGCGGGTTCGGCCAGAAAATCGCGCTCTATCGCGAGGAGCTGGCGATCGCGGCTTTGGCCCGCCACTTCCAGCGCACGGTGCGCTGGCGCGAAGACCGGATGGAAAACCTCCAGGCCGCCTGCCATCCCCGCGAGCAGCTCTGCGAGACCCGCGCCGCCGTGGCGGAAGATGGCCGTATCCTCGGCCTCGAACTCTCAATGACCGAGGATTTCGGCGCCTACTGCTTCTTTCCCGGCAATTATATCGCCCGGGTGGTCGCGCTGATCCTCACCGGCCCGTACCGCATCGCCGATTACGCCTACTCGGTGCGCGTGGCGATGACCAATAAATGCGGCGCCGGGCCGATGCGCGCGCCGATGGCGATGGCGAGCTGGGTAATGGAAGGCACAATGGATGCCGTCGCCCGGCAGCTTGGCCTGGATCCGCTGGCGGTGCGCCGCGTGAACATGCTGTCGTCGGCCGAGCTGCCTTATACGATGGCGACCGGCGAGGTGCTGGAAGATGTCACCCCGTCCGAGACGCTGGAGGCGGTTGCCGCCGCCATCGGCTATGAGGATTTCCGCAAACGCCAGGAAGAGGCGCGGGCACAGAACCGCTATCTCGGGCTCGGCCTGTGCACGGTGGTCGAGCCGACCACCTATGGTTCACGCTTCTACAAGGCCGCCGGCATTCTCGGTTCCGGGCACGAGGCCGCCTGGGTGCGGATCGAGCCGACCGGCGCGGTGCGTGCCTCGGTCGGGCTGATGGCGACGGGGCAGGGCTATGAGAGTTCACTGCCGCTCGCCGTGGCGGAGGGGCTCGGCGTCGACGTTTCCAACGTGGGCCTGGAACTTGGTAATACCGATGTCGCGCCCTACGGCATGGGCAGCCGCGGCGCGCGTGGCGCCACGGCGGGCGGCGGCGCGCTCTATCTCTGCGCGCGCAAGGCGCAGGAAAAGGTGCTGGCCATCGCCGCGCATATGCTGAAGCTGAACAGCGCCGGCGATCTCAGGCTGCACGAGGGCACGGTGGAACGGCTGATCGGCGGCGCCTGGACCGGCACCGGCATCGCGCTGGCCGATGTCGCCAGGATCGCCTATCTCGACCCGCTGGCGCTGCCGCCGGGCATGGAGCCGGGCCTCGACGTCTCGCACGCTTACGACCCGCCGCCGATGACCTATTCCAACTCTAGCCATGCCTGCGAGATCGAACTCGACGTGCAGACCGGCCGGGTCAACATTCTGCGCTACGTGGTCGCCGAGGATTGCGGCACCGTGTTGAACCCGGTGGTGGTGCGCGGCCAACAGATCGGCGCGGTGGCCATGGGGCTGAGCGGCTCGCTGTATGAGCACGTGTTCTATGACAAGACCGGGCAGAATTTGAGCAGCACGCTCGCCGATTATCTGGTGGCGACCGCCTGCGAGTTGCCGAATATCGAAATCCTGGCGATGCACACGCCGAACAAGCGCACGCCTGCCGGGATCAAAGGCATGGCCGAAGGCGGCGTGATGGGGGCGATCGGCGCGGTGACCAATGCCGTGAACGACGCGCTGGCGCCGTTCGGCGTCACCGCCACGCATCAGCCTTTGACGCCTCCCACCCTTCGCGGCCTGCTGCGCGGCCGGATCTGACAGACGAGGACATCGAGAGACATGACGGATTTTCCCGCAATTAAGACGGTTGGCTTCATCGGGCTCGGCATCATGGGCCGGAGCATGGCCGGGCATATCATGGCCGGCGGCTATGCGCTGCACGTCTATAACCGCAGCCGCGCCAAGGCCGACGAGCTGATCGCGCAAGGCGCCGTGTGGCACGACAAGCCCGGCGAGATGGCTGCGGTGTGCGACGTGGTGATCACCATCGTCGGTTTCCCGCAGGATGTGGAAGACATCTATCTCGCGCCGGACGGGCTCATCGCCCAGGCCACGCCGGGCACGGTGCTGATCGACATGACCACCTCCAGCCCCTCGCTGGCGCAGCGCATCGCCGCCGTAGGTGCTGCGAAGGGCGTTGCCGTGCTCGATGCCCCGGTTTCCGGCGGCGATGTCGGCGCGCGCAATGCCAAGCTCTCGATCATGGTCGGCGGTGAGGCGGCGGCGGTCGAGCATGTCCGGCCGGTGCTGACGCGGATGGGCGAGAATGTGGTGCGCCAGGGCGAAGCCGGGGCCGGGCAGCATACCAAGATGGCGAACCAGATCACCATCGCCTCGAACATGATGGCGGTGTGCGAGAGCCTGGCCTATGCCAAGAAGGCCGGGCTGGACCCGCGCCAGGTGCTGCAATCGATCGGCGCCGGGGCGGCCGCCAGCTTCGCGCTGAACAATCTCGGGCCGCGCATGCTTGGCGGCGATTTCGCGCCGGGTTTCTATGTGCGCCATTTCATCAAGGATATGAGCATCGCTCTGGCCGAGGCTGAGAGCATGGGGCTGCCGCTGCCGGGCCTCTCCCAGGCCAAGGCACTGTATGAGCGCCTGGCCGCTTCCGGCCATGAGGATGAAGGCACGCAGGCTTTGTTCCGGCTGTACAGCGCATGAATATTGACGGCGAATACCGCATTCCGGCATCGCCGCAGCGCGTCTGGGAGGGGTTGAACGACCCCGCCGTGCTGCAGGCGAGCTTGCCGGGCTGCAAGTCGCTGGAACGGACCGGCGAGAACGAATTCACCGCCACGGTGACCGCCAAGATCGGGCCGGTTTCGGCAACGTTCAAAGGTAAGGTCGAGCTGGCCGATCTCGACCCGCCGCATGGCTATACCCTGTCCGGTCGCGGGCAGGGTGGCCCTGCGGGGTTTGCCAAAGGCAGCGCGCAGGTGCGGCTGACGCCAGACGGCGACGGTACGATCCTGCGCTACAGCGCTGCGGTGGAAATCGGCGGCAAGCTCGCCAGCGTCGGCAGCCGTCTGATCGGCGGTGTCTCCACCAAACTTGCCGGGGAATTCTTTGAAAGCTTCGGCCGCGTGATCACCGGCGGCGCCGTGCCGGCGGCAGGCGCGCCGGCAGAGCAGCCCGCCACGGTGATGGCGGCGTCAGTGCAGCCGGCGCCTGCGTCAGTACCTGCGGCGGTACGCGTGGCTGAAACCGGATATCTCCCGCTGCTCGACCGCTGCGCCTGGCTGGTGGCGGGTGTGGGCATCGGCATCGTCGCCACGCTGGCGGTGTTCGGGAAACTTTGAAGGAAATTTAAGGTAAGTAAGGAAGGGCTTCTTTTTTGGAAAAAAGAAGCAAAAAACTTTTTTTAAACTGGGCCGTGCTGGTTTCAGCGGCACCGGCTCAGGTTAACAGAAGTTTTTGCGCCGCTTTTTTCAAAAAGCGGCCTCTTTCCTTGCCCCGCGCTGATTGTTAGAGTCCCCTTTTGTTCTGGGCCATCTGGGGGACTAATTGGTTGAAATTCGGGCGGTCGTGCGGCCGAAGGTGGGGTTCGCCTCTCACCAGAATTCGGTGCCCCTCATCAGCGATTTGCAAATTGAAAACGAGAGTGACGAGGCGGTAGGGCCGGCCATTCTCACCCTCTCCGCCAGCCCCGGCTTCATCGCGCCCAGGACCTGGCGGATCGACCGGCTGACACCGGGTTCTCTGCTTCGCATTGCCGATTGCCTGACCGAGTTCGATGGCGGGATGCTCGCGGCGCTGAACGAAACTCTCCGCGCGCAGCTGATTTTTTCGCTCGCGGTTGAGGATCAGGAGATTGCCGCCGCGCGTTTCGAAATCGAGTGTCTGCCCAGGCTGCATTGGGGCGGCATGAGCAGCATGGGGCTTCTGGCGTCATTCTGTATGCCGAACGATCCCGCGGTGGACCGCATCCTGAAAATGGCGTCAGAGGCGCTGCGCGCCGCCGGGCGGGAAGATGCGATCGACGGTTATCGGCGTTCGCCGAAGGAGGTCTGGCTGCTCGTCTCGGCGATCTGGGCCGCCATCGCCAAGCTGAATCTGAGTTACGCCCTGCCGCCCGCGAGCTTTGAGCTGGAAGGGCAGAAGATACGCGCGCCCGGCAATATCGCGGATGCCAGGATCGCCACCTGCCTCGATAGCAGCCTGCTGTTTGCGGCCTGTCTGGAGCAGGCGCAGCTGCATCCGGTTATCATTCTGACCAAAGGTCATGCTTTTTGCGGCGTGTGGCTGCGCGACACGTCTTTGCCCAACCTCATTGCCGAGGAGGCCGAGACGGTCCGCAAGCATGTGGCGCTGAACGATCTCGTCGTCTTTGAAACCACTTTGGTGAGCAAGGCGCCGCCCGCGAAATTCTCCCAGGCGATCGCCGCCGCGGACCGCCAGATCGACGAGGCGCATGATGCGGATTTCGTCGCGGTGCTGGATATAAAGCGCGCGCGGCTGCAACGCATCAGGCCGCTCGGCGGTGAAGAGGCGCCTCAGCGCAACGCGCCGGACATGCCGGATGGCGATCATCCGGTTGAATTGCCGCCAGCTGATTTCATCCCGCCGCCGCCGGAGCGCGCACCCGCCATTCCCGATACGCCGGCGGGACGCCTGGCGCATTGGCAGCGCCGGTTGCTGGATCTGACCACACGGAACCGCCTGCTGCATGTTCCTGATAACGCCAGGGCGGTGCGGCCTTTGAGCCAGGACATCGCGCGGCTCGAAGAAAAACTGTCATCCGGTCAGAAGATCAAAATTGCGCCGCTGCCCGAGCTCGGCGTCGGCGGGCGAGATGAGGCGCAATATGAGCAGCAGAGGCTGGAAAGCCTGAAGGAGCAGGTGACCAGGCTGGCGCTGGAGGAGAAGCACACGCTGCTCTGCGAGACCGAGAAAGCGAAGCTGGACGCGCAGCTGATCGATCTCTACCGCACGGCGCGGAGCGATTTGCAGGAAGGCGGCGCGAACACGCTGTTCCTGGCGATGGGCTTCCTGAAATGGAAAAAAACCGCGGACGACGCGCGCAGCTTCCGCGCCCCGCTGGTGCTGCTGCCGGTGCGGCTGGAGCGCAAGAGCGCGCTGTCCGACGTGGTCATGACCCAGCATGAAGACGAGCCGCGCTTCAATCTGACATTGCTGGAATTGCTGAGGCAGGATTTCAACCTCGATATTCCCGGCCTCAGCGGCGCGCTGCCCGTGCTGCCGAATGGCGGCCTCGACCTCAAGGGGATTCTCACTGCCGTCCGCGTGGCGGTCAGGGATATTCCGGGGTTCGAGGTGACGGAAGCGGTGATGCTCGCCACCTTCTCCTTCGGAAAATATCTGATGTGGAAGGATATGGTGGACCGCTCGGCCCTGTTGGGCGAAAGCCCGGTCGTGCGGCATCTTATCGAGCGGAGTGAAGAGCGCTTCCGCACAGGCAGTGGCTTTCCCCGGCCTGAGGAGCTGGACCGCAAGATCGACCCGGCCGAACTCTTCCTGCCGTTGCCGGCTGATTCATCGCAGATCTCCGCGGTCGTGGCGTCCGCCAATGGCTGCGATTTCGTCCTCGATGGCCCGCCCGGGACCGGTAAATCCCAGACCATCGCGAACATGATCGCGCATAATCTCGCACTCGGGCGGCGCGTGCTGTTCGTGGCGGAGAAGATGGCGGCCCTGAATGTGGTGTATCGCCGCCTGGAGGAGAAAGGCCTCGGCGAATTCTGCCTGCAACTACATTCGAACAAGGCGTCCAAAGTCGATGTTCTGAAGCAGCTGGAACGCGCCTGGGACACGCGCGACGCTTTGTCCGCCGATGCCTGGGCCAGAGAGGCCGGGAAACTGCGCGCGATGCGGGACCGGCTGAATGAATTCGTGACGCTGATGCATGGCGTGCAGCCGAATGGCATGACGCTCTATCAGGCGATCGGCTTCGCCGTGCGGCATGAAGCCGTGCACGCGCCGCGCCTTTCCTGGCCGCATGCCGTCACGCATGACGAAGCCGCTATGGCGCATCTGCGTGACCTCGTCCGGCGGCTGGCAATCGGCGCCGCCCAGGTGGCGGGGCTGCCGGAATCATTCGCGCCGCTCAGGCACATGGAATGGTCGAACGGCTGGCAGGACGAGCTGCTCGAGGCCGCGCATTCATTCCCCGCATGCCTGACGACTCTTCTCGAGGCCAGCTTCAGGCTTGCGGAAGCCGTGAAGTTGCCGGCCGCGAATGACCTGTCCGCCATCGAGGCTTTGTGCGGCTGCGTGCAGGCGATCCTGAACACATATCAACAGGATATGCGTTTTGCCTTTGCCGCGGATGTCGCGAACCTCGCACCTCTGCTGGCACAGGCCGAGCGTTTGCTTGCGGAATATCGCGCGCTGGAGACGCGGCTCTCCGTGCCGTTTGCTGACATCGCTTCGGTGCCGGTGGCGGCATTGGAGCTGGAGTGGCAGGCGGCATCGCAAAAATTCGCGCTGTTTGCCCGTGGCGCCAAGAAGAAGGTGGCGGAAAAACTGGGCTCCCTCGGCCGTGCCGAAGGCTTGCCGGATCCGGCCGAGGATTTGCCGCATTTGCGCCGGCTCCAGGCCTTGAGCGCGGAACTCTCAAGCCAGGCGCCGCTGCTGCAAGGAATTCCGGGCTGGAACGGCGTGCAAAGCGACATCGCCAGCATGCAAACCGCCCTGGCGAAGGGTGAGGCGTTGCGCAAGGCGGCTTCCATCGCGATGGAAGATTCGGAAACGCTCATTGAACGGCGCCAGCAGATGCGCGCCTTGACGGTCGATGCCAATGAGCTGCTGGCCCCAGGCGGGAAGATCGCCCGGGCGCTGACGGAATGCATTGCCGCGTTGGCGCGGATGCAAAGCCTTACGGCGCAGCTGACCAAGCTGGCCGGTGCGGAGCCGGATACGGGGCTGAATGCGCTGGGATTGCTCGCGGCTTCCATCGTGGCGCATCCCACGCGCTTGAATCCATGGTGCAACTGGCTGCGCGTGGTCGCCCAGGCGCAAGCCGCCGGGCTGGCGCCGCTCGTGCAGGCCCTGCGCCGCGATCCCGGCATCGACCTTTCCACCTGTTTCGAAGCCGCTTATGCGCGCTGGTTCGCCGCACGGCTGATCGACGCGGAGCCGCGCATCAAGGAATTCGTGCCTGATGTGCATATGAGCGATATCGGGATGTTCCGTGCGCTGGAGGACCGGCTTGCCGATCTGTCGGTGCGCTACATCAAGGCGCGGATCTGCGGCAAAATCCCGGATAAGAATGACGTCGCGAAAAAGGACGGTTACGGGATTCTGAAACATCAGCTCCAACTGCAGAAGCGCCACAAGCCGATCCGCCAGCTGACCACCGAGATGGGCGAGGCCTTCACCAGCCTGGCGCCATGCATGCTGATGAGCCCGCTTTCCATCGCGCAATATCTGCCGCCGGACCAGCCGCTCTTCGACCTGGTGATCTTCGATGAAGCCTCGCAGATCACGCCCTGGGACGCGGTCGGCGCCATGGCCAGGGGGCGCCAGGTTGTGGTGGCGGGCGATCCGCGACAGATGCCGCCAACGAACTTCTTCGGGCGTTCCGTGGATGAGGACGAAGTCAGCGACGATGAAAGGGATGCCGAGAGCATCCTGGAAGAATGCCTGGCTGCCGGTGTGCCGCAACACACGCTGGATTGGCATTATCGCAGCCGGCATGAAAGCCTGATCGCCTTCTCGAACCATCGCTATTACGACAATCGCCTCATGACCTTCCCCGCGCCGGTGACGCGGGCGAGCGCCGTCTCATGGCGGCGCGTCGAAGGGGTTTATGCCAAGGGCAACGGGCGCACCAACCAGGCCGAAGCGGAGGCGCTGGTGGCGGAGACCGTGGCGCGCCTTACCGATCCGGAACAGCGGCGCAAAACGCTTGGCATCATCGTGCTCAATGCGGAGCAGCAGGAGCTGGTCGGGAACCTTCTGGATCGGGAACGCCGGAATAACCCCGAGCTGGAGCCGTTCTTTGACGATGCGGCGACGGAGCCGGTATTCGTGAAGAATCTGGAAACCGTGCAGGGTGATGAGCGCGATGTGATCCTGCTCGGCATCGGTTACGGGCCGACCGAACTTGGCGCGCCCGTGATGGCGATGAATTTCGGCCCGCTGAATCGCGATGGCGGCTGGCGTCGGTTGAACGTGGCGCTGACCCGGGCGCGGGCGGAGATGGTGTTGTTCACCTCGTTCGAGGCGTCGATGATCGACCTTAACCGCACCAACGCCCGCGCGGTGCGGGACCTGAAGCATTTCATCGAATTCGCCGAGCGCGGCTCGCGGGCTCTGGTGGAGGCCGTGCATGGTTCGGTCGGTGGCTTTGACTTACCCTTTGAGGCAGCCGTGGCGGAAGCTCTGACAGCTAAAGGTTGGGAGGTGGTGACGCAGATCGGCGTATCGCGCTTCCGCATCGATCTCGGCATCGTGCATCCGGACCGCCCCGGCGATTATCTCGTGGGCGTGGAATGCGACGGCGCGGCATATCATAGCGCCGCCACCGCGCGCGACCGGGATAAGGTGCGTCAGGCGATCCTGGAAAATCTCGGCTGGAAACTGTTGCGCGTGTGGTCCACCGACTGGTGGGTGGACAAGGCCGGGGCGACCGAAAAGCTGCATGCGGGTATCAGCAGGCTGTTGGAGGCTGACCGTGCGCGGTTGGAAAAGGCCGCGGCGGATTAAGGAAGGAAGGGAAGGTTTCTTTTTTGAAAAAAAAGCAAAAAACTTTCTTAAACTTTGGGCCCGTGGCGTTTCAACGCCGCGGGCCCAATTTCAGAGAAGTTTTTGCGCCGCTTTTTTCAAAAAGCGGCCACTTACTTAAGGAACCAACACCAAAGCCGCCGCATAGATGGCGAGCGACACAATGAACGTGACGGCCGTGAAGGCCATCACGCGCTGCAGGCGGATGCCGGCCATTGCCACCATCGGCACGGCCCAGAAGGGCTGGAGCATGTTCGAGACATTCTCGGCCATGGCGACGCCCATTGCCGTGCGTGCGGTCGAGGCATGGAGGGCCAGCGCGGCCGGCAGCACGAACGGCCCCTGAATGGCCCAGTGACCACCGGCGCTCGGCACCAGCAGCGTGATGATCAGCGAGCTGATGAAACTCCACAAAGGCAGCGTCGTCTGGCTGGCAATGGTGACAAATCCCTTGGCGATCACCGCGGCCAGGCCGGTGCCGGCCATGATGCCCATGATGCCGCCATACATCGGGTATTGCAGCAGCATGGAACCGGTCTGTTTCGCCGCTTCGCGAATGGCGTTGGCATAGGCGATGGGCGAGCCCTGAAGAACCAGGCCGATCAGCAGGAAGATCAGAATCGTCGTGTTGATATCGAGCGAGAAGCCTTTCTCATACCAGGTCATAGCCAGCAGCCCGCCGCCGAACAGCAGTAGCAGCACGACACCGATGAAGGACCGCTCCATGCGCGCCGCGAGCGAGGTTGCGCCGGCCGCGCGGGCGTGCGGGTCGATGCTGGTCGTTGCGGCAGGTTCGGAGAAGGCCTGGATATCGCCTTCCTTGGGATGCATCAGGATGAAGATCACGGCCATGACCAGGACGACCAGAACGGTCGGCACGAGCACGAAGGGCGCGAAGATCGTCTCGCTCAACGGGATCACATGTCCCGTGGCTTTTTCGACGAAGTTCAGGGCGTTGCCGTGCGAGGCCTGGGAGAGAGCGATGGAGCTGGAGAGGCCGTTATTGCAGATCGACCAGGCCGAATAGCTTCCGGCCACCAGCCAAGCGAAATCCACGCGCGTCTGCCGGGCGATTTCACGTGCCAGAAATGCGGCAACCACCAGGCCCAGCCCCCAATTCAACCAGGCGGCGATGGCGACGACCGGAAACAGCAACACCACCGCTTGCGCCGGCGAGCGCACATTTTCGGCGAGGCGGCGCAGCCCTCTGCGTACGACCGGCGCATCCGCGACCGCGAAACCGGTCGCGAGAATCAGGATCATTTGCAGCGCAAAGGCGAGGATCTTGAACGCGCCACCATACCACGCGTTCAGCACGTTCGGCACCGAGGCATGCGGCGCAAACGCAAAGGCGAGAATCGCCACCAGCGCCGTGAGCCCGATCGACAGGACAAACGGATCCGGCAGGACTTGCTCGAACACATAGACAAGTTTGGCGATCAGCCCGCTTTGGCCCTGGGCGGGCGGCAAGCCCGCGACCGTGGCGGTATCTTTACTCGAACTCATAGCGTTTCGTTCCTTATTTTTACTTGAACGATCGGAAGCTTGGGGCCCGGCCTAGCCGGGCGCCGGCAGCATTTGGTCAGACGCGCTCGATCGCCAAAGCGAGGCCTTGCCCGACGCCGATGCACATCGTGACGAGGGCACGGCGCGCGCCCATTTCTTCCAGCCCGTGCGCGGCCGTCATCGCCAGACGTGCGCCGGACATGCCGAGCGGATGGCCGAGCGCGATCGCGCCGCCATGCGGGTTGAGATGCGGGGCGCTGGGATCGACGCCGAGCGCGCGCATCGAGGCGATGACCTGCACGGCGAACGCTTCGTTGATTTCGATGAGACCGAAATCCGCGATCGACAGGCCGAGCCGTGCCAGCAATTTGCGGCAGGCCGGCACCGGGCCGACGCCCATCACATCCGGCTCCACCCCCGCGACCGCCATGCCAAGGATGCGCGCGCGCGGCGTCAGCCCATGGCGCTTCGCCGCCTCTTCGGAGGCGATGAACATTGCCGCAGCGCCGTCATTGATGCCGGAGGCATTGCCGGCGGTAACGGTGCCATCCGGCCGCACCACCGGGCGCAGCTTCTGCAGCGTCGCCAGTGTCGTCTCTGGGCGCGGATGTTCGTCCGTCGCGAACACGACATTCTGATTCTTGCCGGGAAGGGTGACAGGCTCAATTTCTGCCGCGAAATATCCGTTGGCCTGCGCCGCCGCGGCGCGTGTCTGGCTCTGCAGCGCGTAAAGGTCCTGCTCCTCGCGGGAGATATTGTAGCGCTCAGCGACGTTTTCGCCGGTCTCGGGCATCGAGGCCGTGCGGTGCAAAGCCTGCATGCGCGGATTGACCAGCCGCCAGCCGATCGCCGTGTCCTCGATCTGCATGGTCCGGGTGAAGGCCTTGTCGGGCTTGGCCATGACGAAGGGCGCGCGGGTCATGCTCTCGACGCCGCCGGCAATGGCGAGATCGATCTGGCCCGCCATGATCGCCCGCGCCGCCGAGCCCACCGCATCGGCACCGCTGGCGCAGAGCCGGTTGATGGTGACGCCCGGAACGCTGACCGGCAGGCCGGCGAGCAGTGCGGCCATGCGCGCGACATTGCGGTTATCTTCCCCGGCCTGGTTGGCTGAGCCGAGATAGACGTCATCGATCGCGCTGGGATCAACGCCGGGATTGCGGCGCAGCAAAGCGGCGATCGGCAGGGCGGCCAGATCATCCGCCCGCACGGAGGAGAGGGTGCCGCCGAAGCGCCCGATCGGGGTTCGTACGGCGTCGCAGATAAAGGCTTCGGCCATGTTTCCGCTCCTCAAGCCAGGCCGAGCGCGAAGGGCGCGGCGGTCTTCAGCTTCACCTCGTCGAGGCTGACATCGGGCGCGAGTTCGATCAGGGTCAGCCCGCCTTTGGTTTTGTCACAGGCGAACACACAAAGATCCGTGACGATCAGATCCACCACGCCGGTTCCCGTCAGCGGCAGGCTGCAACGTTCGGCGATTTTCGGCGTGCCGTCCTTGGCCGTGTGTTCCATGACCACGACGACGCGCTTCACGCCGGCCACCAGATCCATGGCTCCGCCCATGCCCTTGAGCATTTTCCCCGGGATGGTCCAGTTCGCGATGTCGCCATTCGCGGCGACTTCCATCGCGCCGAGCACGGTGAGGTCGATATGCCCGCCGCGGATCATCGCGAAACTTTGCGAGGACGAGAAAAAAGAGGTCGTCGGCAGAGCCGTGACCGTCTGCTTGCCGGCATTGATGAGGTCCGGATCGACTTCCTCAGGATAGGGGAACGGCCCCATGCCGAGCATGCCGTTCTCGCTTTGCAGCGTGACATCGATGCCGGGCGGAATATGGTTGGCAACCAGCGTCGGAATCCCGATGCCGAGATTCACGTAATATCCGTCTTTCAATTCCCGTGCGGCGCGGGCCGCCATCTGATCGCGTGTCCAGGGCATCAGTGCGCACTCCCCGCAGCTTCGGTTTCCGTTTCGCGTTCGCGTATCGTCCGTTTTTCAATCCGCTTTTCGTTCACCGTGCTCAGCACGATCCGGTCGACATAAATGCCCGGCGTGTGGATGAAATCGGGATCGAACGTGCCGGCGGGCACGATTTCTTCTACCTCGACGATCGAGACTTTTGCCGCCGTGACCATGTCGGCATTGAAATTGCGGGCGGTCTTGCGGAACATGAGGTTGCCCGCGGGATCGGCGCGCCAGGCTTTGACGATGGCGAGATCCGCTCTCAGCCATTTTTCACGGATATAGCGCACGCCGTCGAATTCTTCTTCCGGCTTGCCCTCGGCAACGACAGTGCCGACCCCGGTGCGGGTATAGAAGGCGGGAATGCCGGCCCCGCCGGCGCGGATCCGCTCGGCCAGGGTCCCTTGCGGGTTCAACTCCAGTTCCAGCTTGCCCGCCAGATAAAGCTGCTCGAACAATTTGTTCTCGCCGATATAGGAGCTGATCATTTTGCGGATCTGGCCGTTATTGAGCAGCGTCCAGAGGCCGAACCCGTCGGCGCCGCAATTATTGGAAACGACCGTAAGGTCGCGCACCCCCGCATTGAGCAGGGCCAGGATCAGGCTTTCCGGATTGCCGGACAGGCCGAAACCGCCGGACATGACCGTCATCCCATCAAAAAGCACATCTTTTACGGCTTCCGCCGGACTGGAAAAAATCTTTTGCACGCTGTTCCCTTTTGACCGATAATCGGTCAATATACTCGTTAATCGGAGTAAAATCCTCGTCGTGTCAGAAGTCAAGACAAAGAATTCGTCACCAAATAGTGAGGTTGACCCACGTTTCATGACGTCGCTCGCCCGTGGCCTCGAGGTGCTGTGCGCCTTCGAAGGGCACGCCGCGCTGACGGTGACGCAGGCGGCCAAGCGCACGGGTCTGTCTCGTTCGAGCGTTGCGCGCTGCCTCTTCACCTTGGAGAGTCTGGGCTACGTGGCCGGCGATGGCACGGCCTACCGCCTGCGGCCGTCGCTGTTGCCGCTCGCTTGTGCCTTCTCCGATTCCGATCCGCTCGCGAAGGCCGGCCAGCCGATCGTCAATGCGGTTTGCGACCGGCTGAAGGAATCCTGCTCCCTGGCGATGTTCGACACGCGCAGCGGGTACGAGACGGTCGTATATATCTGCCGCGCGGAGACGTCGCGTATCATCTCGCTTCCCTTGCTCATCGGCAGCACGTTGCCGAGCTACTGCACCTCGATCGGCCGCGTGCTGCTGGCCGCCTTGCCGGATGCGGCGCTGGCAAAATATCTGTCGTCCGGCTCCTTCCCGGCGCGCACGGCCAAGACGATCACCAGCCAGGCCGAGCTGGACAGGGAAATTGAGCTGGTGCGCCGGCAGGGTTGGGCGATCGCCGATGGCGAGTTGGAGCCGGGGCTGCGTTCGATCGCGGTACCCGTGCGCAAAGCGGATGGCCAGATCGTAGCCGCTCTCAACCTCGCCACCCAGGCGACGCATCGCAGCCTGGACTGGCTCACCGAAACGGCGCTGCTCGAACTCCAGGCCGCGGCGACACATCTGGCCCGCGTCGCGTAGTTAAGAAAAGAAAGGCTACTTTTTGTGAACAAAAAGTAGCAAAAAAAACTTTGTTAACTTGGGTCCGTGCCGTTTCAACGCCTCGGGCCCAAACTCAGAAAAGTTTTTGCGCCGCTTTTTTCAAAAAGCGGCTACTTCCTTTTGCGCGCGCTGACGCCATTATGGGGCCATACTAACTAAGGAAACACCATGAAGAAGCATAGCATAGCGGTGATCGCCGGCGACGGCATCGGCAAGGAAGTGGTCCCGGCGGCGATCCATGTGCTCGACCGGGTCGCGGCGCAGTTCGGTTTCACGCTCGCCTATCGGAATTTCGACTGGTCCTGCGAAACCTATAAGCAGACGGGCCGGATGATGCCGGAAGACGGCATCGCGCAACTGGCGGATCACGATGCCATCCTGCTCGGCGCCGTGGGCTTTCCGGGTGTGCCGGATCATGTGTCGCTCTGGGGCCTGCTGATCCCGATCCGCCGCGAGTTCGATCAATACGTCAATCTCCGCCCGGTGCGCCTGTTGCCCGGCGTGCCGTGCCCGCTCGCGAACAAGAAGCCCGGCGATATCGATTTCTGGGTCGTGCGCGAGAACACCGAAGGCGAATATTCCCAGCTCGGCGGCCGTTCCTTCGCCGGTACCGAGCGCGAGATGGTGCAGCAGGTCGCTTTGTTCACCCGTCATGGGACTGATCGCATCCTGCGCTTTGCTTTCGACCTCGCGCAAAAACTCGGCCGCAAGCATGTCACCTCGGCGACCAAGTCCAACGGCATTTTCCACTCGATGCCGTTCTGGGATGAGCGCTTTGCCGCCATCGGCGCTGAATATCCCGAGATCAGGACTGATCAGTACCATATCGACATTCTCGCGGCGCGCTTCGTGATGTCGCCGGAGCGTTTCGATGTCGTCGTGGGTTCGAACCTGTTTGGCGATATTCTGTCCGACCTCGGCCCGGGCGTGACGGGTACGATCGCGGTAGCGCCTTCGGCCAACCTGAATCCGGAACGGAAATTCCCCTCGATGTTCGAGCCCGTGCACGGCTCGGCGCCGGACATTGCCGGCCAGGGCATCGCCAATCCCGTCGGCACCATCTGGTCAGCCGCGATGATGCTGGATCATCTGGGTGAAGCGGACGCCGCGGCCGCGATCATGCGCGCGATCGAAACGGTGCTGGCACGGCCCGACGCGCCGCGCACGCCAGATCTCGGCGGCCAGGCCCGCACCGATGATCTCGCACGGGCGATTGCGGACGCGCTGCCGAAGTAAGGAAAAGCTAAGCGGCCGCTTTTTGGAAAAAGCGGCACCAAAAACTTTTATCGGTTTGGGCCGGCGGCTGTGAAACCCGCACGGCCCAAATTTAAAAAATTTTTGCGCCGCTTTTTTCAAAAAGCGGCTACTTTCTTTAATTAATTTCTTATGCCGGACAGCAACATCGCCGAGGCCATCTTCGTCGTTCATCTCGCGATCATTGTCTTCAATGTCGCGGGGTTGATCGTGATTCCGTTGGGCGCCTGGCTGGATTGGGCCATCGTCCGCATCGCCTGGCTGCGCCTGCTGCATTTGGCCCTGCTCGCCATCGTGACCGCACAGGCGCTTGCCGGAAAGGCTTGTATTCTGACGATCTGGCAAAGCGATCTGCTCGGCCTCGGTCAGCCGGCTCAGCCGATGATCATGCGCTGGGTCGAGCGGCTGGTTTATTGGAACTTGCCGATGTGGGTTTTCGCCGTGATGTATAGCGGCGTGTTTTTATATGTTCTGGCGCTGACTATGTTCGTGCCGTTTTGGAAGAAAGTAAGATAAAAAGTAAGTGGCCGCTTTTTGAAAAAAGCAGCACCAAAAACTTTTGGGACTTTAGGTCCGTGGCAGCGAAACCAGCACGGCCCAAGTTACTCACAAGTCGATAATTTAGGCGACAAATATGTTGACATGAACGCCATGGGTTGATTCAAGGTTTTCATGAAGTGCGACGGACGCAAGCTTGATCACAAGACGTTGGAAACGATCCGGCAGATGGCGGTTGAGCGTGTTCGAGAGGGTGAATCGGCTTCGACGGTGATCGCGTCCTATGGTTTCAGTCGCACATCGATTTACCGGTGGCTGAAAGCTGTTGAGGATGCTGGCGCGGCCGCATTGCGGGCGCGTTCGGCGCCTGGGCGTCCACGCAGCCTTACGGCCGAGCAGGAGCAACAGGTTTTCCGTTGGATCAACGGCAACGACCCGCGTCAGTACGGGCTTGATTTCGGGCTGTGGACGCGCGCGCTGGTAGTGGAACTGGTCGAGCGGAAGTTTGGGATCAGGCTTGGCCTGACGGCGGTCGGGAGTTGCTTGCCCGGCTCGGGCTGACGCCGCAAAAGCCGCTTGAGCGTGCCTACCAGCGCGATCCGGAGGCGATCGAGCGCTGGCAGCGTGAGACCTATCCGGCGATTGCACGGCAAGCCAAAGCCGAGGGCGCGGAGATATTCTTCTGGGACGAATCTGGGTTTCGCGCCGACGCCGTTCATGGGCTGACCTGGGGCGTCAAAGGACAGACACCGGTGGTGGAGCGCCCTGGCCAACGACAGTCGATTAGCGCGGCCTCGGCGGTGAACGCCAAGGGCGCCTTTTGGTATTGCACCTATGAAGGCGGGCTCACGGCCGAATTGTTCGTGACGCTCCTGCGCCAGATGATGCGCTATCGTCGCAAACCTGTGCATCTGATCGTCGATGGGCTGCCAGCGCACAAGACCAAGCTGGTGAAGGACTATGTCCAATCGACCAAGGGCCGGCTGACGCTCCATTTTCTGCCGGGCTATGCGCCGGAACTCAACCCGGACGAACTGGTCTGGAGCTACGTCAAGCGTACCGGCGTGGCACGCACGCCTCTGCGCAAGGGCGAACAAATGCGCGACAAAATCAGCGCTCAATTGGCAGCCATCAAGGCAATGCCGCGTCTTGTCCGCTCATTCTTCAAAGCCCCATCTGTCGCATATATTACCGACCGGTGAGTAATAAAGTTTTTTTGCTACTTTTTGTTCACAAAAAGTAGCCTTCTCTTTCTTCCTTACCTCCGGAAGCGTTCGCGATATTCGCTAGGGCCGGTGCCAATACGGCGCAGGAAGGCCCGCCGCATCGTGTCGGGATTGGCAAAGCCGCAGCGGGCAGCCACGCGTTGCAGTGCCGTGTCGGTGTCTTCGAGCAGGCGGCGCGCGGAATTGACCCGCGCCATTTCAACGAAATCGCCCGGCGTAGCCCCGGCCTCTTGCAAGAACACGCGGGTGAAATTGCGCACGCTCATGCCCGCTCGCCCGGCGAGCGTGTTCACCGACAAATCGAGGGAAAGATGGTCGAGCACCCAATGCTGCACTGACTGGATACGCCCCTCGGTCGCCACCTGCGCGGCAAGATGGGCGCTGAATTGTGACTGGCCGCCGGGGCGCTTGAGGAAGACCACGAGGCGCCGGGCGACGGCCAAGGCCAGTTCGCGGCCATGATCGTCTTCGATCAGCTTGAGTGCCAGGTCGATCCCCGCGGTGACGCCGGCCGATGTCCAGAGCGGGCCGTCTTCCACATAGATCCGGTCCGGCTCGATCCGCGCGGCGGGGAAGCGCTCCGCCAGTTCGGCGGCGTGCTGCCAATGAGTCGTGGCGCTCAGCCCATCGAGCAATCCGGCCGCGCCGAGGAAGAAAGCGCCGGTGCAGACAGACCCGTAGCGCCGCACTTGCGGGGCGCGGTTGCGCAGCCAGCCATGCAGATCGGTGCTCGTGTAGGCTTGGGCGTAAGACGGCGTGCCGGCGACGAGCAGCGTGTCGATCGTGCCCTCATCTTCGAAGATCGAGCTTTCGGCGAGAATGGACATGCCGCCGGCCCGCACGACCCGGTCGTGGCCGGCCGCCACAAGGCGAACTGCATAATGGCAGCGACCGGGGGCCTGGCGGTTGGCTTCGAGGAAAGCGTCAAGCGGTCCGGAGACGTCGAGAGACTGCGCGTCCTCCGGGACGATGATTGCAATGGGTTGGGGCCGAACTTCAGTCATGTTCCGCCCCTACGCATGGCGCTTTCGCCGGCTTGGATCAAGACCGCTTGGCGCGCTCGTGAAAGATCGATCCGATGAAATCGAGGCTGGTCCGCGCCGCGAGCAGCGAGGTGACGCCGGAAGGGTCGTAAGGCGGCGAGACCTCGACGAAATCCACACCGGCGACGTCGAAGCGCTTGGCCACTTCGCGCAGAATGTCCTTCACCTCGTAATAGGTGAAACCACCATGGCTGATGGTCCCCGTGCCCGGCGCGATCGACGGATCGAAACTGTCGATGTCGATCGACACATAGACCCGCTCGCGATCGGGAATATGGGCGAGTGCCGCGACCGCGCCGATGGTCCGGCATTTCCGCAAGCTGAACATATGCGTGCCATAGGCCTTCGCGGCCTCGTAATCCTTCTGGCTCACCGACCCCATATTGCGCGGGCCGAGCGTGGTGATGCCTTTGACATGCGCCATTTCCGAGGCGCGCCGCATCGGGCAGCCATGACCCCAGGTGATGCCGTTACGGCCATCCACGAAATCGAAATGCGCGTCGAGATGGATGATGTGGACCGGCTTTTCGTTGGAATAGGCTGCGATCGTCGCCATGCTGATGGCGTGGTCACCACCGAAAATAAAGGGCATCGTTTTCGCATCGAGCATGGCGCGAACCGCCAGCTCGGCATTGGCCAGGCTGAGCCGTGCATCGGCATAGACCACGTCGGCATCGCCGGCATCGACGATCTTCACGTCCTTGGCGGAGAGATAGGTGACCTCATCCTCGAAATCGAAGGAGCCGGCAGGGCCGAAGCTGTGGAACATCGACATTTCGCGAATGGCGCGAGGCCCGAAGCGGGTGCCGGCGCGGTAGCTCGACGCCGTGTCGATCGGCACGCCGAGAATCGCGACGTCGGCGCCGTCCAACTTGTCCCAATCGGTGCAGGCGGGTTGACCGGCAAAGGTCACCAGCCCCGAGAATGGCGGGTCCATCCGCTCCGGCATATTCCGGCTGATTTTCGCGGTATTCATTGAGGGAATCCATCCTTGTCTCGCCCGCCGGCCTGGGCGCGGCGGTCTGGAGCATGATTGCTTCAGCTCGTTGAGAATGAAGAAACTTACCGCCGTTTCCAGGCGGCCCGCTCTGCCGGGCCGGTGGTGCCCACCAGCCCGACATTTAAGCTTTCAGTCCAAGGCTCCGGAGCATGACGGGTCATGCTCCGGAGCCTTCGGGAAATCAGCAGATCTCTTCGGTGACGCCCTGGCGTTCGTAGGCGCGGCGAACCGCAGGAAGGGCGGTGACCATGTCGAGCAGTCGGGCGATGGCGGGGCGCGCGCGCGGCGGCTTGGTCATCGGGCGAGCCCAGCGGGCGAGCATGACCAGATAGAAGTCGGCGGCGCTCAGGCTGCCACCCATGAAGAGCGGGCCGTTCGCCTGGAGATGCTGCTCGATGACGTCCAGATAGGCGCCGGCGCGGGCTTCGGCGCCAGCCTTCACGATCGCGGTGGCGGCGGCATCGTTACCGGTGAGGCGATCAGGGTACTGCCAGATCATCAGCTCTTCCTGCAGCGAGTTCGTCAGGAAGCTCATCCACTGGTAGAATTTCGCGCGTTCCGGGGTGCCGACTTTCGGCGCCAGGCCGCCCTCGGGGTGCCGATCGACCAGATGCAGGCAAATCGCCGCCGCCTCGAACAAAGCGACGCCGTTATCGACCAGGGTCGGAATGCGGCCGTTCGGGTTGATCTTCAGATATTCAGCGGATTTCTGCGCGTTATTGGCGCGCTCGACGAGCACGAGCTCGTAGGGCTGGCCGAGCTCTTCGAGCACCATTTGCGGCGCGGCATTGGCGTTGCTGGGAAAATAATGAAGCTGGTACAATTTCGTCTCCATTTGGTGTGGCTTTGCCGCGTGAAAGATAGATTTCCCTGAGCCCGGCCACAACGTAAGACACACGTCATTTTTGGCCAAACTCGCGCCGATTATGGCCGTCTTGGTCCTGGTAGGCATCGCCGGGGTTGGCCGGCCGGCACCGTGGACAGACGGCGCTTTTCCCTGCAAATTCAGGCAAGGTCGCCGCAAATCCGCGCCATAAAAATATAAACGTTTGGGGGAACATCCGTCATGCCGCTTTTCCGGGAACAAGATCTGCGTGCCATCACCTCGCTGATCGTCAGCCGCATGGGCAGCGATGCAGAGGAAGCCGGGCTCGTCACCGACCATCTGCTGCGCGCCAATCTCGCCGGCCACGATAGCCATGGCGTCGGCATGTTGCCGATCTATGTGCGGCTGCTGCGTGAAGCTCTGCTGGTACCGAACCAGAGCCTGCAAACCGTGCTGGATTTCGGCGCGCTGCTGGTGTTCGAGGCGGAGAGGGGCTTTGGCCAGCGCATGGCGGCCCAGGCGGTCGACCAGGCGATCGCCCGAGCGAAAACCTTGGGCGCCTGTGTGATGAGCCTGCGCAACAGCTCGCATATCGGCCGCATCGGCACCTATGGCGAGCAGGCGGCGGCGGCCGGCATGGGCTTTATCGGCTATGTGAACGTCACCGACCATTGGGACATTTCAGCCCCTTACGCCTGCGCGGAAGGCAGGCTGGGCACCAACCCGTTCGTCACCTCCGTGCCCGGGCCTGAAGGGCCGCTGCTGCTGGATATGGCCACCACCACCATCGCCGCCGGCAAGGCGCGCGTGGCCCGCAACAAGGGGCAGAACGTGCCGACCGGTTGCCTGCTGGATGCCGGCGGCCAGCCGACCCAGGACCCGACGCCGTTCATCGATGAGCGCATCGGCGCGCTGACCACCTTCGGCGCTCATAAAGGTTCGGGCCTGGCGGTGATGTGCGAGATCATGGCCGGCGCCATCGGCGGCGGGAAGCGCGCCGGTGAGCCGGCCAGCGGCGGCATCGTGAACAGCATGTTCGCGATTTTGGTGGATCTGTCCCCTCTTGGCGGGGCTAAGCTGCAGGGCTCTGTGCAAGCCACGCTCGACCATATCCGCGCCGCGCGCATCGCCCCTGGCTTCACGGAAATCCTGCTCCCCGGCGAGCCGGAACGCCGCATGGCGGCAGAGCGGCGGGCACAGGGCATTCCGCTGGATGAAATGAGCTGGGCACAAATCCGCGAAGCGGCGGTTAGCCTGGGCATTACTGAGGCTGAGTTCGCTGCTTGCACGGCTTAGAGGGAAGTTAAGAAAGAAGCCGCTTTTTGGAAAAAGCGGCGCAAAAACTTTTTTGAGTTTGGGCCCGTGGCGCTCGAACGGCACGGGACCAAACTAACAAAGTTTTTTTGCTACTTTTTGTTCACAAAAAGTAGCGCTTCCTTTCAAAGCACGGCGGTGATGCCGCCATCGACATAGACGATCTGGCCGTTCACGTAATCCGACGCGCCCGAGGCAAGAAACACTGCGGTGCCGATCAGATCTTCCGGCCGTCCCCAGCGTTGCGCCGGCGTGCGGGTGCGCAGCCAGGATGCAAAATCCGGATTGTCGGCCAAGACGGAGGTCATGTCGGTGAGCATGAAGCCAGGGCCGATCGCGTTGGCCTGGAGCCCGTGTGCGGCCCATTCGGCGGCCATGGCCTGGGTGAGCAGTTTGATGCCGCCTTTGGCCGCCGCATAGGGCGCGACCGTGGCCCGCGCCAACCCGCTCATCAGCGAGCCGATATTGATGATCTTGCCGTGGCCGCGCGGGATCATTCGCTTTGCCGCCTCCCGCCCGATGGTGAAGGCGCTGGTCAGGTTGGTATCGATAACGCGCTGCCATTCCGCCGTGGTCAGCTCGATCATGGGCTTGCGCAGCTGGATGCCGGCATTGTTGACGAGAATATCGATATTGGTGCCGGCCTCGTCCAGCCGGGCGAAAGCGGCAATGACCGCGGCTTCGTCGGTCACGTCGAAAGCCAGCTCCTGCACGTTATATCCAGCCTCTCGCAGCGATGCGGAAGCTGCGCTCAACCGCTCCACATTGGCGCCGTTCAGCACGAGCGAGGCGCCAGCCGCGGCCAGGCCGGCCGCGATCGCCTGGCCCAGCCCGCGCGACGAACCCGTAACAAGGGCGGTGCGGCCGGAGAGGTCAAAAAGAGTCTGTGTCATTTTTATCTCGTTTCCTTCGCGATTGTTCTTGGTCTTGGCGAGGATGGCATGAGATTGAGTTGAGTGAAAGGAAGAGGCGCTTTTTGAAAAAAGCGCAGGCCCGTGGCAGCTCCACCAGAACGGCCCAAGTTAGCAAAGTTTTTTTGCTACTTTTTGTTCACAAAAAGTAGCCTTCCTTCCTTTTGTCTTGCTTCACGCCACGCCATGCCCCGCCCCCAGCAGCGCACTTTTGAACGAATTATCCTGCAATAGATTGGCGCTGTAATCGCTGCGGATGATACGGCCGGTTTCGAGCAGATAGGCGCGATGGGCGATGCGCAGGCTGAGATTCACATTCTGCTCGACGAGCAGGATCGTCATGCCCTGGCGGTTGAGTTCCTCGATGGTCCGGAACACCTGTTTGACGATGACGGGGGCGAGGCCGAGCGATGGCTCGTCGAGCATCAGCAATTGCGGTCGGGCCATCAGGCCGCGCCCGATCGCAAGCATCTGTTGCTGGCCGCCGCTCAAGGACCAGCCCATTTGCGTATAAAGCCGCTTCAGGTCAGGGAAAATATCCAGCACGCGCTCGATGTCCTGCTCGGTCTCGCGGCGCGTGGCGTGGCGGTTGGAAGTGCCCATGATCAGATTTTCGCGCACCGTCAGGCCAGGAAATACATGGCGGCCTTCAGGAACATGGGCGATGCCTCTCCGCACCACCTGTTCGGGGCTCAAACGCTCAATCGGCTCGTCCTGAAAAGCGATACTGCCGCGTAACGGGTGGAGAAGACCGGAAATGGTTTTGAGCGTGGTCGATTTTCCCGCGCCGTTCATGCCGAGCAGGACGATGATCTCGCCTTGCATGACTTCCAGGCTGATATCGTGCAAGGCGCGGACTGCGCCGTAATTGGTCTGGATGTTGTGGAGCTTAAGCATAGGCGATGTCGTCCCCCAGATAGGCTTTCACCACGGCCGGATCCTGCAACACGTGCGAGACCGAACCCTCGCTGATTTTCTGGCCGAAATCCATGACATAGGCGCGCGTCGCCACGCTCGAGACGAAGGACATGTCGTGCTCGATCAGGAGCATGGTCAGCCCCAGCGCATGGATGCGGTAGAGGATTTGCGAGAGCGCCGCGGTCTCTTCGTGATTCATGCCGGCGGCGGGTTCGTCGAGCAGCAGAAGCTCGGGCGAAGAGACGATGGCCCGGGCGATTTCGACGATGCGCTGTTGCCCGTAAGGCAGGTTTTTGGCTTTGACATCGAGCCGATCGAAGCCAAGGAAATGCAATATATCCCGCGCCTTGGTGCGGGCTGTCTCCTCTTCCCGATAACCCAGGGGGCGCGACAGCAATGTACCGACGAGCCCGACCGTGCCTTTCGAAAAATAACCGACGGCGACATTCTCGAGGGCGGTAAGCTCGGGAAACAGGCGGATATTCTGGAAGGTCCGGCAGATGCCGAGGCGGTTGATGGCGTTGGGCGGGTTGTTGCTGATCTCACGGCCGCGATAGGTGATCGAGCCTGAAGAGGTGTTGTAGATCCCGCTCAGCACGTTCAGAACGGTGGTCTTTCCCGAACCGTTGGGTCCGATGAGCACGGCGACATCGCCTTTGCAGATCGTGAGGTCGAGATTCTGCACGGCCTTGATCCCGCCGAAATGTTTGCTGAGGGCTTTGATTTCGAGGAGTGGCTCGGTTGTGGCGACCGGGCGGATGGAAGGCGCTGATGCGCCAGCGGCCGGCCTGGTCCACGCGGCGCCCTGGGCGGTCGCTTTCCGGAGTTTCTGGCCGAGCAAGGCGGCGCCGCGCAACACCAGCCCATACAGCCCCTCGGGCAGAAACAGCACCACGACGACAATCAGAAACCCATAGATCGCGATCGTGTAGGCTTGAAGGAATCTCAGAACTTCCGGGAGGAAGGTGATGAGTGCGGCGCCGAGGCTGGTACCGATGATCAACTCACGGCCGCCGACCAGCACCATGGCGAAGAAGGAAACGGATTGGTAGAAACTGAAGACGTCGGGGCTGATATAGAGCGATCCTGAGGCGTAGAGGACGCCGCCAAGCCCGCCCAAGGCGGCGGAGACCGAGAATGCCAGAACCTTGGTCCAGAAGACGCTGATGCCGTTCGAGGCGGCGGCAATTTCGTCTTCCCTAAGGGCGAGCAGCGCCCAACCCAGCCGCGAGTGGCGCAGACGGAAAACGACATAGGCGGCGAGGCAAAAGACGCAGAGTGCGAACCAGTAGAAGGTGAGGTCCGTCAGCGTGCCGATACCCGGCAGGGTGGGACGCGGAATATTGGCAATGCCGTCAGCGCCGCCGGAAAAGCCGCGCCAATTGTTCAGAACGACCTGCGTGATGATCTGAAATCCGATCGTGACCAGTGCGAGATAGTGGCTGGCCAGCCGCAGGGAGATGGCGCCGAGGAAAAGGCCGAAAGCCGATGTCACCATGAGCGAGACCAACAGGCTCAGCCAGTAGGAGACACCATAGGTCACCGCAAGCACGGAAAAGACATAGGCGCCGATTCCAAAAAACGCAGCCTGCGCCAGCGAAATCTGGCCGGAAAAGCCGAGCAGAACCGTCAGGCCAAGGGCTGCGGTGGCGTAGGAAACCGTGAGGATCAGCAGCGTCTGATAATAGGCGCCGGTGCGGCCAGCCGGGAGAAACAGCGGTACGAGTGCGAGAATGATCGGGAAGGGTAGAAATTTCAGAATCTTGATGATCATGCTGTGTTTCCCGTCGGAGAAGCCAGGTGCCGTGACGGCGTGGGAGACTAGACTTTTTGCGAGACTTTTTCGCCGAAGAGGCCGAGCGGGCGGAAGATGAGGAAGAGGATCAGAAAGATGAACGGAAACGCGTCGCGGTAAGAGCTGGAGAGATAGGTGGCGCCGAAGGTCTCAACCAGGCCGATGGCAAGCCCACCCATGATGGCCCCCTTCATGCTGCCGAACCCGCCGACAATCGCCGCGGCGAAGGCCTTCAAGGCAATGGTGGCGCCCATCGTCGAGGTCACCATATAGACCGGTGCAATCAACAGGCCGGCAAGCCCGGTTAACCCCGTGCTGATCGCGAAAGTAAGAGCGGCCATGCGCGAGACCCTGATGCCCATCAGCCGCGCGGTGTCCGGGTCCTGCGCCGTGGCCTGCAACTGCTTGCCAAGTTTGGTTCGTTCAAGAAACCAGTTCAGAAGCGCCACCAGCACGGCGGTGACGGCAATGATGACGAGATATTGCGGATAAAGCGAGACGCCGGCGATGTGCACGGATTGGGCGCGGAAGATACTCGGAAGCTGATAGGGCAGGGGACCGTAAATGATCCGGAAAAGTTGCTCGATGAAGGTGGAAGCGCCGACCGTGGCGATCATCACCGGCAGAAAGGTGCGCGGGCGATTGCGCACAGGCTGGTAAATCAGAAGTTGAAAAAGCGCGCCGCAACCGGCGGTCAGAAGAATGGCCAGGATGATGGCGAGCCAAAAAGGCAGGCGTGCGCCCAATTCCAAGCTCACCATGAAATAGGCGCCGATCATCGCAAAATCACCTTGCGCGAAATTCACGACATTCACGGAGGAGTAGATCAGGCCGAAGCCGAGCGCGATGAGGCCATAAATGCTGCCGACCGCGATGCCCGTTACGGCTAGCTGAATGAATTCGGATAACAAGCGCGTTCTCCTGCAATACGGGCTGAAGGCAAGGCGGCACGGGGCATCACGAACGCCTCGGGCCGCGCGCTGTCCGGGGCTACGAGGAGCTGAAATCGACGAATTTGATCGGTTCGGCGGTTTTGTTCTGGAGTTGCACCACCCAGTAGCCGTGCAGCCCATCGCCGTTCGGGTCGAAGCTGTAGGTTCCCTCGACGCCGTGATAATTCTGCACCGCGTGCATCCCCTTCTGGATGGCGCTCGGCGATGTTCCGTTTGCGGCCATCACCTGGCCGAGCACGGTTACGGCGTCATACACCCAGGCGCCGAACAGATCCGGCGAGCTGTGATATTTCGCCTCATAGGCGCTCGAAAATGCCTTCGATTCCGGTGTTCCCGATGCGACGAAATCCGACACGCCATAGGTGCCGTTCACGGCATTGCCGGCCAGTTGAATATCGACAGCCGTTGCAATCGAGGGTGAGCCCATGATCTTGATGTTCAAGCCGAGCTGGCGAAGCTGCTTGAGCATCTGCGCCTCGTCTTCGGCATTGGTCATATAGGTCTCGAGCGTATCCGCGCCGGATCCTTTGATGTTTTCAAGATAAGAGGTGTAATCCTGCGTCGCGGTTGTATAGCCTTGTTCGGTCAAGACCGGGACGTTGTCTTTTTTCAGCGCGGCAACCAGCAGATTCTTCCCCGCGGTGCCAAAGGCATCCGTGTCGTAGAGGATTGCAACTTTCTTGCCGCCCATCTCGCCGGTTGAGTACGCCACCATCGCCTGTGAGGCGTAGGTGTCGTTGGGGCGGAAGCGAAACACCCAGGGGTTGCCGATATGGGTCAGTTTCGGGTCGGTGCCGCCGATCAAAGTGGGGATCTGGTCGCGCAGAACATAGGGGAGCGTGGCCTGGACGATGGTGCTGCGCACCGAGCTGACGATCGCCACGATGTTCGGGTCCGAGGCGAGTTTTTCATAAGCGGAGACGCCGGCCTGGTTCTGGTCGCGATCATCTTCGATGACCAGTTTCAGCATCTGTCCATGAATGCCGCCGCGCGCATTGATCTGGTCGACGGCCAATTGCGCGCCGTTGACCGTGTGGCTGTCGCTCAAGGCGGATGGACCGGAGAGGTCGGCCAGCAGACCGATTTCAATTGTCCCGCCAGCGGCATGGCCATTGTGAGACATGACGAGCAAGGAGGCTAAACCAAATCCCAAAAGCCGAGCATTGGACATTTGTTTCCCCATTATTTTTTATGTTTTGTGTTTAGACCGGTATGCGGAGCCTAACCCAAAGTCAAGAAAAAAGCCGTTGACATAACCGCGCCTTGCCGAGCGGGATGGGGCAAGAACCATGCCGTTTTCTCGCGGCAAGCAACGTGGCTCTGGATGTATCATTCCGGCCTCATAACGCCGTGCGGACCAAAAGTTTTTGCGCCGCTTTTTCCAAAAAGCGGCCGCTTCCTTAACCATGCTCTAACAGAGCGACCGCGATGTCGTGAACGACAGTCTCCCACGCGCCGCGCCGGTGTTGGCGGAACAATAGTAGCGATCTGTACCATGGGCTGTCTTCGCGCCTCATCAGCCAGCGCCAGTCGGGCACAAAAGGCAGCATCACCCAGGCTTGGTGGCCGATGGCGCCGGCAAGATGCGCGACGGAGGTGTCGACGGTGAGGACGAGATCGAGCTCGGAAATGGCCGCGGCGGTTTCGGTGAAATCATTGAGATACGGCGACAGATCTTCGATCACGCCGGGCGGCGCGGTGTTAAGGTCAGCGCGGCGTTCGCCGAGCTGAAGGCTGTACCAGCGAATGCCGGGAACGTTCCAGAGCGGCGCCAAGGCGGAGAAGGGCAGCGAGCGGTTGCGGTCGTTCCCGTGCTGCGGATTTCCCGCCCAGACGAGTCCGACACGTCGTTCGGTGGCGGAAGAGAGACGTTGCCGCCAGTCCCTGCGGCGCGCCTCCTCGATCCGGATATAGGAAGAAGGTGCCGGAATCGTTGTCAGGCTGGTGGCGAAAATATGCGGCAGGCTCATTAGCGGGCAGTGAAAATCGTAGTTGGGGAGGGGATCGCCGGTGGCAATCAGCCGCTCCACACCTTGCAGGCCGGTGAGAAGTTTCAGCAGAGCGCGTGGCGTTTGCAGAACGACCCGCCCGCCCTGAGCCGCGATCAGCGCCGCATAGCGGCAGAATTGAATGGTATCGCCCAGCCCCTGCTCGGCATGCAGCAGGATCGTCCGCCCGTTCACGGCCTCGCCTCGCCATTGCGGCTTGGCAAGAGCGCGCAGCTCGGGCGCTTTTTCTGTCTTGCGCCAGCGCCACTCATATTCCGCCCAGCCGTCGGGCATGTCGCCGGCCAGCAGCAAACTGATGCCGCGATTGAAATGCCCTTGGGCGTAGTCGGTTTCGTGGCCGATGGCGGTGTTGTGGACGGCAATGGCCTCGTCCAGGCGCCCCAGATTCTTCAGCGCGTTGCCGAGATTGGAGTGGGCCTCGGCGAAATCCGGCTTGAAGCGGATGGCCGTGTGGTAGGCGGCCACGGCCTCGTCCAGGCGCCCCAGATCCTGCAAAACGTTGCCGAGATTGGAATGGGCCTCCGCGAAATCAGGCTTCAGGCTGATGGCACATCCGTAGGCGGCAAGCGCTTCGTCGAGGTGGCCCGTATCTTTCAGCAGGTTGCCGAGATTGGAGTGGGCTGCGGCGAAATCCGGCTTCAGGCGGATAGCCTCGCGGTAGGCGGCGGCGGCCTCGTCCGGGCGCGCCAGATTTTTCAGCGCGTTGCCGAGATTGGAATGGGCTTCGGCGAAATCAGGCTTGAGGCGGATGGCCTGGCCATAGGCGGCAATGGCGTTGTCGAACTGTCCGAGTGTTTTCAGCGCGACGCCCAAATTGAAATGGGCTTCGGCGAAGTCCGGCCTGGCTTCGATGGCGTTTCTGTAGGCGGCAACCGCCTGGTCGAGCTGCCCGGACGCTTTGAGGGCGTTGCCAAGGTTGGAGTGGGCATGGGCGTCGTCAGGCCTAAGGCGGATGGCCTCGTTATAGGCGCAGATGGCCTCGTTGATGCGCCCCAGCCCTTGCAGGCTGTTGCCGAGACCGGCGTGGGCCTCGGCGACGTCCGGCTGGTAGAAAATGGCCCTGTTGTAAGCGGCCACGGCCTCATCCAGGCGCCCCGCCTTCCTCAGGGCATCGCCCAAATTGAGATGAGCTTCGGCGAAATCGGGTTTGCACGCGATGGCCTTGCCATAAGCGGCGATCGCCTCCTCGAGGCGCCCCATGGCCTTCCAGGCAGTGCCGAGATTGGTATGATAGGCGGCGATGTCCGGCTTGATGCTGATCGCCTGGCCGATCCTCTCTACGGCAGCATGATATTGCCCGCTCTGATGGGCGAGCGCGCCGAGCAGATGCAGGGCGTCGGCATGACGCGCATCTATTGCCAGAATCTGGTGGTAGAATGGCTCAGCCTCGGCCAGCTGACCGGCCCGGTGGTGCCGCAGGCCCGTTTCCAACAGGCCGGAGAGATCTGACGGCAAAGGGGGCTGCGCGTGATGCCGTTCGTGGTCCGGTTCCATGCTTCGCCTTCGGCCTCCCCGCTGACGGCCTCCCTATCCTATCATCGAAAGCCTTTACAACCAGGAGATGAAAAGGGGATTTGACCGGGCGAGCGCGATCTGACAGGTAGAGGAACCGGAAAAACACAGGCAGTCCCCCGATTCACCGTGCGGATTTCGGCCAAGCGGCGAATCACAGTAGATCAGAACCATTCATGAGCGCTTCCAGTTCGTCACAAGATCTTCCGCCCGATAACCGTCGCGGCAAGCCGCGCTGGCGGACATTGAAGAGCGGAAAACTGTTCTTCGGTGGTTTTCAAAAGACCGTCTTCGACTGCCTGGTGCTGGATCTGTCAGAAACCGGCGTGCGTATCGAGACCTCGGTGATGGTCGATGCCCCGGAGACAGCGTTCCTGCAGATCCAGGAAGAAATGATCGGCCCGATGAAAAAGCGCTGGGCCTCAGGCAACCAGCTCGGTTTCGAGTTCGAACCCCGTGAGGGGTAAGTATAGGAAGTAAGGGCCGCTTTTTGGAAAAAGCGGCGCAAAAACTTTCTTGGACTTTAGGCCTGAGACGCTCGAGAGGCACGGGCCCAAAGTAGCAAAGTTTTTTTGCTACTTTTTGTTCATAAAAAGTAGCCTTCCTTCCTTCTTCTTTTCTTACTGAACCTGCACCGTGCTGGTCGCGCTGAGCTGTTGGGGGGAGTGCAAAATCCCCGGCAGCGGCACGGGCAAAAACACGCGCGCCGTGACCTGATATGTCACCAGCGTCTGCTGCGTTTGCGTCGACGGGCAGACGGTCGGCGAAGGGGCGGAGATCGCCGTGCTCGCGGTGGCCGGCGGGGTGAAGCAGCTATAGGAGAGCGCGCCGTTGGCGCCGCCGTTAGAGAGATTGGCCGGCAAGGTGATCTGATAGTCCGATTGCTGATTTATCAGGCTGATAATGTAGCCTGCATCTGTCAGATTGGTCGCCTCGCCGGGATTGGTCCAGGCAAAATAGTCGAGCGCCTGGATCGCGGTCCTGAGCTGGGCCTGGGCTGCCATGATGAGGACGAAATCCGTCCCGCCGGCGAAGAGCGGAAACAGGATGAAGACCGACATGAGTGCGAATTCGAGCGAGACGCTACCGCGCCGGCTCCGCGCGGCCTTGCGCCGCAGTGCGCGGGTCAGGAGTTCGAGCATGAGCTGGCCTGGTTCTGTGACCCCATCACGCTGGTGACGGTCGTGATGCTGAGCGGGATGGACGGAAACAGCTTGTTAAAGCCGATCGGCGACCATTGGTAGGTGCCGGTAAGGGTGAGGTAAAGTCCGGGCGGGTCGTTGGCATCGCTACTGGTGCCGTTATTCGTCCAGGTGATCGCAAGGCGCGGATTGGCGCCATTGGTCTCGCCGGCAGCCGGGAGCGCCGGGCCGACGGCATTGTTGAAGTCGGCGATGACAAGGCTGTCGGCGGGGCAGGTGAGCGCGCCGGCATTAGCATATTCGGCCGAGCTGTAGACGGCGGCGGCGCGGGCGGCGCTCTGCACGCCGCGCGCAAGGGCTGAAAGCGACATGCCGAGCAGCCCTAAATTGACGATGCCAAAAATGAACAGAAGCAGCGCCAACCCGCAAATCGCGAATTCCACCGCCGCGGCCGCTTGCCGTGCCTGCGCGAAGGCCCGCGCCATGGCGGCGAAGCGCATAAGTGAGCCTGGTTTTTTGCCCCTGCACGGGGCCAGAGGCTTGGCGGAACGATTTGGCATGAAGCGGCGTAACCTTAGCGTACCAGCACGGCGCTGCCGCTGGTCGGCCCGCTTGAGCCCCCGCTGGTGGGCGTGTCCGTGAGATGGATGTTGCCGCTCCCGCTGTCGCTGATCGAGGCCACTTCGAGCCCGGGGAGGCCGGTGGTGTTGATGGTCATGCTGGCGCCGCCCGACACGGTCAGCGGCGCATCGGGGGCATAGATCGCGCCATTGAAAGCGCCGGAGGCGCCTTCGGTGACATTGTCGGCCGTCGCATCGCCGCGGGACTGATAGATGAGTACGCCGCAAATGCCCTCGCCATCCGTTCCGTCATAGGGGGCGGAAGAGCCTTCATAGGCGGGATCAGGGAAACTGGCGGAAGAGGCGCAATTGCTGGTCGGCGCGGATAAGGAGACGTTCGCCCCCGCATCGATGGTGAAGCCGGCATTGCCCTCGAGCACGAAGGTGACATCGTTGCCGGTGACGGTGGGGCCGGAGCCGATATTGAGATTGCCGTTGCGGATATAGTAAATGCCAGGGTTGAAGGTCACGGAGCTGGCGCCGCCGCTGATGGTGAGCCCGCCATCGAAGAAATAGGTGTTCGGCGCCGGCGTGGCATTGGCCGATACCGGATTGCCGAACACATAGGTGCCTTGCCCGGCGTAAAAGGCCCCGCCGGCGCCCGAATTCGTGGCGTTGGAATTGCCCGCATAGCTCGTGAGTTCATAAAGGCCGGAACTCAACGTGACCTGCGGGCTCCCATTGGTGATCCCGATGCCGCCATTCACGTAATAGGTGGGGCCTTCGAGTGTGACGGACGAGGAGATGTTGGTCGAGAGGCCCCAGCCGGAATAGGCGCTGCCGGACATCGCGCCGTTCAGATAATAGGTGCCGGGGTAAAGCGTGGCGGAGCCGTTGGTCAGATAGGTGCCGCCATTCACCACCATCGTCATCGGAGAAGGTTGGGTGCTGCTGCCGATCGTGAGCCCGTTGTCGGAGGTCAGACTCATCCCGCCATTGATGTAGTAGCTGTCCCCGTTCAGTGTCGTGGTCTGGTTCGACTGGATGCTGAAGCCGCCGGTGACGTAAGTGTTGCCGGTGTTGGTTGCCTCGTTGAGAACCAGCGAGTTCATGTCCTGGCCATTGTCCATGCCGGTGAAATAGTCCGGGTCGAGGTCACAGTTGCCGGAATTGCAACTCCCGATGCCGGCCGTATCCCATGTGCCCCAGCCAAGAGCCGGAGTAACCGGGCTGCCGGTCTCAGCCGGGGCGGGCGGCGTCGTCCATCCGGGATTCCAGATCGACATGCCGCCCGAGGCGCTATCGGCCGGGTTCATGTCGGCGAGCGGATCGGTTGTTGCCGGCGCGTTCAGGGTGACGGTGGATGTGGACCCGGCGGGGCTCGCATTGGCATCGGTGCCGATATAGCCGGAATAGGCGGGTGCGCTGACGCAACTCGCCATGGTCGTCACCGCGGTGCCGATGATTTTGCCCGAGCCGGTCACCGACATGCTACATCCGGAAGCATCGTTTGAATCGACGCCGCAATTCGTGGCGACCACTTGCGCGCCGCCATTGACCGATATGGTCCCTTGCGTCGCGATCAGGCAGGCCGGACTACTCGCGGCGATCACGTCCGCCGCGGCACTTGCCGTTTGCGTGCCGGCCGGCAGGCCCCGCCATCCCGGGCCACCGACCCCGGAGAAGAACCCGCTGCGCGGTATGGTCGCACTTGCCACCCATTGCGTGCTGGCGGTGCCATTCACTGTTACGCTGCTGGTGGCAAGCGTCAGGGTTGCGGTGGTCAGCGCAAACTGTCCGTTGGTGGCCTCGTTGGCCGCGTTGAGGGCAAAATCTTCCGCGACGTTTGTTGTGCTGACGCCGTATTTCTCCGCCGCGGTCGCGGCGGCGAGTGCCGCGGCATCGGCCGCCGATTGCAGCGCCTCTTGCTGCTCATACCAATAGCCGAGATCCACGGTGAGGCCGGTCGCCGCAATCAGAAGCGGGCTGCAATGGCAATGATCAATGCCACCCCCGCCTTACGCTCCCTCAATCGGTGCAGGCGACGCATAACGGGCTGCAGAACAACATGAGAAGGCATCAGATTATCCTAAGCAAGGCTCTGGCAGGTCGGCGTGAGGTCCTGTTGACGGTTCCTGTGCTGGAATTTGGTGGAAAAATCAAGCATTTGGCTGCCGAAAGCCGTGTGAGTGAAACAAACAGAATCTTGTTTCGAGCATGGCTTCAACGCTTCAGGCGTCAGCGCCTTGGCCCAGGCGGCGACCTCCGGCTGTTTGCCTCGAAAACGGCCTCTTCCGTGCGGTTTTCCTTGCGGTCGGTTTACAGAATGTTTCGATCGGCCCCCAACGCTCTAAGCGTTGCCGCTGGCGTGGTAGGCAATCTCAAAGCGCCGTCCGCTCCGGGTCTCGCCAAAGGCCAGATCGATCTTGCCGCCAAAGCGTGGATCCAAGGTTCTGATCACGGCCATGTCGTAGGGCAGGTCGCCGAAATCGCCCAGCGCGGCCACCGAAACGGGCCCTTCGGGAAGCCGTATCGAAGCGGGCAGAAGCAAGAGAACTTCAGGCCGGCCGAAGGTTTCACAGAGCGCATGAAAAAACGGGCCTTCGAGAAAGGCCAAGGCGGCGGCGGGATCGTTCCAAAGATAAAAGGTGGCGTAAGCGGGTTTGTCGGGATCCACCAGAAACCATTTATGAGCGAGGCCCGGTAGCCCGTCGAAAAGCGGGCCGCGCTCCGCGGCGCGCCGGCGAACCGCCTGAACATCGTCTGCTGTCTTGAGGTTGATCAGATAGTGCATCGCAATCACGGCACCTCCTAACGACCTGTTTAACGCTGGTCCTGATGCGTTCGTTCCGGGCGGGAAGGCTCGCATATCCGAGCGCCCATCGCAATGACGACCGCCCGGATGTTTCCCGAGGTCAGTTGACCTTGTAGCCCTCCTCCTCGATCGCCTTGATCACGGCGTCGGCCGGAATTGTCGTGTCGGCGGCGGTGATCTTCACCAGCCCTTGCGGCAGATCGACGGCCACCGCCAGCTGCGGGGAAATCGCATGAACCGCCTCGGTCACCGCTTTCACGCAATGGCCGCAGGTCATGCCTTCGACTTTCAGTTCCAACATATGTCTCTCCAGCGAATGGTCCCGGCGGAGCCTTGCGTCTCCGTCCATCTGACCGATGCCGTGCGGGTAGAGGTTCCAATAGTTGGAAGGTCAAGCGATCAAGCGCGGAAAATCCGGATTGACCTTGCCATCATGGGAAGGTGCACCTGTCACACACGAACCCCACCGGACTGATGGGATGCGGGAGAGTGGTATGAGCGAACTTGGTTTGATGGCGCGGCGTGAGGCCAACGAGGCAGCGCCGCATCGTGGTGCGACCGTGGATTTCGGCGTCGAGGGCATGACCTGCGCCTCTTGCGTAGGGCGGGTCGAGCGCGCCATCCGGCGTTTGACGATGGTGGCCGATGTCGCGGTCAATCTCGCCACGGGTCAGGCGCGCGTGACCTTTGCGGCCGACCAGCCCGGGATCGAGGCGGTGACGGCGGCGGTGACCAAGGCCGGTTATGGCATCTCCGTAAAGCAGGCTGAACCGGCGGATGACGACAAGCACGCGGAATCACGGCGCGCGCTTCTGCGTGTCGGGATTTCGGCCTTGCTGACCCTGCCGCTGTTTTGCGGGATGCTCCTGCATCTCGCCGGCTCGCCTGGGATGCTGCCTGGCTGGCTGGCGCTGGCGCTCGCCACACCGGTGCAGTTCTGGCTGGGTTTCGGCTTTTATCGTAGCGGCTGGAAGGCGGTCCGCGCGGGCGCCGGCAATATGGAGCTGCTGGTGGCGCTGGGCAGCTCGGCCGCTTACGGCCTCAGCCTCTATCTGCTGATCCGCGCCTGGGTCGTGGGCGGCATGCCGGCCCTTTACTTCGATGCCTCGGCGATGGTCATCACGCTCATCCTGTTCGGTAAATGGCTGGAAGCCCGGGCCCGGCGCCAGACCGGCGCGGCCTTGCGGGCCCTAACGGCCCTGCGCCCTGAGCAGGCGCGCCGGCGCGAGGCGGATGGCACTGACCGTGAAATTCCCCTGGCCACGTGTCGCGGTCGGCGATCTGGTGGTGATCAGGCCGGGCGAACGGATTCCCGTCGATGGCATCGTCGTCGAGGGCAGCAGCGCCACGGATGATTCGATGCTGACCGGCGAGAGCCTGCCGGTGCCGAAATTTGCCGGCGATCGCGTGATCGGCGGCGCGATCAACGGCGAGGGCCTGCTGCTGGTGGAAACCAGCGCGGTCGGGGCGGAATCGACGCTCGCGCGGATTGTCCGGCTGGTCGAGAACGCGCAGGCGGCAAAGGCGCCGATCCAGAAGATGGTGGATCGTGTGGCGGCGGTTTTCGTGCCGGTGGTGCTCGTCATTGCCGCACTCACCTTCCTTGGGCAGTGGCTGGTCGGCGGCCATGTCGCGCCGGCGATCCTCGCTGCGGTCGCGGTGCTGGTCATCGCCTGCCCCTGCGCGCTGGGGCTTGCCACACCGACGGCGGTGATGGCCGGGACCGGCGTGGCGGCGAAGCACGGCATTCTGATCAAGGATGCGGAAACGCTGGAGATGGCGCGGCGCGTCGATGCCGTGATGTTCGACAAGACCGGCACCCTGACCGAGGGCAGCCCCTCGATCACCGCCATCGAGGCCGCCGAAGGCATGACCCGCGCGGAAATCCTGCGCCTGGCCGCCGGCCTGCAGCAGGGCAGCGAACACCCGCTGGCCAAGGCCGTGCGTGCCCGCGCGCAAGCCGAGGCCATTGAAGTCCCCGCCGTCAGGGATGCGAAAGCCCTGCCGGGGCGCGGCGTGGCGGGACTTGTCGAAGGGCGCTTGCTGGTCTTGGGTTCGCGGCGCGTGCTTGAAGAACTATGGCTTGGATCCCGCTTCACTCGCCGCCCAGGCCGCGCGGCTTCAGGAGGAAGGCCGGACCGTTTCCTGGCTGATCGCGCCGGGCGCAGAGACCGCGCCTGTCCTCGGCCTGATCGCCTTTGGCGATGCGCTCAAACCATCGGCCCGGCCGGCCGTCGCGGCGCTGCGGGCGCTTGGGCTGCGTGTGGCGATGCTGACCGGCGACAATGCGGGCAGCGCCAAAATGGCCGCCGCTTCGCTCGGCATCGACGATGTCAGGGCCGAAATCCTGCCTGAGGAGAAGGAAGAAGCCGTCAGCGCCTTGCGCCGGTCCGGCCGCGTCGTCGCCATGGTCGGCGACGGCCTCAACGACGCGCCAGCTCTGGCCGCGGCGGATCTTGGCATCGCCATGGCGACCGGTTCCGATGTCGCCATGCACACCGCCGGCATCACGCTGATGCGCGGCGACCCCGCTCTGGTCGCCGATGCGCTCGACATCTCCCGCCGCACCGTGGCGAAAATCCGCCAGGGCCTGTTCTGGGCGTTCATCTATAACGTTATTGGCATCCCGCTGGCGGCCTCCGGCCATCTGAGCCCGGTTATCGCCGGTGCTGCGATGGCATTCTCCAGCGTCAGCGTTGTGTCCAATGCGCTGCTGCTTCGGAGTTGGCGGCCGCGTAGTAAGGAAAAGTAAGCGCTACTTTTTGTGAACAAAAAGTAGCAAAAAAACTTTGTTAATTTGGGCCTGCGGCGTTCGAGCGCCTCGGGCCCAAAGTCCAGAAAGTTTTTGCGCCGCTTTTTTCAAAAAGCGGCCTCCTTCTAACTTTCCTCCAATTTGGTTGACGCTTCCCCCTCCGGCCCATAGCATCCCCTGCAAATAAAGCCCGCAATAAGAACGGAGGAAACATGCAGAGGATTCGTATGCTGTTCGTGGCGGCCCTGATGTCGGGCGCCGCGATACCCGCCATCGCCTTAGGCCAGACAGCTTGCCCGGCGGCCAACATGTCGCTGCCGCCCGGCGCCAACGCCACCAACCCGTCGGCGCCCTTCTATATCGACAGGACCGGGCTCGACTTCACAACTGCGCCGCCCACGCGCAATCCGTTCAACCCGCACTACCCGCACGCGACCGTGCTGCGCGCGGGCAGGCTCCCGTCGCCCGGCGCGATCGGCAATTTCATCATCGGGCCGGTCCATCCGGCCGCGCCGGAAACCGTCGCGCGGGCCGGCGTGCCGCAAGGCACGGTCTATGACCTCACAATGACCTCGGTGGATGGCACTATCTACAAGCCGGGTATCGTGCGCGACGATCCGAATGGCTGCCTCAATGAAGCGCTGGAACAAGGCCATACCATCCCAGGCGATCCGTCGAACATATTGGTGCCGACCAGCCATGCCGGCATCTGGACGCGCCCGGTCGATGTGTATGTTCCGGCCGGCTACGTCCCTGGCACCGAAGCCCCCTTCATGGTCGTCGGCGATGGCGGCCCGCACGGTTTCTTCAACGAGCGTCAGCTCTTCACGGTACTCGACAACCTCATCCACGAGCATCGGTTGCCGCCGATTGTCGTTATCAGCATCGGCGCCGGCGGCCAGGATGCCCAAGGCAGCGAGCGCGGGCTGGAATATGACACCGTCTCCGGCGCCTATGCCGAATGGGTGGAAACCGAGGTGCTCCCGCTCGTCGAGCTGCAAACCAATGTGCGCCTCACCAGTGATCCGGACGGGCGGGCCACGCTCGGCATCAGCTCCAGCGGCGCCGCCGCCTTCACCATGGCCTGGTTCCACCCTGAGCTTTACCACCGCGTGCTGGCTTACTCGCCGACCATGGTTAACCAGCAATGGCCGCATAATCCGGCGCTGCCGGGCGGCGCCTGGGAATATCATGATGCCTGGGCCGGCCCCGCCGTCGCGCCGCGCGCTGTCGAAGGCCTCAATGTCACGGCGACCGATGCCTCCACCGGCGCGCCGCTTATCCCGAACAGCCCGCGGAAACCCATCCGCTACTGGTTCGAGACCGGCGACCGCGACCTGTTTTACCCGCTGGCGACCATGCCGGACGGCATGCATGACTGGACGCTCGCCAATGAGGATATGGCCCGCGTGCTGGCCGCCAAGGGCTATCAGTATCAGTTCGTCTTCGCCCGCAACGCGCATCATGTGGACAAAGCGACCGTCGCCCAGACGCTGCCAGAGGCGCTTGAATTCGTCTGGCGCGGTTATCCGGTTACGCGGGAGGCAAGTAAGTAAGGAAGGAAGAGGCCGCTTTTTGGAAAAAGCGGCACCAAAAACTTTCGTGAAACTGGGCCTGTGGCGTCGAAACGGCACGGGCCCAGTTTAAAAAAGTTTTTTGCTTCTTTTTTTCACAAAAAGAAGCCTTTCTTGCTTAAGCCATCTTCGTTGACACGGCTGAGCGGTCGATTACTTCTCATCGCGATGGTCCTTCTTCGACGAAGGTGAATAGGGAATTCGGTGCGGGCTTTGCGGCCTCATGCCGAAGCTGCCCCCGCAACTGTAAGCGGAAAGCTCCTGTCTCTCGGTCACTGGATTTTCTTCCGGGAAGGCTGACGGGGGCGTCTGATCCGTGAGCCAGGAGACCTGCCATCGCATCGCAAGGCTGACCAGGCGGGGCGCCCGGTTAAGTTTTTCCTGCCGGGTTCGTCGCCCGGCTTTGTTGTGACAGGTCAGCGCCCCGGCCTTGCGCTTCATGCGTGCATTGGGGAATCCGTGTCGAAATCTTTGTCTACCCAGCTGCATGTCTGTGTGACCTGCAAAGCCGCCGGCGAGGCCGCGGAACCGCCGGGGCAACGCCTCTATGAGGCTTTGGCGGAAGGCGTTGCCGGCACCGAGGATGAGCTGGAAGTGCGCCCCGTTGCCTGCCTGGCCTCCTGCGAACGCGGCTGCACGGCGGCGATCTTCAAGCCGGGCAAACCGTTCGGTTACCTGCTCGGTTATCTGCAACCGCAGCAGGCTGCGGATATTCTCGATTATGCGCGCCGCTACGCTGCCTCGCCGACTGGCTCGGTGATGCCCTCGCGCCGTGCGCCCTCGCTTGCCCATTCCATCCTCAGCCGTTTCCCTGCCTATGGGCTGGACATGATGGAAACTCACCCGAAAGAGAAACAATGAGCCTCCACGCAGCAAAAATCCCCACCACCATCATCACCGGCTTTCTCGGTGCGGGGAAAACCACCCTCGTGCGTCATATTCTGGAGACGGCCGGCGGCCGGCGCTTCGCGGTGATCGTGAACGAGTTCGGTGCTCAGGGCGTCGATGGCGAGATCCTGCAGACCTGCGGTTTCGAGGGTTGCGACGAGACGAACATCATCGAACTCGCCAATGGTTGCCTGTGCTGCACGGTCGCCGATGATTTCGTGCCGACCATCGAGGCGCTGCTCGGGCGCCCCAATCCGCCGGAATATATCATCATCGAAACGTCAGGCCTGGCGCTGCCCAAGCCGTTGATCAAGGCGTTCGGCTGGCCGAGCATCCGCTCGCGCCTGACCGTGGATGGCGTGGTCGCCGTGGTGGACGGCCCGGCCGTGGCGGCCGGGCGGTTCGCCGATGATCCGGAGGAAGTGGCGCGCCAGCAGGCGGCGGATCCCTCGCTCGACCATGACAATCCGTTGGCCGAAGTCTACGAAGACCAGCTCAGCGCCGCCGACCTCGTGGTGGTGAACAAGGCCGATCTCTTGAGCGCGGACGAGCTGGCGCGGGTCCGGGCGATGATCGATGAGACCCTGCCGCGCGCGGTCAAACAGGTTCCGGCCACCAACGGCAAGCTCAGCCTCGATGTCCTGCTCGGGCTGGAAGCGGCGGCGGAGGATGATCTCGCGGCGCGCCCCTCGCATCACGATGCCGAGGACGGCGAACATGAGCATGATGATTTCGACAGTTTCGTCGTGCCGGTTGTGGAAATTGCCGATCCGGTCGCATTTCAGGCCCGGCTCGAGGCAACCGCGGCGGCGCATGACGTGTTGCGGATCAAAGGGTTCCTCGCGGTCGAGGGCAAGCCCCTCCGGCTGGAGATCCAGGGGGTCGGCACCCGCTTCCGGCAGAATTTTACCCGTCCCTGGACGGCGGATGAAAAGCGGGCCGGGCATCTCGTGGTGATCGGCCGCACCGGCATGGATCGCGCCGGCATCGAAGCCCTCATCATCGGTTAGAGCGTGACAGGGTTAAGGCAGATGATGTCTCAGCGAAGAGAAAGGCTTCTTTTTGTGAACAAAAAGAAGCAAAAAAACTTTGTTCATTTGGGTCCGTGCGGTTTCAGCGCCTCAGGCCCAAAGTCGCAGACGTTTTTTGCGCCGCTTTTTTTCAAAAGAGCGGCTGCTTTCCTGTCTTCAGCCAAGCCTGTCAGGTTCTAAACCCTTATGCACATCCTGTTCCGCGAGCAGCGTAGCCTCGATGAAGCGGCCGCCGCTGTGGAGCTGGGGCACAGCCCGGCCGATCTGGTGCTGCTCTCCTTCTCCGATGCGGATCTGGGCGCGGCCGCCATGGCCTGGCGCCATATGGGGGCGGCGCGGCCGGGGCTGCGGCTAGCCAATCTGGCCGAGCTGCGTCATCCGCTCTCGGTCGATCTCTACGCGGAACAGGTTCTAAGCCACGCGAAAGCGGTGATCGTGCGGCTGCTCGGCGGCCTCGATTACTGGCGTTACGGCTGCGAGGAGCTGCTGGCTTTGTGCCGCGCGCGGGGCATCCCGCTCGCGGTCATTGCCGGTGACGGGCAAAGCGATACGCGCCTTGCGGATTTCTGCACGGTCAGCGCCGACCTCGCGGCGCGGCTCGACGGTTATTTCCGCGAGGGCGGCCCGGCCAATCTCGCCAATGCCTTGCGCCTCGGCGCCTCCCTGGCCGGGCTCGGCGCGCCGCCGGACCAGGGGCCGGTACCGGTGCCGCGCTTTGGCCTGCATGAATTGCCGGCCGCGGCCGCGGCAGAGGCGCCGCTGGCCGTGCTCGTCTTCTACCGCTCGCATTTGCTCTCGGGCGACATCGCGCCGATCGAGAGCTTGAGCGAGGCGTTGGCAAAACGCGGGATCGGCTGCCGCGCGCTCTATGTCGACAGTTTGAAATCCCCGGACGCCGCCGCTTTCACAGCCGCCCAGCTGCGCGCCTGGCGGCCGCGCGTGGTGCTGAACGCGACCGGGTTTTCCGCCCGTGGCGAACGCGGATCGCCGCTGGATGAGGCCGGTTGCCCGGTGCTGCAGCTGATCCTCGCGGGATCGACGCGGGAGGCCTGGGGCAATTCGACGCGCGGCCTCTCGCCCGCCGACATGGCGATGCAGATCGTGCTGCCCGAATGCGACGGCAGGCTCTCGACCACGGCCATTTCCTTCAAAACGCCAGGGACGCGGATCGAGGCGTTGGAATTCGCCCAGACGATGCATCAGCCGGAGGCAAAGCAGGTCGCCCTGGCGGCAGATCGCGCCGAAGGGTGGATCCGGCTGGCGGCAAGCCCGGCGGCGGCGCGGCGCATCGCCCTCGTTCTGTCGGATTATCCGGGCGCTGCCGGCGCGCAGGGGCAGATCGGCCATGCGGTGGGGCTCGATAGTTTCGCGAGCCTGGATGCGATCGCGTCATTGCTGCGCGAGGCCGGCTACAGCGTGCCGGCGGACGGCATTTCCGGCCCGCTGCGGCAGCTTGCCCCGGCGCCGTTTCTGTCATTGGCGGACTACAAGACCCTATTCGCAGCCGAACTGCCGCCTTCTGTGCAGGATAAAATCCGCGCTGCCTGGGGCGCGCCGGAAGAGGATGAGGCGCTCCGCGAAGGCTGGTTCGCCCTGCCGCATTTGCGGGCGGGGCACCTTATCGTCGCGGTGCAGCCTGACCGTGGCGCGGCACGGGACAAAAAGACGAGCTATCACGATCCCGACCTGCCGCCGCGCCATCTCTATATCGCCTTCTATCTATGGCTGCGCGCCGCCGAGCGCATCCATGCCATGGTGCATCTGGGCGCGCACGGCACGCTGGAATGGCTACCGGGCAAGGCGCTCGCCCCGGATTATGAAAGCTGCTTCCCGGCACTGCTTTGCCGCGGCCTGCCGGTGATCTACCCGTTCATCGTCAACAATCCCGGCGAGGCGTCGGTGGCGCGGCGGCGCTTGGGCGCGGTGGTGCTTGGCCATCTCACACCGCCGCTGAAAACCGCCGGCAGCCATGGTGCTGCGGTGACGCTGGAACGGCTGATCGATGATTACGCGGCGGCGGACGGGCTGGATCGGCGCCGCACGGAAATGCTGCGCGACGAGATTCTAACCCAGGCGGCGGGCGCGGGGCTGCTCGAGGAAAGCGGCTGTCAGCGCGAAATGCCGGCGGACGATCAGCTGGCGCGGCTGGATGCGTATCTGTGCGATGTGAAGGAATTGCAGATCCGCGACGGGTTGCACGTGTTCGGCTGCGCCCCGGCGCCGGAGCGGCGCGCGGCGCTGCTCGCCGCCATCCGGGCGGCGGCTCCCAACGCCGATCCCGAGCGGCTGGCAGCCGTGCTCGATGCTTCGGCCGCTTCCGAGGGGGCGGCGCTGCTGGCAGCACTCGAGGGCCGGTTCGTTGCTCCCGGCCCGGCGGGCGCGCCGAGCCGGGGCCGGGCAGATGTGCTGCCCACCGGCCGCAATCTCTACAGCCTCGATCCCCGCGCCGTGCCGACCCGCGCCGCCATGGTGCTCGCGGGCAAAACCGCCGAGGCGCTGTTGCGCCGCCATCTGCAGGAAGAGGGGGACTGGCCGCGCCGCCTGGTGATCGATCTGTGGGGCAGTGCGGCCTTGCGCACGGGCGGCGAGGATCTGGCGCTCGCTTTCATCCTGATGGGGGCGACGCCGGTTTGGGATGACGAGTCCAACCGCATCAGCGGCGTGGAAATTCTGCCGCTCGCACTGCTGGACCGGCCGCGCGTCGACGTCACTTTGCGCATCTCCGGCCTGTTCCGCGACGCGTTCGAGGCGCAGCTGCTGATGTTCGATATGGCGGTGCGGAGCATCGCCGCGCGCGACGAGCCGGCGGATTTCAACAGCCTGTCCGCCGCCGCGCGCGGCCTGGAAGACGCGGCCTTGCGTGCTGCCACGGCACGGATTTTTGGTCCGGCGCCGGGGGCCTATGGCGCCGGCATCTCGCTGCATGAGGAAATCGCCGACAAGGCGGCCTTGGGCGAAACCTATCTCGCCGCCGGCGCATATGCTTACGGGCAAGGGTTGGACGGCGTTCCCGACGCGCAGAATTTCGCCGCGCGCGTGGCGGGCGCCGATGGGCTCGTTCATCAGCAGGACCATGCCGAGATCGATCTGCTGGACGGGCCGGATTTCGCCGCCTTTGAGGGCGGCTTCGCGGCCGCCGCGGCGGCGCTGGGCGCGGCACCTCGTTTGTATCACGTGGACAGCTCGCGTGCGGATGCGCCGCGCGTGCGTCTGTTGCGAGAGGAAATCGCCCGTGTGGTGCGCGGCCGCGCGGCCAATCCGGCTTGGATCGCCGGCATGATGCGGCATGATTATCGCGGGGCCGCGGAAATCGGCCGGGCGCTGGAAGGGCTGTACGCCTTCGCCGTGACCGTGCCGGAGCGGTTCGACGCGCAGTTCGATCTGCTCTTCGACGCGACCCTGGGCACAATAGAGGTCGATGATTTTCTCCGCAGCGCCAACCCGGAGGCGCACCGGGCGATGGTCCGGCGTTTTCAGCAGGCGCTGGACCAAGGGCTCTGGCGCAACCGCCGCAACAGCGTCGCGGCAAGGCTGTCGGCGCCATGAGCGGACCGGAAATCAAGGGTTGGTGCCCGAGCCTGTTCGAGCCGATGGCGGCGGGCGACGGTTTGCTGGTCCGGATCAAGCCGCGTGTGGCGGGGATCGGCGCAGCGCAGTTGCAAAAGCTGGCGGATGCGGCGGAGGCCTATGGTTCGGGGCGGATCGAGATCACGAACCGGGCGAATTTTCAGTTGCGGGGTTTTTCGGCGGAAACTGTTCGCCCCCTTTGCCGAAGCCATGCACGCGGCGGGCTTGGCCGGCGCCGATGCGGCCACCGAGCGGCGCCGGAACATCATCGCAGCAGCCCGGGCTGGCGCCGGACATGATGGAGGTCGCGCAGCGTCTCGAGGCGTGGCTGGAAGCGGATGGCGCGTTGCAGCCATTGCCGTCGAAATTCGGCTTTGCGGTGGGGCTGGTCACGGAGGTCGCCGATCTTTGTCTGCTCGCCAATGGCGCTGCGCCGCTGGTGGTGCTGCCCGGGAATTTTGCCGTGCCGGCCGCCGACCCTGTCGCCGTGGCGCGGGCGCTGACCCATTCTTTCTTGCAGTTGGCGCGCCAATGCGCACCGCGCCCGACACGCCTGCGCGGCCTTTTGGCTGCCATCGGCGCAGAGGCTTTCTGCGCCGATGCGGGGCTTGCAGCGCAGCCTTTTACGCCGGCCCCGCCGCAGGTTCAGGAATCGTTCGGGCTCGGCCTGGCTTACGACACGCAAAATGCCGCCCAGCTCCGCCGTGCGGCCGATCTGGCGCTGCGGTTCGGCAATGGCTGGCTGCGAACGACCATCGATGGCGGCCTGGTGCTGCCGGGCACTGGCGCTGATCGCCGACCTTGCCGAAGCGGCGCGGGCGGCGGGCTTCGTGATCGATCCCGCCGATCCAAGGCGGCGGATCAAAGCCTGTGTGGGCCGGCCTGCCTGTGCCGGCGCCTGTGCCGATGTCCGTGCGGTTGCGGCTAGGCTGACGCCGCGTTGGGCCGGGTCGGGGCTGCTGCATGTCTCGGGCTGTAGCAAAGGCTGCGCCGCGCCCTTCGGTGCGGCGATTACGTTGGTTGCGACATCGCAAGAAGACAGGTTCAATATCGTTTGTGATCAGCGCGCCGATGGCGTACCCGAGCGCGCCGGCGTTTCCCTCCAGGACGCCATTGAATGGATGACAGAAAGACAATTGTGCCGATGAGCGCCCCCAGATCCTACATTCGCGACGGTGCCGCGATTTATGCGGAATCCTTCGCCACGATCCGCCGCGAGGCGGATCTCTCCGCCTTTGCGCCGGACGAGGCACGTGTGGTGGTGCGGATGATCCATGCCTGCGGCATGGTCGACCTCCCCGGTGATGTGAGCTTCGGCTCCGGCTTCGCCGCGGCGGCGCGGGCGGCGCTGCCTGGCGGGCAAACCAATTTTGTGCGATTCCGAAATGGTCGCGCATGGCATCACCCGCGCGCGCCTGCCCGCTGCCAACGAGGTGATCTGCACCTTGCACGCGGCGGAAACGCCGGCGCTGGCGGCTGAGATCGGCAATACGCGCTCGGCGGCGGCGCTCGATCTGTGGGGGGCACGAATGGCGGGTGCTGTGGTGGCGATCGGCAATGCGCCGACCGCTCTGTTCCGCCTGCTCGAGCTGCTCGATGCCGGCGCGCCGCCGCCGGCCGCGATCATCGGCATTCCCGTCGGTTTCGTCGGCGCGGCGGAATCGAAAGAGGCGCTGGCCGCCGATGGGCGCGTGCCGTTTCTCATCGTGCGTGGCCGGCGCGGCGGCAGCGCCATGGCGGCCGCGGCGGTGAACGCGCTGGCGAGCACCGCGGAATGACGCCGGCCCGACTGTTCCGTGCTGGGGCTCGGTCCGGGCGACCCCGAGCTCATGACCGTGAAAGCCGCGCGCATCCTCGCCACCGCGCCGGTCGTGGCATTCTTCGCCAAAAATGGCCGCGCCGGCCATGCGCGCAGCATCGTTGACGGCCAGCTGATGGCGGGGGCGGAGGAGCTGCGTTTCGAATATCCGTTCACCACCGAGCTCTCGGTTGAAGACCCGCGCTACCTCGCCGAGATGGGCGCGTTCTACGATGCGTGCGCCGAGCAGCTCGCGGCGCGCTTGCAGGCGGGCCAGACGATCGCGCTGCTTTGCGAGGGGGACCCGTTTCTCTACGGTTCCGCCATGTATCTCTTCGACCGGCTCAGCGCGGATTATGCGGCCGAAGTGGTGCCGGGCGTCACCGGCATGAGCGGCTGCTGGAGCCGCGCCGGACTGCCAATGACCCATGGCGATGATGTGCTCAGCGTCCTGCCCGCGACCTTGGACGAGGCGCGCCTGCGGGAACGGTTGGAACTTTGTGACGCGGCGGTGGTGATGAAGGTCGGGCGCCATCTGCCGAAAATCTGCCGTGTGTTGCGTGATGCCGGCATGTTCGAGCGGGCGCTTTATGTCGAGCGCGGCACCATGGCGGGCGAGCGGATCACCCGTCTGGCCGAGCGGGGGGACGAAGCTGCGCCTTATTTCTCCATGGTGCTCGTGCCGGGCCGGCAGGGGGCGCGATGAGCGGCAAATTATGGATTGTCGGGCTCGGCCCGGGCGATGAGGCGATGCAGACGCCTCAGGCCGGGCAAGCGCTGGCGCAGGCGACCGATCTGGTGGGCTATTTCACTTATGTGGACCGCGTGCCGCAAAAACCGGGGCAGGTCCGGCACGCCTCCGACAATCGGGAGGAGCTGGACCGGGCCCGTCTGGCGCTGACCTTGGCGGCGCAGGGCCGGGCGGTGGCGGTGGTCTCGTCCGGCGATGCCGGCGTGTTCGCCATGGCGAGCGCGGTGTTCGAGGCGATCGACAAGGGCGCGCCCGAATGGCGGGCGTTGGAGGTCGAGGTGGTGGCGGGCATTTCCGCCATGTTCGCTGCGGCGGCGCGGCTCGGCGCGTTTCTCGGCCATGATTTTTGCGCGCTCTCGCTGTCGGACAATTTGAAGCCCTGGCCGCTGGTGTTGCGGCGTTTGCGCGCCGCCGCCGAGGCCGGGCTGGTCATGGCTTTGTACAATCCGCTCTCCCGCGCGCGGCCCTGGCAACTCGCCGAGGCGTTCGGCGTGCTGCGCGAGGTTCTGCCGCCGACCACGCCCATCGTGTTCGCCACGGCCGTGAGCCGGCCGGACGAGAAAATTGATATTGTCGATCTGGCGGACGCCGATCCGGCACGTGCCGATATGCGCACGCTGGTGATGGTCGGCAGCGCGGCCACAAGGCGGATCGAGCGGCCGGGTCAGCGCCCTTGGGTTTATACGCCGCGTTTCGCGGATGAGGCGTCCTCGTGACGTGCTGCGAGCCAGCGCAAGGCGCCCGCCGCATCGCTCACGCGCGTGGCATCCAGCCCGCTCACATCCGGCCAAGGCGGGCGCGCGACCATGATAACCGGCAGCCCGAGCTCCCGCGCGGCGATCAGCTTGGCTTGCGTGGCCGTGCCGCCGGAATTTTTCGTGACGATCACCGCGATACGCTCCTCGTGGAGCATCCGCCGGTCGTCTTCCAGCGTGAACGGCCCGCGCGCGGTGATGATTTTGGCCGCCGGTGGCAGCAGTTCGGGCGGCGGCGCGTCGACGCTGCGGATCACGTAATCATGCCAGGGGGCGGCGGCGAAGGGGGCCAGATCCTTTCGGCCGATGGTGAGCAGTACGCGGCGCGGGGCAGGGCCCAGGGCGGCGGCGGCCTGGTTCATATCCGCCACCTCGGTCCAGTTATCGCCGGTTTGGCTTTCCCAGGCCGGGCGCTCGATCAGCAGCAGGGGCGTTCCCGTCATCCGCACGGCGGTGACGGCGTTCTGCCGGATCTGTGCCGCGAAAGGGTGCGTCGCCACCACCAGAGCCTGGATGGCGTTGTCCTGCAGATAGCGCGCGAGGCCCTCCGCGCCGCCGAAGCCGCCGATGCGGCATGGGATCGCGGGCAGAACCGGTGCGGCGGTGCGCCCGGCCAGCGACAGGACCGGGCTGAAGCGTGGATCGTCCGCGAGCAGCCGGGCAAGGGCGGAGGCTTCGCCGGTGCCGCCGAGAAGCAGAATTTTGGTCTGTGGCATGGATAAAGGAACCGGTGAAACAACGATGCCGCCAACGCGGTGGCTGAGCATATTGGGCATCGGCGAAGACGGTGTCGAGGGGCTGAGCCCGGTGGCGCGGCGGCTGCTGCAGGCGGCGGCGCTGGTGGTCGGCGGCAAACGGCATCTGGCCTTGGCAGCGCCCTTGATCACGGGGCGGCAGATGCCCTGGCCGAGCCCGATGGGCGGCGCGGTGGACAGCATTCTGGCGCAGCGCCCCAGCCCGGTGGTCGTGCTCGCTTCGGGCGACCCGTTTTGCTACGGCGTCGGCACGATGCTGGCGGCCCGCGTGCCGGCCGGCGAATTTCTCTCTGTGCCCGCGCCATCCTCCTTTTCGCTGGCGCTGTCGCGCCTGGGCTGGTCGATGGGCCAGTGCGAGACGATTTCCTTCTGCGGCCGACCTTTGGCGCGCCTCGCGCCATTGCTGCAGCCCGGGCGGCGGGTTCTAGCCTTGTCGGCGGACGCGACCACGCCTGCCGCCATCGCCGGCTATTTGTGCGAACGGGGTTTCGGGCGTTCGGTGCTGCATGTGATGGAGGCGCTGGGCGGCCCGCGCGAGCGGATCAGGGCCACTCGAAGCGAAGGATTTTCAAAAGAATATCCTGGACTGCGACCCGCTGAATCTGGTGGCGATGGAGCTGGTGGCCGAGACGGGCGCGCTTGTGATCCCGCTGACCGCCGGGTTGCCGGATGATTTGTTCGAGCATGACGGCCAGATCACCAAGCGCGAGATCCGCGCCGTCACGCTCGCCGCCTTGGCCCCGCGTGCCGGGGAGAGTGCTGTGGGATATCGGCTGCGGCGCGGGTTCGGTGGCGATCGAATGGATGCTGCGCCATCCGGACAACATGGCCTACGGCATCGAGCGTGACGCGGCCCGCGCCGCGCGCATTGCGCGCAATGCCGCTGGCACTGGGCGTGCCGGGGCTGCATGTGGTGGAGGGGCGCGCGCCGGACGCCTGTGCCGGCTTGCCGGTGCCCGATGCGGTGTTCCTCGGCGGGGCCGCGCATCTGCCGGGCGTGATCGACACCGCCTGGCAGGCTTTGCGGCCGGGCGGGCGGATGGTGGCGAATGCGGTGGTGATCGAAACCGAACAGGCCTTGTTCGCCGCGCGGGAAAAATTCGGCGGCACGCTGACGCGGCTCTCGGTGGAACGGCTGGACGCTATCGGCAGCCTGCATGGTTTCCGCCCGGCGCTCACCGTGACCCAATGGGCGGCGACCAAGCCGTGATCGTGGCCGGGATCGGATTTTCCTCGAACGCCTCGGCGGCGGAGATCGTGACGCTGGTGCGGCGCGCGGAAGAGGCGGCCGGGCGCCCGGCCGGGCTTCTGGCGGCCCCCGATTTCAAAGCGCGATGCGGCGGTGCTGCATGAGGCGGCTCAAACGTTGCGCCTGCCTTTGCATCTGCTGGACCGTGCCATGTTGGAGGCGGTGCAGGCGCGTTGCCCCACCTTGTCTCCGGCGGCGATGGCGCACACATGGCCTCGGCCAGCGTCGCGGAAGCCTGCGCCCTGGCGGCGGCGGGAGAGAACAGCCATCTGCTGGTGGCGCGGCTGACGCAGGGACACGTGACCTGCGCGCATTGCGGGAGATTTGCCGTGACGGTTCATTTCATCGGTGCCGGGCCAGGGGCGGCGGATCTGATCACTGTGCGCGGGCGCGACCTGCTGCAGCGTTGCCCGGTCTGCCTCTATGCCGGCTCGATCATGCCGCCGGAGCTGCTGGCTTATTGCCCGCCGGGGGCGCGGCTCATCGACACCGCCTCCCTCGATCTCGACCAGATCGAGGCGGAATTTTTGCGTGCCGAGGGGCTGGGGCAGGATGTCGCCCGGCTGCATTCCGGGGATTTGTCGATCTATAGCGCAGTCGCCGAACAGGTGCGCCGGCTGCAGCGCCACGGCATCGCCTACACGCTGACCCCCGGCGTGCCTTCCTTCGGCGCCGCCGCTGCCGCGCTGGGGCGCGAACTCACCGTGCCGGAACTGGCGCAGAGCGTGGTGCTGACACGGCTTTCGGGCCGGGCCTCGGCGATGCCGCCGCAGGAGACGCTCAATGCTTTCGCCGCCACCGGGGCTACTTTGGCGATCCATCTTGCGATCCATCGCCTGCCGGAAATCGTCGCCACGCTCACGCCGTTCTATGGCGCGGAATGCCCGGTGGCAGTGATGGTCCGCGTCAGCTGGCCGGATGAGCAAAAGCTGCAGGGCACGCTTGGCGATATTTGCGACCGGATGGCGGGGCTGGGGGTGGAGCGCACCGCTTTGATCCTGGTGGGCAAAGCGCTGGCGCCGGAGAATTTCCGCGAGAGCGCGCTCTATAACCCCGATTACACGCGGCGGTTCCGCGCATGAGGCGCGACCGGCGCAAACGGCGTGCGGCCGGCCAGTTTTCCTGCCCGGTCGAACAGCACGATCTCCAGCTCGGTTCCAGTGCCCTCCAGCAGCGGGGCTGCGGTCTGCCAGGCCTGGGCGGCGATGGCATCGCCCAGCCGCGCCCCCGCCGCGCGCGCCAGCTCGAAGGCCTGGGCGGCGGTATTGGCCGCCTTGATCTCAGCCGCGACCGCGGCACTGCATCCGACCGTTCCCGCCAAAGCGGCGAGCACGGAAAAATCCACTTCGCCGCGCTTGGAATGCAGATCGAGCCGCCCTTGCGCGAGCTTGGTCATTTTCGCCACGCCACCGGCGATGGTCACGCGCGGCACCGGGTGGGATTTCAGATATTTCAGCATGCCGCCGACAAAATCGCCCATTTCGATCAGCGCCGTCTCGGGCATGTCATGCAAAGCGCGCACCGCTTTTTCGGAACTGTTGCCGGTCGTGCCGGCGAGATGCGTGACGCCGCCGGCGCGCGCCACATCGATGCCGCGATGGATCGAATGAATCCAGGCCGAGCAGGAAAACGGCACGACGATGCCCGTGGTGCCGAGGATCGACAGGCCGCCGATGATGCCGAGCCGTCCGTTCAAGGTGCGCTGCGCCAGAATCTCGCCGTCTTGGATGGAGATTTCCACCACCACATCGCCGGGCGTGTGGTGCCGTGCTGCGAGCTCTTCGATGGCGGCGCGGATCATCTGCCGTGGCACAGGATTGATGGCGGGCTCGCCGGGCGGCAAGGGAAGGCCCAGCCGCGTCACCATGCCGACACCGGGGCCGGCGCGGAAGGTGACGCCCGTACCGGCGGCGCCAAAGCTGACCTTTGCCCGGACCAGCGCGCCATGGGTCACGTCGGGGTCATCCCCCGCATCCTTGATCACGCCGGCGGCGGCATGATCCGCCGTCACCGTCCATTCGGCCAGCGCGAAGGCAGCACTTTTGCCGCCGGGGAGATTGATTTCGACCGGGTCGGGGAAGCTGCCGGTGAGCAGGGCCGCATAAGCCGCCTTGGCGGCGGCCGTCGCGCAGGCGCCGGTGGTCCAGCCATGGCGCAGCTTCGGTGTGGACTCCATGGCGGCGACCATAGGCAGCCGAGCGGCGCCTGTCACCGCGCCGGAGGCGGCTGCATGAGCGCGCGTGGCCTGATCATCGGCGCGCCGCGTTCGGGCAGCGGCAAAACCACGCTGACACTGGCCTTGCTGGCGGCGGCGCGGCGCCGCGGGCTGAATATCCGCGCCGCGAAATCCGGCCCGGATTATATCGATCCCGCCTTCCATGAAGCGGCGACCGGACGGCCGAGCGTCAATCTCGATAGCTGGGCGATGGCGCCCGGGCAGCTTGGCACGGTCGCGGATTATGCCGCGGGTCAGGCGGATATACTCGTCATCGAATCCTCGATGGGTCTGTTCGACGGCGTGGCCGGGCCGGAGGGGCGCTGCGGCGCGGGGGCGGATCTCGCGGCGCGGTTCGGCCTGCCGGTGGTGCTGGTCCTGGACGTTTCCGGCCATTCGCAGAGTGCCGCAGCGGTGGCGCGCGGCTTTGCGCTGCACCGGCCGGGGGTGGAGATTGCCGGGGTGGTGCTGAACCGTGTGGCGAGCGAGCGGCATCGCGAAGGGGTGGCTGCCGCGATGGCGTCCATCGGCATGAAGATCTTCGGCGCGATCAAACGGGATGAGACGATCACCGTGCCGGAGCGCCATCTCGGCCTCGTGCAGGCGCTGGAGCATCCGGATCTGCGCCGGCATCTCGACCGGCTGGCCGATCTCGCGGAACAGTTCCTGGACGTGGAGGGCATTTTCGCCCTGGCCAAACCGTTCACGGCGGGGGCGGAGGACCAGAATTATTGCCGCCACCGGGGCAGCGCATCGCCATGGCGCGCGATGCGGCATTCAGCTTCGTCTATGCCCATATGCTGGAAGGCTGGCGCCGCGCCGGCAGCGAGCTGGTGTTTTTCTCCCCGCTTGCCGATGAAGCGCCGCCGCCGGATTGCGATAGTTGCTGGCTGCCCGGCGGCTATCCGGAGTTGCATGCGGGTGAGCTGGCGGCGGCGCAGCGTTTCAAGGCGGGTCTTGCCGCCTTCGCCGCGACACGGCCGGTCCATGGGGAATGCGGCGGCTTCATGGTGTTGGGCGCGAAGCTGCAAAGCGCGGATGGGCAATGGCATGAGATGACCGGATTGCTCAGCCATGAAACCAGTTTCGCGAAACGGCGGATGAATCTCGGCTATCGTCAGGCTGTGATGCTGGCGGACAGTCCTTTGGGGCCGGCGGGGACTTGCATCAGGGGGCATGAGTTTCACTATGCTTCGGTGGTCGAGCCCGGCACCGACGCCGCACTGGCGGACATTGCGGGACGCCGCCGGCAAGCCGCTTGGGCTGGCGGGGGGCAAACGCGGCCAGGTGAGCGGGACGTTCTTTCACGCCATTGCCCGCCACGATTCAGCAGAGTGAGGACAGGATGGAACCAGATTTTACCGCACCGGGCTTCTTTCCCCTGCTGACCGAGCTGCTGCGCTGGCGGCGCGATGTTCGCCATTTCCGCACCGACGAGATACCCGAAGAGGAGCTGCAGGAATTGCTGCGGCTGGCGCAGCTCGCCCCGTCCGTGGGGCTGAGCCAGCCCTGGCGGTTCATGCGCATCCGCAGTGCCGCCGCGCGGGCCGCAGTGCGGGAGAATTTCGCGCGCTGCAACCAGGCGGCACTCGACGGCTATCAGGGCGAGGACGCCGCACTCTATGCGCGGCTGAAACTGGCCGGGCTGGACGTGGCGCCGGTGCAACTCGCGGTGTTCTGCGACGGCACGAGCCCCACTGGGCGCGGCCTCGGCCGGCGCACCATGCCCGAAATGCTGGAATATTCCGTGGTCACCGCCGTGCACACTCTGTGGCTGGCCGCGCGCGCCAAGGGCATCGGCATGGGCTGGGTTTCGATCCTCGATCCGGAGGAGACTCGCTAAAAGCCTGAACGTGCCCGCAGGCTGGCGCCTGATCGCGTATCTCTGCCTGGGGCGTCCGGCGGAAACCCATACGGTCCCGGAACTGGAGCGGGTGGGGTGGGAGCAGCGGCAAAAGCTTGAGGAGCTGCTGGTGGAGAGGTGAGAAGAAAGGAAGTGAGTAAGTGGCCGCTTTTTGGAAAAAGCGGCGCAAAAACTTTTGTTAGCTTGGGCCCGTAGCGGCGAAACCAGCACAGCCCAAAGTTTAAAAAAGTTTTTTGCTACTTTTTTTCAAAAAAGTAGCGCTTCCTTCCTTTTCCATTTTATTTCTAGCTCGAACAACACCCCGCACCCCGCCTCCCGCCCGCGCCCGATTTCGGCAATGGCCTGGGTCATCCGTCCGCCGCGCTGCAGGATGTCGTCGGCAAGGGCGATCATCAGGCTGTTGGGTGTGGCCTCAGGGGCGATCTGGCGCAGATGCTGTGCGAGGTCCTGTTCGGTGCCAAGCGGGTGATGCAGGCAGGCGATGATATAGGCAGCGGCGGTGGAGCGGCTGATGCCGGCCCAGCAATGGGTGAGCAGAGGCGCCGCTCCGTGCCAGGAACGCGCGAAGGCGATGATTGCTTCGATATCGGCCGGGCTGGGGGGCGTGAGCCCTTCGCGGGGCGCTGAAATATCGTTGAAGCGCAGGACCAGGCGGTGGGGCGTTTTGATGTCCGGCGTCTGTGCGTCGGGAGAGATCAGGCTCAGCGCGTGGGACGGGTTCGCGATGAGCGCCCGATCGAGTTCCGCGAGCGGGCAGACGATCAGCCTCATTGGGCCATGCCGATATGGGCCGCGCAGCCGAGCAGGAAGCCGGTTTCGCAGATTTGTTCGACCGCGCCGAGAATGTCGCCGCGCTGGCCGCCAATGAGGCGCCGCGCCGTCAGTGCCATGGCGATGGTGAGGAGTGCGCAGATCGCCAGGCCGAGAAACGCGTGCGCGCCGCTCAGCAGGAAAAGCGGCCAGGCGCTGAGGGCGAAAGCGATGAACGACCTCGTTCCGGCTGGGCGGATTGGTGCGGGTGCTGATTTTCGCCGAGGCTTCGTCGCCGGCATAAGGCAGCGCGTGCATCACCGCCACGGTGGCGGCGCGGGCCACGCCATGCGCGGCGATGAGGCTGCAGGCGGCCATCCAGGGCGTGAGGCTGACGAGGCTGACGAGTTTCAGGGCAGTGGCAAATCCGAGGGCGAGCACGCCATAGGCGCCGATCCGGCTGTCTTTCATGATCGCCAGCCGGTGCGCGGCATCGCGGCCGCCGCCCAGCCCATCGGCGGTGTCGGCGAGGCCGTCCTCATGCAGCGCGCCGGTGAGGAACACGGCGGTCAGCAGCGCCAGGAGCCCGGCGATGAGGCCCGACCAGATCTGTGCGGCCAGCAGCAGGACCAAAGCGGCGAGCAGCCCGACGAGCTGGCCGACGAGCGGAAAATAGCGGGCGCTGCGGTTGATCCAGTCCAGCGCTGAACCCCGGCTGCGGCGGCACCGGCAGGCGGGTGAGGAACTGCACGGCGCAGAGCAGCAGCGCGAGCTGTTGCCGTAAAAGAAAGCGGCCGCTTTTTGAAAAAAGCGGCGCAAAAACTTTTGCTATGCGGGGCCATGGGCTGTGTCGGCGACAACGCCCATGGCCCAGGATCAGCAAAGTTTTTTTGCTTCTTTTTGTTCACAAAAAGAAGCCTTCTAGAGCTTTCCGGCCAGGACATCTTCCAGGCTGACAATGTCGGTGAGGATGCGGGCGGCGGCGCGCAGCAACGGCACGCAGAGCAGGCCGCCGGTGCCTTCGCCGAGGCGCAGGCCGAGATCCAGCAGCGGCGACGCCCCGATGGAGTCCAGCATCAGCCGGTGGCCGGCCTCGGCCGAGCAATGGGCGAAGATGCAGTAGGGGAAGACTTCCGGGGCCAGGCGGATGGCGGCGAGTGCCGCGGCGCTGGCGATGAAGCCGTCGACGATGACCGGGGATGCGCGCCTGCGCCGCGCCCAGAATCGCGCCGGCCATCATGGCGATTTCGAAACCGCCGAACTCGGCCAGCACGGCGAGCGGGTCGGTGGCGTCGGTGCGGGCGGCGGCGCGCGCCAGCGCCGCCTGTTTGCGCGCGAGGCCGGCTGCGTCATGGCCGGTGCCGAGGCCGACGCAGGCTTCGAGCGGGGCGGGGGCGAGGCGGTGCATGATCAGCGAGGCTGACGAGGTGTTGCCGATGCCCATTTCGCCCAGAGCGATGACGTCGAACCCTTCCGCAGCGGCGTTGGCGGCGATCTCGGCGCCGCGCGCGATCGCGCATCTCGCATTGCGCTCTGGTCATCGCCGGTTCGCGCGCCGCATTGGCCGTGCCGAAGGCGATTTTGGCGTTCAGCAGAGCCGGGATGCGGCGCCAGCTCGGCGGCAACACCGGCATCGACCACCCGCACTTCGGTGTCCGTGGCGCTGGGCGAAGGCGTTCGCGCTCGCGCGGTGCGCCAGAAAGCTCTGCACCATGGCGACGGTGACGCTGGCGGGATAGCTCGAGACGCCCTCCTGCGTGAGGCCGTGATCGCCGGCGAAGACGAACAGAACGGCGCGCTGCACGACCGGGTCGAGCCGCTGCTGGATCAGGCCGAGCTGCAGAGCCAGGGCCTCCATGCGCCCGAGCGAGCCGGGGGGTTTGGCGAGCCCGTCGAGCTTTTGCCGCAAGGCGGGTTCGAGGGCGCGGTCCAAAGCCGGGAGCGTGTAGGGCGGTTTCATGTTATTTTTTCCAACAGATGTGCCGGCAGGCCGGCGGTTGCGGCAAGGCCGGGAATGTCGAGTTGTTCGGCCAGCACGGCGGCGATTTCGTCAAGTGCGGCGTCCACGATCGTGCCGTGATCGGTGAGCGGTCGAGGCCGCGCCCAGGCTTTGCAGGATCGCGGCGCGCGCCGTGCCTTGCTGGAACAGGCCATGGACATAGCAGCCGGCGATCCGGCCGTCCGCGGATACAGCACCTTGCGGGCCGGTTGCCGTGTGCAGGAAGGGGCGCGCCGCGTCCGGCCCCTGGGTGCGGCCGATATGGATCTCGTAGCCTTCGAACAAAGCGTTGCCGGCGGCGAGATGGCCGGTGGTCGCGGTGAGGATCTTGTCCCCGGCCAGCATGGTTTCGACATCGAGCAGGCCGAGCCCCGCCGCTTCGCCGGGCGGGCCCTCGATGCCGTCGGGGTCGGCGATGCGCCGCCCCAGCATCTGATAGCCGCCGCACAGGCCGAGCACCCGCCCGCCGCGGCGGACATGGGCGGCGATGTCGATGTCCCAGCCTTGCCGGCGCAGCATGGCGAGGTCGGCGAGGGTGGCTTTGCTGCCGGGCAGGATGACGAGATCGGCATCGCCCGGCAAGGGCGGTGCCGGGCGGAATGAAGCGGAATTCGACCTCCGGCTCGTGTTGCAGCGGGTCGAAATCGTCGAAATTAGCGATGCGCCCGAGGCGCGGCACGACGATGATTTTGCGCCGGCCGCCGGTGGAGGCGCGGTGCTGATCCAGGACAACAGCGTCCTCAGCGGGTAGGCGGCGGGCGGCGGCGAAATGCGGGGCCATGCCGAAATCCCGCCAGCCGGTGCGGCGCGTGATCTCTGTCGCGGCCGGCGGCGAACAAAGCCGGGTCGCCGCGGAATTTGTTGATGAGAAATCCTTTGATCATCGCGCGATCATCCGCATCCAGCACCGCATGGGCGCCGACCAGGGCAGCGATGACATGGCCGCGATCGATGTCGCCGGTGAGCACCACGGGCACATTGGCGGCGCGGGCAAAGCCCATATTGGCGATGTCGCCGCGCCGCAGATTGGTCTCGGCCGGGCTGCCGGCGCCTTCGACCAGGACGAGGTCGCACTCGGCTTCGAGCCGGCGGTAGCTCTCCAGGCAGATATCGAGCAGCTCGGCCTTGCGCTGCTGATAGGAGGCGGCGCTGCGATTGCCCGCCATGCGGCCGCGCACGATGAGCTGCGCGCCGGTCTCGCTTTGCGGCTTCAGCAGCACCGGGTTCATGTGCACGCTGGGCGGAGTGCGGCAGGCCAGCGCCTGCAGCGCCTGGGCGCGGCCGATCTCCCCGCCATCCGCGGTGACCGCCGCGTTATTGGACATGTTCTGCGACTTGAAGGGCCGCACCACCAGGCCGCGATTGGTGAACAGCCGGCACAGCCCGGCCACCAGAGTGGATTTGCCGACATCCGAGCCGCAGCCCTGGATCATCAATGCCGCCATGCGAGGCCTCCCACCGCCAGCAACATCCAGAACAGAACACAGGCGCGCAGGTAAACGCGCAGGCCGCGACGCAGCGAAGTGGCGTTCGGCCGCGCGCCGTCGCCGAACCAGGGGCGCGGATGGGGCTCGCCATCATAGGCGACCGGGCCGCCGAGACGGATTTTCAAGCCCCCCGCCATGGCGGCTTCGGACCAGCCGGCATTGGGGGAGTCATGCTTGGAAGCGTCGCGCCACATCACGCGCCAGCCGCCGCCGGCGGCCAAAGCGAGCAGGGCGCCGGCCAGGCGGGCGGGGATGAGGTTGAGCAGATCGTCGGTCCGGGCCGAGGCCCAACCGAAGGCGCGCCAGCGCGGCTCGCGATGGCCGATCAGACTATCCGCCGTGTTCACCGCCTTGTAGGCGAACAGCCCGGCCAGGCCGCAGGCGAACAGCCAGAAAGCGGGGGCGATCACGCCGTCGCAAAAACTCTCGGCAAGGCTCTCCAGCGCCGCGGCGGCGACGCCGCCTTCGTCCAAGGCGGAGACATCGCGGCCGACGATCATGCTGACGGCGCTGCGCGCGCCCGGGCAGATCGTTCCGCCCGAGTGCCGTGCTGACCGCCGCGACATGGGTGTAGAGGCTGCGCTGGGCGAGGCCGGTGGTGGCCAGAAACAAGGTGATCAGCGCGAGCCAGAAGCCGTGCAGGAGCCAGGAATCGAGGCGCCAGCCCAAAAGCGCGGCGGCGCCGGCGATCAGCAGCAGCGTGACGATTCCGAGCCCGCGCCGGAGGGCGGCGGGCCAGTCCGGCCGGTTCCAGCTTTGTTCGAGGAACGCGATCCCGCGCCCGGCCCAGGTGACAGGGTGGGGGACGAGCCGGTGCAGCCGGTCAGGATAGCCGATCGCCGCTTCCAGCCCCAATGCCGCCAGCGTACGCCAGGGGTCGAGCACGGTTGAGAAAATCAAAAATCGACCCCGCGCTGCGCTTTGATGCCTTGCTGGAACGGATGTTTTTCCAGGCGCATCTCCGTCACCAGCTCGGCGATCTCCATGAGCTCGGGCTTCGCATCGCGGCCGGTGATGCAGATATGCTTGTCGCGCGGCCGGTCCTTCAGCGCCGCCACGACCTTGCCGAGATCGAGATAATCGTAGCGCAGCGCCACGTTCAGCTCATCGAGCAGCACGAAATCCAGTTGCGGATCGGCGATCATGTCCAGTGATTTCGCCCAGGCCGCCTCGGCCGCGGCGATGTCGCGGGCGCGGTCCTGCGTGTTCCAGGTGAAGCCTTCGCCCATGATCTCGAAGCGGATCTGGTCGGGGAAGCGGGCGAAGAAACGACGCTCTCCGGTCATCCATTTGCCCTTGATGAATTGCACCACGCCGACCTGCATGCCCCAGCCCAAAGCGCGCGCGACCATGCCGAAGCCGGCGGTGGTTTTGCCCTTGCCGTTGCCGGTATGCACCATCAGCAGCCCGCCGGTTTGGGTTTTGCTCTGCATCATCTCCTCGCGCGCTTCTTTGAAGGCTTTGCGCTCGGCGGCGTGGAGACGGTTGCGTTCGTCTTCGTCGGTCATGAAATCCCCCGTTGTAACGCGGCTTCCAGCCTTGCCCATTCCGCCTCGGTGCCGGGCAGGCCGAAACGCAGCCAGTCTGGTTGAAATGTGAAGGGGCGGACGAGCAGGCCGTGGCGCGCCAGATGTTCGAACCAGAGCCCCGCCTGCTTCGTGGCGCAGAGGCGGAACAGGCTCGTGCCGCCCAGCAGTTCGAGCCCGGCGCCGGTGAGCATCTGGTCCAGCCGCGCCGTGTCCTGTTGCAGGCGCGCGCGGGTGGCCTCTGCCCAGCCGCGATCGGCATAGGCCGCCGTGCCGGCGGCCAGCGCCTCGGCGGAGACGGGCCAGTCGCCGAAGGCCGCGCGCACCTGCCGCGATGACATTCGGGCCGGCGATGATGAAGCCGAGCCGCACGCCGGCCAGGCCGTAAAATTTGCCGAAGGAGCGCAGCACGATCAGCCGGTCATGCGCATGAGGCGCGACGCTGAGATGCGGCGTGACATCGCCGAAGGATTCATCGACGATCAGCAGCCGGGGCCCGTCTGCCAGGCGGCGCAGCGCCTCGGGCGGGATGGTCCGGCCGTCCGGGTTGTTGGGATTGACGATGACGAGGGCGTCAGTGTCGGGCAGGACCTCGAGCGAGGTGACGGTACGGACATCGTGCCCGCCCGCCCGCCAGGCTTCTTCATGGCCGCCATAGGTCGGGCCCAGAATGCCGACACTGGCCGCGCCGGTGAGGCGGGGCAGGAGGCGCAGCCCGGCTTCCGCGCCGGGGATGGCGGCGAGCATGGCCGCATCGGGCAGGTTGAATGCGGCGGCGGCGGCTGTTTCCAGGGCTTGTGTCTCAGCCGGGTGCGGCAGGCGGCGCAAAGCGGCGAAATCGGCGCGCGGCCCGGCCCAGGCCAGCGGGTTGATGCCGGTGGAAAGATCGACCCAGGGCAAAGGCGCCTCGGAGAAGCGGCGGGCGGCTTCGTCCAGGCGGCCGCCATGGCGGTAATAGGTTGGGGTATTCTCTTGGGTATTCATCGGCGAATACCGGATTGCGCGCCGAACATCGTCATCTCCCGCACTGACCGACCTATCGCCATGCGGGGAAACACCCGTTCACGCGGCGCACCCCGGCCGGGCGAAAGACGATCACGGCAGGCAGGTCTCCTGACTCGCGGATGACCGCCCTGACGCGCCTTCCCGGACATGAAGCCCAGTGGCATGATGGCGTCAGAACTCCTCGCTTACAGTTGCGGGGGCAGCTTGGGCGTTGCACCCAATTCCCGTTTTCATCCTCTTTCGAGGAACCTATCGCCCGGATGTTGTAGTGGGTAGAGGACGGCACGGTCAATCTGGAGGCTCCCATGGCTCTGACATTCGTGCTCGGCGGCGCGCGCTCCGGCAAAAGCGGTTTTGCGCAGGCGCAGGCGGAGGCAGAAGGTGAGCCCGGGCGGCTGGTGATGATCGTGACCGCGCAAGCCTTTGACGATGAGATGCGCGCGCGGATCGCGCAGCATCGCCGTGAACGCGGCACGGCGTGGCGGACGGTGGAAGCCCCGCACGATCTGCCGCAGGCGCTCGAGGCGTTAAGCGAAACTGACGTGGTGGTGGTGGATTGCCTGACGCTGTGGCTGAGCAATCTGATGCTCGGCGAGCAGGCCGATCGAACCGGAGACGGAACGGCTGCTTGCGGCCCTCTCGCGGATGAAAAACCCGGTCTGGCTGGTTTCCAACGAGGTGGGGCTTGGCATCGTGCCGGATAACGCCCTGGCGCGCCGGTTTCGCGATGAAGCCGGGCGTCTGCACCGGTTGCTGGCGGCGCAGGCCGACCGCGTGGTGCTGATGGTGGCGGGGTTGCCGCTGAAGGTGAAGTAAGGAAGAAAGTACTACTTTTTGTGAACAAAAAGTAGCAAAAAAACTTCTGTAATTTGGGCCCGTGCCGCTCGAACGCCACAGGCCCAAAGTCAAAGAAGTTTTTGGTGCCGCTTTTTTCAAAAAGCGGCCACTTTCTTCCTTAACCTGCCTGCGTGTTCACCTGCAGCTCATCCAACCGGCTAACGCGATAAACCAGCAGCGAAACCAGCCAGCTCACGGCAAAAGTGCCGATGATCGTGTAGCCGACGGTGCCGAAATGGTTGTTCATGGCGCCGATGCCGTTCCAGAAGCCGCCGTTCAGATTGAACTCGCTCTGCAGGAGGCCGAGGGTTTCGATGCCGCCGACGAGCAACGCGACCAGCGCCGAGACGATGGTGATGGTGAGATTGTAATAGAGCTTGCGGATCGGCTTGATGAAGGCCCAGCCATAGGCGCCGACCATCATCAGCCCGTCAGTGGTGTCGATAAGCGACATGCCGGCCGCGAACACCGCCGGGAATGCCATGATCGACCAGACGGAAATGCCCTTGGCCGCTTCGGCGCCGGAGATGCTGAGCAGGCTGACCTCGGTCGTGGTGTCGAAGCCGAGCCCGAAAAGGAAGCCGATGAGCAGCATGTGCCAGCTGCTTGTCACCAGCTTGAAAAGCGGCCGCAGAATGCGGGACATCAGGCCCCTGCCGTTCAGCAGAATGTCGAAATCGCTGTCCACATACGTGCCGCCGGTGCGGACATTGTTGAACACGCGATAGATCGACCGGGCGATGAGCAGGTTCATGATCGCCATGACGAGCAGGAAAGCGGCCGAGATGAGGGTGCCGATGATGCCGGCAGTGTCGTTGAAGGCGTTGAAGCGGCCCTGGAGAGAGGCGACCGTGGCGGCGATGATGGCGGTGCCGACGAACAGGACCGCCGAATGGCCGAGGGAGAAGCACAAGCCGACGCCACCGGCCGATCTCTTCGCCTGCATCAGCTTGCGCGTGGCGCTGTCGATGGCGGCGATGTGGTCGGCATCCACCGCGTGGCGAAGGCCGAAACTATAGGCCAGAACGGCCGTACCGAGCAGGACCGGATGGTGATGGAAACTGATGAGGGCCCAGGCCCAGGCGGCGATGTTGATGCTCAGCAGGAAACCGTAAGTGCGGAAGACGCTCTTGCGAATGGAAGGAACGGCCATGACAGTCTCCAGCCCCCGGTGCGCCCCGCCCGGCAGCCTGATTCGTGCGACGACGGCAGGTCTCCTGGCTCGCGGCGATCGGGATGAGGCACCCCTGTGAAGCTGGCCCTGTTCTTCCCGAGCCCGAAAGCTCAGTGAACTGCCCTGGACAGGCAGGCGGACCAGCGTCTCACCGCTGACAGTTGCGGGGGCAGCCACCGACTAACCCCCGGAGCAGAGCTCCTGCCGGGGCGCACGGTGTTCCCTTTTCACCCGCTCGCGCGGGACCGTCGACGTGCGAACTTAGGCGGAGGTTGTGACGATGAGCAAGCGTGCTTGCTGTAGGGAAAAGGAAGACTACTTTTTGTGAACAAAAAGTAGCAAAAAAACTTTGTTGATTTGGGCCTGTGCTGTTCGAGCGCCACGGGCCCAATTTCAGAGAAGTTTTTGCGCCGCTTTTTCCAAAAAGCGGCCCTTTCTTTCTTTTTAGTAACTGCCCAGCTACCTCTGGTCTGGTTTCCTGATTGACTGGTCACGGGGTGATGTGAGTCAAGGTGGTAATGGCACCTCCGGGCATCCCTCCCTCGACCGAAGACCTGCTTGCCGTGATTGCAGCACAGCAGGCGCAGATTGCCACCCTGTTGGCGAAGGTTGCCGAGCTTGAGCGTCGGCTTGGGCTGAACAGCAGTAACAGCGGCAAACCGCCATCGAGCGACGGGCTAAAAAAGCCGAACCGGACACGAAGCCTGCGCGAACGTCTGGGCAACAAGCCCGGCGGGCAAAAGGGCCACCCTGGCGAGACGCTGCGTCAATCTGCAACGCCCGATCAGATTATCGGGCACTACCCTGCATCATGCTCCGGCTGCGGTGCGGCCCTCACCTCGGCAATGTCACGTTCGCACGCCGCGCGGCAGGTTTTTGACCTGCCCGAGCCGCAGCCCCTGCGTATCATCGAACATCGTGCCCATGCCTGCGCCTGTGCCGCTTGCGGCACCCGAACGCGGGCGGATTTTCCAGCCGGCGTTAACGCGCCGGTGCAGTATGGCAGCCGAATTGCAGCCTTCGCCGTTTATCTGCTGCACGCACAGTTCCTGCCCGAAGGCCGGCTTGCGGCGCTGATGGCGGACCTGTTCGGCGTCCGGCTCACCGCAGCCACGATCGCGCGCATGAGCCGGTCCTATGCGGAGAGCCTGCATGGATTTGGCGACGCGGTACGCGATCTTGTCGCAGGCGCGAGCGTTAAACACATGGATGAGACCGGCTTTCGCACCGGCGGCAAAACGCAATGGTTGCATGTGGCGTCGAATACGTGGCTCACCTTCTACCGTGTCAGCGCGAAACGCGGCAGTCTGATGGAGTCAGTCACCGGGATCGTGGTCCATGATCATTGGAAGCCCTACTACACCATGCCAGACGTACAGCACGCCTTGTGCAATGCCCACCATTTGCGGGAATTGCAGGCGCTGGCTGATATTGAAAAGGAAGATTGGGCTGAGAAGATGCAGCGTTTGCTGCGCCGCGCTTGCCATGTGGCAAACCTGGCCAGGGAGCGCGGCACGGATGTGAAGCCCCAGACCATTGCTCGTATCGAACGATGTTACCGCCGCATTCTTAGCGAAGGTTTTGCGTTTCATCTCGCACAGTCCGCGCATGGACGCGCCGACGGGGCCAGGCGGGGGCGTGTCGCGCGCCGGACTGGCCATAACCTGCTAATCCGCCTGCGTGACCGTAGCAAGGATACGCTGCGCTTCCTGCGCGATCTCTCGGTGCCGTTCACGAATAATCAGGCAGAGAGAGATATCCGCATGATGAAACTCCGGCAGAAAATATCCGGCGGCTTCCGGTCCTGGGACAGCGCTACCGATTTCGCCCTCATCCGCTCATTCCTCTCAACCGCGAGGAAGCAGGGTTGGAAACTCATCGAAGTGTTGACGCAGTGCCCAGATCAACTCGCTCAAAACCTCCGGGTCGCCTGAAACCCGGAGAGTAGCTGGGCAGTTACTTTTTTAAAGCCCGCTGAACCAGTTATAACCCTGGTCCGCCCAATACCCACCTGGATAGACGTTGGTAACGCCGATCGCGGTGATGGATTTCGGGTTCTTGAAGCCGAGCTTGGTGGGGATGCGCAGGCGGACGGGGGCGCCGAACGGTGCCGTGAGCGGGGCGCCGAGAAAATCGAGCGCGAGAATCGTTTGCGGATGCAAAGCGCTCGGCATGTCGATCGAGCTATAATAGCCGTCGGCGCATTGGAACGACACGTAGCGGCATTTTGTGTCGGCGCCGATATGGCGCAGGAAATCGCCGAGCCGCGGTCCGCTCCATTGGCCGATGAAGCTCCAGCCCTCGATGCAGATGAGGCGGGTGATCTGGTTATGCTGCGGCAGGGCGCGCAATTGGTCGAGCGTCCAGGCGGCGGTGTCGCTAACCCGGCCGGTGGGGGTGAGGCTGTAGGTCGTGGGATCGACCTGGGGGGCCTGATCGATGCTGTAGAAGGCGTTGAAACGCGGCGCCGTGATCCGCATGGGCGCGAAGGTCGGCGCGAGCGTGCGCGGGTCGAACAAGGCGGCCTGGACCCGGTCGTTCCAGGACGACATGGCATGCAGGAAACGGTCGGCGAGATCCGGGTGCTGCGGGTCTTCATAATCGCAGCCGGGCAGGGCCGAGACCAACCCGAGCGCCATCGCGCGGGTGAGCAGAGTGCGCCGGGAGGCGGCAAATTTGCGTGTCATGTTCTAGGCCCTTCCCGCCAGCCGCTGGATAGAGGCGGAGGGCAGGCGGATCGCGCGCTGCCCTCCGGCACTGGGATTACATCGGGGGGACGAGGCCGTCCTTGCCGACATTAATCCGGCTGGCGGTGAAGCTCTTGGCGCCGGCCTTGGTCGGGAAGAAGATCACGTGCGCGCCCGGTTGCAGATCGGCCGCGGTGCCCGGCGCGTAGGTGACGACGGGGACGCCCGCCGGGACCAGCACGGTCTTGTTGCCGCTGCCGTCATTGACGGTGAGCGTGAGATTGCCCGCCTTGCTGACGCTGCTGACCGTGCCGCCAGCGCTGGTCATCCCGCCGACTGTGCCGTTGGTCATGGTGCTGTGCGCTTTGAGATTCCAACGGCGGGTGCCGAGGCCGATGCCGCGCATGCTGGCCGGAAACACCTGCAATTCCATCGCCCGGTAGGTGCCGTTCGGCATGCGGATCGCCGCCGTGCCAATATAGCTGCCGGCTTTGACGTCGGAGAGCGAGCTGGGGAGGAGATCGACGACCGTCGCGTTCGCGGCGAGCTGCACCGAGACCTTGGCCCCCGAGGGTTCGGTGATGGCGAGCGTCGAGCCGTTCACGGCGGTGATGGTGCCGCGCACCGGCATGGGGGCGGACGCCGCGAAGGCGATGCCGCCGAGCAGGGCGGTGGCTGCGGCGAGCGCAGGATAGAAAATCTTTTTCAACTGAAAATCCTTTCCGTCGTCATTTGAGCTGAGCGTGACGATGTGGCTCGAAAGCTTGTATCGCGGCCGCGCCTTGCAAGATCAAGCCGGCGCCGGGGCATGCCCGCGCTGTGGCGGCCGCCTGGACCGGGACGTGCAAAGGTTTTGGTGCCGGTTTTTTCAAAAAGCGGCGTTTTTCTTCAATCTAGGCCGTTTGCGTGCGGCGCGTGATCATCGCCATGACGGCCTTTTGAACGGCGGAGACGGCGGTGCGGCGATAATCCCAGATCGCATCCGGCGGCGGGTCGCTCAGGGTCATGGCGGCGTTGGCCTCGAATAGCAGAACGGAACCGTCGCGGCCCAGCGCGAAATCGACCCCGGCATAATCGAGCCCCAGCCGGTGCTGGAGGGCGCGCAGCGCCGCCATCGCGCGGCCGCCCAGAACTTCCGGCATGGAAGCGAGAAACTGCCTTTCCGCCTCGCGGTGGGCGGGATGATCCGCCATCGCGGCGGTGTAATAATGGACTTTCCAATCGGCGGAGATCGCCAGATGCCAGGGATAGATCGCGCCATCGATGAACATGACGCGGTATTTCCGGCTCATGCCGTCGGCGTCTCTTGCGTCGAGATATTCGATCGTGAAGAGCTCGTCCCCCGGCAGGAGGGCGGCGGCCGGCGCCAGATCCTGTGGCGCATCGACCCGCACGAAATGCTGCCCGGTGTGAAAGCCGGGTGAGCGCAGCAGCAGCGGAAAGCTCAGCTGCCCCGCCGTCAGCAGGGCGGTGCGTGAGGTCGCCGCGATGCGCGGGACGACCAGGCCCGGTATGCCGGCGCAAAGCTGCGAAATGGCGGCGCGCCCGGTCTGTTGCACCCGCGCTGGATGGTTGATCACCGGCGCCGGGCTTTGCGCGACGATGGCCTGCGCACGGCGTCAGCGCCTCCGGGCACAGATCCGCATCGCCGATGGCGTTCAGCACCAGGCTGTGCGGCGGCAGCGCCTCGGTGATGTCATGATAATCGGCGTAAATGACCGTGACCGCGAAAATACGGTCATCCATCCAGGGGCGCAGCCGCACATTGCCGCCGCGCGAAGCGGCCAGGAACAGCACGTCAAGGCCGGGTTCAATGCCGCGATAATGGCGGTTGACGCAGGGCGTGCCCGGAAAACCCCAGCTCCCAATGCGGCCCTGCGGCGTCGTCCTCGCCCAGCAGGGCCAGGACGCGGGCCATGCCCTGGTGGGCCGGGGCGCATGCGGCGTTCTGTGCCAGGGCGCTTTGATAATGGCCGCGCGCGGCCGGCAGGTCGCCATCCTCCAGCGCCATGTTGCCGAGCGTGACGCGGGCGGTGAGGTCATCCGGATGGTGATCGGCGGCTTGCTGAAAGGCCGTTCTGGCGGCGGCGCGGTGGCCGTTTGTGAGGGCAAGCAGGCCGATTTCATCCAGTGCGAAACGGTGCGTGTGGTCGATCCGCAGGATTTCGAGATAGAGGCGCTGCGCGGCCTGATCGTCACCTCGGGCGGTGCAATCCCGCGCGCGGCGCAGCATCGGCTCGATGATGGCGGCCTTATGAGCGGCGAGGGGTGACGGCGTGTCCATGGCAAGCCTCTTTGGGAAATAATGACATAGGTTTCATAAGCGTGGCGGCGGCGGTGTAAATCATCGGAATGGCGTTGCGGCTAACGCAGATCAGGAAAGCGGCCGCTTTTTGGAAAAAGCGGCGCAAAAACTTTTGCTCCTTTGGGCCTGTGGCGCTGAAACAGCTGGTGCAAAGCGTCGGCATGAACAACCGGCATAACAAAAATGCGCTTTTCCTATACACTCTGATTTTAAAACTTTTCTGGTATGCAGCGATGGATTTGCGAATTTGTCGGGTGCGATTTTTACTTGAAAAGCGGCGTGCGCTCTATATGTCGGCGACGTTCCTTGCGCGCCCAGCGGGCGCCGCGTGTCAGTGTAAAAGGACTTTTCTATGGCTGTAGATCGTCGTCGTTTTCTGAAATTCGGAGGTGTGGCGGCGCTGGGCAGCACGCTCCCCGAAATGGCGCAGGCCGCGATGCCGATGCCGATGTCCACGACAATGTCCGTACCGTTCGATAGCGCCCCGCCGCCGATGGCGGGCATGACGCCGGCTTACGAGGTGGCGCCGGCATCCGGGCCGTTTGCATCATCCTCGACATCCCCGACGGGCGGAAAAGCGGATCATACGATCGAAATCGGTACCGGGCTGATCGAATATTCGCCGAACAATTTCCTGTCGACGCGGACCTATAATGGCGGCTTTCCCGGGCCGGTGCTGCGCTTCAAGGAAGGGCAGAAAACCACTGTCGACATCTACAACAAAACGGATACGCCGGCACAGTTCCACTGGCATGGTCAATATCTTCCTGTTGTGGTGGATGGCGCCGCTCGAGGAAGGCACGCCCTATATTCCCTCGCAGGGCATGCGCCGTCAGGTGTTCACGCCGGCTCCCTCGGGCTTGCGCTTCTACCATACGCATCTGACCGCCGGCGGCGATCTGAACATGGGCCAGTACACGGGCGAGGTCGGCACCGCCTATATCGAGGCGCGCGACGAACCCGGCGCCTATGACCGCGAAGTGTTCCTGATGCTCAAGGAATTTTCGCCCTATTTCACCACGGCCGATGGCATGGATGGCCCGCCCTTCCTGTATCCGACGGATATCGTGCCCGCGCTCAAGGCGGCCAGCAAGGCGGCGGATGCGCCTTCCATCAAGGCCGGCGTGCAGCCCTACGATCTCGCCTACAATGTTTACACCATCAATGGCCGGCAGCTGGGCTTTGGCGATCCGATCAAGGTGAAGCAGGGCGAGCGCGTGATGTTTCACATCGTCAATGGCAGCGCCACGGAAATCAGGAGCCTGTATCTGCCGGGCCATACGTTCAAAGTCGTGGCCCTGGATGGCAATCCGGTGCCGACGCAGGCGGAGGTGCCGGTGCTCTGGCTCGGCACAGCCGAGCGCGTCAGCGCCATCGTTGAGATGAAGCAGCCAGGTGTCTGGGTGATGGGCGATACCGATGACGGTTCGCGCAATCTCGGCATGGGCATTGTCGTTGAATATGCGGGTTCCACTGGCAAGCCGGCCTGGCAGGCGCCCGCATCTTGGCGCTGGGATTACCGGTTCTTTGCCGATCCTAACGGGCAGGCGCAGAAGCCGGACGAGATTCTCGAAATGGTCTTCGCCCGGAACCGCGGCGCGGATGACGGCTTCAACCGCTGGACCATCAATGGCGTGGCGTTCGACATGAATACCATGCCGGTGATGTTCGAGGTCAAGCGCGGCCGGCGCTACCGGCTGCATATGAAAAACCAGAGCGGCAGCACCCATCCGATCCACATGCACCGGACGACGTTCGAGATCTCGAACATCGCGGGTTACCCGACCGCCGGTGTGCGCAAAGACGTGGCGATGATCGGTGGTTACCAGACCCTGGACATCGATTTCACGCCGGACCTGATCGGCAAGTCACTGTTCCACTGCCATATGCAGTCGCATATGGATTTCGGCTTCATGGCGCTGTTCAACACCATCGCTTAGCCTAGGAAAGTAAGGTCTACTTTTTTGTGAACAAAAAGTAGCAAAAAAATTTTGTTACTTTGGGCCCGTGCCGCTCGTGCGCCACGGGCCCAAATTCAAGAAAGTTTTTGCGCCGCTTTTTCCAAAAAGCGGCCCTTGCTTGCTTTCTTACTTGCCTCCAGGCCGCTTACCAGCCTTCAGCGCCGCTTCAATCTGCTCGATCGCGGCGGGGAGATCGGCCACCGAGTCGATGACGATGTCGGCGCCGGCGGCACGCATGTCGGCAGCGGCCTGTTCACGCAGCTTGTTGCGTTCCGCTTCGGACAAAGCGGCGAGTTCTTCCGCCGAGAGGCCGACCATGTTGCCCGAAAGGGTGACGCCGACCGTCCACGTACCGGCGGCCACACCTTCGCCGATGCCGGGCAGCGTGTCGTCCACTTTCACCACCGTATGCGCCGGCCAGATGCCCATCTGCGCCATGGCGTGCCACATCATCAGCGGGCTCGGCCGGCCGGCAGCGAGGTCGCCCGCGCAGACGGTGATTTCAGGCGCATAGCCGCTGCGCGGCGGCGATGGGCATAATCTCTTCCATGATCGGCCGCGTGTAGCCGGTGGTGGAGCCGATGCGCAGGCCGGCGGCCTTAAGCTTTGCGACGGTCTCGAGCGCGCCGGGGATGAAATCCATATGGTCGCGGACGGCGGCGATGTTCATCGGTTCGAACGCTTCGAACAAGGCGTCGATATCCGCCTCGCCGAAGGGGCGGCCATATTTTTGCGTCCAGGCAGCGGCCACGGCAGGCGCCTGGCCGACCATGCGGATATGGTCGCGCTTGGCCCTGCCCATCGGGCCGCGGGCATCGGCAATGGTGATGTTCACGCCGAAGGCGGCAAAGGCTTTGACGAACGCGCCCATCGGCGCGCGGCTGCCATGGTCGAGTATCGTGCCGGCCCAGTCAAAGATCACCGCTTGCAGGGTGGGTTGATCGCTCATGTTCAAATCCTCTGATGCTGAGGGGGCGAAAAGCGCAGATCATGCCGCGAGGCAAGCCGGATGACCGGCGCCGGTTGTCGCCCGGTTGTCCATCGCCAGGGGCTGCAATAGGCTGGGGACATAACTGGGAGATTGATGACAATGATCCACGTGCTCGCCTTTATCACCACCAAACCCGGAAAGCGCGCCGAAGTGCTGGCCGCGTTCCACAAGAACATTCCCAACGTGCATGCCGAAGAAGGCTGCATCGAATACGGGCCCGTTGTCGATGCCGAAGGGATCGGCCAGGTGTCCTTCGGGCCGGACACGTTCGTGGTCGTTGAGAAATGGACAAGCGCCGAAACGCTGGGCGCGCATGCGCGGTCGGCGCATATGGCGGCCTACGCGGCTTCGGTGAGCGACCTGATCGCCGACCGTAAAGTGCATGTGCTGCGTCCGGCGTAAGTAAAAAAGTAAGGAAGTGGCCGCTTTTTAAAAAAAGCGGCGCAAAAATTTTTTTGACTTTGGGCCTGGGGCGGTGAAGCTGCACGGGCCCGAAGTAACAAAGTTTTTTTGCTACTTTTTGTTCACAAAAAGTAGCGCTTACTTTCTGCTTTAGCCCCAGCGTTCGCAGAAGGCTTCGATATTGGCGCTCTGGAAATCGGCGAGGCGTTCCATGATCGTCTCGGACGGCCAGTCCCACCAGGCGATGCGCGCGAGCCTGGCGGCGATGTCGCGGGAGAAGCGTTCGCGGATCGGCCGGGCGGGGACGCCGCCGACGATGGTATAAGGCGGCACATCCTTGGAGACGACGGCGCCGGCCGCCAGCACGGCGCCATTGCCCACGGTGACGCCGGGCAGCACGGTCACGGCGTGGCCGATCCACACATCATGGCCGATGCGCACGCGATCATCCCGCCGCGCCGCGAAGAATGCCGCGTCGCGCGGGGCCGAGCTGTAATAATCCGGGCAGTAGGTGAAGCGGTGCAGGGAAGGCCGGTCGATCGGATGGTTCGGCGCGCCGATCCGCACCCGCGCGGCGATGGCGCAGAATTTACCGATTTCGGCATCGGCGACCATGCAGTCCGGGCCCAGATATGAGAAATCGCCGAGCGACGTGTATTCGACGCTGGAGCGCTCCAGCACCTCGCAATGCCGGCCGATGACAGCCTCGCGCAAGGAGACACTGGGATCGATGATGGTTTCGGCTATTTTGGGGCGTTGTTGGTCCATGACGGTCGTCCTTCAGGTCAGCCGGCACCGTTCTGGCATGGCGCTGCCGGCCTGGCGGGGTCATAATGCGGTGCCAAGGGGGCGCCAAGGGGACGGCGAAAATGTCACAAGCGCGTCACAGGGGCTTGGCCTGGCGATGACATGTGCGTGACATGATCTGGTGGGCACGTGAGAGTGTGACCGCAATATATTGTAAATTTCATGATGTGGCGGCATAAAGAAGGACTCGAAAATTCCTTCTTCCCACGTCGCTGCCTGCTCTTCGGACGATCAGGCAAGTGCGCGAATTACCAATGGCCGCCGTCCGGCGGGATTACGAACCAGGATAGGTAACGATGAACCTGATTGCCGAACGGCTGAAAATTCCTGCCCATGAACGGGTTGCCTCGATTTCGCGGCAGATCTGGGCCGACAAATACCGCCTGAAGCAGGCCGACGGCACGCCCATCGATCTGACGATCGAGGATACGTGGCGCCGCACCGCCCGCGCGCTGGCCGCTGTCGAGGCGCAGCCTTCTCTGTGGGAAGAGCGGTTTTATGCCGCGCTGGAGGATTTCAAGTTCCTGCCGGCCGGCCGGATCATTGCCGGCGCGGGCACCGAACGCCGCGTGACCTTGTTCAACTGCTTCGTGATGGGCGGTATCGAGGACGATCTCGGCCGGATTTTCGCCCATCTGCGCGAAGCTGCTCTGACCATGCAGCAGGGCGGGGGCATCGGTTATGATTTCTCGACCATCCGGCCGAAAGGGGCGGTGGTGAAGGGCGTGAGCGCCGACGCTTCCGGCCCGCTTTCCTTCATGGATGTGTGGGATGCGATGTGCCGCACCATCATGTCGGCCGGCGCGCGGCGCGGCGCGATGATGGCGACGATGCGCTGCGACCATCCGGATATCGAGGCCTTCATCGCCGCCAAGCGCGAGCCCGGGCGGCTGCGCAACTTCAATCTTTCGGTGCTGGTCACCGATGCGTTCATGGAAGCCGTCGAGGCCGATGCCGATTGGGACCTGGTGTTCGGTGGCCTGACCTACCGCACCGTGCGCGCCCGCGCGCTATGGGACAGCATCATGCGCGCGACCTATGATTACGCCGAGCCGGGCGTGCTCTTCATCGACCGCATCAACAAGCGCAACAATCTTTATTATTGCGAGACCATCCACTCGACGAATCCCTGCGCCGAACAGCCGCTGCCGCCTTATGGCGCCTGCCTGCTGGGCTCGATCAACCTGGCGACCTTGGTGCGCGAGCCGTTCACCCCGGCGGCGCATGTGGATGAAGAGGCGCTGGAGGAGCTGGTCGCCGTCGCGGTGCGCATGATGGACAACACCATCGACGCGTCCGGCTTCCCGCTCGACGAGCAGCAGCAGGAAGCCATGGCCAAGCGCCGGATCGGGCTGGGCCTGACGGGCCTTGCCGATGCGCTGATGATGGTGGGGCTGCGCTACGGCTCGGACGCGGCGGCGCAGGCGGCGGAACGCTGGGCGCAGCTGGTGAATCGCGCCGCCTATATCGCCTCGGCACGGATCGCCGCGGAAAAGGGCGCGTTCCCGCTCTTTGACGCCGAGCCCTATCTTGCCGGTCAGACGGTGCGCGAGCTGGATGAAGATGTGCGCGCGCTGATCAGCGAACATGGCATCCGCAATGCGCTGCTGACCTCGATCGCGCCTACCGGCACGATTTCGCTGCTGGCCGACAACGTCTCCTCCGGCGTGGAGCCGGTCTTCGCGCACAGCTTCGTCCGCAAGGTGACCGAACCGGACGGCTCGAAGCGCGAGGAGCTGGTCGAGGATTTCGCGGTGCGGGCTTATCGGCAGAAATTCGGCGCCGATGCGCCCTTGCCCGATTATTTCGTGACCGCGCAGACCCTGACCCCGGACGAGCATATTCGCATGCAGGCGGCGCTGCAGCGCCATGTTGACAGCGCGATTTCCAAAACCGTGAACGTGCCCGAGGACATCAGCTTCGAGGCCTTCAAGGAAGTCTATCGCGACGCCTACGCCCAAGGCTGCAAGGGCTGCACCACCTACCGGCCGAATGCGATCACCGGTTCGGTGCTCTCCGTGACCCCCGCGCCGGCGAACGAGGCGGAAGCGGTGGCCGCCGCCGCCACGGTGCCGGTGGAGCCGAACCACTACCCGATGCCGCGGCCGTCCAAACTCACCGGCAGCACCTACAAGCTGCGCTGGATGGATGCCAAGCACGCTTTGTACGTCACCATCAATGACATCGAGGAAGGCGGGCGGCGCCGGCCGTTCGAGGTGTTCATCTCCTCGGCGAATATGGAACATTTCAGCTGGGTGGTGGCGCTAACCCGGATGATCTCGGCGGTGTTCCGCCGCGGCGGCGAGGTCGCGTTCGTCGCCGAGGAGCTGAAAGGCATTTTCGACCCACGCGGCGGGCAGTGGAGCGAAGGGCGCTATGTGCCGTCGCTAATTGCCGGGATCGGCGGCATCATCGAGCAGCATATGATCGAGACGGGCTTCCTGGTCGTGGAAGGGCGGGGGCCGCAACAGGTCCATGGCAGCGCTGTCGCACCGGCCACCAGCACGCTCGGCATGCTCTGCCCCGATTGTGCGCAGCCCGGCGTGACGAAGGATGGCGGCTGCCTGACCTGCCATCAATGCGGTTGGTCGAAGTGCAGCTAAGTAAGGAAGTAAGGGGCCGCTTTTAAAAAAGCGGCACCAAAATTTTTGGTCCTTTGGGCCGGTGGCGTTGCCGCGCAGTGCGTAACGCCCCCGGCCCAAGGTAATAAAAGTTTTTGCGCCGCTTTTTTCAAAAAGCGGCCACTTACTTTAGGCGGCCTCGATAGCCTTCCGCGCCAGCGCGACGGCCCCGGCTTTCGACTTGGCCGCGCCGACGAAGCGCCGGACATGGACGAACACCGCATCGGCCACGCCGCTGGCGGCGGCCAGTGCTTCGGCCTGGAGTCCGGCCCAGGCTTCCGGCAGAGGCAGGCGCTGGGCGAAGGAGCCCGGCTCCGGCGGCATGGTATCGACCATCCAATTGCCGTTCGAGGCCTGTGAGACGGCGAACAGCACGGGCAGATCGTGGGAGAAGATCACATTCTTCCAGGGCATGCCGCGTTCCAGCACGAGGATGCGCGGGTCGGCGCCGGCCTGGTGCGCGGCGAGCACTTCCGCCTCGGCCTGGAGCCGTGCCCGCAGCAGGTTCACTTTGCGGCGCAGGACGCCTTCGGCGAGGTCCGTGGCTTCGAGGAAGGCGGCATCGCCGGCGGTCGGGCCGTTCGAGTCCGGGCTGTCCCAGCTCGGGTTGAAATCGCCGATCAGGGCGGCAAGCGCCAAGGAATCGTGCTTCACCGGGCCTTCCATGGACACGCCGTTATCGATCTCGTCGATGCGCTTGACGAGGCCGTTATCGAGCTCCGTCGTGATCGTGGCGACCAGGGCGGCATTCGCCTCGTTCAGCAAAGCGGCCACCGCACGGGCGCCGAAAACCTGCCAGATCAGCCCGGCGGAGGAAAAAGGCGTGCCGTCGGCGCGTGTGGGGGCGCCCGGCTGGTGATGGTCGAAGCGGTTCGTGCTCTCGTCATGGATGCTGCCGACATCGAAGACGATATCGCCGCTGGCGATGAGTTCGGGGTTGCGGGTGCGGCGCAGAATATGCTCGCGGCCCAGTGCCAGGCGCAGCACCGCATAGGCGAACACCTCGTCGCAATGGAATTTGCCGCTATGGGTGACGAAGACGGGCGGTGTCTGGCTGGGGGGCATGAAAGGTCCGATCCAAATGGCTGTGCCGGGCGCGTGAATGACAGCCATTCCCGCAGGCAGAGGAAAAGTCGTGTTCCTTTAGCGGCGGGGGCAAGCGGCACGCAAGCATGGGGCCAAGTTTGTGTGATCGTTGCGAGACGCCGCTTGAAGCTTTGCGGATGCGCTTTATGTGCAGGGCTCAGAACTGCGCGCCGGAACTGGCGCGGGGCTCTGATAGAATGCCGATCACAAGGATAGGACTACTGATGAAGGTTTACGAATATAAAGGCTTCCCCAACCCCGCCCGCGTGCGCATCGCGCTGGCCGAGAAAGGGATGCTGGACCAGGCCGAGTTCATCCAGGTTGACGTGCCCGGCGGCGAGCATCGCGAGCCGGCCTTCCTGGCGAAGAACCCGACCGCGGCCGTTCCGCTTATGGAGCTCGCCGACGGGCTTTGCATCGCCGAATGCACCGCGATCACCGAATATATCGACAATCTCGATGGCAAGCCGGCTCTGACGGGCCGCACGGCGCGCGAACGCGCTGTCGTGCACATGATGCAGCGGCGCGCCGAATTCGGGCTGCTCGATGCCATCGTCACCTATCTCCACCACGCCACGCCGGGCCTGGGGCCGAAAATTGAGACCTACCAGAATAAGGAATGGGGCGAGCGCCAGCGCGAACGTGCCCTTGAAGGCGCGCGCTATCTCGACGGCGTGCTGGCCAAGCAGCCTTATCTCGCGGGCGATTTCTTCTCGATGGCCGACATCACCGCTTTTGCGGGGCTGAACGTGTTCGATTTCCTCGGCGTGGAAATCCCGGCTGATCTGGTGCATCTGAAGGCCTGGCGCGCTCGCGTCGCCGAGCGTCCGAGCGTCAAGGCGGCTTGAAGTGAAGCAGCCGCTTTTTGAAAAAAGCGGCGCAAAAACTTTTATTCTCTGGGCCTGTGGCGTTGCTGCCGCACGGCTCCAGAGGAGCTTCCGTCGGGTTGCGGCACGGCTCGCCAAACAATGCTTGACGGATGAAGCGGCCGGGAGGCATGTTTTCGTTAAAATATAACGAGACTTGGCACTTCAGGAGAGCCGGGCCATGAAGGGCGATACGAAAGTCATCGAGTATCTCAACGGTGCGTTGCGCCATGAACTCACGGCGGTCAATCAATACTGGCTGCATTACCGGCTTTTCGACAATTGGGGCATCAACGAGCTCGCGTCGAAATGGCGCACGGAAGCGATCGAGGAGATGCAGCACGCCGACAGGTTGATCGATCGCACGATTTTCCTTGAAGGTTTTCCGAACATGCAGACGCTCGATGCGCTGCATATCGGCAAAGATCCCAAGCAGGTCATCGAAAACGATCTCCAGCTCGAAATCGCCGCTCGGACTCTCTATAAGGAGGCTGCGGCTTACTGCCATACGGCGCAGGATTTTGTGACGCGCGACCTGTTCGAAAGCCTCATCCAGGATGAGGAACACCATATCGACTTTCTTGAGACCCAGCTCGACCTGATCGGCCGGCTTGGAATCGAACGCTATACGCAGCACCATATCGGCAAGCCGGAAAAAGGGTGATGCGGTTTAAGAAAGTGGCCGCTTTTTGAAAAAAGCGGCGCAAAAACTTTTTTGACTTTGAGCCGGTGGCGCTGAAACAAGCACGGCCCAGAGTAGCAAAGTTTTTTTGCTACTTTTTGTTCACAAAAAGTAGTCTTGTCTTCCTTTCAATAAGGCGGCTTTACCCTGGCGCGCTGGGCTTTCGCGGCCTCGGTCCACCAGGCGAGGTCGTCGGCAAAGCGCGGGAACGCGCCGGCCAGGGCTTTGCCGGCTTCACCTTGCGGCATGGCTTGTTCGTCGAGCGCCTGGCCGATCGGGCCGACCGTGAGCGTGCTGGAAATCACCACCATGCCCATTTCCGACAGAATCCCGTGCCAGGCGGAGTTCGACCGGGCTCCAGCGAGACGCCCGCCTGAATAGCTGGCGATTGCCGCCGGGCGCCAGAACCATTCTTCGAGGAAATGGTCCGTGAGGTTCTTCAGCCCCGGCTGGACGCCCCAATTATATTCGCCGGTTACGAACACGAAGCCCTCCGCCGCCTTGATCTTGGTGGCGAGGCTTTCCAGCGCCGCCGGGGCGGCGCCGGGTGGATATTCCTTGTACATGCGGTCGAGCAGTGGCAGGCCGACGGCTTTTGCGTCGATCAACTCCGCCGCTTCGCCGCGCGCGGCAAATTGTGCCACCAGATAATTCGCGAGCCGGATGCCCATGCGGTTGGAGCGGTAGGAACCGTAAAATACCAGGATGGACGACATGTTGGCCTCCTGATTGATGCGATGGATGAAGAAAGTAGCCGCTTTTTGGAAAAAGCGGCGCAAAAACTTCTGGGACTTTGGGCCTGAGACGCTGAAACGGCACGGACCCGAAGTAATAAAGTTTTTTTGCTACTTTTTGTTCACAAAAAGTAGCCTTCCTTCCTTTCTTCAATAAGTCGCGCGGCCGCCGGAAATGTCGAACACCGCGCCGGTGGAGAAGGAGCATTCCTCGCTGCACAGCCAGGTCACGAGGGCGGCGATCTCCGGCACCAGGCCGAAGCGTTTCATGGGGATTTTAGAGAGCATGAAGGAGATCTGCGCTTCGGTCATCTGCTGGAATATAGGCGTGGCGACGGCGGCCGGGGTGATGCAATTCACGCGGATCTCGGTGTCCGCGAGCTCCTTGCCGAGGGATTTGGTCAGGCCGATCACGGCGGCCTTGGAGGTGCTGTAGGCGGAAGCGTTGGGATTGCCTTCCTTGCCGGCGATGGAAGCGATGTTGACGATGCGCCCATAGCCGCCGCGCTGCATATGCGCAATCACCGCGCGGTTAACGTAATAAACGCCGTTCACATTGATATCGATGACTTTCTTCCAGGCCTCGATCGGGTATTCCCAGGCCGGCATGTTGGGGCCGGTGATGCCGGCGCTGGCGACGAGAATGGCAATACCGTCCAGCGCCTCAGCGGTGGAGGCGGCAGCTCCCGGCACTGCGTGCGGATCGCTCACGTCCAGTTGCACATAATGCTGGGCCTTGATCTCGGCGGCGATCTCCGCCACGGCCGGGATCGGCGTCCCACAGGCTTACGCGCGCTCCTTCGGCCAGCAGCCGCTCGGCGATTCCGCGCCCGATGCCCGACGCGCCGCCGGTGACGATCGCGCTGCGGCCTTGAAATCTCGAAATGTCCATTGTTGTTGCGTTTCCCTATTAAGTTAGTAAAGCTGAAGTAAGTGGCCGCTTTTTGAAAAAAGCGGCGCAAAAATTTTTGTCAGTTTGGGCCTGTGGCGGTGAAACCAGCACGGCCCAGATTAATAAAAGTTTTTTGCTTCTTTTTTTCAAAAAAGAAGCGCTTCCTTCCCTAATGTGTCCGCGCATCAGCGAGGATCATGTCCGCCGCTTTTTCGCCGATCATGATGATCGACGCATTGGTATTGGCGGAGATCAGGCGGGGCATGATCGAACCGTCGGCGACGCGAATTCCTTCGGCGCCATGCAGTTTCAGCGTCGGTGACACGACGGCGCCGGAATTGCGGACCCATCACGCAGGTGCCGACCGGGTGATAGATGGTGGTGCCGCGTTCGCGGCAATAGGCAAGCAGTTCGTCATCGCCGGAGATGCCGGTTCCGGGCTCATGTTCCTCGAGCAGATAGTCGGCCATGGCGGGCGCGTGGATGATCGCAGCGCAGGATGCGCAGCGCGGCCACGTTGACGCGCCGGTCGGTTTCAGTGGCCAGGTAATTCACGCGGATCTCTGGAGGCACGGTGGGATCCGCGCTTTTAATGCGGATCTGGCCGCGGCTTTCGGGGCGCAGCTGGCAGACCGAGGCGGTGAAGCCGGAGAAGCGATGCAGCGCATCGCCCATCTTGTCGGTGCTGAAAGGAATGAAATGCACCTCGCAATCGGGCGTCTCGTAACGCGCATCGGTCTTGAAAAAGGCCGTGGCGTAGCCCGCAGCTGTGGTCAGCGATCCGCGGCGGCGAAGGAAATAATCGAGCCCGGCGGCGACGCGCCGGCCGAGATGATGATAATCGTCGTTCACGGTGATTTTCTGGCGGCATTTGAACACCATGCGCACCTGCATATGGTCCTGCAGATTGCTGCCGACGCCGGGGGCGTCTTCGATCACCGGAATGCCGTGTTGCCGCAGCAGCTCGGCCGGCCCCCAGCCTGAGAGTTGCAGGAGCTGCGGCGAGTTGATGGCACCGCCTGAAAGAATCACTTCGCGCGTGGCACGGGCTGAGATGATCTTCCCCTCATGACCGAACTGCACGCCGATGGCGCGCTTGCCCTCGAACAGGATTTTATGCGCCAGCGCGTTGGTGAGCACGGTGAGATTCGGACGCTTCATGGCGGGGTGCAGGAAGGCGACGGCGGCGCTGCAACGGCGGCCGTTACGCATCGTCATAGGAAAATAGCCGACGCCTTCCTGCTCTCCGGCGTTGAATTCCTCACGTTGTGTCAGGCCTTTCTCGACGCCGGCGCGGATGAACGCGTCGCACAATGCGTGCCGGTGCGGCTGTGAGACCGTGAGGCCGCCGCCGGTGCCGTGAAATTCATCGGCGCCATGCGCGTGATTCTCGGATTTCTTGAAATAGGGGAGAACGTCCTCGAAGGACCAGCCGGGATTGCCGAGCTGGCGCCAGAGATCCCAATCCTGCCGTTGCCCGCGCAGATAAATCAGGCCGTTGATCGAGCTCGAGCCGCCCAGCACCTTGCCGCGAGGCTGGAAAATGCGGCGGTTGTTCAGCTCCGGCTCGGGTTCGGTCTGATACATCCAATTGACCCGCGGGTCCTTGAACAATTTGCCGTAGCCGATGGGGATGTGGATCCAAATGTTGCGATCGGGGCCGCCGGCTTCGAGCAGAAGCACGCGGTATTGGCCCGATTCCGTCAGGCGGTTGGCGAGCACACAACCGGCTGAACCGGCACCGACGATGATATAGTCGAAAACAGCTTCAGGCTCCGGCCCCTGTTTGGGCATGGATGAACCCCCTTTGTTCTTATCTGCTCAGCTTGCCGCAGGCTTGAGGCCGAGTTTAACGGTAGAAAAAGCGAGGCGATAGAGGAAGGCTACTTTTTGTGAACAAAAACTAGCAAAAAAACTTTGTTAGTTTGGCCCGTGCTGTTGCGGCGCCACCGGCTTAAAGTCGAAGAAGTTTTTGCGCCGCTTTTTACAAAAAGCGGCCACTTCCTGACTCTTCGCAGGCATGCGAACCATGCGCGGATTGCAGGTTCAATGAAGAAGCGATCGGCGCTATGAGCACGGGATGGTCATGAAGGCGTTTGTCGCCCAGACATTTTTGACATCCACCTATCGCATCGGTTTCCTTCGCAGTTTTTTGGGTCGTCGATTAATCAAGAGGCGTTCTTTATCTTTGAGGACTTGCGTCGCCGTTGATTGGCTGTTGCGCAGGTATCGTTCTGCATTGAATATATCGATCGAATATAAAATATTTCCGATCGAAGCGGCAATGAACAGGCGGGCGATGCCATGAGCATAGTGCGCCTCCTGCCGCGCCGCGCGGCGGCCGCGTTGGGCTCGCCCGCCTTTTTGTTTGGCGTCAGGCTTTGGGTTTCGGTCTGCCTGGCTTTGTTCGTCGCCTTCAAACTGCAGCTCGGCGACGCCTATTGGGCCGGCATGAGCGCGGCTGTGGTGTGCCAGCCGCGTCTCGGCGCCTCTTTGCGCAAGGGCTATTTTCGCATGGTCGGCACGGTGGTCGGCGCGGTTGCCGCCGTGATCCTCACCGTTCTGTTTCCGCAGCAACGTTTGTGCTTTCTCCTCGGCCTTGCGGTGTGGGGTGCTGCCTGCGGCTTTGCTTCAAGATTGTTGCGCAATTTCGCGTCTTATGCGGCGGCGCTGGCCGGCTATACCGCCGCCATCATCGCCGTTGGCGAGCTCGGGGCGACGGGTGGTGCCAGCGGCGATGTGTTCATGCTCGCCATCACCCGCGCGGCCGAGATCTGCATCGGCATCGCCAGTGCCGGCCTGGTGCTGGCGGGCACGGATTTCGGCGGCGCGCGGCACCGCCTGGCCACCCAGCTGGCCGCACTGGCTCAGGAAATCTCCGGGCATTTCCTGGGCGCTTTCACGCTGGCAGGGCCGAGTGAGGCGGAGGCGCGGACGATCCGGCGGGAGCTGACCCGGCGCGTCATCGCCCTCGATGCCGTCGTCGATGAGGCGCTGGGGGAAGCGGCGGATCTGCGGCCGCATTCGCCGCGCCTTGAGCGCGCCACCAGCGGCTTGTTCGCGATGCTCTCCGCCTGGCGCATGGTCGCACGCCATCTCGACGTGTTGCCCGAGGCGCAGAGCCGGCGTGAGGCCGGGCTGATCCGCGATGCCGTGCCGCCGGAGCTGTTCCGGGCGGCGCGGCCCGAGGCCGCCGGACTCTGGCGCGCCGATCCCACGGGATTGCAGAGATCGTGCCTGGTGGGGGCGAAAGCCTTGCTCAAGGGAAGGGCGGAGACCGTCGCGCAAAGGCTGCTCTCGGATTGGAGCGCCGAGGCCTTGCTGGGGCTGGAACAGGCGGTGAGCGGCGTCGCCTTGCTCGATGCGCCGCGCCAGCCGCGCCCCAGCCCCGGGCGGTTGCATCTGCGCGTCCCCGATCTGCTGCCTTGTTTCGTCAGTGCGCTGCGGGTGCTGGTTACCGTGGGGGCGCTGGAGCTGTTATGGACGTTCACCGGCTGGTCCGGGGGCGGGCAGGCGCTGGTGTTCGGGGTGATGTCGGTGCTGCTGTTTTCCCCGCGGGGCGACCAGGTGGGCTCGGCGGCTGACGGCTTTGCCATGGGCACGATCCTCACCGCCTTCTGTGCCGGTGTTGCCTATTTTCTGCTGTTGCCGCTGATGTCGGGATTTGCCGGCTTCTGCCTGGTGCTGGGGCTGTTTCTGGTGCCGGTCGGCTGGTGCATGGTGCGGCTGCGCAACAGCGCGATGTTCGCCGGCATGGTTTTGACCTTCCTGCCGCTGCTCGGCGCCGCCAACGCCATGTCCTATGACGGCATGGCGTTTCTCAACAATGCCGTCAGCATCATTGTCGGCACGGTCATCGCCATGGCGGCGTGCCGCCTGGTGCCACCGGTGAAGCCGGCGGTGCGGGTGCGCCGGCTGCTGTCTCTCACCTTGCGCGATCTGCGCCGGCTGGCGGTGCAGCCGGCGCCGAGCCCGGCGCGTTGGGAACGGCGCGTGTTTCATCGGCTTTACGTGCTGCCGGAGTTGGCCGAACCGGTGCAGCGCGCCCAGCTTCTCGCGGCTTTGGCGGTGGGCAAGGAGATCATCCGGCTGCGCCGCGCAGCACCCCGCTTCGGGCTGCAGGACGAGCTGAATGAAGCCCTTGCGGCGTTCATCAGCGGGCAGCCGGAGCAGGCCATCGGGCAGCTGGCCGTGCTCGATCGCCATGTCAGGACCAAGGCGGGGCAAGCGCCGGCAGGGGAAGCGGTCATCAAGGCGCGCGCGAGCATCCTGGCGATTTCCGAGGCGCTGACCCAGCATGGCGGTTTTTTCACACAAGGTGCGCGGCCGTGAGTTTTGCCGATATTGATCTGTTCGGCGTGTGTGTCAGCCCGATGGTGCTGATGCTCGGTGCTTCCTGGATCATCGTGGTAACGCTGCGCCGGGTCGCCGACCGCTTCGGCCTGCTCCGCTATGTCTGGCACCCGGCGCTGTTCATCTTCGCCGTTTACATGATCGTGCTGTCTTCGATGGTTTTGTTCGTCGCTTCCCGAGGGGGATCATGACCGCGTCTCAAGTGAAACTCGATCCGTCACCGGTGAGCGATGCGGCGGCGGCGCAGCTGCGCCGCATGCTGGATACCGAGCCGCCGCCCCGGCGCCTCGCCCCCGTGCTCATCACCATGGTCGCGCTTGGCCTTGCGGCGCTGCTCTCCTCGGCGATGTGGCACAGCTATATCGAAGGGCCATGGACCCGTGACGGCACAGTGCGGGTTTCTGTGGTCCGCTTGGCGCCGGACGTGGCCGGCCCCATCGTCGCCCTGCCGGTGCAGGCCAACCAGTATGTGCACAAGGGCGAACTGCTCATGCAGATCGATCCCACGGATTATCAGAACAAGGTGGCGCTGGACGCGGCAATGGTGCGGCAGGATCAGGCCGTGCTTGCAAATCTGGCGAACAAGCCGGCGCGGCGGGGTGACGACAACGCTGCCGCCGACCGCGATGTTGCAGCAGGCACAGGCCCGGCTGGCCCAGGCGCAAACCGATCTGGCGCGCACGCAGATCCGCGCGCCGGCTAACGGCTGGGTAACCAATCTGCAGGCGCAGCCGGGCGATTATGCCAATGTGGGCGTGCCCCAGCTGGCGCTGGTCGAGGCCGGTTCCTTCTGGGTTGACGGCTATTTCAGGGAGACGAGCCTGCACGCGATCGAAGTGGGAGACCCGGCCAAGATCCGGCTGCTCGGCGACCCCCATCTGCTCAGCGGGCATGTCGAGAGCATCGCCCGGGCGATCGACGTGCCGGACGCGAAAGTCCGACGAACGCGGGCTTGCCACGGTCAATCCGGTCTTCACCTGGGTGCGGCTGGCGCGGCGTGTGCCCGTGCGGATTCGACTCGACCATATCCCGCCCGGGATTCAGCTGGTGGCGGGCATGACCGCGACCGTCGAGATCGTGCAGCCAGCGCTGGCGAAGAAGCCAGACGTGGGCTGATCTTTTGCGAAGGATTTCATGCATTTGCCGGACGGAAGCCGAGTTTGCCTAAACGTCTGTAAGGTGAAGTGTTGCAAACTGTGGCGATAGTCATTGACACTGCGGAGGCGCTCCAGCTAGGCCTCGCGGGTGTCCACGGAAACCCAAAAACTGCCCCGAATTCGTGATTCGGGGCCGCAGTTTCATGGCTCTGATCGTCGCTCCCGAGGCGCCGTTCGAGCCCTGGCTTGCGGCATTGGACGAGCAGATGAGTCGTTCCGCTGGTTTTTTTGCGGACCGGCCGATTATCGCCAACCTGGCCGCGATCAATGACGGCGCGCAGGATCTCAGCGCCGTGCTCGATGCCCTGGCTTCGCGTGACCTGAGGATCGTCGGGCTCGAAGGGGTCGATTCCGCGCTGCTGTCTGGAAGTGGATGGGAGCGTCTACCGAAATTATTGCAGAGCCGCGAGACGCGGGCTCAGGTGCAGGCGCAGGAGGAAGCGCAGGCACAGGCGCAGGCTGACCAGGAAGAGCCGGCGCAGGGCGCTGCCGAAGCGGAGCCGACGGCCACGCCTGTTGTGGAAGAACCGCCCCCCGCGCGGCCGGCCTCGCTGCTGATCGACCGCGCGGTCCGCTCCGGCCAGTCCATCGTCTTCGAAGACGGGGATATCATCGTCGTCGGTTCCGTCTCTTCCGGCGCGGAACTGATCGCCGGGGGCTCGATCCATGTCTATGGTTCGCTGCGGGGGCGCGCGGTCGCGGGGATTCGCAGCGGTGCCGCGGCACGGATTTTCTGCCGGAAGCTGATGGCCGAGTTGATCGCCATCGACGGTATCTATGATACGGCCGAGCATTGGGGCGACAAACGCCATGGTTGCGCGGTGCAGATCCAGCTCGAAAATGAACGTTTGCAAGTTTCGCCGCTCGAATAGGGCATTCCGTACAACATGCGGGAAGAGGAGATGTAATGTCTAAAGTTTTGGTGGTGACGTCCGGTAAAGGGGGCGTGGGGAAGACCACGAGCTCGGCCTCGCTGGGAGCGGCTTTGGCGAAGGCCGGGAAGAACGTGGTGATCATCGATTTCGATGTCGGCCTGCGCAATCTCGACCTCGTCATGGGCGCCGAGCGGCGCGTGGTGTTCGACCTCGTGAATGTGGTGCAGGGCGATGCCAAGCTGGCCCAGGCGCTGATCCGCGATAAGCGGATCGACACGCTCTCATTGCTGCCCGCCTCGCAGACCCGCGACAAGGATGCGCTAACGGAAGAGGGCGTGGAGCGGGTCATCACCGAATTGCGGGAAAAATTCGACTGGATCATCTGCGACAGCCCGGCCGGTATCGAGAAGGGCGCGATGATGGCGATGCGCTTCGCCGATGTGGCCGTGGTCGTCACCAACCCGGAAGTCTCCTCGGTGCGTGACTCCGACCGCATCATCGGCATGCTGGATTCCAAGACTCGCCAGGCCGAGAACGGTAACAAGCTCGAGAAGCATCTGCTGCTCACCCGCTTCGACCCGGCCCGCGCCGCACGCGGCGAGATGCTGAAGGTCGAGGACGTTCTGGAAATTCTCGCGATCCCGCTGCTCGGCATCGTGCCGGAAAGCACTGAAGTGCTCACCGCCTCGAACGTGGGTTGCCCGGTGACGCTGAACAATCCGGAATCGGCCCCGGCCCGTGCCTATGTCGAGGCGGCGCGCCGCCTGCTGGGTGAGAAGGTCGAGGTCACCGCGCCGATCGAGCGCCGCGGCTTCATGAGCCGGATCTTCGGAAGGAAAGCGATGGCATGAGCATTCTCGACCTTTTTATGCGCAAGCGCTCGGCGCCGGTGGCACGCGAGCGCCTGCAATTGCTGCTGGCGCATGAGCGTGTGCTGGATGGTCGCGCCGACCTGGCGGCGGTGCTGCAGGAGGAAATCCTCGCCGTCATCGCCAAGCATATCAAGATCGACCGCGAGAAAGTGAATGTGAAGCTGGACCGCGGCAGCCAGGTGTCGACCTTGGAGATCGACATTGAAATGCCGGAGAAATAACGCGCGGAATTGAGCGCAGGCCCAACCGGTAGCGGAATGAAGAAAATTGGCTTGATGACGGCGCTGGGCTTTGCCTCCGGCCTGCCGCTGGCGCTGTCGGGTTTCACCCTGTCAATGTGGCTGACATCAGCGCATCTGGCGCTGGGGGTGATCGGCGTGACCGCGAATATCGGCCTCGCCTACACGCTGAAATTTTTATGGGCGCCGGTGTTTGATGAAGTGGCGCCGCCATGGCTGGGGCGGCGGCGCGGCTGGCTGCTGACCGTGCAGGGGCTGCTGGCCGCCTGTATCGCGGCGATGGCCCTCTCTAACCCGGCGACGCATGTCGGGTTGACTCTGGCGCTCGGCGCGGTGGTGGCCTTCGTCTCCGCAAGCCAGGATATTCTGATCGATGCCTGGCGGATCGAGAGTTTCGCACCGCGTCAGCAGGGCGCGGCACTCGCCGCTTATGTCTGGGGCTATCGTGTGGCGATGCTGGTTTCTGGCGCGGGCGTGATCGCTCTTTCGGCGCGGACCGGCTGGCACGCGGCGCTGCTGCTGGTGGCGGGGCTCGCGCTGATCGGGCCGCTCGCGACAATTCTGGCGCCCGAGCCAGAGGTGGTGCGGCATAGCGGGACGGCGGGGTTCGCCGCGCGTTTTGCGGCTTCGGTGCGGGAGCCGTTCGTGGAATTCCTGTCGCGGCGGGGCGCGGTTGTGGTGATCGCCTTCATCGTCGCGTTCCGCCTCGGCGAGGCTTTGGCGAGCGGCATGCTCGCCCCTTATTACACATCGCTCGGCTTCAACCGCGCGGCGATCGCGGTGGCGAACGGCCCGGTTTCCCTGGTGGCGACGCTGGCGGGTGCTGCTTTGGGCGGGGCGTTGGTGGCGCGGCTCGGCGTCGGCCGGGCCCTGCTGGTGACTTGTTTGTTCCAGACCGTGGCGTTGCTGATGTATCCGGCGCTCGGTCTGTTCCCCGGCCATCCCGGCATGCTCGTGGCCACGTCGGTCGTGGAATCCTTTGCCGGCGCGCTCGCTTATGCCGGGTTCCTCACTTACCTCTCGGGCCTGTGCAATCCGGAATATACGGCGACGCAATATGCGCTGCTGTCCTCGCTTTCGCCGCTTGGCTCTGCATACCATCGGCGGCCTGTCCGGGGTGATGGCCGCTTCGCTGGGCTTCATTCCGTTCTTCATCGCCACCAGCTTCGCGGCCTTGCCGGCCATGGGGTTGATGCTGGTGATTTTGAGATTTTATCCGCCGGCGGAGTAAAGAAGAAAGGAAGTGGCCGCTTTTTGAAAAAAGCGGCGAAAAAACTTTTTTGACTTTGGGCCTGTGGCGCTCGAGCGGCACGGGCCCAAACTAGGAAAGTTTTTTTGCTACTTTTTGTTCACAAAAAGTAGCGCTTCCTTACCGTCCTTCCCCTAACCGAGCAGCTCGATCTCATCCCCCGGCCTGATCGTGCCGCCCTGCACGACCGCGGCGAACACGCCGAGCTCGATATGGCCGAAATGCTCCTGCAGCTCTTTGACCGGGTTGGCGTCGCGCTCCGCCGTGTCGGGGTTCACCGAAGTGGCGGCGCAGCGGTCGATCGCTTCCTGCACCTCCATGACCGTTTCGCCGATGCGGATATGCCGGCCCAGCCAGGCGAATTCGGCCCAAGGTTCGATGTCTTCGATATAAATATTGGCGCGGAACCGCCTTTTGTCGCGGGGGGCGCCGGCGGCAACCTCCAAAGCGGCGAGCGAGCCGAGGCCGATGAGGCTGATCACCTGTGTCTTGTGGTCGCAGAAACTATGGTCCGGGAAATTATGAAAGCGCGGGGCTTTGCCGTCCGCGCCATAGCGTGCCTCGCTCCCCAGATACTCTGTCAGGAAAGCGGTCAGCGCGTCCTGCCCGGCCGGGGTGAGGGGATCGGCCTCAAGCCTTTCGCCTTCCGGCGTGGTGACGATGAGGTGCCGGGCCGCGTCGTCGAAGCGGCTCTTCAGCCCGGCGATTTGAGCGTTGCGCGCCAGGCACATGAAGTTCGTTTTCTTCACCCAGGCGGGATTTTCCGGGTCCAACGTGCTGTCGCCCTGGCTCAGGGCAAAGGCGCGGTCCCAGGGCAGGCAGCGCCCCGGGGTGAGGTGGGCGTCGTCCAGCCGTTCTGGTGTCAGGCCTTTTACGGGATAGCGGTACAGCGATTCGATATGCATCAATTTCAACCCTCTTGAGGCAAATCATGGTCTTGCCCATATCACGCTGGCAAGCCTTGACCGTTGCCTATCGAGGGGCGGTTGTGGCGGTTGCCTGAGAAAAGGAACCAGACATGGATTTTGAGAAATTTACCGAACGGGCCCGCGGTTTCGTGCAGGCGGCGCAGACGATTGCCATGCGCGAATATAATCAGCAGATCACGCCGGAACATTTGCTGAAGGCGTTTCTCGATGATGAAGAGGGCGCTGCCAGCGGCTTGATCCGCATGGCCGGCGGCGATCCGGCCGGCGTGAAACTGGCGGTGGATGCCGCGGTGGCGCGCATTCCCAAGGTGCAGGGGGCTGGGGCCGGCCAGCCGACGATCACGCCGGATCTGGTACGGGTGCTCGATGCCGCGCAGCAGAACGCGACCAAAGCGGGCGATGAATATGTGGCGCAGGACCGGCTGCTGGTGGCGCTCGCCGCCAGCGACACACCGGCCGGGCGGGCTCTGAAGAGCGCGGGGGCCACGCCCAAGGCGCTCGAATTGGCGGTGAATGAGCTGCGCAAGGGCCGCAAAGTGGACAGCGCCACGGCGGAGCAGCAATTCGACGCGCTGAAAAAATACGCGCGCGACGTCACACAACTGGCTCGTGACCAGAAGCTCGACCCGGTGATCGGCCGCGATGAGGAGATCCGCCGGACCATCCAGGTGCTGGCGCGGCGCACCAAGAACAACCCGGTGCTGATCGGCGAGCCCGGCGTGGGCAAGACCGCCATCGTCGAAGGGCTGGCGCTGCGCATCGCCAATGGCGACGTGCCGGAATCGCTGAAGAACAAGCGGGTCCTGGCTCTGGACCTCGGCGCGCTGGTGGCTGGCGCGAAATTCCGCGGCGAGTTCGAAGAGCGGCTGAAAGCCGTGCTCAAGGAGATCGAGAGCGCGGAAGGCGAGGTGATCCTGTTCATCGATGAGATGCATACGCTGATCGGCGCCGGCAAGGCGGATGGGGCGATGGATGCCTCCAACCTGCTGAAGCCGGAGCTGGCGCGCGGCGCGCTGCATTGCGTCGGCGCCACCACGCTGGATGAATATCGCAAGCATGTGGAAAAGGATGCGGCTTTGGCCCGGCGCTTCCAGCCGGTTTATGTGGCCGAGCCGAGTGTCGCCGACACGATTTCGATTCTGCGCGGCATCAAGGAAAAATACGAATTGCATCACGGCGTCAGAATTACTGACGCCGCCCTGGTCGCGGCCGCGACATTGTCGAACCGTTATATCACCGACCGGTTCCTGCCCGATAAGGCGATCGACCTGGTGGACGAGGCGGCGTCGCGCCTGCGCATGCAGGTGGACAGCAAGCCGGAAGAGCTGGACGAGCTGGATCGCCGGGTGATCCAGCTCAAGATCGAGCGCGAGGCGCTGCGCAAGGAGGATGACCAGGCTTCCGCCGAGCGGTTGGCGAAGCTGGAGCGGGAACTGGCGACGCTGGAGGAGAAATCCAACACGCTGACGGCGAAATGGCGGGCGGAGAAGGAGCAGCTGAACAAAACGCAGCGTCTGAAGGAGCAGCTGGACCAGGCGCGCAACGATGTCGAGCTGGCGCAGCGCAAGGGGGACCTCGGCCGTGCCTCGGAACTGCTCTACGGCAAAATTCCGGAGCTGGAGAAGGAACTCTCCGCACAGAGCGATGGGCGCATGGTCGATGACGCGGTGACGGAGGAAAATATCGCTTCCATCGTCTCGCGCTGGACCGGCGTGCCGGTGGAAAAAATGCTCGAGGGCGAGCGCGCCAAGCTGCTGCATATGGAGGATAATCTGCGGCAGCGCGTGGTGGGCCAGGAGGCGGCGCTGCTGGCGGTCTCCAACGCCGTGCGGCGGGCCCGGGCCGGCCTGCACGACCCGAGCCGGCCGATCGGCAGCTTCCTGTTTCTCGGGCCGACCGGTGTGGGCAAGACCGAGCTGACCAAGGCGCTGGCCGAGTTTTTGTTCGACGATGAGAGGGCGATGGTGCGCATCGATATGAGCGAGTTCATGGAGAAGCACGCCGTCTCCCGCCTGATCGGCGCGCCGCCCGGTTATGTGGGGTATGATGAAGGCGGTGTGCTGACCGAGGCTGTGCGCCGCCGGCCCTATCAGGTGATCCTGTTCGATGAGGTCGAGAAGGCACACGAGGATGTCTTCAACATCCTGCTGCAGGTGCTCGATGACGGGCGGCTGACCGACGGGCAGGGGCGGACCGTGGATTTCCGCAATACGATCATCGTGCTGACCTCCAATCTGGGCAGCGACATTCTCGCGGCGCAGGCCGAGGGCGAGGATGTGCGCATGGCCGAGGCGGCGGTGATGGCGCGGGTGCGCGAGCATTTCCGGCCGGAATTTTTGAACCGGTTGGATGAGATCGTGCTGTTCCGCCGTCTGCAGCGGGCCGATATGGCGACCATCGTGTCGATCCAGCTCAAGCATCTGGAGCAGCTTCTGGCCGATCGGCACATTCGCATTGCCCTGGATGAAAGCGCCCGGGCCTGGCTGGCGGAGGCAGGGTATGACCCGGTCTATGGGGCCCGGCCGTTGAAGCGTGTCATCCAGCGTAACCTGCAAAATCCGCTGGCCGGTCTCATTCTCGAGGGCGCGGTGAAAGATGGCGATATTGTTCAGGTGACGGCATCCGACGCTGGCCTGGTGATTGGCGGGCACTTGGCGGAAGCCGCGTAAACCCTGCGTTTTTTCGATAAGTAGGCAGTCGGCCATGCGATAAACGCATGGCCGAACTGCCGATGCAGAAAAACGTGCAACGCGGGTTGATTGGCTGCCAGGGCCTGGATTTCTAACAAAAAACGCTCGTCTCCGATCCGGCGATTGAGCGTTTGACAACAGGGGCTGGTCGACTGTAGAAGCCGCTCCACGCTTTTGGCGTTTGCCTCTGAGGTTTCGACGATGGTTCGGAACGTTGCAGGCGGAAGCTGAGGGTTTTGAGATTGCTGTTTGACAATTGAATAGGCTGGGAAGGGATACGTTGGTGGCGTTTCTGGTTCCTGTCGGGTGACTGGCGGGGCTGGTTCTGTGGCTTTGGCTGCGGAAGGGTGCTGAGGATCTGGTTTTGGTTTGGGCAATAGCTCGAGCTTTTCATATCAGATCGTCAAGATCGGAAGCGTTTCTGATGTATTTCTTTTAATAGATGCGTACAGAAACGCTTCGAATTGGCGTGCTGAGGCTTCGGCTTTGGTGCGCCGGCTATATGTGAGCTTGGGTTTTCGTTTTGTTTGAAACGAAGTCTAGCTTTTAGCTGGTTTTTGGTTTC
>CAWCRT010000003.1:160000-172894 GCA_963798115.1 uncultured Pseudomonadota bacterium
CACCAGGAGGCGATGAAGGACGTGGCACGCTGCGAAAAGCCATGGGGAGCCGCGAGCAGGCTTTGATCCATGGATGTCCGAATGGGGAAACCCCCTCGTAAGAGGATCATGATCTGAATCCATAGGGTCATGAGGCGAACCCGGGGAACTGAAACATCTCAGTACCTGGAGGAAAAGACATCAACAGAGATTCCGCTAGTAGTGGCGAGCGAACGCGGAGTAGGCCAGTGCCTCACATTCAGTTAGCAGAACGGTCTGGAAAGTCCGGCGATAGAGGGTGATAGCCCCGTATGCATAGGCTGCGTGTAAGGACTTGAGTAAGGCGGGACACGTGAAATCCTGTCTGAACATGGGGGGACCACCCTCCAAGCCTAAATACTCCCTGGTGACCGATAGTGAACAAGTACCGTGAGGGAAAGGTGAAAAGCACCCCGACAAGGGGAGTGAAAAAGACCTGAAACCGGATGCCTACAAGCAGTCGGAGCACCTTTTGGTGTGACGGCGTACCTTTTGTATAATGGGTCAGCGAGTTTCTGTTCGCGGCAAGCTTAAGCCGATAGGCGTAGGCGCAGCGAAAGCGAGTCTGAATAGGGCATTCAGTCGCGGGCAGAAGACCCGAAACCAAGTGATCTAGCCATGGCCAGGCTGAAGGTGGGGTAACACCCACTGGAGGGCCGAACCCACGCCTGTTGAAAAAGTCGGGGATGAGCTGTGGCTAGGGGTGAAAGGCCAATCAAACTTGGAGATAGCTGGTTCTCCGCGAAATCTATTTAGGTAGATCGTCGTATGTATACCTTCGGGGGTAGAGCACTGGATGGGCTAGGGGGTCCCAAAGACTTACCAAACCTAACCAAACTCCGAATACCGAAGAGTTTTGTACGGCAGACAGACGGTGGGTGCTAAGGTCCATCGTCGAGAGGGAAACAGCCCAGACCACCAGCTAAGGTCCCCAAATTATGGCTAAGTGGGAAAGGATGTGGGAATTCCAAAACAACCAGGAGGTTGGCTTAGAAGCAGCCATCCTTTAAAGAAAGCGTAATAGCTCACTGGTCTAATTAAGAAATCCTGCGCCGAAAATGTATCGGGGCTCAAGCCATATACCGAAGCTGTGGGCGTGATTTATCACGCGGTAGCGGAGCGTTCCGTAAGCCTGTGAAGCAGTATCCGTGAGGAGTTGTGGAGGTATCGGAAGTGCGAATGCTGACATGAGTAGCGACAAACAGTGCGAGAAACACTGTCGCCGAAAGTCCAAGGGTTCCTGCGCAAGGTTAATCCGCGCAGGGTTAGTCGGCCCCTAAGGCGAGGGCGAAAGCCGTAGTCGATGGGAAACAGGTGAATATTCCTGTACCTGCTAGAAGTGACGAATGTAACATGTTGTCAGATCTTATCGGATTGATCTGGCTTTTGAAGCATTCCAGGAAATAGCTCTAGCATATAGACCGTACCCTAAACCGACACAGGTGGACTGGTAGAGTATACCAAGGCGCTTGAGAGAACTATGCTGAAGGAACTAGGCAAATTACTTGCGTAACTTCGGGATAAGCAAGACCCTATAGTGGGCAACCATTATGGGGTGGCACAAAAGAGGGGGTAGCGACTGTTTAGTAAAAACACAGGACTGTGCGAAGTCGAGAGACGACGTATACGGTCTGACGCCTGCCCGGTGCCGGAAGGTTAAGAGGAGGTGTGCAAGCTCCGAATCGAAGCCCCGGTAAACGGCGGCCGTAACTATAACGGTCCTAAGGTAGCGAAATTCCTTGTCGGGTAAGTTCCGACCTGCACGAATGGCGTAACGACTTCCCCACTGTCTCCAGCATAGACTCAGCGAAATTGAATTCCCCGTGAAGATGCGGGGTACCCGCGGTCAGACGGAAAGACCCTATGAACCTTTACTGCAGCTTTGCAGTGGTATTAGGAGAGTGCTGTGTAGGATAGGCGGGAGGCATTGAAGCATGGGCGCTAGCTCGTGTGGAGCCAACCTTGAAATACCGCCCTGAACTCTTCTGATATCTAACCGCGTCCGGTTATCCCGGACCGGGACCCTGCATGGTGGGCAGTTTGACTGGGGCGGTCGCCTCCCAAAAAGTAACGGAGGCGCGCGATGGTGGGCTCAGGCCGGTCGGACATCGGCTGCTGAGTGCAATGGCATAAGCCCGCCTGACTGCGAGAGCGACAGTTCGAGCAGAGACGAAAGTCGGCCATAGTGATCCGGTGGTTCCACGTGGACGGGCCATCGCTCAACGGATAAAAGGTACTCTAGGGATAACAGGCTGATCTCCCCCAAGAGTCCACATCGACGGGGAGGTTTGGCACCTCGATGTCGGCTCATCACATCCTGGGGCTGGAGCAGGTCCCAAGGGTTCGGCTGTTCGCCGATTAAAGTGGTACGTGAGCTGGGTTTAGAACGTCGTGAGACAGTTCGGTCCCTATCTGCCGTGGGTGTCGGAGACTTGAGAGGAGCTGTCCCTAGTACGAGAGGACCGGGATGGACGTACCTCTGGTGTACCGGTTGTCGCGCCAGCGGCACAGCCGGGTAGCTATGTACGGACAAGATAACCGCTGAAAGCATCTAAGCGGGAAACTTACCTCAAAACTAGGTCTCCCTGAGGGTCGTGGAAGACCACCACGTTAATAGGCCGGGTGTGAAAGTGGAGTAATCCATGCAGCTAACCGGTCCTAATCACCCGATAGAGTTCAATCCTTCCCCCTCACCACACCCCCATACACAGCAATCATTCATCGCTAATACAAACGCACCAAAACCAACCCACTAACAGCTTTGATAGGCTGGATGACCTGGTGGCTCTGGCGGGGAGCCTACACCCGATCCCATCCCGAACTCGGACGTGAAAATCCCCAGCGCCCATGGTACTGTGTCTTAAGGCACGGGAGAGTAGGTCGCCGCCAGGTCTTCCAACCTATCAAAACTTCCTTACCACCACACATTAACGCGGGGTGGAGCAGCCCGGTAGCTCGTCAGGCTCATAACCTGAAGGCCGCACGTTCAAATCGTGCCCCCGCAACCACTTTTACCGAACTCAGGAACAGATCATGACCGGACGCAGCCAACGCTGTGCTTTCCGGCATTGTCAGTTTGAGCATCGCGGCCAAAGCGCCCGTTAAAATAATTTCCGGCTGATCGCGATCCGTACCTGGGCCAATGTCGACACGGTCGACCAGGTCGACCAGGTCGCGCAGGCGCTCCAGCACGCCGGCATTGTCGGGGCTGGCGGTGAGGGCTTCCTGCAGGCCGGCGACCTTAGCCCGGTAAACTTCCGCCAGGTTCGGGTGCATGGACGGCAAGGGGGCCCGGCGGTTTGCCGCGCGGCTTTCCAGCGCTGCCTTCTGCGCGGTGAGCGCTTCCAGCTTCTCCTTCATGTCCGGTGTCCGCAGCCCCTCGCTGATGGCATCGATGATGCGGTCGATCTTGCGCTGGACATTGGTCAGCGTCGCATCGTCATGGGCATTGCTGGGCGCCGGCCTCGGCGGCGATCCGGTTCCACTCGACCGTGAAGGCGGAAATGAATTCCTGCACGTCCTCGGGCTGCATCAGGTTGGCGCGCAGCGCGTCGATGACCAGGGTCTCCAGCGTGGTGCGCTTGACGCCCGCCGTGTTGCGGCAGATGCCCTGCTTCCGCGCCGCGGAACAGGCGAGGTAGTGCTTGCCGACCGAGGTCATGGCGCCGCCGCAGGCGGCGCAGAACACCTTGCCGGAAAGGATGTGCTGCGCGCGCCGGTTCTCCCAGAATTTGGGGCGGTCAGGATTGTTGGCCCCGGCGGCCTCGCGCATGTTGGCGAGGCGGGTTTGGACGTTGGTCCACAGATCCTGATCGATGATCCGCAGATGCGGCACATCCTCGGTCACCCACTGCTCCGACGGGTTCATGCGAGAGATGCGTTTGCCCGTCGCCGGGTCCTTGATGAACCGCATGCGGTTCCAGACCAAGCGGCCGACATAAAGCTCGTTGCGCAGGATGCCGGTGCCGCGCGCGGCATGGCCACGGATGGTGGTGTCACGCCAGGCGCGGCCTTCGGGGCCGGGGAGGGCTTCGGCATTCAAGGCCTTGGCGATGGCGACCGGCGAATGGCCTTCGGCGAACATCCGGAAGATGCGGGTGATGATCGGCGCCTCGCCCTCGTCGATGGCCCGGTCGCCGCGCACGTCGCTCTGCCGCAGCGCCTTGTAACCATAGCATAGCCCGCCGGCGGATTTACCGGCCGCGACCCGGCCCCGGAGGCCGCGATGCGTCTTGGCGGCGAGATCCTTCAGGAACAGCGCGTTCATCGTGCCCTTGAGGCCGATGTGCAGCTCGGAAATCTCGCCTTCCGCCAGGGTCACCAGCTTGATGCCCGCGAATTTGAGCCGCTTGTACAAGGCGGCGATATCTTCCTGGTCGCGCGACAGCCGGTCCAGCGCCTCGGCCAGAACGATGTCGAAGCCGCCTTCGCGTGCCGCCGCCAACAGCGCCTGGTAGCCTGGCCGAAAACTGGATGCGCCAGAAATGGCGGCGTCGCGGTAGACCTGTTCCAGGCTCCAGCCCTCGGCCGTTATCCGCTGCTTACACAGCCTGACCTGGTCCTCGATCGACGCTTCACTCTGGCTGTCACTGGAATAGCGGGCATAGACGGCGACACGGACGCTCATGCTGACACCGGGAGATTGGGGAGGCCCGGATGGTAGCCGGGAGGCTCGTGAAGGCAAGCGAATTTATTCACCCCGCGCCGCCAATGCCTGAGCGGCCAGCTCCCGGGCGGCTTGCCGGGCCAACGCGCGGATGAACGCCCGGCGTCTGGCCAGTGCCTCGGCAGTCAGGGCGTCAGCGGCGGGACCGGCGGTCGTGGCTTGGGGATCGTCGGCGGCTGGACTAGGCTCGGGAATCCCGACACCCCGTTTTTGGCGGTTTTGGCATGTCGGTGGGCGGCGGTTGGTCGTCGCAGGCATTTGGTTTCGCCTCGAATTGTGAGGCTCGCCAGCGATGACATCTTGGTCGCCCGCGCAGCGTTCGATGCCACTTCAAAATGGACGCTGAAATTTTTGATTTTGTTGACAAGGCGACCAGAGCCAACAGGTGCGGTCCGGGCCGTTGATGGTGGCGACCGATCGGCGGGAATAGGTGGAGGTGTTTGTCCGGTTTCAGACTGCCAGTTGGGAAAAGCGGACATCTCCCGACCGGCTGAATTGGGCCGATAGCGGAACAGCCGCTTTTAAGTGCACAGCGGCAACAAGCGGACGTTCGTTCATGGGGGACTGCCGACGGCAACCGTACCCGCGGCGGTCGTCGTGTCCGGGAACCAGCGGGGTCGAAGCACTGACCGTTGTCGGTTCAGTGGCGCGCGCGAGGAGCCGTTTGACCCGAGTTCGGCCCCTCGATCTTGATGTTCACTGCTGCCGAATTGGACGCGTCACACCAACTCGGCAGACAATACCTCTGCGCGAGCGCGGCCGGGTGGCCAGCCGAGGCCGGTCGAGTTCATGGCGTCACGTCTGGCGAGCATCGTTTCCCGCCCGCACCGTGAACCGAAAGATCGCCCCCTGCGGTTCATTTACTTCAGCCCATAATCGTCCCCCGTGCGCGTTGATGATCGAGCGGCAGATTGATAGGCCCATTCCCAGGCCGGTGGACTTGGTGGTGTAGAAGGGGTCGAAGGCATGCTCAAGGATGCCAGGTTCGAGCCCGGGCCCCGAATCTCGCACGGTGACCTGCACGCTATTTGCCCCATCGGGCTCGCTGCTGATGAGCAAGTCGCGAGCGCCATCGCTCATTTGGCTCATCGCTTCGATGGCGTTGACGAGCAGGTTGAGAACCACCTGCTGCAGTTGCACGCGGTCGCCTTGGATATCCGGTAATACCTCTCCCAACTGCGTCCGCAACGTGATGCCTTGCTTCGCAGCTTCGCAACGGGTGAGGGCGATGATCTCCAGGATCGCATCGTTGATGGCCAGGCCCTCCATGCGAGGTGGCGCCTTTTTGATGAGGGCGCGAATCCGATGGATGATGCTGCCGGCGCGATTGCTGTCCTGAACGATACGATCAAGCGCCCGCCCGGCCGCTTTGAGATCCGGCGGTTCGGCTTGTAGCCAGCGCAGACCGGCCTGGGCATTGGTGAGCGTTGCGGCGATGGGCTGGTTGATCTCGTGGGCGATGGACGCGGTTAGTTGCCCCATTGTTGCCATGCGGTTGGCATGTGCCAGCTCCATCTGCATCTCGCGCGCTTCGGCTTCCGCCCGCCTGCGCTCGGTTAGATCGACCACGAAGGCGACACCCTCGTTGCCACCTTCCTCGAACATCGCCACGCCGAGTAGCACAGGTACGCGGCTGCCATCTTTCCGGAAATATTCCTTCTCGAACGGCGGCAAGATCCCGGTCCTCGTTAGCTCGGGGATCCAATGTCGTTTGTCGCGGTCGAGCCATTCCGGCGGCGTGAGGTCTGTCCAGCGTATACGACCCGCGGCCAGATCCTCGCGGTGGTAGCCCACCATCTGGAGAAAGGCCTCGTTGGCCTCGATGAATTCGGCCATCGAGCGTAAAAATGAAGATCCCGATGACATTGGCCTCGACCAGGCGGCGGATCTTCGCCTCGCGCTGCTCAAGATCACGATACAGACGGGTATTTTCCAACGCGATTGCGGCCTGCGAGGCGAGCAGTTTCAGCACCGCGATCCGGGCCGGGGCGAAGACGCGGGGGGTCAGGTTGTTTTCCAGATAGAGCACGCCGATGAGCTTGGCCTGGTTCAGCAACGGCAGGCAGAGAATGGAGCGGGCATGCTGCTGCTGAACGTAGGGATCCACGGCAAACGGGTTCTCGGCTGCTGCATTGTCGAGGATCACGCCCTCCCGCGTGCGCAGGACATAATGGAGGACCGATTCCGGCAGCGCGGCTCCGGCCACGGCCTCGTCGCATAGACGCACGACGACCGTGTCGCCACTGGTCGTGGCTTCCGCCTCGATCCGTTGCTCCGCGCCGCGCGGAAGAATCAACACGCCGCGCTCCGCCCCCGCCTGCTCGATCGCGGTGCGCATGAGCGTGTCGAGCAGCTTTTCCAGGACGATCTCGCCCGACACGGCCTGCGACACCTTCATCACCGTGGCGAGGTCCAGGTGCTCAACCGGCGCCCCGATCGTGCCGGCCGGACCCGGTGCGCGTTCGTCCGGCCTCAATTCCGGATAGAGCTGATCGAGTTGCTGCACTTTCCCGTCGGCGCCCCAACGCAGATAGCCGTAGCGCGCGTTCCGCAGATAGGCTTGGGCGGTCATCTCGAAGCCACGGGCCGCGTAAAAGCGCGCGGCCACCTCGCTGGCGATCGCCTCATTGTGGACAAAGCCGTTGGCGCGGGCCGAGCGGATGGCCTGTTCGTAGAGGCGCATCGCATCGAGTTCGCGACCTTCGATGCGCGCGATCTCGGCGCCGACCAGGGCGGCACGATTCTCGAAATTCTCTGGGCAATTCTCTGCCCACGTTTCGAGCTGTCTGTGGTGACGAGCGAGTTCGTCGAGGTGCTGCCGGCGCTCGTCGACCACTGCCAAATCGAAGGATGCAGCCCGGCAAAGCGCGCCATAAAACTCGTATTCTGCCGTTTCAAAAAATGATGATGACGTCCAAAGCAGCCGTTGGGCCTTCGATGATGCATCGATGGCCGAAGCATAGTCGCCGGCAAAGAAGCGCGCCTGCAGCTTTCGGATCCAATACCAGCACTCGGCCAGCACCAAGCCGGGGTTATCAGCAAAACGGTGCTCGAGTCGCCGCTCATCAAACTGCGCATCGTCGAAGGAGCCAAATTTCGGCGTCAGTCCCCGGAGAGTCCGGACCAGAGCGAGCTGCGTCGCGATGAGGTCGATGACCAGAGGGAACCGCGCCTTCTGCGCAAACGCGAGGCCCGCCTCGGCTTCGCGTTGCGTCTCGGAGAGCGGGTCGCCCGCCGCCAGAAGGTTGGTATTCAGATGGTCGCAGCAGAAGCTCGCGTAAGTGAGGTCGCCGGTCTGGTTCGCCGTCTCGAACGCACGATGCACCAGACCCCGGCCAGTCTTGACATGTCTGGTCCAGGGCAAGACGATATTTCCGAAAATCAGATAGACTCTGGCCTGAAACCGCCTCAACCCCCGTCGTTCGATCAGTTCATAACCAAGCCGCCCGAATTGATATCCGGCCTTGTAGTCACCAAAGAGCGCACCACCGATACAGCCAAGCCATACATAGGCGCCGCAGGAACCGTCGCTGTTACCGCGCTCGAGGCTTAGATTAACGGCCCTACAGATGGCCAGGGAAAAAAGATTCGCGTCCGTATGCAACGCAGGTTCCAAAAGTACGGTTAAAACATCAAGGGTCGCGAGGGATGCGGGGTCGCTCATCAACGGCAGCTCGACCAGCGCCTCGATCGTGCGGCTCCCGAGCTGTGACCAGATCAACTCGTATTCGCATCGGACTTCTTCTTGCGTCGGGTGCGGCGACAACTCGATGCCAAAATGCCGGAGGTAGTCGAGACCGACGGCGACCGCGTGATCGCTTTGACCAAGGGTTGTGTAAAGATCCACGCGCAAACGCGCGACGGTTGCTCGTTGGACCGTCGTTGCGGCGCGGGTTGACAGCGCCGCCAGACGCTGCTCCGCCTCCGCCAACGCGCCGGTGAGGAACTCGCATTCGGCCCGCTCCAGTTCCAGCGCGAAGCTGAGCTCGTGCCGGCGCTCCCAGCAATCCTCGGCCAACAGGGCCGTACCGGCGACGAGATAGGTGAGCGCCGAGGCATAGGCGGTCGAAGCCTTGGCGCGCTGGCCCGCGATCAGGTTGAGCGCCGCCAGCTGCTCGCGCTCCTCCTGTGCGGTGATCAGTGCGGCGCCGCGGTTGAGCTGATTGATGATCTCGAAGATTGCCTCATCCCGCTTCTCTGGCGGCGTGTGCGCCGCCAGCAGCCGGCCGATCCGTAAGTGTGCCGCGGCGCGCAAGTCTGCCGGGATCTGCGAATAGGCGGCTTCCTGGACCCGGTCATGGACGAACTTGTAGACGCCTTCCTGGCGCAGGATCAGCTCCTGCCGAACCGCTTCCCACAGATCCGCATGGACCGCCGGCTCTGATGTGCCACGGACCAGACACAGCGTCGCGATGTCGGCGACATTGCCGAGGCAGGCGAGAAGCTGCAGCGCCGTCTGGGTTTCTGTGGGCAGCCGGGTCAATTTCCCGGTCATGAGGTCCACCACATTGTCGGTGTACCCCTTAGCGTGAATGAGATCGAGATCCCAGCGCCAGCGCGCCGCGCCATGGTCAAAGATCAGCAAGCCCTCGTCGTCGAGCACGTGCAGGAACTGAATGGCAAAAAATGGATTCCCACCGGTCTTGTCGTGCACCAGCTCCGCCAGCGGCGCAGCCTCCTCCGGCCCGCAGCGCAGCGCATCCACGATCAATTGCTGCACGCCGGCACGAGCCAGCGGTGCCAGGCTGATCTCCTGCAAGCGGGCCCCCGCCTGGCGGAACGCCTCGAGCTTGCGCAGCAGCGGATGGCCGGCCATGACCTCGTTGTCGCGGTAGGCGCCGATCAGCAGCAGGTGCCGCACCTCCGGCTGGGTCAGCAGATCCTCCACCAGATCGAGCGTCGCCGGGTCGAGCCATTGCAAATCGTCAAGGAAGAGCGCCAGCGGATGCTCCGGCCGGGCAAACACGCCAAGAAACCTCCGGAACACCAGCTGGAAGCGGCTTTGTGCCTGCTGCGGCGGTAGCTCCGGGACGGGCGGCGGTTCGTCGGTGATCAGCTTCAATTCGGGAACCAGATCGACCATGAGCTTGGCGTTCGGGCCCAATGCCTCGCGCAGTTCGTCACGCCAGGGCGCCAACTCGGCATCGCTTTTGCCCAGCAGCGGCCGGATCAGGCCCTGAAACGCCTGCGCTAGCGGCGCATAGGGGATGTCGCGCTTGTACTGGTCGAACTTGCCAGAGGCGAAGAGCCCGCGCGTTGGCACCAGCGCCTTGTGCAGTTCGTCGACGACGGCGGATTTGCCGATGCCGGAATATCCCGAGACCAGCACCAGCTCCGGCGCGCCGCTTTTGACGATGCGCTCGAAGGCGGCGCGCAGGGTCTCGACCTCGCGCGCTCGCCCGTACAGATGCTCGGGGATCAGCAGCCGATCCGGTGTGTCGTAGTTCTCCCAGCGGGAAGCCGTCGATGCGGCCCCTTGCTTCCCAGTCGGCCAGGCAGCGCTGCAGATCGCGCTCGACGCCGGAAGAGGTCTGGTAGCGCTCCTCCGCGGTCTTGGCGAGCAGCTTCATGATGATCTGCGAGACCGGGGCCGGGATCGTCCCCAGCCGTTCGGCGGGCGGCACCGGCTTTCTGGCGATATGGCAGTGGACCCACTCCATGGGATCGGACGCGGTGAACGGCAGTGAGCCCGTGAGCATCTGGTAGAACACGACACCGAGGGCATAGAGGTCGCTGCGGGAGTCGATCGACCGGTTCATGCGTCCGGTCTGTTCGGGCGCCATATAGGCGAGCGTGCCCGCGATGAATTCGGGAGGTGAGGGCGCCTGCCGCTCACGCGGTAGACGCGAGGCGAGGCCGAACCCGGTGAGGCGGACCTGTCCGTCCGCGCAGTTCACCAGGATATGAGAGGGTTTGATGTCCTTGTGGACGAGGCCGCGCGCGTGGAGCTTGCCAAGGGAAGCGGCGATGCCCACGGCCAAGGGCAGGAAACTGCCCAGCGTCATGGGGGCACCGAGCAGCCGCTCAAGCGGCTCGCCGCCCGGATCCTCAAGCATAAGCATGCTGCGCCCGCGTTCGCTCTCAAGCGCCAGGGGCCGCACCGCCCACGCCCCGTCCAACATATCCTTCAAGCCGTATTCGTGGGCCAGGCTGGCGAGGCAACTCGGGCTGGGATGCTCCGAGGCGGGCACCACGGCCAGCATGGCGCTCGGTTCGCCGTCCTCCGCCTCGCGCCAGGTTCTGCACAACACGCGTTCGCCGTCCGCCCACAAGACCTGGAGGCGGTCATCCCGCTTTGGGCCAAAACTCGACACGAGGCTCATTTGCCGAACTCCGCCGGCAAGCTGGTTGTCGCCATCCGGCTAGCGAACCAGCGCGTGTTTACCATAGCCAGGCCGGCATGACGATGCCCTTCCTGGTGCCTCGGCGTCCTCCCGCGACGAGCTCTTCAAGGAAGTTCCGAGGTCAAAGGTGATCAGGATTGCGCGCTTCACCTCCCGCGCCAGGCCCGGCAGCTTGTGGAAATACGCTATGAATCTGGTTGTTTTGGCCGACCGTATTCTCGTCTCGGTGCGTCGTCGTTAGAGTTGACGAGCACTGGAAGATATCGCCTCAAGGGGGGGGCAGTCGATCTTGGTGCTGAGTATGGCAACAATGGTGCCCTGGGCTCGCCTTCGCCGTGATGCCAACGTGGCTGTTTTCGGTGGAAGGAGATGGGGTCGTGCACCGGCCATCGGTAAGATTTATTCCGCAACCTCCGGCTGTGTGATCGGCTCCTGATCCTGCGTCGTCAGCGCCAGATAAAGAATGCCGCCGAGGATAAACGAAACGATAAACGTGCAATCTCCGAATTGCGGATACCTCGCCGCGAACCAGCCGGTATACATTGTCTGATTATAGAATGGCACGGAGAACACCAGCGTCGTCACCCAGCTTACAAAAGCGGCGTTGACCGTGCCAAGGCGCGAGCGGCGGCTCGTGAAACGGCAGAGCAGCGTGATGGCGATCCAAGGCATGACCCAGTAGCCGATCAGGAACAGGAAGTTCGTATAATCGCTGATGAAGTTCGCTGCCGCCAACACGCAGATGAGCGTGCCGATGCCGCCCGTGATCAGCGCGGCAGAATGCTGCTTCAGCTTCACGCCCAGCGCCAGCGCTGACATCATGGCGGAATAGATGTTGAGAATATTCGCGCTAATGGTACCGACGACCACGGCGATCAATAGTGGCACCCTCAGCCAACCGGGCATCCAGTCAGTGAACAAATCGGAGGGTTTCGTGAATGAAACCGAAGCGCCGATGAGCGCGCCCAGCGCCTCGATCCAGACGGTGGAGATCAGCGAGCCCCAAAAAGCGTAGTTCCCCACCGTTCTTTTCACGGCCTCGGGGTTCCTGTCAGTACGCAAATAGCGCGTATAGTCCGAGGAAAATGGCACCCAGCTGGCCCCATAGGCGACCATGATCGAGGTGTTGAGGATGAACGCACCGGAGAAGCCGCCAACCGCCGCCATGGACTTCACATTGGCCGGCGCCGAGAGGCCAAGATGCCGCACAGCAACGACCGTCAGGGCCAGGAAGATGAGCGCCAGCACGTAGACGAAGTATTTCTCCGCGACATGGATCAGGTCATGGCCGACGAAGGCGATGGCGATCTGGATAATGGAAAGCCCGATCACGCTGACAATCAGTCCCGTCCCCAGGAAATACTGCGTCGCATAGGCGCCGATGGTGGTGTTGACCGCAAACCACGAGATGCCGCAGAAAAAATTGAACAAGGACGGTACCTTGTTGCCAAGTTTGCCGAACCAGGCGGCCCCCTGGATCATCTGTGGCCGGCCGTAATCAACGCCAAAGGTGCTGAAAATGGCGAGCAGGGTGCTGCCGGCGATATTAGCGATTAGGATCGAGACGAAAGCCGCCGCGAAGGAAAGTCCGAATGCGCCGGTCGCCAGCGCGCCTGCCGTCAATGTGGCGAATTCAATATTCGCTGCCATCCACAGCCTGAATACCGAACGCGGACTGCCGTGCGCTTCCTCTAACGTAACGGCATCGATCCCTTTTTCTTCGATAACGCCAAATAATTCAGGAGCTTGTTTCAACCTTCATGTGAGGTTCCAACATTGCGTTAGATGGCCTTGGCGGCGGTCGGCACGGGAATTGAAAGATGCCGCCGCGGGGGGAGCGCCGCGATGCCCAAAGGCGGCTGCCAT
>CAWCRT010000004.1:2500-367980 GCA_963798115.1 uncultured Pseudomonadota bacterium
AACCCGACCACATCCAACGTCACCAGCCGCCCATCCGTGAGCTCATGCGCCACCGTGTGGCCGGAGATGAAAGCGACCCCCAACCCCGCCATCACCGCCTGCTTGATCGTCTCATTACTGCTGATCTCCATGCCGAGACGCGGCATTACCCCGGCTTTGGCGAAAATCTGCTCCATCAGCATCCGCGTGCCCGAGCCCGGCTCGCGCACCAGAAAAATCTCCGCCGCGAGATCCGACGGCTCAAGCCCGGCCCGATGCCTCAAAGGGTGATCCGGTGCGGCGATGATCACATGCGGATGATCGGCGAGCTTCACCAGCCCCACCTCCATCCCCTCCGGCGGCCGCCCCATGATCGCCAGGTCGATCTCGCGCTGCCGCAACCCGGCGATAATGTCGGTGCGATTGCCGATCACCAGTTTCAGCTCCACCAGGGGATAAAGCTTATGGAAGGCGCCCAGCGCCTGCGGCGCGAAATATTTGGCGGTGGAGACCACGCCCACCACCACCTTGCCCCGCCTCGGGTCGCGCAGCCCGGCCACCGCCTGGTCGCAATCATTGAGCACCGCCTCGATGCGCGCCGCCGCCACCAGCACCTCTTCGCCCGCCTTGGTCAGCAGCAGCCTGCCCTCGGCGAATTCGAACAAAGGTAACCCGACCTCCTCGGCGAGCGTCTTCATCTGCATGCTCACGGCCGAAGGCGTGAGCCCCACCGCATCCCCGGCCGCCGTGAAGCTGCCCAGCCGCCCCGCGGCGGCGGCGATCCGCAACTGCTTGAGGGTCACTCTGCGCATGGCTTCAATTTATCTGAAAACCTCGATCAGAACATTCAAATTCTCAAACCACCCGCCTTCCCCCATGCTGCCCTTCCGGAACATTCTTGGAGGAAGAACGCCGATGACCCATAGCCGCCCTGTGCAGGCCGCTCCGGCCAAAAGAAGCCGCTATTCCGCCGGCGTGCTGGAATATCGCAACATGGGCTATTGGGAGCCCGACTACGCTCCCAAGGACACCGACATTATCTGCCTGTTCCGCGTCACCCCGCAGGAGGGCGTGGACCCGGTGGAAGCCTCGGCCGCCGTCGCCGGCGAATCCTCCACCGCCACCTGGACCGTGGTCTGGACCGACCGGCTCACCGCCTGCGAGACCTACCGCGCCAAATGCTACCGGGTGGACCCGGTGCCCGGCATGCAAGGCTCCTATTTCGCCTATATCGCCTACGATCTCGATTTGTTCGAACCCGGCTCCATCACCAATGTCGCCGCCTCGGTGATCGGCAACGTCTTCGGCTTCAAGCCGCTGAAGGCGCTGCGGCTGGAGGATATGCGCTTTCCCACCGCCTATGTGAAAACCTTCGACGGCCCGCCGACCGGCATCGTCGTCGAGCGCGAACGGCTGGACAAATTCGGCCGCCCGCTGCTCGGCGCCACGGTCAAGCCCAAGCTCGGCCTGTCCGGCCGCAATTATGGCCGCGTGGTCTATGAGGCACTGAAAGGCGGGCTCGATTTCACCAAAGATGACGAGAACATCAACTCCCAGCCTTTCATGCATTGGCGCGACCGGTACCTGTACTGCATGGAGGCGGTGAACCGCGCCCAGGCGGCCAGCGGCGAGGTCAAAGGCACCTATCTCAACGTCACCGCCGGGACCATGGAGCAGATGTACGAGCGCGCCGAATTCGCCAAGGAACTCGGCTCGGTGGTCGTCATGATCGACCTGGTGATCGGCTACACCGCGATCCAGTCAATGTCGAAATGGGCGCGCCGCAACGACATGATCCTGCATCTGCACCGCGCCGGCCACTCCACCTATACCCGGCAGAAGACCCATGGCGTGTCCTTCCGCGTGATCGCCAAATGGATGCGCCTTGCCGGCGTCGATCACATCCATGCCGGCACCGTGGTTGGCAAGCTGGAAGGCGACCCCGCCACCACGCGCGGCTATTACGATGTCTGCCGCGAGGGCTTTAACCCGATGCAGCTCGAGCACGGCATTTTCTTCGACCAGAACTGGGCGAGCCTGCGCCGGGTCATGCCGGTCGCCTCCGGCGGCATCCATGCCGGGCAGATGCACCAGCTGCTGCACCTGCTGGGCGAGGATGTGGTGCTGCAATTCGGCGGCGGCACGATCGGCCATCCGCTCGGCATCGAGGCCGGAGCGATCGCCAACCGCGTCGCCCTGGAAGCCATGGTGCTCGCCCGCAACGAGGGACGCGACATTCTCGCCGAGGGGCCAACCATCCTCAACGAGGCCGCCGCAAGCTGCCTGCCGCTCCGCCAGGCGCTGGAGATCTGGCGCGACGTCACCTTCAACTACGCCTCCACCGACACGCCGGATTTCGTGCCGAGCGAGAGCGTCTCCGCCTGACCGAGAGCTGACCGGGACCTGACCGAAAGGAGTGTTTCCATGCGCGTGACCCAAGGCGCCTTTTCCTTCCTGCCCGACCTCACCGACCGGCAGATCACCGCCCAGGTGCAATATTGCCTGGACCATGGCTGGGCGGTGAACATCGAATTCACCGACGATCCGCACCCCCGCAACACCTTTTGGGAAATGTGGGGCCTGCCGATGTTCGACCTGCCCGACGCGGCTGGGGTGATGGCCGAACTCACCGCCTGCCGGAAGCTCCATGGCGATGGCTATATCCGCCTCTCCGCCTTCGACAGCACGGCCGGCTGGGAGTCGCTGCGCCTCTCTTTCATCGTCAACCGGCCCGCCGAGGAGCCCGGCTTCCGTCTCGACCGCACCGAACAAGGCGGCCGGCGCATTGCCTATAGCACGCGCGCCTATGCCACCGACCGCCCCGAAGGATCGCGCTATGGCGGATGAGTTTCCCGCCCCGGACCGGTTCGACCTCGCCGCCCTTTACGCGGACAGCGAAGTCGGCCGCATCCTCACCGCGCTCGACCAGGAGCTTGTCGGGCTGGCCCCGGTCAAACGCCGCATCCGCGAGATCACCGCCTATCTCTTCGTGACCAGGGCGCGGCAGATGATGGACCTCGCGACCGGCACGCCCACCCTGCATATGGCCTTCACCGGCAATCCCGGCACCGGGAAGACCACCCTGGCCTTGCGCATGGCGAGCATCCTGCACGCGCTCGGCTTCATCCGCCGCAACAATGTCATCTCCGTGACCCGCGACGATCTGGTCGGCCAATATATCGGCCACACCGCGCCCAAGACCAAGGAAGTGTTGAAAAAGGCCATGGGCGGCGTGCTCTTCATCGACGAGGCTTATTATCTGCACCGGCCGGAGAATGAGCGCGATTATGGCCAGGAATTGATCGAGATCCTGCTCCAGGTCATGGAGAACCAGCGCGACGACCTCGTCGTCATCCTCGCCGGCTACAAGAACCGCATCGACCAGTTTTTCACGTCCAATCCCGGCTTTCGTTCGCGCATCGCCCATCATATCGATTTTCCGGATTTTTCAGACGATGAGCTGCTAGAAATCACCTGCAAGATGCTGGACGAGGCGCAATATCGCTTCAGCCCGGCAGCTTTGGAGCTGCTGCGCCAGTACATCGTCGCGCGGCGCCAGCAGGCGAACTTTGCCAATGCGCGCTCGATGCGCAACGCCTTCGACCGCATGCGCCTGCGCCAGTCGCTACGCCTGTTCGAAACACCGGGCCTGGTAGACCGCGCTGCTTTGACCACCATCGAAGCCGTGGATCTCAGCGCCAGCCGGGTCCTGACTGGACTTCAAGGCACGGGACTTCAAGGCACGGGACTTCAAGGCGGCGAACAAAACGAAAACGGAGGAACCCATGATCGCGAGGAAGCGGCTTGATGACACGCTGAAGGACTGGGCCGAGGCCGATCCGCTGAAAGACGCCGTCGCCGCGACCATATTGTGCCTGGCAGATGCCGCGGCCAAACTCTCCGACCTGCTTGGGCGTGGCCCGCTCGCCGGCGATCTCGGCGCGGTGCTGTTCAGCGGCGAAGCCGGCGAGGAACAAAAGGCGCTCGACGTTCAGGCCGAGGCGATTTTCACCGCCTGCCTGCGCGCCGCCGCCCGGGTCGCCGCCATCGCTTCCGAAGAGGCCCCGCAGCCGATCCTGCTGCATCCTGACGCGCCGCTGCTGGTCGCGCTCGACCCGCTGGACGGTTCCTCCAATATCGAGACCGGGCTCACGGTCGGCTCGATATTCTCGATCCTGCCGCGCGGCGAGGCCGCGACGCTCGATGCGGAATTCTTGCGCCCGGGCAAGACACAACTGGCCGCGGGTTACGTGCTCTACGGTCCGCATACGTCCCTAGTGCTGAGCGTCGGCGACGGCACGGCGCTTTATGTCCTGGAGCCGGAAAGCGGCATGTTCTGCCTGGCGCAGCCAGAGCTGCATATCCCCCGCGGCAAGGCCGAATTTGCCATCAACATGTCGAACTACCGGCATTGGGACGAAGGCGTGCGCGCTTATATCGATGACTGCCTGAGCGGCCAGGACGGGCCGCACGGCACCGATTTCAACATGCGCTGGCTCGCCTGCATGGTCGCCGAGGCACACCGTATCTTCAACCGCGGCGGCCTTTATCTCTACCCCGCCGATGCCAGGAAAGGTTATGGCAGCGGCCGGCTGCGGCTGCTCTATGAGGCCAACCCCATCGCCATGCTGGTGCGCCAGGCCGGCGGGCTCGCTACCGACGGGGCCATGCCGATCCTGGAGAAAATCCCGACCTCGCTGCACCAGCGCACGCCTTTAATCTTCGGCGCGCGCGAAAAGGTGGAACATCTCGCCACCTATTTGGCCGGCCCGGGCGGTACCGGCGAACGCGCGCCGCTCTTCCGCCGCCGCACTTTGTTCTGCGCTTGAGAGAAAGAAAGTAAGCGGCCGCTTTTTGAAAAAAGCGGCGCAAAAACTTTTGTTTACGCCGGGCCTGAGGCGCGAAACCAGCACGGGCCCAAATTAACAAAGTTTTTTTGCTACTTTTTGTTCACAAAAAGTAGGCCTTCCTACCTTCCTCAGGAGGAGCCCAAAATGTCCGTCCGGCATCCCGTCATCGTCGTCACCGGATCGTCCGGCGCCGGCACCACTTCGGTCCGCAACACCTTCCAGCAGATTTTCCGGCGCGAGAAGGTGAAGGCCGCTTATGTCGAAGGCGACGCCTTCCACCGCTATGACCGCGCCGGCATGCGGGAGAAAACCGCCGAGGAGACCGCATGCGGCAACGATCATTTCAGCCATTTCAGCCTCGACGCCAATCTGCTGGAAGAGCTGGAGACGCTGTTTCGCACCTATGGTGAGTCCGGCACCGGCCGCACCCGCCATTACGTGCATGACGCCGCCGAGGCCGAGCGTTACGGCGCCCCGCCCGGCCATTTCACCGCGTGGGAGGATCTCGAAACCCCAACCGATGTGCTGTTCTATGAGGGGCTGCATGGCGCGGTCGTGGCGGACGGGCTCAATCTTGCGCAACAATCCGATCTGAAAATCGGCGTGGTCCCGGTGATCAATCTCGAATGGATCCAGAAAATCCACCGCGACCGCAACACGCGCGGCTATTCCACTGAGGATGTGATGGCAACGATCCTGCGCCGCATGCCCGATTACGCGCATTATATCTGCCCGCAATTCACCCAGACCGACATTAATTTCCAGCGCATCCCCACGGTCGACACTTCCAACCCATTCATCGCCCGCTGGATCCCCACCCCCGACGAATCCATGGTGGTGATCCGCTTCCGCAATCCGCGCGGCATCGATTTTCCCTATCTGCTGTCGATGATCGCCGGCAGCTTCATGTCGCGCGCCAACAGCGTCGTCATTCCCGGCAACAAGCTCGATCTCGCCATGCAGCTGATCCTCACGCCGCTGATCCTGCGGCTGATCGAACGCCAGCAACGGTCCCAGTAAGGAGTGCCATGAACATTCTCGAGCGTCCCGCCGCCCGCCCGGGCGATCTTGCCTGGCCCCTCACCGCCGCGCTCCGCGCCTTGAGCATGGACATGGTGGAACAAGCCAATGCCGGCCATCCCGGCGCGCCGATGGGCATGGCGGAAATCGCCGCCGTGCTGTGGCGCAACCATCTGCGCCACAACCCCGCCAACCCGCTCTGGCCGGACCGCGACCGCTTCGTGCTCTCGAACGGCCATGCCTCGGCCTTGCTCTACGCGCTGCTGCATCTCACCGGCTACGATCTGCCCGTGGCCGAGCTGCGCCGCTTCCGCCAGCTGCATTCACGCACGCCCGGCCACCCGGAATATGGCGTCACCCCGGGCGTGGAGACCACCACCGGCCCGCTCGGCCAGGGCTTCGCCAATGCGGTCGGCATGGCCATCGCCGAACGCACACTGGCCGCCCAGTTCAACCGCCCGGGCCATGTCATCGTCGATCACCGCAGTTTCGTCTGCCTCGGCGATGGTTGCATGATGGAAGGCATCAGCCACGAGGCCGCCTCCCTCGCCGGCCGCCTCGGCCTCGGCAAGCTCGTCGCCCTCTATGATGATAACGGCATTTCCATCGACGGCAGGGTGGCCGGCTGGTTCAGCGACGACACGCCGCGCCGTTTCGAAGCCTATGGCTGGCAGGTGCTGCGCGATGTTGACGGTCACGATCCCACCGCGATCGACGCGGCTCTGCAAACCGCTCTCGCCCAGACCGACCGCCCCACCCTGCTTTGCTGCCGCACCACGATCGGGCGCGGCGCCCCGACCAAAGCCGGACATCAGGACACGCACGGCGCCCCGCTCGGGCCCGAGGAAGTGCGCCGCGTCCGTGAGGAGATGCGCTGGCCCTACACGCCTTTCGAGATTCCGGAGGAGGTTGCCGCCGCCTGGGACCACCGGGGAGCAGGCGCGGCAGCGGAAGCGGAATGGCAGGCGCGTTTCTCCCGCTACCAGGCGGCCTGGCCGGAGCTTGCGGCCGAGTTTTCCCGCCGCATCGCCGGCCGGCTGCGCCCTGAACTCAGCGCCGCGACAGAGCAAGCTTACGCCGCCGTCACGGACCAAAAGACCGCGACCCGCAAATCCGGCCAGATCGCGCTCACCGCCTTCGCGCCGGCAGCCCCCGAATTGCTGGGCGGCTCGGCCGACCTTACCCATTCCAACCTCACCTTCCACCCCGGCTCCGTGCCGATCACCGACGATCCGGCCGGCAACCAGATTTCCTTCGGCGTGCGCGAATTCGGCATGGCGGCGATGGCCAACGGCATCGCGCTTCATGGCGGCTTCATCCCCTTCGTCGCCACCTTCCTGGTGTTCAGCGACTATGCCCGCAACGCCATCCGCATGAGCGCGCTGATGCGCCAGCGGGTGATCTATGTGATGACCCACGATTTCATCGCGCTCGGCGAGGACGGCCCGACCCACCAGCCGGTGGAACAGCTCGCCTCCCTGCGGCTGATCCCCGGTCTTGAAGTGTGGCGCCCGTGCGACACGGCCGAGACCATTTGCGCTTGGGCTGAGGCGCTGCGCGGCATGACGGCCCGACTTTGCTCGCTCTCTCCCGCCAGGCTTTGCCCGCGCAGGCACGGGGCCCGAACGAACGCGATGCCATCAGAACCGGCGGCTACGTGCTGGCCGAGACCGGCACGCCGCAGGCCGTGCTGCTCGCCACCGGTTCCGAGGTCGCTCTGGCGATGGCGGCGGCGCAAATCCTGGTGAACGAAAACATCTCGCTGCGCGTGGTCTCGATGCCCTGCGTCACGCGCTTCGAGGCGCAGGGGGATGCCTATCGCGCCGCTGTTCTGCCGCCGAGCCTGCCGGTGATCACGCTGGAAGCCGGCGCCACCGCGCCCTGGCGCGCCTATGCCGGACGCGATGGCGCCACCATCGGCCTCGACCGGTTCGGCGAATCCGGCCCCGAAAAAGCGGTGCTCGAGGCCCTGGGTTTCACGCCGGCTTATGTTGCCGAGAGAATTCGCGTGCTACTGGGCCGCCATCTCAACGAGAGGAGTTGACCCCGATGCCCCTGATCTCCATGCGCCAGCTGCTGGACCATGCCGCCGAGCATGGCTACGGCTTGCCCGCCTTCAACGTTAACAACATGGAGCAGATCCGCGCCATCATGGAGGCCGCCGCCGCCACGGATAGCCCGGTGATCCTGCAGGGCTCGGTCGGCGCCCGCAAATATGCCGGCGATGTCTTCCTCCGCCACCTCGTCGCCGCCGCGGCCGAAACCTGGCCGACCATCCCCATCGCCATGCACCAGGATCACGGCGCGACCCCGTCGGTCTGCATCAGCGCCATCCGCCACGGCTTCACCTCGGTCATGATGGACGGCTCGCTCCGCGAAGACGGCAAAACCCCCGCTGATTACGGCTACAATGTCGCCGTCACTGCCAAAGTGGTGGAAATCGCCCATGCTGCCGGCGTCTCCGTGGAAGGCGAACTCGGCTGCCTCGGCTCGCTGGAGACGATGCAGGGCGATAAGGAAGACGGCCACGGCGCGGAAGGCACGCTCTCACGCGAGATGCTGTTGACCGACCCGGATGAGGCCGCCCGCTTCGTCAGCGAAACCCAGGTGGACGCGCTCGCCATCGCCATCGGCACCTCTCACGGCGCCTATAAATTCTCGCGCCAGCCAACCGGCGAAATCCTCGCCATCGACCGCATCAAGGCAATCCATGCGCGCCTGCCGAACACGCATCTGGTCATGCACGGCTCCTCCTCCGTGCCGCAGGCTCTGCTCGAGGAAATCCGCTCCTACGGCGGCGAGATCAAGGAAACCTACGGCGTGCCGGTCGAGGAAATCCAGGAAGGCATCCGCCACGGCGTGCGCAAGGTGAATATCGATACCGACCTGCGCCTGGCCATGACCGCCGGCATCCGCCGCGTGATGGGCAAGAACAAGAGCGAATTCGACCCGCGCAAATTCCTCCAGGCCGCCCTGGACGAAGCCCGCGCCGTCTGCCGCGACCGCTTCGAGGCGTTCGGCACCGCCGGCCAGGCGAGCCGCATCCGCACGCTCGACCTCGACACGATGGCGCAGCGTTATGCCAAGGGCGAGCTGCGGCAGGTTGTGAAGTAAGAAAGGTAAGGAAGCGCTACTTTTTGTGAACAAAAAGTAGCAAAAAAACTTTGTTAGTTTGGGCCGTGCTGGCGTCACCGCCACCGGCCCAATTTCAAGAAAGTTTTTGCGCCGCTTTTTCCAAAAAGCGGCCTCTTTCTTACTTAGGTTTGCTCAAAGCCGCCCGCAGCCCCGCCAACCGCTCCAGCGTGTCGATCGTATGCGCGCGGTTCGCCACGGCCAGCCCCATCAGCAGAGCTTCCAAAGTTATGAGTGTGGCGCCGTGCAGCGCCACCTGTTCGGCCCGGCCGCGCCGTGCCGGCAGCACCACGGCGGCCATCTCGGCGAGCTTGCTGTTCGGATTGTCGGTCACCAGCACGATCGGGATGTTACGCACCACCGCTTCCGCCGCGGTCACCTGCACCTCGCGATAGGGCTCGCCGTAGGAGAGCAGCAGCAGCCCGTCTTGCGCCGAAAGATCGAGCAGCTGGTCGGCCAGGCCCTGCCCACTCTGCCCGATCACCTTGGCCCGCCGCCCGTGGCGGTTCAGCATCACCTCCAGATAGGCGCCGATCGCGCTTGAAGGTCCGGCGCCGTAAATGACGATGCGCTCGACCGGGTGCAGCGCCGCGATCGCCTGATGGATCGGCGCGCGCCCCTCCTCCGTCTGCATCTGGCGCACCGCGCTATTATGAGTTCTGAGCACCAGATCGGCGGCCTTCATCGCCTCCGTCTCCGCCGGCCCGTGCAGATCCTGCAGCGTGCGGCGCATATGATCGAGGGGCGCCGAGGCGCGATCGATCGAGGCGGCGATCGACTGACGCAGCTCGCTCAGCCCCTGGAAACCGAGCATCTGCACCGTGCGCACCACGGTCGCATCGGAGGTGCCGATTTTCTCCGCCAGATCCGCCGCCGAGGCGGTCAGCACCAGGAGGCGGTTATGATTTAGATAGCGCGCCACGCGCAGCACGGTCGGCGAGAGCTCGCCCTCCAGCGCGCGCAATCGCGCTGCCAGCCGGTCTTCGGCCTCATTCACCGCGGCCGGCGCGCTTTGAGCGTAATCGAACAGTTGCGGCCCCTGACTGGATGGCGAACGCGTCATGAAACTTTTAACCCCGTAGCGTTGCTTATGGTTCGGAAGTTTTTGTAATAGACGCTACATACACGATGCCCAACCCCTTACGTCAATCCCACAGAGCGCCGCGCCTCACGCAGTTATCCGCGCGCAAAGGACCCAGACCGTCATGCTCCTTGAAATCCGCGACCTGAGCGGCGCCCCAGGCGGACCGTTCAATCTCACGCTGGCCGCGGGTGAATGCCTGGTCATTGCCGGCCCGTCGGGCATCGGCAAAAGCCTGTTTCTGCGCATGATCGCCGATCTCGACGAGAATACCGGCACGGCCTTGCTCAACGGCGTGGCGCGGGATTCCATGCCGGCGCCGCAATGGCGGCGGCAGGTGATGTATGTCGCCGCGGAATCCGGCTGGTGGGCCGAGACAGTGCGCGAGCATCTGCAGCCGGCCGCCGAGGCCGCCGCCCTGGCGCCGCGCCTTGGCCTGCGCGCCGAGCTCCTCGACGCCCCGGTCGCGCAGCTCTCCACCGGCGAGCGGCAGCGCATGGCGCTGCTCCGCGCCATCATCCGCAAGCCCGCGGTGCTGCTGCTCGACGAGCCGACCTCGGCGCTCGACCAGGCCTCCACGCTCGCGGTGGAAACGCTGCTGACCGAACGCGCCTCCGCTGGGACTGGGCTGATCGTGGTCTCGCACAATGAACAACAGGCCGAGCGCATCGCCACGCGGCGCGCGCAAATGACTCTCGGCATGCTCACCGAGCTGGAGATCTGCGCATGAAACCGATCGATCTCTCCGCCTTCGACCTTGCGATCAGCTCCGGCCTGGTGCTGTTCAGCGCCGCTCTGTCGATGGCCCTTGCCTTGCGCGTCCACCGCTCGCTGATCTGGTCGGCGCTGCGCATGGTCGTGCAGCTGATGCTGGTCGGCTACGTGCTGCGCCTCGTCTTCGTCACCATGAACCCCTGGCTGACGGTGCTGGTGGCCGCGGTGATGGCCGGTGCCGCGACCTACGAGGTCGGCGCGCGCCAACAGCAAAAACTCTCGCCGCTCAGCCATTACGCCACCGGCGGCGGCGCCACGGTGTTCGCCACCCTGGTCATCACCATTCTGGCGCTGATCACCACCTTGCGTCCCGACCCCTGGTACAATCCGCGCGAGGCCCTGCCGCTCACCGGCATCATCCTCGGCAATGTGATGAACGCCGTCAGCCTGTCGCTGAATTCCTTTTTCAACAGCGTCAAACGTGAACGCAACGCGATCGAGGCGCGCCTGGCGCTGGGCGAGCCGCGCTACCGGGCCCTGCACGGCCTCGCCGCGCAGGCGATCCGCACCGCTTTGATCCCGACCATCAACACCATGACCGCCGCCGGGCTGGTCACCATGCCCGGCATCATGACCGGCCAGCTGCTTGCCGGCATGGACCCGCTGAGTGCCGCCAAATATCAGATCCTGCTGATGTTCCTTATCGTCGGCGGCAACTGCCTTGGCGCTTTCGCCGCTGTCTATCTCGTTATTTTCAAACTGACCGACCATCGCGACCGACTGCGCCTGGACCGGCTGCACGCCCGCCGGGCGTAAGTCAGTGGCCGCTTTTTGGAAAAAAGCGGCGCAAAAACTTTTTGTCCTTGGGGCTCCGGCGCTCAAACGGCGCAGCCACCCCGCAAACTTCCGTAGGCCTTTGTTAACGACTCATCTCTAGCCTGAAACTCTCCTTGTTTGGACATTTCCAATGGATGGTTTCATGGCACCCCGCACCGCCCTTCCGGTCGGTCTGGTCGTCACAGACAGAACCGGGCTGATCGTCATGACCAATCCGGCACTCGACCGGATGTTCGGCTATGCGGCTGGCGAATTGACCAGCCGGAAAATGGAAGCGCTCATCCCCGCGCATCCAACCTGCCACGTTCCGGGCCTCGAACTGATGGCCCGGCACGCAAACGGCCATGAATTTCCCGTCGAGGTCAGTCTCGCCACGCTCGACATGACGGAAAGCCCGCTGGTGCTGGCCAGCATCATCGATCTGTCCTTCCACAAAACCCATGAGCGGGCGCTGCGCCAGGCCAACGCGCAGCTTGAGGAATTTGCCCGCCTCGCCGCGCACGATCTGCGCGCCCCGCTGCGCGCCATTGCGGACCTGCTCGCCTGGATCCGCACAGCACTCGGCGATGCCGCTCTGACACCGGACATTGCCCGGAATTTCGACCGTGCGCAGCTGCGGGTGAACCGGGCGGAACGAATGATCCACGAGTTGCTCACCTACGCCACGGCCGCGCAGCCGGACGAACAGATTGAGCTCATCGACCCAGCCGCGCTGATCGAGGAAACACTAACGCTCCTCGGCACGCCGGAACATTTCGCCATCGAGGTCGCGGTCAGTGCCGCGCCCTTCCATGCCGCGCGTACGCCGCTCGCCATCGCGCTCCGCAATCTGCTCGGCAATGCCATGAAACATCATGGCGGCGCGCGAGGAAAGGTGCGCGTGCGCGTGCATGAGGAAGGCCGGTACAACGTGTTTACGGTGGAGGATGACGGCGCCGGACTCCCGGCCGGCGCCGAGGACATGATTTTCAACCGCCTCTCTTGTTCCGGCACAAGAGATGCCGGCCATGGCCTGGGGCTCGCCGTGACCCGCCGCAAGGTGACCCTCCATGGCGGCATGCTCCAGCTCGACCCTGCAGGCACGCTCGGCGGCGCCTGTTTTCGCATCCACTGGCCACGCAATCCCCTGCCAAGGAGCGCATAAAATGTCCCCCGCATTTTTTTACCCTGGTACGATCGACTCATGAGCCGGACACAGAACCTGACTCGGCCCGACGCTGAACCGCGCCAAATGCTGCGGCTTCTGGTGGTCGATGATGACGATGTCGACCGCGAACATTTGCTCCGCCTGTTGCAACAGCAGGATTTCTTCCTGCACATCACCGAGGCCGATTCAAAACAATCCGCGCTCGCGGCGATCACCACGCAGCGCTTCGACATCGTATTCCTGGATTTCACACTCGGCGACGGCGACGGCAGAGATCTACTCCCGGCCATCAAGGAATATGGCGACCAACGTTGCGTGGTCGTAGGCATCACCGCCAGCGGCAACGAGCGCATCGCGGCGAACGCGATCAAATCCGGCCTGCATGAATATCTGCCGAAACGCGATCTCGATGCGGCGCGATTACATCAAACGATCATTGAGTGCATTCATCTGGCCGCCGTGCAGGCCAAACTGCGCGATGCGCAATTCCAGCTGCAACGGCGCAGCATGTATGATTCCCTCACGGACCTGCCCAACCGCAACCTGTTCTTCGACCGGCTCGAACAAAGCTGCGCGACCCACCAGCGCCACCAAACGGAATTCGCTGTGCTCATGCTTGATCTCGACGGTTTCAAGCCGGTCAATGACAGGCTTGGTCACGCAGCCGGCGATGAGGTTTTGCGCGAAGTCGGAGCCCGCTTCGCTTCCGTGATGCGGGCCTCGGGCACGATGGCCCGCATCGGCGGCGATGAATTCGCCGCCATCCTGCCCGGCGTCGGCTCGCCGGAACTGGCCCGCATTGCCGCTGAAAAATTGCTGAAGACAATCACCCTGCCGATCATCGTCGCCGGTCACGCTTTGTCGGTCGGCGTGTCGATCGGTATCGCGGTTTGCCCGCAGAACGGCACCCAAGCGCCGCACCTGATGGCCCGCGCCGACCAGGCCATGTACGAAGCCAAAGGCGGCATCAACAAAATCGTCCATCATAGCGCCGAAGAAGCTGCCGACAAACCGCATCCGCCGGCGCGCACCCTGCTCGCGGAACTGGAGCGCGCCATTCACGAAAACGAGTTCACCATCCATTACCAACCCAAAATACGGCTGGACACGCGCGCGGTCATCGGGTTCGAGGCGTTGGTGCGCTGGGCCCATCCGCAACGCGGCCTGATATCGGCGTCCAGCTTCATCTCGACCATCGAATCCTCCCCCTTGCTCGACAGCTTCACGCATAAAACCATCGGGCTTGCCCTGTCGCAGCGCCAAGCCTGGTGCGCGCAATCACCCGGCGCCAAGCTCTCAGTGAATGTGTCGGGGCGAATGCTCGAGGAATCCTGGTTCGTGGATCGGCTCCTGGAACAGCTGGCGGTGCATGGCGCCATGCCGCAGACGCTGCAGCTCGAAATCAATGAAACCGCTTTGGTGGTCAATCGCACCAGGCTGCGCCATGCCGTGGAGCAATTGCATGCGGCCGGGATCGGGCTTTCAGTCGATCATTTCGGCTCCGGCTTCACATCCTTCCCCTGCCTGAAAGAATTCGGCGCGCGGGAAATCAAACTCCACCATTCCTTCGTCACCGAACTCGGGCCCGGCTCTTTCAATGCCGCTTTGGTGCAGAGCCTGTGCCTCCTGTGCGAGACGCAGCACATTGATCTGGTCGCCCAGGGCATAGAAACCGCCAGCGCGTGGGAAACATTACAAGCGCTCGGCTGCCACCTCGGCCAGGGCCATGCGATCGCGCCGTCCATGCCGGCCAGTGAGATTCCGGGCTGGCTGCGAGGCTGGCAACATGCGAGGGAATGAAAAGAAAGCGCTACTTTTTGTGAACAAAAAGTAGCAAAAAAACTTTATTACTTTGGGCCCGTGCCGCTCGAGCGCCTCAGGCCCAAACAAGCGAAAGTTTTTTCGGCCACTTCCTTTTCCTTCGCGATGAAAGTGAACGGCAGCCTGATACACGCTCCCCGTTCGGTCAGTGCTTCCGTTCCATGTGTATCACTACCCCCTACCAACGGCTAAGCATTCCGTCCTTATGAGCGGCCAAACCCGACGCTCGAGCAATAGCAGGCGACCGCTGCACGGAATAAGCCTTTGACCGCGCTATTGGAGCGAGAAGGTCAATGGTCCCTGACGACAATTCCATCCTTGAGACGGTCTTCGCGGCGATCCGCGGAGCCGGGTGGCTGGGCGATATCCCGATCGTCTCAGACGATAACCTCAAAGACCTTGGCCTGAGTCGCCTGCGGCTGCTCGCGACGTTGATTGAACTCGAGGATAAGTTCGACATCGAATTCCCGGCCGACGCAGTCGACTGCTTCCGGATCGTCGGCGACATTGCGCTCTACATTCAATCCCACGCCATGATGCTTTACGATGCGGACAAACGCCCTGGAACTACCAGCGCCCCCGATCGAGTGGCATCCATCCATCGGCCATACCTGCGCCAAATCTGCGCGCGCATCTTCGGCCGCGTCTTCGGCCTGGCCATCCCAGCTGCCGGTTGAGACCGCGGAGACCAACCGGCCAACCGTGAGGCAGGAGCGGCGCAAACCGCGGTGAGCCTCGTCGAAGGCCGGGGGCAGTTTTTCACAATTGAGCATCCAGGCGCTTTATCGTCTCTCAGGCCCCAAAGGCAGCGACATGTTTCGTTGTCGCACCAGATAATCGATTGCGGATGCGGTCAAGCGGCGCACCCGAGGCTCGACCCAGTGAGCGACCACAATTGCGGATATGATGGCCATCAATGGGCCAGCCGACCATGCGACAACCTTCGGCGCCCCCAGTCGCAGCAGAAAAAAGGCGGTGGCCAACGCCACGATGGTGTGCATCAGGTATAGCGGGTAGGTCAGCAAGCCGACGCCCCTGAGGAAAGTGACCCGCTTCTGTCCCAACACATTGATCAGAGCCGAATTATAGCGCACCGCGACCACGAGATAGGCCACACATCCCAGCCAAATGGCGTAAGCAGGCCAGGGAGAAATATATATATTGGCCCATTGGCCAAGGACGCCGCTCATTTCTCCGATTTGCCCAGCTACTCTTCGGGTTTCAGGCGACCCGGAGGTTTTGAGCGAGCTGATCTGGGCACTGCGCCAACACTTCGATGAGTTTCCAGCCCTGCTTCCGTGCGGTTGAGAGGAACGAGCGGATGAGGGCGAAATCGGTAGCGCTGTCGGAAGATCGGAAGCCGCCGGATATTTTCTGCCGGAGCTTCATCATGCGGATATCTCTCTCGGCCTGATTATTCGTGAACGGCACCAAGAGATCGCGCAGGAAGCGCAGCGTATCCTTGCTACGGTCACGCAGGCGGATCAGCAGGTTATGGCCAGTCCGGCGCGCGACACGCCCCCGCCTGGCACCGTCGGCGCGTCCATGCGCGGGCTGTGCGAGATGAAACGCAAAACCTTCGCTCAGAATACGGTGGTAACCTCGTTCGACACGAGCAATGGTCTGGGGCTTCACATCCATGCCGCGCTCCCTGGCAAGGTTTGCCACATGGCAGGCGCGGCGCAGCAAACGCTGCATCTTCCCCGACCAATCCTCCTTCTCGATATCAGCCAGCGCCTGCAATTCCCGCAAATGGTGGGCGTTGCACAAGGCGTGCTGTACGTCTGGCATGGTGTAGTAGGGCTTCCAATGATCATGGACCACGATCCCGGTGACTGACTCCATCAGACTGCCGCGTTTCGCGCTGACACGGTAGAAGGTGAGCCACGCATTCGACGCCACATGCAACCATTGCGTTTTGCCGCCGATGCGAAAGCCAGTCTCATCCATGTGTTTTACGCTCGCGTCTGCGACAAGATCGCGCACCGCGTCGCCAAATCCATGCAGGCTCGCCGCATAGGACCGGCTCATGCGCGCGATCGTGGCTGCGGTGAGCCGGACGCCGAACAGGTCCTCCATTAGCGCCGCAAGCCGGTCTTCGGGCAGGAACTGTGCGTGAAGCAGATAAACGGCGAAGGCTGCAATTCGGCTGCCATACTGCACCGGCGCGTTAACGCCGGCTGGAAAATCCGCCCGCGTTCGAGTGCCGCAAGCGGCACAGGCGCAGGCATGGGCACGATGTTCGATGATACGCAGGGGCTGTGGCTCTGGCAGGTCAAAAACCTGCCGCGCGGCGTGCGAACGCGACATTGCCGAGGTGAGGGCCGCACCGCAGCCGGAGCATGATGCTGGGTAGTGTTCGATAATCTGATCCGGGGTCGTCGATTGTTGGGGTGGACGGCCCAACGGCATCATGTGCCAAGATTGGGTCGATGAAAGAACCAATAAAAGGACCGTCCAGATGAAGTTTAAGCGCATTGCGATCGATACGTCCAAACACGTTTTCACGCTGCATGGTGTTGATGAGCAGGAGCGGCCGGTTCTGCGGCGCGAGCTCAAGCGTGGCCAAGTTGAGGCTTTTTTTAGCAAGTTGCCCGGAACGGAAGTGGTTCTGGAGGCTTGTGGTGGGTCACATCATTGGGCCCGTGTGTTAGGCGCGCTGGGGCACCATGTCCGCCTGATTCCACCGCAATATGTAAAACCCTTCGTTAAACGAGCCAAGAATGACCGCAACGACGCCGAGGCGATCAGCGAGGCTGCGGCCCGTCCGAGCATGCGCTCGGTGGCGACCAAGACCGTCGAGCAGCAGGCTGATGCCATTATCCTCAAACACCGGGAGATGCTGGTAAACCAGCGCACCCAGGCGATGAATGCACTGCGCGGTCATGCCATGGAGTTCGGGGTGGTAGTGGCGAAGGGTACCGCTAAGATTGTACCCCTGTTGGCTGTGCTGGCTGCCGATACCGCCATCCCGGTGGCGGCGCGCGCCATGTTTGAGCAAATGGGCGCGCATGTCGAGGCCCTGGAAAGCCGGATTGCCACTCTCGATGCCGAACTGGTGGCGCTGCACAAGGCCAACCCGGTCAGCCGGGCACTAGCCGAAATTCCTGGCGTAGGACCGATGATCGCGGCGACCATGGCGTTGACCCTGGAGCCAGGGAATTTTGCCTCCGGGCGGCATTTTGCGGCGTGGCTCGGCCTGACGCCGAGGGAGAAGTCCACCGGCGGTAAACAGCGCCTGGGCAAGATCAGCAAGGCTGGAAGTGAGAGATTGCGCACATTGCTGGTGGTGGGTGCTATGTCCGTCATCCGCTTCGCCAAGCCAGGCAGCAAATCTGCCTCGGCATGGCTCTTACAACTGCTGGAACGCAAGCCGCGCAAGCTCGTGGCGGTGGCTCTGGCCAACAAGATGGCCCGGATCATCTGGGCCATGATGGCGCGTGGGGAAGCATATCGGCGTCAGCCGGTTACTGCGGCCTGAACCGCGCGCCGGTGCCGGGGGGTTAAGGAGCAAGCAGGAGATGGTTATCGGTCGAACCGACGAGCAACAAAATCCGTCAGCGTCAAAGGCAATAATATGCCGTTTGATTGTTTGGATGTTGTTCGCGGAACCCATCTGGGCCCTGCGGTCATGGTGCCGCACTAAAGCGAGGCCGGACACATGACCGCATTCGAACCCATACCAAATTCTGCTTTAACTACTTGACCCCGGCGGGCCGTCCACACATGACGCAGCGTCTCGCCAGGGTGGCCCTTTTGCCCGCCAGGCTTGTTGCCCAAACGTTCGCGCAGGCTTCGTGTCCGGTTCGGCTTTTTTAACCCGTCACTCGATGGCGGTTTGCCGCTGTTGCTGCTGTTCAGTCCAAGCTGACGCTCAAGCTCGGCAACCTTCACCAACAGGGCGGCAATCTGCGCCTGCTGCGCTGCAATCACGGCAAGCAGCTCTTCGGTCGACGGAGGGATGCCCGGAGGTGCCATTACCACCTTGACTCACATCATGCCGTGACCAGTCAACCAGGAAACCAGACAGGGTAGCTGGGCAGTTACAATAAAAGCACAAAAGATCAATAAGGAACAAAAAGGTATCATGACCCTTTTTCTGACTGGGCTATGCATGAGGACCCCAATCGCAAAATAAATGCCATGATGCATTAAAAATACGTCGAAAGCCGCACTTTTTGCGACGCGATCAAAAAGATGCGCAAAATGCCGGAGTTCTGGAATCGCGTGCGTGGCCAGATAGCACATCCAGAAACCGATACTCGCCGTTCCGAGTGCCAGCGCCAAGGCGGAGAGCCGGTTGGCCCGACCGCCACCAACAACGAAAAACATCAAAATATAGAAGGAGATTTCGATCGGCAGGGTCCAATACACCCCATCAAGCCAGGGGCCTTTTGGAAAAATCACCATCGACCGGAGATAATGCGATACCAGCATCAGGACAGGGCCCTGCCGCGTCCAGATTGCTAAGACGAGACACACCGTCGCACACACCCAGACAGTCGGCCAGAGACGGAGAAAGCGGGCGCGCAAATATTGAGATCTGGTTCGCCCCTGTATCGAAAACGATATGACATATCCCGATATGACGAAAAAAATCTGAACACCGACGAAGCCATACTGTGTTATTTCTGATATATATCGGTTTGTTTGTGATATATGAAGCGTTGTCAGCGGATATGTGCCCGCCAGCACCAGGTAAAAGAACTCGAGATGAAACAACATCACGAGACATGCTGCAAAAAATCTTAATATATCAAGACCAACCACTTGCTCGCGCCGCATGAGACCTCCGCTTTCATGATTCGGATAGGCTCACGGTCTTCGGGAAGCTATCTCAGCCCTTCATGAGCCCAGATATGATATAATATGCTTTGATTACGTATCGCTTAACCATGGATCGAGCCCATGCTTTGCCATCTGCTCGACTTTTCTACTTTCACAAATTCGCAGTAGAGGAGGTCAGGCTTCGTCACCAGCTCAAACGCGAACGCATAATGGCGGGCAAGGAACACCGCGTTCCGATTTCCATTTTTCACCCCCGATCGGGACGAAATGGAAATTCATCAGAAAATCTATCTATTTTGATATCAAAAAGATATGCAAGTCACCCGATCACAGCAACGCTGGCGTCGCAGGTGCAGCAAGTGCTGGGACGGGATCCACATGCGGGCGAGACACCTTAGGGGCGATCGTTGGCAGGGCGCCGATCGTGCTATCCACCTAGAGATTTCAAACTCATTATCAATCGTATCTCACCGCCAGCCCATTCGGCCCAACAAGGTCAAACTATATCGATTTCGATTGTGCTCTGCAGCGGTAACGCGCTCTCCGTTCGCGAAGAGCTGACCTAATCGTGAAGACTGCCATATCCAATCGGTGGCTTGGCATTTTTACTCACGCTTGACTTGGCCCCTCTATTAAAGCCCCATAAAAATAACTACAAATCGGAATAATCCGTAGCTCGACCATCCAATTCGATCGCGTGTAATTTTCCCCAATTACAGGATGATATACGCCATGCTGGACGATGCAGCCGAACTCCCCTTGACCATTATCATTCCGACCTACAATCGAGCAGCGTTTGTTCAGGCGACACTGAAACAACTTAGAGATGAGATTTTTGCCAATTATGAAATTTGGGTTGTTGATCAGTCAGACACGCCCGCCGCTGAGAGCAACGCTCGATATATCGAGGAATTGCGCGACCACCGCGTTCATTACATTCACCTCAATCAAAAAGGCCCTTCGAACGCGCGCAACGAGGGCCTCGCGCGAGCCCGTGGCGAGATCATCTTGTTTCTCGATGATGATGTCATCCTGCTGTCAGCGGACTTTATCGGCGCACATCTTCGTGCCTATGCGGATCCCTCCGTGGGCGGCGTGGTCGGACGCCATATCGAGCGCAGGCTCCGCATGAATTCGCGGCGCACAGCCTGTCATATTTCCTGGGGCGGGCGGACCATCTTCAATCTGTTCGGAACGAAGCGCGTGCGAGTCGGATCCTGCAAAGGGTCGAACATGAGTGTTCGCAGGGTGGTCGTGCAACAAGTCGGCGGCTTTGACCGCCGGATACATTTTCTGGAGGAAACCGACTTCTCTACGAGGATCCGCGCCGCCGGCTGGCATCTCATGTTCGAGCCCGAAGCTGAGTTAGTGCATCTTTCGGCCCCTGCGGGCGGCGTCCGCGAAAAGAACGCATTGCAGGATGAGGCTCGCCGCTTCGAGTCCACGGCGTATTATATTCTGAAAAACCGTGGTGCTTTAGGCATTCCAAGTTTCGTTATCACATTTACGCTGATCGCTCTGGTCCGGACATTTCGGTTCCGCTCGCTGTTAACTATACCAACGCTTTACGCGGCGTTGCTCAGAGGATTCGTCGCCGCGCGTCGACCGCCGGACCAGGCAATACTCAAACGACCTGAATTGAGCCGCTTTGCGAAAAACCTTGAACCTACCTAGGTAGCTCTGGCGCAAATTTTTGGTAGGCTGCCGTCTGGCATAGGATCCGACCACTGCCGCTGAGATAATGACGATTGAGTTTAAAGAGAGCTCTTTTGAAAGGGATGCCATCCTATGGAGCGCGCTGATATGTGGCGCTCCCGACCAGCTATCACCTAATCCTTCGCGCACATCGGCGCGGCGCTGAACATGAAGGTCGTGGACTTCCGTCCGCGTGGTGCCGGATGGACGATCCTGTTGCGCCACTGTTCCGCACCGCGCGTGACCTGGCCCGTCTGATCAGGCCACCAGGGTAGGCATGGAGCCTACCCTTATCCCACAAGCCAAAGTAAGGTGTCTTCCCCGAGCAACACATAGCGCCACTCGCAGTGGCAGAAGGCCGGCAAGCCTTCTTCCTTGATATAGCGAAGACGGGCCAAGGTGTGCTTTTGCTGGTTGATCTTGCAGAAGGCTTCGACGCTTGCGTCCCGCTCGCGGCCCTATCTTGGGAAATACCAGACGTTCCAGGCTGTCGCATCATGATATGCAGAGAAAACCAAGCACTCTCACGGCTCTCAGAGCGTCCTGAAGTGCCTTGCTTCACAGTGACGGGGGTATCTGGCGGAGAGGGTGGGATTCGAACCCACGGTAGGCTTGCACCCACAACAGTTTTCGAGACTGTCCCAATCGGCCACTCTGGCACCTCTCCTGGAGCCGGATCCTTCCCGCGCGTCCGCGTCGTCAGCGTCTCTGCCGGGCGGCTTATACGCGGGGGGCTTACGCCCGGCAGCCGTCCGCTTTCGTTTTGCCTCCAATCTGCCGTCGATTAACTGGAAAATAGCATTGACACTCGTCGCCGCCCGTTATAACGCGCCTCTCTCGCGGCAGAGGGCCTCTCCGTCGCGGCCTTTCTTTATGACGACACCCGATTGGATTGTTAAACCCATGTTCGCAGTCATCCGCACCGGCGGCAAACAATACCGCGTCACGCCCGACGCGGTATTAAAGGTTGAAAAGCTCGAGGCGGAAGCCGGCAGCACGGTTACCTTCACGGATGTGCTCGCCGTTGGCGGCGAGGGCGCCTGAAGCTGGGCGCCCCGGTTCTGGCCGGCGCCACGGTCACCGCCACGGTCATCGCGCAGGACCGTCTGGAAAAGGTCATCATTTTCAAGAAGCGCCGCCGGCAGAACAGCCGCCGCAAGAACGGCCACCGCCAGTGCGTCACCGTGCTGCGCGTTTCCGCCATCAACGCGGCCTGAAGTAGGAGCGATCACATGGCACATAAGAAAGCAGGCGGTTCATCCCGTAACGGTCGCGATACCGCGGGCCGCCGCCTTGGCGTGAAGAAATCCGGCGGCCAGGACGTGGTCGCCGGCAACATCATCATCCGCCAGCGCGGCACCAAGGTGAAGCCGGGCCTGAATGTCGGCGTCGGCCGCGACCACACCATCTTCGCCCTCACCGACGGCAAGGTGCTGTTCGAGCGCAAGTCCGACAATCGGGTGCACGTCTCCGTGACCCCGGTTAAACTTGCTGCCGAGTAATCTGGCCGCCAATCCTCGTACAAAAAGGCCGGCACCTGCCGGCCTTTTTTATTGGCTGAATAGAACAATGAAATTTCTCGACCAGGCGAAAATCTACCTCAAATCCGGCGATGGCGGCGACGGCGTCACCGCCTTCCGGCGCGAAAAATTCGTCGCCTTCGGCGGGCCCGGATGGCGGCGATGGCGGCCGTGGCGGCGACATCGTGTTCGAGGCGGTCCAGAACCTCAACACCCTCATCGATTTCCGCTACACCCAGCATTTCCGCGCCAAAAAAGGCGGCAACGGCTCGGGCTCGGACCGTACCGGCGCCGCCGCGCCCGACGCTGCACATCAAGGTCCCCGTCGGCACGCAGATTTTCGATGACGACCGGGAAACCATGCTCGCCGACCTCGACAAGCCGGGCAAGACGCATCGTGCTGCTGCGCGGCGGCGATGGCGGCTTCGGCAATGCCCGCTTCAAAACCTCCACCAACCGCGCCCCGCGCCGCTCCGACAAAGGCTGGCCGGGCGAGGAGCGCTGGGTCTGGCTGCGCCTGAAACTCATCGCCGATGTCGGGCTGGTCGGCCTGCCCAATGCCGGCAAATCCACCTTCCTGCCGGCGTCTCCGGCGCGCAACCCGAAAATCGCCGACTATCCCTTCACCACGCTGCACCCGCAGCTCGGCGTCGTGCGGCTGTCAATGTCCGAGGAATTCGTCATGGCGGACATCCCCGGCCTGATCGAGGGCGCGCATGAAGGCACCGGCCTCGGCGACCGATTCCTCGGCCATGTCGAGCGCTGCGCCGTGCTGCTGCACCTCGTCGACGGCGCCGCCGGCAACTGTCGTCGATGCCTGGCGCACCGTGCGCCATGAACTCGCCGAATATGGCGGCGGGCTGGTGGACAAGCCCGAGATCATCGTGCTGAACAAGTCTGACGCCATGACCCCGCGCGAAATTTCCGCCCGCCGCTCCGCCCTCGCCAAAGCCTCCGGCGCCACCGTTATGGTCGCTTCCGGCGTTTCCGGCCAGGGCGTGCCCGAAGTGCTGCGCACGTTGCAGAACATCATCACCGAAGTCGCGGCAAAAATGACCCCATCGCTGGCCACCGCGCGCCGGGTGGTGGTGAAGATCGGCAGCGCGCTGATCGTCGATCCCGCAAACCGCCGCCCCGCGCGACGGCCTGGCTCGCAGGCATCGCCGCGGACATCGCCGCCCTGGCGGCGCGCGGGCGTGCAAATCATCGTCGTCTCCTCGGGCGCCATTTCGCTCGCGCGGCAGAAACTGCAGCCTCACCGCGCCCAAACTCCGGCTTGGAGGAAAAACAGGCCGCCGCCGCCGTCGGCCAGATCCGCCTCGCCCAGGCCTGGTCGGACGCGCTCTCGAGCAAAGAACCTCACCGCCGCCCAGCTCCTGATCACGCTGGAAGACACCGAGGACCGCCGCCGCTACCTCAATGCCCGCGCCACCCTCTCCACCCTGCTCGGGCTGGGCTGCATCCCCGTGATCAACGAGAACAACTCCGTCGCCACCGCGGAAATCCGCTTCGGCGACAACGACCGCCTGGCCGCCCGCGTCGCGGAGATGGTGCAGGCCGACAGTCCTGGTCCTGCTCTCGGACATTGACGGCCTCTACACCGCCGACCCGCGCACCAACCCGCCGCCGAACATATCCCCGTGGTCGCCGCCATCACGCCCGAAATCGACGCCATGGGCGGCGAGCCCCCGCCCGGCTATTCCTCCGGCGGCATGCGCACCAAGCTGGTGGCCGCGCGCATCGCCACCCAGGCCGGTGTCGCCATGGCCATCGCGCTCGGCCATCGCCCCAACCCGCTCGCCGCCATCGAGGCCGGCGCCCACTGCACCTGGTTCCTGCCCGCCCCCGAAGGCCGCAGCGCGCGGAAAAACTGGATCGCCGGCCATCTCGCCCCGCAAGGCGCGCTCACCATCGATGACGGCGCCGCCCGCGCTCTTGGCCAAAGGCTCGTCGCTGCTCCCCGCCGGCATCACCGCCGTCTCCGGCACGTTCGAGCGCGGCGACGCGGTGGACGTGCTCTCCCTCACCGGTACCCGCCTCGCCCGCGGCCTTGCCGCCTATTCCAGCGCCGATGCCGCCATCCTCGCCGGCCATCGCTCCGAGGATATCGAGGCCCTGCTCGGCTTCCGTGGGCGCGATGAGGTCATCCACCGGGATGATCTGGTGCTGCTTTAGGGAAAGTAAGTAAGGGCCGCTTTTTGGAAAAAGCGGCGCAAAAACTTTTTTGACTCTGGGCCTGAGGCGCTCGAGCGGCACGGGCCCAAATTAGTAAAGTTTTTTTGCTACTTTTTGTGCACAAAAAGTAGTCCTTCCCTTGCCCCCCTCCCCGCCCCTTGGAATTTTCCCTGATATCCGCTACACCGCCCGCGCCGGCACCCCTGGAGGCCGGCTTTTGTTATTTATAGGAGCGTAAACATGGCCAATTTCGAACTCATCGAAGCTGAGTCGCGTTCGCGTGCCGGCAAGGGGGTGGCGCGGGCGACGAGGCGTGAGGGCAAAGTACCTGCGGTGATCTACGGCGCCAAGCAGGACCCCTCGCTGATCGCACTCGACCCCCGCGTCGTCATGCGCGAGCTGAAGCGCGGCGGCTGGCGTTCGCGTCTTTTTGAAATTCACGTCGACGGTCAGAAGACCCGCGCCCTGATGCGCGATGTGCAGTTCCACCCGGTCACCGACCAGCCCGAGCATGTGGACTTCCAGCGCCTCGCCGCCGGTGAGCGCGTGCGCGTGTCCGTCGCCGTGGTGTTCCTCAACGACGTCACCTCCCCCGGCCTGAAGCGCGGCGGCGTGCTGAACGTCGTGCGTCACGCTGTCGAAGTCGCCTGCGACCCGGACAATATTCCGGAGAAGTTCGAGGTCGATCTCGGCGCGCTGGACATCAACGACAACGTCCGTTGGTCCGACCTCAAGGGCACCGGCGATGCGCGTCCCACCATCCTCGACCGTGACTTCGTGATCGCCACCATTGCCCCGCCGACCGTCTCGGCCGAAGCGCAGGCTGAAGCCGCCGCGGCGGCTGCTGCGGCTCCCGCCAAGGGCAAGGCCGCGCCGAAGAAGAAATAACGCCGTCGCCGCGCCATGTTGTTATGGGTCGGGCTTGGTAACCCGGAGCCAGGCATGGCGCGGCAGCGCCACAATATCGGCTTCATGGCCGTTGATGTGATCGCTCGCCGCCATGGTTTCTCGCCATGGCGGCAGCGCTTTAAAGGTGTTACCGCCGAAGGCCAGATTGCCGGCCACAAAATTCTGCTGCTGAAACCGATGACCTATATGAACGTCTCCGGTGAAGCCGTGCAGGCGGCCTCGGCTTTCTACAAAATTCCCACGCCCGCCATCACCTTGTTCCATGACGAGCTCGATCTCGCCCCGGGCAAGATCCGCGTGAAGCGCGGCGGCGGCGCTGCCGGCCATAACGGGCTGCGCAGCACCGACCAGCGCCTCGGCACGCCGGATTACTGGCGGGTTCGGCTCGGCATCGGCCATCCCGGCCATAAGGAGCGTGTCACCGGCCACGTGCTGGGCGACTTCTCCAAGGCCGACATGGACTGGCTCCTGCCCTGCCTGGATGCCGTGGCGGACGAGGCCGGCCTGCTTGCCGCCGGCAAGCCTGAAGAATTCATGACCAAAATCGCACTGCGCACAGGGGACCAGAAAAATGGGCTTTAACTGCGGTATCGTCGGCCTGCCGAATGTCGGCAAATCCACCCTGTTCAACGCGCTCACCGCCACGGTAGCCGCGCAGGCCGCGAACTACCCTTTTTGTACAATTGAGCCGAACGTCGGCCGCGTCGCCGTGCCGGACAAGCGGCTCGACACGCTGGCCATGATCGGCAAATCGGTAAAGGTTGTTCCCACCAGCCTGGAATTCGTCGATATCGCCGGGCTGGTGCGCGGCGCCTCCAAGGGCGAAGGGCTCGGCAACCAGTTCCTCGCGAACATCCGCGAGGTCGATGCCATCGTCCACGTGCTGCGCTGCTTCGAGGATGACGACATCACCCATGTCGAGGGCAATATCGACCCGGTCCGCGATGCCGAAACGGTCGAGACCGAGCTGATGCTGTCCGACCTTGAAAGCCTGCAGAAGCGCCTGCCCGCTTTGCAGAAAAAGGCCAAGAGCAACGACCGCATCGCCGCCGCCGATGTCGCCTTGATCGAGCCGATCCTGGCCGCGCTGGAAGCCGGCAAGCCGGCCCGCACCGCCGTCTCCCCGGCTGATGCCGAGGCCGCGAAGCGCCTCAACCTGCTCACCGCCAAGCCGGTGCTGTATGTCTGCAATGTCGAGGAAGCTTCCGCCGCCACCGGCAATGCGCAATCCGCGCGCGTCGCCGCCATGGCCGCCGAACAAGGGGCGGCGCATGTGATCGTCTCCGCCGCGATCGAGGCCGAGGTGAGCCAGCTCCCCGAAGCCGACCGCGCCGGCTTCCTCGCCGATCTCGGCCTCGAGGATAGCGGGCTGGATCGCGTGATCCGCGCCGGCTATGGGCTGCTCGGCCTGTTCACCTATTTCACCGTCGGGCCGAAAGAAACCCGCGCCTGGACCATCATCAAGGGCACCAAGGCCCCGGGTGCGGCCGGCGTGATTCACGGCGATTTCGAGCGCGGCTTCATCGCCTGCGAAACCACCGGCTATGACGATTATGTCGCCTGCAAAGGCGAAGCCGGCGCCCGCGAAGCCGGCAAGCTGCGCATCGAAGGCCGCGACTATGTGGTGAAGGACGGCGACGTGCTGCTGTTCCGCTTCAACGTTTAAACCACCGGACTTCACGACACATCAAAGACGTTGGAAAAGCCCCGCCATTGCGGGGTTTTTTCATTTCTAGGGCGATCGAGCCGAAACCGCGCACAGAAAAACCGGCGCGTGGCGGACCGAACTCAAAATTATCGCGAAAATTAAAAATGTCGCAGGAAAGAACGATCTCAACGGACCGGAGGTAGTCTCACAAGGAGCACCACCTTTGATCCTTGGCCTTCCCAGATGAATCCCTAGGGGGAATATCTCATGGACGCTGCCATTTGGCCGGAGCTTGCGTTCTCCACCTGGAGCGACACGGCCGCGACCCTGCAGCTTTGGTCGCAAATCATTGGCAAAGTGCGATTAACCCTAACCCCTTGGGTGAACCATGGCTGGCAGGTCCCGCTCTACGTCACCGCGCGTGGTCTTGGCACATCGCCAATTCCCATTGGTTACGACATATTTGAGATTGAGTTCGACTTCATAAGTCACCGTCTCCTCGTCCGCACCAGTTACGGCAAAGAAGGCGCACTGCCGCTAAAGCCGCAGACCGTCGCCGATTTCTATCGCGCGACCATGGATCTCCTGAAAAACATGGGGGTGATTGTCAAAATCAATGAAATGCCGAACGAGCTCCCGAACGCGATCCGGTTCTCACGAGACCAAACCCATGCGGCCTATGATCCTGCCGCCGCCTATCGCTTCTGGCGCGCCCTCATCCAGGTCGATCGCGTTTTCAAGCTTTTCCGAAGCGCCTTCCTGGGCAAGGCCAGCCCCGTCCATTTCTTCTGGGGCAGCTTCGATCTTGCAACCACGCGCTTTTCCGGGCGGCCGGCCCCGATCCATCCGGGCGGCGTGCCTGGGCTACCCGACGCGGTCACCCGCGAAGCCTATTCTCATGAGGTGAGCAGCGCGGGGTTCTGGCCAGGCAATGAGGGCTTTCCGCAAGCTGCCTTCTACTCTTATGCCTATCCAGAACCGCCAGGTTTCCGCGCGTATGCCGTGCCGCCAGGAGCTTACTTCGACGCATCGCTCGGGGAATTCATCCTGCCTTACGACGCGGTACGTATGGCTGCGGATCCCGACGCATTGCTGCTCGATTTCCTTTCCGCCACTTATGGCGCTGCCGCGGATGCCGGCGCCTGGAACCGCGCGGCGCTGGAATGCGCGATGGGCGTTCCGGGACGTGTGCGTCCGCTCGAGCCCCGACGGTGACGCTATGAATCGATGGCTGCCGCGGCCAATTTTCCATGAACGAAAATCGGCAACGGTAATGCGTCCCGCTGTTCCAAGCATCTTCACGATCCCAGCCGTTGCTAATTGCCGAGCAGCGCCTGCTTTAAACGAGGCTGCGAGGCATTCTGGCCGATAAAGACGGCGAGCATCACCTGGGCGAATTGCGTATCGGCTATGTGCCCCATATAGATTTCGTTATGGTACGCATCCATCCCGTTAGGCTTGAAAACAAACGTAACGTTGTCACCTGCACGGACCGGTTGCAACGCCGCCAGGAACGCCGATAGAACCGGTTGCGAAAGTTTGCACGGCGCAATGCAATTATTGACAAGATCAGTCCGCCAGACGTCACGTACAGAATTAACGCCGACGTCATGGACAAAATGGAGTTGCAATAATTTTATGCCCTGAGAGGATAATATGCCATTCGCATCGTGGCTGGGTCTCTGCAGATAGAGAGCCGCAATGTAGATATGGACTCCCAGCGCCGAATAGGTTCGCAACCCTATGCCGTTAAGGACCAGATTTGTCGTGCCTACTGTGACCGTGTCAGGGAACTTAACGCCATCCAGTTGACCCGCTGCTGCCGGCGGCAGGACGAAACGCGGAGATACCAAAACCACGCCAAGCATCAAGGACCAAAACGGTATCCATTTTCTGAAACGTCGCAACATTGATTGCCATCCCCCCATCCGAGCTCGCTTGTCAAAAATACAGCTCTCAACGAAATGATGCAGTCCGCTTGCCTCTGCGCAATTCAGCGCCTACCGGCGCCGGTCTCTCCATGAATCCAGAACAACTTTATTGATCAAGATCAGCTTTACAATGATAAAGGCGATCAGGTGGGCCGCCGCGCCTCTTGTCGCCTCGCGTGAATACGTAATAATTTCGACACTCCCCGACAAGACTTTGTGTGATTTATTGCTCACCTGCAACAACAGGCAGCGAAAACTGCCCTGACAAGCAGCAAAAATCAGAAATATCAGAGAGTTTGCCGAACCGCGCCACGTGCGCGATAAGTGAACTTTCCATATGTGCAGCTCGAGGTCGCTAAGGCCGGCTGATATATATGTTTTGAACTTGGTTCTGGTAGCCGAAGGGAGCCCCTGAAATATCGGGCCAGGCAATCATTTGAAGCCTCTAAGACGATTCTTACGCACAGCGCAAAGAATCGTAAGACGCGAGCGACGACTGCGCCACCGCCAGGGGAGTCTGCATGTCTGGTGCTTGTTTGCATGTCTAGTGATTGGAAAAACCTCGCCGGCGCTAGCCGCCGACGGCGCTGCGCTGGGCCCACGCGAGCCGGGCGATCCCGGGACGATCCGTTTGCTCGCCGAAGAAATCGGCGTCACGCGCAAGCGCGTTGAAACCGGCCGTGTCCGCGTGCTGGTCGAAACGCATGAGCGTGAAGAACTCGTCGATGTGCCGCTGGCACGAGACCGCATTGAAGTGGAGCGCGTGGCGATCAATCGCGTGATCGATGCCATGCCGCCGACGCGCCAGGAGGGCGACACGACCATCGTGCCCGATCGTCGATGAAGTCCTCGTCCTCGAACGCCGGCTGATCCTGAAAGAAGAATTGCACGTGCGGCGCGTCAGCGTAACCGAACATCACCAGGAACGCATCGTCCTGCGCCGTCAGAGTGCCGTCGTCATACGAATTCCGGCTGAAAAACCGGATGCCCGCGCAAACGGGGAGTAAGGGACACCGGACGGTGTCCGCGTCCCGACCAAGTTGAACGTCATCGAGAATGGAGGAAGCGTGTAATGGTGCATAAAACAATTATCGCGGTGTTCGACACTCCCGAACATGCCAGGACCGCCGTCGGGGCGCTGAAGACCGGGGGGGTTCTTGAAAATAACATCAGCATTTTCGATAACGCCCGCCTGTCCGGCGGCGCGGGTGGCATTGCCAAAGGATTGAAGGAAGCCGGTCTCTGGCACCGCCTCTTTGGCGACGACATCTCCAAGGAGGAAGCGGCAACTTACGGGCAGGCCGTGGAAAGAGGCGGCGTTGTCGTCTCCACGCGTGTGGCCGAGAACGATGTCGCACGCGTCACCAACATTCTCAGCCAGCACCGGCCCGTCGATGTGCATGACCGTGTTGTGACATCCGCCGCGGCGGCAGCGCCTGCCTATGCTGAAACAGCGACCAAGACCGCTGCGGCGGCGCCGCTTTCTGTCACCCAGCCTGCCGCCCGGACAATGCCGGTAACGCCAAAGATGGCGGCGACGCATGCTGACTTTCTGCGCCTGGCCGAGGAGCAGTTGCAGGTCGGCAAGGAGATGGTCGAAACAGGTCGCACCCGGGTCCGCCGCTTTACCGTTGAGCGCGAGGTCACCCAGGACGTAACGCTGCATGAAGAGCATGCCGAAGTCCTGCGTCGCGCCCTCAATGAAGCCGAAGCCATCTCCGCTATCGACTGGACGGACAGCGAGATCGAAGTGATCGAGACAGCCGAGCACGCGCTGATCAGCAAGACCGTCCGCGTTGTCGAAGAAATCGGTTTGAACAAGGTCGGCAGTGATCACATCGAAACGGTGCATGAAAGGCTTCGGCGCCAGCAGGCCGAGGTCATTCAGGTCGACATCGCCGGCCGGCCGGTCGCATCTCCACGCGCCTGAGCTTCAAGGATGCACTCTGCGGCGATCGCGCCGCAGAGAATTCTGCCCGAGGGAAAGCGCGGAGGAAGAGGCGTTCTGACCATGCTCCGATGGCCCTGCCGCTACCGAGTCACCCTCCGTCAGAATGGAAGGAGTTCATCATGGCCATGTTTGATAACCTCGTCAGTGAGGTTGAAGGAAAATTCAGCCTGGGCGCTCAGACCCGACCTTTGATTGGTGAAGCGCTGCAACTCGTCACAGGCGGCTCCGGCGGCATCGCCGGCTTTCTCGATCGGTTTCGCGCGGCCGGAGCGGGTGACGAAATATCCTCCCCAATGGGCGGCACCGGGACCGCCATGTCGGTTCAATCCGTCGAGCGCGTGGTGGGAACCGGCACGATCAGCGGGATTGCCGGGCGCCTTGGTCTTGGCACCGCCGCAGTCGCCACCGCTCTGGGCTACGTGATACCGCGCGCGGTCAGCCTCCTCACACCTGGCGGCAAACTACCGGCTTCCGTCCCAGCCGAGGTCACGAACTTCCTCAGGCTGATCGGCCAGTTCACGCCAAACTTAGCCGACGCAGCCGGGCCGCGGGTCGCCGCTGCGGCCACGCGCATCCGTGAGCAAGTTCCGCCGATCGCCATGAAAGTAGTCAGCGACCAGCCGCACACCATGCGCTGGCTCTGGCCGTTGCTCGGCGGTCTCGCCGTTCTGGGCATCGGCGCCTATATTTATTCTTCGGGCCACAATCACGCCCCGGTCACGCCGGTCGCAACGCAAACACCAGCACCTGCGCCGGCCCCGGTCGCAACGCAAACGCCAGCACCTGCCCCGGTCGCAACGCCGGCACCCGCGCCGCCCCCGGCCGTGCCGGCCTCGACCCTGCCAGCGCAACTGGCACTCAGTAACGATAATGGCGTGATCCACTATTCAGGATCAGTGCATGACGAGGAAACCCGCACTTCAATCGTCAATGCGCTGAACACGGCGTATGGCGCTGACAAGGTACAGGGCGATATCGCGATCGATCCGCAACGCGGCACGGCACCGTGGCTGGCCAATCTGCACAGCGGGCTTGCGGCACTCAATGTTGCGGGCATGCAGGCTGTGTTCGACGGCAATGCCGTCAATCTCGGCGGCACGATCGGCGACAGCGACCGCAACCAGATCGCCTCCTCACTGCGCACCGTGTTCGGGAGCGGCTTGACGTATGGCAGCCTGGCGGACCACGCGTCGGATTGGGCGTTGGCCGCCAATACCAAGGCGCAGGCGGCCCTGACCGCGAACAAGACAGGCATCAACGCCCCCCAGCTGATCGGGATCCTCAATCAGTCGGTGATCAACTTCCCGACCGGCAGCGCACAAGTGCCGGCGGCATCGATGGGCGTGCTGCAGGACGCAGCCGCGCAAATCAAGCAACTTCCGCCCGGAACCGTATTGGAGGTGGCAGGCTATACCGACAATGCGGGCGATCAGGCGGCGAATCTCGCGCTGTCTCAGCAGCGTGCCGACGCTATCCGCAACGCATTGATCCAGGCCGGCGTCAGCCCTTCGATGCTGCAAGCAAAGGGCTATGGCAGCACCAATCCCGCCTCCAGCAATGACAATGAGGCGGGCCGCGTCAACAACCGCCGCATCGAGTATCACTTGCTCAAGTCGTGACTGAAGTAAGAAGCCGCTTTTTGAAAAAAGCGGCGCAAAAACTTTCTTGAATTTGGGCCCGTGGCGCTGCAACGCCCGGGCCCAAAGTTTATAAAGTTTTTTGCTACTTTTTGTTCACAAAAAGTAGCCTTCCTTCCTTTACCGGCCTTAACGCTACGTTTTTTCTACTAATCGTGTTCTTTTTGCGCCCAAAATAACGCTGGCCAATGCAGGGACTTTGCGCCTAACCTGCTGCTATGAAGCTTGCCCTCTACCAAGGTCCCGGCGTCATCAACAATCCCGACGCCGCCTTCGCGTTGATGGAAACCAAAGCCGCCGAAGCTCGCGCCAAGGGCGCCCGGCTCCTGCTGTTCCCGGAAATGTACCTCACCGGCTATAATATCGGCGCGGAAGCGGTGCGCCGCCACGCTCTCATCCCGGCGGGCCTGGCACCCGCGCAGCAAATCGCCCGGTCTCTCGGCATGTGCCTGGCCTTCGGCTATCCCGAACGGGTCGGCGACCAGGTGGCCAACGCCGCCGTGCTGATCGACGCCACCGGCACCATCCTGCTCAACTACCGCAAAACCCATCTGTTCGGCGAACTCGACCGCGCGCAGTTCAGCTTCACCGGCCAGGATTTTCCGCTCGCCACCGTCGGCGGCGCAAAGCTCGGCCTGCTGATCTGCTACGATATCGAATTTCCCGAACCGGCCCGCCGCCTGGCTTTGGCGGGCGCCGACATCATCCTGGTGCCGACCGCGCTGATGCCGCCTTACGATCAGGTCGCTCGCCACGTGATTCCCGCCCGCGCCTACGAAAACCAGGTCTATCTTGCTTACGCGAACCGCTGCGGCGCGGAGAATGGGCTCAGCTATATCGGCCAGTCCAGCATCTGCGGGCCGGACGGCGCGGTGCTGGCGATGGCCGGGCCCGGCGAGGATTTATTGTTCGCCAGCACCGACCCCGCGCATCATGCCGCCATCCGCCGCGCCGACAGGCTGTTGGCCGACCGCCGGCCGGAATTATACGCGCCCCTGGCGGTCAGCAGGATCTGAAAGAAAGCAGCCGCTTTTTGTAAAAAGCGGCACAAAAACTTCTACTCGTTTGGGCCTGTGGCAGTGGAACCAGCCCGGCTCAGAAACGCACCGCGCGAGGCCGGCTCTTAAACCCCCTGGAATATCCGGAAACTTTAACACTTCCGGGCGAAAAAGCGTTTGCGTCGGGCCCGGCCTTCCTCCCATACTGCCTCAACAACTAGAAAATCAGGAGGAAACCGATGACCTTGAAAGCCGTTCTGGCCAACAAAGCTCCGGGCTTTGTAGCGGTCCCCCCAGAGATGAAAATCAGCGGCGTGATCAGCCTTCTGGCCGAGAAACGCATCGGCGCCGTGCTGGTCGTCACGATCGCGGGGGAACTGATCGGTATCCTCAGCGAACGCGATATCGTCCGCTACCTTGCCAGCCGCGCCGCGGAGACCTTCGCCATGACGGCTTCCGCCCTGATGACCCCGCACCCCACCACCGCCGCGCCCTCAACCACCGTAGCCCAGGCGATGGCGATGATGACCGACGGGCATTTCCGTCATCTGCCGGTCGTCGAGGATGGGCGCCTGATCGGCGTCGTCAGCATCGGCGACGTGGTGAAGGCCCGCATCGACCAGAGCGAGCACGAAGTCGAGAGCCTGCGCACCTATGTGGGCGGCAAAGTCTGAGCCAAAAAGGAAGATGCCGCTTTTTGAAAAAAGCGGCGCAAAAACTTTTTATCACTCTGGGCCTGTGGCGATGAAACCGGCACGGGCTAAAGGTCGCCGCAGCTCTGTAGGTATGATCCAGTATCACGCCACCCGTGCGGGATTCATGCCTGCCATTGACTTCGCTCATTGACTTGCGCCGCCGCTGGGCGTTTTCCTATAGCTGGAGCCTGTGAAACAATGCCACTTTACGGCAATTTTCCGCAGGATCCGCAGTTGGATCAACATGTCAGCCGCAGGACGCCCTGTGTCGGCCGTCTCTTCATCGGGCGGCACGCCGCAGATCGTCAGGCCTGACCAGCCTGGTTACCGCCGATATGCACCAGTTTCTTGCCAAATGTGAGGAAGCCCTCGCCGAAATTTCCGCCCAGGGACGCTACCGGCGTTTCGTGGCGCTGGAGAAGCTTTCCGACCGCTTCCCCTATTATTCCGTCACCATGGAAGGCAAGACCCGGGACATCCTGGTCTGGTCGGCAAACGATTATCTCGCCATGGGCACCGATCCCGTGGTGATCGACGCCGCGATCGACGCCGCCCGCCGCATGGGCGCGGGCGCCGGCGGTACCCGCAACATCGCCGGCTCCTCGCCGCTGCATGTGGCGCTGGAAGAAGAGCTGGCGGACCTGCACGGCAAGGATGCCGCGCTGCTCTTCACCTCGGGCTACGTGTCCAACCAGGCATCGCTCACCACCATCCTCAACTCCCTGCCCAACTGGCATGTGTTCTCCGACGCGCAGAACCACAATTCCATGATTGTCGGCATCAAGGGCGCGAAGAACCCGACGGTGCATGTGTTCAAGCACAACGACATGGCGGATCTGGAACGGCTGCTCGCCGCCGCCCCCGCCGACGCGCCGAAGATGATCGCCTTCGAGAGCGTCTATTCCATGGACGGCGACATCGCCCCGATGCACGAAATCTGCGACCTCGCGGAAAAATACAACGCCATCACCTATCTTGACGAGGTACATGCGGTCGGCATGTATGGCGCGCATGGCGGCGGCGTCTCGGAGCGTGACGGCGTGGCGCATCGCATCACCATCATCGAAGGCACGCTGGCCAAGGCCTATGGCTGCCATGGCGGCTACATCGCCGCGGACTTCAAGGTCTGCGACTATATCCGCTCCTTCGCGGCCGGTTTCATCTTCACCACCGCCCTGCCGCCCCCCACCGTCGCCGCGGCCCTCGCCTCGGTGCGCGCTTTGAAGGCCGACAACAGCCGCCGCGCCAAACTGTTCGAGCGCGCCGAAACGTTGAAGCAGAAATTCAAGGCGGCCGGACTGCCGGTGATGGAGAGCACCAGCCACATCATCCCGCTGATGATCGGCGACGCGGCGAAGGCCACCGAAGTGTCGATGCGCCTGATCCGTGAGTTCAGCATGTATGCCACGCCGATCAACTATCCGACCGTGCCGCGCGGCACCGAGCGCCTGCGCTTCACCCCCGGGCCGAAGCACACGGATGCGATGATGGACGAGCTGGTCGCCGCCCTACGCACCATCCTGCTCGGCGCGGAAGCCCCCGCCACGGTATCGGCCTAAGGCCCGGCATGGATCTCGGGCTCGCACAGAAAACCGCGCTCATCACCGGCGGCTCCAAGGGCATCGGCTTTGCCTGTGCCAAGGCGCTGCTGGCTGAAGGCGCCCGCGTGGCGATCTGCTCGCGCAGCCGGGAAAATATCGACCAGGCGCTCGCAGCACTTCCGGGCGCGGTCGGCTTTGCCGCCGACCTCACCGATGCGGGTCAGGCGGCCGCCCTGGTCGAGAAGACCGAGCAGGCGCTGGGCCCTCTCGACATCCTCGTCAACAGCGCCGGTGCGGCCCGCCGCACCCCGCCCGACGAGCTGACCCCGGCGGCCTGGCATGCCGCCATGGACGCCAAATATTTCAGCTACATCCATGTCATCGACCCGGTGATCAAGCTGATGGCAGCGCGCGGGCGCGGCGTCATCATCAACATCATCGGCAATGGCGGCAAGGTCGCCACCCCAGTGCATATTGCCGGGGGTGCTGCCAATGCGGCGCTGATGCTCGCCACCGCCGGGCTTGGCCATGCTTATGCGGGGCGCGGCGTGCGCGTGGTCGGGCTCAATCCCGGCCTCACCGAAACCGGCCGCGTCACTGAGGGCTTTGCCTCCGTCGCGCGGCTCGAACAGATCAGCATCGAAAAGGCCCGCGCCGAGGCCGTCAGCCGCATCCCCCTGGGACGCATGGCCATGCCGGAAGACCTCGCCAACGCCACCCTGTTCCTGGCCTCGGACAAAGCCGGCTACATCACCGGCGTCACGGTGAGCATGGACGGCGCGCAAATCCCCGTCGTCGTTTAAAGAGAAGAAAGAAAGGCTACTTTTTGTGAACAAAAAGTAGCAAAAAACTTTGCTCGTTTGGGTCCGTGCAGTTCGAGCGCCTCAGGCCCAAAGTCAAAAAAGTTTTTGCGCCGCTTTTTTCAAAAAGCGGCTTCTTCCTTTTCCTTCCTCAGCGCTCAAGAGCTGAGGAGCATTTTCTTATTGCATTTACCGAACATTGAAAATCTGCGATAATTCCACCTGAACGGGGAAAAAAATCCCGTCACGATCAAGGCTTCACGCGACAAGACTTGGAACAAGACCCAAGACCTGGACCACAGTGGCCCGATAAGCCCTGCTGATCGTTCGAAGGAGGAACAAATAATGAAACTTGCCAATCCGGCCCCGCTTGGGCTGTTCGGTTTCGCCACGACCACCTGGCTGCTCAGCATGATCAATGCCGGCTGGCTGCCCCCCACCACCGTACCCGTCGTCCTCGCTATGGCTTTCGCCTATGGCGGCACCGCCCAGTTCGCCGCCGGCCTCATGGAAATGGCGCGGGGCAACAGTTTCGGCTTCATCGCCTTCTGCAGTTTCGGGGCCTTCTGGTGGAGTTTTGCTCTCTTCGAGAAATTCTTCACCGCCGGCGTGCCGGCTGCGGCGGTGGGCTGGTATCTGCTGGTCTGGGGCGCATTCACCTTCGCCATGTGGCTCGCCAGCTTCGCGCTCAACCGCGCGGTGTTCCTGGTGTTCCTGGTGCTGTGGATCACTTTCTTCCTGCTCGGCCTGTCCCCGCTGCTGGGCATCCGCGCGCTCTTCACCCTCGGCGGCTATACCGGGCTGATCACCGCCCTGCTCGCTTTCTATCTGGCGGCGGCGGAGATCATCAACGAAGCCCATGGCCGCACGCTGCTGCCGGTTGGCGTACCCACCGTGCGTCTGGCGGGAGCGCCGCACCCGGCCGAATGATGTTGTCCCGGCAGGGAACCGTTTGGGACTGATCCTCCGGGGGCCGCGTGCCCCCGGAGCCTTATTTGCGGCACGCCAAAAGACCGCTTCCGCTCGCCAAAAATTGAAACACCAGCCCAAACGCCGGCCGAACCAGCATCACGGCCCAATTGCAGCCCACAATCATTCCGAAGCCGCGACGGTCGAGGAAACGTGTGAGGATCGCGACTTGCCGGGCAAAATCGCAAACCGTAGCACCGCCGCCCTGATATCGTCTCCAAGGGATACAAATGAGACTCGCCAATCCCGGCCCGCTGGCGCTCTTCGGCTTCTCCACCACCACCTGGCTGCTCAGCATGGTCGATGCCGGGTGGCTGCCCGCGGCCTCACTCCCCGTCGTGCTCGTCATGGCCTTCGCCTATGGCGGCACCGCACAATTCGCCGCCGGCCTGATGGAAATGGTGAAAGGCAACAGTTTCGGCTTCATTTCCTGCTGCAGCTTCGCCGCCTTCTGGTGGAGCTTCGCCCTCTTCCACACATTCTTTGCCACGGGCGTCCCCGCGATCGCCGTGGGCTGGTACGAGTTGGCCTGGGCGGCGTTCACCTTCGTCATGTGGCTCGCCAGCTTCGTGCTCAGCCGCTCGGTCTTTCTGGTGTTTCTGTGGCTATGGATCACCCTTGTGCTGCAAGGCCTCTCGTCGCTGCTCGGCATCCACGCGCTCTTCACCCTGGGCGGCTATACCGGGCTGATCACCGCTTTGTGCGCTTTCTATGCGGCGGCGGCGGAAATCATCAATGAATGCCATGGCCGGATCCTGTTGCCGGTCGGCGCGCCGTTTACGAAAAGGAAGGAAGTGGCCGCTTTTTGAAAAAAGCGGCGCAAAAATTTTTTGACTTTGGGCCTGAGGCAGCGAAACCAGCACGGCTCAAAGTTGCAAAGTTTTTTTGCTACTTTTTGTTCACAAAAAGTAGCCTTCCTTTCTTTACCCGCGCGGCGCCGCCGCGCGGCTCAGCCGATCATTGATGGCGCGCCCAAGCCCGGTATCCGGCACTGCCATGGCGGCGATGCGGCGCAGCCCCAAAGCCGGCGCCTGTGCGTCCAGCCAGTGCAGGCCCTCGAACAATCTTGCCGCCGCCTCGCCCAGGTTTTCACTTTCCGAAAGCTGAAAAATCAGCGCCGCGCCCGGCAATGGCGGCCCGAAGGCCAGCAGCGCCTCATCCGCCGCCAGCTCTTGCGCGCTGAGCCGCACTGGCAGAGTTGGCGCGTAATGCGAAGCCAGCATGCCCGGCGAGCGGAGCTTGTCCTCTTCCCTGGCCTGTCCGATCGGCATGCCCAGCCGCACGGGTCCGATCGCCGCTTCCAGCGCCTCGAGCGGCACCCCGCCCGGCCTGAGCAAAAGCGGCGTCCCAGTTGAGAGGTCGAGCACGGTCGATTCCACCCCGACCGGGCACGGGCCTGAATCAAGCACCGCGGCGATCCGCCCTTGCAGACCCGCCAGCACATGCGCCGCACTGGTCGGGCTGATCTGGCCGGAGCGGTTCGCCGAGGGCGCCGCCACCGGCCGGCCGGCCGCACGCAATAATTTCGCCGCCTGTGGATGCGCCGGAACCCGCACCGCCAAAGTCTCCAGCCCCGCCCCGGCCAGCAGCGCCACCGGACAGTTCGCCCGGCGCGGCAGCACCAGGGTCAACGGGCCCGGCCAGAAGCGTGCCGCCAATATGCGCGCCGCGTCATTCGCCGCGACATCGGCAAAGGCCGCTTCAGCGCTGGCGTAATGGCAGATCAGAGGATTGAAATGCGGCCGCCCCTTGGCGGCGAAAATCGCCGCCACCGCCGCGGCATTGGTGGCATCCGCACCGAGCCCGTAAACGGTCTCGGTGCCGAAGGCGACCAACTCGCCCGCCGCCAAAAGCCGCGCCGCCGCCGCGATATCCTGGTCCGTGCCTGCCAGTAATTGCGTCACGACCGCTCAGCCCTTGGTCGTCTTGCCGTCCGTCTCCGGCCCCAGATCCCTTGCCACATCCGGCCGATGCAGCAGCTTGTTGATCCTGGTCGCCTCATCCAGCGCCTCATCGGCGGAGAATTTGATCTCCGGCGTCACGCGCAGGCCGAGCTTGGGCGCCAGCTGCGCGCGCAGGAAAGGTGCGACGCGCGCCAGACCCGGCAGCAGCGGCCGCACATCCTGGTTGCCAAGCCGGGTCACGAACACCAGCGCGTGCTTCAGGTCGGGCGACATGCGCACCTCGGAAATCGTCAGGTGCTCGCGCGCCAGAACCGGATCGCGGAATTCCGTCCGCATGAGGACCTCCGCCAACGCGTGACGGAGTTCCTCGCCGACCCGGAGCTGCCTCTGGCTCGGCCCCTTCGCCTCAGGGCGCGACGATTTCGGTTTCATAGCATTCCACCACGTCGCCGACCTGCAGATCCTGGAACCCGGCGAAGGACAGGCCGCATTCATAGCCGCGCGCCACTTCCTTCACATCGTCCTTGAAGCGCTTCAGCTGCGACAGGTCGCCCTGATGGATCACCACGTTGTCGCGCAGCAGGCGCACGCCCGCGCCGCGCTTGACCAGACCCTCGGTGATGTAGCAACCCGCGACCCTGCCGGTCTTGGTGATGTTGAACACCTGGCGGATTTCCGCGTAACCCAGGAACTTCTCGCGATGGACCGGCGCCAGCTTGCCTTTGACAAGCTTCTCGACGTCGTCCGCGACCTCGTAAATGATCGAGTAGTAGCGGATATCCACAGCTTCACGATGCGACAGCTCGCGCGCTTGCGTATTGGCGCGGACATTGAAGCCGATGACGATGGCGTCGGAGGCCTTGGCCAGCTGCACGTCGCTCTCGGTGATCTGGCCGACCCCCGAATAGAGCACGCGCACGCGCACTTCTTCGTTGCCGAGCTTGGTCACGGTCACGCCGATCGCCTCGGCCGAACCCTGCACGTCGGCCTTGATGACGACCGCCACTTCCTTCTGCGCGCCAGCCTGAATACGGGCCAGCATCTCTTCCATCGTGCCACGCCCGGCGGTCTGCGCCGCGGCCTGACGCTCGCGGAGCTTCTGCTGGCGATATTCGACGATTTCGCGCGCCCGGGTGTCGCTCTCGACCACCACGAACGGCTCGCCCGCGGTCGGCGCGGCCGACAGGCCGAGAATCTCCACCGGGGTCGCCGGCAGCGCCAGCTTCACGGCCTTGCCCTTGTCGTCCTGCATGGCGCGCACGCGGCCCCATTGCGCGCCGGCCACGACGATATCGCCAGCATGCAGCGTGCCTTTTTGCACCAGCACGGTCGCCACCGGGCCACGGCCGCGATCCAGCCGGCTTTCAACCACTGCGCCTTCGGCCGAGCGGTTCGGATTGGCGCGCAGCTCCAGCACTTCCGCCTGCAGCAGAATGGCTTCTTCGAGCTTGTCCAGGCCGGTCTTCTTCAGCGCCGAGACTTCCACATCCTGGGTCTCGCCGCCCATCTCTTCCAGCACGACCTCGTACTGCAGCAGTTCCTGGCGCACCCGGTTCGGGTTCGCGCCGGGCCGGTCGATCTTGTTGATCGCCACGATCATCGGCACGTTCGCCGCCTTGGCGTGTTTGATCGCCTCGATCGTCTGCGGCATCACGCCGTCATCGGCGGCCACCACGAGCACGACGATATCCGTCACCTTGGCGCCGCGCGCCCGCATGGCGGTGAAGGCCTCATGGCCCGGCGTGTCGAGGAAGGTGATCTGCGCGCCCGAAGGCAGCTTCACCTGATAGGCGCCGATATGCTGGGTGATGCCACCCGCCTCGCCGGCCGCCACATCAGTATGGCGCAGCGCGTCCAGCAGGCTGGTCTTGCCATGGTCGACATGGCCCATGATCGTCACCACCGGCGGCCGCGCCTCGAGATCGGTCACGGTATCGCTCGCACCTTCCAGGCCAAGCTCGACATCGGAATCGGCGACGCGGCGGGCGCGATGGCCGAATTCGGCAATCACCAGCTCGGCGGTGTCGGCGTCGATCGCCTGGGTGATGGTCGCCATCACGCCCAGCTTCATCAGCGTTTTCACCACGTCGGTGCCGCGCGCCGCCATACGGTTGGCGAGCTCCTGCACGGTGATGGTTTCCGGCAGGATCACTTCGCGCACCACTTTCAAACCATCGGAGCGCAACAGCTCCAGCTCGGCCTGACGGCGCTCGCGCTCACGCTGGCGGCGCACCGAGGCGAGCGAACGCACTTTCTCGTCCTCGCCTTCGATCGCGGCCTGCACGTCGATGCGGCCGGCACGGCGGCCGTCGCCGATCTTCTTGGGCGGCGGCACCGGCGTGCCGCGCTTGGGTGCCGGGCCAACGCTCGGACGGCGCACGCCGCGCGGCGCCTCTTCCTCTTCTTCCGTGCGCACGCCGGGGCGGGCCGGCTTGAGCTGCAAGGTTTCGCGTGCGGCGCCGGGGGCAGCCGGCTTGGCGCCCGGGGCCTGCGGCCTGGCGCCGGGGGCGCCACGCGGAGCGGCCGGCGCCGGGCGGCACTCTTCGCCTCGACCCGCTGGGCCGAATCAGCCTGCTTGGGCGCGGCCTGTTCCGCGGCGGCGGCGGCTTCGGCGGCCACAGCAGCTTCGGCAGCGGCGATCTCGGCAGCGGCAGCTGCGGCTGCCTCTTCGATGGCCCGCTGCACAGCGGCTTCTTCCTCACGGCGGCGCGCTTCTTCGGCCGCGGAAAGGATGGAAATCTTTTCCTGCTCGCGGCGTTCGGCCTCGCGCTGCGCGGCCAGGCGCTGTTCGGCCAGCACGCGCTGGCGCGTCGCGACTTCCGCGGCGGTCAGAGCGCGGCCACCAGCGGCCGGACGCTGCCGGGACGGGGCATTATTCTGCTGCGCCTGCGGCGCGGAGCGCTCGGCAGGCTTCAGCGACGTGGTCGGCTTGGGTGCGGGCGCGGCAGGTGCCGGCGCGGCGGGCGCCCCAGCTGGGCCGAGGCCCCGCTTCTTGCGCACCTCGACCTGCACCACTTTCGAGCGCCCATGCGAGAAGCTCTGCCGCACGGATCCGGCATCGACGGTATGACCCGCATCGCCGCGCGCGGCCGGGCGCAGGGAAAGCCTGCCTTTGGTTTCAGTCTGGTCGTTGCCGTCACTCATGCTAAATCCGGTCCATCCACTCGTCTGGCCGGGGGCGACCCGGCCGCATTGGGCGTTACTGCCCGCTCGGGCCCCCGACCGCAACACCTGCGAGCCGCAAAGCCTCTATTTGTATCTTTTCCGCCAGCCGTCCCGCCGCGATCACGGCATGCACGGCATGGTCCCGGCCGAAAACCTGTCCCAGCCGGGCGGCGGTGAAAATCGTCACCACAGGAATATCGCGGCCGCCGAGAAACCGCGCCCGCTCGTCCACACTACCATCCAACGCCTGCATCACCAGCCCGGCTTTACCGGAAACCAGCCATTCACGCGCTTTTTCGAAACCTGAAATCGCGCCGCCACCGCGCCGCGCCAGCCCCGCCAACTCGAAAATCCGCTGCGCGAGCATCGTCTCAACCTGAGCGCGCAAATCCTTCGGCGTAATCACCTGCTGCCTTGCGGCCCGGGAAAACACGCCCCGCTTGAGCGCCATCTCTACCACATCGCCGGCTGCACTCAACCATAGACCACGGCCGGGCAGGGTTGCGCCGACATCGAAAACCAGCGTCCGATCCGGTGCGACGACGAAACGCAGCATCGCCTCGCGACGTCCCTGCTCGCGCTGCACCAGGCAGCGCCGGAGCGGCCCGCGCTCCGGCTCCACCTCGATGGGATCGGGGATTTCCGGTTCAGGCAGCGTCGCCGCCACCTTCGAACCAATGCGCACGGGCCGCCATGATGATTTCGTTCGCCGCGTCCTCGGTCATGACCTCGGTGCCGAGAATCTCCACCAGCTCGTCGCCGGCCAGATCCGCAAGATCGTCCAGCGTCTTCACGCCTTTCTCACCCAGAGCAATCAGGTCCTTGGCGCTCAGCGTCTCGATCGAGGCGATCTCGTCGGTCACGCCAAGTGCCACGCGGCGCTCTTCCTGCTCGGTCGCCTGACGGGCGAGAGCCGTCTCGGCGCGGCGCTTCAGCTCGTTCGCGACATTCTCGTCGAATCCTTCGATGTCCGCCAGCTCTTCTTCCGGCGTCACCGCCAGATCCTCGATGCTCTCGAACCCTTCCTGCACCAGCAGGCCGGCGATCATGTCGTCCACATCGAGCGCTTCGACGAACAGCCCGGTCTTGCGGCGGAACTCTTCCTGGCGGCGCTCGCTCTCCTCAGCCTCGGTGAGGATGTCGATATCCCAGCGCGTCAGCTGCGAGGCCAGGCGCACATTCTGGCCGCGCCGGCCGATGGCGAGCGATAGCTGGCTGTCCGGGACCACCACTTCGACGCGCCCGGCCTCCTCATCCATCACCACTTTGGAGACTTCCGCCGGAGCCAGCGCGTTCACCACGAAGGTCGCGACGTTGGGCGACCAGGGAATGATATCGATCTTCTCGCCCTGCAGCTCGGCCACCACCGCCTGCACGCGCGAGCCGCGCATGCCGACGCAGGCGCCGACCGGGTCGATCGACTGGTCGCGCGAAATCACCGCCATTTTCGCGCGCGAACCCGGATCGCGCGAGACCGCCTTGATTTCGATGATGCCGTCATAAATTTCCGGCACTTCCTGGGCGAACAATTTCGCGAGGAAGCCGGGATGCGTGCGCGAGAGGAAAATCTGCGGGCCGCGCTGCTCTTCGCGCACATCGTAGATGAAGGCGCGCACGCGGTCGCCATTGCGCAGATTTTCGCGCGGGATCGTCTCGTCGCGGCGCAGCAGCGCCTCGGCGCGGCCGAGATCGACCATCAGATTGCCGTATTCGGTGCGCTTGACCACACCGTTGATGATCTCGCCGACCCGGTCCTTGAACTCGTTAAACTGCTTGCTGCGCTCATATTCGCGCACGCGCTGCACGATCACCTGCTTGGCGGTCTGCGCGGCGATGCGGCCGAAATCGATCGGCGGCAGCGGATCGACGATAAAATCGCCGACTTCCTTGTCCGGCGCGAAGCGCTTGGAAATGCTCACCGCGAGCTGCGTCGCCTCATTCTCCACAGTCTCGACGATCTCGGTCCAGCGGGAGAGCCGCACATCGCCGGTCTTGCGGTCGATGGTGGCGCGAATATCCTTCTCATGCCCGTATTTGGCGCGACCGGCCTTCTGGATCGCCTGCTCCATCGCCTCCAGCACATCGTCGCGCTCGATCTGTTTCTCGCGCGCCACGGCATCGGCAACCAGCAGCAATTCCGGACGATTGACGGCGGTATCCATGGTTGGGTCCTCGGTTAGTTTGTCACAGTCGGGTTGGTCGTAAAGGCGATCAGCTCATCGGTGAGCACGAGCTTGGCCTTGCGGATATCGGCGCGCTTGAGCTCAACCACCTCGCCATTTTCCAGCTTCAGCCGGGCCGTCTCGGCGTCGGCGCCAACCAGCTTGCCGGTGAAGCGCTTGCGCCCGCCGGGACCGGGGAAAAGCAGCTCGATCCGCGCATCGAACCCGGCATAACGGACATAATCCTTGGTGCGGGTCAGCGGCCGGTCGATCCCCGCCGAGCTGACTTCCAGCGTCCAGGCGGAATCGATCGGGTCCTCGACGTCAAGCACCGCCGAGAGCAGATGGCTGACGGCCGTGCAGTCGTCGAGGGTGAACGACGCGTCATCGGCGCGGTCGGCCATGATCTGCACGGTCGGCGTCTCGGTGCCCATCACCTGCACGCGCACCAGCTCGTACCCCTGGGCTTCCAGCGGTCCGGCGATGATCTCGGCAATGCGGCCTTCAAGGCCGGTATGGGTCGGGCGATTGTCACTCACAGCGCAAAATCCAATAAAAAAGGCGGCCGTTTGAGGGCCACCCTGCAAAAATCGGGTTATATTTTTCCGTACCTTACGCCGTCTATCTGGGCAAAGCAAGCGAAGGGAAGAAAGCAGCCGCTTTTTGGAAAAAAGCGGCACCAAAAACTTTTTTGACTTCGGGCCGGTGGCGCTCGCGCGGCACGGGCAAAAAAAACGGGGGCTTTCGCCCCCGTTTCCATCAACCCGCTTTTAGGCGGAGTAGTACATCTCGAACTCGACCGGGTGCGGCGTGTGCTCGAAACGATACACATCCTTCCACTTGAGTTCGATATAGCTCTCGATCTGCTCCTTGGAGAACACGTCGCCGGCGAGCAGGAACTCGTGGTCGGCTTCGAGCGCCTGCAGCGCTTCGCGCAGGCTGCCGCACACCGTCGGGATGCCCTTCAGCTCTTCCGGCGGCAGGTCGTACAGATCCTTGTCCATCGGGTCGCCCGGGTGGATCTTGTTCTTGATGCCGTCGATGCCGGCCATGGCGATCGCCGCAAAGCCCAGATAGGGGTTGGCGGTCGGGTCGGGGAAGCGCACTTCCACGCGCTTGGCCTTCGGGCTGGTGGTGTAGGGGATGCGGCAGGAAGCCGAGCGGTTACGCGCCGAATAGGCCAGCAGCACCGGCGCCTCGAAACCAGGGATCAGCCGCTTGTAGCTGTTGGTCGAGGGGTTGGTGAAGGCGTTGATCGCCTTGGCATGCTTGATCACGCCGCCGATGAAGTACAGGCACATCTCGGAGAGATCGGCATAGCCGTTGCCGGCGAAGAGCGGCTTGCCCGCTTTCCAGATCGACTGGTGGGTGTGCATGCCCGAGCCGTTATCGCCATAGATCGGCTTCGGCATGAAGGTCGCCGTCTTGCCATAAGAATGCGCGACATTGTGCACGCAATACTTATAGATCTGCATCTGGTCGGCCATCTTGGTCAGCGTGTTGAACCGGGTGCCCAGTTCGTGCTGGCTCTGCGCCACCTCATGGTGATGCTTCTCGATCGGCAGGCCCATTTCGCCCATCGCCGAGAGCATTTCCGCGCGCAGGTCGGAATCGCCGTCCACCGGCGGGACCGGGAAATAGCCGCCCTTGACGCGCCGGACGATGGCCCATATTGCCTTCCGGATAGTCCTTCATCGAAGAGCCGGGGCCCTCGATGCTATCCAGCTGGTAGGTGCCGAAATTGCCGCCGGTGCCGAACTTCACGGAGTCGAAAATGAAGAACTCGGCTTCCGCGCCGACGACGATGCGAGTCACCCATGCCGGTCGCCTTCAGATAGGCTTCGACCTTCTTCGCGGTCGAACGCGGGTCGCGGGCATAGCTCTGGCCGGTGGAGGGCTCGATGATGTCGCAGAACAGGATCAGGCTCGGCTTGGCCGCGAACGGGTCCATCACCGCGCTGTCCAGGTCCGGCTGCAGGATCATGTCGGACTCGTTGATCGCCTTCCAGCCGGCGATCGAGGAACCGTCGAACATGAAACCGTCACGCAGCGAATCCTCGTCGACCGTCGACACGTGCTGGGCGGTATGCTGCCACTTGCCCTTCGGATCTGTGAAGCGCAGGTCGACATACTCGACGCCGTTCTCCTTGATCAGATCCAATACTTTGCTGATGCCATCGGCGCCTTCAGCGGGCTTCTTCGCCATGCTTAATCCCCAAACTATAAATCTCAACACAACGGCGCCGCACCATGCGGCGCCGCATAACTGAGGCTGCAGCCCGGCATGTTAACCATGCCCGCCCCCTGCCACAATGGCTGGGGCGGGTCATCTTCAGCCGGGCCGGCGGCTCAGATTGCCGCGTCGCCCCGCTCGCCCGTGCGGATGCGGATCGCTTCCTCGACCGAGGAGATGAAAATCTTGCCGTCGCCAATGCGCCCGGTGCGGGCCGCGTTCATGATCGCTTCGACCGCGCGTTCCACCACGCTATCCTCGCAGATCACCTCGATTTTCACCTTCGGCAGAAAATCCACCACATATTCGGCGCCGCGATAGAGCTCGGTATGCCCCTTCTGGCGGCCGAATCCCTTGGCTTCCACGACCGTGATGCCCTGCAGGCCCACCTCGTGCAGCGCCTCCTTAACCTCGTCCAGCTTGAACGGTTTGATGATCGCTTCGATCTTTTTCATCTGGTTCACGCCCGAACGCACCGGGCGCCTCCTCTGTGTCCTGCGGCCTGCGCACTTTGAGTTGGCGCGCCAGCCAAAGGGCTGGCCCCGTTAGCTTTGCATATGTCGTGCCAGAAAGGAATTTCCTTTCATCGCGGGATGGACCGGGCGGCCCGTTCAGGCAATGGTTAACATGGCGCAAGGCGCGGCGTCATCTGCCCATATTTTTGGCAGACTTGCCCCGCACGTGACTGCCCTTTAATTTATCACCCTCTGGCGTAAGGATGCTCCGTTGAAACCCGCGAACGCGCTGCTTGAACAGACCGGCACGACGATCTTCACCATCATGTCCGCGCTCGCGCAGCAACATGGCGCGATCAATCTCGGCCAGGGCTTCCCCGACACTGACGGCCCGGCCGATGTGGTGCGGGCCGCCGCCGACGCGCTGCTCGACCAGCGCAACCAATATGCGCCGCTGACCGGCCTGCCGGAGCTGCCGCCAGGCCGTCGCCGCTGCCAATCAGCGCTTCTACGGACTCGACATCGATGCGAATGCCGGCGTGGTCGTCACCTCCGGCGCCACCGAGGCGATCACCGCCTGCCTGATGGCGCTGCTCAACCCGGGCGACGAGGTGGTGCTGATCGAGCCGCTTTACGACACGTATCTGCCGGTGGTGACCATGCTCGGCGCCACCGCGAAACTGGTCCGGCTCAACCCGCCCGACTGGCAGCTGCCGCGCGAGGAACTCGCCGCCGCCTTCTCCCCCCGCACCAAGCTGCTGCTGCTCAACTCGCCGATGAACCCGACCGGCAAGGTGTTCTCGGCAGATGAGCTTTCCTTCATCAGCGAGCTGCTGATCGCGCACGATGCCTATGCGGTGTGTGATGAAGTTTATGAACATCTGGTGTTCCGCGGCGCCCGGCATATTCCGCTGATGACCCTGCCCGGCATGGCGGACCGCACTTTGCGCATCGGCAGCGCCGGCAAGACCTTCTCGCTCACCGGCTGGAAGATCGGCTACGTGTCCGGCTGCCCCGCTTTGATTTCCCTGGTCGCCAAGGCGCACCAAAATCTCACTTTCGCCTCCGCCCCCAATCTGCAGCGCGCGGTCGCCTTGGGCCTGGCCAAACCCGATTCCTATTTCGCCGGTCTGGCCGATGAGCTGCAGGCGCGCCGCGACCTGCTGGAAGCCGGGCTGCGCCGCCTCGGCTTCAAGACGCTGGCCGCCGATGGCAGCTATTTCATCACCGCCGATTTCTCCGGCCTCGGCTTCGAGGGCGACGATGTCGCCTTTTGCCGCACCATCACCGTCGAGGCCGGGGTGGCGGCAATTCCCGTCTCCGCCTTTTATGTCGGCGCCGCGCCGACCCGCTATGCGCGCTTCGCGTTCTGCAAGCGGCCCGAACTTTTGCACGAAGCCGTGACCAGGCTCGAACGCTGGCTTGCATCACAGACGTTGACGACAACCGCCTGACAGCGGTACGAGGCTCCAGCCTTGATGGCGGACGTAGCTCAGTTGGTAGAGCGCCGGTTTGTGGTACCGGTTGTCGCGGGTTCAATCCCCGTCGTTCGCCCCAAGGCTTTTTGCCTTTTTAGGCCTTCTTCCTCATGACCATCGCCGCTTTGATCCTCGCCGGCGGCCAGGGCAGCCGACTCGGCTATGTCGACAAAGCCTTCCTGCGCCTGGATGACCGGCCGCTGATCACGCTGCTGCACGCGCGGCTGACACCACAGGTCGATGAAATCGCCATCAGCGCCAATGGCGATGCCGCCCGTTTCGCGCCTTTGGGCCTCCCGGTATTTGCCGACGCCCCGGCCTATGCCGGCAAAGGCCCGCTCGCCGGCGTTGCCGCGGGCCTTGCCTGGGCCGAGGCGATCGGCGCGGAGACATTGCTCACTGTGCCGGTGGACACGCCCTTCGCACCACTTCATCTGCGCGAGGCGCTCAGCCCTGCCGCCGCCGTCGCCTGTTATGGCGGCCGCCAGCATCATCTGGTCGCGCATTGGCCGGTCACGCTCCGGCCGGCACTCGAGCAATTCCTCGCCGCACCCGGCGCCTACCGGGTGCGCGACGCGCTCGATCTCTGCGCCGCAAGGCAAGTGGAATTTGCCGGGGCGTTCGATCCGTTTCTTAACATCAATACGCCTGAGGATCTCGCGGCGGCGCAGGAACTCTGGAAGACAGAAAGAGCCGCTTTTTGAAAAAAGCGGCGCAAAAACTTTTTTCGACTTTGGGCCTGAGGCGCCCGAAAGGCACGGGCCGAAAGTAGCAAAGTTTTTTTGCTACTTTTTGTTCACAAAAAGTAGCCTTTCTTTCTTCCTTAAATCCCCCGCCTTCCGAACATTTTCTCCAACTCCGCTTGCGAGAGCTTGAGAAAAGTCGGGCGCCCATGGCTGCAGGTGGCGGCGCGCGGTGTCGCTTCCATGTCGCGCAGCAGCGCGCTCATTTCCTCGACGGTGAGCCGCCGCCCGGCGCGAATCGAGCGATGGCAGGCGAGCCGCGCCAGGGCCGCGTCGAGCCGGGCTTCGAGCGCCACCGGCACGTCGCTTTCAGCGAATTCCTCGGCGAGGTCGGTCAGGAGTGCGGCGGCGTCGGCATTTTTCAGCGCCGCCGGCAGCGCCCGCACCAGCACCGCCCCGGGCCCGAACGCTTCGATCTCCAGCCCGAGCCGCTTGAGATTGTCTGCCTGGGCGAGCAGCCGCATCGCCTCGAGCGGGGCAAAATCCACCACCACCGGCAGCAGCAAAGGCTGGGCCGCCACCTGGCCGGCGAGAAACTCGGCGCGCAGCCGCTCTTCGGTGAGGCGCTCATGGGCGGCATGCTGGTCGACCAGCACCAGCGACCCGTCGGCGGCCACTGCCAGCAGATAGGTGTCGAAAATCTGCGCCAGCGGCGCGCCCAGCGGATGCGCCGGATCGGGCGCCGGTGCTACGATCTGCCGCGCCGCCGGCGGGGCGGCGAGCGCCAGCTCGGCCTCGGCAAAGCCCCGTGTTGCCGTGCCCATTGGCGCGTAAGCGGGCGTGTAAGAGGGCGGCGGGCGCAGGGAGAGCAAGGGGGCCAGGTCCGAACGTGGCGGGGCGGCCGGGCGCGCGCCGGTGATCGGCGCCATCGGCGCATTGCTGAGACTCACCGGCCGTTCCAGCTCGCGCGAAATCGCCCCGATCACCAGGCTGCGCACGCCATTGGCGTCGGCAAAACGCAATTCGGTCTTGGCCGGATGCACATTCACATCCAGCGCCTCGGCCGGCACCTCCAGCCGCAAAGCGGCGACCGGATGCCGCCCGGCCGGGATCACATCGCGATAGGCCAGGCGCAGCGCCATGCGCAGCACCGGGTCGAGCACCGGCCGCCCATTCACGACGAAACTCTGCAAGGCGGTGGTGGCGCGCGACAGGCTGGCCGGCCCGGCCAGGCCGGTGAGCCGCACCCCTTCGCGCGTCGCCTCCAGCGGCAGCATCATCCCCGCCGCCTCGCGCCCGAACAAAGCGGCAACACGTGCCGTCTCCTCCTGGGCGGGCAGGTCGAACAGCACCCGCTCGTCCGAGACCAGCCGGAACGCCACAAGCGGCATGGCCAAGGCCAGCCGCCACACCGCGCGCTCCGCCGCTTCCGCCTCGGCGCGCGGTGTGCGGAGAAATTTCCGCCGCGCCGGGGTGGCAAAGAACAGATCCTCGACGATCGCGCGCGTGCCGAGCGGCCCCGCCGCCGGCATCACCGGGCTCACCGCCCCGCCCACCACGCTCAGCCGCGCCGCCGAATCCTGCCCTGCCGGACGGCTGATCAAGGTCAGCCGCGCGGCCGCGCCGATCGAGGGCAACGCCTCGCCGCGAAAGCCTAACGTGGCGATCTGCACCAAACTCTCATCGGCAAGCTTGGAGGTGGCATGCCGCTCGATCGCGAGCGCCAGCTGCTCCTCGGCAATGCCGCAGCCATCATCGATGACTTCGATCCGCGCAATCCCGCCGCCCGCGAGGATCACTTCGACGCGCCGCGCCCCGGCATCGAGCGCGTTCTCGACCAGCTCCTTCACCGCCGCGGCGGGACGCTCGATCACCTCGCCGGCGGCGATGCGGTTCACGGTCACGGCGGAGAGGCGGCGAATGATCGGGGTCAGCATGCTACGTCTCTACCACGCCCCCGCCGGGCGATTACAGCCTGCCGAACACCAAACGCGCCGGGCCATGGCTGCGCTCGGCGAGCAGCGTCCCGGCGCCCATTCATCGCCGGGCCCGAGCTCGGCCAGCACCACCGCGTCCGGCGCCAGCCAGCCGCGCGCCGCCAGCGCCTTGAGCGCGCGCGGCACATAATCCTGGCCGTAAGGCGGGTCGAGAAACACCAGCTGGTGCGGGCGCCCCGGCGGCGGCGCCAGCACATCCCCGGCGATCAGCTGGGCCAGCGCCTCGGCCCGGCAGGCTTCGATGTTGCGGCGCAAGGCTGTCAGCGCCGCTGGCGCGCACTCGAAAAACACCGCCCCCGCGGCGCCGCGCGACAGAGCTTCCAGCCCGAAGGCCCCCGTGCCGGCGAACACGTCTAAAACGTGCGCTTCGCGCAGAAACGGACTACCGCCCCAGGGCGCATGGAGCAGGATGTCGAACGCCGCCTGGCGCGCGCGCAGGCCGGTCGGCCGCGTCTCGAGCCCCGCCGGGGCGACGAGGCGCCGCCCGCGCCAGGCGCCGGCAATCAGTTTCGGCCCGGGGGGCGGGCCGCGGCGATCAGGCAAGGCCAAGGCCGCGCCTCATTTGCTCAGACCCGGCACCTGCTCGCGCAAAATCTTGCCGTTCACCTCTTCGACGGCGCCGCGTTCGAGATTGCCGAGCTGGAACGGCCCGTAAGCGACACGGATCAACCGCGTGACGGGCAGGCTGAGCGCCTCCATGACGCGGCGGATCTCGCGATTCTTGCCTTCGCGCAGCGAGACGCTGAGCCAGCTATTGGCGCGCTGCACGGAATCGACCGAAGCCTCGATCGGGCCGAAGCGCGTGCCATCCACCACCATGCCGTCGGCCAGGCGCTTGAGCTTGTCGGGCGCGACCCCGCCATGCACGCGCACGCGGTAGCGCCGCAGCCAGCCGGTCTCCGGCAGCTCCAGCTTGCGCGAGAGCGCGCCGTCATTGGTCAGCAGCAACAGCCCCTCGGAGGTGAGGTCGAGCCGGCCGATGCTGATCACCCGCGGCAGGCCGGGCGGCAGATGCGCGAACACGGTCGGCCGCCCTTCCGGGTCCTTATGCGTGGTCACCAGCCCGTCCGGCTTGTGATAGCGCCACAGCCTGGTGCGCTCCGGCGCGCTCACCGGCTTGCCGTCGAACAGCACCAAATCGCCGTCCTTCACGAACACCGCCGGATGCGTGACCGTCTCGTTATTCAGCCGGATGCGCCCGGCCTCGACCAGCGCCTCGGCATCGCGGCGGCTGGCAATGCCGGCGCGGGACAGGAATTTGGCGATCCGCTCGCCGCGCGCCTCATCCTCAACCACAGGCGGCCGCCACGAACGCGGCGAAAATCGCCTTGTCGCCGGGATCGGCGAAAAATTCCGGGTGCCATTGCACGCCGATGCAAAAACGCTGCGTCGGCTCCTCGATGCCCTCGATCACCCCGTCCGGCGCCACGGCGTTGACCAGGCCGCGGCCCGGCGCCTGCACCGCCTGGTGGTGCGAGCTGTTCACCTGCATGCGCGGCCCGACCAGCCGGTGCAGCAGCGTGCCGGGGCTGATGCTGACCTCATGGCAGGGTTCGACATGCGGCGTCTTCTGCTCATGGCCGAGCGCATCCGGCACGGCATCGGGAATATGCTGGATCAGCGTGCCGCCGAGCGCCACCGCGAGCAGCTGCTGCCCGCCGCAAATGCCCAGCACCGGCAGGTTGCGCGCCAGCGCGCCGGTCAGCAGCGCCAGCTCCGCCCTGGTGCGGTCGGATTTCAGCGTCACCGTGTCATGCCGGTCGTCCGCGCCATACAAAGCCGGGTCGACATCGAATGCGCCGCCGGTGACGATCAGCCCGTCGAGCCGGCCGAGATAGGCTTCCGCGAGGCCGGGATCGTGCGGCAGCGCCACCGCCAACCCGCCCGCCGCCGCCACCGCCGCCGTGTAGTTCTGCCGCAGCGCATACCAGGGATATTTGGACCAGCCGCCGGCCGGTTCGGCATCGAGCGTAAGTCCGATCAAAGGGCGAGTTATCATGCGGTGCAACTAGACCGGCCCGTGGCCCCGAGGCAAACTTTATCCGATGACGCCGATGGAACGCGCCCTTGATGAAGCCAGACACGCCGCCGCACGGGGGGAAATCCCGGTTGGCGCGGTGGTGACCGATGCCGCAGGCCAGGTGCTGGCGGCGGCCGGCAACCGCACCGAGGCGGCGCGCAACCCGGCTCTGCATGCCGAGCTGGTGGTGCTGCAGGAAGCCGCCGCCGCCCGGGGGGAGAAATTCCTCGCCGATTGCACGCTCACCGTGACGCTTGAGCCCTGCGCCATGTGCGCCGGGGCGATCGCCGCCTTCCGCATCAAGAAGCTGGTGTTCGGCGCCTATGACCCGAAATCCGGCGGCGTCGAGCACGGGCCGCGCGTGTTCGCCCACGCCACCACACATCACAAACCTGAGATCATCGGCGGGGTACGCGACTCGGACTGTTCTGCTTTACTCGCCGCCTTCTTCGCCGGATTGCGCCATGCCTGATTGCAAGCACGAGAAACGGATCGGTGGCCTCGTCGCCGGGGTGGACGAGGTCGGGCGCGGCCCGCTCGCCGGGCCGGTGCTGGCCGCCGCGGTGATCCTGCCCGCCCGGCTGCCGCGCGGCTTCGCTGCCCTGATCGACGATTCCAAGAAACTCTCGGCCCCGGCCCGCGCCGCCGCCCTGGCAGCTTTGCAGAAATCCGGCGCCCATATCGGCTTCGGCGCGGCCTCGGTGCCGGAAATCGCCCGGCTCAACATACTGCACGCCTCGATGCTGGCGATGCGCCGGGCCATCGCCGCTTTGCCGGTCACGCCCGACCATGTGCTGGTCGACGGCAATCGCGCGCCCGGCATCACCATTCCGTGTACCGCTCTGGTCGGCGGCGATGCGCTGAGCCTCTCGATCGCCGCCGCCTCGATCGCCGCCAAGGAGCTGCGCGACGCGCTGATGCTCCGGCTCCATGCCCGCTACCCGCTTTATGGCTGGGCGCAGAACGCTGGCTATGCCGTCGCCGCGCACCGCCAGGCGCTCCGCGCGCACGGCCCGACCCGCCATCACCGCACCGGATTCGGCCCGCTGCTGCGCGAGCTGGCCCTGGAAACAGCCGCGGAAGAAGCGTCCGCCAGCCTCGTTGCGGAGTTGACGTGACTACGGCGGCCCCGCCAGTTAGGCGGGGAGTACCAGATTGAGGGTTTGCCTTGCCCGTGGAAGTCCTGCGCGAACTGCCGCTTGACCAGATCCTGCTCGGCGATGCCGGTCACATGCTCCGCATGCTGCCGGACGCCTCGGTGAACTGTGTCTTCGCAGATCCGCCTTATAACCTGCAATTGCGCGGGGAGTTGCGCCGGCCCGACGACAGCCTGGTCGACGGCGTCGATGACGACTGGGACCGGTTCGACGATTTCGCCTCCTATGACGCGTTCACCCGCGACTGGCTCGGCGAATGCCGCCGCATCCTGCGCAAGGACGGCACGCTCTGGGTGATCGGCAGCTACCATAATATTTTCCGGATCGGCGCGATCCTGCAGGATCTCGGCTTCTGGATCCTCAATGACGTGATCTGGCGCAAGACCAACCCGATGCCCAATTTCCGCGGCCGGCGCTTCACCAACGCGCACGAGACCATGATCTGGGCCGCGAAATCCAAGGAATCACGCTACAAATTCAATTATCAGGCGATGAAGACCCTGAATGACGACCTGCAGATGCGCAGCGACTGGACGATGCCGCTCTGCACCGGTTCGGAACGGCTGCGCAACACGCACGGGCTGAAACTGCACCCGACCCAGAAACCCGAAGCGCTGCTGCACCGGGTCATCCTATCCTCCACCAGCCCGGGGGACATCATCGTCGATCCGTTCCTCGGCACCGGCACCACCGCCGCGATGGCCAAGCGCCTGCACCGGCATTTCATCGGCATCGAGCGCCATCCCGCCTATGTCGAGGCGGCCTGGGGCCGGCTCAAGGCCGAGGAGCGTGCCCCGTCCAGCGCCGTGATCGCCCCGCCGACCGGGCGCGAGGCGCCGCGCATCGCCTTTGGCAGCTTCGTCGAGCGCGGCATTGTGCGCCCCGGCACCCAGCTCATGGACAAGCAGCGCCGCTTCGCCGCCGAAGTCACCGTCGAAGGCGCGCTGATCTCCGGCGCCCATCGCGGCTCGATCCATCAGGTTGGTGCGGCGGTGCAGAACGCCCCCACCTGCAATGGCTGGACCTTCTGGCATTTCGAACGCGACGGCGCGCTGCTGCCGCTCGATGTGCTGCGCAAGGAAGACGGCGCGCCGGCGGCGTGACGAAGGAAGAAAGGTAGGCTACTTTTTGTGAACAAAAAGTAGCAAAAAAACTTTGTGACTTTGGGCCCGTGCGGTTCGGGCGCCTCAGGCCCCAAGTCAAAGAAGTTTTTGGTGCCGCTTTTTTCAAAAAGCGGCCCCTTTCTTTCCCCCCTTCCGCCGCCGTCAAAAACTTGCCACATTCCGGCCATGCGTTTGCACGCCTCTTGTGCCGCCCGGCCTGGCCCGGATGGTTATGACGCGGTTTTGCTCACCGGCCCGTCCGGTGCCGGCAAATCCGATCTGCTGCTGCGGCTGCTCGATCGCGGATTTGCGCTGGTCGCCGACGATCAGGTGATCGTCGAGGACCGGACGGCCCGCGCTCCCGCCGCCCTGGCCGGGCTGTTGGAGGTGCGCGGCCTGGGGATTTTCCGCCTGCCCTTCATCGCCACGGCCACGCCGCGCCTCGTGGTGCGGCTCGGCATCGCGGCCGAGCGCCTGCCCGCGCCCGCGCTGGATCCCGATTTCGGCCTGCCTATGGTCACGATCGACCCGCAACACCCCTCCGCCCCGGCGCGCGTCGCTTTGGCGCTGGAGGCCGCCTGTGGCCGCGTCACCCAGCTCGCCGGGGCCTTCGCGGCATGAGCCGGAGCGCCAAACGCGCCGTCGTGCTGGTCACCGGCCTCTCCGGTGCGGGCAAGATCTCGATTTTGCGCATGCTCGAAGATCTCGGCTTCGAGACCATGGACAACCCGCCGCTCGACACGCTGGAAACCCTCGCAGTGCAGGCCAAGGGCAATCTCGCGGTCGGCGTGGACGCGCGCTCGCGCGGCTTCGCCGCCGACACGGTGCTGCGCAAGCTGCAGCGCCTGCACGAAAATCCCAGCCTGGCGCCGACGCTGCTCTTCGCCGCCGCCGCCGACGACGTGCTGCTGCGCCGCTATTCGGAAACCCGCCGCCGCCACCCGCTGGCGCAGACCGGCACGGTCGCCGACGGCATCCGGCTGGAGCGCGAACTCACTTTGCCGCTCGCCCATGGCGCCGATGTGCTGATCGACACCTCGCAGCTGCCCTTGCCGCGGCTGCGCGCCATCATCGAACAGAATTTCGGCGCCGACGCGCCGGGGCTCGCCGTCGCTTTGATTTCCTTCGCCTATCCCGCCGGCCTCCCGCGGGAAGCAGACCTGGTCTTCGATGCACGCTTCCTGCGGAACCCTTATTACGATCCGAGCTTGCGCCCGCTCTGCGGCCGCGATCCGGAAGTCGGCAGGTTCATCGAAGATGATCCTGATTTTTCAACATACTTATCTAAAATTCTCGAACTGGTAAAATTTTTGTTGCCGCGCTTCGTGCAGGAAGGAAAAAAATATGCAACAATCTGTGTCGGATGTACCGGCGGGCAACACAGATCTGTATATATGATCGAGAAATTGGGTACCTATCTAAGCGAAGCGGGATGGCGGGTCGGCGTTACCCACCGCGAGGCCGGAAAATTCGAGTCCGCTCGAAACGGCCTGACCATGGACGCCAAGGAATGATTTTTTCAACATGATCGGTATGGTTCTTGTTACCCATGGCACGCTGGCCAATGCGCTGCGCGATGCAATGGAGCATGTCGTCGGCAAACAGAAGGATGTGGCCACGGTATGCGTCGAATCGGACGCGGACTTTGAAAGCCAGCGCGCCGAAATCGCCAGCCGCATCGCCGAGGTCGATACCGGCGACGGTGTGATCCTGCTGACCGACATGTTCGGCGGAACCCCCAGCAACCTCGCAATGTCGATGGCAACCCAGCCCGGCATTGAAATCATCGGCGGCGTGAACCTGCCGATGCTGGTGAAACTCGCGAAGATCCGCGGCACCAAGGCCTTGTCCGAGGCGGTGCAATGCGCCGAGGCCGCCGGGCGGAAATATATCTGCTCGGCCCACGAGGCGCAGCCGGCCGTGCCCCAGCGCGCCGCGGAATAGACCATGAGCGATATGGGTTCGGCGGCCATGGAGGTCGGCATCGTCAACCGGCGCGGGCTGCATGCCCGGGCCGCCGCAAAACTCGTCACCCTGGCCGAACGCTTCAGCGCCACGGTCGAAATCGCCAAGGACGGCCAGTCAGTCTCCGCCCGCTCCATCATGGGGCTGATGATGCTCGGCGCCGGCCCGGGCAGCACCGTGCTGCTCACCGCCGAAGGGTTCGACGCCAAGGAAGCGCTGGACGCCATCGCCGCGCTGATCGAAGCCGGCTTCCATGAGACGGATTGAAAGCTAAAAGTAAGAAGCCGCTTTTTGAACAAAGCGGCGCAAAAACTTTTTTGACGCTGGGCCTGAGACAGTGAAACCAGCACGGCCCAAAGGACCAAAAGACTACTTTTTGTTCACAAAAAGTAGTTCTTCACTTCCTTTGCCGAAGCTCAGCGCGATAGCGCTTGTAATCGTTACGCGTCGTGATTTCATTACAACATGCAATCACGCGTCCAGCCCTACCTCGAGCAGCGCTTTCACGGCCAGTCCGTCGCCCCCGGCGTCGGCATCGGCCCGGTGCATGAAGCGAGCGAGCCCGAACTCGTCGTCGTGCGGCAAGTCATTGCCGTCGCCGCCGTGCCCGCCGAGACCGACCGGCTGGAAGAGGCGGTCCGCCGCTCCCGCCACCAGCTCGGCAAATTGAAGGCGCGGCTGACCGGCCTGCCGGAACATAGCCAGGCGGAGCTGGAACCGCTGATCGACGCCTATCTGCACATGCTCGGCCCCTCGCGGCTGACCCGCGGCATCAAACGCCGCATCAAAGACGGGTTGGCCAATGCCGAGGCGGCGGTGTCCGACGAGGCCGAAGCCCAGGCCGGGGCGATCCTCGCCCTCACCGGCTCGGACCATGCCGGCCGCCAGCGCCGCGCCGATGAGGTGCGCGAAGTCGCCCGCCGCATCCTGCGCAACCTCTCCGGCCAGCCCTTCCGCAGTTTCCGCGATCTCGCCCCCGGCAGCATCCTCGCCGCGCGGGAGCTGCGCCCCTCCGACGCGGCGCTGATCCGGCCCAACCAGTTCGCCGGCATCATCACCGCCGAGGGCGGCGCGGATAGCCATACCGCCGTGATGCTGCGCGCGCTGGGCGTGCCCGCCGTGCTCGGCGCCCCCGGCGTGCTGGGGGCGGTGCGGCCCGGCACCCCGGCCATCATCGACGGCGACGCGGGCGAAATCATCCTCAACCCAAGCCCGGCCAGCCTCGAGGCGGCGCGCGGCAAAATCGCCGAATTCACCCGCACCCGCCGCCGCCTGGCCCGGCTGCAGCGCCTGCCGGCGGAAACCCGCGACCATGTGACCATCGAGCTGCAGGCCAATCTGGAACTGCCTTTCGAGCTGCCGCTGATCGCCCAGTCGGGCGCACACGGCATCGGCCTGCTGCGCAGCGAATTCATGTTCATGAACCGCGAGAGCCCGCCGGACGAAGAGGCGCAAACCCGGATCTACACCGAAATCATCACCGCCATGGAGGGCGAGCCGGTCACCATCCGCCTGCTCGATTGGGGCTCGGACAAGGATGCCGAAGCGCTCAACGCCTTCCTGCCGCGGCAACCGGAGCCGAACCCGGCGCTTGGCCTGCGCGGCATCCGCCTGCTGCTGCAGCACCCGGCACTGCTGGAAACCCAGCTCGCCGCCATCCTGCGCGCCGGCGCCGCCGGGCCGGTGCGCGTCATGCTGCCGATGGTCTCGCGCTGCGACGAATTGCGGGAGGTGCGTGAGGCGCTGGAGCGCGTCTGGCGGCGACTGAAACGCCGAGGCATTCCCATGGCGGCGCAAAAACCGCCGCTCGGCGTCATGATCGAAACCCCCGCCGCCGCTTTGTCCTCCACCCGGCTCGCTGCCGAGGCGGCGTTCTTCAGCATCGGCACCAACGATCTCACAATGTACACCATGGCCAGCGATCGCTGCCTGCCCGCCGGCGGCAAGCTCTACGACCCGCTGGAACCGGCGGTGCTGCGCCTGCTGCAAATGGCCGCCGAAGCCGCCACCGCCGCCAACATTCCCGTGGCGCTCTGCGGCGAGCTGGCCGCGCGCGAGCAGGTCACGCCTTTGTTGCTCGGCCTCGGCATCCGCCAGCTCTCAATGCATGGCGCCGCCGTGCCGCGCGTTAAAAAAGCCATCCGCGCGCTGCACTTCACCGACTGCACCGCCATCGCCACAGCGGCCCTGGCGGCCCCCGATGCCGCAGCGGTGCGGAAGATTTTGGGGATGTAGAAGGAAGAAAGGCCTGCTTTTTTGAAAAAACGAAGCAAAAAACTTCTGTAAACTGGGCCGTGCTGGTTTCAACGCCAGCGGCCCAATTTAGCAGAAGTTTTTGCGCCGCTTTTTTCACAAAAGCGGCCCTTTCTCTCTTCCTTTCTTACTTCCTTACGCCAGCAGCGTGCGCAGATCGGCCGCCGGCGGGCGGGCGCCCATCTGGCTGATTGCCATGGCCGCGGCCCGGGCGCCGAGTGTGCCGGCGGCGTGCAGGCTCTCGCCCCTGGTATAGGCGGCGAGGAAGCCGGCCGCGTAAGCGTCGCCCGCGCCGGTCGTGTCGACCACCTGGGCCGGCGCCGCCCCCACCTCCACCTGGGTGCCTTCGTGCAGGATCACGCTACCTGCCTCGCTACGGGTGAGCACCGCCAGCTTGATGTCGCGCGCGGCGTCGCGCGCCGCCTCGGCGAAATCGTTGCGCTGGTACAGGCTGCAGATCTCCGCCTCGTTGGCGAAGAGAATATCCACGCCCTGGGCGATCAGCCTACGGAAGCTGTCGCGATGGCGGTCCACGCAGAATGCGTCGGAGAGCGAGAGCGCGGTTTTCTGGCCGGCTGCGCGCGCCATCCGCGCCGCTTCGGCAAACGCCGCCTGCGCCGCCGGCGGGTCGAACAGATAGCCTTCCAGATAGGTCACGGCGGAGGCCATGATCACGGTCTCGTCGAGATCGTCCATCCCGAACTCGCCGCCGGCGCCGAGATAGGTGTTCATGGTGCGCTGGCCATCCGGGGTGACGAGGATCAGGCAACGTGCGGTCGGGACCTCCGCCTCCAGAGGCGGCGTGGGATAATGTACGCCATGGCCGGAGATCTCGCGGCGGAACGCCTCGCCCATCTCATCCTTCGCCACTTTGCCGAGAAACGCGACGCGGGCGCCGAGGGCGGCGGCCACCGCGCAGCTATTGGCGACCGAGCCCCCTGAGGCCGTGATCCCGCCCTGCATCGCCGCCGTCAGCCGGGTCGCGCGGTCGGCATCGATCAATGACATCCCGCCCTTGGGCATATTATGCCGATTTAAAAAATCGTCATTCGTCGGCAGTAAATAATCGACGATCGCATTGCCGATCCCGGTGATATCAAAGCGTGTGACGGCCATACAGGTCATCCTTTGTTAAGAATTGCCCGCCGCCGATAGCATTCCACGCCCCCCCTCACCATAGCCACAGCCTCATACGGGTGTTGTCCGACAATGGGGCCACATGCTAGCTCGGCTGCGACGATGCTAGAACCCGGGAGATCGCGTGTTCAACCGACGCAAGCCTGAAACACCAAAACCGGCGGCTGCCGCTCCTGCGCCGCGCGAACAAGCGTTTACCACGTCGTCGGCCAGTGCCGAGGCGTCATCCCCACAATCATCTTCTGTTAAGGAAACCGCCATGGCCCGCTCCCCCTTCGCGCCCCCGCTTCCGGCCACGCCCGCCAGCCCGGCAAGCCCGGCCGCTGCGACCTCGCCGCTGCGCCCCAATCTCGGTGCCAGCAGCCCGGCCCCGCGCGAGGAAGGCGCCCGCCGCACCCTGGTGGTCGGCCGCGGCATCAGCGTGCAAGGCACCGTGCAGGACGCCGAGCGGCTGGTCGTCGAAGGCACCGTTGAAGCGACCATGATCAACGGCCTCACCGAACTCTCGATCGCCCATGGCGGCATGTTCAAGGGCGAGGTCGAGGTTGACGAGGCGGAAGTCGCCGGCACCATCGACGGCACGCTGGTCGCACGCCAGTCGCTGGTGGTGCGCGCCTCGGGCCGCGTTCTCGGCACCGCCCGCTGCCGCCGCCTGCAGGTGGAAGATGGCGGCCAGATCACCGGCCGCATCGAGATGCTGAATGACGGCGCCAGCCCGGCCCCGTTCTCCCCGATCATCTCCAAGGTCGAAGACTAACCATTGCTTGCGCTTCCCTCAGCGAGGCTGAGGGAAGCGCAAAAAGAAAGCGGCCGCTTTTTGAAAAAAGCGGCCGCAAAAATTTTTGCGAATTTGGGCCGGTGGCGCGCCCCGCTGCCCGCGTTGGACTCCCTCGCGCCGGATTGATGGCGGGTTCCTCGGATGTTGCGTTTAGAGAAATCGTATACAGATTGATCGAACGTTACTTTCCAGAGAGTACTGCCTTGAAGCCTACGCCTAAAATTATTGCGGCTGCCGTGGCGCTTGCCGCTCCCCTCGCCGCCGCCCCTGCTTTTGCCGCACCCCCTGCACAAAACGCCAACCCTGCACACATCGTCATCAATGGGAAAGTTCAGGATTACGGCCCGCTCGCCGCGCTGATCGGAACCTGGAAGACGGTGCCCAGCACGGGCGTGGACGTCGCACCTGGCCAGACCGGCTCCGATGTCGGCACGGATGGCAAAGCGGTTTCGCCCTTCATGAAACCATCACCATTACGCCCAATATTCCCGAGACCAACAGCAGCACCCAGAATCTGATCTCGGTGTTTTATCATCAGCAGATTTTCCGGACGACCAACCACCATTGGTTCCACGATCAGATCGGCTATCTGACCTGGGACACGACGAACAACCTGGTTTATGACACCTTCTGCATTCCGCGCGCCGTGTGCGTGGTCGCCGAGGGCCGGCCCGGCAACCCGATGACCTTGACGACCAAGAGCCAGGGCATCGCCCAGACGCAATATATGGTCCACAACGATGTCACCGAAACCGTCAAAGCCACTTTTCAGGTGACGGGCAATATCCTGAAATACAAGCGAAGTGACGGAACTTTTCGTCTACGGCAAGCCGTTCAAACACACCGACGAGGACACGCTGACGAGAGTGAGCAACTAGCTTTCAAATCCGAGGCGTAACGTGCAGGCGAGAGAGGACATGAACGACCAGGAAATCCGTGACCTTCTGCTGCGCACGCGGCGCATCGCTGTGGTGGGGGCTTCCAACAAGCCCTCACGTCCCTCCTACGAGGTGATGGCATTCCTGCTGCGCCAGGGTTTCGAGGTGACGCCGGTAAATCCCGGCCTCGCCGGCCAGGAGATTCTCGGCCGGCTTGTGGTCGCGAACCTCGAGGAAGCCGCGCCGCTCGACATGGTGGAATTGTTCCGCAACCCGGCCGAGGTGGAAGCGCCGGTGCGCGAGGCCATCCGCCTCGGCGCGAAATCAGTGTGGATGCAGCTCGGCGTGATCAACGAGGCGGCGGCCCAGCTAGCGCGCGAGGCGGGACTCACGGTTGTCATGGACCGCTGCCCCGCCATAGAAATGCCCAGACTGGGAATGATGTAAGGCAACGCCGCCCGAAAACCCCATGCCCCAGGTTTAAAAAAGTTTTTTGGTTCTTTTTTCCAAAAAAGAACCCCTTCCCTCCTGTTATCCCAGTACCGCAAGCTGTGCCGCGAACAATTCCGCGGTGCCCGCCCGTGCCAGGCTTAGCAACGCGGCAAACGCGGCGTCATCGAAGGTGGCCTTCTCGGCGGTGGCCTGGATCTCGACGATCCCGCCATGGCTGGTGAGGATGAAATTGGCGTCCGCATCGGCCGCGGAATCCTCGGCGTAATCGAGATCGAGCACCGGAACGCCCTTGAAGATGCCGCAGGACACGGCGGCGACCTGGGCGATCAGCGGGTCGGCCTTCAGCACATTGGCCGCGCGCAATTTGCGGAAGGCGAGCGCCAGCGCCACATAGGCCCCGGTGATCGAGGCGCAGCGCGTGCCGCCATCGGCGTTCAGCACGTCGCAATCGAGCGTGACGGTCATCTCGCCCATCAGCTTGCGGTCGACCACGGCGCGCAGCGAGCGGCCGATCAGGCGCTGGATTTCCTGCGTGCGGCCGGATTGTTTGCCCCGCGCGGCCTCGCGATCACCGCGGCTATGGGTGGCGCGCGGCAGCATGCCATATTCCGCCGTCACCCATCCCTCGCCCTGGCCGCGCATGAAGCCGGGGACCTTGCCCTCCACGCTCGCCGTGCACAGCACCTCCGTGCCGCCCATGCGGATCAGCGCCGAGCCCTCGGCGTGGTGAGAAAACCCGGTCTCGATGCGCACGCTACGCAACGCATCAAAATTCCTGCCTGAAGGGCGCATCGCCTGCTCCTGTCCGTTTTGCATGCGACGTGCTATTACGCGACGCTGTGCCCATGGACCATAGGAGCAATTTGAGCCCGAAGCAGCCACCCCGGCTTCCGCCCGGACTGGACGTTCGTTCCGCTGCGGTGCTGCGAGAAATCGTCGAGCAATATGTGGAGACCGGCGAGCCGGTCGGCAGCCGCACCCTCTCCCGCCTGCTGCCCCAACGGCTCTCCCCGGCGACGATCCGCAACGTGATGGCGGACCTTACCGATGCCGGGCTGCTCTTCTCGCCGCACACTTCGGCAGGCCGGCTTCCGACCGATCGCGGCCTGCGACTGTTCGTCGACGGGTTGCTGCAGTTCGGCGAGCTGTCGGAGGATGAGCGCAACACCATCAACCAGGCCCTCGCGCAATCGGGCCGCTCGCTGCAGGACACGCTGGCCCAGGCCTCGTCCATGCTCTCCGGCCTCTCGGCTGCCGCCGGCCTGGTGCTGGCCCCGAAAAGCGAAGGGCCGGTCAAACATATCGAATTCGTGCCGCTCTCGCCGGGGCGGGCGCTGGTGATTCTCGTCTCCTCCGAAGGCCAGGTGGAGAACCGCATCATCGAAACCCCGCTGGGCCTGCCGCCCGCGACGCTGCAACAGGCGAGCAATTTTCTCAACGCGCGGCTCAACGGGCTGACACTGGACGATCTGCGCCACCATGTGGCCACCGACCTCGCCGCCGACCGCTCGGCGCTGGACGAGCTGACCAGCAGCGTGATCGAGGCCGGGCTCGCCACCTGGTCCGGCGAGGGCCGGGCCGGATCGCTGATCCTGCGTGGTCAGGGGCGGCTGCTCGCGGATGTGGACCAGTTGGAAAAGCTCGGCGCCATCCAGGCTTTGTTCGAGCGGCTGGAAACCGAGGAGACGATGCTGCGCCTGCTCGACCTGGCGGAAGCCTCCGACGGCGTGCGGATTTTCATCGGCGCGGAATCAGGCCTGTTCGGCGCGGCCGGCGTTTCCATGGTCGTCGCCCCGGCGCGCAACGCCCAAGACCGCATCGTCGGCGCCATAGGCGTGATCGGCCCCACCCGCATCAATTACGGCCGCATCATCCCGGTCGTGGATTATACCGCGCGGGTGATCGGGCGGTTGTTGGGATAGCAAAAAAGAAAAAGGCCAGAAAAGAAAGGAGCCGCTTTTTGAAAAAAGCGGCACCAAAAACTTTTTGGACTCTGGGCCGGTGCTGGTGAAACCTGCACGGCCCAAAGGACTCGCAAAAAGCTTTGTTGATCTGGGCCGTGCTGGTGGAAACGCCACCGGCCCAGATTAAAAAAATTTTTGCGCCGCTTTTTTTAAAAAGCGGCTGCTTTCTACGCCGTCATGCGCCTCAGGCTCGGTACGGGCGCGCTTGGTGATCAGCTTGTTCAGCGCATGGATATAGGCGCGCACGGCGGCGACGATGGTGTCGGTGTCCGCGCCCTGGCCGTCGACCAGCTTGCCTTCTTCCTCCAGCCGCACGGTGCAGCGCGCCTGGGCGTCGGTGCCTTCGGTGACGGCGCCAATCGAGAAGAGCTGCAGCGCTGCCTCATGCGGGAAGATCTCGTGAATGGCGTTGAAGGCGGCATCCACCGGCCCGTCGCCGTGCGATTCCGCGCTCTGCTTCACGCCGTCCACTTCCAGCTCCAGCAGCGCGCGCGGCTTGGCCTTGGACCCGGCCCAGACTTCCAGATCGACGAACTTGATGCGCTGGTGGTCGCGCATCACCTCGTCATCGACCAGGGCGACGATGTCGTCGTCGTAAACGACCTTCTTGCGGTCGGCGAGATCCTTGAAGCGCTGGAACGCGGTCTGCAGCGCGTTGTCGCCCAGATCGCCATAGCCCAGCGCCTGCAGCTTGTCGCGGAAGGCGGCGCGGCCGGAATGCTTGCCCATCACCAGCGAGGTCTTGTGCCAGCCCACGCTCTCCGGCGTCATGATCTCATAGGTCGCGGCGTTCTTCAGGATGCCGTCCTGATGAATGCCGGATTCATGCGCGAAGGCGTTGCGGCCGACGATCGCCTTGTTCGGCTGCACGTCGAAACCGGTGATGGTCGCCAGCAATTTGCTGGTGCGCAGGATGCGGGTGGTCTCGATATTATTCACGTAGGGCGCGGCATCCTGGCGGGTGCGGATGGCCATCGCCACCTCTTCCAGCGCGGCATTGCCGGCGCGCTCGCCGATGCCGTTAACGGTGCATTCGATCTGCCGCGCGCCGCCGCGCACCGCGGCCAGCGTGTTCGCCACCGCCAGACCCAGATCGTTATGGCAATGGGTGGAGAGAATCACCCGGTCGGCGCCCGGCACGCGGGTGCGGACCATGGCGAAGATCCGCTCCATGTCTTCCGGCACGGCGTAGCCCACAGTATCGGGGATGTTGATCGTGGTCGCGCCGGCCTTGATGGCGGCTTCCACGCAGCGGCACAGGAAATCCGCTTCGGTGCGGGTGCCGTCCTCGGCGGACCATTCCACGTCGTCGGTATGTTGGCGCGCCAGGGTGACCGAGGCGATCACCATCTCCAGCACCTTCTCCGGCTCCATGCGCAGCTTGTACTTCATGTGCAGCGGGCTGGTGGAAATGAAGGTGTGGATACGCTTGCGCTCGGCCGCCTTCACCGCCTCGGCGGCGCGCAGAATGTCGGCCGGAGCGGAGCGGGCCAGACCGGTGATGACCGGGCCCTTCACCGTCTCGGCGATGCGCTTCACGCTCTCGAAATCGCCGGGGGAGGCGATGGGGAAGCCCGCTTCCATGACGTCCACGCCCAGCTCGGCCAGGGTTTCCGCCATGCGCAGCTTCTCGTCGATATTCATCGAGAAGCCGGGGGATTGTTCGCCGTCACGCAGCGTGGTGTCAAAAATGATGACGCGTCGTTCGTCGATGGCGCCGAAATTCGGGTGATTGATGGTGGTCATGATTTGGGTCCGATCCGCTTAAAATGCCGTGAGAAGGTCTTTTGGGGCATTCCCCTGAACGATGCCGGCAGCGCAAGCGCGCACGGACTTACGCCCAGGGGCGGGTAAGTCGAAGAAGCAGACCGGAAAGGGTGGCGATGACCATGTGGTCGGAAATAGGGCAATCCTTCTGCGGCTGCAAGCTTTTTTGCCCCGCACCATCGCCGCTCAGGGCGCCGGCGCCCATACCAGAGTGGTGGCGCCGCGCGGCTCGACGATGCGCCCGGGGCCGGGCGCCGGCGCGTCGGCGCTGCGGTAAATGGCCAGCCGCCCCGGCGCCGGCGCGTCGTCATCCATCCTGGCCTGGGCGCGCTTCTGGCTTGGGCCGGTGAGCGGAACAAACCAGCCGCGCATGCTCTGTACCTCGACGAAATGGCCGCCGGCATGACGCAGCAGCGCGACCCGGCAGGCGCTGCTGCCGCTGAGTTCGACCGGCACGATGACCAACCCATCTTGCGTCACCTGCTCGAACAGCATGGCAGGCAGGTCCCAGACGCCGGCTGTGACGATGACACGGTCGAACGGCGCCGCCGCGGTACAGCCGAGCGCGCCATCCTGGGCCAGAATGGTGACATTGGTCAGCCCGCAGGCGGCCAGATCACCCCGGCTCCGCGCCGCCAGCGATGCGATGATTTCCATGCCGGTGACATGGCCTTGCGGACCCGTGAGATGGGCCAGGATGCCGGCCAGCCAGCCCGAACCCGAACCGATTTCCAGAATTTTCTGCCCCGGCCGCACATCCAGCAGATAAACCAGCCACAGCACGAAACTGGGCTGCGAGTTGGTGGAGGGCAAACCCGCCCCATCTGCGGCGATGTGCGCCAACACAAGGTCACTATAGATGAGTTTCAGCCCCTCTTCCGGCGCCGCGTCGAAATCCCTTACCCGGCTGTTACCGGCGCGGAAACGATGCACGAAACCATGGCGCGGCACCGCCTGAACCGCCGCCGTAAACCGCGCCGGCAAACAAGCGGCGCCATGGGCCCGAAAGGCGGCATCGAGCATGACGATGAAGCGTTCAAGATGCGGCGCGATGGTTTCCGGGCGCGGCTTCATCGGCGAGAAATAGCACGAAACGAAGCGGCAAAGATTATTAAGGAAGAGGCCGCTTTTTGAAAAAAGCGGCACCAAAAACTTTTTTGACTTTGGGCCGTGCAGGCGGAAACGCCGCCGGCCCAGTTTCAAAAAATTTTTGCGCCGCTTTTTTCAAAAAGCGGCCGCTTTCTTCTCCTTCAGCCCCCCAACAGCCCCTCCAAATAGCTGGCGAGATCGACGCGGATCGGCATGAGATAGGCATTGCCCTCACGGGCGCGGATCAGTTTGAGCGCGGCGCGGGCGAAGTTCCTGTTCCACGCCATTTCCGGCACGAAGTCCGGGGGAAAGACGACGCGGTTGGTGGTTTCCCAATAGGCTTTCGCGCGCGCGCCCAGCACCGGGGCCACGCCCCAATAAACGTTTTGGCCGGCGAGCATGTCCATGCAGATTTCCAACAGCCGCAGGTCGAAGAGCGGTTGCGTGAAAAACCCGTCGGCCCCGGCATCGAGCTTGCGCATGATGCCGGTCAGCTCGTCGCGCAGGCCGAGCCGGTAGGGATCGAAGGCGGCGTAGACGCGCAATTGCGGATGGTGGCGCTTGAAGCGGCGGATGATGTCCTCGCTGGTATTCAGCCAGGTGCGTTGGCTGAGATCGCGCGGCGGGTCACCGCGGACCACCAGCACCTCGCTCACCCCGGCTTCCTGGAGCGCGTCCGCCATCGGCAGCGCCTCGCCGGGCGGGATGTCGATGGCGCGGATATGCGGGATGCCGGTCGCGAGCAGCTTCCTGGTCACCGCGCAGGCTTCCCAGCTGCGCAGCGGAAAGCGCATCAGGTCGGGGATGTTGAAGGCATCGACGGAAGGCAGTGCGGCGAGCACGAGGCTGGCATCGGCCTGCAATTCAGCTGTGCCGCGCGGCACGAGTTCAACGGATAGACGCATGCCGCATTATCGCGAAGTTTTCGCCAAACCCAAGAGCCGGGCCACGCGGCCGCACGGTCGCGTTGGACGGGATGCGAGGCTTTTTGGCCTGTGGTTAGATGATCTCGCCCAGGCGCAGCATCAGCACCGCCAGGCCCGGCTCATGCACCAGCCCCGCCGCGCTCGCCACATCCATCCATTCCAGGCGCCGCTGCTTGCGCTCCGGCCACTTCTTCATCTCCACGGCGACCTCGAATGCGTACACCTCGACCGATGCCGGCTCCACTATGCCGGAGCGCCGGCGCTTGCCATAAGTGTAGAAGCCGAGCGGGAAATCGCCGATCACGCCGACCAGACCGGCCTCTTCATAGGCTTCCACCGCGGCAGCGATGGCGGCGGTCTGGCCCTTCTCGACATGGCCCTTGGGAATTACCCAGCGCCCGGTATCGCGCGAGGTGATCAGCAGCACACGCAGTCCCTCCGGCCCGCGGCGGAACGGAATCGCGCCGGCCTGACGCACAACAAGCGTCTCCCGTGTCAGTTCCGACAATGCTGCCAAATGGTCCATGATGTTGTCTAGATAAGTTTTTTTGCCCTAGCGGCCAAGAGCAATTTTGCAGGGAAGAGTTACCCGCAAATCAGGTCATGGCTAGCTCGAACATGCAAGCCATTCATGACGTCACAGTTAAAAATTCATGATGCTGTCAAAACCGGGGCGGTTTTGTCAGCGGCCGGCGGGGCCGTCGCGTTCCCCTTTTTGCGGGCGGCCAAGGCTCACCCAGATTTCGTGTCCGGCATAGCACAAGGCCGCCGCGGCCGCGGGGCCGAGGAAATACAGCATGCGGAACAGCAGGATCGCGCCCAGCACCGTGGAGGGCGGCAGGTAGAAAGTCAGGCCAAGCAGCAGCACGGAATCCAACACGCCGATGCCGCCGGGCAAGCCGCTGAAGAGCCCGCCGGCGAAAGCGGCGAGATAGATGCCGAGCGTGCGCAGGTAAGTCAGGTGCGGGCTCGCCGGCAGCACGGCGAAAAGGATGGCGCAGGCGATGGCGGTATCGGCGCAGGCCAGCACGAGCTGCAGAGCCGCGAGGCGGCGGCCCGGCAGGTTGATGCTGCGCCCGGCGATGTTCAGCACCCCGCGCTTTTGCGCCGCCACCACGTAAAAGAGCGACAACGCCACCAGGCCAGCGCCCACCGCGCGCAGCAGCCAGGGCGGCATGGCATGACCGAACAGCGGTATATCCAACGGCCGCAGCAGCAGGATCACGCCGAGCAAGGTGCCGAGGCCGATGGAAAAGCTGCTGCCGGACAGTGCGATGATGCGGGCGATGCCGGCCGGCGGCACCATCCAATGCGCATAGAGCCGCACCCGGATCGCCGCCGCCGAGATCGCCGGCGCCCCCAGCACATGGCTCAGCGCATAGGCGCAGAACGAGGCCAGCGCGACCCGGCGCGCGCGTCAGTCCGGGGATGCTCACCAACCGCCGCGCGAACAGAATGCCGGGGAGGTCGTAGACCATCATCAGGCAGAGCGAGGCGCCCAGCAGCAGCAAGGCGTGCATCAATCTCACGGTGGGAGATCGCGCCCATCGCGTCAGCACGTCCTGCGGGCGCACATGTTTCAGCGCGCCGTGCAGCCCGAAAATGATGCCCGCCAGCACCAGCAGCCCCAGCACCGGCGGGAGAAGTTTCAGCGATTTGCGAATGGCGGGCGTCATCGCACCGCCATCGGTCAGGCGGCTTCCTGGGCCCGCGCCAGGGCGGACTCGATCAGCGCGATCGTCCGGTCGATCCCGTAGAGCGCGATGAACCCGCCGAAGCGCGGCCCCTCAACCTGCCCCAGCAGCACCTGGTACAGGCAGTCAAACCAGGCTTTCAGCGGCGTGAAGGCATGCTCCTTGCCGACCGCGTAGACCAGGTTCTGCAGACGCTCGGCCACCGTCTCGCCCGGATAGTCGGCGGCGGCGCCATTGCGCAGCCGGTCGGCGAGATCCTGCAGCGCCACGCGCTCCTGCTCGGTGGCGGCGCGGAAGCGCTTCTTCGGCGCGACGAAATCGCGGTTATAGGTCACCGCCCGCTCCACCAGCGTGGCCAGGAACGGATAGGTTTCCGGCGTGACCTCGGGCATGTAGGCGCGGATGAAGCCCCAGAGCATCTCCGGCGAATCAGCGTTGATCACCGAGGCAAGGTTCAGCAGCATGCCGTAGCCGATCGGCGAGCCGGCATTGGCCGGCGGCTAGCCGGCATGAATGTGCCAGGCGGGGTTGCCCTGCGGGTCGGCGCTGTCGCGCAGTGCTGCGACATTGGCGATATAGTCGTCGGCCGCACGCGGGATGACATCGAAGAACAGCCGCTTGGCGCGCTGCGGGGCATGATACATGAACTGCGCCAGGCTCTCCGGCGGCGCGTAGCTCAGCCATTCCTCGACCGAGAGCCCGTTGCCCTTGGACTTGGAAATTTTCTGGCCCTGCTCGTCGAGGAACAGCTCATAGGTCAGCGTGACCGGCGGCTCATGGCCGAGCGCGCGGACGATGGCGGAAGAGAGTTTCACGGAATCGATCAGGTCCTTGCCGGACATCTCGTAATCGACGTCGAGCGCGTACCAGCGCATCGCCCAGTCCGCCTTCCACTGCAATTTCGCAGCGCCGCCGGTCACCGCCGTCTCGAACCGGACGCCGCTGTCGGGATCCAGCCAGATGACGGTGCCATTGCGCGACATCCACCTGCTCGATGGGCACCTGCATGACGATGCCGGTGCGCGGATGGATCGGCAGGATCGGCGAATAGGTGGCGCGGCGCTCCGGCCCCAGCGTCGGGCGGATGATCTCGACGATCTCGTCATGCCGGGCCAGCACATGCAGCAGCGCGGCGTCGAATTTGCCCGAGCCGTAATAGTCGCTGGAGGAAGCAAACTCGTAGTCGAACCCGAAGGAATCCAGAAACGACCGGAGCCGCGCATTGTTGTGCGCGCCGAAGCTTTCATGCGTGCCGAACGGGTCGGGCACCTTGGTCAAGCGGGCGGCCGAGAAACTCCTTCAGCATCTCCTTGTTCGGGACATTGTCCGGCACTTTGCGCAGCCCGTCCATGTCGTCGGAGAAGGCGATCAGGCGCGAAGGCAGACCCGTGAGCGCGGTGAAGGCATTGCGAACCCAGCTGGTGCGCGCGACCTCGCCGAACGTGCCGATATGCGGCAGGCCGGACGGGCCGTATCCGGTCTCGAACAAGGCGCTGGTCTTGCCTTTCTGTTTGAGGCGCTCGGCAACGCGTTCGGCTTCACGGAAAGGCCAGCTCAGCTGATTTTGGGTAGGTTCGCTCATAAGGCACAGGTCTAAAGCCGCCCGGATCGTCCCGCAACTCTTCGCGCCTTCACCAAACGAAGGAGAAGGCTTCTTTTTGTGAACAAAAAGAAGCAAAAAAACTTTACTAATCTGGGCCGTGCTGGTTTCGCCGCCTCGGGCCCAAAGTCAAAAAGTTTTTGCGCCGCTTTTTTCAAAAAGCGGCCACTTCCTTCCTACTTTTGGCGAAATCGCCCCCGGCTTCTATAACGGCGCAGAATGTCCTTTCTCCCGGAATTACCCGCTCTGATCGCCGGCCATGGCCGCGCCGTGCTGCTGACCGAGGATGGGGAATTTCTCTCCCCGACCAAGGCCAATGCCGCTTCCCTGCTAGGCGGGCGCATGCCGCTCGTGGTGCATGGCCCGGCCACGCTCAAGCGGCTGGGCAATCCGGACGTGGCGGTGCTGGACCTGCTGGAGCTTTTCGCCTTCGTCTGCCCCGCGCAAAGCGTCGCCCCCACGCCGGCCGGGCTGGCGCGGGCGTTGGACATGGCCCCGCCCACCAGCCAGGAAACCGCCGCCATGGCGCTGGCGGAGATGGCCGAGGCGCTGCTGGCGCGGCTGGCGGCGGCCAAGGATGTTCCGGCCAACCGCGACGCCGCCGGGCTTGCCGCGCGCATGGGGGCGGCGAGCTATGGGGCGCCCGGCTGGGTCTGGGCACCGTTGGTGCTGGCGGCCCTCGGCCAGCCGGCGGCGACACCGAACGGCATGGCCATGCGGTTATGGAAACGCCTGCCGCGCTGGGAGGATTGCGCGCCCCGCCCGCCGCCCGCCGCCTTCCCCGTCACCCCGGCCCAGGCCCGCTCGCGCCTCGCGAACCTGCTCGGCCCCGGCGCCGAACAACGCCCGGCGCAGGCCGATTACGCCTCGGCCGCCACCAATGCGTTCAGCCCACGCCTGGCCGAGGGCAGCCCGCATCTGGTGCTGGCCGAGGCCGGTACCGGCACCGGCAAGACCATGGGCTATCTCGCCCCCGCCAGCGTGTGGGCGGAGCAGAACAAAGGCGCGGTCTGGATTTCGACCTATACCCGCCATCTGCAGCGGCAGATCGAAGCGGAAGCGGCCCGGCTTGGCCGCGAAACCAAGATCGTGCTGCGCAAGGGGCGGGAGAATTATCTCTGCCTGCTGAATTTCGAGGATGCGATGGGGGCGGAGCGCTATGCCGTGCCGCTCGGCCTGATCGCGCGCTGGGCGATGGCGAGCGCCGACGGCGATCTGTTCGGCGGCGACCTGCCCGGCTGGTTCGCCGAATTGTTCGGCCATTCCCTGCTGGCCCAGATCGCCGACCGGCGCGGCGAATGCATCCATGCCGCCTGCCCGCATTATTCCTGCTGCGTGATCGAGCATGTGATCCGCGACGCGCGCCAGGCCGATCTGGTGATCGCCAACCACGCTCTGGTGATGGCCCAGGCGGTCTGGGGCGGGTTGGACGACGATTACGTGCCGACGCGCTACGTGTTCGACGAAGGCCACCATATTTTCGACGCCGCCGACGGCGCCTTCGCGGTGGAATTATCGGGGGCGGCGATGGCGGAGCTCCGGCGCTGGCTGCTGGGCGCGGAGGGCACCCGCTCCCGGGCCCGCGGGCTGCAGCGCCGGCTGGAAGACATCATGGCGAGCGACGAGGGCATGGTACCCAAGCTGGATGCCGCGTTGATCGCTGCGAAATCCCTGCCGGCGCCGATGTTTTCCACGCGCTTCGACCCGGAGCTGGTCACCGACAACAACCCGGCGGAAACGTTCCTGCGGGCCTTGCGCGTCCAGGCCCGGGCCCGCGCCTCCGAGCCGGACCTGCAAGGCGGCATGCCGTTCGAGGTGGATCTGCACCCGATCGATGCGGAGATCCCGCCCGTGGCGGAATTGCTCTCCCGCGCCCTGGAGCGGCTCCGCGTGCCGCTGGCCGCCTTGCGCGACCGTTTCCTCGAGCGGCTGGAGACCGAGCCGGAACTGGAAGAAACCACCCGCCTGCGCCTGGAAGGTGCGGCGCGCAGCCTGAAACGAAGGGCGATCGACCCGCTCACCGCCTGGCGGCGCATTCTCGACGCGCTGCCCGAGGCCGGCATCAAGGCCGGCGAGCGGCCGGCCCATATCGAATTTCTGCGCCTGGACCGCGAGGCCGGCACCGACCGCGACGTGGCACTGCTCTCGCACCTGCTCGACCCGACGCAAGCCTTCATCGAAACCATCGCCAGGCCGGCGCATGGCATGCTGGTGACGTCTGCCACCCTGCGCGACGGGATCGATAACGAGACCGCCTGGGAAGGTGCTGAGGCGCGCACCGGCGCCGCGCATCTCCCCGCCCCGGCGATCCGCGCCGCCTTCGACTCGCCCTTCGATTACGCCGAACGCACCCGCATCGTGCTGGTCTCCGACGTGAACGGCCAGGATCTCGGCCAGCTCGCCGGCGCGTATCAGGCGCTGTTCCAGGCGGCCGGCGGCGGCGGGCTCGGCCTGTTCACCGCCATCTCGCGCCTGCGCGCGGTGCATACGCGCATCGCGCCCAAGCTCGAGGCCATGGATATCCCGCTCTACGCCCAACATGTGGACGCCATGGATAACGCGACCCTGGTGGATATTTTCCGCGCGGAGGAGAATTCCTGCCTGCTCGGCACCGATGCGATGCGCGACGGCGTGGACATTCCCGGCAATTCCCTGCGGCTGGTGGTGTTCGAGCGCACGCCCTGGCCGCGGCCGGACATACTGCACCGCACCAGGCGCACCCATCTCTCCGGCGGCACGCCGAAGGATTATGACGACGCCATCGTGCGGCTGCGGCTGCGCCAGGCCTTCGGCCGCCTGATCCGCCGCGCCGACGATCGCGGCGTGTTCGTGCTGCTGGACCGCCAGGTGCCAAGCCGGCTGCTCACCGCCTTCCCGGAACGGGCGCCGATTATTCGGTCCGGCCTGGCCGAGGCGATCCAGGGGATCAAACGCTTTCTGGGCGGTGCATAAGTGAAGGAAGACAAGGAAGCGCTTCTTTTTGTGAACAAAAAGAAGCAAAAAAACTTTATAATTTGGGCCCGTGCCATCGCAGCGCCTCAGGCCCAAAGTCAAAAAAGTTTTTGCGCCGCTTTTTTCAAAAAGCGGCCACTTTCTTGCTTTTCCTACTCGCTGCCCTACCCGCCGCCGCCGCGCCGTCTCCGGTCGGCCGGTGGCTCACCACGAACCGCCAGGCGGTGATCGAGATCTCGCCATGCGGGGCTGATTTTTGCGGGCGGATCGTCGGCATCATCGTCCGCCATGCCGGCGACCCGATGCCGCTGGACTGGCTCGGCCGCCCGCAATGCGGGTTCGTCATGATCCGCACCAGACGCCAAACCGGCACGGCAGACGCGCCGCGCTGGGCCGGCACGGTGCAGGACCCGCGCGACGGCAACACTTACGACGCCAACCTCTCCGTGGGAAAAGACGGGCAACTGCGCCTGCGCGGCTATGTCGGCCTGCCTCTGTTCGGCGAAACCCAGCGCTGGACCCGCTTCTACGGCCGAACCTTCGCCGATTGCCGCCTGCCGGGGAACAATCCGGAAGGGTAAGCAAGGGAAGCGGCCGCTTTTTGAAAAAAAGCGGCGCAAAAACTTTTTTAATGCTGGGCCTGCGTGCCGCCGACAACGCCCACGGGCCCAGCATTAACAAAGTTTTTTTGCTGCTTTTTTTCACAAAAAGAGCCTTCCTTTTCCTAACTCGCCCGCGCCAGGATCGCCCGCGCTGCCGGCCTGCGGGCGATATAGCCGAGGCTCCAGGCCATCAGCAGGCCGAAAATGCCGAATGAGATGAAGGGCGAGATCAGCAGGAACCGCCCGATCGGCCAGATCCAGGCGAGCCAGCACATGCAGGCGGTCTGGACCACCAGCCCGAAGCCCCAGACCAGAGTGAGCACGCGGAACACCTGGGGCACGCCCGGCTGTGCCCAGACCTGTTCATAGGCCTCCGCCCCGTCCACCGTGGCGCGCGCCACGGTGGCGCGCGCCAGATAGAAGATCATCGGCCGTTTCATCGCCAGCGTGGCCAGAAACATCACGCCGACGCCGCCGGTGACCATCGCGTCACGCATCTGGATCAGCCGTGCCGAGCCGCCCATGAACGTGGCACCGACGGTCAGCAGGATGGCGGTGACCACCACCACCGACACCGCATCCAGCCGGCGCGTCTTGGCCAGCTCATAGAGGCTCCAGAGCAGCGGCGGCACGGCGGAGGCGATCAGCGCATCGGTATCGCCGAAATGACCGGCCAGGGCCTCGTACACGCCATAAGGGGCGAGGAAATTAGCGAGAATCTCAGGTGCCGCATGGAGGATTCTCTGCATGCGGTGCTTAAGGCGACCTTGCCAAAAGCTGTGCCGCCCGGCGGCGCGATCGCGCCGGGCCGTCGCCTGTCCCCAAAAGCTCAACGCATGATGGGGAACGGTTCATCATCCTCTAACGGATCAACCCGGTCATCGGGCTCGAGGCGCTGGCGACATCGCGGCGCGGAATGCGCCCGGCGCGATAGGCCAGCCGCCCGGCCTCGACGCCGGCCTTCATCGCCCGTGCCATCAGCACCGGGTCATCGGCCATGGCGATGGCGGAATTGACCAGCACCGCGTCGCAGCCGAGCTCCATGGCGAAGGTGGCGTCATAGGCGGTGCCGACACCGGCATCGACCAGCACCGGCACTTTCGCGTTTTCGATGATCGAGCGGATCATCAGCGGGTTCTGCACCCCGAGGCCGGAGCCGATCGGCGCGCCGAGCGGCATGATCGCCACGCAGCCCATCTCTTCCAGCCGTTTCGCGGCGATCGGGTCGTCCGAGCAATAGACCATCACCTCGAACCCGTCGCGGATCAGCGCCTCGGCGGCTTGCAGCGTCCCCACCATGTCCGGGTAAAGGGTGGGCGGGGGGCCGAGCACTTCGAGCTTCACCAGGTTCCAGCCGCCCGCCTCGCGCGCCAGGCGCAAGCGTGCGCACCGCCTCGTCCGCGGTGAAGCAGCCGGCGGTATTCGGCAAATAAGTGTAACGCGACGGGCTGACATAGTCCTGCAGCATCGGCGCGTTGCGGTCCGACAGGTTAACGCGCCGCACCGCGACGGTAACCATCTCCGCGCCGGAGGCTTCGATCGCCGCCGCCGTGGTGGGCAGATCCTTGTATTTGCCGGTGCCGACGATCAACCGGGAGGCGAAACTGGCGCCCCGCCACGGTCCACGCGTCACCGTTCTGTATCGCCCCGTCCATACCCTAGCCTCCGCCAATAAAATGCACGATTTCAACGGCGTCGGCATCTTCCAGCATAACCCCCGCATAGGTCGAGCGTGGCACGATTTCGCGATTCCGCTCGATCGCCACCTTACGCATATCAAGGCCAAGTTCGGCCAGCAGCCCGGCCAGCGTGGTGCCGCGGACCAGCCCCATGGGCTCGCCATTCACCGTCAGACGCAATTGTTCCAGAGTCGTGCTCATAGAGCGCATTATCGGCATCGGCCGTCCCGGTCGCAAGAGCGGAAACGCGGCAAATTTGTCTGAAGCGATTTTGCTGTGCTAGCGGAACGCGCATGGCAGCTCCTCTGATACTCGTCCTCAACGGGCCTAACCTCAACCTGCTGGGTCTCCGCGAACCGGAGATCTACGGCACCGGCACCCTCGACGACCTGGAAACCCTCTGCGCCGAGACGGCCGAGGGGCTGGGTGTGTCGATCGATTTCCGCCAGAGCAATCTGGAAGGGGAGCTGATCTCCTGGGTGCAGGAAGCGCGCGGCCGCGCCGCCGGGCTGATCATCAACCCCGCCGGCTATTCGCATACGTCCGTGGCGCTGATGGATGCGATCCAGACGCTGGATATCCCGGTGATCGAGGTGCATCTCTCGAATATCCATCAGCGGGAAAGCTTCCGCCACCATTCCTACGTGTCCCACGCCGCCGACGGCGTGATTTGCGGGCTCGGTTTCGCGGGCTATAGGCTCGCCCTCATCGCTTTGTCCGACATACTGGAAGAAGATCAATGAGCCTCTCTTTCGACCCTGAAGCGCTCCGCGTCCTCGCGGAGCTGATCAACGCCACCGGCCTGTCGGAAATCGAGCTGGCCGAGGGCGACCGCAAGGTGCGCCTGGCGCGCACCTTGGCCCCGGTGAGCGTGCCGGTGATGGCGCCTTCCATGGCGGCCGCGCCGGTCGCTGCGGCCGTCCCGGCCGCGGAGCCTGCCGCCAAGGCCGACCCGGCCAAGCATCCGGGCGTGGTGAAGAGCCCGATGGTCGGCGTCGCCTATCTCTCCGCCGAGCCGGGCGCTGCGTCTTATGTGACCGTCGGGCAAACCGTTGAGGCCGGAGCCACCCTTCTTCTGATCGAGGCGATGAAGACCTTCAACCAGATCAAGGCGCCGCGCGCCGGCACCGTGAAGCAGATCCTGGTCACCTCCGGTTCCCCCGTGGAGTTCGACGAGCCGCTCCTCATCATTGAGTAGGCGCAACAGCATGTTCAAAAAAATCCTCATCGCCAATCGCGGCGAAATCGCATTGCGGGTGCTGCGCGCCTGCCGGGAACTCGGCATCGCCACCGTTGCCGTGCATTCCACCGCCGATACCGACGCCATGCATGTGCGCCTCGCCGATGAGAGCGTCTGCATCGGCCCGCCGCTGGCGCGCGATTCCTATCTCAACATGCCGGCGATCATTTCCGCCGCGCTGATCACCGGCGCCGAGGCCATCCATCCCGGCTATGGCTTCCTCTCCGAGAATGCCGCCTTCGCCGAAATGGTGGAGGCGCATAATCTCGTCTTCATCGGCCCGACCGCCACCCATATCCGCATGATGGGCGACAAGATCACCGCCAAGACCACCATGGCGGATCTGGGCGTGCCGCTGGTGCCGGGCTCGCCCGGGGAGCTGGCCTCGCTCGAGGAAGCACGGGAAGTCGCCGAACGGATCAAATATCCGGTGCTGATCAAGGCTGCCGCCGGCGGCGGCGGGCGCGGCATGAAAGTCGCCCGCAGCGCCGATGAGCTGGAAGCGGCCTATCGCGAGGCCCGCGCCGAAGCCGGCGCCGCCTTCGGCAACAACGCCGTGTACATGGAAAAATATCTCGATAAGCCCCGGCATATCGAGCTGCAGGTGCTGGCCGACAATCACGGTGCCGTGGTGCATGTGGGCGAGCGCGACTGCTCGCTGCAGCGCCGCCACCAGAAGGTGCTGGAAGAAGCCGGCTCCCCGGTGATCAGCTCGGCGCAGCGCGACGCGCTGGGCGTTATCGTCACCAAGGCGCTGCAGAAGATCGGCTACCGCAATGCCGGCACGCTGGAATTCCTGTACCAGGACGGGCAGTTCTCCTTCATCGAAATGAACACCCGCCTGCAGGTCGAGCATCCGGTCTCGGAAATGATCTCCGGCCTCGACCTCGTGCATGAGCAGATCCGCATCGCCGCGGGCGAGCCGCTCGGCTACGGCCAGGAGGCGATCAAATTCTCCGGTCATGCCATCGAATGCCGCATCACCGCCGAGGATTCCGAAACCTTCGCGCCCTCGCCGGGCCTGGTGGAAATGTTCCACCCGCCGGGCGGGCTCGGCGTGCGCGTCGATTCCGCGCTCTATGCCGGCTACCGCGTGCCGCCGCATTATGACAGCCTGATCGCCAAGCTGATCGCCTATGGCCGCACCCGCGAGGAAGCCATCGCCCGCATGCGCCGGGCCTTGCGCGAATTCGTCATCACCGGCGTGAAGACCACCATCCCCCTGCATGAGCGGATCCTGCAGGACCCGGACTTCATCGCCGGGGATTATACGATCCATTGGCTGGAGCGGTTCGTCGCCGCGAACGCGAAGAACTGAGGTAAAAAGCGCTACTTTTTGTGAACAAAAAGTAGCAAAAAAACTTTGCTAAATTGGGCCCGTGGCGCTCGAGCGCCACGGGCCCAATTTCAAAAAAGTTTTTGCGCCGCTTTTTTCAAAAAGCGGCCACTTACTTCCTTGCTTCAGGCGTTCGCCACGCTCTCCGCAAACAGCGTATTCCCCTCCATATCCACCAGGGCATAATCGAGCTTTGCCGCGCTCAATTGCACCGCCATGAAGCCGTGCGAGCCTGAGGCGAAGCCGCCACGGATCGGCGCGTCCGGCCGATAGGTCTCGGAGCCTGCGCCGCTCACCACATAGGTGATGCCGTCCATCTTCACCGACTGCAAACAATGGTCGTGGCCGCAGATATAGATGCGGATGTTATGTTTGCGCAGCAGCGGGTTAAGCCGCGCGATCAGATCCGGCTGGTCATGCTCATAGCCATCATCGTCGGAAAGCGCGGTGTAGATCGGGTGATGCCCGACGACGATTTTCCATTGCGCGGTCGAGGAGGTCAGCGCCCGGTCCAGCCAGGCGAGCTGCGCATCGGTATCCTGCCCGATCACGTTCACCCGCGAGCCGTAATATTTTTTGATGAAGGGCGAGGTGTCGACGTAGAAAAACGTGGCCTTGGCGCCATCGGGCAGCGTCTGCGTGTCGGTGTAATAGCGCGCCGGCAGGGTCCAGCGCGGGCTCTTGCGGCTGTAATCGAGCTGCGCCTGCACATTGCCGCGATAATCATGGTTGCCGAGGATCACTTTCCACGGCGTGAACAGCGACGGCGCGGTGTAAACCTCCTCGAAGGAGCTCTGCCATTGCGGATCGTCGACGCTCTCCACCCCGTTCTCATAAAAATTATCGCCGATGGAAATTGTGAACCGGCTGTCCATGGCCGCCGCAGTTTTGCCCATTTGTACCGCTACTCTGCGCTGATCATGATGGCCACGCCGTCCCCAATCGCCGACGACAATGAATGGCAGCGCCGCATCGGCGGCTACGGCCGGCCTGATCTCCGCCGCCAGGGCGGCGCCGGTCACGGCGGTGGTGGACACGAATTGGCGGCGGCTCAGCTGCATGGCTCCCCTCCCCGGGAATTTTTCTTGCATGGTGAATTCATGAAGCGCCGCGTTGGAATCGACAAGACAGGCGCCCTACCTGCCTGTAGCAAACCCGCCTGGCGGCCGATGTGACAGGTTGGAGATAATGATCTACGTGATGGCCGCACGGGGCCCAATGACAGCATTGAAAATCAGTAACATGCCAGCCACAGAGTTGAAGATTGCGGAGAGGGGCCAATCTAGGCCCCTATGGCTCTGGTGAATGCGTTCCCGTCAGATTTGAATGACGGAGATCTGTCCAAGGTTCCCGCCAGCCCGCCCGCCACCGGTCCGCGTAGCTGGGGCGAGGCTGGCGCTGGCCGTGTGGTGATCGTCTCCAACCGCGTGCCCTCGCCAAGCGAGCAGGGTGCGACGGCCGGGGGCCTCGCGGTGGCGCTGGCGGAGGCCACGACCAAGGGATCGATGTGGTTCGGCTGGAGCGGCCGCCGCGCCGAGGAAACCTCGGAAGAGGCCAGCATCGTGCTCTCCGAATCCGGTGTGACCTTCGCCACGATCGATATCGCCGAGCGCGATTATCAACGCTTCTATAACGGTTTTTCCAACGGCGCGCTGTGGCCGCTGCTGCATTACCGCACCGGCCTGCTGCGCTTCAGCCGGCCGGATTACCAGGCCTACCGCGCGGTCAACCGCGCCTTCGCCCGCGCCTTGCTGCCGCTGCTCAAGGCCGACGATCTGATCTGGATCCACGACTACCAGCTGATGGCCCTGGGCGAGGAATTGCGGGCGCTCGGCGTGGAAAACCGCATCGGCTTTTTCCTGCACGTGCCGTTCGTGCCGCCTTCTTTCCTGCAGGTGCTGCCGCCCGCCGACGAGCTGGTCGCCGCTTTGTCAGCCTGCGACGTGATCGGCTTCCAGACCCGTCTGGATGCCGACATGTTCCTGCAGAACGTCACCGAATCTCTTGGGGTTCAGCCGCAGCAGGACGGGCGTTACCCGTATCACGGGCGCGAGGTCACGGTGATCACCACGCCGATCGGCATCGACGCGACGAAATTCGCCAAGCTGGCGGAGCGCGCCGCATTCACCCCGGAAGCGGCGCGGCTGCATGAAAGCCTCGGCGACCGCAAGCTGGTGCTGGGCGTCGACCGGCTGGATTATTCCAAGGGACTGCCGCAGCGTTTCGACGCTTATGGGCGGCTGCTTTACGCCTATCCGCAGCACCGCCGCGCGGTGAATTACCTGCAGATCGCCGCGCGTTCGCGCCAGGAGGTCGGCTCCTACCAGTCGCTGCGCCGCGAGCTCGACCGTCGCGCCGGCGACATTAATGGCGAGTTCTCCGATTTCGATTGGGTGCCGCTGCGCTACATGACGCATCCGGTGAACCGCAACGCTTTGGCCGGCTTCTATCGCCGGGCCAATATCGCCCTGGTGACGCCGTTGCGCGACGGGATGAATCTGGTGGCAAAGGAATATATCGCCGCCCAGGACCCGGAAGATCCGGGCGTGCTGGTGCTCTCGCGCTTTGCCGGCGCGGCCGACGAGCTGACCGAGGCGCTGGTCGTCAACCCGGTCGATGCCGACGAGGTGGCGGCCGCGATCCATCAGGGGCTGGTGATGAGCCTCGAGGAACGGCGCGCCCGCCATGACGCTCTGTTCCAGAAAGTTTGCCAGACCACGGCGCGGCGTTTCTGCGAAACCTTCCTCACGCATCTCCGCGCCCGGTCCTGAGGCAAGTCATGATGGATGCCGCGCCCCACAGACACCGCGCCATCCCTCGAGCCGACTGATCGGGAGCGACATGAAACACCGCCCGCATATCATCGCCGCTGACGACCCGTCCTGGTACAAAGACGCGGTAATCTACCAGGTCCATGTCAAATCCTTCTACGATTCGAACAATGACGGCGTCGGCGATTTTCCAGGTCTGATCGAGAAACTCGACTATATCGCGGCACTCGGCGTCAACGTCGTCTGGCTGCTGCCTTTCTATCCCTCGCCGCGGCGCGACGATGGCTATGACATTGCCGACTATCGCAACGTGCATCCGGAATATGGCACGATGGCGGATGTGAAGCGCTTCATCCATGAGGCGCATCGCCGTGGCATCCGCGTCATCACCGAGCTGGTGGTGAACCACACTTCCGACCAGCATCCATGGTTCCAGCGCGCGCGCCTCGCCAGGCCCGGCTCGGCGGCACGCGATTTTTATGTCTGGTCCGACAACGACCAGAAATATACCGGCACGCGCATCATTTTCGTCGACACGGAAAAATCCAACTGGAGCTGGGACGAAGCGGCCGGCGCCTTCTATTGGCACCGTTTCTTCGCGCACCAGCCGGATCTGAATTTCGACAATCCGCGCGTGCTGAAGGAAGTGCTGAACATCATGCGCTTCTGGCTCGATCTCGGCGTCGACGGACTCCGGCTCGACGCCGTGCCCTATCTGATCGAGCGCGACGGCACGAATAATGAGAACCTGCCGGAAACCCATGCGGTGCTGAAGCAGATCCGCGCCGCGCTGGATGCGCATGCGCCCGGCCGCATGCTGCTGGCCGAGGCCAATCAATGGCCCGAGGACGCCCAGCAATATTTCGGCGCCGGCGATGAATGCCACATGTCGTTCCATTTCCCGCTAATGCCGCGAATGTATATGGCGATCGCCCAGGAAGACCGCTTCCCGATCACCGACATCATGCGCCAGACGCCGGAAATTCCGGAGAACTGCCAATGGGCGATCTTTCTGCGCAACCATGACGAGCTGACGCTCGAAATGGTCACAGATGCCGAGCGCGACTATCTGTGGAACACCTACGCCGCCGACCGGCGCGCGCGCATCAATCTCGGCATCCGCCGGCGTTTGGCCCCGCTGATGGAGCATGACCGCCGCCGCATCGAGCTGATGAACGGGCTGCTGCTCTCCATGCCCGGCACGCCGGTGATCTATTACGGCGATGAGATCGGCATGGGCGACAATATCCATCTCGGCGACCGCGACGGCGTGCGCACGCCGATGCAATGGTCGCCCGACCGCAATGGCGGTTTCTCCCGCGCCAACCCGGCCGATCTGGTGCTGCCATCAGTGATGGACCCGATTTACGGCTTCAACGCCGTGAATGTGGAGGCGCAGGGGGCCGACCAGCACAGCCTGCTGAACTGGACCCGGCGCATGCTCGCGGTGCGCAAGCGCCACCACGCTTTCGGCCGCGGCGAACAGCGTTTTCTCTATCCCGGCAACCGCAAAATGCTGGCCTTTCTGCGCGTGTATCACACGCCAGAGGGCGAGGAAGAGACGATCCTGTGCGTCTATAACCTCGCGCGCACCGCGCAGGCCGTGGAGCTGGAACTTGCCGATTATGCCGAGCGCGTGCCGGTGGATCTGGTCGGCGGTTCCGGTTTCCCGCCGATCGGCCGGAATCCTTATCTTCTGACCCTGCCGCCTTATGGTTTCTATTGGTTCTTCCTGGCCACCGAGGCGGCGTTGCCGCCTTGGCATGTGCGCCCCTCCGAGCCGCTGCCGGAATTCGCCACTCTGGTGTTGCGCACAGGCCTGAGCGACGTGCTGGCGCCGGTGGCGAAACGGCTTCTCGAGACCGAGGCCCTGCCGGCCTATCTGCAACGCCGCCACTGGGTGGCCGCCAAGGACCGGACGATCCTGTCGGTCAGGCTGGTACGCGGCGACAAAATCCCCGGCCGCAGCCTGGAGACGCTGCTCACCGGGCTGGAGGTCCAGCTCGGCGTGGGGGTCGCGCGCTACCTGCTGCCGCTCGGCATTTCCTGGGACGGCGATACCAGCTCGCCTCTGCCCCAGCAGCTCGCACTGGCGCGGGTGCGGCAGGGGCGGCGCATGGGCTATCTTACCGACGCCTTTGCCGTGGACGCCTTCCCGCTCGGCGTGATCCGCGCCTTGCGCGCCAGCGCGGTGGTGACGGTGGAAGGCGGCGAGATTTATTGCCGGCCGAGCCCGGGGCTGAAGCAAATAGAGCTGCCGGCAGCGCCGGAAATCCGCCGCTTCTCCGCCGAACAATCCAACAGCTCAATCGTTGTCGGCCAGAAAATCATGCTGAAGCTCATCCGCCGGGTGGTGGAGGGCCTCAATCCCGGCGTGGAGATGATCCGCTTCCTCACCGAGGTCGGCTACGCCAACGCCCCGAACCTGCTCGGCGAGGTGGCGATGGTCCGCCCGGACGGTTCCGGCTACAGCATGATCGTGGCGGAGGAATTCATCCAGAACCAGGGCAGCGCCTGGCAGTTTACGCAGGACTATCTGGCCCGCTTCATCGAGACGATGGGCCTCGCCAACAAGGACATTCATGACGAGGCGGACCTGCTGTCAGGTTACGGCAGCTTCGCCCGCTCGGTCGGCACGCGCCTCGCGGAAATGCATGCCGTGCTCGCCGCACCCAATGATGATCCTGATTTTGCCCCCGAGCCCGCAGACAGCGCCGTCGCCACCGCCTGGGGCGAGGCGGCGACGGCGCAGCTCTCCCGCGCCTTCGACATGCTGGCGCAAATGACCGGCGCCGCCGAGCCCGAGGCGCGGGCCGCCGCTTTCGTGCTGGCCAACCGGCACGCGATCCTGAACGTCATCCCGCCCCTCGCCGCCGCCGGCGACGGCGCGCTGCAGACGCGCATCCATGGCGATTTCCATCTCGGTCAGGTTCTGGTCTCCACGGGCGATGCGCATATCATTCATTTCGGCGGCGACCCGGCCTTGCCGCTCGACGTCCGCCGCGCCAAAACCTCGCCACTGCGCGATGTCGCCGGGCTGCTGCGCTCCCTGGACTATGCGGCGGCGCTGACCGCGCATACCCAGAATCCCTCCCCGCCCACCGATTCCGATGCGCCGCTCGGGCGGTTTGTCACGGAGATGTCCGGCCAATTCTATGATGCCTACCGCGCCGTCGCCCAGGAAGCGGTGCCGCGCTGGGTTGCGGATGCAAAATCCGAAGCCGATCTGCTGAACCTTTTCCTCCTCGAAAAAGCCGCTCACGAAATCTGCTTCGAGGCCGCCAACCGCCCGTCCTGGCTGGGCATTCCGCTGCGCGGTTTCGCCGGCATCGCCGCGCGGCTGCTGCACGCCACCGAGATGGAAACCGTGTAACGCGGCTTTTGCCGGTCCGATTGGAAGAAAAGCGACCGGTTTTTGAAAGAAACCGTGCAAAACTTCTGCTCTTTTGAAGCGGCGGCGCTGATCCACCGGCGCCTTGTGACGAGATGGAGGGAGAGACTTGCTCTACGGACTTGGCTTGGAGAACGGTATGCTGCACCTCACCACAAGCCCGGAGCGGCTTTCATGAACGCCCTGCACGAATTGGCCCGTGCCGCGGGGCTGCAGATCACATGGCGCGACGTTTATGGCGCCGACCAGACCGTGAGCGACGACTCGCTGCGCGCGGTGCTCGCGGCCATCGGCTTTCCCGCCGGAAACGAGCGGGAGATTGCGGACAGCCTGGCCGTTTTGCACGCCGAAACGGCGCAGGATTCCGCGCCGCTCATCACCGCCACCGCCGGGGAACCGATTTCTCTGCCCGGTTTGCCGGGCAAATTCCGGCTCACGCTGGAATCAGGACAAAGCATCGAAGGCATCGCGGCGACGCACCCGAACGGCATCCTGCTGCCCGCGGTGCACGAGCCCGGCTATCACCGGCTCGAACGCGGCGGACGCACCACCATCCTGGCCGTGGCGCCGCCGCGCGCCTACACGCTCGAGGATGCGGCGCAGGGCGAAAAACTCTGGGGCCTGGCCGTGCAGCTCTACGCGCTGCGCCGGAAACATGATGGCGGCATCGGCGATTTTGCCGCCCTCGCGGATTTTTGCCGGCATGCCGCACAGCGTGGCGCCGATGCCATCGCCATCAGCCCGGCTCATGCGCTGTTCAGCGCCGACCTCGCCCGCTTCAGCCCCTACGCCCCGTCCAACCGCGCGGCGCTGAACGTGCTCCACATCGCCGAAGATGATCCGGCGCCCGACGATCCGGCGCTGATCGACTGGCCGCGCGCCGCCGCCGCCAAGCTCGCCGCGCTGCGCGCTGTGTTCGCGCAATCCTATGGTCCCGAGCTCGCGGCCAAAATCCGCGCCGAGCTCGGGCCCGAACAGCAGCGCCATGCGCTCTTCGAAGCGCTCATGGAAAAACTCAGCCAGGGCAATCCTTTCGCCCTGGATTGGCACAACTGGCCGGCGGAGTATCAGCACCCCGACCGTCCCGAGGTCGCGCGTTTCGCGCAGGAGCAGAGCCGGGAGGTTGCCTTTCACGCCTGGCTGCAATGGCGCGCCGACCAGGAGCTCAGCGCCGCACAGGCAAGCCGCTCGCGCCGCCGGCGCCAGGATCGGCCTGATCGCCGACCTCGCGGTCGGCACCGACTCGTCCGGCAGCCATGGCTGGTGCCGCCAGGATGAGGTTTTGCAGGGGCTCGAGATCGGCGCGCCGCCGGATCTGGTGAACCAGCGAGGGGCAATGCTGGGGCATCACCGCCTTCTCCCCGCGCGGACTGCGCCGCAGCGGCTTCTCCGCCTTCATCGACATGCTGCGCCACGCTCTGCGCCATGCCGGCGGCGTGCGGATCGATCATGTGATGGGCCTCACCCGGCTCTGGGTGATCCCGCAGGGCCTGCCCTCCGACCGGGGTGTCGTATCTGACCATGCCGGCGGACGATCTGATGCGCCTGGTGGCCCTGGAATCACACCGTCAGCAGGCGGTGATCCTCGGCGAGGATCTCGGCACCCTGCCGCCCGGCTTCGGCGGCAAATTGCAGCGGGCGGGCATCGCCGGGCCTCCGGGTGATGTGGTTCGAACGCGACGGCCGCCAATTCACCCCGCCGCAAAGCTGGACGCCATCGGCGGTGGCGATGACCACCACGCATGACCTGCCGACCGTCGCCGGCTGGTGGGAGGGCACGGATATCGCCTGGCGCGAAAAGCTGCATATGGGCCGGCGACACGCAAGCGGCGCGCGATGCCGACCGCCACGCGCTGTGGAGCGCCTTCAGGGAATCCGGCGCCGCGACAACGCCGCCGCCGCCACCGCAGGACGGCGCCGCGGCCACTTCTCCCGCCGCCGCCCATCTTGGGCGCGCCGCCTGCACCCTGGCGCTGCTGCCGATCGAGGACGCGCTCTCTCTGCCGGAGCAGCCCAACCTGCCCGGCACCACCGACGAGCACCCGAACTGGCGCCGCCGCCTGCCGGGCGATGCCGCCGACACTCTTCGCCCGTGAGGATTTTACCCAACGCCTCACGGCGCTCGCCGCGTCACGCCGGCGGGCGCGTGACCAGGGCAACGATTCCGGCTAGAAGACTGATCTTTAACCGATCCATCTGCCTGACTGAGAATCGTATGATCCTGCCGACGCTCGACGCCAACCACGCGCTTTTCCTCGATATTGACGGGACGCTGATCGATCTCGCCCCGACGCCGGATTCGGTGATCGTGCCGCCCGACCTGCCCAGCACGCTAAGGCGGCTGGGCGAGCGGTTGGGCGGCGCGCTGGCGATCCTGTCCGGGCGCAAGCTCAGCGACATCGACCGCCTGCTCGGCCCCGGCCTGCCCTGCGCCGCCGAACATGGCATGCTGATTCGCAACCTGGACGGCGCGGTCACCAGCCGCGTGCAACGCCCCGCCGGCTATGCGCACTGGCTGAAAGTGTTCAACCGCTATGCCGAGGCGATCCCCGGCCTCCTCGTCGAGGAGAAGGAATTCAGCCTGGTGCTGCATTACCGCCGCGCGCCCGAGCATGAGGAGGAACTCCGCAACCTCGTGCACCAGCTGCTCGCCGACAGCGACGACGCCGTGCTGCTGCCGGCCCACTGCGCCTTCGAACTGAAGCCGCGCGGCGGCAACAAAGGCGACGCGCTGGCCGGCTTCATGGCCATGGCGCCCTTCGCCGGACGCCGGCCGATCTTCATCGGCGATGACGTGACCGACGAGCCGGCGATCGCCAAGGCAAACGAACTCGGCGGCCACGGGCTCCACGTGAAGCGAGAGTTTGGCGACAGCACCGAAGCGGTGCGGGACTGGCTGCGCCGGAGCTGAGGCAAGAAAGGAAGGCCGCTTTTTGTGAAAAAAAGCGGCGCAAAAACTTTTTTAACTCTGGGCCGTGGCTAGTTGTCAGCGCCACGCGGCCCAAATCAACAAAGTTTTTGTGCTGCTTTTTGTTCACAAAAAGTAGCTTTCTTCCTTCTGCTTAGGCCCAGGCGTTGACCGAGCCCGTCGACGACGGGCCGAGCTTGTCGACGCCGTGCTGGCGGTGGCGCTGCTCGTCGTTGCCGATGAGGTCGTGGTGGAGGAGACGACCTCGCCCTTGGCGTTCGTCACGGTGGTCGTCACGGTCCCGCCCGCGCCATGCGTCATGGTCGTCGTATCCGCGGACGAGGAGGACGAGGAAGAGGCCGCCAGCGACATTCCCCCGCCACCCGAGGTGCCCGACGTCCCGGAAGTGCCCGAGCCCGATTTTGCCGCCGTGGCCGAACCGGTCGCGCCTGGGCGTGCCGTCGGCGTGCCCAGTGCCGCGATGGCACTGCTGAGGCTGGCGCTGATATTCATGATCTCGTCTCCCGATCCGTCAGGGGTAACAATCCTTAGGATAAGCCTAACGCCAGGGAGTTAGATTTTACAACCTGTAGTTATAAAGTATTTTGTAACAGCACCGTGCGGCGCTTCGCTGCCCTTAGGCCCAGGCGTCGACCCCGCCAGTGTCCTCCGTCACCGCATTATCGGCGACTTTCATGAGGGCGGATGACGGGGCAGACGAAGCCGACAGCTGTGGCGGCTCCCCTCTTCCCTCCGTCGCGACGGGCGCCGCCGTCTGTGAGCCCAGCTCCGCGAGGGCGCTGCTAAGGCTTCCGATATTCATAATCTGGTCTCCGATCCGTCAGGGTTAACATCCTTGAATGAAACCCTAACGCCCGGGGGTTAGGTTTTACAACCATGAGTTATCGAATATTTTATAACAGCCCGTTCAGGCGCCGCGCATCGCCTCGATCTTCTCCCAGATGGCGGCGGCGAGATTCACGCCGTCGAAACGGGCGATCTGCTGCAGCCCGGTCGGCGAGGTGACGTTGATCTCGGTCAGGTAATCGCCGATCACGTCGATGCCGGTGAACAGCAGCCCCTCTTTCTTCAGCACCGGGCCGATGGCCGCGCAGATCTCGCGCTCGCGCGCCGTCAGCGTGGTCTTCTCGGGGCGGCCGCCGGCATGCATGTTGGAGCGGCTGTCGCCGTCCGCCGGCACGCGGTTCACAGCCCCCAGCGGCTCGCCGTCGATCAGGATGATGCGCTTGTCCCCGGCCCGGACGGCCGGCTCATAACGCTGCACCATCAAAGGCTCGCGCGAGCCGGCGAAGAACATGTCCAGCAGCGAACCGAGATTTTCGTCATCCGGCTTGATGCGGAACACGCCGATGCCGCCATTGCCGAACAGCGGCTTGACGATGATGTCGCCATGCTGCTTGCGGAAATCGCGGATCGCGCCACGGTCCCAGGCGATCAGCGTCGGCGGCATCAGCTCGGGGAAATGCGTGACCAGCAATTTTTCCGGCGCGTTGCGCACGGCGGCCGGGTTGTTCACCACCAGGGTTTTCGGGTGGATATGCTCGAGCAGATGCGTGGCGGTGATATAGGCCATGTCGAAGGGCGGGTCCTGGCGCATCAGCACCACGTCCATTTCCTGCAGATTCACGGTCTTTTCCGGGCCGAATGCGTAATGCGCGCCCTGCTCGTTCCTGACCGTCACCGGCTGCACACGTGCCTTCAGCGTGGCGCCGTCCAACCACATATGCGCCACCTCGTAATGCCAGAGCTGATGGCCACGACGCTGCGCCTCCAGCATCAGCGCGAAGGTGGAATCGCCGGTAATGTCGATAGCCGTGCAGCGGGTCCATCTGCACGGCGATTTTCAAGCCCATGTCATCCTCAAATCAGCGGTTCGCCGTGGAAACTAGTGCATGACCGCGCCAGCGCAAAATAGCGCGGAACGCAGCGCCGCCCGCCGGAGGATGCCATCGGCTTGCCGCAATCTCCCCTTTATCAGGAGGAGGAGGTGGCACGCTCCACGCCGGCATCCGTCAGGTCACGCCGCAGGCTTGCCGCGCAGCTGGCGGGATCGCCGTTATTGGGGACCGCCATGGTCACCCGCGGCGTGCCGCGCTGATCGGGATAGAGAATGAGATCGAGACCGCAAACCGGCGAGTGGTACAGCCAGACCTGGGCGGAGCCGTCGACCCTGCGCAGCTCGGGCGGGCCGAACGTTGAACTTAGGGTTGCAGGCGTGGCCCCCAGCAATCCGCCATCCAGCGGCGCCCCGAAATCGGCTGTTTGCGTCTGCGTCACTGTACAGCCCGACAGAAGCATGAGTGCAACCGCCGCTACCGCCAAATGAAACAACGCTTGTTGAGCCATGGACTTCTCGAAATTTTTATATCGGCTCGTCCTATAGCAAAGCGCCAAAAGTTTGCCAGGAGGTAATTCGCCGGAAAGAAACTTTTCTTGCATAAAAGGCTACAGTATTGGACTAGTGGCGCATTAAAATTTTGTGCTATGCCTCAATTCTGCCTTTCTCGTCCGCTAAATGATCAAAACTGGAATTTGTCCAGAATTTTATTACGGAGAGACGTGATGCAAGCTAACGCGCCGACCACCGAAGCCGAACTCCGCCAAGCCGTGATCGACCGTCTGATTGCAGCCAGCCTGCGCGACGGCAAGCCGGCCCGGGAAGCGACGCTCGCGCAGTGGCGCGCCATCAGCGCCCGCTCCACCGAACCCACCAGCCCCGAGCCGCAGGCGAGCTGAGCTCCGACTAACGTCACATTATCCGCCGCCCGATTACGCCGGCTGCGGAACCGTTCGAGCCGCGCCCGGCCCTCCGGGGCCGCGCTGCAGCTCCGGCCCCGCGATTACGGCGCGGACCTCCTGCATAATTTGCTCTGCCTCCTGGCATCCGCTCTTGGTATCCCAATTTTGTGTTGTTTGGGATACCGAATCGGGATACCAATTCCGACATTATTGTTGGATGCCGCCAATGTCGCAGATGCTCCAGATTCACGACCAGCTCCGCGAGCTGATCCTCTCGCTCGATCTCGCACCGGGCGAGCGGCTGACCGAGCGGTGGCTGGAGAGCCGCTTTGCCGGGTCCCGCACCCCGATCCGTGCCGCTTTGGTGCGCCTGGAGGGGGAAGAACTGGTCCGCCGCGATGGCCGCAACTGGATCGTCGCCCCGATCGACCTTGGCGAGCTGGCAGCGCTCGCCGAGTTCCGCGAAGCGCTGGAAACCACCGCTGTCCGCCTCGCCTGCCAGCGCGCGAGCGAAGCCGATCTCGCCGCCATCGCCGGCATGCTGGATGCCTGCCAGGCCGGCGCGCCGCGTGAGGAATGGCACCAGGTCGGCACGGACTTTCACGTTGAGATCGCGCGCCTCTCGGGAAACCCGTTCATCGTCAAGGCGATCGAAGGGGCGATGACCCGCCTGTCCCGCGCACGCTGGCTGGAAGTCTGGACCGAGCCCTCACGCGAACAGGCATGGGCCGAGCACCGGCGCATTCTCGGCTTCATCCGCGACAACCAGCCGGACGAAGCCGCGCGGGAAACGGCGGAACATATCCGCGACACGCGCGATCGCCTGCTCCATTCCCTGAACGACGATCGCCGCGCTTTGCGGGCGCGCGGCTTTGCCGTCATCGGGATGCGGTGACATGGACGTCGGACATCGCGACGTCGCACTCGACGCCGGCCCATGGAAACGCAATCTGATCGTCTGCGTCTTCGGCTCCTTTACGACGATCATGGCGATGACCTTGCTGCTGCCGTTTCTGCCGCTCTATGTCGCGCAGCTCGGCGTGACGGATCACGCCGCCATCGTGCAATGGTCGGGCATCGCCTATGGCGCGCCCTTCCTCACCGCCGGCCTGACCGCGCCGCTCTGGGGGCGGCTCGCGGACCGCTACGGCCGCAAGCTCATGCTGATCCGCGCAAGCCTCGGCATGGCGATCGCCATGTCGCTCATCGGCATGGCGCACAATGTCTGGCAATTGGTGGCGCTGAGACTGCTGGCCGGCCTGCTCGGCGGCTATGCCTCGGGGTCGACGGTCCTCGTCGCCGCGCAAACACCCAAATCCCGCTCAGGCTGGGCGCTCGGCGTGCTCTCGTCAGGAATCATGGCCGGCAATCTGGTCGGCCCGCTGATCGGCGGCGTGCTGCCGCCGCTGATCGGTATCCGCGCGACCTTTCTTCTTGCCGGCGCCGTGATCTTCATCACCTTTCTCGGCACGACGTTCCTGATCCGCGAAGAGCCCCTGCCACGGGCGGAGCGGCGCAAGATGCAAGGCGGCTGGCAGCTGATCCCGGACAAACGCCCCATCATCGCCATGCTGGCGACGGGCCTGCTGCTGATGCTCGCCAACATGTCGGTCGAGCCGATCATCACCGTCTATGTCGCCGAGCTCGTCGCACCGCCGCGGGTCACGCTCGTCGCCGGCCTTGTGATGTCGGCGGCAGCGTTGGGCAGCATCCTATCCGCCTCACATCTTGGCAAACTCGCCGATCGCGTCGGTCACTGGCGGATCGTCATCGCCTGCCTCGCCGTCGCCGCACTGCTGCTGATCCCGCAGGCGTTTGTGACGAATGGCTGGCAGCTGATCGTCCTGCGCTTCCTCATGGGCCTGGCACTCGGCGGCCTGCTGCCCTGCATCGCCAGCGTCATCCGCCACAACGTGCCGCAAGCGATCGCCGGCGCGATGCTCGGCTATTCCGTGTCGGCACAATATGCCGGCCAGGTGCTCGGACCACTCGGCGGCGGCTTTGTCGGCGGCCATATCGGGATGCGTGCGGTCTTCCTCGGCACCGCCGCCTTGATGGCCGCAGGCGCCATCGGCAATTTTATCGTCGAGAAAAGGCGATAACGCGGACAAAGCTCAGGAAGGAAGAAAGACTACTTTTTGTGAACAAAAAGTAGCAAAAAAACTTTGCTACTTTGGGCCCGTGCCGCTCGAGCGTCTCAGGCCCAAAGTCAAAAAAGTTTTTGGTGCCGCTTTTTCCAAAAAGCGGCTGCTTTCTTCCTTCACGCAGATACAAGCTCGTCGAGTTTCGCCCAGGAAGGGACTACTTTTTGTGAACAAAAAGTAGCAAAAAAACTTTGTTAATTTGGGCCGTGCTGGTTTCACGGCCACCGGCCCAAAGTCAAAAAAGTTTTTGGTGCCGCTTTTTCCAAAAAGCGGCCCTTACTTCCTTCTCTTTAAGGATCGATGGCGTTCGCGCAGGCATCGGTGGGGGTTGCGGCCGGATGGCCGACGACTGGCACGATCTTGATTGCGGCCGAAGCGATCCGGCAAGGCGCCGCCGCCAACCCGCACCCGCTCAAGCCCAGCAGCAGGGCGAGCACCACATAACGCGCCGCCATCAGCTGACCGGCTGCACAGTCACCGGCATGGGCCGGTAGAAATCGGGGAATGTCATCTGCAAAGCCCTCACTTTCGGTAAGTCATTGATAACAATATAGGGGCTTTCAGGATGCCGTACCAGGAAGTCCTGGTGATAGGTTTCTGCCGGATAGAAAGGCTGCGCCGGGTCCAGCCGCACCATGATCGGCTGTGACCAGATATGGGCGGCGCTGAGCTGCGCCAGATAAGCGGTCGCCACCGCACGCTGCTGCGGCGTGGCGTACCAGATCTCCGAACGATATTGCGTGCCGTCGTCAGGCCCCTGCCGGTTCAGCTCGGTCGGGTCGGTCGCGACCGAGACAAAAATCTGCAGGATCTTGGCGTAGGAAACCTGCTGTGGGTCAAACAGGATCCGCACCGATTCAGCATGGCCGGTGGTGCCGGTGCTGACATCCTCGTAATCCGCGGTGGCCGCATTGCCGCCGGTATAGCCGGCATAGACATGGCGCACGCCTTTGACATGCTCATACACGCCCTGCATGCCCCAAAAGCAGCCCCCGGAGAGGATCGCAGTCTCCTGAAAGGCGGGATCGGCCGGCGCGTAAGCCGGCGCGGGCACGGCGGCCGCTTGCGCCAGGCCCGGTTTGGCCACGCTGAGGCCAACCAGCACGGCCAGCGGCAGAACGGCGCAAACGGCCACGGCATGATAAGGTCTGATCATGGGAGGTCACCTTTAATTTGGGCCGAACCCGGTTCTCCCTATATTAGCGCCGGAAGCGCGGGGCGGCGGTCACCTCCGCGCGATGAGCGAGGAGAGCCTGAATGACGAGCCAGACGATGATGTTTCCCGTGCAGCATACGGAAGAGGAATGGCGCGAGCTCCTGTCGCCCGAACAATACCGGGTGTTGCGCGAACACGGCACCGAACGGCCCGGCAGCTGCGCGCTGAACGATGAGAAGCGTCCCGGCACTTTCGCCTGCGCCGGCTGCGGCCAGCCGCTTTTCGTCTCCCTGGCGAAATTCGACAGCCGCACCGGCTGGCCGAGCTTCACCGACCCGGTGGAAGAAGCGATCGGCACCACGGTGGATCGCAGCCACGGCATGATCCGCATGGAAGTGCATTGCAACCGCTGCGGCGGGCATCTCGGCCACGTGTTCGAAGACGGCCCAGCCCCGACCGGGCTGCGCTATTGCATCAACGGCGTGGCGATGAATTTCGCGCCGGCTTGAAGGAAAAGGAAGTGGCCGCTTTTTGAAAAAAAGCGGCGCAAAAACTTTTTTTGACTTTGGGCCGGTGGCGGTGAAACCAGCCACGGCCCAGGTTAGCAAAGTTTTTTTGCTACTTTTTGTTCACAAAAAGTAGGCTTCCTTCCTTCTCTTCTGCGGCTTTCGTTAAGTAATACTGATCGACCCGTTAGCGCCGCTATGTGCCACCAGCGACTGCGGATCGACCCCCTTGAGGGCGATGGTGCTGCCGTCGCTGAGGGTAATTTCCGCGCCTCCGCCAATGGCCTTGCCGATATTCTCGACATGGACGCTGCCGGCAGCGGTGGTGCTGTCGGTGATGAACAGTGTGCTGTTGGCGGCGTTGAAATCGGTGATGGTGTAATGAGCCCCGCCATTCGACTCGGTCGCGCTGTCGCGAATGAAATCGTACAGATTGATCGCCCCTGCCGCGTTCGATCCGGTGAGCGTGCTGGCGCTGGAACTACCCAGCTCGAAGGTCTGCAGGCCCGAGCCGCTGGTCGACACCACGGCGTTGGCGATGGGCGCGTCCCGGCTACCGGTCGAGGGCAGGCCGAGTTCGAACGTGTTGGCGCCCGTGGTCGAGCTTGCCACCAAGGTTTCCATCCCGCTGCCGGCGATCAGCAGATTGGTCCCTTTGGCGGAGGTAACCTCGAGATACACGCCATTGCCGCTGCCGGAGAGCGTTACCGCACCGGCGCCGCCGGAATCGCCTCCGCCCGAGCCGCCAAAGGCGGTCGCCGCCCCCAGCCCGTCGCCATGATGGCCGGAAAAGACCGTGGCGGCATCGTGGCTGCGATTGACGAAGTCAGGGCCGCCTGCGCCGTGGCCGAAATGCCAGGAAGCCCCAGACCTGTCCGCCGCCGGCACCGTCGCATCGGCGTGCCAGACCGGGTTGCGCCCGTGAGAGTCACCCCTGTGATCGCCGGCGCCAGGGGAATCGTGGCCGGAACCGGGGTGAAAGCCGGTGCCGAACGGGTCGCGCCCACCATAAGGATCGTAACCGCCGTCACCTCCGCGCGGAAACTGATCATGGCCGCCATGGGGTGAGTCGTGCCGACCGTCCAGATAATTGTGCAGCCAGCGCATCAGCTCGGGCCGGAAATGCGGGGGCACATCGACCCAGCCGCCATGGCCCTGACCACGCTGCCCGCTTCCGTCCTGCCCCCGGCCGCCAAACCCATGGCCACCAAACCCGTGGCCGCCATGGCCACGATGGTCGTGGCCACCACCCGTGATCGTATGTGCCCAAGCCATTTTCACCCCCCGATTGTATAAAACATTCTTAGGGTTGTATCGATTCCGAATCAAGGAAATTTGATGTTGTATCGCAACGTTTTATCGCTGCGTATGAGTGAGGATTTCTGAATTTGTTCCGCCGGCGGGGAAAATCGGCTCATCGCCTGTGCGAAAGAAATGAAAGGAATCAGGGGCCTGCCCACGGGAAAAGCGGGGCGCGGTTTTCCCCGTTTATTCCCCGGCCAGTTCCCGGCGCCGGCGCTCCAGCTCCTCATTATAACGGCGCAGCGCATATTGCTCAGTCAGCAGCCCCAGCACGTTGCGCGTGTCCGGCCCATCGACCACCACCAACGCATCGGCCTCGGCCTTCTCGAGCACCTCGATCGCTTCCTTCACGGTCATGCCGGGCAGCAGAAAATGCTCCTGATGATGCTGGATATCGCCAACCGACCTTCCCTCCCCGGTGACAGCGAACGCCTCCGCCGGATAAGCGATGCCGGCATAGGCGCCGGCCTCATCCGTCACCACCACGCGCTGCGCCGCGCCGAGCGGAATTTCCTGGCGGAACGCAGTCAGTGTCATGCCCCTCTGCACCGTGGCGGCGGGGCGGCGCATCATGCGGCCGACGGTGAGCGAATGAATCCAGCCCACATCGACCGCCGAGCGGATTTGCTCGCCGCGCAGGTGGAACCGCCAGGTGGCGAAGGAATAGCCGAACAGCCGCCGCACGGTGATGGCGGAGATGATCGAGGCGGCCAGCACCGCCATGGTCACGCCGAAATTCGCCGTGCTCTCCAACGCCAAGAAGGTCATGGTCATCGGCCCGCCGACAATCGCCACGGCCAGCCCGCTCATGCCCACCACCGCATAGAACCCGCTCGGCATCGGCGTGATGAAGGGCAGAATGCCCATCACCCCGGCGAACACCTTGCCGAACAGCGCGCCCAGGAACAGCGAGGCAAAGAACAGGCCGCCGCGAAAGCCCGCACCGATGGAAAAGGCCGAGGCGATCGCCTTGAACAGCAAAAAGCCCAGCACCACGAGAAACGGATAGCTGCCATCGATATCCGCATGCAGCGCGGAATGGCCGGAGGACATGGCCGCCGGCGTGAGGCAGCCGAGCAGCCCCACCACCACCCCGCCAAATGCCGGACGCGCCCAGACCGGGATGCCGGAACGGCGGAATGCCGCCTCGATCGTCGTCACCCCGCGCATGATGGCAATGCCGGCCAGGCCGCAGACCATGCCCTCCACCAGCACCGTCGCATAGGCGCCATTCGGCACCACCGCGGGCAAGGTCACACTCAAAGGCGGCGTGCCGCCGGTGATGATCTCCACCGTCAGCGTGCCGGCCAAGGCGGCGATGACGACGAAAGGCAGGGTCACGATCGAATAGACGCCGATGATCAGCTCGATGCCGTAAAACGCGCCGCAGAGCGGGGCGTTGAAGGCGCCGCCGATCGCCGCCGCCGTGCCGCAGCCGACCAGCACGCGCAAATCGTTGCGCCGCACGCGGAAACTGCGCCCAAGCCACGAAGCAAAGCCGGCGCCGAACTGCGCATAGCCCGCCTCCATGCCGACCGACGCGCCGACGCCGTTCGACCAGGCGGTCTGTCCGGCGACGATGAGGCTGTCGAACAGCGAAACGCGGCCGCCATACAACGCGTTGGCCTCGACCGGGTCCACCAGATTGCGCGGCCGCAGCCGCGCCAGCGCCCACATGCTCACGCCCAGCACCAGGCCGCCCAATACCGGGGCGGCCAAAGCCCGCAGCGGGGCCACATGCAGCGATTCCGAGAGCCCCTGGCCGGGCGGCAGCGCGAACAGGCGCTCATGCATGATCGCGGTGATGTCGTTCATCACCACCACGCCAATGCCGCCGACCACCCCGATCACGGCCGAGAGCAAAGCCAGCCAGACTTCATCCGCGCGCACCAGGGCCCGCAATGTATGCGGGACATGCATCACCCATTCACCGAGCGGGCGATAGACGGAAGCGACGCGGGAGAAGCGCTGACTCACAGACCTCTGTTGCCACGCCCGGCGCTCGGGTAACAAGCGCAGATGGATCAATTTTTACGCCGCACCCGCCTCAGCGACATCGTCCGGGAGTTCGACCTCAAGGCGGATAAATCGCTCGGCCAGCATTTCCTTCTCGACCCGAACCTGCTGGCGGCGATCGCCGCGCGCGCCGCGCCGCTTGCCGGGCTGAACGTGATCGAGATCGGCCCGGGCCCGGGCGGGTTGACCCGCGCGCTGCTGGACAGCGACGCCGCCAATGTCACCGCGGTGGAATTCGACCCCCGCGCGGTGCGGGCCATCGAAGCCCTGGCCGCGGAAGCCGAAGGGCGCCTCACCATCATCGAGGCGGATGCGTTGCGGCAGGACCTGACCGCTTTGGTCCCGGCGCCGCGCGCGGTGGTCGCCAACCTGCCATACAATGTCGGCACGCCGCTGCTGGTCTCCTGGCTCGCGCAGGCCGGCGCCTTTTCCGCCTTCACCCTGATGTTCCAACTCGAAGTGGCCGAGCGCATCTGCGCCGCACCAGATACCGACGCCTACGGGCGGCTTGCCGTGCTGGCGCAATGGCTGTGCGAGGCCGCGATCGTGATGCACATCCCCGCCGCCGCTTTCGCGCCCCCGCCGAAAGTGGACTCGGCCCTGGTGCGGCTCATCCCCCGCCCGAACCAGCCGGACCGCAACCAGTTCCGGGCGATGGAAAAAGTCACCGCTGCGGCGTTCGGGCAGAGGCGCAAGATGCTGCGCGGTTCGTTGAAATCCTTAGGGGGCGAGACCCTGCTGCGCGCGGCGGACATCGACCCGCAACGCCGCGCCGAAACGCTCAGCGTCGAGGAATTCGTCCGGCTGACGGAGATTCTGCTGCGCAGCGAAGGCGGCAGTTAAGGAAAGAAGAAGGCTACTTTTTGTGAACAAAAAGTAGCAAAAAAACTTTATTAGTTTGGGCCCGTGCCGCTCAGCGCGCCTCAGGCCCAAAGTTAAAGAAGTTTTTGTGCCGCTTTTTTCAAAAAGCGGCCACTTCCTTAATCTTACTGCAGGTTCCGATCCGGCGCCTGCGCGCTGACCGTCTGCGCGCCGGCGCTTCCGCGACTTCGTTGCTTTGGCCGTTCGCGGCGATCACCGTGCCGTCGGCCGGCTTGTCATAGATGAAGCCATAGGTCGGGTAGACCGAACCCAGGGTGCTGCTGTCGCCCAGCTCAACCCGGACTTCCGACCAGTTATTGTCCGGGGAGACGTCATCGATCCGCACATCATTGGTGATCCGGTCTGCCACCCAGTTCGCCTGGGTGACGAGAATGGCGCGGCTGTTGATCACGTCGGTGACGACCGCGACATGGCCGAGCGGCATGCGGCCGACGCCACGGAAATTGAGCACCGCGCCCGCTGCCGGCGCATCGCCGCGGGCGTAGCGGCCGGCGGCCTCGGCCCACCACAGATAGGCATTGCCGGTCAGCTCGATATGCGAAACCTCGCGGGCATAAGGCACGCATTCCAGCGAGGAATAGCTGTAGGACGGCGCGCTGTAATAGGAGTGATGGCCGTAGTGACGATCGGAGCGGTAGGAAACGCGCTCCATCCGGTAGCTGGAATCGACATGATGCCGGTAGCCGTAATCGAGGGCGGCGACATGCTCATGACGGACGGCGATATGATGGCTGACCGCATGTTCGTGGCGCAGGCTGACGGCGCGATGGCTGATCACCCGCTCATGAACGTGCCGGCTAACATAATGCGCCACATGGTGGCTCTCATGCCGGACAGCGGCCGAAGCGGCATGGCCTGCAAGCGCAGAGGCGAGCACGGAGAATCCCGCAGCGAGCAGGGTTTTCACACCAACCCTGCAAGTTTTTCTGACGCCGGCTGTAGACTGCCTCATTTCCAGATACCGCACTTGCCAAATTGCTATGTGCGGTGGCTAAGGGTGGAATGTCGTACACGCAATACGTATTTGCGACAAAATTACAACAGCCTACAGAAATCGTTAATTTACTTAACCGAGCGCAAGCGGCGAATAAGACAACTTTCCTAGGCGCCAAAACAGTCTGATTACAGTCCGATGAATGCAAAGCGGCGTGTGAGCCCGAGCCCCACGCCGCGTCACTGAACCGGGCTAACGCCCTCATCAAGAATAAAAAACGAATAAAGACGCCGGCGGGAAACCCCTTACCGGCAGGCGGTCACCATGATCTCCACGAGGTAGCGCGGATCGGCCAGCACCGACTGCACGCAGGCGCGGACCGGCGCCTGACCTTCCGGAAGCCAGGCGGTCCACACCGCATTCATCGCTTCGCGGTCTGCAATATCCTTGAGCCAGATATGCGCCTGCAGCAGGCGGGTATTGTCGGTGCCATGCGTCTCGAGCAGGGCATCGATCTGCGCCAGCACATCCTTGGTCTGCGCCGTGATGTCCTGGGACGGGTCGTTGGCGACCACGCCCTGGGTGTAGACGAAGCCGTGATATTCCACGGCCTTGGAAAGAACGGCGTTGGCCTCGGTACGAATGATGCGGCTCATGGTCTGATCCTTTTCCTGGGGTAAGTGTCTTGCAAGAGAATAGGCTGATTAAGGCGTGATGATGTGCGGGGCGACCACCGGCACGCCGTTCACGTTCGGACCGGTGCTGCCGTTCTGCTCGCAGTTCTGGATCTGGTTCTCGCGCGCGCTCATCGCGCCCATTTCGCTGGCCGTCGAACACGTGATTGGGCATCGGCGCCAGATACAGGCCGTTCTGGCTGGTGCGGGCGAGCAGATTGGGGTTCTGCGCCTCATAAGCGGCATCCGCCTGGGCGGTGCAGGTGGCGTCATCGGCCTGCTGGGCCGAGCTTTCCGGCGGCGATGCAGCGCACCCTGCCAGCGTTCTACAAACCACGGCCGCCAAAAGAATCTGTTTCATCGCGTCCTATCCAGGCTGATCCGGCCAACGGCTCGGCCCGGCCGGGCGCAAGCGATCGCATTGTTCGGGCAATAAAGCGCGCAGGTCGGTTTCGTCAAAGCCCCCGGCGTCATTGAGCGTCACCAAAGCGGCGGCATGCCATAATTCCGGGCGGATTTTCGCGCCATCGCGGCGCAGTTCGAACCAGGCGCGCGCCCATCCGGCTTCAGCCAGCAAAGCGACCAGCGCCAGCAGCCGCAGGCAGATGGAAATGCCGTAAGGGGTGGAAAGCCCGGCGCTGCGCTCCACCGCGGCGGCCCAGGCCGCGGCGTCGCTGTCCTGCAGCAGCAATTCCACCGGCGGGCCTTCAACGCCGGCGAAGCGGAAAAAGCGCGGCGGCGCCGCGCTGCTTGAACCCGCCGCTTCCCAGGCCCGCTCCAGATCCTGCCGCGTCACCGTCGGCAGGCGTGAGGGCGGCGCGGAGATGAGATGAAGCACCTCCCCCGCCGGCCCTCGGGCAGTGCTAACCTGCAACGTCCAGAACGATCTTGCCGATATGCGCGCTGCTCTCCATCAGCTCATGCGCAGCAGCCAGCCTGTTCCAGCGGAAACACCCGGTCGATCACCGGCGCGAACCGCCCGCTCTCCAGCAGCGGCCAGATGCAGGTCGCGCAGCGCCTTGGCGATCGCCCCTTTTTCCGCGGCGCTGCGCGGCCGCATGGTCGAGCCAGTGATCGTCAGCCGCTTGGTCATCACCGGCAGCAGGTCGAGATTTTGCACCACGCTGCCTTGCATGAAGGCCACCTGCACCAGCCTGCCCTGGCGCGCCAGGGAGCGCAGATTGCGCTCGGTATAAGGCGCGCCGACCATGTCCAGCACCACATCGACGCCGCGCCCCTCGGTGGCGGCGGCGATGACGGCGGCGAAATCCTGCTCGCGGTAATTGATCGCGGTCGCGCCGAGCTTCTCGACGGCCGCGCATTTCTCCGCCGAACCGGCGGTCGCGAAAACGTGCGAGCCATTCGCCACCGCGATCTGGATCGCGGTGATGCCGATGCCGGACGTGCCGCCATGCACCAGCAGCGTTTCCTCACGCCCGAGCTTGCCCATCATCGAACACATTGGCCCAGACGGTGAAATAATTTTCCGGCAGGCAGGCGGCCTGGATGGCGTCAAAACCCTGCGGCCAGGGCAGGCACTGCGTCGCCGGCACCGCGACATACTCGGCATAGCCGCCGCCATTGCACAAAGCGGTGACGCGGTCGCCGACGGCAAACTCGGTCACACCCACGCCGCGGGCAACGATTTCGCCCGCCGCTTCCAGGCCTAGGATGGGGCTGGCACCTGGCGGCGGCGGATAGGCGCCCTTGCGTTGCTGGATATCCGGCCGGTTCACCCCCGCCGCCTGGACGCGGATCAGCACTTCGCCCACGCCGGGGCGCGGCGTCGCGGTCTGGGAAATCCGCATTTGTTCCGGACCACCCGGGTGCGGAACCTCGATAAAACGCATCGTGTCAGGAATTTGGCTCATGCGCACTAAGCTCGGCGGCCGGCCGGCTTCCGTCAAGAGGGCGCGAAAACTTGCCGCACGCCCGAGCTGGTGCGAGGTTGCCCTCATGTCAGACCTATCCCGCCGCGCACTGCTCGCCGGCGCCGGGCTGTTCGCGGCCGGCGTGGCGCGGGCCGCCAAGTCTCCGGCCACAACCTGCCCCGCCACCGTCCCCGGTGATCGGCGCGGCGCTGCCGCTTTCCGGCGATCTCTCGCTGATCGGCGATGAATGCCTGCGCGGCATCGAACTGGCCGCCGAGGCGGTGGACCAGACGGGCGGCATCGCCGGCAAGCCGGTCGCGCTTGGTCACCGCCGACGCTTTCAGCGCGAGCCAGGCCACGGCTTCGGTGAACGGCCTGATCACCGCCAACCATGCCGGGCTGGTCTTGAGCGCTGGCGCCTCCGAGCTCTCCTTCCCCGGCTCGGCCGCGGCGGAACTGGCGCAGGTGCCGTTCATCGAACTTCACGCGGCGGCGGCCGGCATCACCACGCGCGGCTTTCGGTTTCTGCTCCGCACCAGCCCGACCACCACGACGATCGGCAATCTTGCCGTCGGCACGATCCGTGAGCGGTTCGGGGGGAAGAAAATCGGGCTGCTCTATAATAGCGGGGCGACCGCCACGGCGATTGCCACCGCCGTCACCGCCGCGCTGAAAAGCGCCAATCTGCCGGTCCAACTGGCCATCGGCTACGCGCCGGACATGAACAATCTTTTCGCCCCGGTCGGACGGCTGAAACGGGCCGGCGCCGAAATCGTGCTGCACGCCGCCGGCCCAAGCGACGTGCTGGCCTTCTTCCTGGCGATGCACGGCCAGAACTGGAAACCGCAAGCCGTGCTCGGCTGCGGCGACGGCTACGCCCTGCGCGAAACCGGCGCGGCACTCGGCCCGCTCTTCGACGGCACGCTGGTGATCGCCGCCCCTTTCTATCCGCCCACCGCCGCTTCGGTCGCCGACGCTTATCAACGCCGCTACGGCATGGCGCCGCGCGGGCCGCAAAGCCTCACCGCCTATGTCGGCGCTAAACTCGTCTTCGACACGCTGAACACAGTGCGCGGCGACCCGTCAAGGCTGCTGGAGGCGCTGCGCGCCACCAATATTCCCCAAGACGAGCTGGTGAATGGCTGGGGCATGGCCTTCGACCATGACGGCCAGAACACGCGCAGCTTCGTTACACTCCAACAATGGCGCGGCGCGGCGCTGGTGCCTGCCGTATGAAGGAAGGAAGGCTACTTTTTGTGAACAAAAAGTAGCAAAAAAACTTTGCTACTTTGGGCCCGTGCCGCTCGAACGCCTCAGGCCCAAAGTCCAAAAAGTCTTTGCGACTTTTTTCAAAAAGCGGCCCCTTCCTTCCCGACAACCGCCCAATATTATAACCAACCGTCTCACGGGCTTAAGGACTCAAGAACATGATGCGCGGCGCGATGACGGTGGGAATGTGGACGATGGCAAGCCGCATTCTCGGCTTTGTCCGGGATATCTTGATCGCTGCCATGATGGGCACCGGCCCGGTGGCGGATGCCTTCTTCGTCGCGCTGCGGCTGCCCAACCTGTTCCGCCGCCTGTTCGGCGAGGGCGCGTTCAATGCCGCTTTCGTGCCCTCGATCTCCACCATCCTTCATCAGGAAGGGATGGAGGCCGCGACCGGCTTCGCCGAGGAGGCGACGGCGGTGATGATCTTCTGGCTCGGGAGCCTGACCGTGCTGGGCGAGATTTTCATGCCCTGGCTGCTCTACGTGCTGGCGCCGGGATTTTCCGGCAATCACGGCAAGTTCGCGCTGGCGGTGGTGCTGACGCGGATCATGTTCCCTTATCTGTTCTTCGTCTGCCTGACCGCCTTGTTCTCGGGCGTGCTGAACGCGATGGGGCGCTTCGCCGCCGCGGCCGCCGCGCCGGTGCTGTTCAACGTCTTTTCCATCGTCTTCATGCTGGCGCTCACCCCTTATATGGCCAATCCGGGCTTTGCCCTGGCCTGGGGCGTCACGGTCTCCGGCGTGGCGCAGATGCTGCTGCTGATCATCGCCATGCGCCGCGCGGGGATGCGCCTCACATTGCCCCGCCCCAAACTCACGCCGCGCATGAAGCTGCTGTTCCGCCGCATGGCGCCGGGGCTGGTCGGCGCCGGGGTGACGCAGCTCAACGTCTCCATCGACATCATCATCGGCACGCTGCTGCCGGCCGGGTCGGTTTCGATTTTGTATTACGCGGACCGCGTGAACCAGCTGCCGCTGGGGGTGATCGGCACCGCCGCCGGCACCGCTTTGCTGCCGGCGATCACCCGGCATATCGCTTTGGGCGAAGAACAGAACGCCATGGCCTCGCTCAACCGCGCCTTCGAATCCGTGCTGATGCTGACCCTGCCTGCGGCGATCGGGCTGGCGGTGGCGGCGCGGCCGGTGATGGATGTGCTGTTCGTGCGCGGCCATTTCACCGCGCATAACGCCGTGCTGGCGGGGAATTCCCTGGCCGCCTTCGCGATCGGCCTGCCGGTCTTCGCGCTGGTGAAGATCCTCACGCCGGGCTTCTTCGGCCGTGGCGACACCATGACGCCACTGAAAATCGGCATTCTGGCGGTGGCGCTGAATCTGGGCATGAATCTCGTCTTCATGCATCCGCTCAAGGCGGTCGGCCCGGCTTTGGCGACCAGCCTGTCCTCAGCCTGCAACGCCCTACTGCTGGCCTGGATCCTGCGCCGGCGCGGCCATTTCACGTTCGATTCTTTATCGAAACGGCGCATCCCCCGCCTGCTGCTGGCCGGCCTCGCAATGGCCGCCGCCTTGTACGGCACCGAGCTTCTGCTGCCGCCAGGCAAAACCACCATTCCTGAATTTCTGCTCCTCACGCTGGCCGGCGGCATCGCCTATTTCGGCTGCGGGCTGCTGATCCGCGCCTTCGATATGGCGGAGATTTCGGCCCTGCTGCGCCGCCGGCGCCGCCGCGCCGTGGCCGGTTGACCGCCGCCGCAAAGGCGGCGAAACCAGCTTTCATGGCACGCATATTTTCCGGCATTCAGCCCACGGGCATCGCCACTCTCGGCAATTATCTCGGCGCGATCCGCAACTGGGTCGCCTTGCAGGAAGGCGATGACGAGTGCGTCTTCTGCCTCGTCGATTTGCACGCCATCACCGTGTTCCAGGACCCCTCCGCCTTGCGCGAGCAGACGCGCCAGATGGCCGCGGTGCTGCTGGCCTGCGGTATCAATCCCGAGCGCAGCATCCTGTTCCATCAATCGGCGGTGTCCGCCCATGCGCGCCTGGCCTGGATTTTCAACTGCGTCGCCCGCATCGGCTGGCTCAACCGCATGACCCAGTTCAAGGACAAAGCCGGGAAGGACCGCGAAGCCGTCTCCACCGGCCTGTATGTCTATCCCAATCTCATGGCGGCCGACATCCACGCCTATCACGCCACCAAGGTGCCGGTGGGTGACGACCAGCTGCAGCATCTCGAGCTTGCCAACGACATTGCGGAAAAATTCAACCATGATTTTTCCACGACCTTCTTCCCGCGCATCGAACCGCTGGTGCTGAAGGAATCCGCGCGCGTGATGAGCCTGCGCGACGGGACCAAGAAAATGTCGAAATCCGATCCCTCGGACCAATCGCGCATCAACCTCACCGACGACGCGGACATGATCGCCGCGAAAATCCGCCGGGCGAAAACCGATTCCGAGCCACTGCCCGAACAGCTCGATGAGCTCGCGGAACGCCCGGAAGCGCGCAACCTGGTCGGCATCTATGCCGCCGTCACCGGGCAAAAGCCGAACGAGGTCCTGCAGCAGTTCGCCGGCTCCGGCTTCGGCCCGTTCAAGGAAAAACTCGCCGACGCGCTGATCTCCCATCTCGCGCCGATCGGCACGAAGGCCCGCGACTATCTCGCCGACCCCGCCGCCCTGGATCGCATCCTGCAAGCCGGCGCACACCGCGCCGCCGCAATCTCCGAACCGATCGTGGCCGAGGCGGAGCGGCTGGTCGGGTTCCTCGCGCGAGGCTGACGGAAAGCAAGAAAGCAGCCGCTTTTAAAAAAGCGGCGCAAAATTTTTTTTGACTCTGGGCCGGTGGCCGTGAAACCAGCACGGCCCAAAGGACCAGCAAAAAAACTCTATTAAACTGGCCCGTGGCGCTTCAGCGCCACAGGCCCAGTTTCAAGAAAGTTTTTGCGCCGCTTTTTTCAAAAAGCGGCCACTTTCTTTTTCTTCTCCCCTCAAGCCGCCCGGTTATTCACCAGATCGCTCACCACGCCCGGATCGGCCAGCGTGGAGGTATCGCCCAGGCTGTCGGTTTCGTTCGCGGCGATCTTGCGCAGGATGCGGCGCATGATTTTGCCCGAGCGGGTTTTCGGCAGGCCGGGCGCCCATTGGATGACATCGGGTGCTGCGATCGGGCCGATTTCCTTGCGCACCCAGGCCACCAGCTCGCGGCGCAGCTCCTCGGTCGGCGTCGCGTCGGCGACCAGGGTCACGTAGGCATAGATGCCCTGGCCTTTGATGTCGTGCGGGAAGCCGACCACCGCGGCCTCGGCCACCAGCTTATGCGCCACCAGGGCGGATTCCACCTCGGCTGTGCCCATGCGGTGGCCGGACACGTTGATCACGTCGTCGACGCGGCCGGTGATCCAATAATAGCCGTCGGCATCGCGGCGGGCGCCGTCGCCGGTGAAGTACAGGCCCTTGAAGGTCGAAAAATAGGTCTGCACGAAGCGCGCATGGTCGCCAAAGACGGTGCGCATCTGGCCCGGCCAGCTATCGGCGATGCAGAGATTGCCTTCGGTCGCGCCGGCCAGCTCATGGCCCTCGCCATCGACCAGCACCGGTTTGACGCCGGGCAGCGGCAAGGTCGCCGAACCGGGTTTCTGTGCGATCGCGCCGACCAGCGGGGAGATGAGGACACCGCCGGTTTCCGTCTGCCACCAGGTATCGACGATCGGGCAGCGATGCTCGCCGACCACACGATCATACCAATGCCACGCCTCGGGATTGATCGGCTCGCCCACCGATCCCAGAACCCTCAAGGATTTACGTGAGGTTTTCTTCACCGGCCCTTCGCCGTCGCGCATCAAAGCGCGAATCGCGGTCGGCGCGGTGTAAAAGATATTAACCTTATGTTTGTCGACCACCTGCCAGAAGCGCGAGCTGTCCGGATAGTTCGGCACGCCCTCGAACATCAGCGTGGTGGCGCCGTTCGCGAGCGGTCCATAGACAATATAAGTGTGGCCGGTGACCCAGCCGACATCTGCGGTGCACCAGTAGATCTCGCCCGGATGATAGTCGAACACATATTCATGCGTGAAGCTGGCCCAGACCATGTAACCGCCGGTGGTGTGCAGCACGCCTTTCGGCTTGCCGGTCGAGCCTGACGTGTAGAGGATGAACAGCGGATCTTCGGCATTCATCTCCGCCGGCTGATGTTGCGGCGCAGCAGCCGCGCAGATCTCATCGTACCAGACATCGCGACCCGCCTGCATCGGCACGTCGCCACCGGTGACTTTCGCGACGATCACGTTCTTCACGCTCGGGCAGGATTTCAGCGCCTCATCGGCATTGAGCTTCAGCGCCACCTTGCGCCCGCCGCGGCGGCCTTCATCGGCGGTGATCAGCGCCACCGAGCCGCAATCCTGGATGCGGTTGGCAAGAGAGTCCGGGGAGAAGCCGCCGAACACCACGGAATGGATGGCGCCGATGCGCGCGCAGGCAAGAACCGCCACCGCCGCTTCCACCACCATCGGCAGATAGATGGTGACGACGTCGCCCTTTTTGATTCCTTTTTGTTCGAGCGCGTTGGCAAGGCGGCAGACCTGCTCATGAAGCTCACGATAGGTGACGCTTTTCGACATGGCCGGATCGTCACCTTCCCAGATGATCGCCACCTGGTTACCACGCGTCGCGAGATGCCGGTCCAGGCAGTTCTCCGCGGCGTTCAGCGTGCCGTCCTCAAACCATTTGATCGAGACGTCGCCGGTGAAGGAAGTGTTCTTGATCCGGGTCGGCGCCTTCATCCAGGTGATGCGCCGGCATTCCTCGGCCCAGAACTCATCGGGCCCATGGGCCGCGCGCGCATACATATCATCATATTGCGAACGCGTTACGAGAGCCGCCGCTGCGATTTCCGGTTTGATGGGTACAATATCCGCGTCCGACATCTCGTTCCTCCTAGTTTATGCTGCACCGTTGAGACATTATGCCAAAATTTTGGCCCTGCCGAAAGCCTGCGAAAAATCGTTCTACAAACCCGCCCCGCCATACGAACAAATGGTTGCCGACTGTTCATGAGCAACGCTGACAGGGATCGATATTTCTGAAGAAGGCTTAGCTTTCACCTCACGAAGTCGTTGACAATCCCGTATGTTTCTGCGCGAAATTTAGTTGCAATCATGTTTGGCTTGGCTTGGATCGGCGCTTGAAGAATGAGACGCAACAAGACAACCATACGCCGGTTGTGCCCTTCATCCGTGCGGCAGGCGCGCGGCGGGTCTAAAACTTAGGAGCGACGACAGGATTATGGCTACTGGCACCGTTAAGTGGTTCAACACCACCAAAGGATACGGCTTCATCGTTCCGCAGGATGGTGGAAAGGACGTGTTCGTGCACATCACCGCCGTGCAGTCCGCGGGTCTGCGCGGTCTCAACGAAGGCCAGAAAGTGACCTTCGACATCGCCATGGAACGTGGCAAAGCCGCTGCGATTAACCTCAAGGCGATCTGAAACGACCCGGGTGCAGACGCGGCAACAGAACAAGCGAGTCTAACATAATCGCAGGTTGTGTTAGTTCCGAGTTTGCACTGAAATTTCTTGAGGTTGCCTGCGCGCAGAGCTAAACCTCAGGTTGTATAGCTCGCATGACCCGCTGACGGTGGCTGGATGGTGACATGCCAGCCACCACCCCGATCATGCGTTTCCGATAGCACGTCCCTATTGTTTGCATTACTGTTGGCGTTGTTTGCGCTTCTGTCGGCATCGGCGCAGCCGCCACTATTTTTCGTTGCCAAAGAAGACCAACACAACTTGTTGCCAGGCTGAACATTCAGCGCTAGCGTCCCGTTAAGGAACAAAAACACCCTCACCCGGGAGCGCGACGGCCAGCTACATCCTGACGTCATCGTCTCCCGCGATCATGAGGAGAGGAGAGGAAACGATGGATGGCCAGGTGGCGCCCGATGCGGCGTCAGTTTTCATATCTCCGCAAGACCCCGCTTTCACCCTGCTCGACACCGCGGTCCGCCATTACAACGCGAATATCGCGCTGGATTTTCTCGGCCGCCGTTACAGCTATGCCGAGCTCGGCCGCCTCACCGAACGCGCCGCCGCCGGGCTGCAAAAGCTCGGCGTCGCCAAGGGCGTGAAGGTCGGGCTGTGCCTGCCGAATTGCCCCTATTTCATCATCATGTATTACGCCATCCTGAAGGCCGGCGGCACCGTGGTGAATTTCAACCCGCTTTACACGGACGATGAAATCGCCGCCCAGGCGCGCGAGACGGAAACCTCCTTCATCCTGTCGCTCGACGTCGCCGCCATCCACAGCAAGATCGCCCGGCTCGCAACGCGGGGCGTGTTCAGCCGCGTGATCGTCTGCTCCATGGCCGCCGCCATGCCGCTGATGAAAGGGCAGCTCTTCCGGCTGCTCAAACGCCAGGAGCTGGCAAACGTGCCGGCCGGCGCACCCTACATGACGTTCGAGGCCCTCATCTCCGGCAACGACCGGCTGGTGCCGGTCCGGATCGATCCGGCGCATGACATCGCCGTGCTGCAAGCCACCGGCGGGACCACCGGCACCCCGAAAGCGGCGATGCTCACCCACACCAACATCCTGGCCAATGTGCGCCAGGCGCAGGCGGCGATGGAGGGGGTCCAGGTCGGGCAGGAGCGGATCCTTGCCGTGCTGCCCTTCTTCCATGTCTTCGCGATGACGGCGGTGATGAATTTCGGCCTCTCCATCGGCGCGGAACTCCTGCTCCTGCCGCGGCTGGATATGAAGCTGCTGATGCAGACCCTGCGGCGTCGCCGCCCGACCCTGCTGCCGGGCGTGCCCACGCTCTTCACCGCCCTTTGCAACGCCGTCGAAGCCGCGCCGCAAGCCGGTCTCGGCGGCGTCAAATTCGGCATCTCCGGCGGCGCGCCGATTGCCGCCGAAACGATCGAGCGTTTCGAGCGCCTCGCCGGCCGCCCGATCCTCGAAGGCTACGGCCTCTCGGAGACCTCGCCGATCGTCTCCTTCAACCGTGCCGGGGCGAGCCGGCGCGGCTCCGTCGGCCAGGCCGTGGCCGGCACGGTGATCGAAATCCGCAACCCCGACAATCCGGAAGACATCCTGCCCCAGGGCGCGCATGGCGAAATCTGCGTGCGCGGGCCGCAAGTGATGCGCGGCTACTACAAACGCCCCGAGGAGACGGCACAAGTATTCGTGGACGGCGCGCTGCGCACCGGCGATGTCGGCTATCTCGACGCCGAGGGCTATCTGTTCATCGTCGACCGCATCAAGGACCTGATCCTTTGCGGCGGTTATAATGTCTATCCACGGGTTATCGAAGAGGCGGCCTACCAGCATCCCGCCGTGCAGGATGCGGTAGCGATCGGCGTGCCGGACAAATATCGCGGCCAGGCGCCGAAACTGTTCGTCACGCTGCGCCCCGGCGCCAGCGCCACGGCACCGGAAATCCTCGCTTTCCTGCAGGAGCATCTGAACAAGATCGAATGCCCGAAAACCGTGGAAATCCGCGAGAGCCTGCCCAAGACCCTGGTCGGCAAATTGTCGAAGAAGGAACTGGTGGCGGAGGAGAAAGCAAAACTGACTCAAGGTTAAAAAAGAAAGGGCCGCTTTTTGGAAAAAAGCGGCACCAAAAACTTTTTTGACTTGGGGCCCGAGGCGCTCGCGCGGCACGGGCCCAAATTAGCAAAGTTTTTTTGCTACTTTTTGTTCACAAAAAGTAGCGCTTGCTTTGCTTCCTTACCTGACCACGAAATCCGCCTCGGTCTGGGCACGGATTTCCTCGATCGTCACATCCGGCGCGTGTTCGATCAGCGTCAGTGACGGGGTTTTGGTCTTGTCCACCTCAAACACCGCGAGATCGGTGATGATCATGCTCACCACGCCCTTGCCGGTGAGCGGCAGCGCGCATTGCTTCAGGATCTTCGGCGCACCCTTGGCGCTATGCTCCATCACCACCACCACGCGCGGCACGCCGGCGACGAGGTCCATGGCGCCGCCCATGCCCTTCACCATCTTGCCGGGGATCATCCAGTTGGCGAGGTCCCCGGTTTCGGACACCTGCAAGGCGCCGAGGATGGAAATATCAATATGCCCGCCACGCACCATGGCAAAACTGGCGGCGGAATTGAAGAAGGAGGTGGTGGGGATCTCCGTCACCGTCTGCTTGCCGGCATTGATGAGGTCGGCATCCTCTTCGCCCTCATAAGGGAACGGCCCCATGCCGAGCATGCCGTTCTCGGAATGCAGCTGCACGGAGACGCCTTCGGGAATATGGTTGGCAACCAGGGTCGGGATGCCGATACCGAGATTCACATAGAACCCGTCCTGCAACTCACGGGCGGCACGCGCCGCCATCTCATCTCTGCTCCACGGCATTATGCGGTCCTCCGGCGAACGGTGCGTTGTTCGATGCGCTTTTCGACATGATCGAGCTTGACGATGCGTTTCACGAACACGCCCGGCGTGATGATGTGGTCGCCGTCGATTTCGCCCGGCGCCACCAGATGCTCGACCTCGGCAACCGTGACTTTCGCCGCCGTGGCCATGATCGGGTTAAAATTGCGCGCGGTCTTGCGATAGACCAGGTTGCCCTCGGTATCGCCCTTGTAAGCATGGATGATGGCAAGGTCGGCCAACAGCCCGCGTTCCATCACGTAATGGCGGCCATCGAATTCCCGCGTTTCCTTGCCCTCGGCGATCTTGGTGCCATAGCCCGTGGCGGTGAAGAAGGCCGGGATGCCGGCGCCGCCGGCACGGATGCGCTCGGCCAGCGTACCCTGCGGGTTGAACTCGATCTCCAGCTCACCAGCGAGGAACTGGTTCATGAACGTCTGGTTCTCGCCGACATAAGACGAGATCATCTTTTTGACCTGCCGGCTCTCGAGCAGAATGCCGAGCCCGGCGCCATCGATCCCGGCATTGTTGGAGACGATGGTGAGATTGCGCACCCCCGACTCCCGGATCGCCTCGATCAACGCCGTAGGCACGCCACACAGGCCGAACCCGCCGGAATGGATCAGCATGCCATCCTTCAGCAAGTCGGCCAGCGCCGTTTTGGCGTCTGGATATACTTTATTCACCATGCATGATTCTCTTTTCTGGACATTTTCCCTGGGAGGGGCTGGCTTGAAGTGGCCGCTTTTTGAAAAAAGCGGCGCAAAAACTTTTTTACTTTGGGCCGGTGGCGTTGGAACCGCACGGCCCAGATTAGCAAAGTTTTTTTGCTACTTTTTGTTCACAAAAAGTAGCCTTCCTCACTTTCTTCCTAGCGCTCGAGGCACATGGCCACGCCCATGCCGCCGCCGATGCAGAGCGTGGCGAGCCCTTTTTTGGCGTCGCGCCGGGCCATCTCGAACAGCAGGGTGGTGAGGATGCGCGCGCCGGAAGCGCCGATCGGATGGCCGATGGCAATCGCCCCGCCATTCACGTTCACCTTGGTCGGGTCCAGCCCCAGCTCCTTGTTCACCGCGCAGGCCTGGGCGGCGAAGGCCTCGTTGGCCTCGATCAGGTCGAGATCGGCGGCGGACCAGCCGGCGCGCTGCAGCGCCTTGCGCGAAGATGGGATCGGCCCCGAACCCATCACCGCCGGATCCACGCCCGCCGTGGCGAAACTGGCGATGCGCGCGAGCGGCGTCAGGCCGCGCCTGGCGGCCTCCTTGGCGCTCATCACCACCAGGGCCGCGGCACCGTCATTGATGCCCGAGGCATTGCCGGCGGTAACCGTTCCTTCCTTGGTGAAGGCCGGGCGCAGTTTCGCCATGTTCTCGGGCGAGGCATCATGGCGGATATATTCATCGTCGCTCACCACCACTTCGCCCTTGCGGGTGGTCAGCGTCACCGGCGTGATCTCATCCTTGAACTTGCCGGCCTTCTGCGCGGCGGAGGCCTTCTGCTGCGAGGCCAAAGCCAGGGCATCCTGGTCGGCGCGGGTGATCTGCCAGGCCTTCGCCACGTTCTCCGCGGTGATGCCCATATGATAGCCGTTGAACGCGTCCCACAGCCCGTCCTTGATCATGGTGTCGATGAAATCGACATTGCCCATCTTCGCGCCGGCACGCAGGAAGGCGGCATGGGTGGACTGGCTCATGCTCTCCTGCCCACCGGCGACCACGATCTCGGATTCCCCGCTCATGATCTGCTGCGCCGCCAGGGCGACCGCGCGCAGGCCGGAACCGCAAACCTGGTTGATGCCGAAGGCGGTCTTGGAATCCGGGATGCCGGCGGCGCGGGCCGCCTGGCGGGCGGGATTTTGCCCCTGCGCGGCGGTCAGCACCTGGCCCAGGATCGCCTCGTCAATATCCTCGGGCGAAAGTTTGGCGCGCTCGATCGCGGCTTTCACCGCCGCGGCGCCGAGCACATGGGCCGGGGTAGAGGCGAAAACACCGTTGAAACTGCCAACAGCGGTGCGCGCGGCGGAGGCGATGACGATATCGTCCATGATGGGTTTCCCTCTCGAGCTATTCTGTCTTTGGCTCCATCATAGTCCGCGCAGCCAATCCGTAAATGGCTCCCATAATGCGGTTTTGGCATGGGTGCCGGCGATCATGCCGATATGTCCGGCTTTGGGCTCGATGATGCGGGCCTGTGGCAAAGATGCTGCCAGTTTCTGCGCCGAGGCCGAGGGCACCAGCCGGTCGCGCGCGGGCGTGGCGCAAAAAGCGGGAACGGTGAGCTGGGCGGGGTCGACCGCCAGGCCGGCAACGCGCCATTGCAGCCGGGCCGGGCTGTTGGCGCCGTACCAGCCGCTCAGCGCCTCGCGCGCCACCGGGGCGGCCAGCGGCACGCCATCGGCCAGCCAATCCTCCATGGCGACGAAACGCCGCGCCCGCGCCGAAGCTTTGTCCTGGGCGGCGAAATCGCGATATTTGTCGCCCACGCCATAAGGGTCGACCATGGCGAACAGCGCGTTCAGCGCGTCGATCGGCAAGGTGCCGGAAAAGCCGATCATCGGCTCCAGCGCCGGCAGCATGTCGCGCGAGCCGCTTGGCCGCCGCCGGATCGTCGGCATGGAAATCCCACGGTGTGGCCAGCAGCGCCAGGGCGCTGACTTTCTCCGGCAGGCGCAACGCCGCCGCCAGCGCCAGCAGCCCGCCCATGCAATAGCCGGCCAGCACGATCTTGCCCGGCAATGCCGCGATCGCCCGCTCCAGCCGCCCGGCAATATAGTCGGTGAGCGAAAATGTCCGCTCCGCCTCGCCCGGCCAACCCCAATCCAGCAGATAAGGATGCACCCCGTGCGCGCTCAGCCAGCGCAGCATCGAAGCCTCTTCCATCAGATCGAGAATATAGGCGCGGTTGATCAGGCTGGGCACGAACAGCACCGCCGGCCCCTCGCCGCCATAATCCAGCAGCCTTGTTTCGCCCTCTTCCCACAGCAGCGGCGGATCGGCCATCTGCCGCGTATAGGGATGCCGCGCGGTAGGCGGCGATGCCGGCGATCAGCGCACGGTCGGCCGCCAGCACCTGCGCCAGCGCGTCATGAAGCGGCGGCCGGCCGCCGTCTCGGGCAAGAAGCTCGGCCAGACGCTGCTCCAATTCAGCGACGCGGCGGTTAAGCTGCTCGACTTCAGCCAGGCCAGGCTGAGATGCAGCAGCAGCGGGCGCGGGCCGCGCCGGCTGAGCGGGGCCGGTGCTTCCGCGCGCGGCGTCATGGGACATCAACGAAGCGGCAGTGCCGGCCGACTGCGCCCACAAGGCCAGCAGCGTCGTCCAGAATTCGCGCACTTCCCGGTCCGCCGCCATGGCCGTCAGTTCGCTGTGCCACATGGCCACAAGATCGCTGGCCAAAGTATCGTCCATGCCGCATTCGGCTCCCCGGTAATCCTCGCCCGGCCTCGTTCCTACGCCCGGGAAACATAATTCGCCAGAAGCGGAGCGCCATGCTAGCCTCTGCGTTATATAATAACTATGAATTCCTGCGTCTCTTATGAAGCCGCAAGGTGGGGAATAATGCAGATGAATGAAACGGCCGAACAACCCGCACAGCCTGTCATCGTCAAAAAATACGCCAACCGGCGCCTCTATAACACCGAGAGCTCAAGCTACATCACGCTCGACAATCTTGCTGAAATGGTCCGCAAGGATCGCGACTTCGTGGTGTATGACGCGAAATCCGGCGAGGATATCACCCGCGCGGTGCTGACGCAGATCATCGTCGAGGAAGAAGGCAAGGGCAACGCCATGCTGCCGACGAATTTCCTGCGCCAGCTGATCGGCTTTTACGGCGGCAATGTGCAGAACATGGTCCCCCGCTATCTCGAACAGGCGCTGAGCAATTTCGCCCGCCAGCAGGAAACCATGCGCGAGACGATGAGCAAGACGCTGAGCCCGTTCATGCCGCCGGGTATGGAGGATATGAGCCGGAAGAATCTCGCTATGATGGAACGGGCGATGCATCTGTTCACCCCTTTCTACCGCGAGGGCGAAACCCGGCCCGAAAGCCGCCCACACAGGAATACCAGGAAGAAATCCGCAGCCTGCGCGCCGAAGTGGAACGGCTGCAGCAACAGCTCGCCACTTTGCGCGCCGCGCCAAAGAAAACGGGTTAGTTTTCCGCTCCCCCTAGCGGCCTAACCGCCCTGGAACGTGGAAAACCGGAAGCGTATCGTTCGGCAGAGCGTCAGGGCGGGCCGTTCCCCGGCCGCTTCCAATATTTAAACGGGATTTTTCGTTCACTTTTACACGCCGTCTCAAACCGGGTTCTGGTCGCTCAGCCCGTGATGCGCTAGAGACAGGGCCATGAGAACTGTTGTTTCGTCTTTTGCTCTGGTTCTGTCGCTTGCCGCGTCGCCGGCCCTGGCTCAGATGGTGCCGGGCGCGGAGGGGCAGGACATCATCGGCGGGGGCGCCCCGCAGCCCCAGCAGCGCGTGCCGGATATCGCGCCGGTCGGCGTCCCGGGCGCCGTGACCACGCCAATGGCAACCGGCCCGAACTCTGCAAAAGAATGTCGGCGATCCGACCACGGCGCTGTTCACCGCCATCGACAAGAACAATTACGGCGCGGCGCAGGACGCGGTGAGCCGCGGCGCCGATCTGAACGCGCAAAATCCGCTGGGCGAAACGCCGCTCGATCTGTCCGTGGCGCTGAACCGCTCCGCCATCACCTTCCTGCTGCTGGCCGCCCGCAACGAAGACGGTGACGGCGCCAGCGAAGCCCGCGCCCCGCTCCGACCATGCGCTCCGCGCCGGTGCGGACCGTTACCATCTCCGACCACACCCACGCGCCGCGCCCGCAGCCGGTGCCGGTGATGGGCAATAATCCGGGCACGCCGGACGCCGCTGCCGGGTTCCTCGGGTTTAATCCGACGAAGTAAGGGTTAAGGGAAGAAAGTGGCCGCTTTTTGAAAAAAGCGGCACCAAAAACTTTTGCTACTCTGGGCCTGTGGCAGCGAAACCAGCACGGCCCAAAGTAGCAAAGTTTTTTGCTACTTTTTGTTCACAAAAAGTAGCCTTCCTTGCCTTGGCTCAGAACGCCGCGTCTTCCATCTCCATCATCACCTCCGCCCCTGACTGGATGCTGGCGAGCAGCGCCCCGGTCTGCGGCAGCAGCCGCTGCATGAAGAATTTCGCGGTGGTGAGCTTGGCTTTGTAGAAACGCTGCTCGGCCTTCGGGCAATGACAGTTTCGCCATCCGCGCCCACATGAAGCCGAGCGCCGTGAGCCCGAACAGGCGCAGATAATCCGCCGAGGCCGCGCCGATCTCGTCGTAATTCGACATGCCGGTTTCCATGATATGCCCGGTGGCGACCTGAAGATTTTCCAGCGCGTTGCGCAGCGGGGCGATGAAGGGCTCCATCTCCTCATCCTCGTTCGCCTCGATGAAATCCATCACCGGATCGAGGAAGCGCGTGAGCAGCCGCCCGCCATCCTGCGGCAGTTTGCGGCCCACGAGGTCGAGCGCCTGCACGCCGTTGGTGCCTTCATAGATCATGAAAATCCGCGCATCGCGCACATACTGCTCCATGCCGTGATCGCGGATATAGCCGTGCCCGCCATAGCATTGCAGCGCCGTCGAGGTGACTTCAAAGCCGAGATCGGTGAACATCGCCTTCACCACCGGCGTCAGCAGAGCGGTGAAATCATCGGCGGTCGGCTTCGCCTCTTCATCGATCGGTGCGTTGCAGAATGTCGATCTCACGCGCCACCCAGCCGGAGAGCGCGCGGCAGCCTTCGATATAGGCGCGCATGGTCAGCAGCATGCGCCGCACATCGGGATGCACGAGGATCGGGTCCGCCGGCTTGTCCGGATATTTCGTTCCGGTCAAGGCGCGGCCCTGGAGCCGCTCGCGGGCATAGTTCACCGCGTTCTGGTAGGCGATTTCGGCGACGCCAAGCCCCTGAATGCCGACCGAAAGCCGCTCGGTATTCATCATCGTGAACATCGCGCGCAGGCCCTTATGCGGCTCGCCGACCAGCCAGCCCTGGGCATCCTCGAAGGCCAGCGCGCAGGTGGCCGAGGCCTTGATGCCCATCTTATGCTCGATGGCGGTGCAGCTCACGCCATTGCGGGCCCCGAGCGATCCATCCTCTTTCACCAGGAATTTCGGCACCACGAAAAGCGAAATGCCTTTCACGCCCGGCGGCGCATCCGGCAGCCGCGCCAGCACCAGATGGATGATGTTTTCCGTCAGGTCATGCTCGCCGGCGGAAATGAAGATCTTCGCCCCGGTCAGCGCGTAAGACCCGTCCCCGTTCGGCACCGCCTTGGTGCGCAGCAGGCCAAGATCGGTGCCGCAATGCGCCTCGGTCAGGCACATCGTGCCGGACCATTCGCCCGTCGACCATTTTCGGCAGAAACATCTGCTTCTGCGCCTCGGTGCCATGATGATACAGCGCCAGATAGGCGCCATGCGTCAGGCCGGGATACAGGCCGAACGCGACATTCGTCGAACACATCATCTCCTCGACGCACATCGCGACCGAAACCGGCAGGCCCTGCCCGCCAAATTCGGGGGCGGCGGCCATCGCAGTCCAGCCGCCCTCGCGATAGGCATCATAAGCCGCCTTGAACCCGGCGGGCGTGCGCACCATGCCATTTTCAAAGACGCAGCCTTCAAGATCGCCGCTCTGGTTGAGCGGGAACAGCACGCCCTCGGTGAATTTCGCCGCCTCTTCGAGCACGCTGTCCATCAGCTCCGGCGTGAACTCGGCGGCATCCGGCAACTCGGCGATCGTTTTGCTGTCATTCAATTCATGCAGGACAAACCGCATATCTTCCAAAGGCGCCTGGTAGATCGGCATTTTTCGCTCCCTTAATTTCGCAACGGTTTTCCGGTGTCGATGATGCTCTTGATCCGCGCCTGGCTTTCCTTGGTGCGGATCAACGCCATGAATTGCGTGCGTTCCAGCGCCATCACATCGGTTTCGCTCATTTCATCGAGATAATCCGTCTCGCCGCCGCTCAATACTTCTGCCAAAGCGTTTGAAACCGTAACATCGTGATCAAGCGCTATGCCACGCTTATGGTATCCTTCCACCGCCATGCGCAGCGCGACCAGGCCGGATGGCCCCGGCAGACGCAAAGGCAGCGGCTCGGGCTTGCGGTAATGGGCGGCCAGCGCCAGCGCCTTGGCCTTCGCATCGGCAAGCAGCCGGTCGCGATTCATGGTGATGCCGTCGTTTTCGTTCAGGAATTTCAGCTCCTTCGCCTCGGCCGCCGAGCGTGACACCGTGGCGGTGGAGATGATCTCGAAGACTTTCGCCACCGCCGGCATCGGCCCTTTCGGCGTCTGTTTGTCGTGCTGCCATCGCGTCAGCATCGTCGTGCAACCGCCCCAGCCCGGCACCAGCCCCACCCCGGCTTCGACCAGCCCGATATAGCTTTCCGCATAGGCCTGCACGGCGCTGCAATGCAGCAGCAACTCGCAACCGCCGCCGAGCGCCCGCCCGGCCGGCGCGCCGACCACCGGGAAGGGCGCATAACGCATTGTCAGAAGAAGTTTCTGGCCCTCTTTGACGGTGTTTTCGATTTTGCCCCACAGCCTGATGTTCGCCATCATATGCGCCATGCCGATATTGGCGCCGGTGGAGAAATTCGTCTTGTGCGGCGCCTCGCGCAGATCGTCGTTATAAAGCACCAGCGCCTTGTGTTTCTGCGCCGTGAGCAGCAGCGCCTTTTCCAGAACGCCGAGAATGTCGTGATCCAGCATGTTCAGCTTCGAGCCGCGCACTTCGGCATGGATCTCGAAACACAGCACGCCATCGCCAATATCCCAAACCGACGCGCTCTTATTGCCGATCAGCGGCTTTTGCGCGCGCTTGATGTCGTCGAGCAGCAGAATGCCCGGCGCGCGGCGGATCGGCCGGTAGCCGCCATCCAGCGCGAACTGCAGCAGTTCCGCGCCCTCGGCCTGATAGAATTTGCCCGCGCCGACCAGCTTGAGCAGCGGCGGCACCTCGAGCCCAAGCGCCGGCAGCTGCGCTGCCACCCAATCGGCGCCGAGCCGGTCGATCAGCTCGAACGGACCGAACTTCCAGGTATAGCCGAGCCGCATCGCCGTATCGATATCGGCGATGTCATCGGCGATCTCCGGCACCAGGGAGACGGCATAGGCCAGCACGCGCCCGAGAACACCCCAGGCATATTTGCCGTATTTGCTGTCGGAACCCAGGAGTTTCTTTAAATCCTTGCGCGCGTCCTTGAGCAGCGGCAGGTCGGGCTTCACGGCGGGCCGCCAGGAAAGCTCACCCCCTGCCACGGCCTGCGGCAGATCGAGCGCCAGCTTTTCGCGCTTGCCCTGCGCATTCGTGCCACGGCGGTAGAACCCGCCTTTGCCTTTATTGCCGGTATAACCGCCGGCGATCAGTTTTTCGACGATCTGGGCGTCGCGATTCATCGCGTGGAACGCATCGCCCGGCGGCAACAGCCTGCCCATCGAGGCGTTGATATGCGGCGCGAGATCGATGCCGACCAGATCCATCAGCCCGAAAATGCCGGTGGAGGGAAAGCCGAGCGGCTTGCCGAGCACGGCATCGGCCTCTTCCACCTCCAGCCCCAGCTCCTGCGCCAGGACCAGAGCGCATTGGATCCAGTACGTGCCGATGCGGTTGGCGATGAAGCCCGGCGTGTCCTTGCATTCCACCGACAGTCTTGCCGAGTTTTTCGTCCGCGAACGTCTTCACCGCGGCAAAGCGCTCATCCTCGGCGCCGACGATCTCCAGCAGGCGCATATAGCGCGGCGGATTGAAGAAATGGGTGATGCAGAAATGCTGCCGCAAAACCCTGAGGCAGCCCGGCGGTCAGCTCGTGCAGCGGTATGGTCGAGGTGTTCGAGGAAATCACCGCGCCTGGTTTGCGCACCGCATCCAGCCGCCGGTAGAGATCCTGCTTCACATCCAGCCGTTCGACCACCGCCTCGACGATCCAGTCGCACTCGGCGAGTTTCGCCAGATCATCCTCGATATTGCCGGGCGTGATCAGCCGCACGGCGCGGCTGCCCATCAGCGGCGCCGGGTCCATTTTCTTGAGCCGTGCGATGGCGCCTTCCGCCACCGCGTTGCGGTTGGCCGCGCCCGGCTTGACGATGTCCAGCAGCATCACGGGCACGCCCGCATTGGCGACATGGGCGGCGATGCTCGCCCCCATGACGCCGGCGCCGATCACGGCGACGGATTTGATCATGTCACACCGCCTCCAACACGGTGGCGATGCCCTGGCCGCCGCCGATGCATTGCGTCGCCAGCGCATAACGCTTGCCCTCGCGTTTCAGCAGGGAAGCCGCCTTGCCGGTGATGCGCGCGCCGGTCGCGCCCAGCGGATGGCCGAGCGCGATCGCCCCGCCATCGAGATTCACCTTGGCCGGGTCGAGTTCGAGATCATGGATGCAGGCCATGGCCTGCGCGGCGAAAGCCTCGTTCAGCTCCACCACATCGAGATCGCCGACATTGATGCCCGCCCGCGCCAACGCCTTGCGCGAGGCGCCGACCGGGCCAATGCCCATGATGTCCGGCGCGCAGCCGGCCACAGCGATCGATTTGATCCGCGCCAGCACATCCAGCCCGTGCCTGTGCGCATAATCCTCGGCGCAGACCAGCACGGCGGAGGCGCCGTCGGTCAGCGGCGAGGAGGTGCCGGCGGTCACGGTGCCGTCCTTGGCGAAAGCCGGCTTCAAGCCGGCGAGATCCTCGGCGGTCGAATGCGCGCGGATGCATTCATCCTGCTCGATCCGCCCCTTGCCATTGGCGATCGGCACGATCTCGGCGGCGAGCCTGCCGGCCGCCTGCGCCGCCGCCGCCTTGCGCTGGCTTTCCAGCGCGAAGGCTTCCTGCGCGGCCCGGGTAATCTGCCAGCGCTGCGCCACGTTCTCGGCGGTATCGCCCATGCTGATATAGGCGTCGGGCCTGGCCGCATAGAGTTTCGGGCTCGGCAGCGGGTTGAAGCCGCCCATCGGCACCCGGCTCATGCTCTCGACGCCGGCGCAGATGAACGCCTCGCCGGCTTGCATCTGGATCGCCCCGGCGGCGATATGGATCGCGCTCATCGAGGAACCGCAAAAGCGGTTCACGGTGGTGCCGGCCACGGAGAGCGGCAGGTCCGCGAGCAGCCCGACCAGCCGGGCGACATTGAACCCCTGCTCGCCCTCGGGGAAAGCGCAGCCGAGGATCAGATCCTCGATATCCTCCGGCTTCACACCGCTGCGTGCGACCAGCTCCCGCACCACCAAAGCGGCCATCTCATCCGGGCGCGTTCGCGCCAGCGAGCCTTTCTGTGCAGGCGTAAACGGGGAACGGGCATAGCCCGCGATCACCACTCCGGTCATTGAACTCTCCTCCGCTTGTCATTTTTTTTCCGGCCCGTCTTTTTTGGTCCGGTATCTATTCGTTCCGGTCAGCGAGCACGCTCTCGCACTGCCGGTCAATTTCCTTGAGCTCCGCCAGGCTCTCATCGATCGCGGTCCGCTGTTCCTCGAGCTTCGCCATCCGCTTGCGCACCCCCACCAGCAATTGCTGCAACTGCAAATGGTGCTGCGGATCGGCGTCATAGAGGTCGAGAAATTCCTTGATCTCACGCAGCGAGAAGCCCAGCCGTTTGCCGCGCAGGATGAGGATCAGCCGGGCCCGGTCGCGATGGTCGTAGACCCGCGTGGTGCCGGCCCGCTGCGGCGTGATCAGCTTCTTATCTTCGTAAAAGCGGATGGTCCGCGCCGTGACGCCGAGCTGTCTGGCAAGCTGGCTCACCGAATAAAGCGGCGTGCCGGAAACAGGCTCGAACGCTGACGACATAACGATCCCTCACGTTTAACGCTTAGAGCTTTTGGTTGACGTATACGGAAACTAAGGGCGAAAGTCGAGTCAAGGAAAGCGCTTCTTTTTGTGAACAAAAAGAAGCAAAAAAACTTTATTAATTTGGGCCCGTGCCGCCCGAGCGCCTCAGGGCCAAAGTCCAGAAAGTTTTTGCGCCGCTTTTTTCAAAAAGCGGCCACTTACTTGCCCCAAAAACAATTTGGGCGCCGCGTTGCCGCGGCGCCCAAACCATCCCAAACCAGGGAATTTTGAAATCAGATCGTCTGGCGCAGTGCCGCCGGCACGCCGGCGATCGACTGGTCGATCATCGCCGCATCCGGGCCTTCGCCGAACGTGTCATGCAGCAGCCGGGCGCTGGCAGCGGTGGCGATATCGATCGCCACAGCCCGCACTTCCTTCACGGCTGCGGCTTCTGCGGCGGCGATACGTTCCATCGCCATCCGCTCGCGCCGCTTGGCGGTGGCTTCCGCCTCGGCGGCCAGGGAGGCCGCCATCCGCGCCGCTTCCGCCTTGGCGGAGGCGAGGATCTGCTCGGCATCTTTGGCCGCCTGGGCCTGCGCCGCCTGCGCGTTGCGCAGCATCGCCTCGGCTTCCGCCTTCAGCTCTGCCGCCTCGTTCAACGCGTCCTGAACCAGCTTGGTGCGGGCATCGAGCATGCCGACAACGGCGCACACGATTTTACGCCCGGCCAGGACCGCAAAAATAACGACCGCGATAAGGACCCAGAACACGCCATGGGTCCAGGGATCGATGAGAAAGACCTGGGATTGCATTTGCCTATGCCGCCTTCCGTGCCGCCAGGGCGTCGTCCACGCGCTGCCCGAGCTGGCCACCCTCCGGCGTAGCGCCGGTGAGACGGACCAGAATGGTCTGCGCCGCGTCTTCCGCGACCGGCTTGATCGCCGCCATCGCCTGGGCGCGGGCCGCTTCGATCTGCGCCTCGGACTGCGCCAGTTTTTCGTCAAGTTTGGCGTTCAGCGCGGCGGCGTTCAGAGCCGCTTCAGCCTTCGCCTGCTCCACCGCGGCGGCGACCTGCGCCTGGGCGGCTTGGCGCGCCTGCTGCAGCGTCGCGTTCAGCTCCACCACGGCTTGGTCGGCGGCGGTCTTGGCGCCGCGCGCGGCGGCCAGATCGCGTTCGATCGCCTCGGCGCGGTTGGCCAGTACCTTGCCCATTTCCGGCAGCGCCCAACGCGACAGCAGGAAATAGAGCACGACCAGAATCACCGCCATCCACCCCAGCTGGTCCAGGGTGAGCGGATTCTTGAAATCCATCTGCGGCATCGTCCCGTCCGCCATGGCGGCGGTGGGGGCGAGGCTCAGCAGGGCAATGGCGGCGAAACGGCGCATCAGGTGAACAGGATGACCAGGGCGATCACCAGCGCGTACAGCGCCACAGCTTCGGTCAGCGCGAAGCCGAGCAGCACGTCGCGGAACATGGTGTCGCGAGCCGCCGGGTTACGGCCGACCGAGGAGACGAACGAGCCAAACAGGTTACCGATACCAACACCGGCGCCGGCAACACCGATGGTGGCGAGGCCCGCACCGATATCCTTGGCAAGAAGGGCGGCTGACTGAGGATCCATAAACTCTTTTCCTTTCGAGAGATTCTAACCGGCAACGATCAGTGCATATGCACGGCGTCGTGCAGATACAGACAGGTGAGGATGGCGAAAACATAGGCCTGGAGCCCCGCCACCAGTAATTCCAGAGCCACCAGCGCCACGTTCAGCCCAAGCGGAATGATCGCGGCGACCGCGCCGACCACGCCGAGGCTGGCGGTCAGCAGCAGCATGAAACCGGCGAACACTTCCCACATCACGTGGCCCGCGGTGATGTTGGCGAACAAACGCACCGAGAGCGAAACCGGCCGCGACAGGTAGGAGATGATCTCAATCGGCACCAGCAGCGGCAGCAGCCAGCCCGGCACGCCTGCAGGCACGAAGAATTTGAAGAAGCGGAAGCCGTGCGTGTAGAAACCCACCCCGGTCGAGAACAGGAACACGAACAGAGCCAGCGACAGCGTCACCGCGATATGGCTGGTGAACGCAAAGAAATAGGGGAACAGCCCGATCAGGTTGCCGAGCAGGATGAAGCTGAAAATGGTGAAGACCAGGGGGAAGAATTTCCGCCCTTCCTCGCCGATCGCGTCCAGGCACATGCCGTGCACGAATTCATAGACCAGCTCGACCAGGGCCTGGATACGGCCCGGCACCAGAGCGCGGCTACGCAGGCCGACGGCGAACAGGATGAGGACGAGCACGGCGCTGGCCAGCATCGCCTCGTTCGAGTTCGTGAAGTCCACGGCGCGGCCCACAGGCCCCAGCCCGGTTGCCAGGCGGAATTGTCCGAGCGCGTCGATCGTTGGGCCTGCCATAGTCGTCTATTCCTCGTCAGCCGCCTGTTTCGTCCCGGCCGCGCGCACCAAATTGCGCAAGCCAGCTGCCATACCAACCGGGACCATCAGGACCATCAGCCAGGGCTTGGTGTGAAAGAGCTTGTCCAGCCCCCAACCAATCGCCACGGCGATGACCATGGCGGCCACCAGCTCAACTCCCAACCGCATGGCCAGATTGATCGCGCGCTCCGCCGACCCAGCACTTTTGTGGGCTGAATCCCGCTTTGCCTGACCCTTCGCCGCCGCCTGCGCTGCCGCAAGCCGCTGCTCAAAAGTCTCTTTATCCCGACCGTCGTTCATGCGCCTGTTTTCAGCGGTTCTGCGCCGCCTGGAGTTTCCGCGGTTGCTACCGATCACCCCACCCCCTGTCAAGAATATCACGCGACATAGCGTTACATTCCTGGAAAAGGGGGCATTCAGCCGGCCTGTTCCCAACCTGTTTGCGTCTGTTTCCAATAAGTCAGGGCATGGCCGGCCTGTTTGGCCTCGCGCCAGCGCTGCCGCGCCGCAGCCACCGCTTGTTCGTCATTGCCGTCGAACAGATCGAACACGCGTTTGTAAACGCCGATCTCCGCCTGCGCCCCGCCGATGCGGAACAGGAACGCCGCCTTGGCCGGATTGACCTCCTGCGCGGTGATGAAAATCGGCTGCCATTCCGGGTGCGGCGCGGCCGGCGTGCCGTGCGGCAGCCAGTCCGGCGTGGCACAGCGCCACAGCGCCTCATCCAGCGCCGCCACCTGGGCTTCGTCCGGGCACAATACCAGCGCCCGCTCCCCGGCCTGCAACGTACGCCCCAGCAAAGGCGGCAGCGCCGCTGCGATGTCAGTCCGTGTCAGGTGATAAAAGCCGATCTCGGCCATCACTCGATGCTGATGCGCGGCCCGGTGTCCTGCGCGGCGCGCTCGAGCGTGCCGCGCAGCTGTGCGGCGATGGCGGCAAAGGCCTTCGCCGCTTCACTCTCCGGCGCGGCGGCGGTCACCGGCGTGCCGGCATCGCCGGTCGCGCGAATCTCGAGCAGCAACGGCACCTCGCCGAGGAACGGCACGCCGATGCGCGAGGCCTCGGCCGCCGCCCCGCCATGGCCGAAAATATCGCTGCGATGCTGGCAGTTCGGGCAGCAGAAATACGACATGTTCTCGACAATGCCGAGCACCGGCACCCGCACCTGCTCGAACATCTTCACGCCGCGCCTGGCATCGATCAGCGCGATGTCCTGCGGGGTGGAAACCACCACGGCCCCGGCGAGCTTGGCGCGTTGCGCCAGCGTCAGCTGCACATCGCCGGTGCCGGGAGGCATATCGATCAGCAGCACGTCCAGCGCCCCCCATTCCACCTGGGCCAGCATCTGGTTCAGCGCGCCGGTCACCATCGGCCCGCGCCACACCATCGCGGTTTCCTCCTCAACGAGGAAACCGATCGACATGCAGCGCAGCCCCCAGGCTTCCAGCGGCAGCATCTTGCCGTCCTTGACCTGCGGCTTGCGGTTCAGCCCCAGCATGCGCGGCAGCGAGGGGCCATAAATGTCAGCATCCAGCAGCCCCACTTTGAGCCCGCTCTGCGCCAGCGCCACCGCGAGATTCACCGCCACGGTGGATTTGCCCACGCCGCCTTTGCCGGAGGCCACCGCGATCACGGCTTTCACGTCCGGCAGCAAGGGTGCTGCTTGCGGCGCGGCCGGCGCAGGCGCCGGCGCCTGTGCGGGTTTTTGCGCGGTCAGCACCACGGCGGCATTCTTCACGCCGGGCAAGGTGGAGAGCTTCGCCTCGATCTCGCGGCGCAACGCCTCAAAGCGCGGCGCCTCCTCGCGTTTCACCGCCAGGCTCACCTGCACCAGCCCGCCTTGGACATGCACCCCATCGAGCATTTCTTTGAGGTTGAACGGGGCAAGGGCGGCGCGGATATCACTTTCGGTCATAACGCATGGTTTAACCCAGGCCCGGCCCCTGTCCAGACCCTTGCGCAGATCGCCCCGCGACCGCACACTTCTTATCATGAGAAAATCGACCTGCCTGCTCTCCGCCCCCCTGCTGCTCGCCGGCTTCGCGGCGCATGCAGCGCCCCCCGAGCCGCCGGCCCTGGCGGACCTCGCGGCCAAGGTGATGCCGGCCGTGGTCAGCATCGCCAGCACGGATCCGGTGAACGACGTTCAGGGTGGCACGCTGGGCGGCGGAAGCGGCAATGGTAGCGGCGGTGCCTACACGCCGAGCGGCGACACGCCCACCGCCGGTTCGGTCCTGCCGCCGCCGCGCGCCGAAGAGGCGCTGGGCTCCGGCTTCATTTTCGATCCCGCCGGCTATGTGCTGACTAACAATCACGTGATCGACGGCGCCGCCTCGATCACTGTCACGTTACAGGACGGCACGATCCTGCCCGCCACCCTGATCGGCCGCGACACGGCGGCGGATCTCGCGGTGCTGAAGATCGATGCCGGGTCATAAACTGCCCTTCGTGACCTTCGGCAATTCCGACAAATTACGGGTCGCCGACTGGGTGCTGGCGATCGGCAACCCGTTCGGCCTGCCGGGCAGCACCTCGGCCGGGATCGTGAGCGCCATGAACCGCGACATCAACGAGGGCGCCTACGACGATTTCATCCAGACCGACGCGGCGATCAATCGCGGCAATTCCGGCGGCCCGCTCTTCAACCTGCAAGGCCAGGTGATCGGCGTGGATTCGGCGATCTACTCGCCCTCCGGCGGCTCGATCGGCATCGGCTTCGCCATCCCCTCGGCCATGGCCATGCCGGTGGCGTATGAATTGAAGGATACCGGCAGCATGACGCGGGGCTGGCTCGGCGTCGACACGCAGGAGGTGACAACCCAGATCCAGCAACTGCTCGGCCTGCCGAACAGCTCGGGCGCGCTGGTCGGCGGTATCGCCGGCAACGGGCCGGCCGCGGGCAAATTGCAGGCGGGCGACGTGCTGGTCTCGCTGGCCGGCGTACCGGTGGCCAACCCGCGCGCGCTGCTCATCCGCACCGCGGAAATCCCCGCCGGGCAGAGCGTCGTGGCGCAGTTCTGGCGCGACGGGCACGAACGGCAGGCAACGATCACCGTGACCGTGCCGCCGGCCCAGACCGACAACACGCTGCGCAGCGCCTCAGCCCCGCCCCCGGCGGTGGATGTTGCGGTCCCTCGGCCTCACGGTGGCGGCACGGCCGACCCCGGCCGGCGTCTCGATCACCGCGGTCACGGGCGACGGCCCGGCGGCGAAAGCCGGCATCGTCGCCGGCGATGTCATCGAACAGGTCTCCGGCCAGACCATCGCCACAGCCACCACGCTGCAGCAACAGCTGAAAGCGCTGGATGCGGCGGATACGAGGGTGGCAACCCTGCTGGTGAGCGGCGATGCCGCCGACGGCAACGACCCGGGTCCACGCTGGGTGCCGGTGACGCTGCAGAAGTGAGAAAAAAGGAAGTGGCCGCTTTTTGAAAAAAGCGGCGCAAAAACTTCTTTTACTTTGGGCCTGAGGCGCTCGAGCGGCACGGGCCCAAATTAGCAAAGTTTTTTTGCTACTTTTTGTTCACAAAAAGTAGCCTTTCTTCCTTCCTAGAACGACCTCGTCAGCTCATAGAGCGCGACCGCCCCCGCGGCGGAGACGTTCAGGCTTTCCATGCCGCCGGGCATCGCCAGGGCGGCGATTTCGTCGCAGGTCTCGCGTGTCAGCCGGCGCAGGCCCTCGCCTTCGTTGCCCAGCACCAGGGCCACGCGCCGCCCGGCGAAGGACGCGCCGTTCAACCGGTTCGGCACGCCGCCATCCAGCCCGACGACCCAGACATCGGCGGATTTAAGCGCGACCAGCGCGCGCGAAATATTCACGATGCGCAGAAGCGGGATCATTTCGAGCGCGCCGGAGGCCGCTTTCGCCAGCGCCCCGGTCTCTTCCGGCGCGTTGCGGTCCTGGACGATCACCATCGCCGCGCCGAACGCCCGCGCGGTGCGCATCAGCGCGCCGACATTGCGCGGATCGGCGATCTGGTCGAGCACGAGAATCGGCCCCGGCCGCTTCAGCGCGTCCAGCAGCGGCGGCGCGACCAGCTGGTCGGTGAGCAAAGCCACACCCTGATGCACGATGCCGCTGCCCGGCCGGGCGCCGAGCAATTGGTCGATGCGGTCGCGCGGGGTGATCTCCGGCTGGATCGGCCAGGGCGCCGGGCATTCCGCCGCCAGCGCCGCCTGTGCCTCCTCGGTTATCACCAGCCGGCGCAGCCGGCGCGCCGGATTGGCCAGGGCTGCCGCCACTGCATGCGTGCCATACAGCCACACCGCCCCCGCCGGCACGGCAGCCGCGCGATCGCCGCCGCGTGCGCGGCCGCGCTCATGCCCGTGGGGACGGCCTTGCCCGCCGCTTTCCTGGCGGTCCTGGCGGCCGCCGGGCAGGCCCGGGCGGCGGTCAGAAACCTCGCCATGGCCCTTCGCGCGCGTGTCGGGCCGGCCATTCCGGGATCTGGGGGGACGATTTTGTGTCATGCGACGTTCACTATCTCCGGGTCTTTCCGTTGACAACCAAAGCCCGATCGGAGAAAGGACAGCGCATACGGAAGGGTGCCCGAGTGGCTAAAGGGGGCGGACTGTAAATCCGCTGGCGTACGCCTACGTTGGTTCGAATCCAACCCCTTCCATACTGTCTCGGTTTGTTGAAATCCTATCGGCCGGTTCCTGGTTTTGCCTTGGGACGGGTCGGGTGAAGGACCGAAGCATCCATTGCAGCTGCTCTCGCGGGCACGCTCCTTGGACCTGAAGTCCGGAAAGGCCGGATGCAAGGCGGGGGATGAGAATTCGCGGGTGTAGCTCAACGGTAGAGTCCCAGCCTTCCAAGCTGGTTGTGCGGGTTCGATTCCCGTCACCCGCTCCACCGGTTCGCTTTTTGTCACGGCATTTTTGCTGGGGCGGGATGCAAAACCGGCATATACGGCAGCGCCCGGCGGCCGGATATGAGACAGAGACTTGACAGCGGGCGCGCCAACGTGTGGAACGCGCGCTTATCGCTGGTGTGGATTTTTAGGGGCGTAGCTCAATTGGCTAGAGCGCCGGTCTCCAAAACCGGAGGTTGAGAGTTCGAGACCCTCCGCCCCTGCCATCCCACCTGGCGCATCATGGCTGTTTTGGAGTCGGCATTGGCATTCAACCTGGTGAAGTTCATGCGCGAAGTGCGCGCCGAGGCGGCAAAGACCACCTGGCCCTCGCGCAAGGAAACCGTGCAAACCACGGGGCTTGTGCTTGCCATGGTGATTGTGACCGCAGTGTTTTTTCTGATCGTTGATCAGCTCTTCGGCGCCGGTATACGCGCTTTGTTCGGCGTTGGGAGCTAAGGAACCAAAATGGCCAAGCGTTGGTATGTGTTGCACGTCTATTCCGGGTTCGAGAAGAAGATCGCCACCCAGATCAAGGAACAGGCGGACCTCAAGGGCCTGACCGACCAGATCGGCGAGATCGTCGTGCCGGTCGAGGAAGTGACCGAAGTGCGCCGCGCGCAAAAAGTGAATACCGAGCGCAAGTTCTTCCCCGGCTATGTGCTGGTGCACATGGATATGTCCGACGATGCCTGGCATCTGGTGAAGGACGTACCGAAAGTCACCGGCTTCCTGGGCAGCAAGACACGGCCGACGCCGATTTCCGACGCCGAGGCCGAGCGCATCATGAAGCAGGCCGAGGAAGGCACCGAGACGCGTCGTCCGGCCGTGGTGTTCGAGATCGGCGAGCAGGTGCGCGTCTCTGACGGTCCGTTCACCAGCTTTAACGGCGTGATCGAAGAAGTTGACGAGGACAAGGGCCGCGTCAAGGTCTCGGTCTCGATCTTCGGCCGTTCGACCCCGGTGGATCTCGAATACGCCCAGGTGGAGAAGATCTAACGGGCTTGCAATTTACCGGCTAACCCCTATCTCCCGCCCAATATTAGCGAGGGGCGGCCGGTGTCAGAATCGAGCAAATCTAACCGAACAACACGCTGGCTGATGGTTCTCGGCGGCGGCGCAATCGCCGCCGCCGTTATTGTCTGGGGCGTCCAGTACGTGCTGGTCGGCCAGTATTTCGTCGCCACGGACGACGCCTATATCGCCGCCGACTCCAGCCTGATCGCCTCCAAGGTGAGCGGCTATGTCACCGATGTCGCGGTCAACCAGGACCAGCAGGTCGAACGTGGCCAGTTGCTGGTGCGTATCGACCCGCGCGATTACGAAAACGCCCTCGCCCTTGCCCAGGCCAACGCCACCACGGCGCGCGCGCAGATCGCCAACGACCAGGCCGAGCTCGGGCTGCAGCAGGCGAACATCGCCGCCGCGCAGGCGAAGATCCAGGGCGACAGAGCGGAGCTCGCCTACGCCACGCAGAACCAGATCCGCTATTCCCGCCTCTCGGCCACCGGCGCCAGCCCGATCCAGACCACCGACCTCGCCACCACCAATCTTGCCACCGCGCGCGCCACGCTCGCCGCCGACCAGGCCGGCCTGACCCGCGCGGAGCGCGAGGTGAGCGTGCTGGACGCCGATTTGGCGCAAGCGCAGGCCAACCTGAAACTGGCCGAAGTCCGCACCCAGCAGGCCGCGCTCAATCTCAGCCATACCGAAATCCGCGCGCCGTTCGACGGCGTGGTCGGCAACAAGACCGTGGCGCTGGGCGACTATCTGCAACCCGGCACGCAGATCATGGCGGTCGTGCCGATGGCCCAGGTCTATGTCCTTGCCAACTACAAGGAGACGCAGATCACCGATATCCGGCCGGGCGAGAAGGTCGATGTCGATGTCGACGCCTTCCCTGGCCTGAAAGTCACCGGCTGGGTGGACAGCGTGTTCCCCGATTCCGGCCAGGAATTCGCGCTGCTGCCGCCTGACAACGCGACCGGCAATTTCACGAAAATCGTGCAGCGCGTGCCGGTGAAGATCTACCTGAATCTGAGCCCGGCGCTGATCGGCAAGCTGCGCCCCGGCCTGTCGGTCGAGCCTTCCATCGATACCCGCGCGAGGGGCTGAGATGGCGCCCGCCGAGCCGATTCCGCTGCGCAACCGGGTTGCGGTCTTCGGCGCGCTGATCGGCGCCTTCATGGCGGTGCTGAACATCCAGGTCGTCAACACCTCGCTGCCCGACATCCAGGGCGGCATCGGCACCGGCCAGGACAATGGCGGCTGGATTTCCACCGCCTATCTGATCGGCGAAATCGTCGTCATCCCGCTCTCGGGCTGGCTGTCGCAGGTTTTCTCGCTGCGCCGCTACCTGATCGTCAGCACGATCCTGTTCCTCGCCTTCTCGGCGGCCTGCGGCGTGGCGGTGAACTTCCCGGAAATGGTGACGCTGCGGGCGCTGCAGGGGTTTTGCGGCGGCGTGCTGATCCCCCTCTCGCTGGTCTGCGTCATCACCTTGCTGCCGCCCGCGGCGCGCCCGGTCGGCTTCGCCGCCTTCGCCCTCACCTCCACCTTCGCGCCGGCGATCGGCCCGACCATCGGCGGCGCGATCACCGACATCTATGGCTGGCGCTATATTTTCTTCCTCAATCTGCTCCCCGGCATCGTGATGCTGCCGGCTTTGTTCTGGGGCTTGGCACCAGCGCCGATGCAGCTGGAAAAATTCCGCCAGGGCGACTGGATCGGCATCGCCACCATGGCGGTCGGCCTCAGCGCGCTGCAGATCGTGCTCGAAGAGGGCAACAAGGATGACTGGTTCGGCTCGCCCTTCATCGTGCATCTCTCGATCGTCTCGGCCCTGGGCCTGAGCGCTTTCCTGTTCCAGGAGCTGCGCCCGGGCAACAAGACGCCGCTGGTGAATCTGCGCCTGTTCATGATGTGGAATTTCGCCTTCTCCAGCGCCGCCAATGTGATGCTCGGCTTCGTGCTGTATTCCGCCGTCTATCTCATCCCGCTCTATCTCGCCGTCGCGCACGGCTACAGCGCCGAGCAGGCCGGCCTGGTGATGGCCTGGATCGGCTTGCCGCAACTGCTCATCATCCCCTTCGTGCCCTGGATGATGCGCAAGGTCGATCCGCGCCGGCTGCTGCTGCTCGGCTTCGCCTTGTTCGCCACCAGCGTGTTCCTCAACATAAATCTCGGCCCCGACGATAGCGGCCCGCAGCTGATCATCCCCAACCTGGTCCGCGCCATCGGCCAGGCGCTGATATTCCCGCCGATCACCATGATCGCCACCTCCGGCATCCAGATGAAGGATTCCGGCTCCGCCTCGGCGCTGTTCAACATGCTGCGCAATCTCGGCGGCGCGATCGGCATCGCCACGGTGCAGACCTTCGTCACCAACCGCGAGAAATTCCACTCCGCCATCATGACGCCGCAGGTCAGCCTGCTCGATCCGGCGACACGCGAAAGGCTGCAATATCTGACCGGCTATTTCGAGGCGCATGGCATGTCCGATCCTGCCGCAGCGCAGCATGAGGCGGTGATCGCAATCGGCCGCACCATCCGGCTCCAGGCTTATTATTTCGCGTTCGGCGACGCGTTCGCGCTGCTCGGCTGCGGCATGCTGGTGGCCGTGGTCGCAACGCTCTTCCTGCGCCGCCCGGGCGGCGCCGCGGCGCCGGGGGCGCATTAAAGGAAGGAAGCAAGTGGCCGCTTTTTAGAAAAAAGCGGCGCAAAAACTTTTGCTCGCTTGCGCCGGCGGCTGTGAAAGCAGCACGGCTCCTGTTGATTGCCGTAACGCAACGTCAAAACATAGTCGGGCGCGTCTATGTCTTTACGATGAAAGTTCGCGGCAAGATCGCCCGCCTCGCCAAAGTGCCGCTTCCGCCTCTCAAAAATCTGTTCTAACCTCGAGACAAGAAGGAGGTAAAAACAAAATGGCACGCATTGCATTGGTTACCGGCGGGACTCGGGGCATCGGGGCGGCGATCAGTATTGCACTGCAACAAGCGGGACGGCATGTAATCGCCTCTTACGCGGGTAACACCGCAGGCGGCCGAAGCCTTCAGCGCTGAAACCGGGATCGAAACAGTAAGGTTCGACGCCGGCGACTACAACCAGTGCTCGACCGCGGTCTCCGCCATCACCGCGAATCACGGCACGATCGAAATTCTCGTCAACAATGCCGGCATCACCCGCGACAGCACCATCGCGAAAATGAACCGCGAGATGTGGGACGAGGTGATCGACACCAATCTCGGCTCCTGCTTCAACCTCTGCAAAATCTGCTTCGAGGGCATGAAGGCCAAGAAATTCGGCCGGATCGTCAATATCGGCTCGATCAACGGCCAGGCCGGACAATATGGCCAGGTGAACTACGCCGCCGCCAAAGCCGGCATCCACGGCTTCACCAAGGCGCTGGCCATGGAAGGGGCACGCTACTCGATCACCGCCAACGCCCTGGCGCCCGGCTATGTCGATACCGACATGGTGCGCGCGGTCCCGCCCGAGGTGCTGGAAAAGATCATCGCGAAAATCCCCCGCGGCCGGCTCGGCACGGCGCAGGACATCGCCCGCGGCGTGCTCTTCCTCACCGCCGACGAGGCCGATTTCGTCACCGGCTCGACACTGTCCATCAATGGCGGGCAGCATATGTACTGAGCCGCCTAGGCCGGGAAGGAAGAAAGGAAGGCTACTTTTTGTGAACAAAAAGTAGCAAAAAAACTTTGCTAATTAGGGCCCGTGCCGCTCGAGCGCCTCAGGCCCTAAGTAAAAGAAGTTTTTGCGCCGCTTTTTTCAAAAAGCGGCCCTTTCTTACTACCTTGCTTCGTCCAGCTTCAACACTTCCCCAGCCAGATACAGGCTGCCGCAGATCAGCACCCGTGTCGGCGCCGTGATTTGCGCCAACGCGCCGCGCACATCCGGCCCTGCCACCGCGACGCCGCCCGAGGCGGCGATGATGTCAGGCACCGGCAGGGCCAGATGCTGCTCTTTCTCCTGCACCGCGATCACGCGCGCCGCGCGGGGCATCACGATCCGCAAAAACTCCGCAACGTCCTTGGACTGCTTCATGCCGACGATGAGCGTCGTCGGCCCGTCCCAGGCGGCAAGCTGGGCGGCCAGCACTTCGGCGCCGCCGGGATTATGCGCGCCATCGAGCCATAATTGCGAACCTTCCGGCAATTGCGCCAGCAGCGCTCCGCTCAAGCGTTGCAGCCGCGCCGGCCATTCGGCGTTTTGCAGGCCGGCCGCCAGGACCGCAGCCGGCAGGTCGAAGCCCGCGGCCCTCAAGGCCTGGATGGCGATGCCGGCATTCTCCGCCTGGTGCGCGCCGAGCAGCGCCGGGCGGGGCAGGTCCAGCCCGTCGAGCCGCAGGCCGGTCGGCGTTTCCACCACATCCCAGTCGCGTCCGCGCCGCAGCAGCGGCACGCCTGTCGCGGCGGCAGCCGCCTCGATTGCTTCCATCGCCGGCGGCGCCTGCAACCCGGTCACCACTTTCACGCCCGGCTTGATGATCCCGGCCTTCTCGGCGGCGATGATCTCCAGCCGGTCGCCGAGAAAATCCTGATGGTCCATGGAAATCGCGGTGATGGCGCAGGAAGCCGGCCGCACCACGTTGGTGGCGTCGAGCTTGCCGCCCAACCCGACCTCGACCACGCATAAATCCGCCGGCACACGCGCGAACAGCCAGAAGGCGGCGGCGGTGATCGCCTCGAACACCGTGATCTGGTTTTCCGCGTTGACCGCCTCGATCTCATCCAGCGCCTGCGCCAGCTGCGCGTCGGACACCAGCTCGCCCGCCAGACGGATGCGCTCATTGAAACGCACCAGATGCGGCGAGGTGTACACATGCACCCGCAACCCCGCCGCCTCGGCGATGGCGCGGATGAAAGCGCACACGCTGCCCTTGCCGTTGGTGCCGGCCACATGGATCACCGGCGGCAGGGAAAGCTGCGGGTCGCCGAGATCCGCCAGCAGCCGGACCAGCCGGTCCAGCCGCAGATCGATCAGTTTGGGGTAGAGCTTGTGCAGCCGCTCCAGGCTGGCATGCACGCCACGCGCCGGATCCGGCGCGGCGTCCGCCTCGCTCAAGCGGCGACCGGCGGCCGCTTGTTCGCGGTCAGCATGTCGATCAGCCGCGCCAGCGTCGCCGCCAGCTCGGCGCGATGCACCACCATGTCGATGATGCCATGCTCGAGCAGATATTCCGCGCGCTGGAACCCTTCGGGCAGCTTCTCGCGCACCGTCTGCTCGATCACCCGCGCCCCGGCAAAGCCGATCAGCGCATTCGGCTCGGCAATCTGGATGTCGCCCAACATCGCAAAGGAGGCGGTCACGCCGCCGGTGGTGGGGTCTGTCAGCACCACGATGAAAGGCAGGCCGGCTTCCTTCACCATCTGTGTGGCGATGGTGGTGCGCGGCAGCTGCATCAGGCTGATCGCGCCTTCCTGCATGCGCGCGCCGCCGGAAGAGGTGTAAACGATCAGCGGCGCCGCCTGCAGCACCGCCAGACGCGCCGCCGCGACCAGCCCGTCGCCGACCGCCCCGCCCATCGATCCGCCCATGAACTCGAACGACATTGCCGCCACCACGGCCTTGCAGCCACCGATGGTGCCATGTGCCACCAGCAGCGCGTCATCCTGCTTGGTGGAATTCTGCGCATCGCGCAGCCGGTCCGCATAACGCTTCTGGTCACGGAATTTCAGCGGATCGACCACCGCCTTCGGCAGGTCGATGCGGGTGTACACGCCGTCATCGAAGGTCCAGGCCAGACGCTCGGCGGCGGTGGCACGCATATGGTGGCCGCAATGCGGGCACACTTTGCGCGCCGCCTCGAGCTCGCGATGAAAAATCATCTGCTGGCATTTCGGGCATTGATGCCAGAGATTGTCCGGCACCTCCTGACGGCCCAGCAGGGTACGGATTTTCGGACGGACGAATTCGGTGAGCCAGCTCATGGCACAGCAAATAGTCGGTTTGCGAAAAGAAGGGAAGGAAGGGCGAATAAGGGCAGGGCTCTGCCCTGCACCCGCTGGGGCCGGGAGGCCCCAGACCCCTTAGATTTTGAGCCGGTGCGCGGCCCAGGCGGCGGCTTCTGCCACCACCGGGTCTGCATCGCGCGCCAGATGTTCGGCAACAGGTAGAAGCCCCACATCACCACTGTTGCCTATGGCGACGGCCACGTTCCGCACGAACCGGTTGCGGCCGATGCGCTTCACCGGCGAGCCGGAAAATTTCTGGCGGAAGGCAGCATCGTCCAGCGCCCCCAGCTCGGCCAGCTTCGGCGCGGTCAGATCCTCGCGGTGAAACAAGCTTCTGCTCCCGCCCCGCGGCGGCGAACTTGTTCCATGGGCAGACCGCCAGGCAGTCATCGCAGCCATAGATCCGATTGCCCATCGCCGCGCGGAATTCCTCCGGAATCGGCCCGGCATATTCGATCGTCAGATAGGAAATGCAGCGCCGCGCATCGAGCTTGTAAGGCGGCGGGAAAAGCCTGGGTCGGGCAGGCATCCTGGCAGGCGCGGCAGGAGCCGCAGCGATCCGCATGCGGCGCATCCGGCGCGATCTCCAGCGTGGTGAACACCTCGCCCAGAAACAGCCAGGAGCCATGGGCGCGGGAAACGAGGTTGGTGTGCTTGCCCTGCCAGCCCAGCCCCGCCTGCATCGCCAGCGGCTTTTCCATCACCGGCGCGGTGTCGACAAACACCTTCACCCCCTCGCCCAAGGCGGCGATGGCCTGCGCCAGATGCTTCAGCTTGCCTTTGACGATGTCATGATAATCGCGGTTGCGGGCATAGACGGAAATATTGCCCACGTCCGGCCGGCGCAGATTTTCCAGCGCATCGCCCTCTGGCGCGTAGGAAAGGCCGAGCGAGATCACGCTCACCACCTCCGGCCACAGCGCCTTCGGGTCGGCCCGCTGCTCGGCCCGGTCCGCCATCCAGCCCATCGTCGCCATGGCGGCCGGCCTCCAGAAATTCCCGTAAGCCGGCGGCGCGCTCCGGGCTCAGCGCGGCGCGGGTAAAGCCGATCGCCTCGAACCCCAGCGCCCGGGCCCGCGCGATGATCGCGGTTTTGGCGTCAGCCGCGGCCACGATATCCCGGCACGTCCTGCGGCGGGATCCACGCCCCTTCCGGCGGCGCGCCGGTCTGCCAGAACACGTCGATCGGAATGCCGCCGCGCGGATACCAATAGGCGCCGATGCGCAGCCAGACCGGGTTCAAAAGCTCGATCAGCCGGTCGGCGATCTTCAGCGTGCAGGCCTCATGGAAATCGCCATGGTTGCGGAAACTGGTGAGAAACAGCTTCAGCGACTTGCTCTCCACCAGCCATTCGCCGGGAATATAGTCGATCACGATATGCGCGAAATCCGGCTGCCCCGTCATCGGGCAGAGCGAGGTGAATTCCGGACAGGTGAAACGCACCACCGCATTCTTGCCGCCCATCACCGCCGGCACGCGCTCCAGCACCGCCTCTTCCGGCGAATTCGGCTGCTTGGTGTTGGCGCCGAGCTGCTTCAGCCCCTGGTAACGATCGTCCGTCATGATTTTGCCCCTGCTTCCGCCCAGCCGCCGCGCACCCGCGCGCAATAGGCGTCATAGTCGCCGGCCAGGATCGCTTGCCGCGCGCCCTGCATCAGCGCCTGATAATAAGTGAGATTATGCGTCGTCAGCAGCATCGGCCCAAGAATTTCCTCGCGCGCGGAACAGATGATGCAGATAGGCCCGCGTATGCCGCGTGCAACACAGGCAGCTGCAGGCTTCATCCAGCGGCGAACCGTCATCGATGAAACGCGCATTGCGCATGTTGAAAATGCCGCTGCGAGGTGAAAGCCCTGGCCGTGCGCCCGGCCCGCGTCGGCATCACGCAATCGAACATATCGACCCCGCGCGCCACCGCCCCCAGCAGATCGTCCGGCGTGCCCACGCCCATCAGGTAACGCGGCTTCTGCGCGGGCAGCAGCGGCGCGGTGATGTCGAGCATGCCGAACATCATCTCCTGCCCCTCGCCCACCGCCAGGCCGCCGATCGCATAGCCCTCGAAATTCAGCTCACGCAGCGCCGCAGCCGATTCCCGGCGCAGATCCTCATAGACGCTGCCTTGCACGATGCCGAACTGGCCATAGCCCTCGCGTTCGACGAAAGCGTTACGCGAACGCTTCGCCCAGCGCGTGGAAAGCCGCATCGAGGCCGCCGCCTCATCATGCGTGGCGGGAAATTTCGTGCATTCGTCGAGCACCATGGTGATGGTGGAATCCAGCAGATACTGGATTTCCATCGACCGCTCCGGCGTCAGATGATGCGCCGAACCGTCGAGATGCGACCGGAACGTGACACCGGTCTCATCCATCTTCCGCAATTTGGCGAGCGACATCACCTGGAACCCGCCGGAATCGGTCAGGATCGGCCCCGGCCAGTCCATCATCTTGTGCAAACCGCCCAGCCGCGCCACGCGCTCCGCCTCGGCCGCAGCATCAGATGATAGGTGTTGCCGAGCACGATCTTCGCGCCCGTCGCCCGCACGGCATCGGCGGTCATCGCCTTCACCGTGCCGGCGGTGCCCACCGCCATGAAGGTCGGCGTCGGCACATCGCCATGCGCCGTGTGCAACGTGCCGGCCCGCGCCGCGCCATCGGTGGCCGCTAACTCAAATGAAAAACTCACGCACGCTCCAACAAACAGGCATCGCCATAGGAATAAAACCGGTAACCCGACGCGATCGCATGCGCATAGGCCTCGCGAATGCGCCCCATCCCGGCAAAGGCCGAAACCAGCATCAGCAAAGTCGAGCGCGGCAGGTGGAAATTCGTCACCAGCAGATCGGCAACCTTGAAGCGATAGCCGGGGATGATGAAAATATCCGTCTCCCCGTCGAATGCCTCCACCTCGCCGCGCGGCGCCGCCGATTCCAACACCCGCAGCGCCGTGGTGCCAACCGGCACGATCCGCCCGCCAGCCGCCCGCATTGCGCGGATCCGCGCCGCCGTCTCGGCCGAAATAAAGCCGCGCTCCGCATGCATCCGATGCTCCAGCACATTCTCGGTGCGCACCGGCAGAAACGTCCCCGCCCCCACATGCAGCGTCACCCGCGCGCTCTCCACCCCGGCCTCGCGCCAGCGCGCCAAGCAGCTCCGGCGTGAAATGCAGCCCCGCCGTGGGTGCGGCCACCGCGCCCTCATGCGTGGCGAACATCGTCTGGTAATCCGCCTTGTCCTGCGCGGTGATCCCTTCCGGCCGGGCAATGTAAGGCGGCAAGCGCCAGCGCGCCGGAACGCGCCAAAGCGGCATAAAAATCATCCGCCGCAAAACGCAGCAACGCCGCGCCGCCTTCCAGAACCTCATCCACGGTCGCGGAAAATGCCGGATCGATCTCCAGAACATCCCCCGCCCGCACACGCCGCGCATTGCGCAACAACACCCGCCAGCGCCCGTCATCCAGCCGCCGGTCCAAAGTGATCCCGATCCGCGCCGCACCACGCATCGCCGTCAGCTGCGCCGGGATCACCTTGGTGTCATTCACCACCAGCAAATCACCCGGCCGCAACAAATTCGGCAGATCACGGATCACATGATCCGCAAGCCCCGCCCCCACATGCAACAACCGCGCACTGTCCCGCGGCCGCGCCGGCGCCGTGGCAATCAGCCGGTCGGGCAGATCGTAATCGAAGTCGGAGAGGTTCATGGGCAGCAAGTCCAGGGGGACGCTGTCCCCCTGGACCCCCTGCGAACGGCAGCGCCGTTCGATCCGCTAAAAGGTTTGTGGAAGGCGCTGGCATACATGGCCGTGACGCGGCCAGGAGCCAGCGCCTTCCACAAACCTATCTAAGCGGTTCTAAGGGCTGCGCCCTTAGCGGGGTTCCAAGGGGCAGCGCCCCTTGGCCTTGCTGGTCCACGAACTCAGGCCCCCAGATACGAAGCGAGTTCGATCAGATTGCCGTCCGGATCGCGGCAATAGACTGACATGACATCGCCCAGTGCGCCGATGCGTGCGACCGGGCCGCGTTCGACGGCCACGCCGCAGGCATGGAGCTGGGCGATGGCGTCTTCGGGGCGGACGGCGACGACGAAGCAGATTTCCTGGCTTCCCGGGCGTGGTTCATCATGCCGCGAGGCCGAATGGCCGAGCTCATGCAGATTGAGCTTCTGCGCGCCGAAGCGCAGCGCCGTGCGGTTTTCGCCGCCATATTCCTCGCGTTCCATGCCCAGCACGCGCTGATACCAGGCGGCGGCCAACTCGAGGTCGGCGCACCACAGCACGAGATGGTCGATCCGGTCGACCGTGAAGCGCATCAGCCAAGCCCGGCGAAGAAATCGTTGCCTTTATCGTCGACGACGATGAAGGCCGGGAAGTCTTTCACTTCGATCTTCCACACCGCTTCCATGCCAAGTTCGGGATATTCCAGCACCTCGACCTTGGTGATGTTCTTCTCCGCCAGCACCGCGGCCGGGCCGCCGATCGAGCCGAGATAGAAGCCGCCATATTTCTGGCAGGCCTCGCGCACGGCTTTGCTGCGATTGCCCTTGGCGAGCATGATCAGCGAGCCGCCGGCCTTCTGGAATTCCTCGACGTAGGAATCCATGCGTCCCGCCGTGGTCGGGCCGAAGCTGCCCGTCACCATGCCTTCCGGCGTCTTCGACGGGCCGGCGTAATAGACCGGGTGGTTCTTGATATAGTCGGGCAGCCCCTCGCCGCGGTCCAGCCGGTCTTTCAGCTTGGCATGGGCGATGTCGCGCGCCACGACGATGGTGCCGGTCAGCGCCACGCGGGTCTTGACCGGGTGCTTGGAGAGCTGCGCCAGGATTTCCGGCATCGGCTGGTTCAGGTCGATGGCGACCACCTCGCCGCCGAGATGCTCGTCGCCGATCTCCGGCAGGTATTTCGCCGGATCGGTCTCGAGCTGTTCCAGGAACACGCCGTCCTTGGTGATCTTGGCCTTGATCTGCCGGTCCGCCGAGCAGGACACGCCGATGCCGATCGGCAGGCTGGCGCCATGCCGCGGCAGGCGGATCACCCGCACGTCATGGCAGAAATATTTGCCGCCGAACTGCGCGCCGATGCCGATATTCTGCGTCATCTCCAGGATGCGCTGCTCCATCTCCATATCGCGGAAGGCATGGCCGGTAAGGTCGCCCTTGGTCGGCAGATGGTCGAGATATTTGGTCGAGCCGAGCTTCACGGTCTTCAGCGTCATCTCGGCCGAGGTGCCGCCGATGACGATCGAGAGGTGATAAGGCGGGCAGGCCGAGGTGCCGAGCGTCTTGGCCTTCGCCTCGATGAAGGCGAGCAGCTTCTCCGGCGACAGCACCGCGCGGGTTTCCTGGTACAGAAAGGTCTTGTTCGCCGATCCGCCGCCTTTGGCGATGAACATCAGCGAGAATTCCTCGGCATGGTGGTCGCCGGGGGCGGCCATGATGTCGAACTGCACCGGCAGGTTATTGCCGGTGTTCTTCTCTTCGAACATGCTGAGCGGCGCCATCTGCGAATAGCGCAGATTGGTCTCGGTATAGGTGCGGTACACGCCCCAGGAGAGCGCCTCCTCCTCGTCGCCCTCGATCCAGACCCGCTGGCCCTTCTTGCCGAACACCAGAGCGGTGCCGGTATCCTGGCACATCGGCAGCACGCCGGCGGCGGAGATGTTGGCGTTCTTCAGGAATTCCAACGCCACATAGCGGTCATTCTCGCTGGCTTCGGGGTCCTTGAGGATCTTCGAAAGCTGCGCCAGATGCGCCGGGCGCAGCAGATGCGCGATGTCGTGGAAGGCGGCGAAGGCGAGTTCCGAAAGCGCGTCGGCCGTGACCTTCAGCACCGTCTTGCCATCGACCTCGATGGTCGAAACGCCGGCAATATCCAGCTTGCGCCACTGCGTGTCATCGGTTTCCAGCGGAAACATCGGGGCATAGGCAAAGCCGGGGCTGCGTTTCGGGATCGCGGTCATGGAACGGTCTCTCAGTTATGGTTGTTTGGTAAAATCCCCGTCAGTCCCTTTGGCGGCGGCGGAAAGCGTCGAGGCTTACCACATCGGCGGGCCCGTCATGCGGGCGGGAGGGCACGTCGTCACCCTCGGGGGCGGGAATCTCTTCGGCCTTGGCCGGCTCGGGCACGTCCACCTCGAATTGCAGGCCGAAACTGGACTTCCGGATCGGCGAAGCTGGTGATCGCGGCGAACGGGATGGTCAGGATCGACGGGCACGCCGCCGAAGGACAAGCCGACCGACATCGACGTCCCGGCATCGTTCACGCCGAGGCTGTGGAACTGGTGCTGCAGCACGATGGTCATCTCCTCCGGATATTGCGCCCGCAGCCGCTCGGGGAGGTCCACGCCGGGAAAGCCGGTCTTGAAGGTGATGTAGAAATGATGCCCGCCGGGCAGGCCGTTCTGCACCGCATGGCGCAGCGCACTCACCGCCACCTGGCGCAGCGCTTCCTGCATCCATTCATCGTAGGGCAGCAGGGAATCAGGAAGATGATCGTCGTTTTCAGCCATGGCAGTCCTCCAGCCGCCGCGCGGGCGGCAGGCTTCGTCAAAAAAATCAGCGCGTATCGCGTTCATAATGCCGGTAATATTTGTCCGTCACCAGATCGGTCTGCACCACCACGGCTATGTCCGTGGTGTTGAACTGGTGGTCGATGACCGCGCCATCGCCGACAAACCCGCCAAGGCGCAGATAGCCTTTGATCAAGGGCGGCAGGCGCATCAGAGCCTGCTTGGCGTCCAGCCCGGCCGGATCGCGGCGCAGCATGGACACGTAGCGGCTCTCCAGCGCGCGCGGACGGATCGCCTCGGGGGCGAGATGGTGGCTGGCAAGATAGGTCAGCTCATCGGCCAGCGCATCCGGATCGGTGCCGCCCAGGCTGGCGCAGCCGAACATGAGGTCGATGCCGTAATGGAACACATAGGCGGCGATGCCGCGCCAGAGCAGCTGCATGACCGAGCGCGAGCGATAGGCGGCGGAGGTGCAGCTGCGGCCCAGCTCCAGCTTCATGCCGGGGAAACGATCGAACACCGAAATGTCGTATTCATCGGCCGTGTAGAACCGGCCGAGCCTGGCCGCGGCATCCTGGCGGATCAGCCGGTAAGTGCCGACCACGCCGGAGGCACCGTCGCCGAGATCATGGTCCACCACCAGCAGATGATCGGCGACGGCGTCGAACGCATCCGCATCGCGCTCACGGGCGATGGTCGCCTCATCGGCCGCAGCGCCCATCTCCTGATAGAACACGCGGTAACGCAAGCGCCTGCGCCGCATCCAGCTCATCGGCGCTGGCGGCGAGGCGGACACCGAGATTGCCGGCACGCAGCTCGGCAAAGCCCGGCGCCGCATGGTCGCGCTCAAAACGCGAAAGGCCCGGGACCATATTGGTCATTCCGCGATCCGTCTGCCGAAAAGTTCAATCTTGATCACGTTCACGTCAAACCCCTGCTGCCTGGCGATGTCCCGCAGGTACACTTCCGCCTGCGGCGCGGCAAATTCGAGGACGGAGCCGCTCTCCTGATCGACCAGATGGAAGTGATTACGCTCGCCGCTGGGCTCGTAGCGCGCGCGCCGGCTGCCCAGATCGCGCCGTGCCAGAATGCCCTTCGCCTCCAGCAGCCGCACCGTGCGGTACACCGTGGCCAGCGAAATACGCGGATCGATCCGATTGGCGCGACGATGCAATTCGTCAACGTCCGGGTGATCGGTCGCCTCCGACAATACGCGGGCAATCACCCTGCGCGGGCCTGTCATCTTCAGCCCGTTCTCTATGCACAGGCGCTCGATGCATATATCCATCCAGTGCCTTGTGGCCCAAACTCTTTCTCCGGTCCAGCCTTCCCGGGGTGATCAGCGCCGGGCGCGGCGCTGTTCCCCGCCAAAACAGAGGTTTGCATGTCGTCGTCTGTCCTGCCCGCCCATCATAAGGCCATCGATATTACGGCGGAGACCTGCCCGATGACCTTCGTCCGCACGCGCCTGGCGCTGGACCAGATCGAGACAGGGCAGCTCCTGCTGGTCCGGCTGAAAGGCACCGATCCGCTGGCCAACGTGCCGCGCGCCGCCGCCGATCAGGGCCACGACCCGCTGGAGCTGACCGAACAGCCGGATGGCACCTGGCTGCTGGTGATCCAAAAAGGCTGAGATCACGCGATCCGGCTTTGACCGGATCAGCCTTCGCGTTTACGTTGCGTATCATGAAACGATTGCAGCGCATGGACGGTCTGCGCGGCCTGCTGGCCCTGTATGTCATGGCCGCCCATGCCGTGCCGTTCGCCGCCCTGCCGGCCTGGGCCATAGCGCCGTTCACCCATGGCGAGGCGGCGGTCGACCTGTTCTTCGCCCTGAGCGGGCTGGTGATCGTCAATGCGCTGGAACGGTATCGACGGGCGCTTTTATCCCGTTCATGGCGGCCCGGGCGCGGCGGCTGCTGCCGGCTTATTTCTGCGCCCTGATGCGCCGGTTTCCTGCTCCTCCCGGCCGGCAACCCGCTGACTGCCATGTCCTGGGTGGGGCAAAGCGGGGCGGGTGACCATGGAAGCCGGGCCTGCCGCCGCTCTGGCCCTGGCATTTCGCCGCGCATGTTCTGCTGCTGCAGGGGCTGATCCCGCAAAGCCTGCTGCCTTATGCCTATATCACCCTGCTCGGCCCGGCCTGGAGCCTCTCCACCGAATGGCAATTCTATCTCCTGATCGGCCTGCTGGTCCCACGCCGGCTGGGGCGCTGCGCCCTGGCGCTGCTGGCTTTGGGGGTTGCCTATCACTGCCTGCCGCCGCTGCAGGCCAGTTCAGCCGCGCCTTTCTGCCGGATGCGGCCCCCTGGTTCGCGCTCGGCCTGGCCAGCGCCGCCTGGCTGCGCGGCACCGATGCGGCTGGCCTTCCCGCTCTGCCTGCTCGGCGCCTGCCTGCTGGGCCTGACCGAAGGGCCGGGCAAAGTCCTGGTCCCGCTCGCCTGGGCCGCGATCATCCTGGCCCAGAACCGGAACTGGGGCGCGTTCCTCGAATGCGGCACGCTCAAATATTTCGGCGCGATCTCCTACCCGCTTTATCTCGTCAACGAGCCGGTGCAGCGGGCCGTGGCGCTGCTGCTGAAACCCTGGGCCACCGATGCCGGCGCTGTTCACCGATCTGTGGCTGCCGCTCGCTTTGCTCGCGCCGATCGCCGCGGCGATCGTGCTGCATCACGCGACTTTGCCGTTCTTGTAATCGCAGGAAGTAAGGAAAGGGCTGCTTTTTGTGAAAAAAGCGGCGAAAAAACTTTTTTAATGCTGGGCCATGGGCGTTGTCAGCACACCGCCCATGGCCCGACAGTGAGCAAAGTTTTTTCGCTACTTTTTTTCACAAAAGCAGTCTCTTTCTTAAACTTAGTTCTTTCGAGGGCCATCGTTTCATGCGTCTGAACGGAAAACGCGCGGTCATCACGGGCGCGGGCGGCGGCATCGGCCGCGCCACTGCCATCAAATGCGCCGCCGAAGGGGCGGCGGTGCTGTGCTGCGACATCCGCTCCGAGGCTGCCGCGGAAACCGCCGACGATCATCGCCGCCGCCGGCGGCATCGCCGCGCCGGCGGCGGGCGACCTCACGCGCGAGGCCGACTGTGAGGCGATGTTCGCCACCGGCGCAAAACTGTTCGGCGGCATCGACATCATCTTCAACAATGCCGGCGTCTGTTTGCCCGGCGATGACGGGCCGGTGGAAACCGACCTCGCAGTGTGGGACCGCACCATCGCCGCCAATCTCACCTCGGTGTTTCTCTGCTGCAAGGCCGGGCTCCCGCATCTGCAGGCGGCCGGCGGCGGCGTCATCATCAACAACGCCTCGATCGTTGCCTTGGTCGGCTCGGCCTTTCCGCAAATCGCCTACACCGCCGCCAAAGGCGGGGTGCTGGCGATGACGCGGGAAATCGCCATCATGTATGCGCGGCAGAAAATCCGCGCCGTGGCGATCTGCCCCGGCCCGGTGGCGACGCCGCTCGTCACCGCCTTCCTGTCCGACGAGGAGGCCTGGAAGCTGCGCCGCCGCTATATGCCGATGGGGCGTCTGGGCCAGCCCGAGGAAATCGCCAACCTCGTCGCGTTCCTGGCTTCCGATGAGGCGAGTTATATCACAGGTTCCTCATACACAATTGATGGCGGCATCACCGCTTCCTATGTGATCGACGACCGCTAGCCGCCACGGCACTCAATCGCGCCATCACCGCGAAGCCGATGACGCCCGCCCGGCCATCGCGCCGGATCTGCCTCTCCCCTGCCGGCTAGCGGTCGCAACCAAGAGAGGAAGCCAACATGTTCTACCATCGCAAGGAGCTTTTCCGGCCGGTTAACGTGGGCACGCCGGATCCGCACTTCGGACAATTCCTGCTCGAACAATTCGGCGGCGCCACCGGCGAACTCACGGCGGCGTTGCAATATTGGGTGCAGTCCTTCCATGTCGAGGACGCCGGCATACGCGACATGCTGCAGGACATCGCCTTGGAAGAATTCAACCATCTCGAAATGGTCGGCCATCTGATCGTCGCAGCACACGTCGAAAATCGACCAGACCAAGGTCCACCAGGCGCCGCTCTTCGCCCTGAAGGGCATCGGCCCGCATTTCGTCGACAGCCAGGGCTCGTGCTGGACCGCCAGCTACATCAACGAGGGCGGCAATGTGGTGCGCGACCTGCGCGCCAACATCGCCTCCGAAGCCGGCGCCCGCCAGACCTATGAGGCGCTGATCCACCACACCAAGGATGCCGGCACGATCGCCACGCTCACGCATCTGCTGACCCGCGAAATCACCCACGCCAACATGTTCATGAAAGCGCTGGATTCCATGGGCAAGCTCGACGACCCGTTCTTCGGCACGATCAAGCCGGACGATACGGTGGAGATCGTCTACAATCTCAGCCAGGGCGAAGATGCGCGCGGCGCCTGGAACGAAGCGCCGTTCAAATACATCGAGAACCCCGATGCGACCGGCAAGTTCCCTGCCGCGCCGATCAATCCCGACGATGAGCATCGCCGCGGCGCTAAGGCAGTGAGGCATTAGAAATTAAGGTAAGGAAGAAGCCGCTTTTTGTGAACAAAAAGCGGCGCAAAAACTTTCTTAGTCTGGGCCTGTGGCGTGTGAAACGCCACGGGCCCAGTTTAAAAAAGTTTTTCGCTTCTTTTTTCAAAAAAGAAGCGCTTCCTTACTTAGCTTGCCTGCACCAACGCATGCAGCCGATGATTCAGCGGCGCCAGCGCCGCCTGGGCATCTTTATAAATGCCGAACAGCTGCGAATAAAAAGCGTGCCGCGCCGGGTCCGGCATGGTGCTGTCCACCAGCCGCACGCAGGCCTCCACCGCTTCACGTGGAGAGTTGAACACGCCGGTGCCGATGCCGGCCAGCAGCGCCGCGCCGAACGAGGCGTCCGCCGCCTCTGTGCGCTCGATGGTCAGGCCCGTGACATCGGCGATGATCTGCCGCCACACCGCACTGCGCGCGCCGCCGCCGATCAGCCTGATGGTGCCGAATTCCAGCCCCAGCCCGCGCGCCGCCTCGAGCAGGTCGCGGATGGAAAAGGCGATGCCCTCATACAGCGCCCGGGCGAAATGCGCCTGGGAATGGGAGATCGTCAGCCCGAGAAAATCGGCGCGCAGCTGCGGGTCCCAATAAGGCGCGCGTTCGCCCTGCAGATAAGGGTGGAAAAGCAGCCCGTCCGCCCCCGGCTTCACGCCCGCCGCCAGCGCGTCCATCGCCTCGAACCCGCCTTGCGCGAACATCAGGTCGCGCAGCCAGCGATGCGCCGAGGCGCAGGAATTGGTGCCCGTGGCGGTGTAGAACATCCCGTCGATGATATGCGGATAACAGGAGACCGGCGGGTTCACGCTCGGCCCGTCAGTGGCCAGAAACAGCACGCCGGCGGTGGCGAGTTTCACCGCGCCCATGCCGGGTTCGATCGCGCCGACGCCGAAAAATTCCACAGTCGTGTCGTTGGAGCCGCAGACCACCTGCGGTGCCCTGGGCCAAGCCCGTGCGCGCCGCCGCCGCCGCGGTGACGCCGCCCACCACATCGGTGGGCTTCACGATGCGCGGCAGGCGCTCAAGGTCCCACCCCGCCAGGGCGCAAAGTTCCGGCGACCAGTTCCTGGTGCTGTCATCGGCCAGAAGCGCGCCGACCGCGTCGGAATAATCGGTCTCCCAGGTGCCGGTGAGGCAATGGCGCAGATAATCCTTGGCCAGATACAAACGCCGCGCGCGCGAAAACATTGCGGGCTCATGCTCGCGCAGCCAGGCTAGCATCGCCAGCGTCCAGGTCGGATTCACCTTGTTCAGCGAACTGTCGATGATCTTGGCGCCCGCCTGCTCATGCAAAGCCGCGGCCTGCGCGGCGCTGCGCTGATCGTTCCACATTATCGCCGGGCGCAACACCGTGCCGGCCTCATCGGTCAGCACCGGAATATGCGCGCCCGCCGAAATGCCGATGCCGGTAATGTCCTGCCCGGTGAGCCCCGCTTGCGCCAGCGCCTGCGGCACCGCGGCGCAGAGGGCGGAAAACCATTCCGCCGGATCCTGCTCCGACCAGCCGAATTGCGGCACATGGCTGGTGACCGGGTGGCTCGCCTCGCCCTCTATGACGCCGGTTTCGCTGATGATCGTCGCCTTCAGGCTGCCGGCGCCGAGATCGATGCCCAAAAGATGAATGGCCACGTTGCTGTCCTGAGGAAGAAAGGAAGGAAGGAGACTACTTTTTGTGAACAAAAAGTAGCAAAAAAACTTTGTTAATTTGGGCCCGTGCCCTTCGAGCGCCTCAGGCCCAAAGTCAAAAAAGTTTTTTTGCCGCTTTTTTCAAAAAGCGGCCACTTGCTTAAACCCGAACGCCAGCCAGGCTCTCACGCATCAGCCCCGGAAACCGGCTCCGCGCCCGTGAACCAGGCCGCATCCGGCCGCCTCTCCGTCGGCGGCAGTTTTTCCGTCACGGCCAAAGTCTGCCGCGCCACCGGCAGTGCCGGATCGAACCAGGCGATCTCAGGGTAGAGCGCCTGCAACTCAGGCAGCAGGAACGTGTAATGCGTGCAGCCCAGCGCCACGGCGTCGATCTTTTCGCCGCCCGGCCGGGTGAAGAGCGGCGCCACCGAAGCGGCCGGGTCGACCGCCGCGCCCACGAATTTCCGCTCCGCCAACTCCGCCAGGACCGGCGTGCCGAGCGTGTGCACCGTGCAGTCCGCCGCATGGGTTTGCACGAGATCAGCGAGATAAGCGCGCCGCACCGTCGCCGCCGTCGCCAGCACGCCGATATTTTTGCTCCGGCTCGCCGCCGCCGCGGGTTTGACCGGCGGCACGCAGCCGATGAAAGGGCGTGAATAGGCGGCACGCAACCCCGCCAAAGCGATGGTGCTCGCGGTGTTGCAGGCCACCACCACGGCATCCGGTGCGAACCGGTCGATCGCCGCGCCGATCAGGCGCAGTATGTGCGCCTGCAATTCCGCATCCGGCTTCTCGCCATAGGGGAAGAACGCGTTATCCGCGAGGTAGGTGATCCCCGCCTGCGGCTGCAGCCGGCGGATTTCCCGCACCACACCCAGCCCGCCAATGCCGGAATCGAAGACCAGAAGATTCACCTGCGTCAGAGATCCCCGGCCGGAAATTCCACATCGCGATGCACATGCACCGACATCAGCACGCCAAAGCCCAGCATCACCGCGGTCAGCGCCGAGCCGCCATAGGAGATCAGCGGCAGCGGCACGCCGCCCACCGGGATCAGCCCCATCACCATCGACAGATTCACGAAGCAATAAAGGAAGAAATTCGCCGCGATGCCGAGCGACAGCAGCCGCCCATATTGGTGCGAGCAGCTGACGGCGGTGTAGAGCGCCAGGGCCACGATCGAAAACAGCAGCACCAGCACCGTCACCGAGCCGACAAAGCCGAACTCCTCGGCGACGATGGTGAACACGAAATCGGTCTGCTTCTCAGGCAGGAAGTTCAACTGGTTCTGCGTGCCGTGCAGATAGCCCTGGCCGGTGAACCCGCCGGAGCCCAGCGCGATCTTCGACTGGATGATGTTGTAACCGGCACCCAGCGGATCGGCGCCGGGATTGAGGAAGATCTCGATGCGCGCGCGCTGATAATCGTGCAGATGGTGGTACAGGATCGGCGCCGCCGCGGCGATCACCGCGATGATCAGCGCGAATTTCCACCAGCGCACCCCGGCCCCCAGCATGACCGTGGAGCCGATCAGCCCGGTAATGACGGCGGTGCCGAGATTCGGCTCCTTCAGGATCAACCCGACCGGCACCAGGATGGCGAGCGCCGCGGGCATCAGAAACAGCAGGTTGCCGGCACGCTCGTAGCTGGCGCGATGGAAATAAGAGGCCATCGCCATGGCCAGAAACAGCTTCATCAGCTCGCTCGGCTGGATCTCCATGCCGCCGATCGTCATCCAGCGTTTCGCGCCCAGGCCGACATGGCCGAACTTCATCACCATCAGCAGCAGCAGCACGCCGAACGCATAAGCGACCCAGGAAATCTTCGCGATCGCCCTGATATCGATCATCGCGATCACGAACATCATCACCAGGGCGCCGAAAAACCGGTAGATCTGGCCGTTGGCATAAGGCTCGCCCGAGCCACCCGCGGCGGAATAAAGGGCGGCATAGCCGACGCCCGCGAGCAGGCAGACGCACAGCACGAACAGCCAGTTGATGGCGAGAAATTTGCGCATCAACCCGAAGGAGCGATCGTGGAAAGGCCGGCGCAGCGACCCGCCGAGCGTGTTCATGACGGCACGGTCGCATCGGAAATCTGCGTCCCGATCGACGCATTATTCCCGTTGGAATTCCGGGTCAGCGCGTAGGTCATCAGATCGCGGGCGATCGGCGCCGCCGATTGCCCGCCCCAGAGCCCATGCTCGACCACCACCGCCGCGGCATAGCGCGGCTGGTCGACCGGCGCGAACGCGATGAACAACGCGTTCGGCCGCATCGCCCAGGGCATGTCGTTATCGTTATAGTTCCTCATCGGACTCGGCGGCATTGTCGTTATGCACCTGGGCCGTGCCGGTTTTGCCGGCCATCTGCACGCCCGGCAGATCGAGCCGCGCGGTATAGGCGGTGCCGGCCTGGGTATTCACCACCTCGAACATCCCCTGACGCACCACTTTCAGATGCTCTTCATCGACATCCAGCACCGCGGCGCCGGACGGATCGAAGCCGGTCTGCGGCTCGTCACCGATAGTCTTGGTGATATGCGGATGGACGACGCGGCCGGTGGCGATGCGGGCCACCGCCGTCGCCATCGAGATTGGCGTGAGCATGGTGTAACCCTGGCCGATGCCCTGCACCACCGTGTCCCCTTCGACCCAGTGAACGCCGCGCGTTTGCGCCCAGGCATGGCTTGGCACCAGGCCGGTGGCGACATGCGGGCACATCCGTGTCCAGCTCAGTGCCCAGGCCGAGCGTGCTCGCCATCGCCGAGATCGCATCGATCCCGGTGCGCAACGCCGTCTTGTAGAAGAACACGTCGCAGCTCACCTGCAACGCGCGTGGTCACGGTGATGGTGCCATGCGCGTCATGGTTGTCGCACCAGAAAATATGGTCGCCGAGCTTCAGGAACCCCGGACAAGTGAGCAGGGTATCAGCGGTAAGGGCGCCGGATTTCAGCGCCGCCAGAGCCACCGTCGGCTTGAAGGTCGAGCCCGGGGCGAACAGGCCCGAAGTCGCCTTGTTCTGCAGCGGGTCGCTGCGGGTCGGTCATCCATTGCCGCCACACGGCGTCCGGCACGCCCTTGTCGAACAGGCTGGGATCGAAGGACGGCGTGCTCGCCATAGCGAGGATTTCGCCATTAGTCGCGTCCAGCACCACGGCGGCGCCGGTATTGGCGCCGAGCCGCTGCACGGCCAGCGTCTGCATGCCGGCATCGAGCGTCGTCGTCACCGTCTGCCCGGGCGTGCCGCTGTCGCGGGCCACCACGCGCACCACCTGGCCCCGCACATTGGTCTCGCTCTGCACGAAGCCGGGCGCGCCGCGCAGCGGCAGATCATTCGCCAGCTCGACGCCGCCACGGCCGACGCGCATGCCCGGCAGCGCCAGCGCCGGGTCGTTCTTCGCTTCGTGCTGGTTCGGCCGCGCGACATAGCCGATCACATGCGCCAGAGCCGGGCCGAACGGATAGGTGCGTGACGAGCCGACCTCGACGATCACCCCCGGCAGATCGGGCGTGTTCACCTCGAGCGCCGCCATGTCCGGCCAGTCCAGATAATCCTTCAGCACCACCGGGATATAGCCGGGCCGGTCGGCGAGATCGGCCTGGATGCGCGCTTTCTCATCATCGGTAAGCGGCACGAGCCGCTCGAAATTCGCGAGCACCGCCTGCGGGTCCGGGGCCAGCGCCTGCATGAAGGAGGCGCGCCAATGCTGCTGGTTGCCGGCCAGGATCGTGCCGTACCGGTCGGTGATCAGGCCGCGGCGCGGCGCGGTCAGGCGCTCGGAGATCGAGTTCGCCTTGGCCATGGTCGCGTATTTGCTGTGCTGCGCGACCTGCAGATTATACAGCTTCGCGCCGATCGCGCCGAAAATACCGAGCTGCGCGGTGCCGATCAGCAAAGCGCGCCGCGTGAAACCGGCTTTGTCCTTCGTTTCCCGTTTCATGCCCGCACCCGCCGCAAATTCATCAAGCCGATCCCGCTTTTCACGCCAATTCCACCGCCGCCGGGCCGCGATGGGCGCGGATGAAAAAACCCGCCACGGCCGGATAAAGCCCAACCGAAAACAGCGCCTCGATCAGCAGCGGCTGCGCAGGCAGCATTTTCAAATCCAGCAGCGATTGCAGCAGCCAGGACAGCGCCGAGACGGCAACGGCCAGGCAGCAAAAAACCAGCCAGGTGAGGAGAAATGGCTGTGGCGCGAGGTTCCGCCGCACCGCCAGCACAACCCCCTGCAACACCAGCAACATCACCGCCCATAGCCCGAGCGGCGACAAATTGAGCAGGCCCAGCAACAGCCCGACCAGCACCACCACCGGCGCCGGCAACGAGGCCGGGCGGTAGAGCGACCAGAAATACACGCAGGCCATGGTATAGACCGGCCACAGCTCCGCCTGGCCGGGTATGCCGAACGGCATGCCGATGACGAACAGGCCGAAGACGATGCTCCCGGTCGGAAACGCGTAGCGCGCCGCGATGTCGAGTTGCCGCCATGGACCGGTCGCGCGAGCTCTGGGACGGCGCGCCATCAGGACCGGGCCGCGCAAGCTCGATCGAACCGCCGGGCGCTTCGAATCCAGGCAATGCCACTCCCGCCTTGGCCACGTTCAGTTCCGGTGCATATGTTTGTGCGCGTGCCCACGCCCGGCCGCCACATCCGCCGCGCGGGGGATCGGCGTCAGCTGCGGCAGCGACACCGGATAGCTGAACAGGCGCAACAGACGCAGCGAGGCGAGGTCCGCCAGCGGCAGCACCTCGGGATCGTTCGTGCCGTTATAATGCACGACGCCAACCGGCAGGCCGGGCGGAAAGGCGCCGCCAACCGAGCTGGTCAGCACCATCGCGCCCTCAGGCGGGGGATGACCCGGCGCCCAGTAGATCAGGTCCGGATCGGGACCGTTGGTGCCCGCCATCATCGCCGGCTGGCCGGAGGCGCCGATCTCAACCGGCACGCGGCTGTTCAGATCGGTGATCAGCAGCACCCGCGCCGCGCGGTCGCCCGCATCCACCACGCGCCCAACCACGCCGCGCCCGTCCATGGCGACGGCGCCGACCACATTGCCACCCGCTCCGCTTGGCAATTCGACCAGCACGGAGCGCGCATAAACACCGCCGAGATCGGCCACCACATTGCCGGTGAAGAAGCGCGGCGTCGGCGAAGGCACGTAATTCAGGGAGGCTTTCAGGGCCGCATTCTGCGCCTCGAGCGCCATCGCCACACCCTGCCATTCCAGCAGCCTGGCATTTTCGGCGCGCAGCCGCGCATTGTCGGCATCGAGGTCGAACAGGTTTCCGATCATCCCGCTACCGTTCTCGACCGCTTCGATCGGACCGTCGACCAGCTGATAGGCTGGCGCCAGCAGATCATCGAGCCCGATCTGCAGCTCATCGGAGAAATTCTGGTCGGCGCGACCAATCAGTACCAGGCCAAGCGAAAACATCAGCATCACGGGAAGTGTGAGCCGCGACAACGCTTGCCGGAACGGGACCGATAACCTGATCACCGAAAACTCTCCACACAGGGCTGAAACCTGACGAGGCCATACTCGTTATTGGCGCCCCCGCCCAGGGAGAAAGTCATAATTTCCACCAGGGGATTAACTTTTTCCCGCTTCTGACTTCTTTCTACCTTAGCGCGAAACCTGTCAACGTCCCTGCCGGATTTGGCCGCGCGCCGAAAATCGCACTGCCGACCCGCACATGCGTCGCTCCCGCGGCCACCGCCGCTTCGAAATCCCCGGACATGCCCATGGAGCGCACCGGCAATCCATGCATGTCAGCCAGACGCGCCAGATGATGGAAGAAAGGTGACGGATCGCGGTCCGCGGGCGGGATGCACATGAGGCCTTTCAGGGCCGCACCGAAACGTTGCCGCGTGGCGCGGATGAAAACATCCGCATCCGCCGTGGCCACGCCGGCTTTTTGCGGTTCGTCGCCGATATTCACCTGGACCAGAAGATCCGGCAGGCGCCCTTCCTTCTCCGCCGCGGCGGCGATGGCGTCGCTGAGCCGCGGCCGGTCGAGAGAGTCGATGCTGTCGGCCAGCCGCACCGCTTCCAGCGCCTTGTTGGTCTGCAGCCCGCCGATGATGTGCAGCCGCGCGCCTGCTATGGGAAATTTCTGCGCCGCCTCCTGCACGCGGTTTTCGCCAAACAGCATCTGCCCGGCGGCAAACGCCGCGAGCACGGCCTCGCGCGCTTGCGTTTTCGACACCGCGATCAGCGTCACCGCAGCCGGGTCACGCCCGGCTTGCAGGGCGGCGGCTTCGATACGGGCGCGGATGCCGGCCAGGTTTTCGGCGATCATGTCCGAATGAAGAAATTCTTGCATGCGGCCATTGAAGCGCCGCAGACAGGAATAAGAAAGATGCCGCTTTTTGAAAAAAGCGGCGCAAAAACTTTTTTGACTCTGGGCCTGAGGCGTTGAAACCGCACGGGCCCAAAGTCATAAAGTTTTTTTGCTACTTTTTGTTCACAAAAAGTAGCGCTTCCTTCCTTTTTTGGATCTTACTCGGGCATGGATCAGCAATTACTGGGCTGGGCACGCGGCCTGCGGCGCGGCAAATTTCCGCCTTTGTTCCTGTTCACCGACCCGGAGCGGATGGACGTTCTGGCTGTGGCGCAAACCCTGCCCCCGCGCCTGTGCGGCGTGGTGTTCCGGCATGACGGCGCGCCGGACCGGGCCGCTCTGGCGCGGCGCCTCAGCGCCATCTGCCGCGCCCGGCGTCTGGCGCTGGTGATTGCCGGCGATGCGAAGCTCGCGCGCGCCTTGCAGGCCGGCCTGCATCTGCGCGGCGGCATGAAGCCGGACTTAACCCGGCTGCCGCGCCACGCGCTGCGCACCGCCTCGGCCCATGATGCGCGCGAGCTGCGCCGCGCCCGCGAAAAACTCGGCTAACATCGTGTTTGTTTCTCCTGCCTTCCCGACGCGCAGCCATCCGGGTGCGGCGGCGCTGGGCGGGCATCGCTGGCGCGCGTTAGCGCGCCGCGTGGCACCCGCAAAAGCCTACGCGCTCGGCGGGATAGACGGGCAATCGGTCCGCCGTCTCGGCGCCGCCTGTGCCGGTGCTGGGGCCATCGACGCGTTTTTAGCCTCGCGCTGAAGTGATTTTTTCTAATCCCCATCTCCCCGGAAAGTTGAAAAATATTTAGTCTATATTTAACATAGACTTTCAGCACTTCATTTCATGCTGCACTGCAATGTTCGTGTGTTTTCCAAGGGTTATCGAAAAGCATTTAACAGTAATGTCATATACATGTGGCAACATCGCCACACCGGCCACGAATTGCCGCAAGGTTGCTATTCGGTCATTGCGTAACTCGTTCATCCGAGCTTTTAAGCGATATCCGGGCTTTTCGGCACGCCGCCGGAACGCTCAGAGACAGGGTTAATTACCACCCTTTAACGGTTTTTCGCCGGGCGACCGGCACACTTGGAGGATTGAATGCGCAAGTTACTGTTGGCCACTGCGGCCACCATGGGCGCCCTGCTCGTCACGGCCGCGTGGCGCCCAGGCCCAGCCGGTCACGGCGCCCGCCCCCGGCACCATCGCCGTCCACCTGAACGGCTACCTGCAGTTCGGCATGGGCTATTTCGGCTCGAGCGCTAACACGTACTGCCAGCGGCAGCAAGCTCTCGCCCTACACCACCAACGGCGACGCCCGCCTCTATGCCGGCTTTGACGCCCAGACGCTGAACGGCATCCTGTACGGCGCGCAGATCGAACTGCGTACCACCACGTCGAACGCGGGCGCATCCGCCGGCAGCAACACCACCAGCCGCCACCGCTGGCACCTCGTCGATGTATGTCAAGCGCGCTTACGGCTATATCGGCACCGAGCAGGCCGGCTTCGTCCGCCTCGGCCAGACCGACAGCGCCTTCACGCTGCTGCAGACCGGTGTGCTCGAAGGCTTCGGCGACGGCGCGCAGTGGAACATCGACGGCGGCATCATCCAAGCGATGCCCACCAATGCCGTGCCGAGCACGTTCGTCTACGCCGACACCTCCAAACTCTATGCCACCGACAAGATCGTTTACCTGTCGCCGACCATTGACGGCTTCAGCATGGGCGTCGGCTTCGAGCCGAACTCGAACGGCCTGAAACAGGGCACCGCCAACTGCGCCGCAGGCGCACCCTTAACGACTGCTCCGCTATCGCCTCGACCGACCTCGGCGACTGAGAGCGCCACCGAGCGCCGGAACACGATCGACGCCGCTTTGATGTATGCCGAGACCGTTGACGGTTTCGCCACCAAGGCGAACTTCGGCATCCTGAACGCCGCCCCGGTCAAGTATACCGGCGCGTCTGATGCGGCCCCGTACGGCCTCAAGACCATGACCGTCTATCAGGCGCGGTGTGCAGACCAGCTATGCCGGCTTCACCCTGGGCGCCAACGTCAAGTGGGGTTCGGTCGAAAGCGCTGACGAAGCTACCAGTTCGTGCCGAAAGGCGCGCGTAACGGCGTCGCCTACATCGTCAACGGCACCTACGCGATCGGCCCGTATGTGCTCGGCGCGAGCTTCTTCGACCAGCAGAGCGCTGGTGCCTATGTACCGGGCGGCAAAGTGGCCCGCACCCTGGACGAATACGGCGTTGCCACCGGCGCCAACTACATTGTCGGCAAGGATCTGAGCCTGTTCGTGCAGTACATGTACGGCCCACCAGCACCAGCCGGGCAACGCGCTCCTGCGGCAACGGCGTCGTCCGGCAACGCGCAGATGCAGCTGATCGAGACCGGCGCCACCTACAAGTGGTAATGGCCTAAACGCCCCGGGCAACCGGACGAGAAGAAGGGTGGCGGGCAACCGCCACCCTTTTTTTAACCAATCGTCACGACATCGCCGCGAACCCTTGGCGGCAAGCCAATGCTGCGGCTAAACAGCGTGCAGTTTAGGGCTTGGAGAGAGAGCTTGCGGAATTTGAAGACGATCGCCGGCGCCGCCGGTTGCGTTACCATGCTGGCCTTGAGCGGCTGCGGCACCAATCCCACAGCCAACACCAATATCTATAATCCGGAAACCGCGAACGTTCCGGCCCAGATGAACCAGGGCAACAGCGATAGCGGCAACCTGTTCACCTTCGGCCGCGGCGCCAATAACGGCGCCAACTCGACGAACCAGGTGCAGGTGAACGCCTATCTCTGGCGCGGCACGCTCGACACGCTGGCCTTCATGCCGCTGGTCTCGGCCGACCCGTTCGGCGGCGTGATCATCACCGACTGGTACGTGCCGCCGGCAAACCCGGACGAGCGCTTCAAGGTCAACGCCTATATTCTCAGCAAGCAGCTGACCGCCGACGCCGTCAGGGTGACCGTGTTCCGCCAGGTGGTGCAGGACGGCCAATGGGTCGACGCCCCGGCCGATCCCGACACTCGCCGGCGGCCTGGAAGACCGTATCCTCGTCCAGGCGGCGAACCTGCAGGCCGCGGCGCAGAACAGCAAGTAAGGAAGTAAGTGCTTCTTTTTGTGACCAAAAAGAAGCAAAAAACTTTGTCAGTTTGGGCCTGTGGCGTTGAGACGGCACGGGCCCAAAGTCCAGCAAGTTTTTGCGCCGCTTTTTCCAAAAAGCGGCCACTTTCTTCCTTCCCTAACCGACCGTCACCACCACCACATTGTCAGCGTCGGCTTCCGCCAGCGCCTGGTGCAAAGCGGCGATGCCGGCGAGCATTTTCTCGCCCGCCTCGTCATCCTCTTCCTCGGTGAAATCCTCATAGGCCTCGGTCAGCTCTTCCTCGGAGAATTCCTCCGGGTTCAGCCGCTCCAGATATTTTTCCTGGTCGTCGACGGTGAGGATGAACACCAGGGATTCCATCGCCTCGGCGATGTCGGCGACCACCTCATTCTCGCTGGTCTCTAGGTCGATATCGTAATCATCCGCGAGGATCGGCAGCAGCGCGGAAAAAATCTCGCCATCCTCGTCGAAATCGGCGACCGAGCTGCCATTGGCGGCGAGAAAGGCCTGGAAGGCCCGCGGGTCCTCGTCGCTCGCGGCTGCCACCAGGTCGCCCAGATCGGCACGCGGCAAACGGGTGAAAGTGGCAGTGACCGGCATCGCAAAGCTCCATTTCCAAGGGAATGTGCGCCTGCATAACAAGGGCTCCGGCCCCTGCCAATCGGGTTCAGGGCCGGATAAGCGAGTTAAGGAAGCGCTACTTTTTGTGAACAAAAAGTAGCAAAAAAACTTTGTTAAACTGGGCCGTGCCGGTTTCACCGCCACCGGCCCAAGTCTCAAAAAAGTTTTTGCGCCGCTTTTTCCAAAAAGCGGCCGCTTGCTTCCCTTTACGTTAGACGATCTTCGCCAAAGCCTGGGTCAGATCGTCGATCAGGTCCTGCACATCCTCAAGCCCGACCGAGAGCCGCACGGTGCCGTCGGTGATGCCGAGCCGGGCCCGTTCCTCGGCGCCGATACGCATATGGGTGGTCGTGGCCGGATGCGTGGCGAGGGATTTCGTGTCGCCGAGATTGTTGGAGATGCTGATGATGCGGAACGCGTTCATCATCGCGAAGGCGGCTTCCTTGCCGCCCTTCAGCTCGAACGTCACCAGCGTGCCGCCGCCGCTCATCTGCGCCATGGCGAGCTCGCGCTGCGGGTGCGAGGCCAGCGTGGGGTAGAGGCTGCGCGCGACTTTCGGCGAGGTTTCGAGGAAGGCGGCGATCGTCTCGGCGGATTTCGACTGCGCGGCGACGCGCAGGCTCATCGTCTCCAGCCCTTTCAGGATCATCCAGGCATTGAAGGGGGAGAGCGACGGGCCGGTATTGCGGAAGAAGGGCTGGAACACCTCCTCGATCCATTTCTTGGAGGCAAGCACGGCGCCGCCCAGCACGCGGCCCTGCCCGTCCATATGCTTGGTCGCGGAATAGACCACCACATCGGCGCCCAGCTCGAAGGGTTTTTGCAGCAGCGGGGTCGCGAACACATTGTCCACCACCACCAGCGCCCCGGCTTCATGCGCGAGGCTGGACACCGCGCGCAGGTCGACGATCTCCAGCATCGGGTTGGAGGGGCTCTCCAGCAGCACCAGCGCCGCCGGGCGGCTCAGGGCCGTGCGCCAGGCGTCAAGATCGGCGCCGTCCACGAATTCGGTCGTGATGCCATATTGCGGCAGCAGCGTGCTGACGATCCAGTGGCAGGAGCCGAACAGCGCCCGCGCCGCCACCACGCGGTCGCCCGCCTTCAGGCCGCACAGCAGCGCCGCACTCACCGCCGCCATGCCGGTCGCCGTGCAGCGGCAGGCTTCCGCGCCCTCGATCGCCGCCAGCTTCTGCTCCAGCATGCTCACGGTCGGGTTGGCGAAGCGCGAATATTGGAAATGCTCGATCTGGTTGGCGAACACCGCCTCCGCCATATCGGCGCTCTCATAGACGAAGCCCGAGGTCAGGAAGAGCGCCTCGGCATTCTCGTCGAGATTGGAGCGGATGCGCCCGGCATGGATCAGCTGGGTCGCGGGGCGAAGTTTGGCTGCGGGATCGGACATGGCACGGCTCTTTCGTTCAAAAAGATGCCCGGCCACGGAAGGGTGACGCCCGCCCCCGGCCAATCAAGCCGGCCAGTCAGGGCCACAGCCTCTTTAGCGCGCTTGTTTTGCTCCCGGCGCCGGCCCCAAAGGGACCCACGCCAGCCTCGCCGCAATCCGGCCGGACAAATCACGAGGTTAGACATCGCTATCGTGACCGGCTTGCGCGGTCAATGCCATCAGACTATGCAGGGGGCAGCGCGGGTATGATGTAATGGTAGCCTGCTAGCTTCCCAAGCTCGATGCGCGGGTTCGATTCCCGCTACCCGCTCCAATTTCCCCATGATCCACGGATGGTTAAGTTAGAAGAAGGCTTCTTTTTTGAAAAAAAGAAGCAAAAAACTTCTTTAAACTGGGCCGTGCTGGTGGAAACGCCATCGGCCCAGAGTTCCAAAAAGTTTTTGCGCCGCTTTTTCCAAAAAGCGGCCACTTTCTTCCTTCCGCCAAGGCCAGCCCGAAAAAAACCCGCCAGCCTCATGGCCGACGGGTCAAGTCAACAGGGAGGCTTCACGTCTGGGAGACGTTGGGACAAAGTCCCAATCCGGTCCCGAAGGGCCGGATGACGTCCGGCTCGCACCGGACATGTTGTATATAGGCCACAATCGAAAAATATTTAAGTGTTAAAAGAGTAATGTTGCCGGCGCCGACGGAACGCTCCGTAACGCCGCGCCGGCAACCCCGTCAAAATCGTTGGGAATTACGGCTTGAAGCTGTTGCGCTCGGAAATGCTGTTCACGAGAAAGTCACGGAACACCGACACGCGCTTGCTGTTCCGCAGCTCTTCCGGATAGACGAAATACATTTCAACACTCGGTTTTTTCACGTCCGGCAGGATCGACACCAGCCCGTTCTGGTCCTGCACCAGATAATCCGGCACCGCGCCGATGCCGATGCCGGCACGGATGCAGACCAGCATCGCCTGCAGCGAGTTCACTTCCATCAGCCCGCGGCGCGGCGTGCCATCCTTGCGGCCGACCTCGGCGAGCCAGTTCACATCGACCACCGGCGGCTTGCGATCGCCGAACAGGATCAGCTTGTGATTATCGAGATCCTCGGCGCTCTGCGGCATGCCATGGGCCTTGAGATATTCCGGCGAAGCCCAGATCTGGCTGCGGATCTCGCCCAGATGGCGCTGCACCAGGTCAGGCTGGCGCGGCGGGTGCATGCGGATCGCCACATCCGCCTCGCGCATCGCGAGGTCGAGTTCGCTGTCATCGAGCAGCAGCGACACGGTGACGTCATGGATGCGCGGCCAGGAACTGTTTCATCCGCGGCGCCAGCCAGGTGACGCCGAAACTATGCGTCGTCGTCACCTTCAGCCGTCCGGCCGGCTTCTCCTTGCTTTCCGCCAGCAGCGCCTCGGTCATCGCCAGCTTGGCGAACACCTCACGCACGGTGCGGTTCAGCGCCTCGCCTTGTTCGGTGAGGATCAGCCCGCGCGCATGGCGATGGAAAAGCGGCACCGACAGCGCCTCTTCCAGCGCGGAAATCTGCCGCGATACCGCCGACTGGCTGAGATTGAGCGTGTCCCCCGCATGGGTGAAGCTGCCCGCTTCCGCGACCGCGTGGAAGACCCGCAAGCTTATCCCAATCCATTTTTTGACTTGTCATTCTGCTGCCTCGCTGACCTCAAGCGGGATGTTGCTCAAGAACCGCTCTGCCTCGAGCGCCGCCATGCATCCTGTGCCGGCGGCCGTCACGGCCTGACGGTAGATCTTGTCCTGAACGTCGCCCGCTGCAAACACGCCAGGAATAGAGGTTTCAGTGGTGCCGGGCCGGGTGACGATGTAGCCTTCATCATCGGTCTTCACCTGGCCGGCGAAAATATCCGTGGTCGGCGAATGGCCGATGGCGATGAACACGCCGTCCACTGGCACTTCTTGCGTCGCACCTGTTTTGACATCCCGTAAGCGCATGCCGGTAACCACTTCGGGCGTGCCAGCCCCGAGAATTTCGTCCACTTCGATGGTCCCAGACCACGGAAATCTTGTCGTTGGCGAACAGGCGATCCTGCAGGATCCGCTCCGCCCGCAAGTTGTCGCGGCGATGCACCAGGGTCACGTGGCTGGCGTGATGGGTGAGGTAGAGCGCCTCCTCCACCGCGGTATTGCCGCCGCCGATCACCGCCACGCGCTTGCCCCGGTAGAAGAACCCGTCGCAGGTGGCGCAGGCGGAGACCCCGGCGCCCTGATAGGCGCGCTCAGAGGGCAGGCCGAGCCAGCGCGCCTGCGCGCCGGTGGCGATGATCACCACATCGGCGACGAATTCCAGTCCGCCATCGGTCCAGGCGCGGAACGGGCGGGTGGAAAAATCGACCTTGGTGACGAGGTCATAGACGATTTCCGTGCCGACATGCTCGGCCTGCTTGGCCATCTGCTCCATCAGCCAGGGGCCCTGGATGGGCTCGGCGAAACCGGGATAGTTTTCCACCTCGGTCGTAATCGTGAGCTGACCACCCGGCTGCAGCCCGGCGACCATGACCGGCGCGAGATTTGCCCGAGCCGCATAGATGGCGGCCGTATATCCCGCCGGCCCCGCCCCGATGATCAATATCCGGGTCTTTCTTGCCTCAGCCATGCTCGTCATTCATCCGCTGCAATAAATAACGAGCCTAATATCCGTTCATGCGCCGCCGTTACAAGCTGTTAAGTCAGATATATCCGAGACGTGTTACTACTTTAACGGGTATAACATATAGTTTGCTGCTGCCACGTGCGTGTCCGCAACACTATGGGCAAATCGGTGCGTCGAAATTATATTGCGCAATACAACATGTCGATGATCAGGACTAATCATGCAGCGTGAGCCAGACCCCATCACTCTCGACGAGATCGACCGCCGGATTATCTCGGAACTTCAGGGCGATGGGCGGATGACCAATGTGGAACTGGCCCGGCGCGCGGGGATTTCGCCGCCGCCCTGCCTGCGCCGGGTGCGCCGGCTCGAGGAGGCGGGCTATATCCAGGGGTACCACGCCCAGACTGACGGGCAGAAACTCGGCTGGCAGATTTCCTTTTTCGTGATCGTCGGGCTGGAAAGCCAGAAGCAGGCGGTGCTGGACGGGTTCGAATCGCTGGTCGCCTCCTGGCCGGAAGTGCGCGAATGCCACATGATCCGCGGCGGCGGCGATTTCCTGCTCAAGCTGGTGGCGCGCGACGCCGCGCACGAGAACCAGCTGACCACCAGACTGACCAGCGCCGCGCATGTCGCCAAGGTGCAGACCTTGCAGACGATCCGCACCAGCCGGGCCCTGGCCGGCGTACCGATGGAAAAACCATATGGCTGAAGCTTTGATCCTGCTGGCCGCGATCGCCGTCGATCTCGCCTGCAGGTTCATCCCGGCTCAGCTACCCTATCTGTTTCCCTTCATTTTCAACGCGCCGATTTTTTGCGCCTGCTGGCTCACATTGCTCTGGTATCTGCGCGGCCTCTCCCGCACCGCGCGGGCGGACCGGCCGGGGCCGGTGCGGCGCGGATTTTTCCTCGCCGGGCTGGCCGCCATCTATTTCGTTCTGCAAACGCATTTCGAATACATGGCGCAGCATATGTTCTTCCTGAACCGCATCCAGGCGGTGATGCTTGGCATGGTGGCGCCCTTCGGCATCGCCATCGGCTGGATGCCGGACGTGCTGCGCCGCGGCGCACCTTCCTGGCTCGGCCGCCGGTTCGATGCCATCGCCGCGACCCGAACGGCGAAATTCCTCTGCCACCTGGTGCCGGCGATCGGTAGTGTTTCTGCTCACCACCGATATCTGGCTGATCCCGCCGGTGCATTTCGCCGCGATGATCAATCCGACCCTGTATGCGGTGATGAATCTCTCCTGCCTCGCCGGCGGGCTGCTGTTCTGGCTGGTGGTGCTGGACCCGCGCCCCAAGCCGCCGGCACGCTTTTCCTATCTCGCGCGCGCCGCCGCCGGCTTTCTGGTGATGTTCCCGCAGGTCGCGATCAGCGCCTATATCGCCCTGACCACACGGGACCTGTATTCCTTCTACACGCTGTGCGGCCGGCTCTTCCCCGGTATCAGCCCCGCTTACGACCAGATGCTGGGCGGGCTGATCCAGTGGATCCCGCCCGGCATGATGAACACGGCGGCACTGATCATCGGGCTGAACGCGCTGCGCCTGTCGGACGAAAAAGCCGAACGGGACTTCGTCCCGCCGCCCGGCGCGAAGGTTTATGAGGCGAAGTGGACGGGGCAGTAAGGGAAGTAAGCAAGTAAGTGGCCGCTTTTTGAAAAAAGCGGCGCAAAAACTTTTTCTACGCTGGGCCTGAGGCGCTCGAAGCGGCACGGGCCCAAAGTAGCAAAGTTTTTTTGCTACTTTTTGTTCACAAAAAGTAGACCTTCCTTACTTACTTGCTAGAGGCCGCGATAAAGATAGAACACCGCGGCGATGATGAGCAGCACCACCAGAACCAGAATCCAGCGGAGCGGGCGGCGCCCCGTGCTTGCGGGCCGGCGCGGCTGGGATTCGACCCCGATGCCGCGGCGACGCTCCGTCAGCGCAAAATCTTCGCCCTCGGCCTGCTCGCTGCGCGGGTCGCGCCTGGTCAGGAATTTCGGCAGGTTTTCGCTGGTGACGCGCTCGGGCTTCAGCGCTTCCGGCATCACCATTGTTTCATCCGCCGGCTCGGGCGCTGGCTCCTGCGGCGCCGCGTCCGGTGATTCCTGCCGCCATTCATGGCCGCAGCGGTCGCAGCGCAGCCGCCTTTTGCCGCCCGTCAGGGCCGCTTCCGGGATTTCATATTCAGTGGAACAATGTGGACATGTTAGACGCATGGCTATGATCCGCATGACAGTTTTGCTTCCGCCACGCAATAACTTTGGGCACGCCGCCGCCAACGGTATGAAATGCGCGTTTGCGCCTTGCCGCGCACCGCCCAGGCGCGGCAGATTAGAGACGCGAATAACAGCTTAGGACTGGAATGGTCAGGTTCGAGGATGTTTGGCTACGCTACCGGCACCTGGCCGCGCGGAACACCGTGGAAACCACGGTCTTACGCGGTGTCAGCTTTGAGATTCCCGATGGCGGCTTCCGCTGGCTCACCGGCCCTTCCGGCGCCGGCAAGACCAGCCTGTTGAAGCTGATCTATCTGGCCGAGCATCCCAGCCGCGGCCGTATCGACATCATGGGCACGCATGCGGCGCGCATCTCCCGGCGGGATGCGGCCTTGCTGCGCCGCCGGATCGGCGTCGTCTATCAGGATTTCCGCCTGCTCGGCCATCTTTCCGCCTATGACAATGTGGCCCTGCCGCTGCGCCTGGCGCGGCGCAGCGAGGCGCATATCCGCGCCGATGTGGCGGAGATATTGCGCTGGGTCGGCCTGACCGGCCGGCTCGAAGCACGGCCCGACGAATTGTCCGGCGGCGAGCAGCAGCGCGTCGCCATCGCCCGCGCGGTGGTCGGCCGGCCCAAATTGCTGGTCGCCGACGAACCCACCGGCAATCTCGACGACGAACAGGCGGAGCGGCTGATGATGCTGATCACCGCGCTCAACCAGCTCGGCACCACGGTGATCATCGCCACCCATAATACCGGCCTGGTGGAGCGTTACCCCGCGCCACGGCTGGAAATGGCCAATGGCGAGCTCGTCGCCCATGGCTAAGCGCGCGGATCTTCTCGGCCTCGGCACGGGGCTTACCGATTGGCTGCTGCCGGTGCTGGTGGCGGCGATGAGCTTTCTCGCCGCCTTGGCCCTGGCCGGCACGCTGGCAAGCGCGATGCTGGCGGCACAATGGCGCCACGATACGGCGAGCGCGCTCACCGTGCAGGTGACCGACCCGCAGGCGCCGGATGCCGCGCAGACGCAGAGCCGTGCCCAGGCGGTATTGGCGGCGTTGTCCTCAACACCCGGCATCGCCGATGCCAGCCTCATGAACGCCGACCAGTTGAACAGGCTTCTGTCCCCCTGGCTCGGGGCCGATGTCGCGCAACTGGCGCTGCCGGTGCCGGCGGTGATCACCGCCACCTGGCAGGGTGCGGATGATAGCGGCGCGCTGGCGGCGTCCCTGCAAAAGATCGCACCCGGCACATTGGTCAGCACCGGCTCGGCCTGGGCGGCGCGGGTCGTCTCTCTCACCGCCAGCCTGCAGACCAGCGCCGCCGTGGTGCTGGTGGTCGTGGCCCTGGTCGCCGCCGCGGTGGTGGCGGTGGCGACCCGAGCCGGCCTCGCGCAACGGCGCGAAGCGATCGAGATCATTCACGGGCTCGGTGCCCTCGATGGCGATATCGCCGACAGCTTCGCCGCCCGCGCCACGCTGCTCACCGTCATCGGCGCTTTGATCGGCTTGGGCCTGGCTTTGCCGGTGCTGATCTGGCTGGCGGCGCTGGCCGCGCCCTTTTCGGGCTTCGCGCCGCAAAGCCCGGTTCCCGGGCTTGCCGCCGGCTTTATGGATATCCCTGCCCTTGCTGCCGCTCGCCGCCGCGGCGATCGGCTGGAGCACCGCGCAACTCACGGTGCATGGCTGGTTGAGGCGACTCGCCTGATGACGCCCCGCCCGATCTTTCGCCGCCGCCCGCCTTTCGGCCTCCTGCGTGCGCTCGGTTGGGTGGCCCTGTTACCGTTCCTCGTTTGGGCAGGCGGTTTTCTTGTCTATCTCCTCGCCGTGGAGATCTCGGCGCCCCCGAACCCGATGCCGCGGGCCGACGGCATCGTCGCGCTGACCGGCGGCGATGACCGGGTCACCACGGCCCTCGTGCTGCTCGAGCAGCGCAACGCACCGCGGCTGCTGATTTCCGGCGTGGCGCGCGGCACCTATCTCGGCGACTTCACACCCGACGATGCCAACGCCACCACACGCTATGCCAGCGACATCACGCTCGGCCACATGGCCGCCACCACCTATGGCAACGCGCTGGAGGCGGCGGACTGGGTTCATACCTATCACCTGCGCACGCTGATCATCGTCACCGCCGACTATCATATGCCCCGCGCCATGCTGGAGATGCATCGGCACCTGCCGGGCGTCACCCTGGTCCCGGCCCCGGTGCGGCCGCCCGCCATGGACGATCTGTTCAGCCGCTCGACAATCCGGCTATTGACTGGCGAGTACACCAAATATCTCGTCGTCCGCTTCGGCCTGCGCGCGGTCGCGGTGACGTTCATGAAACTGGATTGAGACCCTGCGCTTCCTCCGTTCCCTCACCTTCAATCTCGTGATGTTCAGCTCCGGGCTGGTGCTCAGCCTCTGGGGCACGCTCCTGCGCGTCGTCGCACCGCAACGCCTCACCCCGCTGGCGCAATGCTGGGCCCGGCTTTGCCTCGCCGCGTTGCGCCTCTGCTGCGGCATCAAAATCCATATCGAGGGGCTGGAAAACCTGCCTTCCGGCGGCGCGATCATCGCCGCACAGCACCAATCTGCGCTGGATATTCTGATCTGGATGGCGGCACTGCCTTACCCGGCCATGGTGTTCAAAAAAGAATTGCGGAAGATCCCGGTGTTCGGCCCCTTGCTGGCGCCGGCCGGGATGATCCCGGTGGACCGCAGCGGCGCGGCACCGGCCTTGCGGAAGATGTTGCAGGATTGCCGCGCCGCCGCCGCCGCCGGGCGGCAGGTTGTGATCTTCCCCGAAGGCACGCGCGTCGCCCCCGGCGCCCGCGTCGAATTGCAGCCCGGCATCGTCGCCCTCGCGAAAAGCGCCGGCGTACCGGTGCTCCCCGCCGCCACCGATTCCGGCACCTGCTGGGGCGCACGCGCCTTCAGCAAAACCCCCGGCACCGTACATGTCAGGCTGCTGCCGCCGCTGCCGGCGGGACTCGCACGGGAAAAGATCATCGCGGAACTGACCGCTGTTTACTATGAGGCAGATTGCGGTGCGAGAAAGATGCTAGGGTAACCGTCCGCCGCATTCGAAGAGCAAGGCGGCTGGCGGCGTCATCACGTCGATCAGGGTTTTCTTCGAACTGGTGAGGGCATTTCGATGGGCGAAAAAATCGTCACCTGTCTGTGGTTCGACCATGGCGAGGCGCAGAAAGCAGCTTCGTTCTATGCCGCCATTTTTCCTGACAGCCATGTCGGGCAAGTGCATCAGGCGGCATCCGATTACCCTGGCGGCACACAGGGAAGCGAACTGACAGTCGAGTTCACCATACTCGGCCGAGCCTTTGTCGGTTTGAATGGCGGCCCCATATTTACCCCAAACGAGGGGGTGAGCTTCCAGGTGATGACCGACGACCAAGCCGAGACCGACCGGTATTGGAACGCGATCATCGAGAATGGCGGCAGCGAAAGCGCTTGCGGCTGGTGCAAGGACCGCTGGGGCTTTTCCTGGCAGATCGTGCCGCGAGCCTTGATCGCCGCAATGAAAGATCCGGACCGCGCCGCCGCGAAACGGGCGATGGACGCCATGATGACCATGCGCCGGATCGACATTGCCAAAATTGAGGCTGCAAGGGCGGGGGAAGAATAGAAATAGAAGCCGCTTTTTGAAAAAAGCGGCGCAAAAACTTTTTTTGACTTTGGGCCTGAGGCGCTCGAGCGGCACGGGCCCAAAGTAGCAAAGTTTTTTTGCTACTTTTTGTTCACAAAAAGTAGTCTTACTTTCTTCCTTTCTACCTACCCCGGCAATTCGATCACCACCCGCAAGCCGCCGCCCGGACGGTCCAGCAGCAGCAGGTCGCCGCCATGTGCGCCGATGATGTCCTTGGCGATGGCCAGGCCGAGGCCGGTGCCGCCGGCATCGGCGCTTTCGAACGGGCGCAGCATGGTCTCGCGCTGCCCGGCCGGAATCCCCGGCCCGTCATCGTCGACGATGATACGCAAAGTGCGCCGGGTACGTGCCGCCATCAGCCAGATATGCTGTGCATGGCGGCGCGCATTATCCACCAGATTGGTCACCGCGCGGCGGATCGCCTCCGGCCGCAGCGTCGCCACCAGACTTTCCGGCACGTCGCAATCGATCACCGCGCCGCTGCGCCGCGCCGCCATCGCCACATCGTCAAGCAGCAGCGAAATATCCGTCGGCGCCGCCTGCTCGCTGCCCTCGCCCCGGGCAAAGGTTAGGTAGATGGAAATCAACCTTTCCATCTCCTCGATATCGGCGTTCATGTCCGCCGCCTCGCCGGGGGGAATCTCCGGCAGCATGGCGAGCGCCAGGCGCAGCCGGGTCAGGGGCGTGCGCAAATCATGCGAGACCCCGGCCAGCATGGTGGTGCGCTGCGCCAGAAAGCGCCGCACCCGTTCCTGCATGCGGTTGAACGCCGCCGCGGCGCGCCGCACCTCGATCGCCCCTTCCGGGCTGATCGACCCGACATCCCGTCCCATGCCGAAACTCTCCGCCGCCGCCGCCAGGCGCTTGATGCCGCGCACCTGGGTGCGCAGGAACAAAGCGGCAATGCCGAACAGCAGCAGCGCGGTGCCGATCAGCCACAGGAAAAAGATATAGAGCGTGCCTATGTAAAGCCGTTTGCGCGGCACATCGATGCGCAGCACGCCATCGGTCATCTGCACATAGACGCGGATGAAATCGGTGGAATGGTTCCAGCCGACGGCGAACGGCCGGTGCATCTCGGACCTAAGGCCAAATTCCAGATCGTCATCCACCGGCCCCAGCGCATCCGGCGGCGGCAGGTCCTGGAGCCGCTGGCCGCTGAGAAACACGGTTTTGAAGCCGAAATGCGCGTCGGTCTCCTGGATCGTCAGGCTGCGCATATAGGGATCGCGGTTGATCTCATCGACGATGAAAGAGACCTCGCCTGCCACGCTTCCCGCCAGGCGGCGCGAAAGCTCGTCGAGATGGCTGCCATAGAAGATCTGCAGCGCCACCGCCTGCAGCAGCACCAAGGGCACCAGCACGATCAGCAGCGAGCGGCCGAGCAGGCTGCGCGGGAGAAAACGCCGGAGCAAACGTTCGGCGGAGAACCCGCCCAGCCTCAACCTCATGGCCCGGGTTTTAGCACATATCCCTTGCCGCGCACCGTGTGCAGGAAGCGGGGCTCGCGCGGGTCTTCCTCGATCTTGCGGCGCAGGCGCGTCACCTGAACGTCGATCGCCCGTTCATTCACGTCATCGAGCCCGAGGGCCGCCGCCAGCGCCTCACGGGAGAGGATTTCATGCGGCCGCGCGGCCAATGCCGAGAGCAGCGAAAGCTCCGCACCGGTCAGGCGCACGCGGCTGTCCGGCCCCACCAGCTCCGCGCGCGCGGCATCGAAAATGGCGGCGCCGAGCTGCAACGGGCCGGTCTGGACCACAAGCGGCTGGGCACGGCGCAGCATGGCGCGAATCCGCGCCAGCAGCACCCGCGGGTCGAACGGCTTACCGAGATAATCATCCGCCCCGGCCTCGAAACCGGCGACGATATCCTCGGGCGCGCCGCGTGCTGTCAGCAGCAGGATCGGCAAGGTCGGCGCACGCTCGCCGCGCAGATCGCCGGTGAGCGACAATCCGGTTTCGCCCGGCATCATCACGTCGAGCACCATCAGGTCGAAATCCATGAAACGGAGCTTGTCGCGTGCTTCGGCGGCGGTTTCCGCCATGGTCACGCGGAAACCGTTCTCCGTCAGAAACCTGCTGAGCAATGCGCGCAGCCGCGCATCATCGTCCACCAGCAGGATATGCGCGTTCTCACCACTCATGCGGCATCAGCCGCCGATGCGCGGGGGCTTTGCACGATGCGCTTCGAGGCCGTCGATATAATCGCGTCCCTGCTGCATGGTCAGCCCGCGCAGCACGCGGCGGAACCCTTCCACCGCCTGCCCCCCCGCCTCACGATAAGCGACCAGCAACCGTTCGCGCTGCGCCTCGAACAATTTGCGTTCCAGCTCTGCGCCTTTTTCAGTCAGAGTGAGCAGACGCTGGCGCCGGTCGCTCTGGCCGGGGCTCTGCGCCACATAGCCGTGACGGATCAGCGGCCCGAGCACGCGGGTGAGGCTCTGCTTGGTGATGCCGAGAATCGACAGCAATTCCCCCACTTTGAGCCCCGGCTTACGGGCGATCCAATGCAGGGTGCGATGATGGGCACGGCCAAAGCCAAGCTCGGCGAGAATGGTGTCGGCTGCGTCGGTCAGGTCGCGGAGCGCAAAGAACAACATGTCCTGAGCGATGCGCAGCTCCTCCTCGCGGAGGAACAGCAAGCCTGCCCCAGGTAAAGCGGGCGAAGGGATCCCGGGAACAGGATCACGTTTTATAGCGCGTGGACCTTGGGAAGGTGAGGTGTCTTGCATGGCAGGTTCGCAATCATATGTTGTTCCCAGATTCTTTATGACAGGTTTGCTTGCTTATTGGCAAACTCTCTTAAATCTGGCTTTGAATCTGGTTTTGCAAACGCTTCGATCTGTTTTTCATAGCGCACCAGGATCGATCTGACTATGGGATTATGACCTTTCCCGGCGCGCTCCGTTACTTTTCGTTCCGATTCTACATCGTTGAATTGAACGCGCCGCCGTCCAGCAGCAGATTTTGACCGACGATGAAGCCCGAATGGGCGGAGCAAAGGAAGGCGCAGGCGGCGCCGAATTCCGCCGGCTGGCCGACGCGGCCGGTGGGATTCTGCTGGCCACGGACCAGAACCTCCTCATCGATGCTGCGGCCCGACGAAGCGGCAGCTTTCGCCGCGGTGGCGCGCAGCCGGTCGGTATCGAACGGGCCGGGCAGCAGATTGTTGATCGTCACATTATGCTGGGCGACGTCGCGCGCCAGGCCGGCGACAAAGCCGGTGAGCCCCGCGCGCGCGCCGTTGGACAGGCCAAGAATGGGGATCGGCGATTTCACCGCCGCCGAGGTGATGTTGACGATACGGCCAAAGCGCCGCGCGATCATCGGGTCCAGCACCGCCTTGATCATGGCGATCGGGCTCAGCATGTTGGCGTTCACCGCCGCGTGCCACATTTCCTCGGTGAAATCGCGAAAATCGCCGGGCGGCGGGCCGCCGGCATTATTCACCAGAATATCCGGATCGGGGCAGGCGGCCAGCGCCGCTTCGCGCCCGGCCGCGGTGGTGATGTCGCCCGCCGCAACAATCACGGTGGAACCGGTCGCAGCACGGATGTCCCGCGCCGCTTCTTCCAGCGCCGCCTGGTCACGGCCGGTGATCACCACCTCCACCCCGGCCTGTGCCAGGGCCATGGCGCAAGCCTTGCCCAAGCCTTTGCTCGCCGCGCAAACGATCGCGCGTTTGCCTTGCAGACCTAGATCCATTCTTCTTTATCCCTGTTCTGGTTGACTGGCGGGAACCGCGGGCGCCGCCGGACGGCTACGCTTGGCGTGCCATGCATCCATGAGTTTCAGCACCGTCGCCGCGGTTTCCTCGATGGAGCGGCGCGTCACATCGATGGTCGGCCATCCTTCGGCAGCGCAGAGCCGTTTCGCCCAGAGCAGCTCCTTTTCCACAGCCTCGTAATCCACATACTCGCCGCTGTCGCGACTGATGAAGCCGGGCTGGCCGGCACCGATCAGCTGCAGCCGGTGGCGGCGAATGGCGATGAGCGATTTTGGATCGATCGTCAGGCCGATCACCGGGCAAGGCGCGTTATGCAGGAATTCCGGCGGCGCGATGCCCGGCACCAGCGGCACATTTGCCGCCTTGACCCCACGATTGGCCAAATAAAAGCAGGTCGGCGTCTTCGACGAGCGGGACACACCCACCAGCACGACATCGGCCTCGACCATGCCGCGCACCGCCTGCCCGTCATCATGGGAAATGACATAATGCATGGCGTCGATGCGCCGGAAATAATCGGCATCGAGCACATATTGCCGGCCGGGCTTGTGCTTCACCGGGGCGCCTATCTGCTGCTGCAGCATGTCGAGCACCGGATCCAATACATGGAGCAAGGTGATTCCCATGCGCGCGCAGGCGGAATCGAGCTCACCGCGCAACGCGTCGTCCACCAGGCTGCACAGAACCGGGCCGGGCTCGGCCTGCACGCCTTCCAGAACGCGGTGCAATTGCAGCCGCGAACGCACCAGAGACCAGCGATGATAGGTCACATTTGGCTCGTCGAACTGCGCCACGGCGGCGCGCGCCAGGGCGTTCAAAGTATCCCCAGTAGCGTCGGATATCAGGTGTATATTTAGTCGCTCGTGTTCCATGACCCTGTTGATAATGGGGATTAAATGCTCCGAAGCGCCGAAGCTTTCACTACATGGGGATAAAACGCAAAAACTGTAAACGGGGGACAGATTTGCCGAGCTCTCGGCGAACTTGTGAGTAACAGGGTCAGATACCCCAGAATCAATAGCTTATCCTTGGTTTCTTGCTGTGGATAAGTTTGTGGGTTTTCTTCCAGATTAAGGGGAACCCCGTTATTCACAGGGTACCACTGCCCCATCCCCGCTTTAAAATAAAAGAGTTTAAGATTAGGGGGTGGGCATGAAACTGCTGAAAGTCTTGAATGGCGAGCCTGTTTGGCCGCCTCCGGTTTGGCTCATGCGCCAGGCAGGACGGTACCTTCCCGAGTACCGTGCGCTGCGCGAACAGGCCGGAGATTTTCTTTCTCTTTGCCTCAATCCCGAATTCGCCACGGAAGTGACGCTGCAGCCGATCCGTCGTTATGGGTTCGACGCAGCCATCTTATTTTCCGATATATTGATCCTGCCGATGGCCCTCGGTCAGGGGCTTCGTTTTGCTCAGGGCGAAGGGCCGACATTGCCGCCCCTGCAGGATATTGCAGGCCTCGATCCGTCAGCGGCTCCGGCACGTTACGCGCCTGTCATGGAGACCGTACGCCGGGTGCGCGCTTCTTTGCCGGATGACAAAGCTCTGATCGGTTTTGCCGGTGCGCCGGCAACGGTCGCCTGCTACATGCTGGACGGCAAAGGCGGAGGTTTTCCCCGGACGCGGGACCTGGCTTATGAAAATCCAGGTTTCGTCACCGAAGTTCTGGACATTCTGACCGACGCGACGATCGTCTATCTGCAGGCGCAGATCGATGCCGGCGCCGATTGCGTGATGCTGTTCGAAAGCTGGTCGGGCATTTTTCCGCCGGAACAGTTCCGCAAATTCGTCATCGGTCCGACGCGGCGCATCGTCTCAGCCTTGAAAGACCGCAATCCGGCGATCAAGATCATCGGTTTTCCGCGACTTTCGGGCTTGCTGCTCGGCGAATATGCGCGCGAGACCGGGGTCGATGCGATCGGGCTCGATAGCGTCACCGATCTGCCGGCGGCGATCGAAGCCTGCCCGGAAAACACGATTTTTCAGGGAAATCTCGATCCTCTGGTCCTGAAAGTCGGCGGATCCGCGCTTGGATGAGGCGGTCTTGCGGCTGCTCGACCAGTGCCGCGGACGGCCGCATATCTTCAATCTCGGCCATGGCATCACACCGGACGTGCCGACAGAAAATGTCGCGAGATTGATGGAATTGATTCACAACGTGCGTGACGCCTCATGAAAACTGCCATCATATTGTTCAACCTCGGCGGCCCCGATGGGCCGGCGTCGGTAAAGCCTTTCCGGGTCAATCTTTTTTCCGACAAGGCGATCATTCGGGCGCCGATTTTCATCCGTTTCTGGCTGTCGCGGCTGATCGCCGCCTCTTCGGCCAAGGATGCGGCGGAAAATTATGAGCTGATGGGCGGCAAATCACCGTTGCTGGACCTGACCCAGCAGCAGGCGACGGCGCTCGAGGCGGAATTGGGCAGCGATGTGAAAACCTTCATCGCCATGCGCTATTGGCATCCGTTCGCGAAAGAGGCGGCGGAGCAGGTCAAAGCCTGGAATCCTGACCGGATTCTGCTGCTGCCGCTTTATCCGCAATTTTCTACCACCACGACCGGATCTTCGCTGACCGATTGGCACGAAGCCGCGGCCGCCGCCGGGTTGGCGAAGCCGACAACCACCCTCTGCTGCTATTTCGACGATCCGGAATATGTCGATTCCATCGCCTCCCTGGTCGATCGCGGCATTGCCGAAGCGAAAGCCGCGATGGCGCCCGGGCGTGAAATTGCGCCTGCTTTTCTCGGCGCACGGCCTGCCCGAGACCATCGTCACCGCTGGCGATCCGTACGTGTCGCAGGTCGAAGCCAATACCGCGGCGGTCATGGCGCGGCTGGCGGACCAGGATGTCGAGCATCTCGTCTGCTTCCAGTCCCGCGCGACACCGCAGAAATGGGTGGGTCCGAGTACGATCGAGGCGATCGAACAGGCGGGGCGCGACCAGGTCGCGGTGCTGCTGGTGCCGATCGCTTTCGTGTCCGACCATATCGAGACCTTGGTGGAACTGGACATCGAAAATCGCGAACTTGCCGAGCATAACAAGGTTCCCGGCTATTTCCGCGCCGCCGTGCCGAACGGCGATCCGGCTTTCATCCGCTCTTTGGCGGGCCTGACCCGCCGCGCGCTCGCGCATGGTCCGGGCTTGTGCAGCCACAAAAACGGCCGCGCTTGCGGCGCGGAACACAAGGATTGCCCGTGGAGCCGGTACCGAACGGGGCAAAATGCAGCCTGAGCTGATCATTTTCGACTGCGACGGGGTGTTGATCGACAGCGAAGGCGTCGCTGCGAACGTGATCGCGCGCGAACTCACCTCGCTTGGCTGGGAAATGACCACGCAACAGTCGCAGGATTTGTTCCTCGGCATGTCGATCACGGATATGCAGCCGCTCATCGAAACCCGGCTTGGGCGCAAACTGCCGTCGAACTGGCGGTCGGAACTGGCGGAAAAACTGGTGGTGGCCCTGGGGGAAGAGGTGAGCCTGATCCCCGGCGCGCGGGAAATGCTCGAACGGGTGACGGAGCTGGGCATTCCCTGGCGGATCGCCTCGAATTCCTCGGATCAGGAAATGGCGGTGAAATTCGCCCGCACCGGTCTTGCCGATCTGGTCAAGGGAAAAACCCATTCGGCCGCCAGCGTCATCGCCAAAGGCGGCCGGCCCAAACCGGCGCCTGACGTGTTCCTTGCCGCGGCGGCCGCGGAAAATATTTCGCCAAAATCCTGTATTGTGCTGGAAGATAGCGCCCTCGGCGTCACCGGCGCGGTGGCGGCGGGCATGACCTGCTTCGGTTTCGCTCCACATGGCGACGGTGCGCATCTGCGCGCCGCCGGCGCCGTGAGAATTTTGCGCGATTTGCACGATTTGTTCGGAGTTCTCGCATGACCATCGACGCTTTGGCGCCGTTTTTTCGCATCCTCCTCGCCTGCCACATCATCAGCTTCACGGCCTGGATGGCGGGATTGTTCTATCTGCCGCGGCTCTACGTGTATCATTGCCAGGTTGCACCCGGCTCGGCGGAATCCGCGCGCTTCAAGGTGATGGAACGGCGCCTTTTGCGCCAGATCATCAATCCGGCGATGATCGCGACCTGGATTTTCGGCATTTTGCTCGTCCTCACGCCGGGGGCCGTGAACTGGCACGCCGCCTGGTGGTGGACCAAGCTGATCGCCGTGGTGCTGATGAGCGGTTTCCACGGCGCCTGCTCGAAATGGCGGCGGAATTTCCTCAACGACGCGAATACGAAGTCGGAAAAATTCTATCGCATCGCCAATGAGGTGCCGACGATTTTGTTCGTCATCATCGTGTTGGTGGTGGTGATCTAGGGGCAAAAAACGTCACTTTAGGCCAGGGCTCCGCCCTGGACCCGCCGGGGCCGGGAGGCCCCGGACCCCTAAATTTTTTAGGGTTTTTTTAGCGGTAATTGGCTGAGGCTATTGCATTTCAAAAATTCTTAGCCAATAAGCGCTTTAGGCCCTCCGTGCCGCGCTGCGTTCTGCGGCGTTTATTCTCCCCTTTACCCATTTCAACCCCGTACCCGCCGGGGAAGATCGGACTGTCCATGCATCTCGCCGAACTGAAGGCCAAATCGCCATCGGATCTTCTCAACCTCGCCGAAGAGCTGGAGGTCGAGAACGCATCCAGCCTGCGCAAGCAGGACATGATGTTCGCGATTCTCAAGGCGTTCGCGGAAAATGACCAGGCGATCCATGGCGATGGCACGTTGGAAATCCTGCCCGACGGGTTTGGATTTTTGCGCAATCCGGAAGCCAATTACCTGCCCGGCCCGGAGGATATCTATGTGTCCCCGGCCCAGGTCCGGCGTTTTTCGCTGCGCACCGGCGATACGGTGGAAGGCGAAATTCGCGCGCCCAAGGATGGCGAGCGTTATTTTTCGCTGATCAAAGTCGACAAGATCAATTTCGAGTCCCCTGACGCGGTCAGACACCGCATCAATTTCGACAATCTGACGCCGCTTTACCCGACTTCGCGCCTGAAAATGGAAGTCGAAGTGCCGGAGCCGACGGTCAAAGGTATGCCCAAAGACCATACCTCGCGCGTGATCGACCTGATCGCGCCGATCGGCAAGGGCCAGCGCGCGCTGATCGTCGCCCCGCCGCGCACCGGCAAGACCGTGATGCTGCAGAATATCGCTTCGGCGATTTCCGCGAACCATCCGGAAGTGTTCCTGATCGTGCTGCTGATCGACGAGCGGCCGGAAGAAGTCACCGATATGTCGCGTTCGGTGAAGGGCGAAGTGGTCGCTTCCACTTTCGACGAGCCGGCGACCCGCCACGTCCAGGTGACCGAAATGGTGCTGGAAAAGGCCAAACGCCTGGTCGAACATAAGCGCGACGTGGTGATTTTGCTGGATTCCGTGACCCGACTCGCGCGCGCTTACAACACCGTCGTGCCGTCCTCCGGCAAGGTGTTGACCGGCGGTGTCGACGCCAACGCGCTGCAGCGGCCGAAGCGCTTTTTCGGCGCGGCGCGCAATATCGAAGAAGGCGGCTCGCTTACCATCATCGCCACCGCGCTGATCGATACCGGCAGCCGCATGGACGAGGTGATTTTCGAAGAATTCAAGGGAACCGGCAATTCCGAGCTGATTCTCGACCGCAAACTCTCCGACAAGCGCACCTTCCCGGCGATCGACATCACCAAGTCGGGCACGCGTAAGGAAGAATTGCTGGTGGAGAAGTCCGTGCTGTCGAAAATGTGGGTGCTGCGCCGCATCCTCAACCCGATGGGCACGATCGACGCCATGGAATTCCTGCTGGATAAGCTGAAATATTCCAAGACCAACGCCGATTTCTTCGAGGCGATGAATACCTGAGGAAGAAGGAAGCGCTTCTTTTTTGAAAAAAAGAAGCAAAAAACTTCTGTAAACTGGGCCGTGCTGGTTTCACCACCCGTGGCCCAGTTTCAAAAAAGTTTTTGCGCCGCTTTTTTCAAAAAGCGGCCACTTTCTTTACCGGAAAGTGTACGTCTCTAGCGCAGAGATGCGTTTGCGTTTTGAGACGCACATTGACGTCTCAAAACAGATCATAATCTAAAATTTAATTCCGAGTGATGAACCCGATGATCGTGCTCACGGCGGGGCCTTCGGCGCCGAAATAGCCGTGATAGGAGAGCGGGTCGCAGGGGCCCGATTCCGGGGTTGCGCCGGCCGGGATCAGCACGGTTGAGACGTGCGGCGCTGCGGTCATGCGGCGTGCCAACACAGCGGCGTTTTGCGGCGGGCTGATCGGGCAGGCATCCAGCGTGTCGTCCATCACCAGCACCGGCACATCGATCCGGTTGAGATTAAGGGCGGCAAGACCGCCATCGGGGGCGCTGCGGCCCACGGCACTGATCGACGAGGTCAGGACCAGCCCGCCGATCCGCGTGCCCAGGCGGATGGCGCTGGAAGCGGCGGAAATTGTGCCCAGGCTGGTGCCGACCAGCCACACTTTCCGGCCCGTCTGCTGCTGCAGCCAGGTCGCAGCGGCGGCGATGTTGCGCGTGTTGGCTTGGCTCCCACGGAACCATTCGGTGATGCCGTACGGATGGTTGGAGGGCACATCGAGCAGCAGCGTGGCTATGCCGGCTTGCGCGAGCTTCTGGCGGGTGCGGCTGAGGAAATTATTGTTGGCGCTGTACGAGCCGTCCGGGTTGTGGACGATTTTGAACCGTCCCGGCCCGCCGGGGAGCAGGATCGCCGCGGCGATGGGGTGTGCCGGCAGATCCACCAGGAATGATTCCGTCACGCCCGGCTTGATCTGGATCGTCATGGCGGTCTCCGCGGCGTGTGCCTGCGCGCCGAGAAGAGCGGCGAATAAGGCGGTAACACATAGAAAACGCAAAGTTTTTTCCCTTTTTCAGTTGATTTGTGGTGGCTTCGCACCATTCGCGGCGGGCGGCAAACGGCCTGCGCTGGGTCATGGGCAGCCATCCGGCGTACCCCTTGCCAGGAGGCGCAAAACATCCGATCTAGCGTGCAAAAGGACCGTTCCAGTCCGCTTTGTTGAAGGACGACGAGATGTTCATCGAAACCGAAGGCACGCCCAACCCGGCAACCCTGAAATTCCTCCCCGGCCGCGATATTCTCGGCACCCGCACGGCCGATTTCGCCGATGCCGACGCGGCTCTGATTTCGCCGCTGGCTGAGGCGCTGTTCGGCATCCAGGGCGTGGCCCGCGTGTTCCTGGGCGGCGATTTCGTCACCGTGACGAAGGATTCCGACGCCGACTGGCCGGATCTGAAGCCGCAGGTCCTCGCTCTGCTGATGGATCATCTGCTCAATGAGCGGCCGATCATGAACGAGCATGCCGCGCTGCTGGACGAGGATGTGGACCCGGCCGACCAGGAGATCGCCGAACAGATCAAGGATCTGCTCAATGAGCGCATCCGCCCGGCGGTGGCCGGCGATGGCGGCGACATCGTTTTCCGCGGTTATCGCGACGGCGTGGTCAGCCTGATGATGCAGGGCGCCTGCTCCGGCTGCCCCTCCTCCACCGCGACGCTGCGGCATGGGATTGAAAACATGCTGAAGCACTATATTCCAGAGGTGAGGTCGGTACAGCAGACCTTCTAACCTCAGGGGAGATTCTCATGGCATTGGACGATTCCGCGCTCGATATCCTGTTTCGTAGTGCCCGCACGAAATGGGAGTGGACCGATCAACCGGTGACCGAGGAGGATCTCCACAAGCTCTACGACCTGGTGAAGCTTGGCCCCACTTCGGCCAACTCGTCACCGGCGCGCTTCGTGTTCGTGCGCTCTCCTTTGGGCAAGGAGAAGCTGAAACCGGCTTTGAGCGCGGGGAATATCGACAAGACCATGGCCGCGCCGGTCACGGTCATCGTCGCCCATGACCCGCTGTTCTACTACCAGCTGCCGAAGCTCTTTCCGCAGGCGGATGCGAAATCCTGGTTCTCGGGCAATCCGGACCTGGCGGAGGAGACCGCGTTCCGCAATTCCACCCTGCAGGGCGCTTATCTGATCATGGCGGCGCGCGCGCTGGGCATCGATTCCGGTGCGATGTCGGGCTTCGACCGGTCCAAGGTCGACCGTGCCTTTTTCTCCGATAATGGCTGGAAGTCGAATTTCCTGATCAATCTTGGCCATGCCAAGCCGGGTGATCACCCCTTCCCGCGCCTGCCGAAGCTCGACTTCGACGAAGCCGCGCAGTTCGCTTGAGCATTCTGGCGATTGATGCCGCAGGGCCGCGCGCCGGCATTGCCCTGCTCGGGCATGATGGCGCGGCGCTGTGGCAGAAATTCACGCCGGGCCGGCCGGGGCTGATCGAAACACTGCCGATGCTGCTGCGTGAGGCGGCGGAGCAGAAACCCGAAGCGGTGGCCGTGACGATCGGGCCGGGCAGTTTCACCGGCCTGCGCACGGCGATTTCCCTGGCCCAGGGCTTTGCTGCAGCCGCCGGTGTTCCGCTCCTGGGCGTCACGGTCGGGGAAGCCTTATCGCGCCGGCTTGCCGGCGCTGGAGCGCCCGCTATGGGTGGCCATCCGCGCCCGGCGCGACCGGATTTTTCTGCTCCGCGGGGACCGTGCCGAGGCCTTCGCCGATGCGGACCTGCCTGTGCCCGAAGAGCCGGTGGCGCTGGCCGGTGATGCCGCTGACGAGGCCGCCGCGTGGTTTGCCGCCAAAGGCGCCGATGTGCTGCTGACGGGTGCCGCAAATCTCGAGCCGGTCTGGGTGGGCCGGGCGGCTCTGGCGCGCCGGGCGGCGGGGCTGCCCCCACATGAGGCGGTGCCGCTTTATATCGACCCGCCGGAAGCGAAATTGCCCGCCGCCGGCTTGCGCCCGCCGCCGCAGTGATCCTCGAGGCCGGCCCCGCTTACGCGCCGGTTCTGGCGGCGCTGCACGCGCAGGCCTTCCCGCACGAGCCGTGGAGCGAGGACAGTTTTGCGACGCTGCTGGCGCAGCCGGGCGTGGTCGCACTGCTGGATGAGCGCGGCGGCTTCCTGCTCCTGCGGCTGGTGCTCGACGAGGCGGAGATCCTCACAATCGGGGTGACGGTCAGGCGCGAGGGCATCGCCACGGGCCTGCTCAAAGAGGCGATCGACCTGCTGCAGCGCCGGGAGATCGCCACACTGCACCTGGAAGTGGCGGCACCGAACGTTGCCGCCCGGGCTTTGTATGAAAAAGCGGGTTTTTCCCAGGTGGGGATGCGGCGGCGTTATTATGCCGATGGCAGTGATGCGCTGATGCTGAGTAAGGAAGTAAGGGCCGCTTTTTGAAAAAAGCGGCGCAAAAACTTCTTTGACTTTGGGCCCGAGGCGCTGAAGCGGCACGGGCCCAAATTAACAAAGTTTTTTTGCTACTTTTTGTTCACAAAAAGTAGCGCTCTCTTTCTGCTTTCTTACTGACTTTGCAGCAGCCCAGCCAACAGGCCAGGCGACAAATGAATGTTTGCAAAATCGGCCGGAGGCAAAAATTCACTGCCCGGCTGCGGTCCGAATGTCACGGAAAGGGCTGTCACCTCCGCCGCGCCATTCCGGTTATGCCCGTCGAAATCCAGCACCACGCCGCTTGGGGTGATGCAGGCATCTGCCGCCCCGTCATGGCTGGTGATGTGGTAGCGGTCACAGCCAAGCCCGGCATAATGCCCATGGCCGAGCAGCGTGAAATGCGCGCCGCCGGCATCGGTGATCTGCCGTGTGATGCCGGAGAAATCCGGGGTATCCACCACCGCATGCAGCCCCGGCACCACGAGCTGCGCCTGTCCTGTCGGCAGGTTCGCCAGCACGAAAATATTCTGTGCCGGGCTGTCGATGCGCGCGCGCTCGTCGGCTGCGTTGTAGTGCAGCAGATAGGTCTGCGGATCATGTCCCGGCAGGTTGAGCTGATAAGTCACCGCCACGTCGCGGTTGGGCAGGAAGCGCGGTACGGGTGCTGCGACAGCACCGCCACCAGCGGCGCAAAAGCCCAGCAGGATCAAAATTTTACGTTTAATTCTCACACCCTAGTCTCCGCATGATCTCAATTTCCCGGTCCAGCCGCTCCGCGCTCGGCGCGGCAGTGAAACGCGCCGGTACCCCCACCGCGTCCGCCAGGCGTGCATGGTAGGTGGCGCGCGGGATTTCAATCGCCCCGAAGCGCGCCAGATGCGCCGTGATGAACTGCGTGTCCAGCAGCACATAGCCGCCGAGCCGTAACCGCGCCACCAGATGCACCAGCGCCACTTTGGACGCATCGGTGGCGGTGGAGAACATGCTTTCGCCGAAAAACGCGCCACCGAGGCAGGCGCCATAAAGCCCGCCGACCAGCCGGCCATTCTCCCAGGTTTCGATGCTGTGCGCGAAGCCGAGCCTAAATAAATCGGTGAACAGCCGTTCGATTTCGGCGTTGATCCAGGTTTCCGGCCGGTTCAGCCGGGCGGCGGCGCAACCGGCGATGGTGCCGGAGAAATCGACATCCGCCGTCACCTCGAAACGGTGGCCGCGCACGGTTTTCATCAGGCTGCGCGGAATATGGAATTCATCCAGCGGCAGCACCCCGCGCGCTTCAGGGTCGAGCCAATGCAGCGCCCGGCTGCGACGCGATTCGGCCATAGGAAACAGGCCGAGCCGGTAAGCGCGGAGCAGAAGATCGGCATTCAGGTTGAAGGGCCGGTTGGACATTTCTACGACGCTGACTTGGTCCCGCTTGGACGTTTTGAAAAGATGTTCGGCCACCATACGATAAAAACCCTCCGTCGCGCCACGAAGGGTTTTTATTTGAGGATAAGTAGCCGCTTTATTCAGCGTTCGGGCGCGGAAACCGCCCAGGCATGGCCATGCACAAGCCCGTCATCATGGTGGGACTTGTCCGGTCCGGCATCCTGCTCATGGAACTGCTCGGTTTCGGTTGAGCCTTTCATGGCGGTGGTGGAGGACTGCCCGGCGGAGACGGCGGTGGTCACCGCGTCGAAATAGCTGGTGCCCACTTCGCGCTGGTGGCGGATGGCGGTGTAGCCGTCTGCTTCAGCGGCGAATTCCGCCTGCTGCAGTTCGGAATAGGCGGCCATGCCGCGCGCCGCATAGCCTTTGGCGAGCTGGAACATCGAATGATTCAGCGCGTGGAAGCCGGCCAGTGTCACGAACTGGAATTTGTAACCCATGGCGCCGATATCGCGCTGGAACGAGGCGATTTTCTCCGGGCTCAGCTTCTTCTGCCAGTTGAAGCTCGGCGAGCAGTTATAGGCGAGCATCTTGCCGGGGAATTTGGCGTGCATCGCGTTCGCGAATTGTTCGGCCTCTTCCAGGTTCGGCTCGGAGGTTTCCCACCACAGCAGGTCGGCATAAGGCGCATAGGCCAGGGAGCGGGCGATGGCATATTCCACGCCAAGGCCGGGCTTGATGCGGTAGAACCCTTCCGGGGTGCGTTCGCCGCTGAGGAAGGGCCGGTCGCGCTCATCCACGTCGGCGGTGAGCAGTTGCGCGGCGTGGCTGTCGGTGCGGCAGAGCAGCACGGTCGGCACGCCTTCCACGTCCGCCGCCATGCGCGCGGCGTTCAGGGTGCGGATATGCTGGCAGATCGGCACCAGCACCTTGCCGCCGAGATGGCCGCATTTCTTTTCCGATGCCAGCTGGTCTTCGAAATGCACGCCGGCGGCGCCGGCGGCGATCATCGCCTTCATCAGCTCGAAGGCGTTGAGCGCGCCGCCGAACCCGGCCTCGGCATCGGCTATGATCGGCGCCATCCAATATTGCGCGCTGTCGCCTTCCATTTTCGCGATCTGGTCGGCACGGCGCAGGGCGTTGTTGATGCGCGCCACCACCTCCGGCACCGAGGAGACCGGATAGAGCGACTGGTCGGGATACATCTCACCGGCATTATTGGCGTCCGCCGCCACCTGCCAGCCGGACAAATAGATCGCTTTGAGCCCCGCTTTCACCTGCTGCATCGCCTGGTTGCCGGTGAGCGCACCCAGCGTGTTCACGTAAGGTTCCGTTTGCAGCAATTGCCAGAGCCGCGCCGCCCCCATCTCCGCCAGCGTGTGCTTGATGCGGAAGCTCCCGGCCAGGCGTTCGACATCGGCCTCGGTATAATCGCGTTTGATGCCGTCGAACCGGCCCGGGGAAGCGGCCATGCCCATGCCGATACCGTCCGGAGAATAAAGCGGTGCCGTTTTCATCGTCATGATAAAACTCCTTCACGCGTTCTTTGGTCCTGCGGCGCGAGGGTCTGTTCCAGCTTCGCGCGGGCTCGGACGCAATGGTTATGAATTCGTTCTGGCCGGGATCGATCCAGTCAGGGTCTGCTTGTTTCCAGACTGGCTGCCCCGTCCGCCTCCTGTCGTGAACGTAAAATATTTACATTGCACTGCGATGGACAGGCCAAAACCGCGTTGCTTTGCCGAAATGAGTGATGGATTTCACTGTAAAAATTTGCGATTTGTAAAAGATGTCAAAAACGGCCATCGGCAAGACGATCCGCCGCCTGCGCATGGAGCAGGGCTATTCGCAGCAGGGCTTCGCGGAGAAACTCGGGATTTCCACGAGTTATCTGAATCTGGTCGAACATGACCAGCGCAATGTCACGGCCTCCCTGCTGTTCAAGCTGACGGACATTCTCAATGTCGACCTCGCCGCTTTGTCCGGGGTGCAGGAGCGCGAGCTGGAAGTGGCGCTGCGCGAGGTTTTTGCCGACCCGCTGCTGGGGCTGGAAGAGGCGGTGCCGGATGCGGACATACGCTCGATCGCGGCAACCCCGGCCGGGCGCGCGGGCGATCCTGGCGCTGCACCGCGCCTGGGCCGGCGCGAGGGAGGATTCCAGCGGCATTCTGCTCCCCTCGGGGCGCCGGATCATGCCGCCGAACGAGGAGGTGCGGGATTTCTTCCACGACCATGCCAATCACTTCCCGGCCTTGGAGGAGGCGGCGGAGGCGATCGGCGCGGGATTGAACGCGGCGGAGATCGGCACCAGCCATGCTCTGGCCGAGCGGCTGCGGCGCCAGCACGGGCTGGTGGTGAGCGTGAAGAGCACGCCCGGCGCGCTGCGGATCTTTGACGCCAAGGCGCGGCTGCTGACGCTCTCAGAAGATCTTTCGCGCGAAAGCCGGGGATTCCAGATGGCCTTCCAACTGGCGCTGCTGGAAGCCGGAGACGCGGTCAGCGCCTTTGTGCGGGCGGCCAGTCCCTCCTCGCGCGATGCCGCGGAACTCCTGCGCATCGGCCTGCTGAACTACGTCGCCGGCGCGATCCTGATGCCCTATGAGCCGATGCTGCAGGCGGCCCGCGCCCTGCGCTATGATGTGGAGGCCATCGCCGCGCGCTTCGGCGTCTCCTACGAGCAGGCCTGCCATCGCCTCTCCACCCTGCAGCGTGTGGGCGCGCGCGGCGTGCCGTTCTTTTTCCTGCGCGTCGATCCGGCGGGCAATGTGAGCAAGCGCTTTTCCGCCGCCGGCTTTCCGTTCATGCGCTTTGGCGGCACCTGCCCGCGCTGGGTCGTGCATTCGGCCTTCGCAACCCCCGGCACGATCCGCGTGCAGGTGGCGCAGCTCTCGGAGAAGGAAACCTATCTCTGCTTCGCCCGCGCCATCACCGGCCGCCCGGCGCGCTGGGGCGACCCGCCGCCGGTGCGCGTGGTGGCAATGGGCTGCGATGTCAGCCACGCCGCCGAACTGGTCTATGGCGACGGGCTGAACCTCGCCACCGCGGCCGTGGGCATCGGCCTGTCCTGCCGGCTGTGCGAACGGCAGGATTGCCGCTCCCGCGCCTTCCCGCCGATCGCCCATCGCCTCACCATCGATCCGCAAACGACCAGCGCCAGCCCTTATCGGTTTGAAGCGAAGGGGAAGTAAGGAAGGAAGAAAGCGCTACTTTTTGTGAACAAAAAGTAGCAAAAAAACTTTGTTAGTTTGGGCCCGTGCTGGTTTCACCGCCGCAGGCCTAAAGGACCAGAAAACCGCTTTTTCAAAAAGCGGCCACTTTCTTTCCTTTTCCTCGCCCTACCGTCATCACATTTCACGCGCATATACATGCGATGCCCTACCCGATCTCAGACCATTACGACGGTCAACATTTCTTCAATCCGGAGCCGACCGTTCGCGGTGGCGGCGGCAGCCGGCGCGGCGGATTTTTGTCCTTCCTGCGGGCGCGCTGGCGCAAAAGAGCTGTCTGGGCGACGTGGCCGAAACAGATCGAGAACATTGCCTACCCGCCGCCAGGAGCGGCGCCGACCGTCACCTTCATCGGCCATAGCTCGTTTCTGCTCCGCCTGCCGGGGCTGACTTTGCTCACCGACCCGGTCTTCTCAAAGCGCTGCTCGCCCACGCAATGGGCGGGGCCGAAGCGGGTGCGTGCCCCCGGCTTACGGCTGGATGCGCTGCCGCAGATCGACCTGATCCTGCTCTCGCATAATCATTACGACCATATGGATGTGCGTGCCCTGCGCCGGATCAGACGGCTTTTTCCCAAGGCGGCGATCGTCACCACGTTGGGCAATGCGGCCTTCCTGGCGCGCAAGGGCATGCCCGGCGCCGTGGAGCTGGACTGGTGGCAGAGTTTCACGCTGGGCAAGACGGTCATCACCGCAACCCCGGCGCGGCATTTCGCCGCGCGCACCCTGTGGGACCGCAACGAGACGCTATGGGGCGGCTTCTGGCTCGAACATCAGGGCGCGAAGCTCTATTTTGCCGGGGATACCGGGTACACGAAATTCTTCGCCGAGATGCATGCGCGGCTGGGGGCGCCGGACCTGGCTTTGCTGCCGATCGGCGCCTATGAGCCGCGCTCGTTCATGGGCCCCGTGCATATGAACCCGGAAGATGCGGTGCAGGCCTTTCAGGATCTGCGGGCGCGCCGGGCGGTGGGAATGCATTACGGCACGTTCCAGCTCACCGCCGAGGAGATCGACGCCCCGCAGCGCGACCTGGCGATGGCGCTGCATGAGGTGGGGATCGAACGGGAACGTTTCCGCGCGCTGGATATCGGCGAGACGCTCGATCTCGCCGAGGTGCTGGCGGGGGCTTAAGGCAAGGTAAGGAAGGCCTACTTTTTGTGAACAAAAAGTAGCAAAAAAACTTTGCTAATTTGGGCCTGCGGCGTTCGCAACGCCGCAGGCCCAAATTAGCAAAAAGTTTTTGCGCCGCTTTTTTCAAAAAGCGGCCACTTTCTTCCGTCTTCTTCTTCGCCGGCATAGGCGTCTTCTCCGCATAGGTGCAGAAAGCCGCCCCCGGGCAGCGCCAGCATTCCGGCGTGCGTGCCTTGCACAGATAGCGCCCGTGCAGGATCAGCCAGAGATGCGCCGGTTTCAGCATCGCCTCGGGGATGCGTTTGAGCAGCAGGTCCTCCACCGCGCGGGGCGTGCTGCCCGGCGCCAGGCCGGTGCGGTTGCCGATGCGGAAGATATGCGTGTCCACCGCCATGGTGGCCTGGCCGAACACTTCGTTGAGCACCACGTTCGCGGTTTTGCGGCCGACGCCGGGGAGCGCCTCCAGCGCCTCGCGGTCGCCCGGCACTTCGCCGCCATGCCGCTCGAGCAGGAGCTGGCTGAGCGCGATGACGTTCTTCGCCTTGGCTTTCCACAGCCCGATGGTCTTGATGTAGTCGCCCAGCCCCGCCTCGCCGAGGGCGACGATGTCCGCCGGGCCGGGCGCGGCGGCAAAGAGTTTGCTGGTCGCGCGGTTCACGCCCACATCCGTGGCCTGGGCCGAGAGCACCACCGCCACCAGCAAGCTGGTAGGGCGTCTCATAGTCGAGCTCGGTGCGCGGGTTGGGATTGCCGCCGGCGATGGCGGTCAGGAATGGCCCGATATCCGCCGGCTTCATCAGTTTGGTCCGGGCACGCCTGGGGCGTTTTGCCACGGTTGCAGGGTCCGTCTCACTCTTTCGTGTTACGGTTTTCGCCGGTCTCGCCATTTTCTCCTTGCCTGCTGTCCTGTCTGTACGATCTATGCGGTATGGACGTGCCCGCCGCCAGTGCTGACCGGCTGATGTTCGAGGCGGAGGTGAAGCCGCATCGCTCGCTGTCGCGCCGCGGTCTCGGCTTCGTCATTGCCGGCATGTGCCTGGGCTCGCTGCTCGTCACCAGCCTGATGGCGCTGCTCGGCGCCTGGCCGGTGATCGGCTTCAACGGCGCGGATCTGCTGCTGGCTCTGGTGCTGATCTGGCTGAACGTGCGCGCGGCCCGGGCGCGCGAGACGATCCGGCTGAGCGAGACCGAGCTTTCCGTGCTGTGGCGCGACGCCGGCGGGCGGCAGACGCTCATGTCGCTGTCGCCGGCCTGGGCGAATGTGGTGCTGGAGGAGCGTGCCGGCACGGTGCCGAAATTGTTGTTGACGGCGCGCGGGACCTCCTGCGAGGTGGCGCGGCAGCTGGGCGAGGCGGAGAAGCGCGACCTCGCCGCCGCCCTGGGCCGCGCCTTGCAGCGCTGGCGCAACCCACAGCTTCGACAACCCGCAATTGCGCTGAGGGTCGTGTTCCCGCGCAAAGAATTCATATAAACGTGATAGAGCCGATGCCCGAATTTGCGAGAAAGTGCCGCCAATGGACCAGCTGACCCAGCAAGACCCACGTCTCGGCGTCGCGGATCATGCCATAAGAAGGGCGGTCGTCGACCTTGGCTCCAATTCGGTGCGCCTCGTCGTCTATGAGGGCGATGCGCGCAACCCGGTGCAGATTTTCAACGAAAAGGCCGTGCTGCGCCTGGCGAAAGGCATGACCAAGACCGGCCGGCTGGATCCGGCGACGATGGACCAGGCGGAGACGGTGCTGTGCCGCTACGCCGCCATCGTCCGCGCCATGGGGGCCTCGCCCTTCGAGGTGCTGGCGACCTCCGCGGTGCGTGATGCCGCCAACGGCGCGGAGTTCGTGCGGCGCATGACCGCGCTCGTGCCGGACATGCGCATCAACATCCTCTCCGGCGAGCAGGAGGCCACCCTCGCGGCCGAAGGCGTGCTGTGCGGCATTCCCGCGGCGGACGGGATCCTGGCCGATCTCGGCGGCGGCTCGCTCGAACTGGTGCGGCTGGAGGCCGGGCGCATCGGCCCCGCCGCGACCTTGCCGGTGGGCGTGATCCGCCTCGCCGACCGGGCCGGCGGCGATCTGATCAAGGCGCGCGGCATCGTCAGCACGGCGCTGGAGGGAACGCCCTTCGTCGGCGCCGCGGCGGGGCGGGATCTGTATCTGTCGGGCGGCGGGTTCCGGGCCCTGGCGCGCATCCATATCGCCCAGACCGGCTATCCGCTGAACATGGTGCATCATTACACGATCGGCTGGGAGGAGGCGCGCGACCTGGCCGGGGTGGTGAACGAGGCCGGGCGCAAGCTGATCGAGCGCATGCCCGGCGTGCCGCGCCGGCGCATCGAGGATCTGCCTTATGCCGCGCTGATCCTGCGCCGCCTGCTGCGCGCCTCCGGCGCGAACCGCGTGGTGTTCAGCGCCAACGGGCTGCGCGAGGGCTGGTTCGCCCGGCAGATCCCGGCGGATATCCGCGCCGAGGACCCGCTGCTCGCCGCCGGGCGCGATCTGACACGCGGCACGCTGCGCGATCCGAAATTGCCGCCGGCCCTGATCGGCTGGACCGCGCCGCTCTTTCCCGGCGAGACCGAGGCGCAGCGGCGCCTGCGCGAAGCCGCCTGCTGGCTCTCCGACATTGGCAGCCACGAGCACCCGGAATATCGCGCCGAGCAGGCGTTTCTGCGCGCCTTCCGCCAGCCGGGCATCGGGGTGGATCATCACGCCCGCGCCTTTCTCGCTCTGACCCTGGCCTTGCGCTACGAGGCGTCCCCCGATGCCGGCTTCCTGGCGCCGGCGCGCACGCTGCTGGACCTGCAGGCGGCGCGGCGGGCGGAGACGCTGGGCGATCGCCCTGCGCCTGGCTTACACGCTTTGCGCCGGCACGCCGCAGCTGCTGGCCGGGGCGCAGCTCTCCATCGCGCCGGGGCGGCTGATCCTGGGCCTCACCGAGGCGGTCGGCGTGTTCGCCGGGGATTCGGTGCTGCGCCGGCTGGACCGGCTGGCGCAGATGCTGGGGCTGGAGGCTGAGAGCGAGCGCTGGTGAAGTTTTAAGGAAGGAAGAAGCCGCTTTTTGGAAAAAGCGGCGCAAAAACTTTTTGGACTTTGGGCCTGAGGCGTTGAAACCAGCACGGCCCAAATGAGCAAAGTTTTTTTGCTACTTTTTGTTCACAAAAAGAAGTCCTTCTCTTCCTCCTAAAACCGATACACCACCCCAAGGCTGATCACCGGATAATATTCGGCAATGCGCGCGGCGTTGTTGATGTCGCGCTGCTCGCGCGCGAGCTGGCTGGCGACGCCGGGTACATTCAGCACCGCCGGATTGGAGGGGGTGAGGGTGATGCCGGGTGAACCTTCGAACATCACGCCGGCGCTGCCGGTGAAGGTGAGCCGGCCGCCACTGAAGGGCTGGCCGAAGCCGATCCCGACAAAGGGGGCGGCGAGGTTGAAATGCGTGCGGCCGGAGACGTCGCCATAGGCGGCGTAGGTGGAATTGGTCGCCATAACCGAGGCGCGGTTATTGTTGAAGACCAGGCCGGCCTGGAGGTTGAACCAGTTATGGAAGGGATAGAAAGTCAGCACCACCGGGATCGTGCCGAGATTGGCTTTGGCATGATAATTCGTGCCGTCGACATTGATATTGTCGCTGAAGGCAAAGGCGGTGAAGCCGGCATTCAGGTTGAGCCAGTTATGGATCAACGGCGTCGACACCTGCAGTCCGGGGCCGGTGGTGGAGATGGTTGGGCCGAGGGCGAATTCAGGCAGAGAGGCGGCGCGGGCGGCGGGAAGGAAAGCCAGAGAGGAGAGACAGGCCGCCGACACAAGCAGGAAGTTTTTTAGCAAGATACAACCTTAGGTTAGAAGTCTATACCTTCTATCCCGGTTGCTTTTCTTGGAAGCAAATGAATGTTTTGTGGCGAGGGAAGGAAGGAAGAAGCCGCTTTTTGGCAAAAGCGGCGCAAAAATTTTTCTGACTTTGGGCCGGTGGCGGGACACCAGCACGGCCCAAAGTAGCAAAGTTTTTTTGCTACTTTTTGTTCACAAAAAGTAGCGCTTCCTTCCTCACCTCAGCCAACCAGTTTCAAGGCGTTGAGCAGCGTATGATACACGCCCCAGGCGAGCGGGACGAGCACGATGGCCCAGTAGATCGCCAGCCGGATGATTCGGTGTTCATGGTTCCCTCCTATTCCGCCGGCGCCGAAATATGGCGGATATGTGAGCCGACCGGCCCCACGGCGAGGTTGCACAGCGCGCCGATCAGCAGCAGCCCGGCCATGATGTACATGGTCACGGAATAGGCATCGGCTTTATCGACACCGTGGGAGATCTGGTATTGGCGGATATAATCCACCAGCACCGGCCCCAGCACGCCTGCCGCCGACCAGGCGGTGAGCAGTCTGCCATGGATGGCGCCGACATAACTCGTGCCGAACAGATCCTTCAAATAGGCCGGGATGGTGGCGAAACCGCCGCCATACATGCTGAGGATGATGCCGTAGCAGAGCACGAACAGGCCGATGCTACCGGCCCGGGCGATACTGGGCACCGAGGCATAGAGCACCAGTCCGAACAGGAAGAAGATGAAATAGGTCGCCTTGCGGCCGATATAATCGGAGGTCGATGCCCAGAAGAACCGCCCGGCCATGTTGAACAGGCTGAGCAGCCCGACAAAGCCCGCTGCCGCCACCGGGGTGACATTGCCGTGGAACATTTCCTGGATCATCGGCGAGGCCTGGCTCAGCACGCCGATGCCGGCGGTGACGTTGAGGAACAGAATGGCCCAGAGCAGGTAGAATTGCGGCGTGTGCACCGCGGTGGAGACATCGTAGTGATGGTCCGAGATCAGCCGCGAGGTGCTGGCCGCCGGCACATAACCGGCGGGGCGCCAGCCCGGTGCCGGCACCCGCACGATCGCCGCGCCGATCAGCATGAACAGCGCGTAGACGATGCCGAGTGTGACGAAAGTGGGGGCGACGCCGAGGCTGGTCGGGGTTGCGTAATGATGCATCAGCGCCACCGAGAGCGGCGAGGCGATCATCGCGCCGCCGCCGAAGCCCATGATCGCTAGGCCCGTCGCCATGCCCGGCCGGTCGGGGAACCAGGTGATCAGCGTGCGCACCGGGGAGATATAGCCGATGCCGAGGCCGCAGCCGCCGAGCACGCCATAGCCGAGGAACAAGAGCGGCAAATTGTGCAGGGAGATGCCGAGCGCGCCGACCAGGAAGCCGCCGCCAAAGCATAGAGCCGCGGCGGTCATAGCCTTGCGCGGCCCGACGCGGTCAAGCCACAGGCCGGTGAAAGCCGAGGCGAGGCCAAGGAACAGGATGGCGATGGAAAAGATCCAGCCGACACCGGCGAGTGACCAGTCACCCGGCGCCTGAGGAAGTGAGGCCGATCAACCTGGTGAGCGGCAGATTGAAGACGCTGAAGGCGTAAACTTCGCCGATGCAGAGATGGATACAGAGCGCTGCCGGTGGCACCAGCCACCGGTTGAAATCCCGCCGGCGCCACAATGTGGTCGCGGTCGAGGAAAGCGAACAGGCCCATAGGACGTTTCCTTTCTTTTTTTGTTTTTGAAAGGCCCCGGCCTTGCGTAGCCGGGGATAGGCACGTCTCGTTACTGGGCCGGCGGCGCGGTTAGTTCGGCATCGTCTCCCGCAATTTCAGCAGAGCCTCCCTAGGGATCTGCTCGAGCCCTACGCCCCCGGCTTCGATATGGGAAAAGATCCGTGTCAGCAGGCGCTTTTCCCAGAACGCCTTGATATGCGCGGCGGTTTCATCAACTGCCTCCTGGTGCGGCCGCAGCAGAAATGCCTTGCCGATCTGGTTGGCCATATGGACCAGCCGGTCTTCCATCTTGCTCATTCTGCCGCCACCGCATCGATGCGCCGCGCCGCCGTGGAATGCGCCTGATAGTCGCGCTGCCACTCGGTCGGGCCGTTGGAGTGAGACACCTGCACCGCCGTCACCTTGTATTCTGGGCAGTTGGTCGCCCAGTCGGAATAGTCGGTGGTGATCACGTTGGCTTGCGTCACCGGGTGGTGGAAGGTGGTGTAGACCACGCCGAGCGCCACGCGGTCGGTGACCTTGGCGCGCAAACTCGTCTCGCCGGCACGGCTGGCCAGCTTGACCCATTCACCATCCGTGATGCCGCGCACCTCCGCGTCGTGCGGATGGATCTCCAGCATGTCTTCCGGATGCCATTGCGTGTTCTCGGTGCGCCGTGTCTGCGCGCCGACATTGTATTGCGACAGGATGCGCCCGGTGGTGAGCAGCAGCGGGAAGCGCGGCCCGGTCTTTTCGTCGGTGGCGACGTAATCGGCGATCATGAAGCGGCCGCGGCCGCGCACGAAATGGTCGATATGCATGATCGGCGTGCCTTCCGGCGCCTGCTCATTGCACGGCCATTGCACCGAGCCGTCCTGCTCCAGCCGGTCGAAGGAGACGCCGGCGAAGCTCGGCGTGGTGCGCGCGATCTCGTCCATGATCTCGGACGGGTGCTTGTAGTCCATCTTCATGCCCAGAGCCTGTGCCAGAAGCTGGGTGATTTCCCAGTCCGCATAGCCGCTCTTGGAGCTCATCACCTTGCGCACGCGCTGGATGCGGCGTTCGGCGTTGGTGAAGGTGCCATCCTTCTCGAGGAAGGTGCTGCCGGGCAGGAACACATGCGCGTAATTCGCCGTTTCGTTCAGGAACAGATCCTGCACGACCACGCATTCCATGGCGGTCAGGCCGCCGACGATATGCCGCGTGTCCGGATCGGACTGCGCGATGTCTTCGCCCTGGACATAGAGGCCGAGGAAGGAGCCATCCATCGCCGCGTCGAGCATGTTGGGGATGCGCAGGCCCGGATTGGAGGAGAGCGCAACACCCCATTCGCGCTCGAAAATGTCGCGCGCGGCATCGTTGGAGACATGCCGGTAGCCGGGGAACTCATGCGGGAAGCTGCCCATGTCGCAGCTGCCCTGCACATTGTTCTGGCCGCGCAGCGGGTTCACGCCGACGCCGCGCCGGCCGATATTGCCGGTCACCATCGCGAGGTTGGCGATCGCGATCACGGTGGACGAACCCTGGCTGTGTTCGGTCACGCCCAGCCCGTAATAGATCGCGCCGTTCGGACCCTCGGCATAAAGCCGCGCCGCGGCGCGGATGTCCGCCGCCGGCACGCCGGTCAGCATGGCCACCGCTTCCGGGCTGTGTTCGGGCTTGGAGATGAACTCGGCCCATTCGGCATATTCCGCCCAGTCGCAGCGCTCGCGGATGAACGCCTCGTTGGCCAGGCCTTCGGTGACGATGGTATGCGCCAGCGCGTTGACCATCGCCACGTTAGTGCCGGGGCGCAGGGCCAGATGGTGCGATGCCGCGACATGCGGGGTGCGCACCAGGTCGATGCGGCGCGGGTCGATGACGATGAGCCGGGCGCCCTCGCGCAGGCGCTTCTTCATGCGCGAGCCGAACACCGGATGGCCGTCGGTCGGGTTGGCGCCGATCACCAGGATCACGTCCGCCTCGTCGACCGAGTCGAAATCCTGCGTGCCGGCCGAGGTGCCGAAGGTCTTGCCGAGGCCATAGCCGGTCGGCGAGTGGCAGACGCGGGCGCAGGTATCGACATTGTTGTTGCCGAAGCCGGCGCGGATCAGCTTCTGCACCAGATAGGTTTCTTCATTGGTGCAGCGCGAGGAGGTGATGCCGCCGACCGCGTCCTTGCCATGTTCGCTCTGGATGCGTTTGAATTCCGAGGCGGCGTAGGAGATCGCCTCTTCCCAGCTCACTTCCTTCCAGGGATCGGTGATCTTGGAGCGGATCATCGGCTTGGTGATGCGGTCCTTGTGCTGGGCATAGCCATAGGCGAAGCGGCCCTTCACACAGGAATGGCCGTGATTGGCCTTGCCATCCTTATAGGGGACCAGGCGCACCACTTCCTCGCCGCGCATCTCCGCCTTGAACGCGCAACCGACGCCGCAATAGGCGCAGGTGGTGACGGCGGAATGTTCCGGCTGGCCGAGCTCGATGACCGATTTTTCCATCAGCGTCGCGGTCGGGCAGGCCTGCACGCAGGCGCCGCAGGAGACGCATTCGGAATCGAAGAACTGCTCGGACATGCCGGGCGAAACTTTCGAGCCGAAGCCCGAGCCCTCGATGGTCAGCGCGAACGTGCCCTGCACTTCTTCGCAGGCGCGCACGCAGCGCGAGCAGACGATGCATTTGGACGGGTCGAACTGGAAATACGGGTTGGAAATGTCCTTGGCCGCGCCGAGATGGTTGGCGCCGTCATAGCCGTAGCGCACCTCGCGCAGGCCGACCGCGCCGGCCATGTCCTGCAGCTCGCAATCGCCATTGGCCGCAGCAGGTCAGACAGTCGAGCGGATGGTCGGAGATATAGAGCTCCATCACGCCGCGGCGCAGTTTCGCCAGCTTGGCGTTCTGCGTGTGCACCACCATGCCTTCGGCCACGGGGGTCGTGCAGGAGGCCGGCGTGCCCGCCCGGCCTTCGATCTCCACCAGGCAGAGACGGCAGGAGCCGAAACTGTCCAGCATGTCGGTGGCGCAAAGCTTGGGGATCTGCGTGCCGATCTCGGTCGCCGCGCGCATCACCGACGTGCCTTCCGGCACGCTGACGCTCTGGCCGTCGATGGTGAGCGTCACCAGCTTGGTGGCGGTGCTCGGTTTGGTGCCGTAATCGATTTCGTGAATCATGCCCATGATGGAAATTCCTATTCAGCGGCAAGTTTCGTGGCGGGGCCGCGAAAATCTTCAGGAAAATGTTTGATCGCGCTCATCACCGGGTAGGGCGTGAAGCCGCCCAGCGCGCAGAGCGAACCGAATTTCAGAGTTTCGCAAAGATCGGTGACCAGAGCGAGATTCTGCTCCACCGCCTCGCCGGCGATGATCTTGTCGAGGGTTTCGACGCCGCGCGTCGAACCGATGCGGCAGGGTGTGCATTTGCCGCAGGATTCATGCGCGCAGAATTCCATCGCGAAACGCGCCATCTGCGCCATGTCGGCGGTGTCGTCGAACACCACCAGCCCGCCATGGCCGATCAGCCCGTCCTTGGCGGCGAACGCCTCGTAATCATAGGGCGTGTCGAACTGGCTGACCGCGAAATAGGCGCCGAGCGGGCCGCCCGCCTGCACCGCGCGCACCGGCCGGCCCGAGGCCGTGCCACCGCCAATGTCATTGATCAGCTCGCCGAGCGTAATGCCGAAGGCGATTTCGAACAGCCCGCCATGCTTGATGTTGCCGGCCAGCTGCACCGGCATCGTGCCGCGCGAGCGGCCCATGCCGAAGGCGGCGTAAGCCTGCCGCGCCATTGGCGAGAATCCAGGGCACGGAGGTGAAGGAGATGGTGTTGTTGATGACGGTCGGCTTGCCGAACAGGCCTTTGAGCGCCGGGATCGGCGGCTTCGCCCGCACCTGGCCGCGTTTGCCTTCCAGGCTGTCGAGCAAGGCCGTTTCCTCGCCGCACACATAGGCGCCGGCGCCCTCGCGCACTTCCAGCCGGAAATTTTCCAGCAGGCCGGCGCGTTCGGCGATGTCGATGGCCGCCGCCATCATGCGGATCGCGTGCGGATATTCCGAGCGCGTATAGATGTAGCCGCGCGTGGCGCCGACCGCGAGGCCGGCGATCGCCATGCCCTCGACCAGGCAGAACGGGTCGGCTTCCATGATCAGCCGGTCGGCGAAGGTGCCGGAATCGCCCTCATCGGCGTTGCAGACAATGTATTTCTGGTCGGCCGACGCGGTGCGGACGGTTTCCCATTTGATGCCGGTGGGGAAGCCCGCGCCGCCGCGGCCGCGCAGGCCGGAGGCCTTCACCTCGGCGCAGATATCCGCGCCGCTCATGGTCCGCGCCTTGTCAAGGCCGGCAAAGCCGCCCAGAGCGCGATAGGCGTCGAGATCCAGCGGGTCGTTGAGGCCGCAGCGCGCGAAGGTCAGGCGCTGCTGCTTCTTCAGGAACGGGATTTCCTCGACGAGGCCGAGATGTTTCGGATGCGCCGCGAGCGTCGCCGAACAGAGCCGGCACGTCGGCGAGGGTGAAGCGGGCCGAAGCCGACCCGGCCCTGCGCGGTTTCGATCTCGACCAGCGGCTCGAGCCAGAACAGGCCACGCGAGCCGTTGCGCACCAGCGTCACGTCGATACCGCGCTGCGGCGGCTTCGGCGGCGATCGCCTTGGCGATGCGGTTGGCGCCGAGCGCCAGAGCGGCGGCGTCTTGAGGAACGAAAATGCGCATCAGACCGCCTCCGCCGCCAGGGCTTTCAGCCCGTCAAGATCCATCCGCGCATGCGGTTCGCCGTCCAGCATCGCGCTCGGCGCGCAGGCGCACAGGCCCAGGCAATAGACCGGCTCCACGGTCAGCCGCCCGTCCGGCGTGGTGTCGCCCCAGTCCAGCCCCAGCGCATCGAGGAATTTGCGGGCCTGGGCCTCGCTGCCCATCGACTGGCAAGCCTCGGCGCGGCAGATTTTCAACGCGTGCCGGCCCTGCGGCCTGCAGGCGGAAATCGTGATAGAAACTCGCGACGCCATAGACTTCGGCGCGGGTGACATTCAGCCTTTGCGCCACCAGCCGCATCGCCGGCTCGGAGATATGGCCGAACGCCGCCTGCAGCGCGTGCAGGATCGGCAGCATCGGGCCTTCCTGGCCGAGATGGGCATCGATGATCGCGTTAGCTTCAGTTTCGTTCCAGGCCATGGCCGTGGATGGATCTGATCTATTCATAGAAAGCGCACTCCACTTCAGCATTTAGTGTAGCTGCTCTCACCTTTCTGCACAATAATACAGACGCGTGCTGCGATAGCACAAAGCTATCAAGCGGATTGAGCCCTCAATAAAGTCATGCGCGCCACTTCCGCCACCAGAGCTTCGGTCAGCGGCGAAAGCGGGTCGCGGTCCGGCAGCACCAGACCGACTTTATGCACTTCTTCGGGCTCGACGATCGGGATCGCCCGCAGCCTTGTGGTCAGGCCAAAGAATTCCGCCAGTTTCTCCGGCATGACGCAGGCCCAGCGCCCGGTCTGCACATGGCTGACCAGCACAACGATCGAGTTGGATTCCAGGGTCGGCTCCGCAACGCCGCCGTTCTTGCGCAGCAGCTGGTCGATGATGCGGCGATTTTGCATGTCAGGTGTCAGCAGGCAGAGGGGAATTTTCCCGACCTCGGCCCAGGTCACCTGGGCGCGGTCGCCGAGCGGCGCGGAGTTCCGAGGTGAGCAGGAAATAGCGCTCATCATAAAGCGGGATGCAGCGGGCCCGGCCGATCGGCTCGTTGTCGAGATAGGTGATCCCGGCATCGACTTCGAGATTGTACAGCCGTCGCCAGCACCTCGGAGGAAGGGCAGGATTGCAGGTTGAACCGCACCGCCGGGTGGCGCTCGCGGAACGGGGTGGTGAGTTCGGTCAGGGTCGCCAGCGCGGTCGGGATGACGGCGATGCGCAACAGCCCGGTCATCCCCTGGCGCAGCTGGTTGACGTTGTCGCGCATGGCATAGACATCGCCGGTGATGCGCCGTGCCCAGTCCAGCACGATCTCGCCTTCCGGCGTAAAGCCCTGAAAGCGCGAGCTGCGCAGCACCAGGGGCACGCCCAGCATGTCTTCCAGCGCGCGAATGCCCGCGGAGAAGCTCGGCTGCGCTACGCCGCACCGCTCCGCGGCGCGGCCGAAATTGCGCTCTGCCGCCAGAGCGATCAAATATTCAAGTTTGCCAAGCATCGAGGTCTCCGGGGATTCACATGCTACTAATAACCCTGATTGAACTCGCGCAAGACACTGCGTAGTCTTGCCTGGTCGTCTTCGGAGGGGAAACGCCTCATGTCCGACGTCCAAAACGCCGTGCCGCCCGCCAAACCGGATGCCAAAGCCATTTTCGCCCGCTCCTGGATCGACCGTCTGGGCGTGAGCCGGGTATGGTCCTCGATCGCCGATCGCGGCCGGCGTTTCGCGCTGCTGCCGGCCAGTTCCATCAGTCCCGGCGAACGCGCCCGCCTGCTGGCCGAGGCGCTGATCTCCAATCGCGGCGAGGCGTCGGGGGCGGCCGTGGCGCGCGAGCTGCACGGCGTGCTCCGACGCTCGATGCCGCGCAGCGCCTGGAATTCTATCGGTTCCTCGCCTCCGATTTCACGCCCGAGCCGGCGCGCCTCGCGGCCGCGGCGCGAGGCCTATCTGGCCGAGGCGACGGCGCGCACCGCCGCCGACCTCGCCGCTGCGGCCGAACCCGTGCGCCAGGAATTGCTGCGGCGGATGAACATGTCACGCGGCGGCACCGCCATGCTGGTGGCGATGCGCAAGGAGATCCTGCCGCTGGTGAAGGCGCATCCGGAGCTGGAACCGCTGGAAGCGGACCTGCTCCATTTGCTCGCCTCCTGGTTCAATCGGGGGTTTCTGGAATTGCGCCGGATCGACTGGAACACGCCGGCGGCGGTGCTGGACAAATTGATCACCTATGAGGCGGTGCATGAAATCCAGGGCTGGGACGATCTGCGCCGCCGCCTGGCGCCGGACCGGCGCTGCTTCGGCTTCTTCCATCCGGCGCTGCCGGGCGAGCCGCTGATTTTTGTCGAGGTCGCCCTGGTCACCGGCCTCGCCGGGGCGGTGCAGGGCCTGCTCGCGCGCGATACTGATGAGGACGAGCAGCGCCTGAGCGCCGCCCAGGCCGACACGGCGATTTTCTATTCCATCTCCAATTGCCAGGACGGGCTGCGCGGCGTCTCGTTCGGCAATTTCCTGATCAAGCAGGTGGTGGAGGAGCTGCGTAGCGAGCTGCCGCAACTGGTGCGTTTTTCGACCCTTTCCCCCGTGCCCGGCTTCGCCGCCTGGGCTGGCCAAGCATGTTTCGGACGAGACGCTGCTGGCGAAAATCCTGCGGCCGGCGGACCGCGCTGCTTTGGCCGCCGCCACGGGCGCCGCGGCGGAAGTGCGAGATGGCGAATCTGCTGCGCGCGGCGCTGGCTTTGCCGGAATGGTGGAACGGTCCGGCCGCCGCGGCGCTGCAACCGCCGCTATTGCGGCTCTGCGCCACCTACCTGACCACGCTGCGCCAGGGCATAGGCGCGCCGGACCCGGTGGCGCGCTTCCATCTCGGCAATGGCGCGCGGCTGGAGCGGATCAATTGGATGGGCAATTCCGATCCGCGCGGCTTGCGGGAATCGCACGGCATCATGGTCAATTATCTGTATGACATCGCCACCATCGAGGCGAACCATGAGGCCTATGCGCGCGAGCAACTCATTGCCCGGTCCGAGGAGGTGGAGGCGCTGTTGCAGGAACCGGCGCCGAAACGCCGGCGCTTCCCGGCCTTGCGGGTGGCTGAGCGATGAGCACGGACCGGCTGCCCCCGCTCGCCGATGCCGAACTGACGCCGGAGCAGGCGGCGGCGAAGGCAAGAGCTGCTCGGCGGGGCGCGCGGCGTGTTCCAGGGCCCGTTCATCCCGCTGCTGCGCAACCCGGCACTGCTCGGCCGCGTGGAGAAACTCGGCGCCTATCTGCGCTATGAAAGCCCCCTGCCCGGCCGCATCCGCGAATTCGCCATCCTCGCCGTGGCGCGGGCTTACAGCCAGCAGGTGGAATGGGCGATCCATCAGCCTTTGGCCCTGCAGGAGGGCGTGCGCCCGCTGGTGGTGGCCGCCATCGCCGAGGGACGCCGGCCCGGAGCTGATGCCCGAAGACGAGGCGGTGACCTGGGATTTTCTCGCCGAGCTGGAGGCGCATCGCAGCGTCAGCGATGCCACCTATGCCCGCGCGGTGCGCCAGTTCGGCGAGGCCGGGATGCTCGATCTGGTCGCCATCGCCGGCTATTACGGCCTGCTCGGCCTGGTCATGAACACCGCCCGCACGGCGGCGCCGGACGGGGCGAGGCTGCCGCTGTTGCCGTGAGGGAAGAAAGGAAGGCTACTTTTTGTGAACAAAAAGTAGCAAAAAAACTTTGTTAATTTGGGCCCGTGCGGTTTCAACGCCCATGGCCCAGAGTCAAAAAAGTTTTTGCGCCGCTTTTTTTAAAAAGCGGCCACTTCCTTTTTCCCTTCCTTCCTAAAGCGCCGTCTTCAACCTAAACGCCAGCTCGCCGATCACGCCGCGGCGGAACACCAGCACGCAGGCGACGAAAATCACGCCCTGGATGACGATCACCCAGGCGCCGAACGGGGCCAGATAATATTGCATGGCGACGACGATGAGCGCGCCGATCAGCGGCCCGAAAATCGTGCCGATGCCGCCGAGCAGCACCATCAGCACCACCAGCCCCGAGGCGGCGGAGCCGACATCGGAGAGGGTCTCGATGCCCATCACCATCGCCTTGGTGCCGCCGGCGATGCCGGCGAGCATGGCGGCGAGGATGAAGGTGATCCATTTATATTGTTCGACCTTGTAGCCGAGCGAGATGGCGCGCGGCTCGTTCTCGCGGATCGCCTTCACCACCTGGCCGAAGGGCGAATGCATGATGCGGTGCACGAGCAGGAAGCAGCCGAGAAAAATCACCGCCACCAGCACATACATGGCGGTATCGCTGCGCAGCGGCAGCACGCCGAACAAGGCGCTGCGCGGGATGCCCTGGATGCCGTTTTCGCCGCCGGTGAAGCCGGTGCCCTGCACCGCGAAGAAATAGACGATCTGCGCCAGGGCCAGCGTGATCATCGCGAAATAGATCGCCTGGCGGCGGATCACGAGCCAGCCGAACACCGCGCCGAGCGCGCCCGCGGCCAGCGCCGCGGCGATGATGCCCAACCTCCGGCGTCAGGCCCAGGCTCTGCACCAGATAGCCGGCGACATAGCCGCCGAGGCCGAAATAAGCCGCCTGGCCGAGCGAGAGCAGGCCGAGCGAGCCCATCAGCAGGTTCGCGCCCATGGCGAACACGGCGTAGCACATCACCTGCATGAGCGACGATCGGGTAGAAGAAGAACGGGGCGAGGATGACGGCCAGCGATCATCAGGGCGAACGCCGATGGGCTGCGCCTGTGGAGAAACCGAAATTCATGCGAGTTTTCCGAACAGGCCGGCGGGCCGCGCCAGCAACACGATGGCCATGACCACGAACACCACCACGGCCGAGCCCGGGCGGATAGAACACGTCGGTGAATCCTTCGATGATGCCGAGCGCGAAGCCGGTGAGAATGGCGCCGCCGATCGAGCCCATGCCGCCGATCACCACCACCGCGAACACGGTGTTGATCAGCTCCGAGCCCATATCGGGATTGACCGAATAGAGCGGTGCCGCCAGCACGCCGGCCAGCCCCGCCAGCCCGACACCGCCGGCGAAGGTGAGGGCGATGAGGCGCGGCACGTTGACGCCGAAGGCCTGCACCAGATCCGGATTCGCCGTGGCGGCGCGCAGCAAGGCGCCGAGCCGGGTTTTTTCGATCAGCAGCCAGGTGGCGCCGCAAATGAGGATCGCCGCGAAAATGACGAAGCCGCGATAGACCGGCAGATACATGAAGCCGAGATTGGCGACGCCCGAAAGCAGAGCCGGCGCGTCGTAGCTGACGCCGGAGCTGCCGAAATAATTGGTGAAACCGCCTTGCAGGATCTGCGCGAGACCGAAAGTGAGCAGCAGGCCGTAGAGAATATCGAGCTTGTAGATGCGGCGGATCAGCGTGCGCTCGAGCAGCAGCCCGAGCGCGCCGACAATGACGGGCGCCAGGAACAGCGCCCACCAGAAATTCAGGGAAAGATAGGTGAGCAGCCCCCAGGTGACGAAGGCGCCCACCATGAACATCGCGCCATGCGCGAAGTTGATGATTTTCAGCAGGCCGAAAATGATCGCCAGCCCCATCGAGAGCATGGCGTAGAACGAACCGTTGATGACGCCGAGCAGCAACTGCCCGAACAGCAGCGGCAAGGGCTTGCCGAAAATCATCAGCACGGCGCTTAAGCCTTCACCAGAGGGCAGCCTTCGCTGGCCAGCGGCGCGAAGGTCTGGTCGGCCGGGGTGGTGTGCACCAGGTCGTAATAATCCCAGGGGATATTGCTCTCACCGGGCTTTTTCACGCGGAACAGATAAGACGGGCACATGAAGCGGCCATCCTCGCGGATCGTGCAATGGCCGAACGCGTCGTCATCGGTGGGCATGCTCTTCATCTGCGTCACCACCGCGGCGCCGCTGGCGGCGGCATTAACGCCGATCACATCCACCGCCTTCATGAAATGCAGCGTGCCAGAATAGCAGCCGGCATGGCCCATCGAGGGATAGTTGTTCGGCGTGTTCGGCAACACGCGCTTGGTGAAGGCGCGGGTGCGGTCGTTCAGGTTCCAATAGAAGCTCTCGGTCAGCACCAGCCCCTGCGCGGTCGTGCAGCCCGATGCCGTGAATGTCGTTGAGGAAGATCAGCAGGCCCGGCGATCTTCATGCCCGATTGCGTGATGCCGAACTGATGCGCCTGCTTGATCGAGTTCACCGTGTCCTTGCCGGCATTCGCGAGGCCGAGCACCTGGGCGCCGGAAGATTGCGCCTGTACCAGGAAAGATGAGAAATCGGTGGTCTGCGGGAACGGATAAGCCACATCGCCGACCACGGTGCCGCCGGCGGCCTTCACCACCGCCTCGGTCTGGTCGCGCAGCAACTGGCCGAAGGCGTAGTTGGCGGTGATGAAAAACCATTTCTTGCCGCCCTGCGCCACCATCGCGCCGCCGGTGGAGTGCGACAGCATATAGGTGTCGTAGGTCCAGTGAATGGTCTGCGCGTTGCACTTCGTGCCGGTCAGCAGCGAGGTGGCGGCGTTGGAGTTGATGTAGGTCTTGTTTTTTTCCGCGGCGACGCTGGCGATCGCCAGCGCGACGGCGGAGTTGGGCACGTCGATCAGCAGATCGACGCCATTATCGAACCATTGCCGCGCGAGGCCCGCGCCGACATCGGGCTTGTTCTGGTGGTCTCCCTGGATGACGGTCACGTCATAGCCCTTGTTCGCGGCACCGAAATCCTGCAGCGCCTGGCGCACGCAGGCGACCGAGGTTTCGCCGCCAATATCGCTATAGACGCCGGAGAAATCGCTGCACACGCCGATGGTGAGTTTTTTGGTCGCGGCACGCGCCGGCAGGCTGGGCAGCGTGCCCGCGGCGGCCGCCGCCGCGGCGGTGCCCAGAACGGAACGTCGGGTGATTTTCATTGGATGTCTCCTCGGAATATTGGTTATTCGTCTGTTTCTTGTTTGCTTCTGTTCAGATCCCTAGCCGCTGTTGCAGCGCTTCCATGCGGTCTTTGAGCTGATCGGCTTGGATCATATCCACGATCTGGCCATGTTCGACCACGTAATGCCGGTCCGCCAACCTGGCGGCGAAACGGAAATTCTGTTCCACCAGCAGCACAGTGTAACCGCGCCGTTTGATTTCGGCGATCATCCGGCCGATCTGCTGCACGATCACCGGCGCCAGCCCCTCGGTCGGCTCATCCAGCAGCAGCAATTTCGCGCCGGTGCGCAGGATGCGCGCGATCGCCAGCATCTGCTGCTCGCCGCCGGAGAGTTTGGTGCCCGGGCTTTTCGCCCGCTCCTTCAGATTGGGAAACAAGCGCATGAATGTCGGCGATGCTCATGCCGCCGGGGGCGACCACAGGCGGCAGCAGCAGATTTTCCTGCACGGAAAGATCGGCGAAAATGCCGCGGTCTTCCGGGCAGAAGCCGATGCCGGCGCGGCCCACAATGTCCGGCCGCGCGCCGATCATTTCCTGCCCGTCGAATTTGATGCTGCCGGTGCGCTTGGGCACCAGCCCCATGATCGCTTTCAGCGTCGTGCTCTTGCCCGCGCCGTTGCGGCCGAGCAGCGTTACCAACTCGCCCTCGCGCACCGTGAAATCCATGCCATGCAGCACGTGGCTTTCGTCGTACCAGGCATTCAGCCCGGAAACCTCAAGCATGGTCGGTCCCCAGATAAGCGGTGATCACGTCCTGGTTCCGCGAGACCGTCTGGTAATCGCCTTCGGCGAGGATCTTGCCACGCGTCAGCACGGTGATGCGGTCAGACAGGCCGGATACCACCGAGAGATTATGCTCGACCATGAGAATCGTGCGGCCCGCGCGCAGGGTTTTGATCAAAGCGACGATGCGCGCCACATCGGTTTCGGTCATGCCGGCGGTCGGCTCGTCCAGCAGCATCAACTCCGGGTCCAGCGCCAGCGTGGTGGCGATTTCCAGAGCCCGCTTGCGGCCATAGGAAAGTTCCGCGGCCGGGATGCCTGCCGCGTCGCTGAGCCCGACCGCGTCGAGCAATTCATGCGCGCGATCGTTATAGCGGCGCAATATCGCATCGCTGCGCCAGAAATCGAAATTGCCGCCACGCGCGCGCTGCAGTGCAATACGCACATTCTCCAGCGACGTGAGATGGCCGAACACGGCGGAAATCTGAAAACTGCGCACCATGCCGCGGCGCGCTACATCGGCCGGTTTCAGACCCGTAATATCCTCGCCTTTATAACGGATCGTGCCTGCACTGGGGTGCAAAAATTTCGTCAACAGATTGAAACAAGTTGTTTTTCCGGCCCCGTTCGGGCCGATCAGTGCGTGGATGGTGCCGGCCGTCACGCGCAGATTAACATCGCTGACAGCGGTGAAACTGTTGAACGTCTTGGTCAGACCCGTGGTTTCCAGAACCGCTTCGGCCAATCGTTTCGTCCCAACTTTGTTTTATGTTGTTGACGAATGTCTGGCATGTCGTGGGCACGGGTGCAAGGAAGTAGCCGCTTTTTGAAAAAAGCGGCGCAAAAACTTTTTTGACGCTGGGCCCGTGGCGTTGAAACCAGCACGGCCCAAAGTAGCAAAGTTTTTTTGCTACTTTTTGTTCACAAAAAGTAGCGCTTTCTTTTTCCTTTTTAGGCGAGCCCGCCGATTTCCCCGTCGGCCGTGATGAAGATCTCCTCCGCCGCGGCATGGCGGGGCAGGCCGGGCATGGTGAGGATCTCGCCGCACAGCGCGACCACGAAACCGGCGCCGGCGGAGAGCCGGACTTCGCGGATCTTCAGGGTGAAATTCTCCGCGGCGCCCTTCAGGGCCGGATCGGCGGAGAAACTGTATTGCGTCTTGGCCATGCAGACCGGCAGGGCGCCGAAGCCGGCCGCCTGGAAGGCCTGGAGCTGACTTAAGGCCGAGGGTTCGAAACTGACATCCGCGGCGCCGTAGATCTGCGTCGCCACGGTGCGGATTTTTTGCGCCAGCTCCATGTCGTCCGGGTAGAGCGGGCGGAAGGCGGGCTTCTGCTCGGCCAGTTTCATCACCGCGTCGGCCAGCGGCAGCGCGCCGGCGCCGCCCTCGGCCCAATGGTTGCAGGGCACCGCCTGCACGCCGATGGCCTGGCAGGCGGCCGCCACGGCGGCGAGTTCGGCCGGCGTGTCGGCGGTGAAGCGGTTGATCGCCACAACCACCGGCAGGCCGAATTTCTGCATGTTGCGCACATGGCGGACGAGGTTGGCGCAGCCCGCCTCCACCGCCGCGACATTTTCTCGGCCCAGCTCCTTCAGCCCGAGCCCGCCATGCATTTTCAATGCCCGCACGGTGGCCACCACCACGCAGGCGGCCGGGGTAAGGTTGGCCTCGCGGCATTTGATGTCGAGGAATTTCTCAGCGCCGAGATCGGCCCCGAACCCGGCTTCGGTGACCACATAATCGGCGAGGCCGAGTGCGGTTTCGGTGGCCAGAACCGAGTTGCAGCCATGCGCGATGTTGGCGAACGGCCCGCCATGGATGAAAGCGGGGGTGCCTTCGAGCGTCTGCACCAGGTTTGGCGCCAGGGCGTCCTTGAGCAGCGCCGTCATAGCCCCAGCGGCCTTCAGCTCGCTCGCGCGCACCGGGCGCTTGGCCATGTCGCGGCCGATCACGATATTGCCGAGCCGTGTCTCGAGATCCTTGAGCGAGCGGGCGAGGCAGAAGATCGCCATCACCTCGCTGGCGGCCGTGATGTCGAACCCGGTCTGCCGTGGCGCGCCGTTATTGGCGCCGCCGAGCCCCACCACGATGTCACGCAGCGCCCGGTCATTGAGGTCGACCACGCGGCGGAAGGCGATGCGCCGCGTGTCCAGCCCGAGCGCGTTGCCCCAGAAAATATGGTTGTCGATCATCGCCGCGAGCAGGTTATGCGCCGCCGAGATGGCGTGCAGGTCGCCGGTGAAATGCAGGTTGATGTCTTCCATCGGCGCGACCTGGGCGTGGCCGCCGCCCGTCGCCCCGCCTTTGGCGCCGAAGCACGGCCCGAGACTCGGCTCACGCAGGCAGATCGCGGCCCGCGCACCTTGGCGGCGCAGTGCATCGCCCAGCCCGATCGTGGTCGTGGTCTTGCCCTCGCCGGCCGGGGTCGGGCTGATCGCCGTCACCAGCACCAGCTTGCCGCGCGGCCGGGCCGCTGCCTGCCCGGCAAATTCCAGCGCCACCTTGGCCTTGTGCGGACCGTAGCGATACACCGCCTCCGGCGGGATGCCGAGGCGCGCGGCAATCTCCTGGATCGGATGCAGGCGCGCGGCCCGGGCGATGTCGATGTCGGGGGAAACGGTGCTTGCGGACATTTTTGTCGCCTAGCACGGCCCGGTTGGCGGTATAAAGAGCGGGCCAAAGACCGTTGGCTGACACAGGCCGGTCCGGCCCGGTCGATTTGATCGAAGTCAAGGCCGACGACCCGAAGATGACCTCCTAAGAGATGACCTATGGACCGGTTGAGAGGAACAGCGACCATGCCTGACCAGAATCCGAGTCATCGTTACCCTGGGGATCCGACCGCGCTTTTTGAATTGTCGCGGAACATGCTGCTGGCGCAGCAGAAGATGATGCCCTCGGCACGGATTTTTGAACGTTTCAGCGAAGCCGCGCGCACCGTTGCCCAGGCGCATATGGCTTATTACCAGGCTCTGATGCGCGCCAACGCCATGATGCTGGGCGCGATGCTGGAGCGCCCGAGCCCGCCGCCCGCCGGCCACGACCAGCGGCCGAGCGTCGCGGCAAAAAAAAGCGAATTCACACAGGCGTGATGCCGCCTGCGCGCAGGGGAAGCGGCCGCTTTTGTGAAAAGGCGGCGCGGGGATTTATGCGTCAAGGATGGTTGTGCTGAACGAAACCTCGCCCCGCTAGCGGCCGCGTCGCCGCCCGAGGCGGGCGGCGCTGAAGGAAGGAGAAGAAAGGCTACTTTTTGTGAACAAAAAGTAGCAAAAAAACTTCTGTAACTTGGGCCGTGCTGGTTTCGCTGCCGCTGGCCCAAAGTCGAGAAAGTTTTTGGGCCGCTTTTTTCAAAAAGCGGCCCCTTCCTTCCTTGTTAGCCAAATTACCCACCCGAAACAGTCAAATAACCGCTCCCGAGCGGAAAAACCCTCTGGTGCTGGTCCGAACCCTCCGGTACAAGCGAGGCAACCCTGCACTATTATGCAGGGAGCGACTAACAAAGACCGAGGGATAAGGAAACATGCGCCACGCGCCCGCGTCCGGCCTGCTTTCCAAAGAAAAATTATTCGAGGAGGTTACATGTTCCAACAATTGATCACGCCTGTCGCGGGGAGTCTTGGACTGTCCACGATTGTCGCGATCCTGCCGGTGGCCACCGTGCTCGTGCTGCTCGGTGTGCTGCGCCGGGCAGCCTGGCAGGCCGCTCTGTGCGGACTGATCGTTGCACTCATCATCGCCATCGCCATCTGGCAGATGCCGGTGGGCCTGGCGCTGAACGCCACCGCCAATGGCGCGGTGTTTGCCGTCTGGCCGGTGATGTGGATCGTTATCGCCGCCCTGCTTCTGTATAATATTTCAGTTGTGACCGGGCGGTTCGACGCGTTCCGTGCCTGGGTGCTCGAATACCTCCCGAATGACCGGCGCGTGGTGCTGGTGGTACTGGCCTTCTGCTTCGGCGCGCTGCTGGAAGGCGTGGCCGGGTTCGGCACGCCGATCGCCATTATCGGCTCGCTGCTGATCATGGTCGGTTTCAAGCCGCTCGATGCTCTGACCTTTGCGCTGATTTTCGACACCGCCCCGGTTGCTTTCGGCGCGCTGGGCGTGCCCATCACCGTGCTCGGCGCCGTCACTGGCCTGCCGGCCGTGCATCTTGGCCAGATGGTCGGCCGCCAGTTGCCGGTGATGGCGTTCATTCTGCCTTTCTATGTCACGGCTTTGTATGGCGGCTGGCGTTCGATCAAGGCATTGTGGCCGATGCTGCTGGTCGCCGGCGGCAGTTTCGCCCTGTTCCAGGCGATCACCTCCAACTACATCAACTATGCGCTGACCGACGTGCTGGCCTCGCTCGGCTCGCTGGTGATCACGCTGCTGTTCCTGCAGGCTTGGAAACCGGCCTACGACCCGGAATTCGCGATCGACGCCCATGTTCTGGATGCTGAGCGCAGCTCCACCGTCTCGCCCTGGCAGGGCTGGCTGCCCTGGGCAATCGTCTCAATCGTCGTGATTGTCTGGACCCTGTTGAACATCGCCACCATCGGGCAGAAGGCGATTCATTGGCCGGGCCTGGACAAGGCGATTTCCATCACTCTGTATCATGGCAAGCCTTATGCCGCGGTCTGGGCCTTCCAGCCTTTGACCACGGGCACGGCGATCCTGGTGGCGGCGATCATCACCGCCTTCGTGACCGGCATTTCGCCCGCCGGTTTCGTGCGCTGCATCGGCATGACGATCCGCCAGATCTGGGTCGCGGTGATCACGGTGATGCTGATTGTCGGCGTTGCTTACCTGATGAACTATTCCGGCATGGCCTACTCGCTGGGCCTGGGTCTCGCCTCGACCGGGCATTTCTTCATCCTGTTCTCGCCGTTCCTTGGCTGGATCGCGGTGATGCTTTCGGGCAGCGACACTTCGGGTAACGCGCTGTTCGGCAATCTGCAGACGGTCGCGGCCCGGCAGCTGCACCTCAACCCGATCCTGTTCGCCGCCACCAATTCTTCCGGTGGCGTGATGGGCAAGATGATCTCGCCGCAGAACATCGCCACTGGCGTGTCGGTGGTGGGCATGGTCGGGCAGGAGGGCAAGGTGTTCGCCCGCACGTTCATCCATTCGGTGGTGTTCACCGTGCTGATCGCCGTGCTGGTCGCGGTGCAGCAATATCTGATCCCCTGGATCATCCCGGGCTGAACACGGCGCAAGCCGAGACGAAAAAGGGCCGCATCGCAAGATGCGGCCCTTTTTTATGAAGTGGAAGTAGCCGCTTTTTTGAAAAAAAGCGGCGCAAAAAACTTTTGCTCTATGAGCCCGTGACGCTGACACCAGCACAGCCCAGATTACAGGAGTTTTTTTGCTACTTTTTGTTCACAAAAAGTAGCGCTTCCTTCCCTTCCCTTCAGATCATGCCTCGACCGGAGCACGGGCGACGCGACGCAAGCTCGGATGCAGCACGGCAAAACATGCCGCCGAGAGCAGCAAAGCGGCAATCATGGTGAGAAAACCGTCGGTGAAGGCGCCGGTGCGCGAGACGATCAGCCCGACGATGATCGGTGCGAAAAACCCACCGATCTGCCCGCCGCAATTGATGAAGCCGGAGAACGCGCCGCGCGCCGTCGATGGCGTCAAATCCAGGGCGATGCCCCAGACCGGGCCGAACCCGCCATAGAGAAAGAACGCCGCCGCTGAGAGCCCGGCGATGCTGCCGATGGGCGTCGCCGCGCGAAACGCCGCGAACAGCGCGATGCCGGCACCGGCATAGCCGGCGGCGACCAGCAAAGCGCGATACCGGTACAGCGCCCGGCTGCCGAGCCAACCGAACAGCAGCATACCCAGGAACCCGAACAAATAAGGCACCGAAGCGGCCAGGCCGAGTTGTTTCAGGTCGATATGCCGTGCCAGCGTCAGGTAGCTCGGCATCCAGCCGAGATAGCCCCAGAAGGCGACGTTGAAGGCCATATAGGCGAAGAACAGCAGCCAGCTGGTTTTGCGCGCCATCACCCCACCCCAGGAGCCGGTGTCTTCGTCGCGGCTGGCGGGTTCCGGCGTGTGGCGCGCATTCGGCATGGCGGTGGCGATCAAGGCGGCCAACAGCACGCCGGGGATCACGAACAGCAGGAACATGCCATGCCAGCCGACCCGTGTGAGCATCCAGGCGGCGATGGGCGCCACCAGCGCCGGGCCGACGGCGAGCGAGGTGAGATACAGCCCGTTCGCCCGCGCCCGCTCGCGCGAGGTGAAAAAATCGCCGACCAGCTTGAAGGCCGGGCCGTTGGAGGTGCCCTCAGCCAAGCCGAACAGCACCCGCACCAGGATCAGCGCCGCCAGCGTGCCCACCAGCCCGGTGAGGCCGGTGAAGAACGACCAGCCGAGCGCCGAGCCGACCAGCACCCGCTTGGCGCCGAACCGGTCGCCCAGCGCGCCGCCGGGGATCTGCGCGATCGCGTAGCCAAGCGTGAAGGCGGCGAGGATGAAGCCGAATTTTCCCGGGCTGAGATGCAGCTCCCGCATCATTGTCGGGGCGGCCACCGAAAGATTGACCCGGTCGAGATAATTCACCAGTTGCATGACGAACAGCAGTCCCAGCACCCGGTATTTGACGTTCATGGTCACGATCTCCTTGATTCTGCGGCCTTCATAGCGGCTTGCGCCCGTCGGACCAGCCGAAGGCGGGGGGAGCGTGAAGCGCAGGGAGGGGCTTTTTGAAAAAACTGGAAAAAACTTTTCTTCATCCGGGCGGTGCTGCGCCGCAGGTGCAAAGGAGCAAAAGTTTTTACGCGGCTTTTTTCAAAAAGCCTGCGCTTTCTTAAATGTGAGTCGATCCAGAAGAATCTCTCTCCCAAGGCAGGCCGTCCGTCCCATCCGCTTGCGGCGTTTTGCCGTGTTCCGGCTAATCCTCTACCCTGCCCGGCGCGGGAAGAGCTTCCTTGTGGCGTGGGCTGTGCTTAAAGGAGCAGATATGTCGACCCAGCCTATATTGTTCTAGAAGAATTCGGAGACCGGTCTGAAATGAGTTTTCTCGCCTCGCCGCAGCGCCTGACCCATCTGCAACGCCTTGAGGCGGAGTCCATCCACATCATGCGTGAGGTGGTGGCCGAGACCGAGAAGCCGGTGATGCTCTATTCCGTTGGCAAGGACAGTGCGGTGATGCTGCACCTTGCCCGCAAGGCGTTTTACCCCGCGCCGCCGCCCTTCCCGCTGCTGCATGTCGACACGACCTGGAAGTTCAAGGCGATGTACGAGCTGCGCGACCGCATGGCGCGCGAGAGCGGCATGGAGCTGCTGGTCTATCAGAACCCGGATGCGCTCGCGCGCGGCATCAACCCGTTCGATCACGGTTCGCTGCACACCGATCTGTGGAAGACCGAAGGGTTGAAGCAGGCGCTCGACAAATACGGGTTCGATGCGGCCTTCGGCGGCGCGCGGCGCGACGAGGAAAAATCCCGCGCCAAGGAACGCATTTTTTCATTCCGTTCCGCCAATCATCGATGGGACCCGAAAAACCAGCGGCCGGAATTGTGGAATCTCTACAATGCCCGCAAGGCCAAGGGCGAGAGCATCCGCGTTTTTCCGATCTCCAATTGGACCGAGCTGGATATCTGGCAATATATCCATTTGGAAAACATCCCGATTGTGCCGTTATATTTTGCGGCCAAGCGCCCCGTGGTGCGGCGCGACGGGCTGTTGCTGATGGTCGATGACGAACGTTTCCGCCTGAAGCCCGGCGAAGTGCCGGAGCAGCGCAGCATCCGTTTCCGCACGCTCGGCTGCTATCCGCTGACCGGTGCCGTGGAATCCGAGGCGACCACCCTGCCGGAAGTGATCCAGGAAATGCTGCTCACCACCACCTCGGAGCGGCAGGGTCGCGCCATCGACCACGACCAGTCCGCCAGCATGGAAAAGAAGAAGCAGGAAGGGTATTTCTAATGGACCATTCGACGCCCTCCTATCAGGCAGACGCGCTGATCGCCGCCGATATCGACGCTTATCTGCTCCAGCACCAGCATAAATCGCTGCTGCGCTTCATCACCTGCGGCTCGGTCGATGACGGCAAATCCACGCTGATCGGCCGGCTGCTTTACGATTCGAAAATGATTTTCGAAGACCAGCTGGCGGCGCTCGAGGCGGATTCCAAACGTGTCGGAACCCAGGGGCAGAATATCGATTTCGCCTTGCTGGTGGATGGGCTCGCGGCGGAACGCGAACAGGGCATCACCATCGATGTCGCCTACCGGTTTTTTGCCACCGAGAAGCGCAAATTCATCGTCGCCGACACGCCCGGCCATGAGCAGTACACGCGCAACATGGTCACCGGCGCCTCCACCGCCGACCTTGCGATCATCCTGATCGACGCGCGCAAGGGCGTGCTCACACAGACGCGCCGGCACAGCTATCTCGCGCATCTCATCGGCATCCGGAACATCGTGCTGGCCGTCAACAAGATGGATCTGATCGGCTACGACCAGGCGAAATACGATGCCATCGTCGCCGAGTATGCAAGCTTCGCGAAAAGCATCGGCATCGAATCGTTTGTGCCGATGCCGATTTCCGGCTTTGTCGGTGATAACATCACGACCAAATCCACGAACACGCCCTGGTATGACGGCGTGCCGCTGATCCAGCATCTGGAAAGCGTTGAGCTGGATGTCACGAGCGCTGCCGCCAAGCCGTTCCGGCTGCCGGTGCAATGGGTCAACCGGCCCAACCTCGATTTCCGTGGTTTCTCCGGCCTCATCGCCAGCGGCAGCATCCGCCCCGGCGATGGCATCCGCGTGCTGCCCTCAGGCAAGACGTCCACCGTCACCCGCATCGTCACGCTCGATGGCGATCTGGACATGGCATCGGCCGGGCAATCGGTCACGCTCTGCTTTGCCGATGAGATCGACTGCTCGCGCGGCGACGTGATCACCGGCGCGGACACGCCGGTGCAGGTCGCCGACCAGTTCGAGGCGACGATCGTGTGGATGGCCGACGAGCCGCTGCTGCCCGGCCGCGCCTATTGGCTGAAGCTCGGCACGCAGATGGTCTCGGCCACGCTCCACGCGCCGAAATACCAGGTGAACGTGAACACGCTGGAACATGTGGCGGCCAAGACGCTGGAGCTGAACGCGATCGGCATCGCCAATGTCACCACCGACCGCCAGGTCCCCTTCGAGGCTTATGCCGAGAACCGCGCATTGGGCGGCTTCATTCTGATCGACAAGCTGAGCAATGCCACGGTCGGCGCCGGCATGCTGAATTTCTCGCTGCGCCGGTCGCAGAATGTGCATTGGCAGGCGCTGGATATTTCCCGCGAAACCCATGCCCGCCTGAAGAACCAGAAGCCGGCGGTGCTGTGGTTCACCGGCCTTTCCGGCGCCGGCAAGAGCACCATCGCCAATCTCGTCGAGAAGCGGCTGGTGCGGATGAACCGCCACACTTTCCTGCTCGACGGCGATAATGTGCGCCACGGGCTGAACAAGGATCTGGGCTTCACCCAGGCCGACCGGGTGGAGAATATCCGCCGCATCGGCGAGGTGGCGAAGCTGATGACCGATGCCGGGCTGATCGTGCTCACCGCCTTCATCAGCCCGTTCCGCGCCGAACGGCAGATGGTGCGCGACATGATGGCGCCGGGCGAGTTCATCGAGATTTTCGTCGACACGCCATTGGCCGAGGCCGAGGCACGGGACGTGAAGGGGCTCTATAAAAAGGCGCGCGCCGGCCAGCTGAAGAATTTCACCGGCATCGACAGCCCGTACGAGCCGCCGACCGCCGCCGAGCTGCGCGTCGACACCACGAAGATGACGCCGGAACAAGCCGCTGACCTGATCGTCGAGATGCTGATCCCATGAGTGAAACCTTGCTCCAATCCGATGTGATGCTGGCCGGGCAGATCGCCACCATCGCCGGAAATCTGCTGCTGGAATTGCAGCGCTCCGGCCTGTTCGCCGGCAAGGCGCTGGGCAAAGCCGGTGACCGTACCGCCAATGCCTTCATCATGGAGGCCCTGGCGGCGCAGCGTCCGGACGATGCCGTGCTGTCGGAAGAGGAGCGGGATAATCCCATCAGGCTCGCCGCCCGGCGGGTATGGATCGTCGACCCGCTGGATGGCACGCGCGAATATGGCGAGGCGCGGGAGGATTGGGCGGTGCATGTCGCACTTTCCATCGATGGCGCGCCGGCCGCCGGCGCGGTCGCCCTGCCCGCCCTTGGCCAGACCTTCATCTCCGCCCCCGGCCTGACGGTGCCGGCGGCGCCGGCGCGGCCGCGCATGCTGGTGAGCCGCACACGTCCGGCCGCCGAGGCGGTCGCCGTGGCCGAGGCGCTCGGTGCGGCACTGGTGCCGATGGGCTCGGCCGGCGCCAAAACCATGGCGATCCTGCGCGGCGAGGCCGATATCTATCTGCATTCCGGCGGGCAGTATGAGTGGGATAATTGCGCCCCCGCCGCTGTGGCATTGGCCGCCGGGCTGCATGTCTCGCGCATCGACGGCACGCCCCTCGCCTATAACAATGCCGACCCGTATCTGCCCGACCTGCTGATCTGCCGGAAGGCGGATGCGGAGCGGATTCTTGCGCTTTTAGAGAAGAAAGAAGCCGCTTTTTAAAAAAGCGGCGCAAAAATTTTTGTCGGTTTGGGCCTATGGCAATGAAACGGCACGGGCACGCGTCTCCTGGTCGGTGTCATTTTTGAGCGTCCTGAGAGGCGATAAACGCGCGGGCATCGTTGCTAAGTCATAATTTATTTTCTCAAATCTATCGCTTGTTGCTATATGGGAATTATTTCCAGGTGGCGCTTGGCCCTCACGCAGTCCGACCTTCACGATCATGGTCCCGGTGGGCATCTAGCCGTGAACTCCAGTTAACTAAGAAATGTCGGAGGTAACGATGATTTTTCAAATCATAGCGGTAGCTACGTCAATCATGGTTATGGGCACGTTGGAGGCAAGCGCAGCCGGGTCTGGCGAACAGGGATCTGACAGCTATACGATTGAGTACGTTACAACATGGACAGACACGATGCCGCTCGGAGACAAGGCGATACGTCTAAGCGAATCCGAGGGAGTTTCTAAAAACGATGCTGGTCATCCGATGTTCGACAACATGGGCGCGCGTTGTTTTTCGCTAAGCGAGACAGTGTCCGGCGTTATTTCCGCGCACGGTGACTGTGCGCAGACCGACAAGAATGGTGATCAAATCTACAGCAGTTTTGAAATAAAGGGCGCGGCAGGAACGCTTACATTTGTTGGTGGAACCGGTAAGTACAGTGGAATAACCGGAACGGGAGACTTCACAAGGCAAGTGATTCGGTCTCCGGATGGCCGGCTGATGAGTCTCGTCCGCGAGAAGGCGAACTGGACATTGCCGGTTCATAGCTAGGCTCAGGGGAAGAGGTCGCTTTTTGAAAAAAGCGGCGCAAAAACTTTTTGGACATTGGGCCGCGGGCGTTGAAACCGCACGGGCCCAAATTAATAAAGTTTTTTTGCTACTTTTTGTTCACAAAAAGTAGCGCTTACTTTCCTACCCCTCAGCCTTAGGCAAACGGATCACAAACCGCGCCCCCAGCACCGCGCTTTGTTCATCACGCCGGTTTTCCGCGGCGATGCGTCCCCCATGCGCCTCGACGATCTGCCGGGAAATTGACAGGCCGAGGCCGGAATGGCTGCCGAACTGCTCGTTCTGCGGCCGCTCCGAGTAGAAACGGTCGAACACGCTGTCGAGCTTGCCGTCAGGGATGCCCGGCCCCTCATCTTCCACCGCCAGCTCGACCATGCCGCCGGTGGCGCGTCCGCGCAGCCAGATGGTGCCGTCGACGGGGCTGAAGGAGATAGCGTTGCCGATCAGGTTGCGCAGCACCTGCACCAGGCGGGGCTCGGTGCCGCGCACCAGAAGCCCGGCGGGCGGCGCGTCGACCACCACGCGCGGGCTGTCTTCCTTGCGCGTGGCGTCGTGGATTTCCGCCAGCGTCGCGAGGATGCGGGCCATGTCCACCAGTTCCGGCGCGGCGCGGGAGAGTTCGGAATCCAGCCGCGAGGAGTCGGAGATGTCGGTGATCAGCCGGTCCAGCCGCGTCACGTCCTGGGTGATGATGGCGAGCAGCCGCGAGGCGCGCGCCGGATCTTCCACGCGCGCCAGCGTCTCGATCGCCGAGCGGATCGAGGAGAGCGGGTTCTTGATCTCGTGGCTGACATCGGCGGCGAACTGCTCGATTGCATCCATCCGTGCCCACAGCGCCTTGGCGGAGCCTTCCAGCGCCCGGGCCAGGGTGCCGATATCGTCATTGCGGCTGCTGATCCATTCCGGCGGCGCCTCGGCGCGCGCCTTGCCCTCGCGCATCAGCGCCGCGGCGTTGGCCAGGCGCTGGATCGGCCGGGCGATGGTGCGGGCGAGGTAGAGCGAGACGATCACGGTGAGCCCCAGCGCCAGGGCGAACAGGCCGAGAATGGAAATCCGGATCGCCAGCACCGCGCGGTCCACCTCATTGGCCTCGCGCGTCAGCAGCACGGTGCCAAGATTCTGCTGCGCGTGGGTGATCGGCTCGGCCACGGTGATCAGCAGCTGGTGCTGCGCGTCGCGCCGCACGAAGGGGGCGGTCTCCTCGCCGGGCTTGATGTCGGTGAGCTGCAGGGCCTCGCGCGCATCCGGCTGCCAGCCCAGAGTGTCCGGGTTCTGACCCGCGCCGGCGCTGAGCACCTGGCCATCCGCCTCGCCGGTGAGCGAGCCGGCCAGATTGTCATAGAGATAGCTGACCACCCGGTTGAACAGGCCCGGCGGCGGCGGGGCCTCGAGCGGCGTGGTCACGATGGCGCCATTGGCCCCGGGATGCACGCGGGAATTGGCGATGAGTGTGCCATCCGGCCCGTAGATCAGCGCCTGGGCGTTGGGCGTCGGTTCGGTGAGCTGGAACAAAAGCGGCTGGGCGAGGTCCGCATCCAGCGCCGCCTGGCCGGCGGCATTGTTCTGCACAGCGCTTTGCGTGAGCGCGCCGGCATAGATCCGGGCCTGCTGGCGCAAGGCCGTGACTTCGGCGGCGAGCAGCCCCTGCTGGTACTGGTCGAGATAGAGCAGCGCGACGAAAATCAGCGCCACGGGGAGCAAATTCACCAGCAGAATGTCGCGCAGTAGGCGCGAGAGGCGCGGACGTTTAGCCATGCGATGTTCGGGGCCGCAGGAGGATCACGCCTCCTTGTACCGGTAGCCGATGCCGTACAAAGTTTCGATCTGGTCGAACTCCTCGTCCTGGGTCCGGAATTTCTTGCGCAGCCGCTTCACATGGCTGTCGATCGTGCGGTCGTCGACATACACGTTCTCGCCATAGGCGGCATCGATCAGCTGGTCGCGGGATTTCACCATGCCGGGGCGGGCAGCGAGCGCCTTGACCAGCAGGAACTCGGTCACGGTGAGCTGGATGTCCTGGCCCTTCCAGAGGCATTGATGCTTGGTCTCGTCCAGGGTCAGCTGGCCGCGGGTGATCACGCTGGCCGGGGCGGTCCCCGAACCCTCGGCCTTGGAGTTCTCATTGCGGCGCAGCAGCGCGCGGATGCGCTCGATCAGCAGGCGCTGGCTGAACGGCTTGGTGATGTAGTCGTCGGCGCCGAGCCGCAGCCCCATCAGCTCATCGAGCTCGTCATCCTTGCTGGTGAGGAAGATCACCGGCATGGCCGAGCGCGCGCGCAGCTTCTGCAGCAGCTCCATCCCATCCATGCGCGGCATCTTGATGTCCAGCACTGCGAGGCTGACCGGCTTGGCGAGCAAAGCCTGCAGCGCGGACTCGCCATCGGTGAACGTGCGCACCTCGAACCCTTCCTGCTCCAGGGTCATCTGCACGGAGGTCAGGATGTTGCGGTCGTCATCGACCAGGGCGATCGTGTGTTTCATCGGCTGCAGCTCATGTTTCCGAGGGACGGCATTAGGTAATTGTATCTGCATCGCAGATCATTGTGCAGTGAGGGAGTGACCGGATTATGGCAGCAAATCAAGAGCGCAACTTTACCCGGGAGGCGGCAGAGCTTTTGCTGGCCGCGCGCACCGGCACGCTGGCGACCATTGAGGCCGGATGGCCGCATGTATCGCTGATCACCCCGGCGCTGGGGCCGGACAATACGGTGCTGCTGCTGCTCTCGGAGCTTTCCGCCCATACGCGCCATCTGCGCGCCGATCCGCGCTGCGCCTTGCTGGTGGCCGGCATTGCCGCGGATGAAAACCCGCAGACCACGCCGCGCCTCTCACTGCGCGGCACCGCCTCTCCTGGCGTGGATGACGCGGCCCGCGCCGCCTATCTGCAACACCATCCTTATGCGGCATTTTACGCGGGATTTGCGGATTTTCATTTTTGGACGTTCCAGCCTGAGCAGGCCTTCTACGTAGGCGGGTTCGCCGCTGCCGCCTCGTTGCAAATCGCTGCGCTGCAACAGGAAATTGATACAATTCTACGAAAAGGTAATGATGGCAGCTGACAACAGCTCTGCTAAGAAAAAGAGACTGAGAAAACAGCAACAAAAAGTCGAGGAACGACCGTGCCCCATGCGACCGAGAGTCTCGCCTTTGCGTGATTCCGCGCCCTTAGAAGGTACCGGCGTTCGCGTCGCCGGTGAGCTGCATGCGAACCTGACGGCGCCCGGCTCTGATTGCCCATGCCTTGCGCAAAGGCGAAGGAAGGCTCTCCGCCGACGGTGCGCTGATCGCGCGCACGGGCGTGCATACCGGCCGCTCGGTTGCCGACAAATTCGTGGTCGATGAGCCCGCCACCAGCGCGGATGTGTGGTGGGGGAAGGTCAACCAGAAACTGCCGCAACAGAAATTCGCGGTGCTGAAAGCCCGTGTCCAGGCCTATCTGCAGGGGCGGGAGTTGTTCACCCAGGATTTGTATGCCGGGGCCGACCCCGCCAACCGCGTGCGCGTGCGGCTGGTGAGCACCGGCGCCTGGCACGCTTTGTTCGCGCGCAATATCTTCATCCGGCCGCCGGCGGCGGAGCTGCCGGGTTTCGAGCCGGATTATGTGATTCTGCACGCCCCGCATTTCGAGGCCGACCCGGAGATCGACGGCGTGCGCTCCTCCACCGCCATCGCTTTGTCCTTCGCGGAAAAGATCGTCATCATCGCCGGCACGGAATATGCCGGCGAGATCAAGAAATCGATCTTCACGGTCATGAACTGGATCCTGCCGCCGCGTGGCGTTCTGCCCATGCATTGTTCGGCGAATATCGGCCCTGACGGCGACACGGCTTTGTTCTTCGGCCTGTCCGGCACCGGCAAGACCACCCTCTCCTCCGAGCCGTCCCGCCGCCTGATCGGCGATGACGAGCATGGCTGGAGCGCCGAGGGGATCTTCAATTTCGAGGGCGGCTGCTACGCCAAGGTCATCAATCTCTGCCAGGAGAGCGAGCCGGAAATCTGGGCCGCCACGCATCGCTTCGGCACCGTGCTGGAAAATGTGGTGGCCGACCCGCAGGGCCGTCTGGACCTTGCCGACACGACGTTCACTGAAAACACCCGCGCCTGCTATCCCGTTGAATTCGTGCCGAATGTCACCCTCTCCGGCCGTGGCGGCACGCCCCGGCATGTGGTGATGCTGACGGCCGACGCGTTCGGGGTGCTGCCGCCCCTCGCCCGGCTGAACCCGGCACAGGCGATGTATCATTTCCTCTCCGGCTACACGGCGCGCGTCGCCGGCACCGAGAAAGGGCTCGGCGCCGAACCGCAGGCGACCTTTTCCACCTGCTTCGGCGCGCCGTTCCTGCCGCGCCACCCGGATGTCTATGGGAAATTGCTGCAGGCGATGATCAAGCGATACGGCACGTCATGCTGGCTGGTGAATACCGGTTGGACCGGCGGCGCCTATGGCACCGGCAAGCGCATGTCGATCGCCCATACCCGCGCTTTGATCCGCGCCGCTTTGGCCGGGGAACTCGACCGCACAAAATTCCGCACCGATCCGTTCTTCGGCCTGGAAATTCCCGAACATGTCGATGGCGTGCCCGACGAGGTGCTCGACCCGCGCGCCGCCTGGCCCGACAAAGCCGCCTACGACAAGGCAGCCGCGGCTTTGGTGAAACGCTTCGAGGATAATTTCGCGACGTTCGCGCATCTGGTGGATGACGAGGTCAAGGCCGGGGCGATCCGCGCGGTGGCGTAAAGAAAGGAAGGCTACTTTTTGTGAACAAAAAGTAGCAAAAAAACTTTGCGCCTTTGGGCCCGTGCGGTTTCAACGCCTCGGGCCCAAATTAGAGGAAGTTTTTGCGCCGCTTTTTTCAAAAAGCGGCCACTTCCTTACTTCTCTTCCGACTTCAGATGCGCAATCAGCCGCTCGATGGCCGTGGCCTTGTCGATCTTCTCCAGCGCGGCATATTCCGCGGCGAGGCGGTCCAGCGCGGACTTCGTAGATCTGCCGTTCCGAGAAGCTCTGGTCCGGCTGGCCGGCATTGCGGTGCAGGTCGCGGACGACTTCGGCGATGGCGGCCGGGTCGCCGGAATTGATCTTCGCCTCATATTCCTGGGCGCGGCGCGACCACATGGTGCGTTTGATGCGCGCCCTGCCCTTCAGCACCGCGAGCACGTCGTCGAACTGCTTGCGCGAGGCGAGCTTGCGCAGGCCGGCGGTGCGCGCCTTGGTGGTCGGCACCCGCAGGGTCATGCGGTTTTCGTCGAAGGTGATGTGGATCAGTTCCAGCGTGTGGCCGGCGATTTCCTCGGTGGCGATGCGTTCGACCTTGCCGACGCCATGGGTCGGATAGACCACATAGTCGCCATCGGCGAAGATCTCAGCCTTGGCGGGGGCACGGGGCGGCGCCATCGGGCGCATCGGGCCGGCGGGGATGCCGCCATGGGTGATCGGGGCTGGCGCGGGCGCGGGGGCGACAGCTTTCGGTTCCTCGGACATAGTTTCCGGGCTCTTGGCTGGTTTGGTGGATTTCACGGCTGGTTTTTCGGTGGCTTTGGCTGTGAGGGTGGCGGTTTCATCTGCCGCCGGATCGTCGAGTTTGACGGCTTTTTTTGCCGTCATGGTCTTCTGCTTCTCGCTCATTCCCGCTCCGCTACAATCGTGAACCGGGCGCGACCTTGCCGCGCCCGGTTCTGAGGGGAGGAGTATAGCAGAGTTTTGGCCTCCCGTCACGGGCGGCCGCAAATTGCCTTATGGCGTGCCGGGATTTGGCGACAGCAGCTCGGCTTTGCCGGGCTTGTCTTTCCACTCGTCGGCATCGGCCGGCGCCGTGCCCTTGCGGGTGATGTTCGGCCAGACTTTGGCGAATTCACGGTTGCGTTCGGCCCAGGCGGTGGCGCGGTCGTCGCTGTCGGGCAGGATCGCCTCGGCCGGGCATTCCGGCTCGCACACGCCGCAATCGATGCACTCATCCGGGTGGATGACCAGCATGTTCTCGCCAACATAGAAGCAGTCGACCGGGCAGACCTCGACGCAATCCATATACTTGCACTTGATGCAGTTTTCGGTGACCACATAGGTCATCAGGCACTCTCCATGACATGTCGGCGCGCGCGTTCCGGCCGTGCGCCAAAATTATGCGCCGGATATGCGCGAGGCGTGGCGTTAACGCAAGCGACGCGGCTAGTTTGAGATGATTTCCTTGTACAGCGTTTGCGCCAGGGGCGCACTCTCGCGGCGTTTGGCCAAAGCGAGCACTTCGATCACCACCACGCGCTGGGGCAGCGGCAGGGTCAGAATGTCGCCGGGGCGCAGCCGCGCATGCGGCTTTTCGGTCGGCTGGCGGTTGATGCGCAGATGGCCGCGGCCGATGAGCGTCGCCGCCACCGCCCGCGTCTTGCAGAACCTTGCATAGAACAGAAACTTGTCCAGCCGTTGCCAGCCAGTGTCTTCTTCGTCCATCCAAAGCCTCGTCCGCTCCTTAAGAGCGAAGTAAGCGGCCGCTTTTTGGAAAAAAGCGGCGCAAAAACTTTTGGTCCGTTGGGCCTGGGGTGCCCTGCTACCGCACCACGCGCCGCAGTGCTGCGAGTGCTGCGAAGGGGCTGTCCGCAGAGATCTCGACCGGCTTTTCCTCCGGCTTCGGCGCGGCCTGCTTGGCCGGACGCGCCTGCGGTTTGGCGCCGCCCGGTTTCGGCCGGGCGGCCGGCGCGTCGGGCCGCGGCTCCATGCGGCGCCGGCCCAGCATCGAGGGCGCCGGCGGTCCAAAATATTTTTCGCCCAGCGTCGCCGCCGGGATCACGCGGAAGCCCAGCACATGCAGCACCGGCGAGAGCTGCTCGGGCTTCAGCCCCATGCGCGAGCCGAGATTGGGCGGCAGCAGCACCGGGTGCTTGCGCACGAGGTAATGCATCTCGCGCGCCAGCCGTTCCGCCACGTCCAGGCGCACCATCACCGGGCCGGCCGGCAGCCAGCCCATGCTGAGGGCGAAATCCTCGCCCCAATTGGCCGGCATCGGCGCTGAGACCAGGCCCGCGGCCGGCAGTTCAGGCGGGTTGCGGTCGCGCCACACGCCCCAGAGCAGCGCGCGCAGCCAGGCCGCACCCGGCTTCAGCACTGCCGGCATATAGAGCGCGAAGCGCCCGGCATCGAGCCCGGCTTTCTTCAGCACCGGGCGCAGCTCGTGCGACACTTGCTCTGGCGGCATCACGCCGGATTCCTCGCCGAGGCGGAACATGATCCCGCGCAGTTCCGGCGCCGGGTCTTCCATGGCGGTGAGCAGCGCGCCCAGCCGCTTGGTCATTTCCCCGGCCAGATAGGCGCTGAGCCGCGCGCGCAGCCGCTCGCGGGCCAGGCCGTCGAGAAATTCGGAATGGACGATCTCCACCGCCGGCTTCAGCAGGCTCGGCCCCTTGCGGAGCTTGGCGATCTTCGCCTCTTCCCACATGATGTGGCGGTCCTCGGTGAGGCTGAACGCATCGTCGGCCGCGGTTTCGGCACGGACGATGCGGCGTGGCATCTCCTGCCCCAGCGCCCGCCTTGCGGCGCGCAGCACCAGTTTCTTCTCCGCCCCCTGGGTGGCCGGGTCGGGATGGAACACGAAGCCCTCCACATGGCCGACCTCATGGCCTTCCACCAGAACCACGCCGCGGGTGGAAACCACCGCCTGGAGCTCTTCCGCTTCAGAATCTTCAAGCCGTCTCGTCAAATGTGCTGCCCTCTTATCCACAAACCGCGCCATCAGCTTGACGTGCAGCGTGTCGGAGATTCTGTCCTCCACCTCGCGTGCACGCCGCGCCCAGGGCGTCGCGTCCCTCATCCAGTCCGCTCGGGCCGTTATATACGCCCAAACGCGAACATCCGTCAGCCGCTGCATCAAGGTATCGATGTCACCTTCGATCTTGTCCAGGGCTTCGATCTCTCCGCGCACCCAGGCCTCCGGCAAAGTGCCGGCATTGCGCAGATGGCCGAACACCCGGCCGCAGAGTTTCACATGTGCATCCGTCGCCAGTTTCCGGAAATCCGGGATCTGGCAGGACTCCCAGAGCAGCCTGGTGGCTGCCCTGCCCTGCGCCGCTTTGGCGATCTCGGCATCATTATGCAAAGCCGCCAGGGTCAGCAGGTCGGTTGCGTCCTGGCCGCGCATCAGGCCTTGCCTGGTCGGCGGCGCCATCAGGCTGTCCAACAGCGCCTGCACGGACGAAAAATCCAGATGCGAATTGCGCCAGAATAATTGTTCCAGCGGCTCGAACGCATGGGTTTCCACCGCCGTGACCAGATCTTCGTCCAGCGGCGGACAATCGGCGGTGACGCCGAACGTACCATTGCGCATGCCGCGCCCGGCCCGCCCGGCAATCTGCGCCATCTCGGTCGCCAGCAGCATGCGCGGCCGGTGCCCGTCGAATTTCGACAGGCCGGCAAAGCCGACATGGTCGACATCCATGTTCAGGCCCATGCCGATGGCATCCGTCGCCACCAGGAAATCGACTTCCTTTTCCTGATACAGCGCCACCTGGGCGTTGCGCGTGCGCGGGCTCAGGCGCCCCATCACCACCGCGCAGCCGCCGCGCCGGCGGCGCACCGCCTCGGCGATCGCGTAAACCTCCGCCGCCGAGAAGGCCACCACGGCCGAGCGCGGCGGCAGGCGCGAGAGTTTCACCGGCCCCGCATAGGTCAGCTCGGACAGCCGGGGGCGCGTTTCGATCTCGGCATCGGGGATCAGCCGTTTCAGGAGCTTGCGGACGGTCTCGGCGCCGAGAAACATCGTCTCCACCATGCCGCGCGCATGCAGCAGGCGGTCGGTGAACACGTGCCCGCGGTCAGGATCGGCGCAAAGCTGGATCTCGTCCACCGCCAGGAACTCGACCTTGCGGTCCAGCGGCATCGCTTCCACCGTGCAGGAAAACCATTTGGCGCCGGGCGGGACGATCTTTTCCTCGCCGGTGATCAGCGCGACATTGCGAATGCCCTTGCGCGCCACCATCCGGTCATAGTTCTCCCGCGCCAGCAGCCGCAACGGAAATCCGATGATGCCGGACGAGTGACCCAACAGACGCTCGATCGCCAAATGCGTCTTGCCGGTATTGGTGGGGCCAAGCACGGCCTTCACCCGGGGAGAAAAGCCGGACATGGGCGAATGTTATTATGTCGTTTGGCCCGGTTTGCAAACAGGGGGCGGGGCCTTCGCCCCGCGCCGCGCGCCCCGGGGCGGCAAGACGCCTTGTTTGTCCCGCCTTAACCGATCAGCTCGCGCGCGTCGCGATGGCGCGCTTCGTCGGCAAGAACGCCAGATCCCGGACCTGCGGCCCCGCTTTCCCGTGGGGCAAGGGGGAAGGGATATTCAACGTCGCTGACGGCATGTCGCTGGCGATAAAAGGCGGCTGCATTTGCCACGATCAGAAGATAAAAAGCGGGGATGAACAGGTACATGCCATGCTGGCCGCCGCGTGAATTCAGCGCCAGGCAGACGCCGCAGACGAGCAGGCTGTAACCGCAATTGATCCGGTATGCTGTGGCGCCCAATCTTCTGCTCAGCGCGATCACGCAGACGAGCCCAGGCATGAGTGTCAGCAGATCGTAAAACATGAGTTTGGGGTCCGCCATCACGGCGGTCGTGACGCCGATCCAGAGCTTCTCGGGCGTTTTTGCCTGGCCGCGATGGCAAATATAAAGGGCGCCACCAAGCAGGATCGCCGCAAAAAGGCAGTAGGATACCGCCATGAAAACGGAGACTTCGGATATGCCCAGAAGGCCGGCGAGATTTAAAAAGCCATAGCCGCGCTCATTGACGGTCGCGAAATATTTGATCAGCGCCATGTCGCTTTGAAACAAAGCGGCGTGATTCAGCTTGAAGAGCAGGAACGGGGTCAGCCCGAATAAGACTGTGCCAATGCAGTAGAGAATTTTTTTATAGTTCTGCATCGGGTGAAAGAGGAAAACCGCGACATAGACGAGATAGACCGGCTTTATGGAAGCGGCGAGAACAATGCTCCCCAGCAGGACAAACGGATAATCCCAGGCGAATAAAAGGACCAGCGCGATGACGCCATGGATGATGACGGCGACATTGCCGCAGTTGAAAATATCCGGGCCGATGGCAACGAGCATGGCGGCGCGTATGGCGGCAGGGCCGCCGCCCAGATCGCCGGCAATGAAGCGACGCAGCACATAAAACAGCAGAAAATAATAAAGCGCCCCGTAAAGAGCTGTCGCCCCGATCAGACCGACGGAATGTTGCAAGGCGGCCCAGACGGTCGCGAGGTACGGGGGATAGACATAGTTGGTCGGCTGCTGGTCGGGGCATGGAAAGGCCATGCTGTAGAGGGGCAAATGCTGGTTGACCCTTGCGGCGGCGCAAGAGAACGCATCGTAATCCTTGAACCAGTGATTGGGCCTGTGCAGTCTTTGGATGGCACCGATCAGGATCGGTGCGAGAAACAGGCTGAAGAGCACCCAGGCCGGAGCAGATTCGACCCTCCGCGCGATGGTTTTAATCGACACCAAGCATAGTCCTAGCAAGTCAGAGGCGCGCCTTAGTAGCACAGCGAAGCTGTTTGACGAGTTTGGAGTCCCAGGGGTCTGGGGCCTCCCGGCCCCAGTGGGGTCCAGGGGCAAAGCCCCTGGCCTTATCTTACCTTCGTTCCTCGCGCAGGTAAGGCCGGGTCAGGTCCGCCGGCTGCGCGTCGGCGCCGGAGGCGAAGCAGCCGGCCAGGAGCAGATAGGCCAGAGTGGCGAGGTAGGGTGACATTTCGATGAGATAGACGGGCACGTTCATGCCCGAGGAGAGCAATTGCGGCACCAGGGCTTCGACGGCGCCGAAGAGGATGGCGGCGGCGATGGCGCGCAGGGCGTTCCAGCGGGCAAGGGTGACCATGGCGACGGCGATCCAGCCGCGCCCGGCGACCATGTTATCGACCCAGAGATGGCTGTCGACCAGGCTGAGATGGGTTCCGGCCAAAGCGCAGAACGCGCCGCCGGTGAGCACGGCGGCGATGCGGACCCAGAACACGCTGATGCCGGCGGCGTCGGCGGCCGGCGCGTCCTCGCCGACGGCGCGCAGGCGCAGGCCGGCATCGGTGCGTTCGATGAAGAACCACACAGCGATCGCGGCGGCGAACGCGGCATAGGTGAGCAGGTCCTGGTCCAGCAGGCCGGCGAGGGCCTTGGGCAGAGCATGGAACCAGGCGGCGGGCAGGGGGGAGATGCCGGCAATGGCCTGGTTCTGGACGGAATCCCCGAGATAGCCGGACACGCCGATGCCGAGCGCGAAGGTGACGAGGCCGGCCAGCACCTGGTCCACACGCAGCACCACGGCCATGAAGGCGAACAGAGCGGTGACCGCGAGCCCGGCGCCGATGCCGCCGAGGATCGCGAGCATCGCATCGCCGCCGCCGAGATTGATCAGCACGGCGGCGACGGCGGCGACCGACATGATGCCCTCGACGCCGAGATTCATCACGCCCGCGCGTTCATTGATGATCAGCCCCAGCGTGGCGAGCAGAAACGGGGCGGCGAAGCTGGGGATTGTGCCGATCCAGGCGGTGAGCAGTTCCATCAGTCTTTCACCCAGCTCAGCCGGTAGCGCAGCAGGAATTCGAAGCAGGAGACGCAGAACAGTAGCACCGCCTCGATCGCGAGCACGGTGGCGCCGGGCAGCTGAAAGAAGGCCTTGAGCGAATCACCGGCGGTATAAAGGGCGGCGATGGCGATGGCGGCCACGACCACGCCGAGCGGGTTGGCGCGCGCCAGATAGGCGACGACGATGGAGGGGAAGATGAAATCGTTGCCGACGAATTCGGTGAGCCGGTATTCCTGCCCGGCGACGATGGAAAAGCCGGCGATGCCGGACAAAGCGCCGGCCAGCGCGGTCATCAGCAGAATCACCCGCCCGACCGGAATGCCCACGGCGCGCGCCGCGACCGGATTGGCGGCGACCGCCTTGGCCATGATGCCGAGGCGGCTGAAGGCGCACAGCCACCAGCAGAACAAAGCCGCCCCGAGCGCGATGAAAATGCCGGCATGAACATGGCCGAAGCCGAGCAGGCTCAAGCGTTCGTCATGCGTGAAGGTCACTGATACGGGGTAGGAATCGGCCGGGTTGCGCCAGGCGCCGTAAAGTAGCTGCTGCGCCAGCATGGAGGCCACGTAGTTCATCAGCAGCGTGGTGATCACCTCGTTGGCACGCAAATAAAGCCGCGCCGCGGCGCACACCGCGCACCAGAAGGCGCCGCCCAGCATGGCGGCGAGCAGCATGATTTCCAGCCGCAGCGAGGCCGGTCCGATATGGTAGACCACCACGCCGGTGGCGGCCAGCGCGCCGGCCCAGATCTGGCCCTCCACGCCGATATTCCAGAATTTCACGCGTAAACATACAGCGACGGAGAGCCCGACCAGGATCAGCGCGATCGAGCGGGTGAGGGTCTGGTCCAGCCCTTCCGCGCTGCCGAGCGTGTAGAGCACGAACTGGTCGAGAAGGTCGGACAGGCCCATGCCTTGCGTGAGCAGGAACAAGGTCGAGACCAGCAGGCCAGTGAGAATGCCGGCGCCGAGGGTGAGGGCGGTGAGGCGGGGTGTGACCACCAGCCGCGGCGAAACCAGGGGCCGTATCATATCATGCCATCTCCAGCATCAGTCGGCCGATACGGCCGCGATCGACCGCTTCGGTGGGTTCGGCCGGGCTTAAGCGCCCATGGCTCATCACCGCCACGCGGTCGGAAAGTTCCATGATCTCGTCGAGATCTTCTGAAATCAGCAAAACCGCCACATCGCGTTCAGTGGCGGCGCGCAGCCGCGCCTGCACCGCCTGCACGGCGCGCACATCGAGCCCGCGCGTGGGCGAATGGGCGATGAGGATCGAGAAATTCCCGGCGAATTCGCGCGCCAGCAGGAGCTTCTGGGCGTTGCCGCCGGAGAGCAGCCGCGCCGGGATGTCGGTGCCGGCGCCGGCAACTTCGAATTCCTCGATCGCCTGCGCGGTCAGGCGGTTCATCCAGCCTTTGCCGACGAACCAGCGTTTTTCAGGCTTTTTGCCCAGCAGGCGGGGCAGGACCAGATTCACGTTCAGCGGCAGCGCGCCGAACAGCCCCATCTGCATGCGGTCGGCGGGGATGAAGCGCAGGCCCCATTCGCGGCGCTGTTCCGGGGTGGCGGGCGCATCCTCGCCCTCGAACAGGATGTTGCCGGCGCTGGCCTTGCGCACGCCGATCAGCGCCTCCACCAGCTCGGTCTGGCCGTTGCCACCGACCCCGGCCAGGCCGAGGATCTCGCCGCTGCCGACAGCGAAGCTGACGTCGCGCAGGGGCACGCCATGGGCGCTCGCCGGCGCGCAGAGTTTCTGCACGCGGAGCACGTCGCGGCGGTTGGCGTGCGGCCGGCGCGGCGGGGTTTCCAGCGGCTCGGCGCCGACCATGGCGCAAGAAAGGGAGTCGGCGGTCATGCCCGCGGAGGGGGCGCCGGTGATCACGGTGCGGCCGGCGCGCATCACCGTCACGCGGTCGGAATAGCCCAGCACGTCGCGCAATTTATGCGTGATCAGCACCACCGCATGGCCACTCTCAGCCAGCGCGCGGGCGAGGCCGAGTGCGGCTTGCGCTTCGGCTTCGGTGAGCACCGCGGTGGGCTCGTCGAGGATCAGGATTTTCGCGCCGCCGAGCAGCACTTTCATGATTTCCAGCTTCTGCTGGTCGGAGACCGCGAGCTCGTCGACGCGGCGACGCGGGTTGAGATGGAATCCGAGCCGCGCGCCCAAGGCTTCCATCGCCTGCAAGGCCTCGGCCTGGTTCTTCCAGCCGGCGCGGCGCGCGCAGGCGAGGCGGAGATTTTCGATTACCGAAAGCGGACCGACCAGTTTGAAATGCTGGTGGACCATGCCGATTCCGGCATCGGCGGCGGCGGACGGGTTCTCATAGCGCGCCGGCTTGCCGTCGACCTCCATGGTGCCGGCATCGGCGGTGTAGAAGCCCGAGAGCACATTCATCAGCGTCGATTTGCCGGCGCCGTTTTCGCCGAGCAAAGCGTGTACCTCGCCCCAGGCGAGGGAGAAATCCACGCCTCGCAGCGCCGGCCGGCTGCCGAAGGATTTTTCGACGCCAGCAAGCCGAACGGCGACGCTCATGCGCCGCCGCCCGTGATATTCACCAAGCCCGACAAGGCTACTTCATCGAGCCTTTCACGTTCGAAACCAGGAAGTTCATATTGTCCAGCGCATCGGTGGAGATGGTTTGGCCGGCCGGCACTTCCACCTTGCCATCTTGTGCGACGAGGGGGCCGGTGAAGGGGTCGAACGTGCCGGCGATGATCTTCTGGCGCACCGCCTCGATTTTCGCGATGTCGGCGGCGGGGAGATGCTCGAACGGCGCGTCCTGCACCACGCCGGAGGCCATGCCGTAAAGCGGCGTGCCGCCGCTCGTCCAGGTCCCGGCGCCCATTTCCTTGACCATCGGCACCAGGCGCTGGCCCCAGTGGAATTCGACCGAGGTGAGGATGCCGTTCGGCGCGCTCTTGGCCATGTCGACTTCGTAGCCGACGGAATATTTGCCTTCCTTCTCGGCTTCGACCAGCGCCGCGGCGGTGTCCATGTCGGTGGCGATCACGTCGGCGCCCTGGGCGATCATCGCCGCGGCGGTCTGCGCCTCCTTCACCGGGTCGGACCAGGCGTTCATGTTAGGCGACATGCACGACCGTGCCCGGATTGGCGGCTGCGGCGCCGAGCGCGAAGGCGTTCACGTCCCACAGCACGTTGGGGATGGGGAAGCCTTCCAGCATGCCGAGCGTCTTGGTCTTGGTGGCGTAGCCGGCGGCCATGCCGGCCAGATACCAGCCTTCATAGGTCTTGGCGTAGAAGCTCTCGAGATTCGGCGCGGTGGAGGTGCCGGCGATGTTGACGAAGGCGACATGCGGATGCGCCTTGGCTTCGGCGGCGAAGGCCTGGGAATAGCCGTAGGAACCGGCGACAATCACATTGTCGCCGTGGCTGATGAACAGATCGACCGCCTGCTCCACCTGGGAGGTCACTTCCGGCACGTTCTCGACATAGGGAATGTGCTCATGGAAGGCGCTTCATGAGCGCATTGCGCGCCTCGGTCTGCGATTGCGCCCAGCCGCCATCATTGGTGGTGCCGTAGAAAATGACGGCGATTTTCGGCTGGCCGTCGAGCTTCACCTGGGCCTCGGCGGCGGGGGCGGCGGCCATGGCGGCGGCAAGGGCAAGCGGTGCGAGCTGCGAAAACTTCATTCTAAGTCCCTGTTGAGCTGAAGCGGTGGTGCCGGGCGTGTGGAGCGTGGGGCAGGGAGGCTCCGCGTACGCACTCCTTTGTCCCCCAAACTCATCCATAATCTCACGCGCTCCAGCCGATACCGATGAAGATTACCGTTTTGTGACGGCGTCTACTGTTCGTTGCGCTGCAAGGCAATTTCGATGCCATTCTCTTTTTGCGCTCCTGGCGCGTGCCCCCGCCAAGCCCCAGCCCCAAAAGACCAAAAGTTTTTGCGCCGCTTTTTCCAAAAAGCGGCCACTTTCTTACTCTGGTCTCGCCTAAAATTTACGCTGCAACCACTTTCGCGGCGCAGAAAACGCCGGCCAGCAGCAGCGCTTCCACCAGCAAAGCGCTGCCGAGGCCGAGATGGTTGGAGATCAGCCCGATCAGCACCGGCCCGGTCAGAAAGCCGGCATAGCCGACGCCGACCACGGCCGGCACGGCGTGATGCGCCTCCATGCCCTTGATCCGCGTGGCGGCGCTGAAGATCAGCGGCGCGATATTGCCGGTGCCGAGCCCGACCAGGCCGAAGCCGATGATCCCGGCGAGGCCGGAGGGAACGAACACCGCCAGCAACAGCCCGGCGATGGCGATGCCGCAGCCCAGCCGCGCCAGCATGGCCACACCCAGGCGCATGGCCACCCGGTCGCCGAGCAGGCGCGTGCCGGCGGTGGAGACGGCGAAGGCGGCATAGCCGAAGGTCGCGCTCGCGAGCGGCATGCCGCGCGAAAAATGCAGGAAGATCGCGCTCCAGTCCGTGGTCGCCCCCTCGGTGAGAAAGGTCGCGAAACAGCATAGGCCGAGCACCAGGCCGGCGCGGTTCGGCAGGGCGAAGACCGGGCCCGCTTGGCCGTCCGGCGTATCGGGGAGCAGTTTTGTCGCCTGGGTCAGGGCGCCCAGCACCAGCAGCGTGTCGAGCGTGGCGCAGGTGGCATAAGAGAGGCCGGCGCGGAGCAGGAAACTCGTCAGCACGGTGATCGCGAGGCTGCCCAGGCTGTAGCAGCCATGGAAGCCGGACATTTGCAGCCGGCCGCTGAGCCGTTCGATCACCGCGCCCTGCGCGTTCAAAGCGACGTCCAGCGCGCCGAACAGCGCGCCATAAAGCAGCAGCAGGGCGGTGAAGCCGGCCGGCGTCGGCACCAGGCTCAAGGCCGGAAGCAGGGCGCCATAGAGCAGCCCGGAGGCGAGGATGACCGCACGGCTGCCCCAGCGCGCCACCGCCATGCCGGCAAAGGGCATGAAGAGAATGCCGCCGCTGCCGCCGGCCAGCAGCATCATCCCCAGCGTGCCGTCATCGAGATGGAAACGGAGTTTCGTATAGGGCACGGTCACGGCCCAGACCGAGAGCCCGATGCCCGCCATGCCGAACACGAGGCGCATGGTCCGCAATTTCGCGGCCAGTTCGGCCGGATGCATCATGATGTGAGTCCGCCCGATTGAAGTGAGGCCGCGCCTATCTCGGCTGGCGCTGGGAGGTCAAGGGCGGCGTAAGGAAGTAGGTAAGGAAGTAGCCGCTTTTTGGAAAAAGCGGCGCAAAAACTTTCTGCGATTTGGGCCCGTGGCGTTTAAACCGCAACGGGCCCAAATTAATAAAGTTTTTTTGCTTCTTTTTGTTCACAAAAAGAAGCGCTTGTTTCCTTTGTTGCTGTCTAAGCTCGTCGATGCCCCGTCACGGCATGGTAGATGACCAGCACGACCACCGCCCCGATCACCGCGACGAACAGGCTGTAGAGATTAAAGCCGGTAATCGGCACCGCACCCAGCGCACTGAAAACCGCGCCGCCGACGATGGCGCCGATGATGCCGAGCACGATATCCATCAACGGGCCGCGCCCGCCATTATCGACGATATGGCTGCCGATCCAACCAGCCACTAGTCCAAGCACGATCCACCCAATAATCGACATTCCTGCCTCCTTAGTGCTTACGCAGGAGACATGGCGGTGGCGCGCACAGGGACAAGCGGCAGTGAAGTCCCTTAACGAAACGGCAATGCTTATTTTAGCTGCGCAGGGCGGAAGAGGTTGATTTCAGCCGCCGCGCCTCGAGCCCCTGCCAGATGATCAGCACCGGCATGGCGATGACGAAATCGCGCGCCCGGCGCATCAGCGAGAGCGACAAGGCAATGTCCGGCGGCACGCCGAATATCCCGCCGAGCAAGGTATAAGCGGCTTCCTGAACGCCGACCCGGCCGGGGATGAAGAAGGCCAGCGCCATGATCGCATGCAGCATCGCCTCGATGCAGATCGCGTCCTCATAGGTGATGTCCTGGCCCAGCGCATGGAAGCCGATGAACGAGGCGGTGGCCGTGCCGAACCAGCAGACGAGGTGGAAGAAGGCCGACCAGGCGAGCCGGTCGCGCTCGCTATACATGACGTTCAGCGCTTCCTGCAGCTTGCTGATGTTCATCGCCGCCCCCTCGCCGGCGGCGCCGGCGATCCGGGTGGCAAGGCCGCGGAACAGTTTGGCGCCGCTGCCGCGTTGCGCCAGGATCAGCCCGATCCCGAGGAACACGGCGAGGCAGAGGCCGATGCCGACGGGCATCAGCAGGTCGCTGTTCGGGGCGAGATGGGAGAGGAGTGCCAGACCGATCCCGACGAAGGCGAGCTGGGCGAGAAATTCCGTGGTGATGTCGCCGAGCGTGGAGGAGGTGGCATGGGTGACATTGACGCCGCTCAGCGTGATCACCCGGGCCCCCAGCACATAGCCGCCGACCTGGCTGAAGGGCAGGAACTCGCCGGTGGCGTCGCGCACCAGCCGTCCCCAGGTACAGAGCCAGAAGCTGCCGCGCATGCGGCTGCGCAGCAGCATGCGCCAGCACAGGCCAAGCCCCAGCGTGATGACCAGCTGGGCGATGATGTAGGAAATGAAGCCGAAGGCGCTCACCGAGGAGAGCACGTGCAGCAAGTCACCCACGCCGTAATAGATGACCAAGGCGGTCACCACGGCGACGCCGGCCAACGCAAAGAGGGCCGGTAGCAATCGGAATTTTCGTTTCAAGGCTTCTTCTTCGGTCGGACAAACAAGCGGGCGATGCGCGCCAGATGCGGCATCGTGGTGGGGCGTAACAGGCGCCGGTCATAGCCTGCCATGCGCTTCTTGTCTTCCTCCAGGCAAATATCAATCAGTAATGCCGGGTCCATCTCGTCGCTGAGCGCCTTCGAGCCGTTCATGGTGAAATTGGCGTCGGCCCCTTCCAGCCCGTCGACGGAGCGGGCGATGCCGATGCGCTCCCAGATCAGAAAGGCCCAGACCGCGGCGGTCTTCATCGAGAAATAGGGGCGGCGCCAGAGCGGCATGTTCGCCTTGTGCCAGGCGAGCCAGTTGGTGAAGAACAATATATGCCGGCCTTCCTCCTGCACCACCGGCTCGAAGGTCTCGACCAGATCGATGGGGAAGAAGCCGGAGCGGCGCGCCATTTCGAACAGGCCGTAGGCGAAGAAACTGTCGATACATTCGGAATAGCCGGTGACCAGGAAGCCCCATTCGGCATCCTTCGGCAGCTGGTATGTCTCTTCCGGCTGCATCGGAATATTATAGGCGGCGACGAGGCGGGAGAGCACGTCGCGGTGGCGGGATTCCTCGCCCGCCATATGCAGCAGCGCCTGGCGCAGCGCCGCGTTGGGCACGGTTTTCGCGTAATTTTCGATGCGCATCGAGGCCTTGATCTCGGTCTGCACGGCGATGTCCCAGATCGGCAGCGAGGTGATCCGCGTGAGCGTGTCCGGGTCGAGTTTCGGCCAGTTCAGGACCGAGGGTTTGTAGGGGTTGTAAGTGGCTTTCAGCAGCTGGGTTAGCATCTTGAAATGGTCGTCAGTGCCGATTTTAATCTGGCCAGGCACCGGGTAGTCCCAATTCCGCGCGTTGAAATCGGCGGTAGCGACGACTGACTCGCTCATTTTTTGCCCTCAGGTTGCACCAAATGCCGCAATGCGTTCTACAGCAGCACGGCTGCGCTTCATATGGCGTTTGGGGCGTGGCTTGTGAACCATGGGGTGAGGCTTGGGGCAGGGTGATCTGACACTGGTGACGGGGGCGACGGGGTTCGTCGGCGCCGCCGTGGCGCGTGCGCTGGCGGCCTCCGGGCATCGCCTGCGTCTGGCCGTCCGGCGTGGCAGCGATCGCCGCAATGTGCAGGGCCTCGACGCCGAGCTGGTCGAGCTCGACCTGGCCGAGCCGGCTGGTTTCGTAGCCGCGCTCGCCGGTTGCCGCTATCTGTTCCATGTCGCGGCCGATTACCGGCTCTGGGTGCCCGATGAGGCGGCGATGCGCCGCGTGAATATCGACGGCACGCTGGCACTGCTGCGCGCCGCCGCCACTGCCGGGGTCGAGCGCAGTATTTACACCAGTTCGGTCGCGGCCCTGGGCCTGACCGCGGATGGCAGCCCGGCGGATGAGCGCACGCTAAATCAAGCCCGCGCACCATGCCGGCGCCTATAAGAAGTCGAAATACGATGCCGAGCAGGCGGTGCGGGCGCTGGCCGCTGCGGGGCAGAATATCGTCATCGTCAATCCCACCGCGCCGGTCGGCCCGCGCGACGTAAAGCCGACCCCGACCGGGCAGATGGTCCTGGACGCCGCACGCGGCAAAATGCCGGCCTATGTCGATACCGGCCTGAACGTGGTGCATGTGGACGATGTCGCCGCCGGGCATCTCCTGGCCCTGGAAAAGGGCGTGGCCGGCGAGGCCTATATTCTCGGCTCGGAAAACCTCATGCTGCGCGAGCTGCTGGCGCTGGTCGCCGCCCAGGTCGGGCGCAAGCCGCCGGCTTTGCGCCTGCCGATCGGGCCGTTGATGCCGCTGGCCTGGGCGATGGAGCGCGTCGCCAACGTCACCGGCAAGCCGCCGTTGATGACGCCCGATATCCTCGCAATGGCCCGCAAAAAGATGTTCTTCTCATCGGCGAAAGCGCAAAGCCAACTCGGCTATGCGCCGCGTCCGGCCGCCGAGGCCGTGGCCGGGGCGCTCGCCTGGTTCCGCACGGAGGGCTACCTGGCATGATCGCGACTCTCGCTCTGCTTGTCTGGCTCTATCTGTTCTTCCTGCACGGCGATTTCTGGAAGTCCGCACCGGAATTGCCGCCGGCGCTGCCCGCCGAGCTGCCTTCGGTGGACATCGTCATTCCCGCCCGTGACGAGGCGGAGACGATCGGCCCGGTGATCGCCTCGCTGGTGGCCCAGGATTATGCCGGCTCGTTCCGGGTGATCCTGGTCGATGACAATTCCACCGACGGCACGGCATCGCTCGCCGGGACGGACCCGAAACTTACTATCATCACCGGCAAGCCGAAGCCGGCGGGCTGGTCCGGCAAGCTCTGGGCGCTCTCGCAGGGTGTCGCGGCCAGCCGCGCGGAGGTTCTGCTCTTCGCCGATGCCGACATCACCCATGATCCGCGCCATCTCTCATCCTTGGTCGCCCGGCTGCTGCATCCGCGGGTGGACATGGTCTCGGAGATGGTGAAGCTGAACTGCACCTCCTGGCCGGAGCGGTTCCTGGTCCCGGCCTTCGTTTATTTCTTCCAGATGCTCTACCCGTTCGACCGCGTGAACGATCCGCTATCCGGGGCGGCGGCGGCGGCCGGCGGCACGGTGCTGGTGCGTCGCGAGGCGCTGGCGCGCATCGGCGGGATCGAACGGATCAAAGGCACGCTCATCGACGATGTGTCGCTGGCGACCGAGCTGAAGAAACAAGGCCCGATCTTCCTTGGCCATTCCGGCCTCGCCACCTCGATCCGCCCTTATCCGCATGTCATCGACATCTGGAACATGATCACCCGCACCGCCTTCACCCAGCTGCGCCATTCCGGGCTGGTGCTGGCCGGCACGATCATCGGCCTCGCTCTGGTCTGGCTGGTGGCGCCTTATGAAATGCTGTTCGGCCATGGCTGGCGCGCCGCCGCCGGGCTGATCGCCTACGTGCTGGCGGTGGTCAGCTACCTGCCGACCCTGGCCCGTTATCGCCAGCCGAAGATCCTGGCGCTCACGCTGCCGCTGATCGCTTTGTTTTATATGGCCGCCACGCTCGGTTCGGCCTGGAATTACTGGCGCGGAACCGGCGCCAAATGGAAGAGCCGTGACTATGGAGCAACCTCGTGACCGCCAATGACAATATCGCCCAGCCGGCGCAGGCGGCCGCCGCGCCGGATGTCGAAGCCTGGTCCGGCAAGGATCGCGGCGACGAGAATTTCCCGGTCGGTTCCTGGCTGATCCGCAGCGGGCTGCGCGAGCATGTGCATGCTTATTATGCCTTCGCCCGCAATGCCGACGATATTTCCGACAGCGCCACTCTGCCGTCCGAGCAGAAGATCATCCGCTTGAATGCAATGGAAGAGGTGCTGATCGGCACGCGCGCGGAAGGTTCGCCGAGTGCGGTGAAACTGCGCGAGGCCCTGGGCCGCTCCGGCGTAGATGCCATCCATGCGCGCGAATTGCTCGTGGCGTTCCGCCAGGATGCGCAGAAGAACCGCTATGCGAGCTGGGCCGAGCTGATGGATTATTGCCGCTACTCCGCGGCCCCGGTCGGACGCTACGTGCTCGATCTGCATGGCGAGGACCGCGCCACCTGGGGGCCCTCCGACGCGCTCTGCGCCTCGCTGCAGGTGCTCAACCATCTGCAGGATTGCGCCAAGGACCTGCGCGACCTGGACCGCTGCTACATTCCGCAGGACTGGCTGAGCGAGGCCGGGCTTTCCATCGACGATGTGGCGCGGCCCGAGACCGTGCCGGCCCTGCGCGCGGTGTTCGACCGCATGCTCGCCGCCACCGACGAGCTGAACCGCGTCGCCGCGGAGCTGCCGCGCCGGGTGAAAGCGCGCCGCCTGCGGGTCGAGACCGCGATCATCTGCTCCCTAGCCCGCCGTCTCACCGAGCATCTCAAGGGCGGCGATCCGCTGGCCATGCGGGTCAAGCTGAGCAAGGCGGATTTCCTCGCCGCCACCGTTGCCGGCCTGAGATTCGCGGCATGACCCAGGAAGATATCGATTTCGTCACCGCCTTGGTGAAAGAGGCGGGCTCCTCCTTTTATCATGGCATGAAGATCCTGCCCCCGGCACGGCGGGATGCTATGTACGGCATCTATGCTTTTTGCCGCGTGGTGGATGACATCGCCGATGAGGATGGGGATTTTGCCGCCAAGCGCGTCGCGCTGGATGAATGGCGGGGCAAGATCGCCGACCTGTTCCATGGTGGCGCGCATGACGCCATCACCCGCGTGCTGCGCCATGCGGTGCAGACCTATGACCTGCGCCGCGAGGATTTCCTCGCCGTGATCGACGGCATGGAGATGGATGCGGGCGACCCGATCATCGCCCCCGACCTCGCCGAGCTGGATCTTTATTGCGACCGCGTCGCCTCGGCGGTCGGAAGGCTCTCGGTGCGGGTGTTCGGCGATGCCGGCCAGGCCGCGCAGGAGACGGCCTATGCGCTCGGCCGCGCCTTGCAGCTCACCAATATCCTGCGTGACGTGGGCGAGGATGCGGCGCGCGGGCGCATCTATCTGCCGCGCGAGTTCCTGGACGAGGCCGGCATTGCGCCGGTGCCGGCGACGCTGCCGGCCGCCCCCGACCTGCCGCGTCTCTGTGCCCGGCTCGCCGACATGGCGGACGCCTATTTCACCGAGGCCGAAGCGGCGATGGCCCGCTCCGACCGCGCCGCGATGCGCCCCGCCGCTTTGATGGCGGAGAGCTACAAGCCGCTCCTGACAATCCTGCGGGCGCGGAATTTCGACTATTCACAGGGCCGCGTTTCCTTGCCGAAATGGCGTAAGCTCGTGCTTGCGGCGCGGTTGCTGCTCGGAAGATGAGCGTCCACGTTATCGGCGCCGGCCTTGCCGGTCTTGCCGCCGCCTGCGCGCTCACCGATCGCGGCCATCATGTGGTGCTGTTCGAGGCGGCCAAGGCCGCTGGCGGCAGGGCGCGCTCCTATCACGACCCGGTGCTCGGCTGCCGCATCGATAACGGCAACCATCTGCTCCTCTCCGGCAATATCGCGGCTTTGTCCTACCTGCGCCGCATCGGTGCGGCGCGCTCGGTCACGGGCCCGGCGGAGCCGATCTTTCCGTTCATCGACCTCAATTCCGGCAAAAGCTGGCGGCTGCATCTCAATCGGGGGCGCTTTCCCTGGTGGATTTTCTCGCCCTCCCGCCGTGTGCCCGGCACCGGGCTGCGCCATTACACCGCACTTCTGAAGCTGCGCCGGGCGCGGCGGGACGATCTGGTCCAGGATCTGGTGGGCGAGGGGCCGCTCTACCGCAACCTGCTGGAGCCGCTGGCCATCGCCGCGCTGAACACCATGCCGGACATCGCCTCCGCTGCGCCGCTGCGGGCGGTGGTGGCGGAGACCATCGAGCGCGGCGGGGCCGAGGCGCTGCCGCGCTATGCCCGCATCGGCCTGTCCGAGAGTTTCATCGACCCGGCGCTGGAATGGCTGAAGGCTAAAGGCGCGGACATCCGCCTCGGCGAGCGGGTCACTGCGCTCAACCAAGCCCAGGCGACGGTGCTGGCCGTGCCGCCCTGGATCGCCGCGAGCCTGGTACCGGGGCTGACCGTGCCGGACGAATATGAATCCATCTGCAACCTGCATTTCAGATACAGCCTGGGCCAGGAGGGATTTTGGGGGCTGATCGGCGGCACTGCGGAATGGGTGTTCGCGCGTCCGGACATTCTCTCGGTGACCATCTCCGCCGCAAACCGCTATGCCGAGATCGATAATGACGCGATGGCGGCGCGGGTCTGGGGCGAACTCTCCCGCGCTTTCGGCCTGAAAGCGCCGCTGCCGCTGCATCGTGTGGTGTGGGAAAAACGCGCCACCTTCGCCTGCACCCCGGCGCAACTCGCCCGCCGCCCGGGAGCCCGGACGCAGAACCCCAATTTGGTGCTCGCCGGCGACTGGACCGATACCGGCCTGCCCGCCACCATCGAAGGGGCGATCCGCTCCGGCAACATTGCCGCCGCGGCGCTGCTCGATCCCATCGGATAAGTAAGGCAGCAAAGAAAGCGCTACTTTTTGTGGACAAAAAGTAGCAAAAAAACTTTATGAGTTTGGTCCGTGCGGGTTTCGCCGCCGAAGGCACGGCGGCCGCTCCCTTTCTGACGCATCCCAGCCTGCGTCCAAGCCCCTGGCGGAGCGGAAAAAAATCCGCCTATACAGCGGCGATGAATGCAGATTTGGATATGGCTATCGCTCGCGCCGATGCTTCGCTGCGCCAGGAGCAGCGTCAGGATGGGCATTTTCTCTACGAGCTCGAGGCGGATGCGACGATTCCGGCCGAATATGTGCTGCTGGAGCACTATCTCGACCGCATCGAGCCGGAGTTGCAGCAGAAGATCGGCGTGTATCTGCGCCGCATCCAGGGCAATCATGCGACCAATCCGGGCGGCTGGCCGCTCTTCCACGGCGGCAAATTCGATCTTTCCGCCTCGGTCAAAGCCTATTTCGCGCTGAAAGCCATCGGTGACAGCCCTGACGCGCCGCATATGGTCCGGGCGCGCGAGCTGATCCTGAAACATGGCGGCGCCGAGCGCAGCAACGTGTTCACCCGCATTCAGCTTGCTCTGTTCGGCGCCGTGCCCTGGGACGCTTGCCCGGTGATGCCGGTCGAGCTGGTGCTCATGCCGAAATGGTTCCCGATCACCACGCGCAAGATTTCTTATTGGTCGCGCACGGTGCTGACGCCGTTGCTGGTGCTGATGGCCAAGCGCCCCTGCGCCCGCAACCCGCGCAATATCCGCATCGACGAGTTGTTCCGCACGCCGCCGGCGCAAATCCGCGACTGGATCCGTGGGCCGTACAAATCCGCCTGGGGCCATGTGTTCAAACTCCTCGACAGCGCGCTGCGCCCGGTGGAGCCGCATTTCCCGGCCGGGAGCCGCGCGCGCGCGATCGCCAAGGCGCAGGCTTTCATCGTCGAGCGGTTGAACGGTGAGGACGGGCTGGGCGCCATCTATCCGGCCATGGCGAACGCGGCGATGATGTTCGACCTGCTGGGCGACCAGCGCAATTTCGACATCGCCTATGGCTCGGTGAAGAAGCTGCTGGTGGTGCATGGCGAGGAGGCTTATTGCCAGCCCTGCCTGTCGCCGATCTGGGATACTGGCCTCGCCGCGCATGCCCTGGCGGAAGCCGGCAGCGGCGCGTCGGTGGCCGCCGCCTGCAACTGGCTGATCCCGCGCCAGATTCTCGACGTGGTGGGCGACTGGGCCGACAACACGCCCGGCACCCGGCCTGGCGGCTGGGCGTTCCAGTACAACAACGCCCATTACCCGGACGTGGACGACACCGCCGTGGTCGGCATGATCCTGCACCGTGCGGAAGATCCGGCCTATGAGCCGGCGATCTCCCGGGCGCGGGAATGGATCATCGGGATGCAGTCGACGAACGGCGCCTGGGGCGCGTTCGATATCAATAACGACCGGCAATATCTCAACCATATTCCCTTCGCCGACCATGGCGCGCTGCTCGACCCGCCGACCGAGGACGTGACCGCGCGCTGCGTCTCCTTCCTGGCCCAGCTCGGCCATGAGGAAGACCGGCCGGCGATCGTGCGCGGGATCGCCTATCTGCGCGCGACGCAGATGCCGGACGGGTCCTGGTTCGGCCGCTGGGGCACCAATTATATTTACGGCACCTGGTCGGTGCTGTGCGCGCTGAACGCCGCCGGTGTGGATCATCAAGATCCGGTAATGACGCGCGCCGTGGCCTGGCTGGTCTCGAAACAGCGCGAAGATGGCGGCTGGGGCGAGGATTGCGAGAGCTATGGCGACGCCCCGGCCGGCGAATTCCACGGCGAGGCCGAACAAAGCCTGCCCAGCCAGACCGCCTGGGCCGTGCTCGGGCTGATGGCAGCCGGGCAGGTGGACCATGCGGCGGTGCAACGCGGCGTCGCCTTCCTCCAGGCGGCGCAGGACAAGCAGGGCAGCTGGACGGAAAAAGCCTATAATGCGGTCGGCTTCCCGCGCGTGTTCTATCTGAAATATCACGGTTATCCGCGCTTCTTCCCGCTGCTGGCGTTGAGCCGCTATCGCAACCTGATGGCGTCCAACGACCGGCTGGTGAAGTTCGGGTTTTAGGGAAGGGAAGAAGAAAGGGCCGCTTTTTGGAAAAAGCGGCGCAAAAACTTCCTCGAATTTGGGCCCGAGGCGTTGAAAACGCACGGGCCCAGAGTTGCAAAGTTTTTTTGCTAATTTTTGTTCACAAAAAGTAGCGCTTTCCTTGCTTCACCCTTCCCGTTTTGCTGGCTTATTTGTGTTATGATGCCACGCCGCGTGCGGCTCCGGTTCGAGTGCGTTCTTAAGTTGTTATCGTAATGAATTGTATCCCATTGCTTCGCCTCCTTCTTCATAGCAAGATTACGAAGAGTTTCGTGACAGGTTAGGATTGCAGATGGCGGAAGCTTACGGCGCGGCGCTCGGTCCAAAGTCGCCAATGGATGCGGATGCCGTCCGCGCGGCCTACGCCCGTCAGGCCGATTTTTATGACAGCTGGTTCGGCGTGGTCTCGCGCCCGGCGCGGCGCGAGGCGGTGAAGCTGGTGAACCGCTTGCCAGGCGAGCAGGTCCTGGAGGTGGGTGTCGGCACCGGCCTGGCCTTGCCTTACTACAACATGGAAAAGCGCGTGACCGGCATCGACCTCTCAGGGGACATGCTGAGCATCGCGCGCAAGCGTGTTACCGTCGGCGGTTTGCGCAATGTCGAGGCGCTGCTGGAGATGGACGCGCAGGCCACCAGTTTCGAAACCGGGCAGTTCGACATCGCCGTGGCGATGTTCGTGGCGTCCGTGGTGCCGGATCCGCATGCGCTGGTGGCGGAGCTGCGCCGCGTCGTCCGCCCCGGTGGCAAGATCATTTTCGTCAACCATTTCGCGCAGGATCGCGGCCTGGTCGCGCTCATCGAGCGCGCTTTGGCGCCGGCCTCCTCGCTGCTCGGCTGGCACCCGGATTTCCATTTTCGCCATATTTTCACCCCGGCCGATCTGGCAAGCGCACAAATCACGCCGATGCGCCCATTCGGGCTGTTCCGGCTGGTGGAGCTGGACAATTAGAGGAAGAAAGTGGCCGCTTTTTGGAAAAAGCGGCGCAAAAACTTTTTTGAAACTGGGCCTGAGGCGCTGAAACAGCCACGGGCCCAAAGCGAATAAAGTTTTTTTGCTACTTTTTGTTCACAAAAAGTAGCCTTCCTTCCTTTTACGAAGCCATCCCTTCGCCTCGACGAAACGCGGCTTCCCCGGCATCGGACACTCTGACCCATTCCGGATCGGGGGCCGTGCCGGGCGCGTAGCTGTCGTGCCAGTTCCACCATTTATAGGGCCGGCTTTGTGGGTAGCCTTGGGGTGACTCCTCCCATGTTTCCTGGCGGCCGAGCGCGGTCATATCGAGCAGGCTCCAGACGGTGCCGATCGCCTCATCGCCGCGGCTATTGATGAAATAGGTGCGGTAGATGCGGTCGCCGTCGCGGATGAAGGCGTTGTGGCCGTGCCACTCGGCCACGCCGAAATCGGCGTCGAAGCTGTCGGTGATCGTGTACCAGGGGATGTTCCAGCCCATCCGGGCCTTCAGGCGGGTGATATCGGCCTGCGGGGCGCGTGAGGCATAGGCAAGCGTGGTATCACGCGCGTTGAGATGGGCAAGGTGGGTGAGCTGGTCGGCGAGCATGGAGCAGCCGACGCAGGCATGGTCCGGCCAGCCATGCACGCCGGGCTCGAAGAAGGCGCGGTAGATGATGAGCTGGCGGCGCCCGGCGAACAGGTCGAGCAGGCTGGCCTGGCCATCGGGCCCGTCGAAACTGTAGGGCTTTTCCACGGCAAGCCAGGGCATTCGCCGGCGTTCGGCGGCCAGCGCGTCGCGGGCGCGGGTCAGGGCCTTTTCCTTCACCAGAAGTTGGGCGTGCGCCGCTTCCCATTCCTGCGGTGATACGATGGGTGGCTGGTTCATGGCGTGCTCTCCTCGTTAAGCTTTGGTGCCAAGCTTTTGGCCGGTTTTTTAAAAAACGGCCGCTGTCCCCGGCGTAAATTCGTGCCGGGACGACAACTTGATTCTCTGCAGAGGGGCTTCTATCACTTTAAGGCAAAACCAGACCGGTCGTAAGGCCGGCGAGCACCGGGAAACGTAAAAGCATGATGCGGATTCTGAAAACGAGTCTGGGTGCCTGTGCCGTGCTCCTTCTGGGAGTTCATTTCGCACTGGCGCAATCGGATCCGACGGCCGCCGCCAACGGCTATGTCAACGCGCCGCATCCCTGGCAGATGTGGTTCCCCGTCGCCGGCAGCCCGATGCAGGCGCGGATCGATTGGCTGATGCAATATGTGCTGTGGATCATGGCCGCGGTGGTCGGCTTTGTCGGCTTCCTGATGGCGTATGTGATCGTCCGCTTCCGCGCCTCCCGCAACCCGGTGCCGGGGAATGTCACCCATAACACGGTGATAGAGGTGATCTGGATCGTCGTGCCGACGCTGCTGCTGGCGGTGATCATCATCCCCTCGATCGACCTGATCTATTTCGAGGCCGATGCCAGCAACCCTTATATGACCGTCACCGTCACCGGGCACCAATGGTACTGGGAATATAACTACAATGCGGTGCCGGGGCTGGATTACACCAGCTATATGATCCCGGATGATCAGCTGAAGCCGGGCCAGCTGCGGCGGCTTTCGGTGGATCATCCGCTGGTCCTGCCGATCGGCAAGAAGATCCGCTTCGAGATCACCAGCAGCGACGTGCTGCACGGCTTCTACCTCCCGTCGCTGGGTGTTCAGCGTTACGCCATCCCAGGCACCATCGTGACGAGCTGGACCGAGATCCCCAAGGCCGGGACCTATTACGGCCAGTGCAACCAGATCTGCGGTGCGGGCCATGATGCCATGCCGATCGAGATCAAGGCGGTGCCGATGGCCGACTACCTGGCCTGGGTGAAGATTGCTGAGGCCAATTACACGGACAACACCGTGCCGGCTTCGCCTTTATCGTCTCCGCTGCCGCGTAACCAGGTCGCCGATGCCGCCCCCGGCGCGGCCAGCCCCCGTTAAGGAGCGAACATGTCCTCCACCGCGCAACATTCTGACATCTCCCACGGTCATGGCGCGCATGGCCATGCAAAGCCGGGCTTCGTCCATCGCTGGCTGATGAGTACCAATCACAAGGATATCGGCACGCTCTACATCACCATGGCGGTGATCGGCGCCTGCGTCGGCGGTGTGCTGTCGATGATCATGCGTTCGCAGCTGATGTATCCGCACAATAGCATCGTCACCAGCGGTGAAGAGTGGAATGCGATCATCACCGCGCATGGGCTGATCATGATCTTCTGGTTCGTGATGCCGGCGCTGATCGGCGGGTTTGGCAACTGGTTCATACCGATGATGATCGGCGCGCCGGACATGGCCTTTCCGCGGCTCAATAATATGAGCTTCTGGTTTCTCGTGATGGGCTTCATTTTCGTCATGCTCGGCCTGCTGGTCGGCAATGGCGCAGGGGCGGGATGGACCTTGTATCCGCCGCTGATCAACGCCCAGTACTCGCCGGGGGTGGCGACCGATTTCTCGCTGTTCTCACTGCATCTGGCGGGCATTTCCTCGCTGCTGGGGGCGATCAATTTCATCGCGACCATCCTCAACATGCGCGCGCCCGGCATGACCCTGCACAAGATGCCGCTCTTCTGCTGGTCCATTCTGGTCACGGCGTTTCTGCTCCTGCTGGCGATCCCGGTGCTGGCCGGGGCGGTGACGATGCTGATCATGGACCGCAATTTCGGCACCTCGTTCTTCGAGCCGGCCGGCGGCGGCGATCCGGTGCTGTTCCAGCATCTGTTCTGGTTCTTCGGTCATCCGGAAGTCTACATCATGATTTTGCCGGCCTTCGGCATCATCAGCCATGTGGTCTCCACTTTTTCGAGGAAGCCGATCTTCGGTTATCTCGGCATGGCCTATGCCATGGTGGTGATCGGCTTCGTCGGTTTCGTGGTCTGGGCGCACCATATGTTCGTCTCCGGCATCAGCACCGACAGCCGCGTTTATTTCGAAGTGGCGACGCTGGTGATCGCCGTGCCGACCGGCATCAAGGTGTTCTCCTGGATCGCCACGATGTGGGGTGGGTCGATCGAGTTCAAGACGCCGATGCTCTGGGCGATGGGCTTCATCTTCCTGTTCGTCATCGGCGGCGCCACCGGCGTGGTGCTGGCCAATGCCGGGCTCGATCAGGAGCTGCATAATGATTACTTCCTGATCGCGCATTTTCATTACGTGCTGTCGATGGGTGCGGCCTTCGCGATTTTCGCCGGGTTCTATTACTGGATCGGCAAGATGTCCGGCCATCCTTACCCGGAATTCTGGGGCAAGGTGCATTTCTGGACCTTCTTCGTCGGCGTGAATCTCACCTTCTTCCCGCAGCATTTTCTGGGGCTGGCGGGCATGCCGCGGCGCTATCCGGATTATGCCGACGCGTTTGCCGGCTGGAATTTCGTGTCCTCGGTTGGGTCGATCATTTCCGGCCTGTCGACGTTGGTGTTCTTCTACATTCTCTATCGCATTTTTACCTCGCACGAGGTGCTGGCGGATAATTACTGGGGCGAAGGCGCGACCACATTGGAATGGGTCGTGCCGTCGCCCGCGCCGCATCACACGTTCGAGGATGTTCCGGTTATTCGCTGAGGAGACGATAAGAAATTGCTGGCTATGATTGGATTTAAGGCATGAGCGACACGGTTCTTGAAGTAGGGCTGGGTGGCACCGCGGCAGATTGGCTTGCTTTGCTGAAACCGCGGGTGATGACGCTGGTGGTGTTCACCGGCGCCATCGGGCTCATGATCGCGCCGCACCGCCTCAACCCGGTATTGGCGCTCACCGCCATTCTCTGCATCGCCGTCGCCTCGGGCGCGGCCGGTGCGATCAATATGTGGTATGACCGCGACATTGACGCGGTGATGAAGCGTACCGCCAAACGGCCAATCCCGGCCGGGCGGATTTCCCCTCAAGGCGCGCTTGGCTTCGGCATCGTGCTGGCCTGCGCTGCGGTGCTGGTGATGGCGATGGCGACGAACCTCGTCGCCGCCGCGGTGCTGGCGCTTTCCATCGGCTTTTACGTGTTCATCTACACGATGTGGCTGAAGCGCAGCACGCCGCAGAACATCGTGATCGGCGGGGCCGCCGGGGCGTTTCCGCCGGTTATTGGCTGGGCCGCCGCCACCGGCTCGGTCAGCCTGCTGCCGCTGCTGCTGTTCGCCATCGTGTTCTTCTGGACGCCGCCGCATTTCTGGTCGCTGGCGCTCTATGCCTCGGGCGATTACGAGCGGGCCGGCGTGCCGATGCTCCCCGTGGTGAAGGGCGCGCGGCATACGCGCGTCTGCATCATGGTCTATACGCTGCTGCTTCTGCCGCTGTCCCTGGTGCCTTATCTTCTGGGGCTGATGGGGCCGATCTATGGCGTGACGGCGCTGGTGACCGGGGCGCTGTTCACAGCCTATGCGTGGCGGGTGCTGACGGACCTGCAGGATGTGCGGGGGAACAGCCTGACGCGCAACGCCCCGGCCCGTGCGGCGTTCAAATATTCGATCCTGTATCTGTTCATTTTGTTCGGCGCCTGCGTGGTGGACCGGTTCGTATGATGGCTGACCGCATGCCCCGCGCCGAAATTGGCGAAACCCAATGGACGGATGCGGAGCGTGCGGAATTCATGCGGCGCCGGCGCGGTCGCAATCTCTTGCTCCTGGTCGCCTTGGGCGGCTTCTGCCTGGTGATCTACGGCATCGCCTTGGTGAAGCTGCATGAATACGGGACGATGTGGTGATGAAAAAACCGCCCGAGACAGGGCGGAAAAAAGGGGGGATAGGATGAGCAGTACAGCCCATACGGCGACGGACCAGATCAAGGCCACGGTGCCGCATCCTTATCATCTGGTCACGCCGAGCCTCTGGCCGCTCTGCGGCGCGGTCTCGGCGATGTTTATCGCCGCCGGCATCATCATCGTCGCGCATTTCAACAATTACATCGTGCTCGCTTTGGGAGGCCTGGGCGCATTCGCCACAATGTATGTGTGGTGGCGGGACGTGATCATGGAATCCCGCACGCCCGGCCTGCACAAGCTGATCACGCAGATCGGCATGCGCTACGGCATGGCGCTGTTCATCGCCTCCGAGGTGATGTTCTTCGTTTCGTTCTTCTGGAACTATTTCAATTATTTTTTCTTCCCCGACAAAATGGGCACGGCCTTCGCCGCGGTCTGGCCGCCGCAGGGGGTCTCCACAATCGACCCGTTTGCCATCCCGCTTTTCAACACCATGACGCTGCTGCTCTCCGGCACCACCATCACCTGGGCGCATCATGCGCTGATCGAGGGCAATAACCGCGACACGGTGCGGGGGCTGGCGCTGACCGTCATGCTCGGCCTGATGTTTTTGTGCGGCCAGGCCTGGGAATATACCCATTCGCCGTTCCCGTTCTATCATGGCGGGGTTTATCCCTCGGCCTTCTTCATCGCCACCGGCTTTCATGGTTTTCACGTGATCGTCGGCACCTGCTTCCTCACCGTGTGCCTGTTCCGGGCGATGAACGGGCAGTTCACGCCGCAGCGTCATTTCGGTTTCGAGGCGGCCGCCTGGTACTGGCATTTCGTCGACGTTGTCTGGCTGTTCCTGTTCGTCTGCATCTACTATCTGGGACGCAGCGCCATTGTCGCCGGCTGAAACCCCGTGCAGCCGCGACGCCCGAGGCCCAGTTAGCCAAAAGTTTTTGCGCCGCTTTTTCCAAAAAGCGGCCGCTTTCTTGCTTTTTCTCCCATGAACTGGCGCCGTCTGATCGCCCCCGGCATTGCCGCGTTCATCACCTTCTGGCTGCTGATCGCGCTGGGCGTCTGGCAGCTGCATCGGCTGAAATGGAAGGAGGCCATTCTGGCCGACATCCATCAGGCGGCGATTTCCGCGCCGATTACGCTGCCAGAGCATCCCACGCCGTTTGAGAAAGTCGCCATCGCGGGAGACTGGATTCCCGGCAAAGCGGCTTTGTATGGCGATGAGGTGCATGACAGCCCGCGCGGCCCGGTGCCGGGCGGCGAGTTGATCATGCCGTTGCGGCGGCCGAACGGGCAGGTGGTGCTGGTCGATCTCGGTTGGGTGCCCCAGTCTCATCCCCAGCCGCTGGCCGAGCCCGCGGGCCTGACCGAGGCGGTGGGATATGTGCATGAGGGGGTCACGCCAGGCTGGTTTGCCGGCACGGATGATCCGGCCCAGGGGCTGTATTACACGCTCGACCCGCAGAAAATCGGCGCCGGCATGGGGCTGAAGGTGGCGCCCTATATTCTCATCGCCATGGGGAGCCAGCCGCCGCCGGGGAGCATGGCTCCGCAGCCCGCCCAGTCATTGCCGACACCGCCCAATAACCACTACGAATATGCCCTGACCTGGTTCGGCTTCGCGCTGGTGCTGGTGTTCGAATTCATCTTTTTCGCACGCAAAAGGCTGCTGGATTTATGACCGCTTACCAACGTCTGACCGAACAATTCGCCCGGATCGCCACCTTGAACGAGGCCGCCGCCATGCTGGGCTGGGATGCCGCGGCGATGATGCCGGCGGGCGGAGGTGCGGCGCGGGGCGAGCAGATTTCGATGCTGGCTGGGCTGGCGCATGAGCTGCTGAGCCAGACGGCGATTACCGAGGATCTCGCCGCTGCCGAGGCGCTGCCGGACGAATGGCAGACGCGCAACCTTGAGTTGATGCGCGAGGCGCACCAGCGCGCCACCGCCCTGCCGCGCCGGCTGGTGGAAGCCCGCGTGCTGGCGACCAATAAATGTGAGATGCTCTGGCGCGATGCCCGCCCGGCCGCGGATTTCAGCGCCGTTCGTGACGCCCTGCAGGAGGTGTTCGCCCTCACCAGGGAAGCCGCGGAAATATTGGGCGAGACGTTTGGCCTGTCGCCCTATGACGCGCTGATGAGCCAGTACCAGCGCGGCATCGGTGCGGCCGACGTGGCGCCGGTTTTCGCCAATTACGAGGCATTTCTGCAAAAGGCCTTGCCTGCGGCGGAAGAACGCCAGGCTCGCCAGAGCCATGAGACGCTGCCGCCCGGCCCTTACCCGGCCGATATTCAGGAGGCGCTCTGCCGCCGTCTGGCGCAGGCCGCCGGGCTGAATTTTGCTCATGCGCGGCTGGACCGCTCGGCCCACCCGTTCTGCGGCGGCACGCCGACCGATGTGCGCATCACCACGCGCTATGACGAGATGGACCCGCTTTCGGCCATTTGCGGCGTGCTGCACGAGACCGGCCATGCGCTGTATGAGCAGAACCTGCCGCGCGAATATCTGCGCCAGCCGGTGGGCGAGGCGGCGGGCATGGCGACGCATGAGAGCCAGTCGCTGATCGTGGAAATGCAGGCGGTGCGCTCCGACGCCTATCTTGGTTATCTCGCCCCGATGCTCGCGAAAGCCTTCGGCAAAAAGGTGAACGTTGCGGGGCTGAAACGCCGTTTGCTTCACGTGGAGCGAAGCTTCATCCGCGTCGAGGCCGATGAGATGACCTATCCGGCGCATGTGATCCTGCGCTTCCGGCTGGAGCAGGCGCTGATCTCGGGCGACCTTGCCGTGGCCGATCTGCCCGGCGCGTGGAATGACGGGCTCGCCGCACTGCTCGGCATCACCCCGCCGGACGATCGCCAGGGCTGCTTGCAGGATATTCATTGGTTTGACGGGCTGGTCGGCTATTTCCCCTCCTACACGCTGGGCGCCATGGCGGCGGCACAGCTGATGGCGGCGGCAAAGCGGGCTTTGCCGGAGCTGGACGCGTCCCTTGGCCGGGGCGATCTCTCGCCGCTCGTCACCTGGCTTTCGGCGCGCATCCACAAGCATGGCTCTAGGCTCGGCTTCAATGAATTGTTGCTGGCGGCAACAGGGGAGACATTGAATCCGGCGGCATTTGAGGCGCATCTAACGGCGCGTTATCTAACTGAAAGTTAGAGGAAGAAAGGAGCCGCTTTTTGAAAAAAGCGGCGCAAAAACTTTTGCTTGTTCAGGCCTGAGACGTTGCGATGGCACGGACCCAAATTAGCAAAGTTTTTTTGCTACTTTTTGTTCACAAAAAGTAGTCACTTACTTACCTTCTTCTGTTCCTTCCTTTGTTGTCGATGAGCCCTCCATGACCGATACAATTTTTGCCCCCATCACCGGGCGCGGCGGCGCGGTAACGGTGCTGCGCCTTTCAGGTACGCGGACGCTGGCGATTGTCGCAGCGCTGGCCAAGAAAATGCCGCCGCCGCGCCATGCGGGTTTGCGTCAATTGTTCTGGCGCGGGCGGTTGCTCGACACCGCATTGCTCGTCACCTTTCCCGGCCCGAACAGTTTCACCGGTGAGGATTGCGCGGAATTATCGCTTCATGGCGGCCGCGCGGTGCTGGCTTCGGTGAGCGAGGCGCTGATCGAAGCCGGGGCGCGCCCGGCTGAGCCAGGGGAGTTTTCCCGCCGCGCCCATCTCAACGGCAGGCTGGACCTGCTCGAGGCCGAGGCCATGGCCGACCTGATCGCCGCCGAGACCGAGGCGCAGCGCCGCCTGGCGGTGGAAGGGGCTGGGGCGTTGCAGGACGCCGCCGCACGCTGGCGCGAAGAATTGCGGCAGCTGATGGCGCAGCAGGAGGCGCTGATCGACTTTCCAGACGAAGATCTGCCCCCGGAAGTGGAAGAACGCCTGCTCAGCCGTATCGCCGGCCTGGCGGCGGAAATGCACGGCGCGCTCGCTTCTGCCCCTGCGGCGGAGCGGCTGCGCGAGGGGCTGGAATTCGTCATTCTCGGTGCCCCGAACGCCGGCAAATCGACGCTGATGAACGCGCTCGTCGGCGAGGATGTCGCCATCGTCTCCGCCATTCCTGGCACCACGCGCGACATTGTCGGCACCCGGGTCGATTTCGGCGGCGTGCCGGTGCACCTCACCGACACGGCCGGGCTGCGCGACACGGTGGACGAAATCGAAGCCGAAGGTGTGCGCCGCGCCCGCCAGCGCGCCGCCAAGGCCGACCTGATCATAGCCGTCGCCGCGGCCCCAGAACTGGAATTCCTGCCCGTCCCCCCCGGCGTGGACGTGCTGCGCCTGGTGACCAAGGGGGACCTGTTGGCCGCGCCCGTGCCCGACCTCGCCATCTCCGCCACCAGCGGCGCCGGCATGGCCGCCTTACGCACCCGCCTCGTCGACATCGCCGCAGCGCTCACCGACATAAAAGGCGCAGCAGCCCTGAGCCGTCCCCGCCAGATCGCCTGCGTGCGCGACACCGCCCAGGCGCTGGACCAGGCGCTCGCCATCGACGAACCCGAACTGCGCGGCGAAGAATTGCGTACCGCCGCGCACGCTTTGGCGCGCCTGACCGGTCAGATTGGTGTGGAAGAGATTCTGGACGCGGTGTTTTCGGGGTTTTGTATTGGGAAGTGAGTAAGAAAGAAGCCGCTTTTTGAAAAAAGCGGCGCAAAAACTTTTGTTGGTTTTGGCCGGAGGCTGGCGCGGTTCGGTTCAGCTGCCCGTCGCCTGACGCCGAAGCGAAGCGACATCCTGCCGTGGCGCGGCGCCGAACATGCGTGAATACTCCCGGCTGAACTGAGACGGGCTCTCGTAACCGACTTGGTAGGCGGCGGTCTCGACATTTGCGACGTGGGAAACCATCAGCCGGCGCGCCTCCAGGAGACGAAGTTGTTTTTGATATTGCAGTGGGGTCATGGATGTGAGCGTTTTGAATTGCCGGTGGAACGCCGACGGGCTCAACTGCGCGATCGTGGCCAGCTCTTCGATCCGTACGGGCTCCGCAAAGCGATCGCGCAAGACGCGGATGGCCGAGATGACACGCTGGGTGTGATGATTCGCCAGGGTCATTCTCATGATATCGCCGCCTTCGGGTCCGGTCAGGAGCCAATAGCTGATCTCACGCATGATCGCCGGGTAGAGCATCGGAATCGCCTTCGGCGTGTCGAGCAGCCGAACGGCGCGTAGCACGCAGTCGGCCAGCGGCCCGTCGAAATTCGTGACGAAGACGCCGTGGCGTGCAGCCGCGCTCGCCGGGGGCGGTGAGTCCAGACCGGCCATCACGTCCCGCATCAGCCCCAGGTCGAATTCGATGATCACGCCGAAATAGGGTTTGGTTGGGCTGGCCTCGGTAAACCGCCCGATCCCCGGCGCCTCGACGCTGATGACGAGCGCCTGACCAGGACCGTACTCAAAGCGCCGATCGCCGAAGCTCGTCCATTTCGATCCCTGTAGCGTAATGCACAAGGCAGGTTTGAGAATGTGGTGGGCCGGCGCGGTTTCGTGGTTGGACCGCAATATCGTCAGGCCTTTGATGGCGGTCCCGAATGTGTTTTCGCCTTTTTGTCCATCTGTGTAGCGCGTGACGGCGTCCACGAGTTGAGCCAGCATTCCTGTTGCTCCGTCTCTCTGTGCTTTCCCCGAAGATGGGCGGTCAAGCAGGATTAGGCAAGAAGAGAAAGGGTTCTGACATTCAAATGGCGTGTGGGCCCTTTATCCTGCAGCACTCGAATGGCGAAAGGATCTTACCATGACGACCGAAAATTCTCACTCTTCAGCGCGAAAGATTGCGATCGTGACGGGCGGCAGCCGTGGCCTGGGGCGCTCCATCGTGCTCAACCTCGCTCAGCGCGGCGTCAACTCGATCTTCACCTACAACTCCAATCAGGCAGAGGCTGACAAGGTCGTGGCGCTCGCACGCGAGGCCGGAGCCAAGGCCATCCCGCTTCAGCTGGATGCCGGAGATGTCTCCTCGTTCGACGAATTTGCTGTCAGGGTACAAGAGAGCCTGTCTCGGCTTGGCGAGAGCCGGTTCGACTATCTCGTCAACAATGCCGGAATTTCACATAACAACTCGATTGCCGAGACGACTGAGGCAGAACTCGACACGCTCTTCAACATCAACTTCAAGGGTGTCTTCTTTTTGACGCAGAAGCTGCTGCCGCTCATCAACGATGGCGGCCGGATCGTAAACCTTTCGTCGGGTCTTAGCCGCATGACGTTTCCGGGGCGTGCTGCCTACGGTTCGCTGAAAGGCGCCCTCGATGTGTTGTCTCGTTACATGGCCAAGGAATTCGGCAAGCGCGGCATTGCGGTCAACGCCGTCGCGCCGGGCGCAATCGCCACGGATTTCAGCGGCGGGGTGGTCCGCGACAATCCGGAGGTCAACCGGCACGTTGCGGAAATGACCGCGCTCGGGCGCGTCGGCCTGCCCGAGGACATCGGTCCCATGATTGCCGCACTGCTCTTCGAGGATAATCGTTGGATAAACGGTCAGCGGATTGAAGTTTCGGGCGGCATGGGCCTCTGAGGTCTGGCCTCCTTCTTTAGCCAACGGTCTGGATGAGCCCGGCCAGGACGGTCTCCAATGGCGTTTTTCCGCTGACATGCTCGATCCCACCGCCTTCGAAGGCGATCCAGCCTTCGTTGAAACCATCGAGCATTTGCGCGCGTGGTACCGGATTTTTCATGCCCTGGGAGCTGAACAGCGCCTCCCAACTGTCGTGCGGCACAGGCTGCATCGTCACCGGATGGCCGAGCAGTTTGGCGAAGATGGCGGCGATGTCGTTCGGCGTGACCTTGGTGGGTCCCTCCAGCTCCACAACGCGCTTTCCCTGCCAGCTTTGTTGCAGCAAGCTGGCGGCGAGACGGCCGATATCAGCCGTGGCGACCATCGGGACCGGTTTGTCGAGCGGCTGCAGGAAGCTCGGCACCGTGCCGGCCTTAGCCGAAGCCACGTCCCGTGCCGCGTTTTCCATGAACCATGCCGCGCGCAGGAAGCAGACCGGCATCGGCAGCGCGCCAAGCGCCTGTTCCACGAGGCCCAGCTGGTTGAGCAGGTTCGGCTGCCTGGCCTGCGCGCCGATGGTCGAGAGGCACACGGTCCTCGGCGGCTGCGCGGCGGTGAGAGCCCTGGTCAGCACATTGATGATACCACGAATTTCCGGAAAACCGGGTGTCGGGTCGAAGATCGGCGGGATCAGAAGAAACACGCCGTCGACACCGGCGAAGGCGGCGCTGAGCGCTTCCGGGTCGCTTATGTCGGCAATGGCGACCTCGCAGCCTCGTCCCGCCCAGGCCGCCCCCTTGGCGGTGTCGCGCACGACCGCGCGCACTTTCAAGCCAGCCTCCAGCAAATTGCGCGCGGTGGCGCCGCCGACCTGTCCGCTAATTCCCGTTACGGCATACATGCTCGTTCTCCTTGCGGCTCGGGTGCAAATTTCGAACGTAAGTAGATATGGCGAGATGGAGTGCACAGCATATGTCCGCGCCGTCTTTTAAGCCGGTTCGCGCAGGTATCTTAAGCCCGCGCGAACTTCGGCTGAATAGAGTTGCGGCTGCTCCCACGCCGCGAAATGCCCGCCTTTTGAAACCTTGTTGTAATAAATGAGCTTGGGATAGGCTCGCTCTGACCAGCTGGGCGGGGCGGTATAAATTTCGTCCGGAAAGGCACTCACGGCCACCGGGATGGTGACGCCCTTGACGTCGAAAAAGCCCTTCTTCGCCGTGGCACCGTAATCCCAATAGGACCGCGCCGAAGACACCGCAGTATTTGTCAGCCAGTAGAGCGTAACATTGTCGAGCACATCGTCGCGCGTAAGACCTTCGGTTTCTCCGTCGAAGGCACGCGTGATGAGCGCCTCACTGCGCGCATCGTGGTCAATCATCCAAGCTGCCAGCCCAACAGGCGAATTCGCGAGAGCGTAAAGCGTCTGCGGGCGATTGGTCATCTCGATAGCATACCCCAGCCCTTTTTTATAAAAAAAGTCCAGCTGATACCAAGCATGCTGTTCGTCGGCGGAGAGGCCGGGTGGCGGTGGTTCGTGGCAATTGAGTGCCTTGGAAACATTGGCTGGAACAGTACCCGGCATGTTCGTGTGAATGCCAAGCACTTCCGGCGGCGCCTGCACGCCTAATTCATCGACGACCTGCGCGCCAACATCGCCGCCTGCCGCCACAAAGCGCGTATATCCAAGGCGCTGCATCAGCGTAACCCAGCTGCGTGCGATGTGGGGAATGTCCCAGCCCGTGACGGTTGGCTTGCCCGAGAATCCGTAGCCCGGTAGCGACGGAACCACGATGTCGAACGCATCCGATGCGCTCGCGCCATGGGCCGTGGGATTGGTAAGCGGATCGATGATCTTTAGCTGCTCGATGATCGAGCCGGGCCACCCGTGCGTGACGATGAGCGGCAACGCATTTTGCTGCTGTGAACGCACGTGGATGAAATGAATGTCGAGCCCGTCGATCTCGGTTTTGAATTGCGGCAAAGCGTTCAGCCTGCCCTCGACCTTTCGCCAGTCATAATCGGTCAGCCAATAGTTCGCGAGTTTCTGAACCGTCGCGAGCTGGACGCCTTGTGATGCATCCGTGACCGTTTCTTTTTCGGGCCAGCGGGTCGCGGTGATGCGCTGGCGGAGGTCGACGAGCGCATCGTCCGGAAAGTTGACGTGGAAGGGGCGGATGGTGTCGTCCCCGGCAGCCGCAACGGTCTGGGCGGCGCTGGGGAGGGCGCGCATGATACAGCCAACGGCGCCTGCTGCTGCCGCGGTAGCGAGTAAGTCGCGCCGGGTTGGGGCTGACGACGATGGGACCATGATCATTCTCCATAATGAGTGCCGCTTTCGCTGCGGCGGTGGGGAAGGCACGCCCGATTTGGTCTCCTTCGACGTGAAAGATTTCGCCGGTCGCTAAGAGATCGTGATCGCACCCATGTCGATGCTGACCAGTAGGGGCTCCCAGACTGGCTGGTAGTCGCCCTCGTAGGCGTAGACATGGCGCTTTGTCGGGATGGTGATCCCATTCACGTCGCGATAGGCCGTGGCGTAGTTTAGCCCGGGGGCGCCGCCGAGTATGTCCACAATGTAGTCATGCCGCCGGAGCAGGCCGTCTGGCCCGAAGCAGGAGATCTGGCTTCGCGTGTGGCTCTTCACATCGTCAGGGAAGTTGACCTGCAGTCGACGCCAGGTCTCGCCGTCGCATTCGATTGGCGAGATCTCCTGCGTTGTGAAGCCGTCGCGGGTGTAGAGGAACGGCGTGTTGAGATAGGTCCAGAGCGCCTCGCCGGCGAAATAGACGAGATGGATGTCGTCCCACGGCGTCTCCCGCTGATGTCCGACGAACGATGTCTCCGGATCGTCGCGCGCGGCGATGAGCGTTCCGTCCTCGGATTCGATCTCGATGCGGGAAGGTGTGAAGATCGCGCGCCGACTGCCGGCCCGGGAAGTCGATCGTGACTCGCTCCGTCATGGTGGTGACGGTGAATACAACATCCTTGAGGGCGTCGCCCTGTCCCTTCACGAACCAGATGGCGCCGGTGATCGATGCGGCGACCCGGATCGAGCTCAGCTGTCGCCACCGCTTTATTCCCCCATGCGCCTGCACCGCGAGATCCAATAAGTCGGTCATGGACGGCCTCCTCGATTGATCGGTGAAAACGATTTTCACCGGACGAGTGCGATGATCTCGGCGATGTCGGCCGGCCGGGTCATGAAGAGCGCGTGACTCGCCCCAATTGTGCGAACCGTGGCACTTATCCGTTCCATGAACGCCTGAGCCGGTGGCTGAGCCATCTGGTGGAGCGGATATATGGCGACGACGCCGTGCGATCAGTAGTGGGTGATACCGCGACAATTTGGGGGCGGTTGATGTCTGGTTTCGAGGAAGTTCCGTTAGCCTTCCGGCGGCTGGGTCAGGTCGGTTCGGGATGGTGCATAGGTCAAAATTAATGCACTAAGTTCCTCGTGGGAGCGGCGAGGAACAGCTGACGGTCCAACATGTTTTTGCTGGCTCGGCTCCAGGTTTTTGTTGGGGAAACGCAAAATGAAATGGTCCGCCGAACAATACGTGGCTTTCGAAGATGAACGCACCCGCCCGGTGCGGGATCTGGTCAATGCCGTGCCGGCTATCGACGCCCACGCGGTGGTGGATTTGGGCTGCGGGCCGGGGAATTCCACAGAGGTGCTGGCGGCGCGGTTTCCTGGTGCGGTGGTGAAGGGCGTCGACAGCTCCGCCGAGATGATCGAGGCGGCGCGCCGGCGGTTGCCGGGGCTGAGTTTTGAGCGGGCCGCGATCGAAACATGGGCGGAGCCGGGGCCGTTCGGCGTGATTCTGGCGAATGCCGTGCTGCAATGGGTGCCTGACCACAGCACGCTTTTGCCCAATCTGATGGGGCGGCTCGCGCGTGGGGGAAGCCTTGCCATTCAGATGCCCGATAATCTGGAGGAGCCGGCGCATCTTCTGATGCGCAAAGTGGCGGGCGAGGGGCCGTGGGCTGCAAAACTCTCAAGCGCGGCGGCCGCGCGGACGAGTTTGGGCAGCGCGGACTGGTATTATGATCTGTTGAAGCCGCACAGTACGCGCGTGGATGTGTGGCGGACTATTTATCACCATCCGCTGGCCGGCGGGGTGGATGGGATTGTGGAGTGGTTCAAGGGCAGCGGCCTGAGGCCCTTTCTGGCGCCGCTCGATGAAGGCGAGCAGGCGGCCTATCTCGCGCGTTACCGGGAGAGCCTGGCGGGTGCCTATAAGACGCTCGCTGATGGCACTGTGCTGTTACCTTTCCCGAGGCTGTTCATTGTGGCTACGAGTTAGCGTTTCATAGTCAATACAACGCCATCAAAACGAAAAAAGATAAAAGAAAGTGGCCGCTTTTTGAAAAAGCGGCGCAAAAACTTTTTTGAATTTGGCCCGTGGCGTGGCGAACACCACGGGCCAAAACTAACAAAGTTTTTTTGCTACTTTTTGTTCACAAAAAGTAGAACTTTCTTTTACCCAGCGGGCGGTGCCACGACGGCGAAACGTCCGCCCTGCGGGTCGAGGCCTTGGATGATCCAGCTGCCGCCAGGGACTTCCTGCGGGCCCATTTCCACCGTGCCGCCGGCGGATTGGATGCGGCTTTGCTCGTCCTGTATGTCACGGACGTTGAAATAATAGGTCCAGCCGGTCGGGGTCCGGGATTGCGGGCTGTTCGTTATGCCGCCGATGGGCACGCCATTATGGGCGAAGATCTGATAGGTGCCCGCCGGGCCCATATCGATGGCCTCGGCTTTGGTCCAGCCAAACAGGGATTCATAGAAGGCGAAGGCATTTTCGGCATCGGCCGCGACCAGCTCGTGCCAGCCGCCATGGCCGGGGTTACGCAGTTGCTGCAGGCTCGTGGCTTCGCTCGTGTCGGATTTGAACAGCGCGAAGAGTGCGCCCTGTGGGTCCGAGAGGACGGCGAAGCGGCCGACATTGGGAATATCCTCGGCCGTTTTGCGCACAGTTGCCCCTTTCGCGGTGGCCAAAGCGGCGGTTTTGTCGACATCGTCCACGCCGATAAAGCCGAGCCAGAGCGGTTTCGCGCCCGTGCTGCGCAAGGTTTCGGGCATATCCATCAGCCCGGCGGCGGACTCGCCCTCGATCGAAAGCAACGTGTAGGGGACGCCGGGGATGCTGGCATCCTTTGCTTCCCAGCCGATCACGGTGCTGTAGAATTGGGCGGCCCGTTCCGGTTCCGTGGTGAGCAGTTCATACCAGACAAATTTACCGTGGTTGTCGGACATTTCGGTCTCTCCATTATGGATGTGGCGGATTGTACGATGATCGAGGCAAAGTCCTGGTTTCGGGCAGATTAGAAACTAGCCGCTTTTCGAAACATTCTGGGGTCTGGGGCCTTACGGCCCCAGCGGGTCCAGGGCAGACCCCTGGCCCTAATCCCTTAGCTTTCTCTCAATAAATTCGCTAAAGAGCCTTCCATGAATTACGACGTGATCATCATCGGCGGCGGGCATGCCGGCTGCGAGGCGGCGGCGGCGGCGGCCCGGTTTGGCGCGCGCACGCTGCTTGTCACCCATCGGGCGGACCGGCTGGGGGAGATGTCCTGCAACCCGGCGATCGGCGGCATCGGCAAGGGGCATCTGGTGCGCGAGATCGACGCGCTGGACGGGCTGATGGGCAAGGCGGCCGATGCGGCCTGCATTCATTTCAAACTGTTGAACCGCGGCAAGGGGCCGGCGGTGCGCGGCCCGCGTGCACAGGCGGACCGGAAACTCTACCGCCAGGCGATCCAGGCGCTGTTGGCGGCGCAGCCGAACCTCACGGTGCTGGAAGGCGAGGCGGCGGGGCTGCGGCGCGACGCTTCCGGGCGCTTGAATGGCGTGCTGCTGGGCGATGGGCGCGAGCTGGCCTGCGCGGCGGCGGTGCTCACCACCGGGACCTTTTTGCGCGGCGTGCTGCATTTCGGCACCGAGATGCAGGCCGGCGGGCGGATCGGCGATGCGGCTTCGGTGCATCTGGCCGATGATCTGCTGCGGCTGGAGCTGCCGCTCGGCCGGCTGAAGACCGGCACGCCGGCGCGGCTGGACGGCAAAACCATCGATTGGGCCGGTCTTGCGGAAGACAAAGGCGAGGACCCGCCAGGCTTTTTCTCATCCCTGACCACCAAGGTCGCCAATCCGCAGATTTCCTGCGGCATTACCGGCACGACCGAACGGACGCATGAGATCATCCGCGCGAACATCCATAAATCCGCCGTCTATGGTGGCAATATTGCCGGGCGCGGGCCGCGCTATTGCCCTTCGATCGAGGATAAGGTGGTGCGTTTCGCGGAGAAGCCGGGCCATCAGATTTTCCTCGAGCCGGAAGGGCTGGATGACGACACGGTCTATCCGAACGGCATTTCCACCTCGCTGCCGGCGGATGTTCAGGAAGAGCTGATCCATTCCATTCCCGGCCTTGAGCACGCGGCGATCCTGCGGCCGGGCTATGCGGTGGAATATGATTATGTGGATCCGCGCGCGCTCGGGCATGATTTGCAGGTGCGCAAGCTGCCGGGCCTGTATCTGGCGGGGCAGATCAATGGCACCACCGGCTATGAGGAAGCGGCGGCGCAGGGGCTGATGGCCGGGCTGAACGCCGCGCGGGCGGCCGGCGGCGGGGAGGCGGCGAAACTCAGCCGCGCCGATGCCTATATCGGCGTGCTGATCGACGATCTGGTCACACAGGGCGTGACCGAGCCTTACCGCATGTTCACGTCCCGCGCGGAGTACCGGCTGAAACTGCGCGCGGATAATGCCGAATTGCGCTTAACGCCGCTCGGGCTCGGCTGGGGCATTGTCGGGCCTGAGCGCCAGGAGGTCTTCGCCGCTTTGGAGGCGGAAATCGCCGCCTTCGGCGGCAAGCCGGAGGGGGAGAGCCGTGCCGCGGAGATTTTGCGGGCGGATCTGCATTATGCCGGCTATCTCAAGCGGCAGGATGCGGAAATCCGCACCCGCGAGCGCGACGAGGCGGTGCTGATCGCTGTTGATTTTGATTACGGAACGGTCGGCGGCCTGTCCGCGGAGCTGCGCGGGAAGCTGGAACGCGTGCGGCCGGAAACTTTGGGGGCGGCGGGGCGCATCGAGGGCATGACGCCGGCCGCGCTGGGGGCGATTTTCGGCGCGCTGAAGCGTCGGCGGGCGGCTTAAGGTAAGGAAGTAAGGCCTACTTTTTGTGAACAAAAAGTAGCAAAAAAACTTTGCTTATTTGGGCCTGAGGCGTTTCAACGCCATGGGCCCAAAGTCAAGAAAGTTTTTGCGCCGCTTTTTTCAAAAAGCGGCCTCTTTCTTTTTGCTTCCTTCCTGCGCTAACCAGCGCGCATGGAAACAGCACGTCTGCAAAGCTTCGTCGCTTTGGTCGAAAAATGGTCGGCGAAGATTAATCTCGTCAGCCGTAACGATCTGCCGCATCTCTGGGCGCGGCATGTCGAGGATTCGCGACTGCTTCTGCCGCATATTCCAGCCGGGATTACGCGGGCGATCGATCTTGGCTCCGGCGGTGGTTTTCCGGGGATGGTTCTGGCGATCGAGACCGGGATCGAATTCACGCTGATCGAATCCGACACGCGCAAGGCGGCGTTTCTGATGGAGGCGGCGCGGGAGACCGGCGCGAAGGTGAAAGTGCTGAACACGCGGATCGAGGCCGCCAAAACCGAGCCGGCGCCGCTGGTCACGGCGCGCGCGCTCACGTCCTTGGACAAGTTGCTGGGCCTGGCTGTGCCGCATTTGGCGCCGGGCGGCGTGTGCCTGTTTCCAAAAGGCCGCACGGCGGAAGACGAATTGACGGCGGCGCGGGCGCTCTGGCACATGGAGGTTGAACGTCTATCGCCTCAAGCCGACGATGCGTGCATCCTGAAAGTGAGCCAGATCCGTCATGTCGGAAGCTAAAAAACGTCCACGGATTATTGCCGTGGCCAACCAGAAAGGCGGCGTCGGCAAAACCACAACCGCGATCAATCTGGCCTGTGCGCTGGCGGTGAGCGGGCAGAAAGTGCTGCTGGTGGATATCGACCCTCAAGGTAATGCCAGCACCGGGCTCGGCGTGGCGCCGGGGGACCGCAAGATCGGCACGTACGGGCTGTTTTCCGGCGAGGCGACGCTGCCGGAGCTGGTGATGGCGACCGGCATCGAGAATTTGTCGCTGGTGCCGGCGGTGGCGGATCTGATCGGCGCGGACCTTGAATTCGGCCAGGAGGAGCGGCGGGAATTTCTGCTGCGCGATGCGCTGGCGGCCTATCGCGAGGCGGATACGGTGTTCATCGACTGCCCGCCGGGCCTCGGGCTGTTGACGCTGAACGGTCTGGTGGCGGCCGATGCGGTGCTGGTGCCGTTGCAGGCGGAGTTTTTCGCGCTGGAAGGCATTTCCCAGCTGATGCGCACCATCGATGCGGTGAAGCGCGGCTTGAATCCGGCGCTGGAGATCGAGGGCATCGTGCTGACCATGACCGACAAGCGCAATAATCTGTCGGAACAGGTGAGCGCCGATGTGCGCGGTCATTTCGGTACGAAAGTGTTCGAGACCGCGATCCCCCGCAATATTCGCATCACCGAGGCGCCGAGCCATGGCGTGCCGGTGCTGCTTTACGATTTCCGCTCGGCGGGGGCGCAGGCCTATCTGGCTTTGGCGGCGGAGTTTTTGAAGCGGGCACGGGCGCGGAAGGTGGCGGCATGAGCGGACGGACGGAAAACAGGCGGCTCGGTCGGGGCCTGGCGGCGTTGCTGGGCGACGCGGCGGCGCCGCAGAGTGCGAACGTACCGGGCGTGCAGGCGCTGCCGGTGGACGTGCTGGAGCCGAGCCCCTTTCAGCCGCGCATGGAGATGGACGAGACGGCGCTGGCGGAGTTGTCGGAGTTGATCAGGCAGCGCGGCATTTTGCAGCCATTGCTGGTGCGCCCGAACCCGGACAAAGCGGGCTTTTACCAGATCATCGCCGGGGAACGGCGCTGGCGCGCGGCGCAACGCGCACAGCTGCATGAGGTGCCGGTGCTGTTGCGTGAGCTGAGCAATACCGATGCCATGGCGGCCGGCCTGGTGGAGAATCTGCAGCGCGAGGACCTCAACGCCGTTGAGGAGGCGGAGGGCTACAAGCGGCTGGTCGAAGAATTCGACATGACGCAGGAAGGGCTGGGCGAGGCGCTCGGCAAGTCGCGCGCGCATATCGGCAACGCCATGCGTATGCTGAAACTGCCGAAGCCGGTGCTGAATATGGTGCGCGAGGGGCAGCTGAGCTTCGGCCATGCCAGGGCCTTGCTCACATTGGATGATCCGATGCAGGCGGCCCAGGAGATCGCGAAAAAGCATCTGTCCGTGCGACAGACCGAGGAGCTGGTGGCGCGGCTGGGGCGCGGCGCGAAGGCGGCCAGTACCCGCGACAGGGGAACGGAAAGCGAGATCGAGGCGCTGGCGAAGAATTTGGGTGAGAAGCTCGGCATGCGCGTGCAGATCAAGTTCAACGGCAAGAGCGGCACGGTGACCCTGCATTATGCCGATCTGGACCAGATGGACACGCTACTGTCACGGCTGAACAGCTGAGCCAACGGCCGAGCAACGCCCACAGTAAAAGAAAGTTTTTGCGCCGCTTTTTCCAAAAAGCGGCCCTTACTTGCTTAGCTTTCCTGCGCCGCAACGCTCCACGTGGAGCACAACGCTCCGCAATCGCAATAATTACGCTCCACGTGGAGCATCACCAAAGACCGGGGATCAGCCGGAATTTTACCCGCGCGGCGTAATGCTCGTAATCAGGAAAAGCGAGGCGCAGCATGTCTTCCTCGCGGCCGATCCGCCAGCCGAGCGCGGCCATGCCGAGCGGCAGCATGATCAGCCCCCACCAGGAGCCGAGCAACAGCGGCGCGCCGAGGAAGAAAAAGATCGCGCCGGCATAAAGCGGGTGGCGCACCACCGCGTAAGGGCCATCAGTGATGAGATGTTGTTCCCGTTGCGTCTGGATGCGCAGCTGCGGGGCGGCAAAGCTGTTGTAGCTAAAAGCCGCGACCGCGATGGCCATGCACAAAGCGATCAAAACGGCGCCGACCCAGCTCACAGCGGCGGGCACGTGCGACCAGGCGAAACGCCGCGCATCGAAGGCCATGAAGACCAGCCAGGCGAGATAAGCCGGCACGGCGGCCGGCAGGAATGCGCGGTCCGGCGCAGGCCCGCTGCGCAGCCTGACGAACAGCCGGCTTTTCAGCAGTTCGGGGTCGTGAACCGCGAGCCAGGCGCCCATGGCGTAAGAGGAAACAGCCATTTCCAGCAGAAACGCCCAGCCGCGCGCCCAGTGCAGCGTGCCGGCACCGACAAACAGACAGAGGGCGAAGAGGATGAACCAGAGGCTGAAGATGATGAACATCTGGCGGAACATCGGGGCTCTCCGAGAAGAAAGTGGCCGCTTTTTGAAAAAAGCGGCGCAAAAACTTTTTCGACTTTGGGCCTGAGGCGCTCGAAAGCAGCACGGCCCAAATTAACAAAGTTTTTTTGCTTCTTTTTGTTCACAAAAAGAAGCCTTTCTTTCTTTTCCTTACGCCCGCCGGGCCGCACTCCGGGCGCGGCTGGCGAGCCCCAGCATGGTCTGGCGGCAATAGGCCTGGTCCGGCATATGCGTCTGCTTGCAGGCGGTTTCGGCGGCGAGGGCAGCGCGGATCGCCTCGGTGAGCGCTGGGAGGGACCAGACGGTCAGGGCCTGCGTCACCAGCTTCTGGCGCTTGAAGAACACGGGCGGGCGCATGCCGGCCATGGCCTCGGCGATCGAGTCGCCCTCGGCGATGGCGCCGGCGGCGACACGCAGCCGGGTCAGTTCGCCCAGCAGCACGCGCAGGACGCCGACCGGGGAGACGCCTTCCTCATAGGCCAAAGTGAGCGCGCGATCCACCGCAGCCGGGTCGCCGCCGAGTGTGGCATCCACCGCCTCCTGCACCGAACCGTCACCGCCATCGGCGAGGGCTGCGGACACATCGGCCAGGGTCAAGCGCGGCTCCGTGCCGGCATAGAGCGTGAGCAGCTCCACCGCCTGACGCAACGGGCCTTCTTCGCCCTGGATGTTGTTAGCAACCCAAGTCGCGGCATCGGGGTCGATGGCGACGTTCTGCGCCCGCAGCCGCGCGGTCACGGCCTGGGGCAGGCGCCCGCATCGATGGCGTAGCAGGCGATGGCGGCGACAGCGACGGATTTCTCGCAGGCTGCGCGCAGCTTCGATTTGCCGGTAAGCTCGCCTGCTTCCAGAATGACCAGCGCGTCCGGCGGGTCCTTGGCGAGCGTTTCCACCGCTTTCAGCAAATTTTCCTGCGCTTCGCGCACGCGCACCACACGGCGGCCGCCGGTCAGCGCTGCGGCGGTGGCCTCGGCGAGCAGGGTTTGCCCATCGGGACTCTGCAATTCAGCGAAGCGGAACGGGTCGTGCATCGCGCCTTCGACCGAACGCGCCAAAGCAAGCCCGCGTTCGGCCACCAGCCCGCTATCCGGGCCGAACAGCAGCACGATCGGCACCGCGGGGGTTTTCAGAAACCCGTCGATCCGTGCGGCTTCGATCTTCATGCTGTGCCTTTAGAAAGGGAAAGTAAGGAAGTAAGTGGCCGCTTTTTGGAAAAAAGCGGCGCAAAAACTTTTTGGACTCTGGGCCTGAGGCGCTCGAGACGCGCACGGGCCCAAATTAACAAAGTTTTTTTGCTACTTTTTGTTCACAAAAAGTAGCCTTCCTTACTTCCTGTGAGTTTCAGGAATTCGGATGGGTCTTGAAATACGCCGCGATCCGGCTGGTGATCTGCGCCGCCAGCTGGTCGGCGATCTGCTGCTGCACAGTCGTGGTTTCCAGCTGCAGGGCGAAATATTGCTGGTCGATGATGTTCAGCGCGTTCTCGGTGCTGACATTGCCTTGCACCAGCGGCTGGCCGGGCGTGCCGATCGGGTTCAGGGCCCAATGCGCGGTCCCGCTGAAGCGTTGGCGCGTATAGGAGCTGTCCTGCTGCTCGCGCGACATTGGCGGCGCCGAGATTATAACTGATGCTCAGGCTGTAGAGCTGTTCGGTCGGCGCGCCGGCGGCGTGGAGCTGGGTCTCCAGCGCCAGCCGCAACATCTGCCCGGCACGTTCGGGGATGTTCTGCACGTCGATCGTGTCGAGCTTGGCCGCCACCGTGGTGTTGCCGCTCTGGCCGTATAAAGGCGTGAAGCCGCAGCCGCCGAGCGGAGCCAAGGCCAGGAGCAGAAGCGGTTTAAGCTTTGACGACAAAGTTAACGATCCTATCCGGCACATGGATGCGCTTCACAATGGTCGCACCTTGCAAGGCTGTCGAGACCGCTTCGGCGGCGAGCGCGATATTGGCCTCGGCGTCATTGCCGGCGGGCACGGTGATGGTGCCGCGCAGCTTGCCGTTCACCTGCACCGCGAGGGTGACTTCGTCCACTTTCAGCAGCTCGGGGTCGGCCACCGGCCAGGATTTTTGCGCCACCAACCCAACGCCCGGATGGAGCTTGGCGAAAATCTCCTCGCCCAGATGCGGCATCATCGGCGCGACCAGATGGGCGAGCGTGTCCATCGCCTCGAAGCGTGCCCAGAGCAGCGCCTCATCCTTGGGCGTGGCGCCGGCCAGGGCGCCGGCCAGCTCATAGATGCGCGCGACGGCGACGTTGAAGGCGAACGTGTCGAGCGCCTCGGTCACCGCGGCGATGACGCGATGGGTCAGCTGGCGCAGCTTCTTGGCGTCGCCGGCGAAAGAGGCGGGAGCGGCCACGCGCGGCTCGGCGGCGATCACGCCGGCCAGACGGTGCACGCGCTGCACGAAACGGGACGCGCCCTGCGCGCCGGTCTCGGTCCATTCCACGTCGCGCTCCGGCGGATTGTCCGAGAGCACGAACCAGCGCGCGGTATCGGCGCCGAAGCGGTCGATGATCACGCCCGGATCCACCGTGTTGCGCTTGGACTTCGACATTTTCTCGATGCGGCCGACGGTCACGGGCAGGCCGGTCTCCGCATGCGTGGCGGTGCCGTCGGGGTGCTTTCTGCACCTCTTCCGGATACAGCCAGTTGCCTTCGGGATCCTTGTAGGATTCGTGCGTGACCATGCCCTGGGTGAACAGCCCGGCGAAGGGTTCGGCGACGCCGACATGGCCGGTCTTCTCCATCGCCCGGGTGAAGAAGCGGGCATAGAGCAGATGCAGGATCGCATGCTCGATGCCGCCCACATACTGGTCCACCGGCAGCCAGTGCCGCACGGCGTCCAGGCCGGTCGGGGTGTCGGCATGCGGGGCGCAGAAGCGGGCGAAATACCAGGAACTGTCGATGAAGGTATCGAACGTGTCGGTCTCGCGCGTGGCCGGCTTGCCGCAGGCGGGGCAGGCGACATGCTTCCAGCTCGGGTGATGGTCCAGCGGGTTGCCGGGCCGGTCGAAGGTCACATCCTTGGGCAGCGTCACCGGCAGCTGGTCAGCCGGCACTGGCACCGCGCCGCAAGCCTCGCAATGGATCACCGGGATCGGGCAGCCCCAATAACGCTGGCGGGAAATGCCCCAGTCGCGCAGGCGCCAGTTTACCACGCCCTTGCCCACGCCCATCTCGACGAGGCGGGCAATGGCGGTGGATTTCGCCTCCTTGATGGCGAGCCCGTTCAGGAATTCGGAGTTCACGATCACGCCGTCGCCGTCGAACGCTTTGTCGTCCAGGGCGAAATCGGGCCCGGCATCCTTGGGCGCGACGACGATGGGAATGGGCAGGTCGTACTTACGGGCGAACTCGAAATCGCGCTGGTCGCCGCAGGGGCAGCCGAAGATCGCGCCGGTGCCGTATTCCATCAGCACGAAATTGGCGATCCAGACGGGGAAGGCCTGGCCGTTGAACGGGTTCACCACCGAGAGGCCGGTGAAGAAGCCCTCTTTCTCGGCGGTTTCAATCGCCGCCTCGGACGTGCCGCGCGCGGCACAGGCGCGGATGAAGGCGGCCGCCTCCTCGTTGCGCGCCGCGACCGCCTGGGCGAGCGGATGCTCAGGGGCGATGGCGAGGAAGGACATGCCGAACAGCGTGTCCGGCCGCGTGGTGTACACGGTCACACCGTCCAACCCGTCCACAGGCTCGGTGAGCTTGAAGGTGACTTCGGCACCTTCCGAGCGGCCGATCCAGTTTTCCTGCATCAGCTTCACGCGCTCGGGCCAGCGCGGCAGCTCCTGCAGGCCGGCCAGAAGTTCCGGCGCGAAATCGGTGATCTTCAGGAACCATTGGGCGAGGAATTTTTTTTCCACCAGCGCGCCGGAGAGCCAGCCGCGGCCGTCGATCACCTGTTCGTTGGCAAGCACGGTGTTGTCCACCGGGTCCCAGTTCACGGCGGAGGAACGGCGCTCGACCAGACCGGCCTTCCAGAAATCCAGGAAGATTTTCTGCTGCTGGCCGTAATATTCGGGATCGCAGGTGGCGAATTCGCGCGACCAGTCGAGCGACAGGCCCATGCGCTTCAGCTCGGCGCGCATCGCCTCGATATTGGCATAGGTCCAGCTCGCCGGGTCGGTCTTGCGCTGGCGGGCGGCGTTTTCCGCCGGCAGGCCGAACGCGTCCCAGCCCATCGGGTGCAGCACATCATGGCCCGTGGCCCGCTTATAGCGCGCCACCACGTCGCCCAGCGTGTAGTTCCGCACATGCCCCATATGGATCTTCCCCGAAGGGTACGGGAACATTTCAAGAACGTAGTATTTCGGCCGGCCCGAGCGGGGCACGTCCTCAGCCTTGAAACAAGCGGCCTGCTCCCAGGCGGCCTGCCATTGCGGCTCAGCGGTGGCGAAATCGTAGCGGGCGGTATCTGCGGTGTCGGACATTGCTGCGTGTTTAATGAAGGGCTCGCGGAACGCCAAGGGCCGGCGTGGCATGGCTGGGGTTGAGATGGCTGATTCAGATCGAAGAAAAAGAATGCCGCTTTTTGAAAAAAGCGGCGCAAAAACTTTTTTGACGCTGGGCCCGAGGCGCTCGAGCGGCACGGGCCCAAGTTAGCAAAGTTTTTTTGCTACTTTTTGTTCACAAAAAGTAGCCTTCCTTCCTTACTTCAAAGGTCCGCATTACCGCCGGACAGCACGATCCCGACGGTCTTGCCCGTGGCGTCGATCTTTCCTGCCAGCAAGGCCGCCAGGGCCACGGCGCCGCCCGGTTCCACCACCAGCTTCAGATGCCGGGCCGCGAAGGCCTGGGCCGCGCGGACTTCGTCATCGGTGACGGCAAACCCGCCGGCGAGGTATTTCTGGTTGATGGGGAAAGTCAGTTCGCCGGGGGTGGCGGCGAGCAGGGCGTCGCAGAGTTTCGAGCCCTGCATGTCGTTGCGCTCGCGCTGGCCGGCACGAAGGGAACGGCCGGTATCGTCCCAGCCTTGCGGTTCCACGGCATAGATTTTCGTCCCCGGCGACATTGCGGCGAGGCCCAGGGCGCAGCCGGCGATCAGCCCGCCGCCGCCGGCCGGCGCGAGCAGAACATCCAGGACCAGGCCCGCTTCCCCGGCGTCGGCGGCGAGTTCCAGGGCCAGCGTGCCCTGGCCGGCGATCACATCAGGGTGGTCATAAGGGCGGGATCAAGGTGGCGCCGGTTTCCGCCTGGATCTTGCGGCCGATGGCCTCGCGGTCTTCCGCCAGCCGGTCAAAGGTCACGATCTTGGCGCCCCAGGCCGGCGGTGGCGTCGCGTTTGATGGCGGGGGCATCGGCCGGCATGACGATGGTGGCGGCCGCGCCCAAGGCGGCGGCGGCGCAGGCGATGGCCTGGCCGTGATTGCCGGAAGAGTAGGTCACGATGCCGGCGGCGCGCTGTTCCGGCGTCAGGCGCAGCAGCGCGTTGGTGGCGCCGCGCAGCTTGAAGCTGCCGGTGCGCTGCAGGACCTCAGGCTTGACCAGGATGGTGCCGCCGCTCACGCGGTCGAGTGCGGCGTTGCGCAGCATCGGCGTGCGCACGACCTGGCCGGCAATCCGGGCGGCGGCATCGAGAACATCGGTCGGCGCAGGTGGCGTGAAGGCGTTGGTCATTGTGCAGCACCTTTCAGGTTTGTTTCAAGGACGGGGAAGCAGAACTCCGGAGGCGGGGGCGGTGAAGCGGCAGAGCCGGTAGGTCTGGATCGTCTGGCCGTGCGCGGGTTCGCGCCACGGTGCCGATTTCCTGGGCGCAGGGCGTGCCGTTACGGCGGGTGACCAGAATGCCGACCTGGCCTTTCAGGCCGGCCGGGGGGAAGTCGAAATAGCGCCAGCGCGGGTCGCTGAATTCGGCCACCTTGATGTTCTTCGGCGCGTAATAAGCAAGGATGGAGGCGGTGGCGTAATCGTCCGCGGTGAGGAAGGCCGGATGCGCGCGCCGCCGCGCGGGCCGCGAGCCCGGCAAAGCCGCGCATCTGCAGGGCGGTCGGGTCGGCGCTGGCGCGCAGCGGGAAGGGCGCTGCCAAGGCCTGCGCATAGGTGATGGCGGTGAGGGCGAAGCCCAGCCCGAGCGCCGGTTTCAGCCAGCGGCGCAGATCCGCCATCGGCAGCGCCGCGGCGGCCAGGCAGGCGGAGGGATACATGATCGCCGCCCAGTTCGGTTGCACGCGGCCGGAGATCACATGTTCGAGGAACACCACGCCGGGCACCACGGTCAGCCATACCAGCAGATGCGCGGCGGCGGAGGGCGAACGGCCGAGCCGCCAGATGCCGCAGGCGGCGAGGCCGAAAATGATCGGGGTGAACAAAGCGAGCTGGCCGCCGACGAATTCGCCGAGGAATTGCAGCGTGCGCGCCGGCTGGAAATGGGCGACGCGCCCGCCTTGCTTCAGATAGCTCACCCAGCCATGGACGCCGTTCCACCACAGATTCGGCGCGAAGATCGCGAGCGCGATCACGATGGCGACCCACGGCCAGGGCGTGAGGAGCCGGGCGCGGCCCTTGGGCTCGGAGATCATCCAGATGAAGGCGGCGGCGATGAACAAGACCGCGGTGTATTTGGAATAGAGTGCCAGCCCCGCCGCGACGCCGATGGCCAGCCACCAGCGCGGGTTTTCATGATCGAGCAGCCGGGCGAAGGCGGCGATCCCGGCGGTCCAGAAAAAGATCAGCGGCGTGTCCGGCGTGACGATGATGGCGCCGGCGCCGACCATCAGCGTCACGTTCAGCATCGCGGCGGCCATCAGCCCGGCCTGGCGGTGCGGAAACATGCGCTCGCCCGCATCCATCAGCAGCAGCGTGCCAAGTGCCGCGGAAAGCGGCCCCAGCAGGCGGATGCCGAGCGTATTGTCGCCGAGCAGCGCCGTGCCGATGCGCATCCAGACCGCCACCATCGACGGGGCGTCGAAATAGCCGGCCTGCAGATGCTGCGACCAGAGGAAATAATAGGTTTCGTCCGGCGTCAGAGGCAGCGACGCCAGGGCCAGGCGACTGATCAGCGCGGATGCAAGGGTGAGCGCAAAAAACGCCAGGGCGCGCGACAGATGCCCAGCTTTTGCGCCCTTTTTAAAGCGTCTGCTAGCGGACGCGCCAGACCAGCGTGGCGGAGACCGCGTAATTCCACACCACGCTGATGGCGGCACCCGCGGCGCTGGAGAGCAGCCCGCTATCATTCTCGGCATAGAGCGCCCGGGCGATGCCGATATTGGCGGCCGCCCCCAGCCCGCAGACCAGCAGGAAGATCACCAGCCCCCGCCAGGCGCGCGGCCCTTTGAGCCGCTGCGCGCGATAGGTGAGCTGGTTGTTGAGCTGGAAATTGGCGATCATGGCCACCATTGTGCCGAGCGTCTGGGCCATGCCGAAGTTTAAGCCGCCACGCCGGGCCAGCTCCAGGACCAGAACATTGACCAGCACGCCGAAGCCGCCGACCAGAGCGAAGGTGATGAAGCGCAGCGGCACCGTGCCGCGCAGCGCCTTGTCGATCAGCAGCCCGGCGAACTGCGCCAGCACCAGCGCGTCCAGCTTGCTTTCGCCGGCGGCGCGCGGGCGGAATTTATAGGGCACCTCGACGATGGCGAGGCGGCGCGGGCTGGCCAGCATCAGGTCGAGCAAAATCTTGAAACCCTGGCCGGTGAGCCGGCTGGCGAGCTGCTCGAACAAGGAGCGGCGGAGCAGGAAAAACCCGCTCATCGGGTCATGCACCGGCGCCTTGGCGAGCAGCTGCGCCAGGCGGATGCCGGTATTGGAGAGTTTCACCCGCATCGGCGAGGAGAGGCCGGTGGCATCGCCGCCCTCGACATGGCGCGAGCCGATGGCGAGATCGGCGCCCCCGGCCACGGCTTTCAGCATGTCCGGCAGCTTCGCTTCGTCATGCTGCATGTCGCCGTCGATCACCGCGACATAATCGGCGGAGGAGGACAGTGCGCCCTCGATCACCGCCGAGGACAGGCCGCGCCGGCCGACCCGGCGGATGCAGCGCACCCGGCGGTCCTGGGCCGCGATGGCCCGCGCCTGCTGCGCGGTGCCGTCCGGGCTGTCATCATCGACGAAGACGACTTCCCACTCGATGCCTTTGAGCGCGGCATCGAGTGCCGCGACCATGGGGGCGATGTTGGCGCGCTCGTTGTAACACGGCACGATAACGGAAAGGCTCATGCCGGGGATGCTTACGGGAGTCGTAGGCTAAGGATCAAAGGGCTTCGAGCACAGCCTCGGCGCGGCTCACATCGAAGCCGCCGGGTTCCTCGACGGCGAGGTGGGTGACGATGCCGTCCACGGCGACCAGGGCGAAGCGTTGGCTGCGGATGCCGAGACCCCGGGCGGTGAGGTCGAGCTCCAGGCCGAGCGCTTTGGTGAACATGCCGGACCCGTCGGACAGCATGGTGATATCCCCGGTCTTCTGTTCCTTGGCCCAGGCGCCCAGCACGAAGACATCGTTCACCGCCATGCAGACGATGCGGTCGACGCCCTTGGCCTTGAGTTCAGCCTGGTGCTGCACGAAGCCCGGCAGATGCTTGGCGCTGCAGGTCGGGGTGAAGGCGCCGGGGGTCGCGAACAGCACCACCTTGCCCGGACCGAACAAATCCGCCGTATCGGCCTCACGCGGACCTTCCGCCGTGGCGACCATCAGTTTCATGGCCGGAATTTTGTCGCCTATCTTGATCATGGAATCTGCCTTTATTCCCTTGGGGGTGCTCCTAACTATCCGATGCGCCGGATGGCGTGAAGAGCCGCACAACGCCACGGGGACTGGTGGGATGGCGGCAGTGAGAATATATAGTGTACGCAATGACTAAAACCGACACGATTGTTTCCCGCGAGCCGAACTGGCTGACCGGGCAGATACTCGTCGCCATGCCGACGATGCAGGATCCGCGTTTTGCGCAAACGGTGATTTTCATCTGTGCGCATACGCAGGAGGGGGCGATGGGCGTGGTGCTGAACCGGCCGCTGAAGCGGGTGAAATTCGCCGAGCTTCTGGTGCAGCTGGGGATCGAACCCAACCCGCCAGCAGCGGGAGATGCGGCTGGGCACCGGCGGCCCGGTCGACGATAATCGCGGCTTCGTGCTGCATTCGGCGGATTGGACCGCGGAAGGCAGCCTGAGGGTGGATGACCATTACGCGCTGACGGCCAATCTGGAAGTGCTGCAGGCCTTCGCCGCGGGCGGCGGCCCGGCGCGGGGGCTGCTGGTGTTGGGCTATGCCGGCTGGGATGCCGGGCAGCTCGACGAAGAGATCCGCCAGAATGCCTGGCTCAACGTGCCGGCGGACGAGGCGATCGTGTATGACGCGGACTATCCGACCAAATGGACGCGGGCGCTGGCCAAGCTCAAGGTCGATCCGGGCATGCTTTCCGGCACGGCGGGGCGGGCGTGAAAGCCATTCTCATCGCCACCCATAATCCGGGCAAGCTCAAGGAATTCGCCACGTTGCTGGGGCCGCTGGGCATCGAGGTGGTCTCCGCCGGGCAGCTCGGTCTGGCCGAGCCGGAAGAAACCGGCACCAGCTTTGCCGCGAATGCGAAACTGAAGGCGCTGCATGCGATGCCAGAGCCTCCGGCCAGGTGGCGCTGGCCGATGATTCCGGCCTGTGCGTCGCGGCCCTGGATGGCGGGCCGGGCATTCTCTCCTCGCGCTACGGCGCCGGGGATTATCCGGGCGCCTTCCAACGCATCATCGCCGCCGCCGAGGCCGCCAATGAATGGCGCGCGCGCTTCGTCTGCGCGCTCTGCCTGGCGCAGCCGGACGGCTTCACCGCCACCTATATCGGCCAGTCGGACGGCATGATCGCCCCGGCGCCGTCAGGCGGGGCCGGTTTCGGCTACGACCCGATCTTCGTCCCGTTCGGCCATGACAAAAGCTATGCCGAGCTGGGCGCTGCGGTGAAGGACCAGATCAGCCACCGCGCCCGTGCGTTCGCGCAGTTGAAGGCGAGGTTGGAAAGGTAAGTAAGGGCTTCTTTTTGTGAACAAAAAGAAGCAAAAAAACTTTGTTAATCTGGGCCGTGGTGGTTTCACGGCCACTGGCCCAGATTCAAGAAAGTTTTTGCGCCGCTTTTTTCAAAAAGCGGCCCTTTCTTCCTTTTTTCAGCCCGAAATCGCCGCCCGCACGATCGCGGCGTCCAGCACTTGCGGCAGGATTTTCGGGGCGCCGCCATCGGCCGGGTAGAAGAGATAGAGCGGCACGCCGTCACGGTTGTTGGCGGCGAGCAGGGCGCTGATCTCCGGGTTGCGGTTGGTCCAGTCGCCGACCAGCAGCTGCACCATGGTGCGCGAGAAATCTGCCTGGATCGCAGGGGTGGAGAGGGTGGTCTCCTCGTTGACCAGGCAGGTGACGCACCAGGCGGCGGTGAGGTCGACGAAGACCGGCTGGTGCGCGGCGCGCAGGTCGGCGAGCTGTGCGGCGGAATAGGGCTCGGAATTGGGCAAGAGAGAGCGTGTTGGCATGGGCTTCGTCGCGGAGCAGCGGCAGCAGCAGCAGGCAGATGAGCGCCAGCGGCCGCAGGCGCCGCATGGTCAGGGTCAGGAGCAGAATGGCCGTGCCGCCGGCGAGCACGGTCAGGCCGCGCGGCCCGGCCTGGAGCGAGAGCACCCAGGCGAGCCAGAGAAAGGTGGCGGCCATCGGCATGGAGAGGGCGCGTTGCAGCCAGAGCATCCAGGCGCCGGGCCGTGGCACGAAGCTGGCGAGACGCGGCGCCAGGGCCAGAAGCAGGAAGGGCAGTGCCAAGCCGAGGCCGAGGGCGACGAAAATACCCAGCGCGTAGGGCGCCGGCGCGATCAGCGCGGCCGCTACCGCGCCGCCCATGAAGGGCGCGGTGCAGGGGGTGGCGACGATCACCGCCAGCACGCCGGTGAGGAAACTATACTGCGCCGGGAATGCGCCCCAGCGCCGCTGGCGCGGACAGTTCGAACAGCCCGGCGAGGTTGAGCGTGGCGGCGAAAATCACCCAGGCGATCAAAGCGACGAAAATCGGCGACTGGAACTGGAACCCCCAGCCCACGGAACCGCCGAACGCGCGCAGGCCGAGCATGGCGCCACCCAGCAGCAGCATCGCCACCAGCACGCCGGCGCTGTAGCCCAGCGCCTCATGGCGGATTTTTTGCCCCGCCGCACCGCCGAGCCGGGCGAGGGCGAGCGCCTTCATGGCCAGGATCGGGAACACGCAGGGCATCAGGTTGAGGATCAGCCCGCCGAGCAAAGCCAGCAGCAGGTAAGGCGGCTGCGCCGGGTCGGGGCCGGGGGTGGCGGTGAGGTCGAGCGCCTGCATGTCCCCGGCGCGGTCGGTCAGCTCAAGCAGCCCGGAGAGGGAACCATGCGCCGGCTGCAGCAGCTTGAGTTTCAGCCGCAGCCCGTCGGAGGTGAAAGAGAGCTTTTGCGGCGCGGCATTGACCAGAACATTCTGTGCCGTGGGGAAAAAGCGCGCGCTGCTGACCTGCGTCGCGGTCGCGCCGGTGACGCTCAGCGTGCCGTTCGGGGCGATATGCGCCGCAAAGGGCGAGGGCACGATCTGCGGCGGGGTGAACAGTGCTGCCTCGGCGGAGGGGCCGCCGGTCAAAGGCAGCGAGAAATGCGCCTGTTCCGGGACACAGATATTCGAGCAGACCAGCCAGCTCGCCGAGGCCTGCACGCTGTTCCCGACATGTTGCGCCGTGAAGGGGAGCAGCACGTTGCCGGAGAGCACATAGGCGGCGACCGGCCCCTGCAGGAACAGTGAGGGCGGCGGGAAGCTGGAACGGCCCGAAAATCGTCGGGGCCTGCGCCGTTAGGGTCGGCGCGTAGCCGGCATCGCCGGGGTTGGACCAGTAGATATGCCAGCCCGGCTTCATGGAGAATTTCAAACCGAGCGTGAGGGCTCCATCCGTCGCCGCATTGGCCTTGGAAATGAGTTGCACGCTGTCGCGCGGGGTTGAATAAACCTCGCTGGCGGCGGCGTGTGCGACGCTCGGCAAAAGGCAGAGCAAACCCAGCAACAGAAAACGCATATCGGGAATATCGCATGGTCCGCGCCGTAATGGTATCCGGGCGCGATGACTGAATTCCTCGCTTTCCCTGATCTGCCGGTTGCCGAGGTGCTGCCGGCGCTGCTCGACCGGCTGCGCCCCGAGGGCCGCAATGCCGTGCTGGTCGCCCCGCCAGGTGCGGGCAAGACCACCGCGGTGCCGCTGGCCTTGATGCAGGCGGGCATCGGCAAAATCCTCCTCCTGGAACCGCGCCGGCTGGCGGCGCGGGCGGCGGCGATGCGCATGGCGAGCCTGCTGGGCGAGGAGGTCGGCGGGCGGGTCGGCTTCCGCACGCGGCTGGAGAGCGCGGTCTCGGAACGCACGGTGATCGAGGTCATCACCGAAGGGCTGCTGACCAGCCGGCTGCTGGCCGATCCGGGCCTGACCGGCATCGGCTGCGTGATTTTCGACGAGGTGCATGAGCGCGCGCAGGAGGCGGATCTGGCGCTGGCGCTGACCCTCGACCTGCAGCGCGGCCTGCGCCCGGAGCTGCGCGTTCTGGCGATGTCTGCCACCGCGGAAACGCAGAAGCTGACCGAATTGCTGGCCGCCCCGGTGATCGAGAGCGACGGCAAGATATTTCCGGTGGCGGTGCACCACGCCAAACGGGACATCCCGACCGTGCGCGAATTGCCGGAGGCCGCGGCCAAAGCGGTGCGCGAGGCGCTGGTGGCGCATCCGGGCGATATTCTGGTGTTTCTTCCGGGCATGGCGGAAATCCGCCGCACCCAGGCGGCGTTGGACAATTGCCCGGCGCTGGTGCTGCCGCTGCATGGCGACCTGCCGGTGGCAGCGCAGGACCTGGCGTTGCGCCAGCATGAGCAGCGCCGTGTGGTGCTGGCGACCTCCATCGCCGAAACCTCGCTCACCGTGCCGGGCGTGCGCATCGTCATCGATGGCGGCTTCCGCCGCGCGCCGAAGCTCGATGGCGCGAGCGGGCTCACGCGCCTCGCCACCTTGCGCATCAGCCGGGCGGCGGCGACGCAGCGTTCCGGCCGCGCCGGGCGGCAGGGGCCGGGGGTGGCGATCCGGCTCTGGTCCGAGGCGCTGCACCGGGGCCTCGCTTTGTTCGAGACGCCGGAAATTCTCGAGGCCGAACTGTCCGGCCTGGTGCTGGCCTGTGCCGCCTGGGGCGAGCCGGTGGAGGGCCTGCCTTTCATCGACCCGCCGCCGGCCGGCGCGGTGAAGGGGGCGAAAACCCTGCTCACCGATCTCGGGGCGCTGGACGAAGCCGGGCGGCTGACCAGGCTCGGCCGCGAGATGGCGCGGCTGCGCGCCACGCCGCGCCTGGCGGCGATGATGCTGGCGAGCGAGCAAAAGCCGGAGCGCGCTTTGGCGGCGGATATTGCCGCACTGCTCGAGGAGCGCGACCCGCTTGGCCGCGATGCCTCGGCGGAATTCGCGCTCAGGCTGGACGCGCTGGCCGGGAAGATCGAAGGCGACCGCGCCGGGCTTTCCCGCATCCGGCACGGCGCGAAAATCTATCGTAACCGTTTGGGCGTGGGCGCGGTCCCGGCCGCGGGCGATCCCGGCGCGCTGCTGGCGGCGGCGTTCCCGGACCGGATCGGCCAGGCGCGCGGCGAGCCCGGCTCCTACCGCCTGTCGGGCGGCGGCAGCGGCATGCTCAACCCCACCGATCCGCTGCGCAAAACCCGCCTGATCGCGGTGGCGGCGCTGGAGGCCAAGGGCAACCGCATCCGCCTCGCCGCACCGCTGGATGCGGACGCCCTGCCGCCGGTTCTGGCCGCGCGCTGCAGCACAACGCGGGAGTCAGGCTTCGATCCCTCAACCGGCGGCGTGCTGGTGCGCGAGCGCGTGCGGCTCGGCGCGTTGGTGCTGGCCGACCGCACCTTTCCCGCCGATGCGCTGGATGCCCCCGCGGCCTTGGCCAAGGCGCTCGCCACCCGCCTCGACCAGCTCGACTGGACGGAAACGGTGCAAAATCTGCAGGCGCGGGTAACGGTGATGCGCACGATCGACGCCTCTTACCCTGATCTCTCGCGGGAGGCGCTCGCGGCGGGAACGGAAGAATGGCTGGCACCCTATCTGGCCGGCATGACCAGCCTGCGCGAGGCCAGAACCGTCGATCTGCTATCAGATCCTGCGCGCTCAGATGACGCATGAGCAGGCGCTGCGGCTGGATAAGGAGCTGCCGGTGGAGCTGCGTATGCCCAAGGGCACGGTGCGCATCGATTATACCGGCCCAGTGCCGGTGGCCTCGGCGCGTGCCCAGGCGTTTTATGGGGTCGACACCACGCCGGCGCTGGCGGGAGGACGGATTCCGCTGCAGCTGGCTTTGCTCTCGCCAGCCGGGCGGCCGGTGGCGATCACCGCCGATCTTGCCGGCTTCTGGCGCGGCGGGTGGGCCGATGCCAGGCGCGATATGCGCGGAAGGTATCCGAAGCATGATTGGCCTGAGGAGCCGTGGAAGTCGTAGAAAAGAGAAGGAAAGGGTCGCTTTTTGAAAAAAGCGGCGCAAAAACTTTCTTGAAACTGGGCCGGTGGCGGTGAAACCTGCGGGGCCTAAATTAACAAAGTTTTTTTGCTACTTTTTGTTCACAAAAAGTAGTTCCTTACTTTCTTCCCCCGCGCCGAGCGCCGGCACTATCCTGCGCCTTGATCCGCTCATGACCAGAGTTTAGCCTGAGGCATCATGTCCGCATTATCCATGCACTCACCGGTCGGCGATCTGACGCTTTTCGCCGAGGACGAGGAAATCGTTGCCCTGGAATGGGGTTGGGGCAGCTTCCAGGACCCCTCGCCGGTGCTGCTGCGCGCCAAGGCGGCGCTCGAACGTTATTTCGACGGCGAACCGCTGGAGCGGCTCCCCTTGCGGCCGCATGGTAGCGCCTATCGCCAGAAGGTCTGGGAGGCGCTGCGCGATATCCCTCATGGGCAGACGCGCAGCTATCGCGAGATCGCGATGGTGGCCGGCGGCTCGGCCCGTTCGGTCGGCGGCGCCAACGCCGCCAACCCGATTCCGATCCTCATCCCCTGTCACCGCGTCTTGGCCAGTGCGGGGCTGGGCGGGTATTCTGGTGGCGACGGCCTGGCCACCAAGCGCGCACTGCTCAACCTCGAAAAACTGAACGCCGGAGTTTAAGGCTCATGACCAAAGCAATTCGTATTCATGCCAATGGCGGGCCGGAGGTGATGAAATGGGAACAGGTGCCGACGCCGCAGCCTGGACCGAATGAGGCGCTGGTCCGCCACGAGGCGGTGGGGCTGAACTATATCGACGTCTATTTCCGCACCGGCCTGTATAAGGCACCGTTGCCGGCGACCATCGGCATGGAAGGTGCCGGCGTGGTCCTGGAAGTGGGTGAGGCGGTTAAGGGGCTGACGGTGGGTGACCGCGTGGCCTATGCCGGCGGGCCGATCGGCGCCTATGCGACCGAGCGGGTGATCCCGGCCGACCGGCTGGTGAAGCTGCCGGACAGCATCGATTTCAAGACCGGTGCGGCCATGATGCTGCAGGGCATGACCGCGCAATATCTGCTGCGCCGGACCTTTCCGGTGCAGAAGGGCCAGACGATCCTGGTGCATGCCGCGGCCGGCGGCGTCGGGCTGATCCTGTGCCAATGGGCGCGGCATCTCGGCGTCAATGTCATCGGCGTGGTTTCCAACGAGGAAAAGGCGGCGCTGGCGATCGCCCACGGCGCGACCCATACCATCATCGGCTATGCCCATCTGGCGGCCGAGGTGCGGCGCATCACCGGCGGCGCGATGGTGCCCGTGGTGTATGACAGCATCGGCAAGGACACGTTCAATGCCAGCCTGGACTGCCTGGCCCCGCTCGGCACGATGGTGAGCTATGGCAATGCGTCCGGCCCGGTGCCGCCATTCGATATTTCGGTGCTGAGCACCAAGGGCAGCCTGTTCCTGACCCGGCCGACCCTCTCCACCTATATCGCCGCGCATGAGGATCTGGAGGCGGTGAGCCGGGACCTGTTCGATGTGGTCAGCTCCGGTGCGGTGAAAATCCAGGTCAACCAGACCTTCCCCCTGGCCGAGGCCGCCGCGGCGCATGAAGCGCTGGAAGGCCGGAAGACCACCGGCAGCACTGTGCTGCTGCCCTGAGTTACGCCGCGCGCATCGCGGCCGGTGCTCCGGCGCGGCCGGTTCTCGTTTTCGCCGCCATTCTGGTGGTGATGCTGGTGCCGTGCATGCTGTTCGTCGACCGGCCGGTGGCGCTGTATTTCCACGAACACCAGGGCGTTGCGGCATGTGTTCCAGGCGGCGGCGGTGCCGTCCTTGTTCACCTTGCCGCTGGCGGCGCTGTTTCTGCTGTACCGGCTGGTGCAGAAGCTGCGCGGTGCGGACCACGCGAACCCTCTGTTTCTGGCCGCCAGCGTCGCCACGCTGGCCGGCACGGCGGCCAAGGATGAGCTGAAATGGCTGTTCGGCCGGCCCTGGCCGGACACTTGGCTTTATGACGGCATTTACAATTTCCACCCGCTCGCCACGAGCGATCTGTATGGCGGGTTTCCCTCAGGCCATACCTCCTACATTGCCGCGCCGCTGTGCGTGCTGTGGGCGAAAGTGCCGCGCTATCGCTGGCTGTGGGGCGGGCTGATCGGGTTGGTGATGGTGGGGCTGGTCGGCGCCGATTATCATTTCGTGGCCGATGTGCTGGGCGGGTTGCTGACCGGCATGGCCTGCGCCTGGGGCAGCCTGGTGCTGATCCCGGTGCGGGATGCCTAGAGCAGAAAGAAAGGCTTCTTTTTGTGAACAAAAAGAAGCAAAAAAACTTTGTTAGTTTGGGGGCTGTGAAACGCCTCCGGCCCAAAGTCAAAAAAGTTTTTGCGCCGCTTTTTTCAAAAAGCGGCCCCTTCCTTTATTTGTTTTATATAACGAATGACCAAGCCAGAATTGTCCTGCCTTGAGCCGGTTTCCTTCTTCGCGTTGCTGCGGAGCCGGAAATTTCTGCCGCTGTTCATCACCCAGGCGCTCGGTGCCATCAACGATAACCTGTTCAAGAACGCGCTGGTGGTTCTGGCACTTTATCGGTTGGCGCATCTGGGGCCGGTGCTGGTGGCGCTGGCCGGCGGCGTCTTTCTCCTCCCTTATGCGATTTTTTCCGCCGTGGCGGGGCAGCTTGCCGATGCCAGGGAAAAATCCCGGCTGATCCGTGCCGTCAAAATCTGGGAGCTGGGCTTGATGCTGCTCGCCTGTATCGGTTTTTTCACGGAAAATTTCCCGGTGCTGATGGCGGTGCTGTTCGGCCTGGGCGTGCAGGCAACGTTTTTCTCGCCGCTCAAATACGGGATTTTGCCGGATTTTTTCACGGGCGATGCGTTGGTGGCGGGGAACGGGCTGATCGAGGCGGGCACGTTCGTCGGCATTCTGCTCGGGACCGTGGCGGGCGGGGTGCTGGTGCTGCTGCCGCATGGCGCGCTCGCCGCGTCGCTCGCCGTCCTTGCGGTGGCGGTTGCCGGCATTCTGGCGGCCTGGGCGATTCCGCAAACGCCGGTGGCACAACCGGGTTTGCGCCCGGGATGGAATCTTGTCTCCGGCAGCGTTTCGCTCCTCCGTCTCGCGGCGGAGGCCAGAACGGTGTGGTTTGCGGTGCTCGGCATCAGCTGGTTCTGGGCGATGGGTACGATCGTGCTGGCGGTGTTCCCGACCCTGGCGCGTGACGTGCTGCATGGCAGCGGCTCGGTGGTGACGCTGATGCTGGGCGTGTTCGCGGTGGGCGTGGGCATCGGCGCGCTCGGCGTGGCGGGACTGGTGCGCGATAAGGCGCTGCTGCATTACGTGGTTGCCTGCGGTTTTGGCGTTTCGCTTTTCACCGCGGGATTTGCGCTCCTGGCGGCCCATGCCCCGGTGCTGCCGAACATTCCGGCGATGTTAGGGAGCGGCTTCGGCTGGGCGCTGCTGGCGGACCTGCTCGCCTTGGCGATCTGCGGCGGCGGGTTTTCGGTGCCGCTTTATGTGCTGCTGCAGGAATGTGCCGCACCCTCTCACCGGGCGCGCATGGTTGGCGCCAATAATATCATGAACGCGCTGGCCAGCGTGGCGGGGGCGGGGTTTGTTGCCGGCCTCTATACTGGCGGGCTCGGCGCGCCAAGGATCCTGCTCCTGGCCGCCGCGGCGAATGCCGGTGTCACGTGCTGGATTTTGAGCAAAATCCGCGGCGATGCAAAAAGCCAAAGAGACAAGCTGCAACCTTCGTCGAAACAATAAAGCGGTGGCCGCCGGTTTGATGATTGCCATTCAGGAACCGAGCCGGCAAACTTAAGGCTATGTTAAGGGAGATCAAAAACAGCCTTGGCCCGATCGGGGCGGGCGTTTCAGTTTGATGACGTTGAGACTCATGTCCCAAGAGCAATGTTCTAACAAAAACCACAAAAATGACACATAGTGAGCCTTTTTAGAAAAGTCTGTTCAGCTCTCTCGGGGGTGCGCTTGTCGCTCCCCTGTGTGGGTGGCTATGATGTTTCCGACCGGACGATGTAAGGGAGAGTTCTTTGGTTAAACCGTTGCGTAAGGCCGTACTTCCGGTCGCCGGGCTGGGTACGAGATTTTTGCCCGCGACCAAGGCGATGCCGAAGGAAATGCTCCCTGTCGTGGACAAGCCGCTGATCCAATATGCGGTGGATGAGGCGCGCGCGGCGGGGATCGAGCAATTCTGCATGGTCACGGGCCGCGGCAAGACCGCGCTGATCGATCATTTCGACATCGCTTTCGAGCTGGAAGCCACTTTGGCCGAGCGCAACAAGCGTGAGGCGCTGAATTTGCTGCGTTCCGAGGCCATGGCCCCCGGCTCGATCTCGACCGTGCGCCAGCAGGTGCCGCTCGGCCTGGGTCACGCGATCTGGTGCGCCCGCACCTTCATCGGCGACGATGCCTTCGCCATTCTGCTGCCGGACGATCTGGTGCTGAGCGACACGCCCTGCATGGCGCAGCTTGCCAAGGTGCATCACGAGACGGGCGGCAACGTCGTTGCGATCTCCGAGGTGCCGCGGGAACACACCAACCGTTACGGCATTCTCAAGACCGGCGCGACCCAGGACAACCGCGTCGAGGTCACGGGGCTGGTCGAGAAGCCGGCGCCGCAGGATGCGCCGTCCAACCTTTCGATCATTGGCCGTTATATTCTGCTGCCGGAAGTGGTACATCATCTCTCGCAGATGGAACGCGGCGCCGGCGACGAAGTGCAGCTGACCGATGCCATGGCTAAGCTGATCGGCCACGCGCCGTTCCATGGCCTGAAATTCGACGGCACCCGCTTTGATTGCGGCGACAAGGCCGGCTACCTGGAAGCGCAGATCGCCTTTGCCCTGGCGCGGCCCGATCTTGGGCCTGCGGTACGGGAATTTTTGAAGAAATACGTAAATTCTTGACCTGGCACCCGAGGCCGGCCGCGCCCCGATGCGCGGCCGGCCTCGGTCAGGACATAATGATTTCAGCGCGTGAGACGTGAGATAGGCATGACATTTTCGCATCAATTCCATGAAAGCTCCCTGCGCGAATACGACATTCGCGGCATTGTCGGCGACACGCTGGGCGAGGCCGATGCCTTCGCGATCGGCCGGGTGTTCGGCTCGATCATCGCCGAGCAGGGCGGCAAGCGCATTGCCGTCGGCCGCGACGGCCGGCTCTCCTCGCCGATGCTGGAAGAGGCTTTGATCAAGGGCCTGATGGCCAGCGGCGCCGAGGTGGTCGGGGTTGGCTGCGGCCCGACCCCGATGCTGTATTTCGCTGCTTTCACCGGCCCGACCGATGGCGCGGTGATGGTGACCGGCAGCCACAACCCGGCCAATTACAACGGCTTCAAAATGATGGTCGGCAAGAAGCCGTTCTTCGGCAAGGATATTCTCGACCTCGGCGCGCGCGCCGCCGCGGGCCAGGTGGTGCCGGAGACCACGGGCAGCGTGGAATATAAGGATATCAGCGACGCCTATGTCGCCCGGCTGCTGCAGGACTGGGACGGCGAGCAGAAGCTGAAAGTGGTGTGGGACAGCGGCAACGGCGCCGCCGGCGACGTGCTGGTCAAGCTGCTGGCCAAGCTGCCCGGCGAGCACAAGATTCTCAACGGCCGGATCGACGGCACTTTCCCGGCCCATCACCCGGACCCGACCGTGCCGAAAAACCTCGAGCAGCTGATCGCCGCGGTGAAGAAAGAAAATGCCGATGTCGGCATCGCTTTCGACGGCGACGCCGACCGCATCGGCCTGGTCGATAATGAAGGCCATATCCTCTATGGCGACCAGTTCCTGGTGCTGATGGCGCGCGACGTGCTGCGCGCGCATCCCGGCGCCACCATCATCGCCGACGTGAAGGCCAGCCAGGTGCTGTTCGACGAGGTCCAGAAAGCCGGCGGCCAGCCTTTGATGTGGAAGACCGGGCACAGCCTGATCAAGAGCAAGATGGCGGAGATCGGCGCGCCGCTCGCCGGCGAGATGTCCGGCCATATTTTTTATAACGACAAATGGTACGGGTTCGACGACGCGCTCTACGCCGCCGTGCGCGTGCTGGGCGTGATCGCCCGCAGCACCAAAACCGTCAGCGAATTCCGCGCCAGCCTGCCCAACGTGGTGAACACCCCGGAACTGCGTTTCGATTGCGCCGAAGACCGGAAATTCCAGGTGGTCAAGGAAGTGGCCGAACGGCTCAAGGCGAGCGGGGACAAGGTCTCCGACACTGACGGCGTGCGCGTGACCACCGATGAAGGCTGGTGGCTGCTGCGCGCCTCCAACACCCAGGCGGTGCTGGTCGCCCGCGCCGAAAGCACGTCCGAGGCCGGGCTGTCGAAGCTGAAATCCGAGCTGGCCGGGCAATTGGCCGCCTCGGGCCTCGCGCCGGATTTCTCCGGGGCGAATGCGGGGCATTAGCCACTAAGGTTAAGGAAGGGGCCGCTTTTTGGAAAAAGCGGCACCAAAAACTTTTTTGACTTTTGGGCCGTGGCGGTGAAACGGCACGGGCCCAAATTACAGAAGTTTTTTTGCTTCTTTTTGTTCACAAAAAGAAGCGCTTTCCTTCGCTTCCCATCGCCGGGACCGCGCGCTACTGAACCGGTATGTCCATCCCTTTTGTGAAAATGCATGGTGCCGGCAACGATTTCGTGGTGCTGGACGCGCGTGAGAAACGTCTTCCTTTGCCGCCGCATGTGGTGCGCCGCATTGCTGACCGCAGGATCGGGGTCGGCTGCGACCAGCTGATCGTGCTGGAGCTTGACCCGGAGGCCGAGGCCGATGTGTTCATGCGCATTCTCAATTCTGACGGTACCGAGGCTGGGGCCTGCGGCAACGCCACGCGCTGCGTCGCGGCGCTGATGGCCGAGGAAACTGGCGAGCGGAAGGTGACGGTGCGTACCGTCATGGGGCTGCTGCCGGCGGAAATTCTCGGGCCGGGCCTGGTCGAGGTGGATATGGGCCCGCCGCGGCTGGACTGGGAAGGCGTGCCGCTTTCCGGCGCCATGGACACGCTGCATCTGAATCTGTCGATGGGCCCGGTGTCGGACCCGGCGGCATGCTCGATGGGCAATCCGCATGTCACCTTCTTCGTCGATGATCTGGCGCATCTGCCGATCGAGAGCATCGGTCCGGTGCTGGAGAAGCACAAGCTGTTCCCCGAGCGGGTTAATGTCGGCTTCGCCGAGATCGAGAGCCCGACGCGTATTCGCCTCCGAGTGTGGGAACGCGGCGCCGGCCTGACGCTGGCCTGCGGGTCCGGCGCCTGTGCGGCGCTGGTGAACGCCTATCGGCGCGAGCTGATCGGGCGCAGCGCCAGCGTGGTGATGGATGGCGGGGAGCTGGTGATTGGCTGGAACGAGGCGGGTCGCGTGACCATGCGCGGCCCCGCCGAGACATCTTTTACCGGTGAGCTGGAGGAGTGGGTCTGATGGCGCTTTCGGGCTTTTTCGGACGGCTCAAATCCGGACTGTCGCGCAGCGCGGCCAAGCTCACCGACGGCATCACCGCGACCTTCACCAAGCGCAAGCTCGATGATGAGGCGCTCGAAGAGCTCGAGGACCAGCTGATCGCGGCCGATCTCGGCACCGACGTGGCGAACCGGGTGATCCGCGATTTCCGCAGCACGCGCTTCGGCCGCGAGGTCACAGACCAGGAGATCAAGGAAACGCTGGCGGCGGAGATCGCCAAGGTGCTGCAGCCGGTGGCCAAGCCGCTGGTTCTGGATCCTGCCCGCAAGCCCTATGTGATTCTGATGGCGGGCGTGAACGGGGCGGGCAAGACCACGACCATCGGCAAGCTCGCGGCGCAGTATCGCGCCGCCGGGCTGGTGTCGGTGCTGGCGGCGGGCGATACGTTCCGCGCCGCGGCGGTGGAGCAGCTGCAGGTGTGGGGCACCCGTGCCGGCGCCGAAGTGGTGACCGCGCCGCCCAATTCCGACGCTGCTTCGCTCGCCCATGACGCGCTGGCGCGGGCACAGAAAATCGACGCCGACGTGCTGCTCATCGACACGGCCGGGCGGCTGCACAACAAGACCGCGCTGATGGAGGAGCTGCAGAAGATCATCCGCGTGATCCGCAAGCTGGACCCGACCGCGCCGCACGCCGTGTTGCTGACGCTGGATGCCACCACCGGCCAGAACGCCGTCACCCAGGTGGGGATCTTCAAGGAAATGGTCGAGCTTTCCGGGCTCATCGTGACCAAGCTGGACGGCTCGGCGCGCGGTGGCATCGTCGTGGCGCTGGCCGAGCAGTTCGGCCTGCCGATCCATGCCGTGGGCACCGGCGAGCAGATCACCGATCTGCAGGATTTCGACCCGGCGGAATTTGCCCGCGCGCTGGTGGGCGAATAAGGAAGAAAGGAAGGCTTCTTTTTTGAAAAAAAGAAGCAAAAAACTTCTTTAAACTTGGCCGTGCTGGTTTCACCGCCGCGGGCCCAAACTAACAAAAAGTTTTTGCGCCGCTTTTTTCAAAAAGCGGCCCACTTCCCTTAAATTTTTGGGACCATAAATGTAATTACAACAAACTATGCGTTAGGAGTGGGAATTGTCCGAAGTGCTTCTCGGGGTGCGCGCCGGAAATAGTGACGCCGTCAGCCGGCGGAACCGCAAATGGGTCGCGGCATGGCTGCTGGCTTCGTGCTTCATGATCTGGGTGATGGTCGGCATTGGCGGCTATACACGCGATTCCGGCTCGGGCCTGTCGATCATGGATTGGGACCCGATCATCGGCACGCTGCCGCCGCTCAGCCAAGGCGCGTGGGATAAATTATTCGCGCTGTACAAGACCATCCCGCAATACCGGATTTTGCACCAAGGCATGGATCTGGCCGGCTTCAAGGCGCTGTTCTGGCCGGAATATATTCACCGGCTGTGGGGCCGGCTGATCGGCGTGGTGTTTTTCGTGCCGCTGATGATCTTCATCGCCACACGGCGCATCGAGGCGCGGCTGATCCCCTGGCTGCTGTTGCTCTTCGTCCTGGGCGGGCTGCAGGGGGCGATTGGCTGGTTCATGGTCGCGTCCGGTTTCGACCCCAACAGCGTGGCGGTGCAGCCCTGGCGGCTGAGCCTGCATTTCAGCTTCGCGATGTTCCTTTATATTGCCGTGTTCTGGACGGCGCTGACCGTGCTGCAACCTGAGCCGGTGCGGCTGCCGGGCTTGCGCGGCCTGAAATTCTGGGCGGTCGCCTCGCTGCTCTGCCTGGGCGCCACCATGTTCGCCGGGACGTTCGTTTCCGGCACGCATGCGGTCAGCATTTTCGATCCGGCGAAGAATATCGGCGTCGGCGCGCCGCCGCCGGGCTATCTCGCGATGAACATGTTCGCGGACAAGGCGGCGGTGCTGTTCAACCACCAGGCGCTGGCGTCGCTCACGGTCATTGTGCTGCTCACCACCGTGACGGTGGCGCTGCGCAGCGCGGCGCCGAAGGCGATCCGCGATGCCGGGCTGCTGGTTGGCGGGCTGGTGATGCTGCAATTCATCCTCGGTGTCGCAGCACTCGTCTCGCAGATGTTCGATGTCGGCGTTGCCCATCAGATGGATGCGGTGCTGCTGCTCACCGCCTGCCTGCTGCTGCTGCACCGGCTGCGCGGCGCGGTGCGGTGAAGCCGGCGGGGGACAAGGCGGTCGGCAACTGGCTGCTGCTTTTGGCCTTCATGGTGTTCGGCATGGTCGCGGGAGGCGGCCATGTGCGCACCATCGGGGCCTCTTTCGCGATCCAGAGCTGGCAGCCGGTCACCGGCTTCATCCCGCCGCTTTCCGCCGCTTCCTGGGCGCATCTGTTCGCCCTGTACCAGCAGACCGCGCAGTTCAAGGCGCAGCCTGTGACGCTGGCGGCGTTCGAGGCGCTGTTCTGGCCGATGTTCTGGGACCGCAATTGGGGTCGCCTGATGGCGTTGGTGTTCCTCATCCCCTTTGCCTTGTTCGTCTGGCAGCGCCGTCTGCCGCGACGGCTGATGGCCTGGTTCCTGGCGATTTTCCTGGCCGGCGCAGCCCAGGCGGCGTTCGGCTGGTACATGGTGCTCACCGGGCTCCAACCCGGCATATTGATGCCGCCGCCGCTCTGGGCCGCGCCGCATTTCATCGCCGCAATGCTGATTTTCATGGCCCTGGTCTGGACCGGGCTGACCGTGAAGCGCCCGGTGCCGCCTGTGGTGGAAGGGGCGGCGTGGCTGCGCCCCTGGGCGCTGGCCAGCGTGCTGCTGCTGTTGCTGACCATGGGGTTCGGCGCGCTGGTCGCCACCACCAATGCCATCACCATGTTCCACAGTTTCCCGCTGATGAACGGGCATCTGGTGCCGCCCGGCTTGTTCGCGCTGCAGCCGTTCTGGTGGAACTTTTTCGCCAACAAGGCGACCGTGCAGTTTTTCCACCGGGGGCTCGCCACGCTCACCTTCCTCACGGTGCTGGCGACGGCCCTGTTCGGCCTGCGCGGCGCTGACCGGCATCCCGGCTTGCGCGACAATTTTTTGGTCCTCGCCGGTTTGCTGGCGTTGCAGTATGTTCTGGGCATGGCCACCGCCGTGCTGGGCGCGCCCGAGCTCGGCTATGTGCATGAGCTGAACGCAGTGCTGCTGCTCGCCGCCTCCCTTTGCGCTTTGCATGGTTTGCGCGGGGCGACGCCGCGGCGCATGGTGGCACCAGAACTTGCCGTCACGGAGCATAGCAATGACCGAAGCCCTGAACCTCGCCGAAACGCTCTTTCACCGTGACAACGGCCTCGACCCGGTAAGCGCCGGGCGCCATATCGCCACCGCCACCGATGGCGCCGACGATGGCGAGCTGTTCCTTGAATATCGTGAGTCAGAGTCGATCAGCCTGGATGACGGCCGCATCCGCGCCGCCAGCTTCGACACGCGGCGCGGCTTCGGCCTGCGCGCGGTGCTGGGGGAGGCGAGCTATTACGCCCATGCCGGGGAGATTTCCGACGCTGCCCTGGCGCGCGCGGCGGCGACGATCAAGGCCGCCAAGGCGATGGAACAATCAGTAACCGCCGCCGGCCCGGCCGCCGCCGGGGGCGCACTTTATGCCGGCCTGAACCCGCTCGCGGAAATGCCGTTTGCCAGCCGCGCGGCGCTGCTGGGCGAGATCGATGCGTTCGCGCGCGGCGCTGATTCCCGCGTGGTGCAGGTGATGGCGAGCATCGCCGGCGAGTGGCAGGTGGTGGAAATCCTGCGCGCCGACGGCCAGCGCGTGGCGGATGTGCGGCCGCTGGTGCGGATGAACATCTCCGTCGTGCTGGAGCAGAATGGCCGCCGCGAATCGGGCAGCCATGGCGCCGGCGGCCGCACCTCCTACGCGCCGCTGATGGACCCGAATTACTGGCAAAACGCGGTGCGCGAGGCGATCCGCCAGGCGGCGGTGAATCTTGAGAGCGTTCCCGCGCCCGCCGGGGAAATGCCGGTGGTGCTCGGCGCCGGCTGGCCGGGCATCCTGCTCCATGAGGCGATCGGCCATGGGCTGGAAGGCGATTTCAACCGCAAGAAGACCTCGGCCTTCGCCGGGCTGATGGGCAGCCGGATTGCTTCCAAGGGCGTGACGGTGGTCGATGACGGCACGCTGCGCGACCGGCGCGGCTCGCTCACCGTCGATGATGAAGGCACGCCGACCTCGCGCACTACGCTGATCGATGACGGCATCCTCGTCGGCTTCATCCAGGACCGCCAGAATGCGCGGCTGATGAACATGCGCGCCACGGGCAATGGGCGTCGGCAATCCTACGCGCATTCCCCGATGCCGCGTATGACCAACACGGTCATGCTGGCCGGCGACGCCTCCCGCGAGGACATGATCAAATCCGTGAAGCGCGGCCTCTATGCGGTGAATTTCGGCGGCGGGCAGGTCGATATCACCTCCGGCAAGTTCGTGTTCTCCGCCTCCGAAGCCTATCTGATCGAGGACGGGAAGATCGGCGCACCGGTGAAGGGAGCGACCTTGATCGGCAACGGCCCGGATGCGCTGACCAAGGTGGAAATGATCGGCAACGATCTGGAGCTGGACCCCGGCATCGGCACCTGCGGCAAGAACGGCCAGGGCGTGCCGGTGGGCGTGGGCCAGCCGACCATGAAACTCTCGGGCCTGACGATCGGCGGCACCGCGGCTTGAAGCGTTAAGAAAGTAGCCGCTTTTTGGTAAAAAGCGGCGCAAAAACTTTTGGGAATTCGGGCCCGTGCTGCTTGAAGCGGCACGGGCTCATTTGCGTCTTGGGGCATGATTTTATCTGGTTAATCATGCTAAACACATAAATTATATTGCTAACTCATGGGGCGCGGCCTGCATAATCGGTGTGATTGTGCAATGTCATTTTTGCTTTGAATAAATTGAGAGTTTTGGCTGGAAAGCGTGGCCACCCTGCACGCGCCGGTGCCTTCTGGTAACAGTAAAATCACACAAAGCCCGAAAATCGATCGTTTTGCGCATGGATTTCTTCCCGGCAATCTGCAATTAATAATTGTAAAGCTGCCGCAGAATTGCTCCTTATAGTTGTAGATCCCCTTATATTGTTCAGCCTCATTGTTCTTCGTCCGGCGGCCGCAAAAGATGGAAGAAAACATTGTTAGCGTGGTTTCGGGAAATTGCGCCCATTCGTCTGAAGCTGGCGGTGGCATTCGGCATGCAGGCCGGGTTCGTGGCTTTGTGCGGTGCCGCCGGGCTGTTATTCGCCTCGGGTGATATCGGATTTGTGGCGATGGCCGCGATTTGTGGCCTGGCATTGCTGAGCTCCGCGGTCGCGGGCGTGGTGATGCGGGAGCAGATCGCCGGCCCCTATGTCAGCACCGTGGTGCGCATGGAGGGATTGGCGGCGGGAAATCTCGAAGCGCCGATTGCCCACACAAATTATAAAGACTGTGTCGGGCGCATGACGAAAGCCATGTTCACGTTCCGCCAGACCGCTTTGGACAAGATCGAGGCCGATCGGGCCGCGGCCAGACAGGCGGCAGCGGAAGAGGAAGAGCGGCAGCGCCTGCAGGCGCGCATCATCGCCGAGCAGGCGGAGATTGTGGTGAGCTCGGTCGGGCAGGGGCTGGCGCGGTTGGCCGCCGGTGACCTGACATTCCGGCTGAATGAGACTTTGCCCGGCGCCTACGAAAAACTGCGGAGCGATCTGAACGCCGCCATGGAGCGGCTGCATCGGACAATGCGGGACATCTCACGCAATACCGGCGGTGTGCGCAGCGGGGCTGGGGAAATCGCCGCGGCTTCCGACGATCTGGCGCGGCGCACCAGCCATCAGGCGGAGACATTGGCGCAGGCCGCCTCCTCGCTGGACCAGGTCACCGGCACGGTGGGGCGCACCGCCGAGGGCGCGGGCGAGGCGCAGGCTCTGGTGACGGAGGCGAAGGGCAATGCCGAGCGTTCCGGCGCGGTGCTGCGCGACACCGTAACGGCGATCGGCGAGATCGAAACCTCTTCGAAGGAGATCGGCAAAATCATCGGCGTGATCGACGAGATCGCCTTCCAGACCAATCTTCTCGCGCTGAATGCCGGGGTCGAGGCGGCGCGGGCCGGCGAGGCCGGGCGCGGTTTCGCCGTGGTCGCGGTCGAGGTGCGGGCGCTGGCACAGCGTTCGGCTGAGGCGGCCAAGGAAATCAAGGCGTTGATCTCCGCCTCGGGATCGCAGGTCGCCTCCGGCGTCCGGCTGGTCGGCGAAACCAGCACCTCGCTGGCGCGGATCGTCGTCCAGGTCGGGCAGTTGAGCACGCTGGTCGGGGAGATCGCTTCGACGGCCCGAGGACAGGCGGCGCAGCTCGGAGACGTGAACGGCGCGATCCGCCAGATGGACCAGGTGACGCAGGAAAACGCTGCCATGGTGGAAGAGGCGACAGCGGCAAGCCACAGCCTGGCGGGGCAGGCGGACGATCTGACCCGGCTGGTCGGACAATTCTCGTTGCAAGCCGCCAGCGCGCCCATGCTCCGGGCGGTACCGAAAATGCTGACGGAAGAACTCGTTCACTAAGACAGTAAGAAAGCAGGCTTCTTTTTTGAAAAAAAGAAGCAAAAAACTTTTTTAAACTGGGCCCGCGTAGCTCGAGCGTCTCGGGCCCAAAGTCCAAAAAATTTTTGCGCCGCTTTTTCCAAAAAGCGGCTGCTTCCTTCCTTACTTCCTTATCCGTGCTGCGTCGGGATGGTGCGCCCCGGTCGGCGGGGGAGCAGGCGGCAAGGCGCGGTGAGGGTTTTACGGATCTTGCCGATCCGCCCGATGCCGGCAAGCCTTCGGTCGAGGAAGTGCAGCGTGTCCTCGTCGCCCTCGGAATGGTCGTTCAGCCAATAGAGCAGGGTCGAGCCGTAGATTGCGGTGAGAATGCCGCGCTTGGTGTACCAGGAGAAATCCGCGGATGTATCGCCGGCGGCGTGCCAGATCGCATTGACCGTGGCGGCCGTGATGCGCGCCGCGATCGGGGCATGGATCGGCAGGCTGAGCCAGGACAGAGCGCGGCGGATCGCTTCCTTGTTGCCGCGTGTCTGTTCGAGGCGGATGGCGATGATGGCGCGGACCCGCGCGGTGAGGCGGTAGCTGGCAAGGTCCGCGGCGGCGGCTTCGTCCGCCATGCGCTGGTCCATCAGTGCGAAGGCGCTCTCGATCATTTCACCGGCGCCGTTCGGGAACATCAGCACCGCGTCGTCGCCTGCCAGGCCCATGCTGGTCAGGGCATTGCGCACGGCAGTCTGCGTCCAGCCGTCGAACGGCACGTGCGGCAGCAGCGCGTCGAGCAGGGCGGCGGTGTCCTCATCGATCTGCATCACACGATCTCCGGCAGAGGTTGGTTGTAGCGGTTGGTTTCCTCATTAAAGCCGAAATAGCGGAAATCCGACATGCGCATCGGGTAGAGAATGCCGTCAAGATGGTCGATTTCATGTTGGACGATGCGGGCGGCGAAACCGGACAGATCGGCCGTGAATGGCGTGCCCTGTTCGTCCAGCCCGGTCAGGCGGATGTCTTTATAGCGCGGCACGGCGGCGCGCAGGCCGGGGATGGAGAGGCAGCCTTCCCAGTCAAGTTCCCGTGTCTCGGAGAGCGGGGTGATTTCAGGATTGATCACGATGCTGAGCGGCACGGCCACGCCGTTCTCGGCGCGCGTTGCCGGCAGATGCCAGATGAACAGGCGCAGCGACTGATAAACCTGGGGCGCGGCGAGGCCGACACCGCCAGCATCCTGCAGCGTTTCCACCATGTCGACCAGCAGACGCTGGATGTCCGGCGCTGTCGGGTCGGCGACCGGCGCCGCGGTCTCGAGCAGCACCGGATGACCCATGCGGGCGATTTTCAAGATTGCCATGGATGCATAGATGGCCTGCCAGAAAAGATTTGGCGAGAGCGCAATCTATGCTATAGGCGCAAAATCTTTCGCGGACACGGCCATGGCGGCCGTGTTCGTTTTTTGGGTTTTTTTCAGGAGTTTCGGGCCAGGTGCAAGTTCTCGTTCGTGACAATAACGTCGACCAGGCGCTGAAGGCGCTCAAGAAGAAGCTGCAGCGCGAGGGCGTGTTCCGCGAGATGAAGCTCCGCCGCCACTATGAGAAGCCCTCCGAGCGCCGCGCGCGTGAGGCTGCCGAGGCCGTGCGCCGCGCCCGCAAGATGGAGCGCAAGCGTATCGAGCGCGAAGGCTTCTAAGCCAGTTCCGATTCGCTCCGGCGGTCGATCTTCATGCGGGGCCTGATGGCCCGGCTCTGATGTGAAGATAGGACCCGGATTGACGATCAAAGCGCGGTTGCCTCTGGTAGCCGCGCTTTTCGTTTGTGATGCTCCACGTGAAGCCTGAAGGAAACCTGAAGGAAAGACGTAAGAATGGGCCGCTTTTTGGAAAAAAGCGGCGCAAAAACTTTTTTGGACTTTGGGCCGGGGGCGTCTCCACCAGCACGGCCCAATTTAAAAATCTCTTCCTTTTCCGCTGATTGCCCTCAGCGGAGGGATCGTAAGGCACAAGCGTTCGAGCGCCCGGGCCAAAGGACCAAAAGTTTTTGTGCCGCTTTTTTCAAAAAGCGGCCACTTCCTTGATTAAAGTCTCTCAGCGCCGATCAGGAATTCGACATTGCCTTCCGGCCCGGTGATGGGGCTGGTGGCGATGCCGCGAACGCGCCAGCCCGGCAAGGCGGACCACCAGGCTTCGATGCGGGCGCAGACCGCCTCGTGCACCGCCTGGTCGCGCACCACGCCGCCTTTGCCGACATGTTCGGGGCCGGCTTCGAATTGCGGCTTGATCAGTGCCACGGCGAAGGCGCCGGGGGCGCAGAGCGCCATTGCGGCGGGTAGCACGGTTTGCAGGCCGATGAAGCTGGCATCGCAGACCAGGGCGCCGATGGGTTCGGGGATCTGTTCCGCCGTGAGATGCCGGGCGTTGGTTTTTTCCAGCACCGTCACGCGCGGGTCGGAGCGCAGTTTCCAGGCCAACTGCCCGTGGCCGACATCGACCGCGTAGACATGTTTCGCGCCTTGGGTCAGCAGCACGTCGGTAAACCCGCCGGTCGAGGCGCCGACATCGAGGCCGACACGCGCCGTGGCGTCGAAGCCGAAATGTTCCAGCCCGTGCGCCAGCTTGATCCCGCCCCGCGAGACCCAGGGATGGTCCTGGCCTTTGACGGAAAGGGCCGCGTCTTCAGGCAGCATGTCGCCGGCTTTTTTCACGCGAGCGGTACCGGAATAGACAAGCCCGGCCATGATCAGAGCCTGCGCCTTGGCCCGGGATTCCACGAGCCCGGCATTCACCAGCATCAGATCGGCGCGTTGTTTGGGCATTTTTAGACCTGGTAGAAAGGAAGTAAGAAGCCGCTTTTTGAAAAAAGCGGCGCAAAAACTTCTTGGACTTTGGGCCCGCGGCGTTGAAACAGCACGGGCCCAAAGTAGCAAAGTTTTTTTGCTACTTTTTGTTCACAAAAAGTAGCCTTTCTTTTTGCCTTAGCTCTTCCGCGTCACCGTAAAGGCCGCGAGAGCGCGCAGCAGGTCGGCCTTTTCGCCGAAGCTTTCCAGATGTCCGGCGGCCTGCTCGGCGAGGCGTTCGGCCTGGGCGCGGGCCCGGTCGAGGCCGAGGATGGAGACCATGGTGGCCTTGCCCTGGGCGAGGTCCTTGCCGATGGTCTTGCCGAGTTCCTCGGCGGAGGCGGTTTCATCCAGCACGTCGTCATAAATCTGGAAGGCGGCGCCGAGGTCGCGGCCGTAGGCGGCGATGAAGTGGCGCTGGGCCTGCGGGGCGCGGCCGAGGATGGCGCCGGCTTCGGCGCTGAACTGGATCAGGCGGCCGGTTTTCAGCGCCTGCAGGCGGGTGATTTCCGGGGCGGAGAGGGTTTTGCCTTCGCCCTGCATGTCGATCATCTGGCCGCCGACCATACCGCGCATGCCGGAGGCGGCGGCCAGAGCGAGCGCCAGCTCGCAGCGGGCTTCGGCGTCGGCATGGGTGTCGGCCTCGGCCAGCACCTCGAATGCGCGGGTCTGCAGCGCGTCACCGGCGAGGATCGCGGTGGCTTCGTCGAATTTCTTGTGGCAGCTCGGCTGGCCGCGGCGCAGATCGTCGTCGTCCATCGCCGGCAGGTCGTCATGGACCAGCGAATAGGCGTGGAGCATTTCCACCGAAGCGGCCACGCGCGCGGCGCAGGTCTGGTTGACCGAGAAGAGCTGCGCGGTCTGCATCACCAGGAAGGCGCGCATGCGCTTGCCGCCATTGAGCACGCTGTAGCGCATGGCCTCGATCAGCCGGGCTTCGGCCGTTTCGGGCACCGGCAGAAGCGCGTCGAGCTGCGCCTCCACAAGCCGGTTGGTTTCGGCCAACGCCGCCGCCAGGGCGTCGGGGTTGTACACCAAGTCTAGCGCCATTGGATCAGTCCTCGGATTTCAGGGCAAGTGAGCCATCGGCACGGGCGACGATTGCCTGCACGCGCGCCTCCGCCTCGGCCAGTTTGGCTTCGCAATGTTTTTTCAGGGCGGCGCCGCGCTCATAGGCGCTGATCGCGTCTTCGAGCTTCTGCTGCCCGGATTCGAGATTGCGCACGATGGCCTCGAGGGCCGCCAGCGCATCCTCGAAGGACAGCGCGGAGATATCGGTCTTGTCGCTCATGGGCTGTGACTACAATCCTGCCCGAAATTTCACAACCGCATTAGCGCGCGGACATGAGCGGCGGCGGAGGCGGCGGTGGCGGCAAGGTTATAGCCGCCTTCCAGCAGCGAGACGACGCGGCCCGGGCAATGCGTGTCGGCAACCTCGAGCAGCGCGTTGGTAACCCAGGTGAAGTCCTTCTCACGCAGGCGGAGCTGCGCCAGCGGGTCGGCGGCGTGCGCGTCGAACCCGGCGGAGATGAGCAGCAGCTCCGGGCGGAAGGCGCTGAGAGCCGGGATGATTTTATGCTCCCAGGCTTCGCGGAAATCGTCGCCGCCGGAGCCGGGTGCGAGCGGCACATTGACCACGTTGCCGGCGACGCCGCGCTCATCCGCCAGGCCGGTGCCGGGATAGCACGGGTGCTGATGGGTGGAGGCGTAGAACAGGTCCGGGTCGGGAGCGAAAATATCCTGCGTGCCGTTGCCGTGATGCACGTCGAAATCGACCACGGCGATCCGTTTCAGGCCCCAGCGGGCGCGGGCATGGAAAGCGGCGATGGCGACATTGTTGAACAGGCAGAAACCCATGGCGCGGTTGGATTCGGCATGGTGGCCGGGTGGGCGGGTGGCGACGAAGGCGGCTTTCGCCCAGCCTTCCATCACCGCGTCGACCCCGGCCATGGCGCCGCCGGCGCCGCGCAGCGCGGCCTCCAGAGAGCCGGGCCCGAACACCGTGTCGCCATCGATATAGGTCACGCGGTCGCGCGGCAGAGCGAGGATCGCTTCGATGAAGCGCTCGGTATGGGCGGGGCGCAGGGCTTCGAGCGGCGCTTCGGGCGCGATCTCACGCAGCAGCGACACGAATTCCTGGGTTTCCAGCGCACGCAGAATCGCGCGGATGCGGTCCGCGCATTCGGGATGGTCCTCCCCACTATCGTGGCCGAGCACGGCCGGGTGGGTGAAGAGCGCGACATTCACGGCGCATCGTCCCGGCGCTTGATCGAGAAGCTGAACACGCCGCGAATTTCGCTGGTGGCGATCAGCGCATGGCCGGTGCTTTTGCAGAACTCCCGGAAATCCACGACCGCGCCCGGGTCGGTGGCGAGGATGCGCAATTTCTCGCCCGCCGCCATGCCGCGCAACGCCCGTGCGGCGCGCAGCACCGGCAAGGGGGATTTCTGGAACTGTGCGTCGATCAGGCGTTCTCCCATGGCGCGCAGAATGCGCGTGCCGCGGACCTTGAGCAGAGTTCGATTCAGCGGAGAAACCCCAGCCATGGCATATCGTATCGGCATTGATCTCGGCGGCACCAAAACGGAAATCATGCTTCTGGCGCCGGACGGCACCGCTCTGTTGCGGCGGCGTGCGGCGACGCCGGCGGGCTATGCGGAGAGCCTGGCGACGATCGCCGGGCTGGTGCGCGCGGCGGAGGCCGAGATCGGCGCCGCGGCCACGGTGGGTGTGGGCATTCCCGGCACGATCAGCCCGGCGACCGGGCTGGTGCAGAATGCCAGTACAAACGCGCTGAACGGGCACGAATTCGACCGGGATCTCTCAGCCCTTCTGGAGCGCGAGGTGCGCGTGGCCAACGATGCCAATTGCTTCGCGTTGTCCGAGGCGGTGGATGGCGCGGCCGCCGGTGCGGCGGTCGTGTTCGGTGTGATCCTCGGCACCGGTTGCGGCGCCGGCATCGCCGTGAACGGGCGCATTCTCGAGGGGCGGCATCGCGTGGCCGGCGAATTCGGCCATACCCCGCTGCCCTGGCCGAGGCCGGAGGAGATGCCGCTGCGGCCTTGCTGGTGCGGACAGGCCGGATGCCTGGAGCTTTATCTGGCTGGCCCGGCTTTGGCCTGTGACGGTGTGGGCGAGGGCGCGCGCGATGCCACTTTGGTGGTTGAACGTGCCGCCGCCGGGGATGAGCCGGCGCGTGCCGCGCTGCGCCGGCATGCCGACCGGCTGGCGCGGGCGCTGGCGGTGATCACCAATATTCTCGACCCGGATGCGATCGTGCTGGGCGGTGGCCTCTCCAACCTGTCGGGCCTGACGGAGAGCCTGCCGGGCCTGATGAAGCCTTATATTTTCGCGGACCATTTTGCGCCGAACGTGGTGCGCAACAAGCACGGCGATTCCTCGGGCGTGCGCGGTGCCGCCTGGCTCTGGCCGGGCTGATGCCGGCCTTCTGCCGCGATTGCGATGCGATGGTGGCGGGGGATATCTGCGCGTCCTGCGGTAGTGCGCGGGTGGTGCGCCATGCCGAGCTGCTGGAGCTGGCCATCGGCCACGTCGATTGCGACGCTTTTTATGCCAGCGTGGAAAAGCGCGACCGCCCGGAGCTGCGCGACCTGCCGGTGATTATTGGCGGCGGCACGCGCGGCGTGGTGTCGACCTGCTGCTATGTGGCGCGGCTTTACGGGGTGCGCAGCGCCATGCCGATGTTCAAGGCGCGCAGCCTGTGTCCGCAGGCGGTGATCATCAGGCCGGACATGGCGAAATATGCCGCGGCGTCAGCAAAGGTGCGGGCGCTGATGGATGAACTGACGCCGCTGGTGCAGCCGCTCTCGATCGATGAGGCGGTGCTCGATCTCTCCGGCACCGAGGTGCTCCATGGTGCCGCGCCGGCGATCATGCTCAACCGTTTCGCCCGGCGGGTGGAGAGCGAGCTCGGCATCACCGTGTCGATCGGCTTAGGGCCCAACCGGATGCTTGCGAAACTGGCGGCCGAGCGCGGCAAGCCGCGCGGCTTTTCGGTGCTCGGGCGCGAGGCGGCGGAGATTTTGGCGCCCGAGCCCGTGGGTTTGCTGCCGGGTGTGGGCCCCGCTCAGGTGAAGCGGTTTGCGGCGCTCGGCATCAGCCGGGTCGGGCAGCTCGCGGCGCTGGACATGCGTGAGGCCAGCAGGCTTCTGGGCGCGGACGGGCCGGGCTGGGCGGCGCTGGCGCGTGGCGAGGATGCGCGGCCCGTGCGGCTGGAGCAGGAGCATAAATCCATCAGCGCCGAGACGACCTTCGCGGCGGATCTTTCCCGCCTTGCTGATCTCGAACCGCCGCTTTGGTTGCTCTGTGAAAAACTCGGACGGCGGCTGCGCAGTGCGGACCAGGCGGCGGCGGGGATCGTGCTGAAACTGAAAACCGCCAAATTCGTCAGCCGCACCCGCAACCAGCGCCTGGCCAACCCGACGCAGCTGCCGGAGACCTTGTTCGAGCTGGCGCAGGATCTGCTGCGCCGCGAGGCGGACGGCACGGCGTTCCGGCTGATCGGCATCGGCGCGGCCCCGCTGGCCCCGGCCGCACAGGCCGATCGCGGCGATCTCGCCGATACCGGCGCGGTGCGGCGGCAGGCGCGGCAGGAGGCGATCGACCGGCTGCGGGCACGGTTCGGCGCCGAGGCCGTGCAACGCGGGCGCGGTTTGCCGAAAACGCCGGCTTCTTAAGGACAGAGAGGAAGGCTTCTTTTTGTGAACAAAAAGAAGCAAAAAAACTTTTGTTAGTTTGGGCCCGTGCCGTTCGAGCGCCTCAGGCCCAGCGTAAAAGAAGTTTTTGCGCCGCTTTTTTCAAAAAGCGGCTACTTACTTTCTTTACTAGACCATGATTGATCTCGATCAATCATGGTCTAGTATTCCGCCATGAACGAGCATTTGGCGATCGACCGGCGTTGCTTTCGTGAGGCCATGTCCCGTCTGGGCGCGGCGGTGAATGTCATCACCACCGCGGCGGCGGAGGGCGATCTTGGCTTCACGGCTTCCGCGGTCTGCAGCGTCACGGACGATCCGCCGACGCTGCTGGTGTGCATGAACCGCAACAATCGGATGAATACCGCGTTCAAGGCGGCGGGAAAGCTTTGCGTGAACGTGCTGTCGCATGAGCAGGAGGCGCTCTCGGCGCTCTTCGCCGGGAGCGACATGCCCATGGAAGCGCGTTTCGCCCAGACCGGCTGGACCCGGCTGGCGACCGGCGCGCCGGTTCTGGAAGCGGCGGCAGCCAGTTTCGATTGCAAAATCGATCAGATCACAGAAGTGGGAACGCATAGCGTGCTCTTCTGCGCCGTAGTGGCGATCCGCCTGGGCAGCGCCAGCGGCGGGCTGATTTATCACGGCCGGGCCTATCATAAAATCACCGGTGCCGACGCGGCCTAGAAAGGAAGTGGCCGCTTTTTGAAAAAAGCGGCGCAAAAACTTTTTTGCAACTTGGGCCGGTGGCAGCGAAACCAGCACGGCCCAGATTAGCAAAGTTTTTTTGCTACTTTTTGTTCACAAAAAGTAGCCTCTCTCTTCCTTTCTCTCGCCGCTTTCCCCGCCCTTGCAAAAGCTGCGGGGCTTTTCTGCAAATCGCGCGTGGGAATCGACAAGATCGCCGTGTGAGATCTGCATTATTTCCTGACATCATCAGGCTGGTCCTGGAGGCGGGAGGACGATCGCCCGGCAAGGAGCCTGACGAGCGCGGCTGACATCGAGATGCCGCAGGGATTGATGCTTGGATTTCAGAAAGGCACCTGACCATGAACTATGTAAGCACCGAGATTGCCGCAGCACTTCCCCAGGAGCCTGATATCTTTGTCCGCGAGGCTGAGAGCGCCGTGGCCGTTCCGGTGGTCCAGGATCTGTTCCAGGCTCTGGCGATGCCGCCGGCCCCGCAGGACGAGGCCGCTCTGCATCGGACCAATCTGCTGATGGCCGAGCTGTTCACCACCGCGCTGGGGGTCGATCAGGAGGTGCGGTTTGCCGGCACGCCGGCCTGGGCATCGCTCTGCCGCACGATGGGTTTCGGCATGGCGCTCGAGCTGCTCGAATTGTGCCGGCTGCGTGAGCTGGGGCTGCATGGCGACAGCAACGACCCGCATTTTACCGCCGACAAGATCGCCGCACTGGTCCGCCAGGTGAACGAGATCTCGAAATATTCCTCGCGTACCGCGCCGGTGATCGGCTGGCCGTTGGAGGATCTGGTGTATGGGCTCGCTGATCTGCTGAGCTCTGAGAGCAGGCCCGAGATGCAGTTGAGCATCGATCATGTACGCATGCCGGCGATGCACGCGCATGTGGTCAGCGTCGTGGTGTTGCGGCTGTTCCTGGCCATTCTGCGCAGCCGCCATGAGACGCGTGCGGGGGGACAGATCGGGGTGAGCGTGACCAAGGTCGGGAACGAGGTGACGCTGATCGTTACCGACCACGCTTATCGCGGCGTGCCCATGGATGACGGCTTGCGCAACGGGCTCCTGCGTTTCGGCGGCAGCATCGAGGCCTCTCTTCTGTGGCAATGCCCTGATACTCATTGCGAGAGCGTCACCATGCGGTTCGATCTGCCCGCGCTGAGGTGATGGCCGTCTTCGTTTCAGGAAAGTAGACGCTTAAAAAAACGGCGCCAAAATTATAGCTCCTTTGGGCTTGTGGAATGGATACCCACGGCGCAAAGGAGCTGTTCCGTTGCGGAACGGAAATCGGCGGATCTGGTTAGCTGTTCTTGCCTTTTCTCAGTAGCGCACTGCAGCCCACGCATAACGGCGGGCTTAAGGATCTTGACATTTTAGGGGCGAATCATCCAATTTAAGGTTGTTTTTCTGGTTGATTTTTTCTAGCAACCAGATTTTTTTAGATTTTTTCTCCGGTAACAGGGAGCGTTGTGGCAGATTTTTCTTATTCCGGTGGTGATACGGCATTGATTCCGCCACGTTTCGAGAAGCCTGCCATGAGTTCAGGGCCGGAGACATTGCGAGACCGGACGGACCTGCTGCGTGAAATCAATCTGGTGCGGCAGGGGCTGCTGCCGGAGCGGCAGCTGTTCCTGATCGTCATCAACATCGCCGATACCAAGAAATATGACGAGATCATCCGTGTCTTCGGCTATAAATTCGCCGATGACCTGTTGAGCATCAGGCTCGCGGATCTGGAATTCATGACCCGCCGGCAACCGGTCTGCCGGGTCGGGTTCTGGAGCTTGGGGCTGGTTTTCCAGGCCTCCGATCCGCACGATTATGACATGGCGCTGGCGCGGCTGATCAGCATGCTGGCCAAGCCTTTGATCTGCCGCGGCATTCCGGTTTCCATCAAAGGCGGCGTCGGCGTGTGCGATCTGGCGCGCGGGCTCGGCTCGGCGGAGGATCTGTTGCAGGCCACTTTCCTGGCCGGGCAGGCCGGGGCGGAGCTGCCGGCCGGCTGGTCGGAATGCAAATATGACCTGTCGGACGATCACCGCCGCGCTTTCGCGCTGATCGCCGAAGCTGAGGCATCGCTTGCGACTGATGCCGAGTTTGAGCTGAGCTATCAGGCGCGGGTGGATCTGCGGAGCTGGCGCTGCATCGGGGCCGAGGCGTTGCTGCGCTGGCATCACCCCACGCTGGGGCTGGTGATGCCGAACGAATTCATCCCGTTGATCGAAATGACCGGGCTGGTGCGCGAGCTGACCGCCTGGGTGCTGACGCGTGCCGTCGCGCAGACCGCCGCATGGCATGCGGACGGCTTCAAGCTGAAAACCTGCGTGAATATTTCCGCGAAGAATCTGGCGGAGCCGGATTTTGTCGGCCGGCTTGCTTCGTTGCTGGAGCAATACCGGTTGCCCGCCGAGTTCCTGGAGCTGGAATTTTCCGAAAAACACCGGTTCGACAATATGGACGATGCCGAACAGCATCTGCGCGCGTTGCGTGAGCTGGGCGTTGGCCTGTCACTGGACGATTTCGGTACCGGGCCGAACGGTTTCACCTCGCTCGAGAGCATTCCCGCAAATGTGGTGAAGATCGACCGCCGGCTGATCAATTCGGTCGCCCACAGCGCCAAGCAGCAGGCGCTGGTGAAGTCGCTGATCAGCCTGGCGCATGAGATGGGCATGCAGGTGGTGGCGGAAGGGCTGGAACTCACGGCGACGCAGACAATGCTGCTCGACTGGGGTTGCGACGCGGTGCAGGGGTTCCTGATCAACCGCCCGATGCCGGCCGAGCCCTTCATGGACTGGCTGAGCAAGACGTTTATCGCCTGAGAGAAAAGCGAAGCGAAGGAAGCACTACTTTTTGTGAACAAAAAGTAGCAAAAAAACTTTGTTAATTTGGGCCCGTGCCGTTCGGGCGCCTCAGGCCCAAAGTCAAAAAAGTTTTTGGTGCCGCTTTTTCCAAAAAGCGGCCTCTTCCTTTCTTATCCCGCCTGTTTCACCCGGATCGCGTCGCCGGCCTCCGGGCTCAGGGCCAGCACATCGAACAGCCCGGCCAGGGCGATCATCCCGGTGAGGATGAAGGCGATGTGGAAGGCCTCCAAGGGGATGCCGTGATGGCCGGGATGCACCAGCATCGCCAGACGCAGCGCCACGGCGCCGAGCGCGATGCCCATCCCCATCGCCATTTGCTGGGCCATGTTGAACAAGGTGTTGGCGCCGCTCATTTTCGCCGCCGGGACGTCGGCAAAGGCCAAAGTGTTGATGGCGGTGAACTGCATCGAGCGGGAGAGGCCGCTGACGAAGAGCAGGGCCAGGATCACGGGCACGGGCGTATCCGGCGTCAGCAGCGCGCAGGCGAACATCACCGCGGCGTTGAGCGCGCCGTTGACCAGCAGCAACGGGCGGAAGCGAAAGCGCCGCAGGATCGGCGTGGTGAAGGGCTTCATCGCCAGATTGCCGGCGAACACCGCCAGCACCAGCATGCCGGAGGCAAAGGAGCTGAGGCCGAAGCCAAGCTGGAACAGCAGCGGGAGCAGGAAAGGGATCGCGGCGATGGCGCCGCGGAACAACGAGCCGCCCCAGATGGTGGTGGCATAGCTGCGATAGGCGAGCGCGCCGTAATCGATCAGCGGATGCTCCTGCCGCCGCGCATGCCGTATGGCGAGCAGGGCGATGCCGAGCCCCAGCAGCACGCAAAGGCAGGCGGCGGCCCAGGACCCGCCTTGCCGGCTGAACATCTCCAGGCCGTACATGAACATGAGACAGGCGAGGCCGGTGAGCAGGAAACCCAGCCGGTCGAAAGGTTTGCCGGTGGCGGCCTTGCCGGCGGGGATCAGCGCGAGCGCCAGGGGCAGTGCGATCAGGCCGAGCGGCAGGTTGAGCAGGAAAATCCAGTGCCAGGAGGCATAGGTGGTGATGAAGCCGCCCAGAGGCGGGCCGAGCACCGGGGCGGCGAGGCCGGGCCAGGTGATGGTGGCGATGGCCTTGATGAGATTCTGCTTTTCGGTCGAGCGCAGCACGGTGAGCCGGCCGACCGGCACCATCATCGCCCCGCCGCAACCCTGCAGGATGCGCGCGAGCACGAATTCAGGTAGGGTGGCGCAGAGCGCGCAGAGGGCCGAGGCCAGGGTGAACAGGATGATCGCGCCGGCGAACACGCGCCGCGCGCCGAACCGGTCCGTCACCCAGCCGCTGGCCGGGATCAGCACCGCCAGGGTCAGCAGATAGGCCGTGATGCCGCTATTGAGGTCCACCGGGTGCACGCCGAAGCTCGCGGCCATTTGCGGCATGGCGGTCACGATGACCGTGCCGTCGAGATTTTCCATGAAGAACGCGCCGGCCACGAGCAAGGCGATGGCGGCGCTACGGGAAAGGGAAAAGGCCAAGGGCGGGGCTCCTGTGGACGCGGCGTTGCATGGTATGCCAGGCGGCGAGGTGGTGCCAAGCACCAAACAACATGTTAGGCGCGAAGAGGCAACGGAAAAGGAGCGGACGAATGCGCATTCTGGTGGTCGGCGCGGGATCGACGGGTGGCTATTTCGGTGGGCGTCTGGCGCAGGCCGGGCGCGACGTAACGTTCCTGGTGCGCCCCGCGCGGGCAGCGCGGCTGCGTGAGCAGGGGCTGCAAATCATCAGCCCGCACGGCGATTTCACCGTGGCGCCGAAGCTGGTGACCGCCGATGCGCTGGGCGGCGCCTATGATCTGGTTCTGCTGTCGGTGAAAGCCTACGCGCTGGAGGCGGCGATGGCGGACATGGCCGCAGGCGGTGGGGCCGGAGACGATGATCCTGCCGGTGCTGAACGGCATGCTGCATGTCGACGAGCTGATCGAGCGGTTCGGGCGGCGGGCGGTGCTGGGCGGCCTGTGCCGGGTGAGCACGACGCTCGATGACCAGGGCCGGATCGTGCAGATGAGCAAGATGCAGGATCTCGTCTATGGCGAGCTGGATGGCGTGGCCACGCCCCGGATCGGCGCGCTGGACGCGGCGCTGCAGGGCGCTGGCTTCGACGGCGCAACTGAGCGCTCAGGTCGAGCGGGAGATGTGGGAGAAATGGACGATGCTGGCGAGCCTCGCCGGGATTACCTGCCTGATGCGCGGCACCATCGGCGAGATCGAAGCAGCGCCTGGCGGGGCCGCAGTTGCGTTGCGCTTTCGTGGACGAGGTGAGCAGCGTGGTGAGGGCCGTCGGGCAGCCGCCGCGCGCCGCCATCTTGAGACCGTGCGGGCGATGATGACCCAGAAAGGCGCTCCGACCACCGCCTCGATGTATCGCGACCTGGTCCAGGGCGCGGCCGTGGAGGCCGACCAGATCCTCGGCGATCTGCTCTCCCGCGGCGCGCGCGCCGGGCATCGACACGCCGTTGCTCGCCGCCGCCTATGCGCAGCTTTGCGTTTACCAGAACCGGTTGAAGAAGTAAGTTAAGGCCGCTTTTTGGAAAAAGCGGCGCAAAAACTTTTTTGACATTGGGCCGTGCTGGCGCTGAAACGGCACGGGCCCAAATCATAGAAGTTTTTTTGCTTCTTTTTGTTCACAAAAAGCGGCCTTCCTGCTTCTTCAGCCTGCCTCTTGCCGCCGCGGCGATGGGCTTTCATGGTAGCGCCGTGACCCTCGCTAAATTCCCCATCGCCGCGCAGGCCGCGGCGCTTCTCGTTTTGTCTGTCATCATCGAACTGCTGTTAGCGCAGCTGCATTTGCCGGCGGCTTTGCTGCTGGGGCCGATGGGGGCGGCGATCATTTTCGCGGCGCTGCAGACCGGCATCCGCATTCCCATGCTGCTTTTCACCTGCGGCCAGGCGATCGTCGGCTGCATGATCGCGCGCACGATCACCGGCTCGATCGTGCGGGACATGATGGCCGATTGGGCGGTCTTTCTCGGCGCGGTGGTGGCGGTGATCATCGTCAGCAACGCGCTCGGCTGGATGCTGGCGCGGCTGCGCGTGCTCCCCGCCAGCACCGCCATCTGGGGGTCGTCGCCGGGCGGCGCCAGCGCGATGGTGCTGATGTCGGAGGCGTTCGGCGCGGATATGAGGCTGGTCGCCTTCATGCAGTATCTGCGCGTGGTGTTGGTGGCCGTGGTCGCGACCCTGGTCGCGCGCGTCTTTACCGGCAGCACCGGCACGGCCGGCGGCGCAAAACTGGTTTCCCCCGCTTCTGCCCGGACCGTTCCTGGAAACGCTGGCGCTCGCCGCGTTCGGCGTGGTGCGTGTACCGCAAATGGCGCCTTCCCGCCGGGGCGCTGCTGGTGCCGCTGTTTCTCGGCGCCCTGCTGAACGGCGCGGGGGCGATGACGATCGAGCTGCCGCCCTGGCTGCTCGCGGCCAGCTACGCGCTGGTCGGCTGGAGCATCGGGCTGCGCTTCACCCGGCAGATCCTGGTCCATGCGGCGAAGGCCTTTTCCCGCGTCGCCGCCTCGATCCTACTCCTGATCGCGCTGTGCGGCGGGCTGGCGGTGCTGATGGTGAAAACCATGCACGTCAATCCGCTCACCGCCTATCTGGCGATGAGCCCGGGCGGCGTGGATTCCGTGGCGATCATCGCCGCCTCGTCTCCCGCGGTGAACGTGCCGTTCGTCATGGCGATGCAGACGGCGCGCTTCCTGATCGTGGTGTTCGCCGGCCCGCCGCTCGCGCGCTTCATCGCCAACAGCCTGCGCCGTTATGCCCGTAAGGAAGTAAGGAAGGGCTTCTTTTTTGAAAAAAAGAAGCAAAAAACTTTTTTATACTGGGCCGTGTGGCATGTCGCAGACCAGCATGGCCCAGTTTAGAAAAAGTTTTTGCGCCGCTTTTTTCAAAAAGCGGCCACTTCCTTCCCTTCCTTCTCGGCGGCCCGGTCGCCGCCGATCAGGGCCAGGCCCTCGGCGACGGAGACGAACTCGCCGCCGGCCGCGAGTTTTTCCGCGCCGAAGCGCTGGGTGAAGAGGGCGCGGACGGCGGGAACGAACGAGGTGCCGCCGGTGAGGAACACGCGGTCGATCTGCTCCGCGGCGAGGCCAGCCTGTGCCAAAGTGGCGTCCACGCTTTCGCCCAGGCGCTTGAGGTCCGGGGCGATCCAGCCTTCGAATTCATCGCGCGTGATCGTGCGTTCGATGGTGAAATCGTCGTGCTCGAAGCGCAGCATGGCTTCCGGCGCGCGCGACAATTCGGCCTTCACGGCGCTGACCGTCTGGTAGAGCTGGTAGCCGAGCTCGTCCTGGATCACGCGCATGAGGTTGAGCAGCGGCGCGGGATCGTCGCTGGCATTCGCCACTTCCTCGATGTCGCGGAGGATTTTCGGCGTGCGCATGAGCGAGAGCCGGTGCCAGCGCGCGAAGCCGTTGAAATATTCCACGGGCACCGGCAGTTCCTTGCCCATGATCTTGTAGGAGCTGCCTTTGCCGAGGCGCGGCGAGACGGCGTGATCGATGATCCGGTAGTCGAAACTGTCGCCGGCGATGCCGACACCGCCATGGGCGAGAGAGGTGAGCGGCTGCGCGGCGTCGGGGGTGAAGCGGATGACCGAAAAATCGCTGGTGCCGCCGCCGAAATCGCCGACCAGAACATTGGTGGGGCGGTCGAGGGTGCGGATGAAGCGGTAGCCCGCGGCCTGCGGCTCGAAGGCGACATCGACCGAGGGGCAGCCGGCGGCGGCAAAGGCGGCGCGCAGCCTGGTTTCGCCGAATTCGTCATCGGCAAAGTCGCCGGCAAAGCGCACCGGCCGCCCGGCCACGATATGGATGTCCGAGCCGCGCAGCCCGGCGGCCTCGAGCAGGCTGCGGAGGAACACCGCGATCATTTCCTCGAGCGAAAAATTCCGGCCGAAAATGCGCGTCTGGGCGAAGCTGCGCTGCGCCAGATAGGTCTTCATCGACATGATGAGGCGGCTGTCGGTGGGGTCGTCGAGATAGGCCTCGATCGCCGCCGGCCCGGCCTGATGGCGCAGAAGGGAGCGGCCTTGCTGCCGTCTCAGAGGCGAAGCAGAGCACGGTGCGGAACACGTCGAAATCGGCGCTGCCGAGGCGGAAACGCTGGCTATGCACGGCACCGTCCGGAGTGAGCCGGCTGACGACGCTGTTGGTCGTGCCGAAATCGATGCCGACGATGCTGGTCATGAAAAAGCCCTTCCCGAAAGCGGAAAAGGCTTCAAGCGCAGTCCCGGCGCTGATGCAAGCGGGGGCTTTTTGAAAAAAGCGGCACTGGCGCGGCACGCCTCTAAAGAAGAAAGGCTACTTTTTGTGAACAAAAAGTAGCAAAAAAACTTTGTTACTCTGGGCCGTGCTGGTTTCACCGCCACCGGCCCAGAGTCGAAAAAGTTTTTGCGCCGCTTTTTCCAAAAAGCGGCTACTTTCTTTTCACTTAATTCTGGCTCTCGGGAAAGTCCGCGCCGAGCGTGGTTTTTTCCCAGGCGGTGATTTCCGCCTGCAGCGTGTCCAGCTTCTGCCGCACCATATTGAGGCCGGGCTTGCCCAGCACCAGATGGCCGGGCGGGTTCGACGATTCGACGGCATCGATGATCGCCTGGGCGGCGCGTACCGGGTCGCCCGGCTGCTGGCCGCTATAGCCGGAGATCTGCCGGCGGCGGGCGCCGGCGGTGGCGTCATAGGCGTCGATGATGTTCGCGGTCTGTTTCAGCGAACGGCCGGCCCAGTCGGTGCGGAACGGGCCGGGTTCGACCGCCAGCACCTTGATGCCGAGCGGGGCGACTTCCTTGGCCAGGGCCTCGGAGAGCCCTTCCACGGCGAATTTGGTTGCCGCGTAATAGCCGCTGGCGGCATTGCCGACGAGGCCGCCGACCGAGGTGATGTTGACGATATGGCCCCGTCCGGCGCGGCGCATGCCGGGCAGCACGGCGCGGATGGTGTCGGCCAGGCCGAAGACATTCACTTCGAACATGTCGCGGATTTCCGCATCCTCGCCTTCCTCGATGGCGGCGAGATAGCCGTAGCCGGCATTGTTCACCAGCACGTCGATGGCGCCGAATTTCTGCTCCGCCGCCTGCACGGCGGCGCGCACCTCGGCGGGGTTGGTGACGTCGAGCGTCAGCGCCAGGCTGTTGGCGTTATCGGTGGCGAGGTCTTCGACCTTGGATTTGTCGCGGGCGGTGACGACCACGCGTTTGCCGCGGCGCAGCAGTTCCCGGGCGAGTTCGCGGCCAAAGCCGGTCGAGCAGCCGGTGATGAACCAAACCGCTTTGCTTTGTTCAGTCATGAAACTCTCCTGAAAGGCGCGGATAATTCATGTTTCAGGCCGCGACGGAAGGGCTGGCCTGAAACGCAAGTTCAACAAATGAATATCCTGCCCCTGAAATCCGCTTGCGGCTTTCAGGGGCAGGAGGACGCGTTCTTAGAACTCGTCGTGATCGGCGTCCTGGGTGTCGCCCGCCAGTTCCGTTTCCTCATCGAACCGGGCCGGCTCTTCCGTCGTATCCAGCAGGTCGGGCTTGATGTCAGCGCTCTTGCGCTTCGCTGCGCTGCGCTTCGGCTTGGCGGTGTTGGCCATCTGCATTTCCAGCTCGGCGATCTGGGTTTCCAGCTCCGCGATGCGGCCTTCGGCGAATTTCAGGGCCTTCGCCGCCTCACGCTGTTTGGCGCGCAGGGTCTTGTTGGCGGTCTCGAGCTTTTCGAGATCCGCGCGCAGCGCCTTCGCGGGCGAAATGGCGGCGGCTTTCACCGGCGCTTTGCGCGCGGTGGTCGCTTTGCTCGGCTTGGCGGTGCTGGTGCGGCGCACGGTGGTGCGGGTGGTCTTGGCTTGGCCGGGCTCTTGGCGGCGGCCTTGGCAGGGGTTTTGGCGGCGGCCTTCGCCGTGGCCTTCGTCGCAGTCTTGGTTTTTTTCGCTGCGCGGCGGTGCGGGCGGGGGCGGCGCGGCGAACCGCGGTTGAACGGCCGGTGCTGCGCGCCTTCGCGGCGGGTTTCTTGTTTCGGGTCGGTGTCGTTGCTCGCGCCATGGCGGAAATCTCCAATTTACAAAATAAATCGTTAACAGAAATGTGCCGCAAATGCGACAGCTGCAGTGGCGGGACGACGTGGCGCGTCATCCCGTCCGCCGGACGAGGCAGAGACATGTTTCGCGGAAAGCAGGGAAGCGAATATCCGGCGATCAAACAGCATGAGAAGAGGACCTAAAGAATTTTTTCGGCCTCATCAATGTTGATCGTGCGCGGCGTCATACAAGCCGGGCTGGTGATTTTGCGGCGGATTTGCCGAGAGTGATTGCTGGCGCTTCAGAAGTTTCTGATCCTGCGGCGTGCCGGAGCGGGTCGGGGGCGGCGAAAATCAGGCGGTGAGGGCGCGCAATGCGCCGATATTGCGCAGCTCGACGCGGCGCGCGGCGGCCATTTTAATGATCCCGTCTTTCTCAAGTTTCGAGAGCGTGCGCGACACGGTTTCGATTGTCAGGCCGAGAAAATCGGCGATGTCCTGGCGTGACATTTCCAATGTAACAGTCGCTTGCTGGGGGGAATGGCGTGCCCAGTGCAGCAGAAAGCAGGCAAGTTTTTCCAGGGCGCTGCGGTGGCCGAGCAGCAGCGCATGGTCCTGCGCGCGCGCCGCGTTTTGCAGCGCGAACTGGAACAGATGCCGGGCGACGGTTTCGTTTCCGCCGCTCAGTAGGTCCAGCGAGCGGCGGCGATAAGCGATCAGCGTGCAATCGGAGACGGCTTCGGCGGAGAGCCGATGCGTCTCGCCGGATTCAATGCCGAACACGTCGCCCGCCACATAGAACGCATCGACCTGGCGGCGGCCGTCGCCGAGGAATTTGCAGGTGCGCACCACGCCGGAGACGGTCTTGTAGAACCAGGTCGCCTGGTCGCCCTCGCTATAGATGCCCTGATCCTGCGGGAATGCTGGTCAGTGTGCCGGTGAGGCCGGGCTGCTCATCCCAGAAATTCTGCGGTTCGGTCGTGCAGGAAACGGGTCGCCGGAAGGGGGGCTGACGGGCTGAAGGAGGGGGCGGATAGCGTGGACATCGGACACTCCCGTTCGGGTGGCGATGACCGGTTCTACGAGCGCTTGGCGGGCGGCGAAATTCGGTTCGTTGCTAAGGGATTTTACGTAGGGAGACCCCTGGTCAGGAAGGCGTCGGGCGCCGCCGGCGGCGCGATGGCGGGGCGGGCGGAGCGCGTCCCGGATGCTGTCGAACAGGGATTCATCGAAGACCGGGTTCTCGATCACCTGATGCACATGGGCATTGGCGGCGCGGTGGCAGAAAGCCTTGCTGGCATGCTCGGTCATGACCACCACCGGCAGCATATGGCCGCGCGCCTTGAGGCCGGCGATGACATGGAAGCAGTTCACCGCGGGCGGCCGATGCCCCAGCACCAGGCAGCCGGCTTCCGGCAGCTCGGAATCCTGCAGCAGGCTGGCCGCGGTGCTGAAGGTGCGCACCTTTATCCCGCTCTGTTCGAGCGCGAATTTCAGGGATTCCCGCACCGCGAGGTCAAGATCCAGGACCAGGACGAGATGCTGCCAGTCATCCACTTCGTTACGGCTCCCCATGCACCTGGCATTGGAAAGAGCCGTTATAAGTGGTTTCCGGGATGGCCGATTTGATCTGGCGCAAGCCTTGGCGCCGAGAGGGAAAGAAGGAAGGCTACTTTTTGTGAACAAAAAGTAGCAAAAAACTTTGTTAATCTGGGCCCGTGCTGTTCGAGCGCCTCGGGCTCAGTTCAAAAAAGTTTTTGCGCCGCTTTTTTCAAAAAGCGGCCCCTTTCCTTAATCTAAGTAGGCAAGATGTCCGTGGCCAGCGCCATGCGCACCAGCTCCGAGAGGCTGCCGGCGCCCATTTTCGTCATGACATTGGCGCGGTGCACTTCCACGGTCCGGGGGCTGAGTTTCAGCTCAGAGGCAATGCTCTTGTTCGGCAGGCCGGCGACCAGGCCCTGGAGCACCTCCCGCTCGCGATGGGAGAGCGCTGCCAGCCGGGCGCGTGCCAGTTGCGCGTCGCGTTCGCGCAGTCCGGTCGTTTCGGACTGCGCCAGCGCGTCACGGATCGCGGTCAGCAGTGCCGCCTCCTCGAAAGGTTTTTCGATGAAATCCACGATGCCGGCTTTCATCGCCTCCACCGCCATGCGGATATCGGCATGGCCGGTCATGATGATCATCGGCAACGGGACATGCAATTCGCGCAGGCGGCGGCGCAGTTGCAATCCGTCCATCCCCGGCATGCGCATGTCGCTGACGATGCAGCCCGGCTGCAGGCTGCCGACGGAGTTGAGAAAGACGAGTGCTGACTCATAGGCGCGCACCGCGAGCCCGGCGGTGGTGAGGGCGAAGGTGAGGGAATGGCGGACGCCGTCATCATCGTCGATCAGATGAATCACCGCGTCAGACATGCGCGTTGTCCTCGTCCAGCCCGGTTTTCAGGGTGAAGGTGAACACGCTGCCGCCGCCGGGATTGGGCGCGGCCCAGAGCCGGCCGCCATGGGCCTCGATGATGGTGCGGGAAATGGACAGGCCCACGCCCATGCCATGCGCCTTGGTGGTGACGAAAGGCTGGAACAATTGCCCGGCGATGCTCTCGCTGAGGCCGGTGCCGGTATCGGCGACGCTGACTTCCACCATGCCGGCCTGGCAGGCGCGGGTGCGGATCTCCAGGTCGCGGCGCTCCATCTCCTGGGTCGCCTCCACGGCGTTGCGGATCAGGTTGAGCAGCACCTGCTGGACCTGGATTTTATCGACGAACACGGTCACCGCCTGCGGATCCAGGGCGTAGGTCACCCGCACGCCGGTCTCCTTGATGCCGACCAGCGCCAGGGCGCTGGCCTCCTCGATGAGTTTCGGCAGGTTCTGGTGGCTTTGCTCGCTCTCGCCGCGCGAGACGAAGTCGCGCAGGCGGCGGATGATCTGGCCGGCGCGCAGCGCCTGTTCGGTGGCGCGTTCCATTGCTTCGCGCGCCATCGGCAGCATGTCGGGCCGGGCGGCTTCCAGCAGCCGGCGGCCGCCATTGAGATAATTGGCGATCGCCGAAAGCGGCTGGTTCAGCTCATGCGCCAGGGTCGAGGCCATTTCCCCCAACGCCGTGTAGCGCGACATATGGATGAGTTCGCTCTGCAATTCCTGCAGGCGCTGTTGCGTCTGCTGCCGCTCGGTGAGGTCGCGGACAAAGCCGATGAAGATTTGCCGCGGCGCGCTGCCGGCCTCGCCGACCGTCAATTCCATGGGAAAGGTCGTGCCGTCGCGGCGCAGGCCCACCACCACCCGGCCGATGCCGATGATCCGGCGCTCACCGGTGACGTGGTAGCGCGAGAGGTAGGAATCATGCTGCTCACGATAGGGTGGCGGCATCAGCATGCTGACATTCCGGCCGACCACTTCCGCCGCCGGATAGCCGAACAGCCGTTCGGCGGTGAGGCTGAAGGATTGGATGGTGCCCTGCGGGTCGATGATGATCATCGCGTCGGGGACGGTATCCAGCACCGAGCGCAGATGCGCTTCGCGCTCATGCAAATCCTGCAGGTTGCGCTTGGCGGCCGTGATGTCACGGACGATTTTCGTGGCGCCGGCGAGCTCTCCGTAACGATTTCGGAACGGGGAGATTGTCAGGGAGACATCGATGATCCTGCCATCCTTGCGGCGGCGCTGCGTCTCGAAATGGTCGATTTTCTCGCCGCGTTGCAGGCGCGCCAGGATATGATCTTCCTCATCGAGCCGGTCGGCGGGCAGGAGCATGGTGATCGACCTGCCGATCGCCTCCGCGGCGGTGTAGCCGAAAATTGTCTCGGCCCCCGCGTTCCAGTCGGTGATGGTGCCGTCGAGCGATTTGGCGATGATGCCGTCATCGGAGGACGCAACGATCGCGGCCAGCCGGCTCATGGCCTCGTCTTGCGTCCCGAAGGTTGGTTCGCTTTCCTGGCGGCTCATCGCGGCTTGTCCTCACACGCGTGTCGGCGAAATATAGACAAAGCCGGGCAGTGTCACGCAACCGGGCCGACCCGCTGCTGGGCATGGCGCGCCTGATGAGGATACGCTAACCTGTTTATTCAGGGCGGTTTCCTGCGCACGGCGGGTACCGGTAGAAGCTCAGAGCCTTTACAGCCGGACTCGCAACAAGAATATAATAGGGTGGAGGCATAATGAAAAAGACCTTGGGGATGCTGGCGTTATTGGTGGCAGGCGGTTGTTCGACAACGGCGCAGGCGCCGCAGAGTTCGGCGCTCTCCAACGCGGATCTGCAGGCGCTGACCGCGGCCTATCAGCTGATCTCCTTCGATCTGCAGGAATGCACCCTGGTGCAAAGGCAAAATCCGGGGCCGGCCGTGCAGCAGGTGGCGACGCAGATCTGCGCGGATGCGCAACATTATCGACCCGTTCTTGAAGAGCTGGCGGCGCAGCATGATGTGACATTGCCGAACCGGCTGGATTACGATCTGGAAGAGCAATATGTGGGCCTGGCCTACCATCCGACGCCCAGTTTCGACGTGAATTATCTGAACGACCAGATCGCGAGCCATGAACAGGCTTTGGCGGTGTTCCGCGGTGGCGACGGCACGACCGGCGATGGCAATATCAAGACGTTCTATGAGACCGCCATTCCGGTGGTCGAGAAAAACCTTGCCAGCCTGCGTCAGGCATTGGCCGCCACGCCGCAGTAAGAAAGGGCCGCTTTTTGAAAAAAGCGGCGCCAAAAACTTCTTCAACTTTGGGCCGGTGCGCGTTTCAGCGCGGCACGGCCCAAACGAATCGCGAAAAGCTTCTTCAATTTGGGCCGGCGGCGTTGAAACCAGCACGGCCCAGAGTCATCAAAGTTTTTTTGCTACTTTTTGTTCACAAAAAGTAGCCTTACTTACTTTCTTTTTATGCCGTCCTAATTGCTCATGCCGCCATCGACGAGATGGATCGCCCCGGTGGTGAAGCTGGATTCATCGCTGGCGAGATAGGTGGCGAGTGCTGCGATTTCCGCGGTGGTGCCGAGCCGTCCCATAGGCTGCCGGGCGATGAAGGCGTCGCGGACGTCCGCCTCGCTGCGGCTGGCCGTGACCTGTGCTGCGATACGCTGCTGTAATGAGGGCGATTCCACCGTGCCGGGGCAGATGGCGTTGCAGCGTATGCCGGCGCGAATATAGTCGGCGGCCACGGATTTGGTGAGGCCGATCACCGCCGCTTTGCTCGCGCCATAGGCGCAGCGCGTCGGCACGCCTCTGACGCTCGAGGCGACCGAGGCGATGTTGATGATCGAGCCACGCCCCTGGGCCAGCATGCCGGGCAGGAATGCCCGGGTCATGCGGAACATCGCCGTCACGTTGAGGGCGAAGGAAAAATCCCAGGCGGTATCGTCACATTCCAGAATCGTGCCGTGATGCACATAGCCGGCGGCGTTGAGCAGCACGTCGATGGTGCCGAGTTCGTCCGCCAGGGCCTGGATTTCCGCCGGCTGCGTGACGTCGAGATGGCGGGTTTCGCAACCGGCCAGGTCCTTGAGCTTGGCGTCGTCGATATCGGTGGCGAACACCTGTGCGCCTTCGCGCGCGAACATTTCGGCGCAGGCGCGGCCGATGCCCTGGGCGGCGGCGGTGATGAGGATTTTTTTTCCTGGGAGACGGTCTGGCATTGTTTTCCTCCTTCTTTTTGTTGCTTTTGTGGTTTGGCTATTTCGGTTGTGGCAGCGTGGCGCCGCCGATCTGCGCGTAGAGCCGGGCGACCGAGGCATCGTCGTCCCGGCCCAGACCGATGGCGGCGGTGGCAAGGAACATCTGCAGCGCGCTCGCCGCAACCGGCACGGGGAAGCGCGCGCTGCGCGCCATGTCCTGGATGATGCCGAGATCCTTCACGAAAATCTCCACCGCGCTGTGCGGCGTGTAGTCGCCGGCCAGCACATGCGCCATGCGGTTCTCGAACATCCAGGAATTGCCGGCCGAGGCGGTGATCACCTCATAGACTTTTTGCAGGTCGAGCTGCTGGCGCGCGGCGAAGGCCATGGCTTCGCTGGCGGCGGCGATATGCACGCCGGCGAGCAGCTGGTTGATCATTTTGAAGGCGGCGCCGGTGCCGGGCTCATCGCCGAGCTCGTAGAGTTTGGCCGCCATCGCCGCGAGGGCCGGGCGCGCTTTGGTGAAGGCCGCCTCTGAGCCGGAGGCGAGAATGGTGAGCTGCCCTTCGGCCGCGCGGGCGGCGCCGCCGCTGATCGGCGCGTCGAGATAGAGCCGCCCCGTCGCCTGCAGCCGGGCCGCCATGGCTTTGGCCTGTTCCGGCGCCATGGTGGCGGCGGAGATGAACACGCCGGTCGGCGACATGGCCTGCGCCACGCCGTTGGCGCCGAACAGGATTTCTTCCGTCTGCGCGGCGTTGACGACCACGGAGACCACGATTTCAGCGCCTTCAGCCGCCGCGGCCGGGCTTTGGGCGACCTTGCCGCCCGCCTGCTCGAAACGCGCCAGGCTGGCGGCGGCGAGGTCGAACCCGGTGACGGCAAGGCCCGCCTGGCGCAACGATGTGGCCATGCCAAAGCCCATGGAACCGAGTCCGATCACGGCGACCGGCAGTGCGGCAGTGCCTTGTTGCATGTTCTTCTCCCTTTTCTGGGCGGATCGGTGCCGCCTCGATTGATCTTGACCAGGCTAGCGATAGCCGGTTTTGCCGCTTTGCGCCACCGACGGCGGGTTGCTCTAACGGTTTGTCAAGATTGGTCCTGGTTGCCGGGCAGGCACGTTTGCGGGATGATAGAGATCTGCAACAATGTCGAGACGTGACGATGTTTGAATAAAAAACATCAATTTATCTCTTGACGGATTTTTTTTGGCAGATGAATTTGCAGTGCCGATCCTCTGCGCAGAGCCCGTGAAAGTCCTCATCATTCGCCTTTCCGCCCTCGAAATCACGGACACGATGACAAAGTCTGTGGTGCCGGTCGCGTTCGTGCGCGACAGGGCGGTGGCTGGCCGCGCGAGACGAGCCGCAGCAGAAGAGACGATGCGCCGATGAACGAAGTGCTGGACCAGGAGCTGGTTTCCGATGTGCCGCCGGGAGAGGTGGTGTCGCATATCGGCGGGCTGAAGCTGTGGGAGGCGATGGTCGACATTCAGACCCGCACGTCCGATATCGAACAATATTTTCTCGCCGACCCGACGGTGCCGGGCTGCGTCATCATGTCCCAGGACAATGTGTTCGGGGTGCTGTCGCGCAAGAATTTCAATGCGGCGCTCAGCCGTCCGTTCGGCCGGGAAGTGTTCATGAAGCGGCCGGTCGGCGAGCTGCTCAAGGTCATGGATGTCGAGCCGCTGATCGTGGGTGAAAACACCATGATCGCCCATGCCTTGCGTCTGGCCATGGCGCGGTCGGGCGAGCAATGTTTCGAGCCCCTGCTGGTCAAGCGGCCGGACGCGATCGGGCTGGTCGATGTCAACCGGCTGCTGACGGCGCAGGCCAACCTGCTCGAGCAGGCCTTGCATGTAAAGGAAGAGCTGCTGGAGGAGGTCGAGCGCTCCGCCGATGCGCTGCGCGAGACCCTGGCCGAACAGGAACGGCTGGCCGGGGAACTCTCCCGGGCCAAGGAAATTGCCCAGCACGAGGCGCTGCACGATTCCCTGACCGGTCTGCCCAACCGCAAACTGTTCCTCGAGCGGCTGGAAGTGGCGCTGGCGCTGTCCAAGCAGGACCCGTCCAAGGACTGCGCGGTGCTGTTCATCGATCTCGACCGGTTCAAGATCGTCAATGACAGTCTCGGCCATCTCGCCGGCAATGCGCTGCTGCAGGAGGTGGCGAAGCGGCTGAATCAGATGGTGCGCAAGCGCCCCGCGCTGCAGTCGCCGCTGGGCATGGAGGCGCGCCATGCCGACACCATCGCCCGCCTGTCGGGCGATGAATTCACCGTTCTGCTCACGGAAAAGATCACCAGCGCCGCGGCGCTGGCGTTCGCCTCGCGGCTGCAGACGGCGCTGACCAAGCCGTTCCAGCTCGAAGGGGAATCGGTGGTGATCAGCGCCAGCATCGGCATCGTGCCGTCGCTGGTTGGATATGACGACACCGAGTCGATCCTGCGTGATGCCGACATTGCGATGTATCGCGCCAAGTTCAACGGCAAGGCCTGCGCCGTGACGTTCGAGGCGGATATGCGGGTGCAGGTCGCGACCCGGCTGCACACGGAAAACCATCTGCGCGAGGCGCTCGGCAAGCAGGAATTCGAGCTGCATTACCAGCCGATCGTGGCGCTGCGGAGCGGCCATGCCAGCGGCGCCGAGGCGCTGGTGCGCTGGCGCCGGACGGACGGGCTGGTGGCGCCGGGCTCGTTCATCGGGATCGCGGAAGAGACGGGGTTGATCATCCCGCTCGGCAACTGGGTGTTTCGCGAAGCCTGCGAGACGACGAAATACTGGCACGCGGCGGCACCCGACCGGCCGCCGGTGCGGATGAGCATCAATCTCTCGCCGGTGCAGTTCGGCCATCCCGAGCTCGCCGAGACGCTCGAGGAGCTGGTGCTGCTCTCCGGCGTCGATGCCGGCACGATCACGATCGAGATCACCGAACGCTCGACGATGGCCGACCCGGACCGGGCGCTGGCCGTGCTGAAGCAGCTGAAGGCGATGGGTTTCCGCCTGGCGATCGACGATTTCGGCACCGGCTATTCCTCGCTCAGCTATCTGCATCGCTTCCCGATCGACATCCTGAAGATCGATCGCTCGTTCATTTCCAATCTCGGCGGCGTCGGCGGAGGCGAGAAGATCGTCGTCGCCATCCTGGCGCTGGCGGACAGTCTCGGCATCACGGTGATTGCCGAAGGGGTCGAGACCAAGGCGCAGGCGACCAACCTGCGTGAGCTCGGCTGCCAATATGCGCAGGGCTATTACTTCGCCAAGCCGCTGACGCAGGAGGCGATGTGGGCATTCATGCATCGCCCGGCCGAGGTGTTGTATTGAAGTAAGGAAGGGCCGCTTTTTGGAAAAAGCGGCGCAAAAACTTTTTTGACTTTGGGCCTGAGGCGCTGAAACCGCGCCGGCCCAAATTAGTAAAGTTTTTTTGCTACTTTTTGTTCACAAAAAGTAGCCTTTCTTTCTTTCCTATTCGTCCGGCGGCTCCGGCACATAATGTTCCGGGCCGATGATCATGTTGCGCGGATCGGGCGGTTTCGGCCGAGCGCCGCCGGTACGGCGCCATTGCTGCATGCGCCAGATATAGGCCAGCACCTCGGCGCAGGCGCGGTACAGCGCCACCGGCACATGTTCGTCGGGCTCGACATGGCGATACACGGCGCGGGCCAGAGGCGGCGCCTCGACGATCGGGCACGCCGTGCTCGCGCGCCAGGCTGATGATCTCCTCGGCCATCAGCCCCACGCCTTTGGCCAACAGCATCGGGGCGCGATCGGTGCCGCGGCGGTAGCGGATCGCCACCGCGAAATGCGTCGGGTTGGTCACCACCACGGAGGCTTCCGGCACGCGCTTCATCTGGCGCGAGCGCGCCATGCGCCGCGCCAGCGCGCGCTGGCGCCGCTTGACATGCGGGTTGCCGACCGAATCCTTCATCTCGTTGCGGACTTCCTCGTCGGTCATGCGCAGTTTCTGCCGGTGCAGCCAATATTGCAGCCCGACATCCGCGCCGGCCAAGACGACGATGGCGAGGCAGATGGCGCCCAGAACCTGCAGGCAGAGGCTGAGCAGCAGGCTGCCGTCTGGGCCCGCGCATGGCGCTCAGCGCCATGAAATCCGGCGCGCGGAGATAGATCATGGTGCGCGCCGACGCCGCCGATGACGACGAATTTGACGATCGATTTCAGCGTGTCCGTGAGGTGGGTGAGCGAGAACAGCTGGCCCAGGCCGCTCGCCGGGTTCAGTTTCGATAGATCCGGCATCAGCGGCTCGACACTGAAAATCCAGCCGCCCGAGAACATGCTGCTGCCGATGGCGAGGGCGCCGATCAGCAGCATCAGCGGGGCGAGCAAAGCGATGACGTCGCGGGGCCATTGCATGGCGGACGCCCAGGTTCGTGCCGCCCGCCAGGGACAGGCTTTCGGCGACGATGTCTTCGAGCCGCAAGCCGAGGCCCGCCGGCGGCGCCGAGGGACAGCGTGGTGAACATGACGATCGCCGCCGCTTTCGGCAGGTCGGCGGAGCGCTGCACCTGGCCCTTTTCGGCGGCCTGGCGTAGCCGCCGCTCGGTGGGGGCATGGCGCTTGTCCTGACTGTCGCCCTCAGCCATGGGGGATCATCGCCGCCACGCTGTGCATGGCGAGGCCCATGAGATGGTGGAAATCATGGTCCAGGAAGACGATCGAGCCGGTGAACATCCATAGCCCGACGATGATCAGCAGCGGAAAGCCGATGGTGAGCAGGTTCATCTGCGGCGCGAACACGGTGGTGAGGCCGACGGTGAGATTGATGGCGAGCGTGACCGCCATGCACCGGCATGGCGAGCCAGACGGCGGAACTGATCACGGTTTCGCCGAGGATGGTCAGCTGGTCCCAGGGCGCCATCCCGCCGGTGCCGATGCCGGCCTGGAAGGAATGGGCGATCGCCGCGAACAGGAAGATCGGCCCGCCGGCGGTGATATAGGCCATCAGCCCGGCCCAGAACATCAGATTGTAGAGAATCGGCGCGGCGGCGGCGGCGCCGGGCATCTGCATGTCCGCGAAGCCGAGGCCGATCGACAGGCTGACCAGCTCGCCGGCGCTGGCGACGATGCTGACGATGATCTGCATGGTCAGGCCGATCACCGAGCCGTAGGCGATCTGGATCAGCCCGGCGAAGATCGCGCTGATCGGGATCGCCGGGGAAGGGCGGCAGGTTGGGCAGCCAAGCCGCCAGAGCGGCGGCATAGGCGGCGGCGATCAGCGCCTTGACGACCGCCGGGATCGAACTCGAGCCGTAGAACGGCTCGGTGAGAAACAGGCCGGTGATGCGCAGGAACGGCCAGAGGAAATGCCCCAGCCAGGCCAGGACCTGCGCTTCGCTCAGGACCATGAGCGGTGCACGAGCTGGCCGGCATGGCTGATCCACAACGTCGCCAGCGCCTCGATGCCGTGCATGGCGCCGATGCCGCCCAGCAGCGGCAGGCCGATCATGATGATGACTTTCGGCAGCAGGCTGAACCCGGCATCCTCGATCTGCAGGGCGGCTTGCAGAAGCGCCGTCAGCAGGCCGACCACCAGCAGCAGCCCGATGATCGGCAGAATGGCGGCGAGTTCTGTCGTCAGGGCGTCGTGCAGGAGCTGGATATAGAATGGCATGGTGCGCGACCTAGAAGAAGAAAGTAGCCGCTTTTTGAAAAAAAGCGGCGCAAAAACTTTTGCTCGCCTGGGCCTGTGGCGTTGAACCAGCACGGCCCAGACGAATAAAAGTTTTTTTGCTGCTTTTTGTTCACAAAAGCAGTCCTTTCCTGTTCCTGCCTGCGCATCACGAGCCCGGCGCGATGAAGCTGTTCGCGAGCGAGCCGAGCACCAGCGACCAGCCATGGATGGAGACGAACAGCAGCAGCTTGAGCGGCAGCGAGATCAGCGTCGGCGACACCATGATCATGCCGAGTGACATCAGCACCGAGGCGACCGCGAGATCGATGAGCACGAACGGAATATAGATCAGAAAACTGATCTGGAAGGCGGTTTCCAGCTCCGAGGTGGCGAAGGCCGGCACCAGCACGGTGAGGGGAACGTCCTGCGGGGTGGCATAATGCCCGCCGCTGAGGTCGACGAACAGGTGCAGCGGGTCCTTGCGCGTCTGCGACAGCATGAAGTTCTGGATCGGCGGTTCGGCGCGTTGCAATGCGGTTTCGAAGGTGATCTGGCCGTTAAGGTAAGGCTGCAGCGCGTTATCCTGCTCCTGTTGCAGCACGCCGCGCATCACGAACACGGTGAGCGCCAGAGCGAGGGCCGCAAGAATCATGTTCGGCGGCGTGGTCGTCAGGCCGAGCGCCTGGCGCAGTACCGAGAGCACGATGATGATGCGGGTGAACGCCGTCATCAGCAGCAAAATGCCGGGCAGGAAGGCGAGGCCGGTGATGATCAGCAGCGTTTGCAGGTTCAGCGAATAGGCCGAACCGCCTTGCGTCGGGGTGGCGCTGAGCAGCGTCAGCCCGTCGAGCGGCGCCGCCTGCGCGATGCCGGCGGTGAACAGGGCGGTTGCCAGCGCCAGAACCAAAGCGAGCAGAAGTTTCATGCGTCCGGTGTCGGGGATTGGGCGGTTTCAAGCGCGTTGGCAAAGGATGGTGCGCGGCGCGCGACCGAGCGCGCCGATGGGGATGATACCCTGGCGGCCGGAGCTGACCAGGAAGCGCTGGCCTTCGGCTTCGACGATCATCAGCGCCGCCCCCGGGCCGACCGGCCGGGTCGCGACGATGGTGATGGCGTTGCCGCCTGCGCGGCGCAGGCCCCAGCCCCCGTTGCGGAAGCGCCGCGCCACATAGGCGGCGACCATCAGCAGGCCGAGAATGACGAGCAGCGGCAGCAGGGTGGAGAGGATCGCCGAGGCGCCGAACGCGCTGGACATATTCAGAGCGATTGCGCCTGGACACGGCATCACAGAGCGATTCGCTGGGGCGAGCCTCATCATGCTCAGTCCTGCACGACGAGATTGGTGATATAGGCCGCGTCGAAAGGTTTGTCGCTGTCCCCCGCGTTCTTGGCAAGCACGTCATTGACGACGTCGAGGCAGTTCTGGATCAGCTCGGCGCGCGTGGTCGGGTCCTGCAGCGCCGCGCTGGTCTCGTTCATCAGCAGGTTGATGACCTGTGATTTGATGATCGGCTGCAACGTGTTGAAGCTGTCCAACGCCCGGCTCGTCATGGGTCGAGAACTGCATGCCGATCTGCACGTAGGAGGTGGCGGGCGCGCCGGCCTGCGGCGGGATGCTGACGACGATGTTCGACAGGTCGGCGAAGAGGATCGGCTTGGGATGCGTGTTGTCTGTCTTCGCAGTGTCGTGCGCATTCGCGGCTCCGCCCATCGGCAGAAAGTGCATCGCCTCGAACATGGCGCCGGCGCCAGCGGCGATGGCGAGGACGATGACGCCGGCCGTCACTAATTTATTCATCAGGCGTGTCTTTCATGGCGAGGCTAGAGCGATCTGGCCCGAAACCGAATCGCGCCGCGGTTCGATTGAGCCATGAAATCGCTCGCGCCAACAAGGTTAGAGCATGATTGCCGGTGCGCGATCATGCCCTTATCAGGCCGCGACCGACGACAGCAGCGATTGGAACATCGTATGCGCGGTGGAAATCACCTGGGCCGCCGCCTGATAGGCTTGCTGGTAATTGACCAGCAGCACCGCCTGCTGGTCGGAGTTCACGCCGGCGACGTTCTCCAGGTTGGTGGTGGCGGAGGAGACCTGGGCGGCGGTGCCGGTGGCGAGGGTCATGGCCTCGTTGGCGTTGGCGCCGAGCCCCGTGGTGAAGCCGATCACCGCTTGCTGCAGCGTGCTGTTGCCCGCGGTGCTCGAGGTGCCGGAGGTGGAGGTGCCGGAGGTGGTGGAGGTGCTTGAGGTGCTCCCGACGGTCGCGGTGCTGGGGCTGGTCCAGAGGGCCGCCATGCGCGTGGCGTTGCTGCCGCTGGTGGGGCCGCCGGGGGTGGAGCGTCAGCGTATCGCCGGTCGCCGGCGTGCCGGAGATCGGCAGCTGCCAGTACTGGCCGCGGCATTGGTGTTGGTGGCGGGGTACGTGCATGGCGATGGTGCGGATAGGTGATGTCGATGTTGCCGGTGAGCGGGCGGGCCGCCGCTGAGTGTGCCAGTTACGGGGTGGCCCGCGGAGTCAGGACCGGCGTACCGGTGGCGGTGTCGACGTTATAGGTCGTGGACTACGTGAAGGTGACTGCAGACTCTGGCCGTAATAGGCTGCCGGGATGACGGCAGCGCCGGAGGCGGTGGTCGGCGGCGTGCTGGTCACGGTGTCGGTGCCGGTGGTGATGGTCCCGGCATTCGTGTCGATGATGGCGCCCGTCGTAGCGTTCATCGTTCCCGGCGTGCCGACATAGGGGTCGGCGGCGGCGATGTCGTCCGGATTGGTGGCGACCACGCTCATGGCGGCGGCGGCGCCCGGGGCCGGGTTGATGGTGTAGCTGTCGCCATTGGCGGGCGTGCCGCTGGCCACCGTCACGGTCATGCCGGCGAAGGAGAGAACGGTCGGGGACAGGGCCGTTGGCCCAGGCGTGGGCGTGACCGTGGAGCTGACGTGCCGGTCGCCTGGTCGGTGGCGGTCCAGGTGCCGGTGCCGGTGCCGTGTTGCTGTAGCTCAGCGTGAACGGGCCGCCATCGGTCGGCATCTGGGCCGGGTTGGTGAGCGTCGCGGTCAGGCTGGCGTTGCCGGTGTTGGTGCTGCTGGCGGCCACGCTCGGTGCCGGCGAAGAGGAAAACAGGTTGGCGCCCTGCGTGCCGTTATAGGTCAGACCTTCCGCCTGCGCGGTGTTGACCTCGCCGGTGAACACCGCGGCGATCGTGTTCAGCCCCTGCAGGGCTTGCGACCCGGCCTGCCAGGTGGCCATGTTGGCGCCCATCTCGCCGTCGCTGTCGGTGAGGCCGAGCGGCATCGGCTGGTCGCCGACTTTGATCGTGGGCGCCTCGGTGGCGGTGCCGCCGGACAGGCTGAGCGTTTCCGCGCCGGCCTGGTTGAGCAGCACATTGCCGCCCAGCGACAGCTGGACCGATCCGTTGCTCTGCGTCAGCACGTTCACCGGCAGCAGGCTCGACAGGCTGCTCAGCGCCGATTCCTGCTGGTCGAGCAGTGACGGGTCGTTCGGCGAGGTCTGCAGCCCCTGGTTGATGGTGGCGAGCTGGCTCAACAGGTTGTTGGCGGTGCTCACATTCTCCTGCAGCGCGGTGCCGGCATCGCTCATCGTCGTGTTGAGGCTGGTCGCGGCGGTCTGGAACGTGCCGGAGACCGTCTCGGCGTCGGACAGCACGGTTTCGCGCGCGCCGGCGCTGCTCGGATTCGCGGCCAACGTGCCGACATCCTGGAAGAACTGGTTCATGGAGGTCTGGATGTCGCCGTTATTCAGCAGCGCGCTGGAGATATTGGCGAGGTTCGTCGCCAGCGTGCTGGCCGCCTGGTTGGCGGTGGTGGCGGTGCGCATCACCCCGGCGGCGAAACCGTCCGCGGCGCGGGTCACCACCGGCGACTGCACGCCGAAACCGGACCCGTTGGACAGGTCAACCTGGGTGGCTGAGGTCGACGGATTCGGCGGCATAGCCGCTCACCGTCTCGTTCGCGAGATTGTTCGAAACCGTGTTGATGCCGGATTCGAAAGCCTCGATGCCGGACAAAGCCGTGTTGATCGCACCAATGATACCACTCATGAGGCAGCCTTTCGCAGATAAAGATTATGGGGCGGTCGCGCCATCGGGTCCGGCCAGTGCCTGCAGCACCTGCGCCATCATGGGCGATTGGGAAATGCTGATGATTTTCGAGGCGTAGTTGGTGTCGGTGGCATAGCCGCCCGCTTGCAGCGCCTGGGCGAAGCCGCTCACCGTGCCTTGCCCGGTCACGTTCTGGAAGCCGGATGTGATCTGCTGCACGTAGTCGGAGATGCTGGCGGCCGGCGAGGCATAGTCGCGGAACATGGCGTTTTGCGCCGTCAGCAGGCCGTCCACCATTTCATGCGTCGGCCGCGCCGTGCCGGCCTGGTCGTCGGTCGCCTTGACGCCGAACAGGTTGTTGCCGGGGGTGGCGGTGCCCCAGCCGGTTTCCAGCGCGCTCTGCGCCAACAGCGCGACCGGGGGCACGTTGAGCTTTTGCGCCGCCGACATGATCATCGGCCAGACGCTGCGTGCGAAATCCTTGGCCTGGGTGAGCAGCGAGCCGTTCTGCGTGCCGGCGACATCGCCGCCGGGCGGGGCGAGCGGCGTGGCGGTGATGCTGCCGCCCGCCGCTTCGATGGTGGCAAGGGTGGTGGGCGGCGTCACGATTTCGGGCGCGGCCTGGCCGGAGGTCAGCGCGTCGGCGGCCTTGGCGTCGGTGCCGGCATCGGCCTGCCCGAACTGGCGCAGCGCCGCGGCGACCAGGGTGCTGTCATATTTGCCCATGTCGCCCTGCGAGATGTCCCACAGGAACATGCTCTGGTAACTGTCGCTGCCGGGCCCAAGCGCATTGGAGGAAAAACCGGTTTGGTTCAGTGCCGTAAGCATTTCGTCCCACAGCAAGCCGGCGAGATGCTTGACGGTCGCCACGGTACGGGCCTCGCCGGCGTTGGTGGTCGCGGAGGACGCGGCGAGGGCCGCGGACGGCGCGTCGAGCGTCATCAGATGACCTTGAGCTGGCCGTTGATGGCGCCGGCCTGTTTCAGGGCCTCGATGATGGCGATGAGGTCGGAGGGCGTGGCGCCGACCGCGTTCAGCGCGCGCGCCACGTCGGCCAGGGTGGTCGTTTTCGGCAAAGCGACGATGCTGGCCTTGCCCTGGCCGGCACTGACCACGCTGTTCTGCACGCCGACCGCCTGCCCGCCACGGGTCCCCGGGTTGGGCTGGCTGACGCTGTTGGTGGTTTGGATATTCACCGTGAGATCGCCATGCGAGACCACGGCCGGGCCGAGCGCCACGCCGGCATTCATGACGATGGTGCCGCTCTGCGCGTCGACCACGATGGTCGGCTCCTGCGCCGCCGGGCTGATCGGCAGCGACAGCACGCCGGCGATGAAGCGCACCGGTTGGGTGGTGTTATCCTGCAGGTCCACCTCGCCCGGGGACACCGCATTGGCCGTGTCCGGTCCGTAGGCGGCATTCACCAGATCGGCGATCTGTTGCGAGGTCTGATAGCTCGGCGTGTTCAGCAGCAGCTGGGTGACGCCATTTTCCGAGGAGCTGGCGGGGATGGTCGTCGACATGATCGCGCCGCCGGGCAGCGAGCCGACCGTCGGCACGTTGACGCTGGTGGTGCTGCCATTGGCGCCGGCCGTGAAGCCGCTGACCAGCAGCGGGCCCTGCGCCTGGGCGTAGATCACGCCATTGCCGCCGCGCAGCGGCGTGGGCAGCAGCACGCCGCCATTCAGCGAGGTGGCGTTGCCCATGGCCGAGACGGTGACATTCACATGCTGGCCGGCATGGGCGAAGGCCGGCACTTCGGCCGTCACCATCACCGAGGCGACGTCGTTCGGCTGCATGAAGGTCACGGTCGGCAGCGCGATGCCCATGTTGCGCAGCATGTTGAGGATCGCCTGCTGCGTATAAGGCACCTCGGTGGTCTGGTCGCCGGTTCCCGGCAGGCCGACCACGAGCCCATAGCCGTAAAGCTGGTTCGACGGCGCGCCCGCCACCGAGACCAGCGTGCCGATCGTGGTGGTGTCTGCCGTCGCCAGCCGAGCCGGCGCCAGCAGCAGCGCCGCCAGACCTAATACGGCCAGAGCTTTGGAAAGGATTTGCTGCAGCCATGGGACCTGATGCGCGTCGTTGATGGGGCCGTTGCCGACATATTGGACGTTCATGTCGGCGACGTTATTGGAACTGATGGTGGTGTTCGCGGCGATATCGTCCGGGCTGGCATAGCCGGTGACGACGATGCTGGTGACATTGCCGTTGATGTTGACGTTGGTGCGGCCGGCCAGAGCGAGCGTGCCGTTCGGGTCGATATGGGTGATCACCGCCTCGACCTGGCCGGTGACGTTGCTGGTGGCGGCGGCCGAACCGGCGCCGGTATAGGTCTGGTTACTGGCGGCGTTGATCGACGGCGAGAACGGCGTGCCGTTGGCGCTGAAGCCGAAATTCAGCGGCACGCCCATGAAGCTGGTCAGCGTGTCGGCGACCGTGCCCTTGCGGCTCAGCGAATCATTGTCGGTATCGTTGGCGGTGGTGGCGGTGACGATGTCGATCGTCACCAGATCGCCCATGCGCCAGTCACGCCGCGGCTCGTAGAGCGAGCCGGAGGTGGCGTTGGGAAACACCGAGCCGTCGGTGGAGGCGAGTCTGCGGCGCCACCGTCACCGGAAATGCCGCGGGCTTGACCATGGTGATCGGTCCCGGCGCGTGCGTGCAGGCCACCAGCGCGCCACTCGCGGCCAGGCTGAGGAATTTCGCCGTGTCGGGACGCCACATGCTCATGCGCCGGAGGCCGCCTGGGCGAGTTCGCTGAGCTGGTTGTCGACCGCCGAGGCGGCTTGCGTACCGAGCTGGTAGGCACGCTCCGCGGAGATCATGTCGACCATCGAGTTGACGACGTCGACATTGGAGGATTCCAGCATGTTCTGGTTGATCGAGCCGAGCCCGTTGGTCTGCGGCGCGCCGACGTTCGGGTTCCCGCTCGCCGTGGTCTGGGCGTACAGGTTGTTGCCGAGCGGCTGCAGGCCTTGCGGGTTGATGAAGTTGGCGAGCTGGAGCTGGCCGATCTGCGTGGAGACGTTCGAGCCCGGCGTGGTGATCGACACGGTGCCGTCCAGGCCGATGGTGACGGACTCGGCATTGGCCGGGATCGTGATGTTGGGGATCACCTGGTAGCCGTTGGCATTGACCAGCTGGCCGTTCTGGTTGGGCTGGAACGAGCCGTCGCGCGTATAGGCGATCTGGCCGTTCGGCTGCAGGATCTGGAAATAGCCGGCGCCGTTGATGGCAAGGTCGGTGGGGTTGTTGGTGGTGGTCAGCGCGCCCTGGGTCTCCACGTCCTTGATGCCGGAGACCTGCACGCCGGTGCCGAGTTCGAGCCCGCTGGGATAGACGGTCTGGCCGGTGGACTGCCCGCCCGGCTGGATGCCGTTCTGGTAGAGCAGGGTCTGAAATTCCGGCACTTCCTCCTTGAAGCCCGTGGTGTTCACGTTCGCCAGATTGTCGGCGATCGTGTTCATCATGGTCTGGCTGGCATCAAGGCCGCTGGCGATCGTGTCGAGCGTGCTATCCATGTTTGCTTACCCCTGCGCGACCAGCGTGTTCAGTGCCTGGCCGCCGCCTGCTTGCGTTTTCATGAGATTGGTCTGCAGCTCGTAGGAGCGACTGTCGGAGATCATGTCCATCATCGTCATGGTCGGGTCCACATTGCTGCCGTTGAGATAGCCCTGTTCCAGCGCGCCGTTGGTGGCGGGCTGCAAGCGCAGCACCGGCGGGGACCGAGAACATCGCCCCGCTGAGCGGTGTCAGCGTGCCGGGCGGCGTGGCGACGATGTTGATCTGCCCGTAGACCTGGGTCTGGCCGCTCTGCGAGTTGGCCGGCACGCCGGAGACGGTGCCGTCGGAGCCGATCTCCAGCCGCGCCAGTTGCGGCAGGCTGATCGGCTGGCCGGCCGTGCTCAGCACCGGGTTGCCGGCATTGTCGGCCAGGATCCCGGCATTGGTGACCTGCAGGCTGCCGTTACGGCTGATCGCATTGCCGGTCGGCGTCTGCACTTCCAGCCAGGCATCGCCGTTCACCGCCACGTCGAAGGCCGAGCCGGTATGCTGCAGCGGGCCGGCGGTGAGGTCCGGGTTCGGCGTCAACGCCACGGCGTCGGCGCCGCCCGGGGCGTTGCTGCCGGTATAAGGGGCCGCCTCCACCGCCGTCTGCACCGCGCTGTAGCCCGTGGTCTGCACGTTGGCGAGGTTCGAGGCGGTGGCCTGCATGTTGGCGGTGATCGCCTGCAGGCCGGCCATCGAGGTGTAGAGGGAGTCGGCGGACATGGTCAGATCTGCGTCAGGCGGGTGCTGTCGGTCTGCTCGGTCTGGATCACCGAGGCATCGGCCTGATAGGCTTGCTGGTATTCGATCAGCGACACCAGCAGTTCGGAGGTGGAGACGTTGGACTGTTCCAGCTCGCCGCCCGAGACCGTGCCGGCCTGGCCGGTGCCGGGCGCATCGATCACCGGCTGGCCCGAGCTCGTGGTCGAGGCATAGAGGTTGCCGGAGAGCGAACTCAGCCCTTCCTGGTTGATGAAATTGGCGATCGCCAGCGTGCCGGCACGTGACGGTCTGGCCGTTGCTGTAGGTCGAGACCAGCGCGCCGGTGGAGCTGATCGTGGTGCCGCTATAGTTGCCGGGGGCGTAGCCGTTGGTGTTGTTGGCGGCCACGGAGAAGCTCTGCGCGCCTAAGGTCGTGCCGGTGAAGTTGAAGTCGATCGGCTGCGGGTTCGTGGAGCCATTGCCCCAGGTCATCGGCCAGGGTGACCGTATCGGTGGTGGTCGGCGTGGTGGTGGCGTACGGCGTGAAGTGATGGTCGAGCGTGCCGTTGGTGTTGAAGTTCAGCGTCCCCAGCGTCGGTGGTGCCGGTGGTGGCGGTCGTGCCCGTGGAGGTCATCGGCGCCGCATAGACGGTATAGCTTGTCGCCGGCGTGGTGGTGGTGACGCGGTCTGCACGAAATACAGATTCACGGTGTCGGCGTTGCCGAGCAAATCATAGACCGTGACGGGATAGGATTCGGTGTAGGGCGTGGCGGGTAAGCCGGGAAGTCGTCGGTCGTTGACGTCGTGGGGGCGTTGGAGTCCAGATTGAACGCCAGGTCCGAGGTGGTGGTGGCCATGCGCCGGCATGGCGCCGGTATTGACGGTGATCGGCCCGAGCGCGCCGGTGCCGGTGATCCCCATCACGGTGGCGCCGGTGGAGGCGGTGACCAGCTCGCCGGCGGAGTTCAGTTCGAACGAGCCGTCACGCGTATAGTCCTGCGTGCCGTTCTGGCTGACGACGAAAAAGCCGTTGCCCTGGATCGCCGCGTCGAGCGGGTTGCCGGTGCTCACCGGCGCGCCCTGCGAGAAATCCGTGTCCATGGTCGAGGTGGTGACGCCGAGGCCGGGGACGTTGCTCGAGCCGTAGGGATAGAGGTCGGCGAACTCGGCGGTCTGGTTCTTGAACGCGGTGGTGTCGGCGTTGGCCAGGTCGTTGGAGACCGTGTTCAGGCCTGTCTGTGCCGCGTTAAGGCCGGAAAGGGCGGTTTGCAGGCTCATGAAGAGGTTCCTCCGAGAACGGTTTGCACAAGTGACATCGGCATCGGCGTGTCAAAACCCTGCACGTTCAGGGACGGCGCGGAGCCGGAAACATTGACGCCCTCGACGGTGAAGACGGTGTAAGGCGTGGTCGAGACGGTGGCGCCGGAGCCGTTCGTGGCGTCGATCGAGTAGGTGTATTGCGTGTTGGCGCTGCCGCCGGTGTAGTTGAAGGTCTGCTGCCCGGGGGAGAGCGCGCCGAGCTTCACGGTGCCGACATCCGTGCCGGCGGCGTTCATCACGGTGACCGTGACATTGTTCGCCGCACCCGAAAGGTTGAACGCGCCTTCGGCGGAGCCGGCGGCATTGGTGATGAGCCCGTCGCCGGACATCGCGACCTGCTTGCCCACCAGCGAGGTGGCGAGGCCGATCTGCGAGGTGGTGCTGGCGGCGGTGATCTCGCCGACCTTGGTGTTCAGGCTGTCGATGCCGTCGACCGTGGAGATCTGCGCGAATTCGCCCGCCAGCGCGGTCGGATCGGCCGGCGAGGTCGGGGTCTGGTATTGCAGCTGCGCGGTCAGCAGTTGCAGGAAATCGGACTGTGACAGGTTGGCCGCCGGAGCCGCTGCCGCTGGAGGACGCCTGGGTGGTGCCGTTGGTCGCGGTGGTCGAAGCCGCCGCCGCGAAGCTGTTGACGCTGGGAATTGCGAGACTGGTCATCAGGACACCTGAAAGCTGGAGAGGATTTGCTGGTCGACGCGATCCGCTTGTTGAAGGACCGCAACCGAGGCGCTGTAGCTGTTTGAGGAATCGATCAGATCGACCATCTGGCTGACCTGCGAAACGTTGGAACCCGTGACATAGCCTTGGGCGTTGGCGTAGGGGCTGCTCGGATCGTAGGTCATTTTCGGGGGGGCGTTGCTGAGCACCGTGCCGACGACGCTCACACCCGGATCGTCCGCGGTCGGGTCATTGGCGCTGTCATCGTTATTCGCGGGGGAGAGCGGCGAGGCTTCGAACACAACCTCGTGCGCCTGATAGGGGGCGGTGCCGGGGGCGGCGACCAAATCAGCGTTGGCGAGGTTCGAGGCGATCGCGCTCATGCGCGCGTTCTGCGCGTCAAGCGAGCTGCCGACGATGGAGAAAATATCGGCCATTTTTTAATTCCCGCTCGGGTTCGGGCGCAAAGCGGTGATCAGATCCGACGTCGCCTGATGGAGGAAAGTGGCCGCCGCTTCCGTCTGCTCGGCATTCTCGGACGCTTCCACGCGCTCGCCGTCGAGGTCCACGTCATTGCCATCGAGGGCTACCGTGCCGTCGGTGCGGTACATCGGCGCGCTGCTGCTCGCGCTATCGCCAAGCTGGGCGCCGAGCGCCTGCTGAAACGATACATCCATGGCCTTGTAACCAGGCGTGTCGGCATTCGCGATGTTGTCGGAGATCAGCGAGGAACGTTCCTGTCTAACATTCAGGACGCCGCCATAGAGGTTTAGAAATCCGATCTGCATCTCACCTCCGACACCACCTATAGGTGTATGACATAAAATTTACATAAATGCCAAAATTGGCAGACATGCGTGCGCTAGAACGCGGTCAACATACCGGACCATTTAAACACAAGGCAGGCCGATTAACCGAAAAACGCGCTGAAAAGGAAGAGTTTTCCTGTTTTATAAAGATTAAATTTCGTTCATGTCAAAAAGCTGCTTGCGCGTGATTTGCTTAATTTATAAGTAATTTTTCGTGCTGTCGTCTACAACTTTGAGTAGGGTGTTAGATTTTGGAGTTAAGTTTGTGACGATCGCACCGATTACTCCGGCCTTGGGAACTCTCGCGACAGGTGGCATACAGCCGGCTCAGAGCGACGGTTCGGCGGGCAGCTTTCTGGATATGGTGAATTCTGCCTTGCGTGGCGTTAGTAACGCGCAGGGCCAGGCAGCGTCCGCTGAGGCTGCCTTTGCGGTGGGGGCGCCGGGCGCCACGCTGGGTCAGGCGGTGGTCGCCAGCGACCGTGCCGAAGTGGCGTGGAATGCGACTGTCGCGGTCCGCAATGAGGTCGTTTCCGCCTACTCGTCCATTATGAATATGCAGTTCTAATGGCGGACTGGCGGCAGTATCTGCGGCTCGGTCGGGAGCAGGCGGCGCGCGTTCCGATGCTCGCCTGGATGATCGCGGGCGTGGTGGCTGCCGCCTTTGTGGTGGTGCTGGCGCTGACGCTCAGCGGGCCGCCTTATGTCGCGCTCTACGAAGGCTTGTCGCCTGAGCAGGGCGGCGCGGTAGTCGCGCAGCTGCAGAAGCTGGGGATTCCGTATCAGTTGCAGGCGGCGGGCAACATCATTCTGGTGCCTGCGCCGCAGCTGGCCGAGGCGCGGCTGCAGCTGGGCCAGGCGCAGGTGCCGGAAAACGACAGCGCCAGCGGCTGGGACAAGCTAGAAAACGCGCCGATGACGACGTCGGATCTCGCGGAAAACGCGCTGGCCACGCGGGCGCTGGAAGCGTCGCTGGAACAGTCGATCGAGACGATGTCCGGCATTCAATCCGCCCAGGTTTTTCTGGCGCTGCCGCCGGATACTGCGTTTCTGGCCGATCAGCCCAAGCCGACCGCCTCGGTGGTGATCGCCGCCGATGATGGCAGCGCGCAAGCGCAGGGGGCGGCGATCGCCCACCTTGTGGCCGGCGCCGTGCCGGGACTGGCAGCGGCGCAGGTGACGGTGGAGACCACTGGCGGTGTCGTTGTCTATCCCGTGAATGGCACGACGAATACCGGCACGCAGTTCCAGACCATCGCCGACGTGCAGAATGCGGCCTCGGCGCGCATCGCGCTGTTGCTGACGCCGTTGGTCGGGCAAGGGAATTTTCGCACCAACGTGTCGGCCAACGTGGATTTCACGCAGACGCGGATCCACCAGATCACCTACGGACCGACGCAGGTCATCACGCATCAGAGCAGTACGCAGTCCAACCAGACCGGCTCGACGGATGCCGCGATGGGCATCCCGGGTGCGCTCTCGAATGAGCCGCCTGCGGCGACCACTGCTAACGCGCCGCCGGCGCCCAACGGCAACAATGCCGGCAATGCCGCAGCACCTGCCGCCCCGGCCGCGCCCGCCGCCGCAGCCGCAGAGCTCGCACAAGGATCTCGACGAGACTTATGCGGTCGGCCAGAGCGATAGCGACATCGTCAAGCCGAGCTGGACGGTGCAGTCCATCGCCGTGTCGGTGGTGTTGAACAAGGCGGCGCTCGGCACCGTCACGGCGGCTCAGGTACAGTCCGCGATCGCCGGGGCGTTCGCTTACCCGGTGAAGGTGAATGTACTGGTCGCGCCGTTCAAGCGTAGCGTGGCGTTGCCGAGTAGCGGGGCGCTCCTGCAGGAGGCCGGGCCGATTTCGAGTGCGCTGCTTGAGGTCATCGCGGCCTTGGCGTTGCTGTTCGGTGTGGCCTTGCCGGGCGGAAGGTGGCTGGCGACAATCAGCACGAAGCCCGCTCGTCCGGCGATTGCGCCGCCGGCTCCGTCGACCACGGTGATCATCGAGCCGCCGCCAGCGCCACCGCCCTTCGAATATCTCGGTCTGCGCGAGAAGGCAGCGGAAAATCCTGCCGAAATCGCGAAACTTCTGCAAAGCTGGGTGGAAGAATATGAGTGAGGTTCTCGAAGCGGGGAACAAAGCGGGGCGGGAGGCGTTGAGGTCGCTGGACGGGGCGCAACGAGCCGCCATCGTGCTGCGCGAGCTTGGCGAGGAGACCGCTGCTGCCGTAATGCGTCACATGGATGAGTCGGTGATCGGCGCGATCACCTCCTCGGTGCTGCCGGTAAGCAAAGTCCCGGTCGACTTGCGCAATGAGGTGATGCGCGGTTTTGCCGACGAGATTGGCGCCAATAGCAATTCCGGGCTCGGTTATCTGAGCCGCGTGCTGGCCGCGGCGCTGGGCGAAACGCGGGCCAAGGAGATCATCCAGCGTCTTGGCGGAAAGCGTAGCCGCGCGGCGGCGCAGTTCGCCGCGAACGCTGATCCGCGCATGCTGGCGCATGTGGTGGCCAGTGAGCGGCCGCAGACCCTGGCGTTGCTGCTGGCCCAGATACCGCATGATACCGGGGCGGCGATGCTGTCATTTCTGTCGGAAGCTCTGGTGGCCGACACCTTGTTCCGCTTCACCACACTCGACACTGTGTCCGCGACCGCGGTCAACGAGCTGCGGATGATGATGGGCGAATTGCTCGCCAGTGACGATGTCGGCAGCCGCCGCCTGTCGAATCTCGGCGGCGCCAAGCGTACTGCGGATATTCTCAATCACCTACAGAGTGGCATGTCCGAGCGGGTCATGGAGCTGATCGAGGAGCGCGATCCGGGAACGGCCGAGACGATCCGCGAAAACTTGTTCACCTTCAGCGATCTTGTCCGGCTTTCCGACCGCGCGCTGCAGGTCCTGTTGCGCGAGGTGTCCACCGAGCGGCTGGCGCCGTCCTTGCGTCTGGAGAACGAGGAAACCCGCAGCCGTTTCTACAAAAACATGTCTTCGCGCAGCGTCGACGTCCTGCGCGAAGAGCTGCGCAGTGGCCCGCCGATGCGCAAAAGCGACGCGCTGGCCGCCCAGAGCGAGGTGGTCGAAATCGCACTGCGGCTTGCCAGCGAAGGGCGCATCGCCATCGGCGCCGCGGAGGAATTGATATGAGCGGAGCCCTCGTCGCTGCCGGCGTCTTGCCGGTCACACCGGAGGCCAGCCCGACCGGGGCGCCGCCGGCGGATGGGCTGTGGTCGGCCGCCATGGATCAGGCGACCCAGGCTAATCAGGCGACGCAAACGAGTCAGACGACGCAGTCCTCGCAGCAACCTCCGCAGCAGGCCGCCTCGGCAACCACGCGGGCCGCTTCAGGGCAGGTTTCTGCGCCGCCGCGCCACGCCGAGAAAAAATCCGATGTCCACGCTCGCGCGCCGCACGAGGAGACATCCGCTGCCGCGTCGAAATCGAAAAAAGACGACGTCGCGGAGCCGGAGCAGAGCCGTATCGCGGAAGTGCCTCGGCACGAGCAAAAGCATGGGTCAACGACCGTGACGCCGGCGGTTGCTGGTGCCGCGACGAATACACCGGTCGCGGTGCAGGCAGTTCAGGGGCGGGAGGCAGAACACCATCCCGAACATGGCGCCGAGCATGAGGCGAAAAACGGCGCGACCTCCAAGGTTTCGGGCCCGGCGGTTGCCGATGCGGCCGCGGGCACGGAAGTCGCAATGCCGACGACGCCCACGGCAAAGCCGGCCGCAACACCGGCCGTGACCCAAGCAGCAGAGGCAGCGCCGACTGATGGCGCGCCAGCGAATGCCGGCAGCAGCGCCGCGCCTGCGCCGACCAGGGACCAGAAAGACGCCCCGGCGACTTCGGTCCAACACGCCGCCGCGGCGACGCCCGCCGTGGTGCCGGCGGCCGTTAGCGCTGCCAGCACCTCCATGCCGGCCGAAGCGGCGGATGCGTCCGACACGACGGACGGGGCGGATGGGGTGAACGGAACCGGCGGCGCCAATGCGCCGGCCTCGCCGAGCGCGCCGATCAGCACCCATGCCGCCATCGCCGCCCGAATGCAGGTGCTGAACGCCGGTACGTCGACCAAACCGGCCCAGACCGTGACCCAATCCCTGCCGACGCAAGCCGCTTCAGCCACCACGACCACCACAAGCACAGTGCCGGTCGCGAACACGCTGGCCAGCATCGCAGCCGTTGGCGGCCTTCCGGCCTCGTCGCAGTCGACGGCGCAGGTCGCAACCGCCGCGGCGGTTGCCGTGCCGGTGCCTGCCAGCGCCACCGCTGACGCCGCCGGCGTCGCCGCGTCGCCCTCCGCACTGGCCGCCGCGATCGTGGCGATGCAGCGCAGCGGCAACAGCACCGCCACGCTGCGGCTGGACCCGCCTGATCTGGGCGAGCTCGCGGTGCATATTTCCCTGAGCCAGAGCGCCCAGGTGAATGTGCAGCTTATCCCCTCGGTGCCGCAGACCGCGCAGCTGCTGAACGCGAATTTGATGGATCTGCGCCACGCGATGACCGCTGCCGGGCTGACGCTCGGCCAGACCCAGGTCGGTGGCAACGGTGCCGGCGGTCAACGGGTCCCAAGGTCAGGGAACCGGGCAAGGTTCGGGGCAGAATGGCGGTTCTGCGACATCCGCCGGCATCGGTGGAGCCCCCGTTGCGGGCGTGACCGATGTCGTCGCCGTCGTCCGGGGTGCGGGCCTATGCGTAACCCCACCCGCGCAATCCAGGAGCAAGGAAGCTGATGGCCGAGGAACAGGACGTGCAATTTTCAGAGGCTGGGATGATCGGAGGCCGAGCCCGCGCGCATCGAGCTTGAACAGCTCGAGCAAACGAGCTTGGCCGGTCCGGCCGTGCCGAACCGGGCCTTGATCGAGCGCGTCCAGGTGCGAGCTCACCGTCGAACTTGGCCGGACGAAAATCTCCGTGAAGGACCTGCGCCAGCTGCGCCAGGGCCAGATCGTCGTGCTCGACCAGGTCGTCGGCGAACCGCTGGCGATTTTCGCCAATGGGCATCGTGTCGCCGTCGGCGAGGTCGTCTCGGTCGCCAAGGACCAGTATGGCATCCGCGTCGACCGCGCTCGCCGAGGAAAACGAACACAAGGACGTGCCGGCGTGACGCAGTCCGAGGTCAGCATCGGCGCTTGGGTCGCCTTCGCCGAGCTGGCCGCCCCGCTCATGCTGGCCATGCTGATCGTCGGCCTTGTCGTCGGCGTCCTGCAGACCATGACGCAGATCCGCGAAGCCTCGATCGCGTTCATTCTTAAACTGGCCTGTGTCGCGTTGCTCACCACCTTCTCCGGCCCGCTGATGATGCGCGGCCTCGAGGGTTACGCGACGACACTGATCACCGCGATTCCGTCGCTGATCCATGGCTAGCGACACCGCCCTGCCGCGCCCGAAGGCGTTCAGCGCCACCCAGCTTTCGGGACCGATCGTGGTCCTGCTGGTGCTGATCATGCTCGTCGTGCCGTTGCCGCCGATCGCCATTTCCTTTCTGTTCGCCCTGAACATCGCGGCCGGCCTCGTCATTCTTGCCGCCAGCCTGTACATTCATTCGCCCGCCGAGTTCTCCTCCTTCCCCTCGGTGCTGCTGGCAACGACGCTGATGCGTCTGGCGCTCAACGTCGCCACCGCGCGCGCGATCCTGCTGAACGGCTATTCCGGCCCCGGTGCCGCCGGCCAGGTGATCGAATCCTTCGGCCAGTTCGCGGTGGGCGGCAATTATGTCGTCGGCGGCATCATTTTCATCATCCTGATCGTCATCAATTTCATGGTGGTGACCAAGGGTGCCGGCCGCGTCGCGGAAGTGTCCGCGCGCTTCATGCTGGATTCACTGCCGGGCCGGCAGATGGCGATCGACGCCGAAATCAATGCCGGGGCGCTGACGCCCGCGGCGGCGGAGAAGCGTCGCGAGATGCTGCGCCGCGAGGCCGATTTCTTCGGTGCCATGGACGGCGCCTCGAAATTCGTCCGCGGTGACGTGGTCGCGGCCATGATCATTCTCGTCGTGAACATGGTCGGCGGCCTGATGGTGGGCATGCTGCAGGATGGGCTGCCCTTCGCCGATGCGCTGCGCACCTTCACCCTGCTGACCGTGGGCGACGGTCTCGCCGCGCAGATCCCTTCGCTGGCGATCTCCATTGCCGCCGGCCTGGTCGTCACCCGCGTCTCCACCGGCGAGGATATCGGCGAACAGGTGAAGCAGCAGATCCGCCGCTTCCCGCAGGCGCTGGGCATCGCCGCCGCCATCACCGGGGCCATCGGCCTGATCCCGCAGATGGCGCATATCCCGTTCCTGCTCCTGGCCGCTGTTCTGGGAATCATGGCGCGGCGGATGTCGCGGCCCGAGCCCGCTGCGGTGGGCGCCCCGGCCGCGGGCCAAGCCGGGCGCGCCCGGTGCTCCCGCCGCGCCCGGGCGCCGGCGGAGCCGAAAATCGACACGCTGGCCGATGTGACCGGCGTCGATCCGCTCGGCATGAGCATCGGCTTCGCGCTGACGCCGATGGTCGGGCAGGGCGAGGGACGGCTGCTCAACCGCCTCACCGCCGTGCGGCAGCGTTATGGCCGCACCATGGGGTTTCTCGTCCCCCCCGTGCATATTCGTGATTCCAGCGATCTGCCGGCGCATGGCTACCGCTTCACCCTGCGCGGGGCGGCGATCGGCGGCGGCGAAGCCTGGCCCGGCCAGTGGCTCGCCATCGAGGGCATCGATGGTGGTGGAAAAGCTCAAAGTCGGCCGTGCCGTGAAGGACCCGGCATTCGGCCAGCCGGCGGTGTGGATCCCGCAAAACGCCATCCCGCAGGCCGAGGAGCTCGGCTACACCGTGGTCGACGCGCCGAGCGCCATCGCCACGCATTTTGCGGAAATCCTCAAGCGCAATGGCGCCGATCTGCTCGGCCGGCCGCAGGTTGAGGGGCTGATGACGCGGCTCAATGAGACCACGCCGCGTTTGGCCGAGGAATTGCGCACCAATCTCTCGATGGGGCTGGTGCGCCAGGTGCTGCAGGCCTTGCTCGCCGAAGAGGTGCCGATCCGCGACTTCGAACGCATCGCCGAGGCGCTGGTCGAGGCCTCCGACGGGGCCGAACAAGGATGTGGAGCGGCTGATCGCCGCGGTGCGCCAGCGCCTCGGCCGCTTCATCGTCACGCAGGTGGCGGGACCGGAGGCGACCTTGAAGGTCGCGGTGCTGCAACAGAAGCTTGAAGAGCTGGTCGGCAAATCCGTGCGCGCCGGCCGCGATACCGGCATCGGCCAGGAGATCGAGGCGGAAACGGCGACGCATTTGCGCCAGGCGGCGGAGAATGCGGCCCGTGCCATGCGCGCGCGCGGCCAGAAGCCGGTGCTGGTGGTGCAAGGCGGACTGCGCCGCGCCGTCGCCCGCACGGTAACGGGCGTGCTGCCGGTGCTGGGCCTCGAGGAAATTCCTGAAACCATGCCGTTGCAGGTCGTGCAGACGGCGGAGCCGGGCTGAGGCATGATGCAGCCCACCGGCCAGACCATGTCCGCGCCTGCCCTGCACGACCTCCAGGACCTCTATGCGGGGTGGATCAAGCGCATCGCGCTGCTGCTGAAGGCGCGGATGCCCTGGGCGGACCTCGATGAGCTGCTGCAATGGGGCGCGCTCGGCATGCTGGAGTCGTTGCAGCGCTTCGATCCCAGCCTCGGTGTGGAGTTCCAGGCTTTCGCGATGCGCCGCGTGCGCGGCACGATGATCAACGGGCTGCGCCGCGAGGGCAAGCTGCGTCGCGGCGAGGCGGTGTTCGACGCCGAGGTGGTGGACAATGCCGCGGTGAGTGACGGTTCTTCGCCCGAAGATCCGCTCGCGCAACTGCTGCGCTCGGACGACCACACCGCCCTGGCCGCGGCGCTGCGCGAGCTCTCGAAGCTCGAATACCAGGTGCTGGCTTTGCATTACTACAACGAGATGAACAATCGCGAGATTGCCGCCATTCTCGACATCAGTGAAGGCTACGCCTCGCGAATCCGCAAGCGTGCGCTGCAGACCCTGGCCGCTTATATGGCGGACGAATTGAACGGAGAACCCTTATAATGTCAGCGATCGTAGGCATCGTCGCCGCCGTGGCGATCATCATCGTGGCGGCTCTTGCCGATGGCGATCCGATCTCGTCGCTGTTCAGCGTCACGGCGGTGCTGATCGTGTTCGGCGGCACCTGCACGGCGTTGATCACGCAATTCGGCATCAAGCCGGCGCTGACCGCCTGTCACCCGCTTCAAGTGGCTGGTCAAGCCGCCGAGCGTGGATATGCACGCCTTCATCGAGCAGGTGGCGGCCTGGTCGAATCTGGCGCGTTCGCAGGGCGCGCTGGCGCTGGAGAGCGAGCTCGAGACTGTTGCCGACCCGTTCCAGAAGCAGGGGCTGCAAATGATCATCGACAACACCGCCGAGGAGGACATGTTGCCGACGCTCGAAGCCATCGCCGCGCACGCCGCGCGTGACGACATCGTCGCCTCCGAGGTCTGGGAAGCCGCGGGCGGCTATCTGCCCACCATCGGCGTGATGGGCGCGGTGCTCGGCCTCATCCACGTGATGATGCGGCTCAATCATCCGGCCGAGCTGGGTGAGGGCATCGCCACCGCTTTCGTGGCGACGATCTATGGCGTGGGCAGCGCCAATCTCATCGCGCTGCCGCTCGGTGCGCGGCTCGGCAGGCTGGCGGAAGAGCGCGAGCGCGAACGTCATCTGATCATCCAGGGATTGATGCTGCTGAAGCAGGGCAAGTCGGGCATCCTCATCCGCCAGACCATGCAGAGCCTGCTCGCGGAGAAGAAGAAACCGGAAGACGCCCAGGCGGCCGGGATGGCGGACGACGCCCTGGCGGAGGCGGCCTGATCCATGGCCATGCCGCCCCGCCACGCGAAAGAGAAAAAGAAGCCAAGCCACGAACGCTGGTTGGTTAGCTATGCTGACTTGATGACGTTGCTGCTGGCGCTGTTCGTGGTGCTGTACGCCTCCTCGACGCAGAACAAGGTGAAAATCCAGGAGGAGGCGGAAAGCATCATCACCGCGTTCCATGGCACGCCGCTGACGGTGGTCCAGGCGCAGTCGGGCAGCCGCGGGGTGATGCAGCACCAGCCGTCGCCGATCCCCAAGCCGGTCGAGCATCCGGCGCCGCGAGCGGCCGCGCCCGAGCCGCCGGCGGTCTCGCGCCAGCTGCAGCAGGAAATGATGGAGCTGCAGGCGGTGCAGCAGCGTCTGCAAGGGGTGCTGCAGCCGCTGATCGGGCAGAAGCAGGTGACGATGTCGTCGCAGCCGCTGACGCTGACCATCAGCTTCAGCGCCTCGACGCTGTATAATAGCGGCCAGGCCACGCTGTCCCCGGCGGCGCAGATGCTGCTGACCAACATCGCGGGCAAGCTGAAACAGCTGCCGAGCCAGTTCAACATGGTCATCCAGGGCTATACCGACAACCAGCCGATCGCCACCGCGCAATTCCCCTCGAACTGGTCGCTTTCGGTCGAGCGCGCGGTCAGCGTGGTCAGCTGTTCGTGGCGCAGGGCATCGACGGCACGCGGCTCTCGGCGCAGGGCTTCGGCCAGTTCGCGCCCTTCGCCAGCAACGACACCGCCGCCGGCCGCGCGCAGAACCGCCGCGTGGTCGTGGTGATCCACGCGCCTGCGCCGAGCGGGAATTAGCGCATGATTGTTCTGCAACAGTCATGCTCTGACGAAGAAGGAAGGCTTCTTTTTGTGAACAAAAAGAAGCAAAAAAACTTTGTTAGTTTGGGCCGGTGCTGGTTTCAGCGCCACGGGCCCAAATTCAAAAAATTTTTGCGCCGCTTTTTCCAAAAAGCGGCCACTTTCCTTCACTATCGCTAGCACCTTCCGGAACCTGAACCGTGTCAAATCGCAAACTCCCTCGCAAAGGAAAGAAAGGCACGCGGGCTGTATAAGCCCTGGCTGCTGGTGGTTGCCTTCGCGCTGTTCTGGGCGGGCGTGAACCAGCCGGCTTCGTTGACGCCGGTGACGGTGTTGCTCTGGGGCTTGAGCGCGGTGACCGCCGGCGTGCTGATGCGCGCCGCGCTCGCCGTGGCCGAACCGCTGGTGAAGCTCGCCTTCGAGGTGGTGAAGCGGGCCAGTCGAAGAAGCCGGTGCGGAAGAGCCATGAGCTACGTCATCGCCCGCCGCCAGCCCGCCGCGCGCGGTCCACGTGGAACCGTCCGTCGATGCGGTGGCGGAGGCGGTTGAGCGCCGGGTGAGCGAGGAGATCGCACGGCTGCGCGCGCGCGGCCGAAGCCGAAGGGCGGGCGGCCGGCGCGCAGGCGGGCCAGGCGGCGGCGCAGGCCGAGACCGCGTCCCTGGCCGCACCCGCGATCAAGGCGCTGCAGGAGGCCTGGAACCAGCTCGGCGCGCCGCTGCGGCAGCGCGAGCAGGACGTGGCGGCGCTGGTGACGGATCTGGCCTTCGAGCTGGCGCGGCATATTGTCGGCGTCGAGGTCACGGCGAATGCCGAGGGCCTGCGCGCGCTGGTGACGCAGCTGCTGCAGGAGGCGGCGGCCGAACGCACGTCGCAACAGCGCATCGTCGTGCGTCTCAACCCTGCCGACCATGCGGTGCTGGAAAAGCTTCTGGTCCTTGAGGACGGCAAATTGACCGCCGATGCCGCGATCAGTCGCGGCGGGGCGATGGTGGAGCTGATCGCGCCGGAGGGCGACCCGCTCGAACCGCATCGAATGGGATGCGACGCATCGAGGCGCGGATCGCCGCGGTGCGCACCGCTTTGGGGCTGCGCGACGAGGCGGCGGCATGATCTCGCTCGACACGATCCGCGCGCTCGCCGCCGAGCGGGCGCGGCTGGCGATGGCCGGGGATACCATCCGCCGCTATGGCCGGGTGGTGCGCTCCCATGGCGACGTGCTGCATGCCAGCGGCATCCGCGCGCCGATCGGCTCGCGCTGCCTGATCGATACCGAGGATGGGCTGCCGCTCGCCGCCGAGGTGGTCGGCTTCGATGCGGGCACGTTGCTGATCATGCCCGAGCAGGGCAAGCGCGGTGTTGTCCGTGGCGCGCGCGTGCATGTCGAGAGCCGGGCCCCGGCGCCGCTGATGGGGCCGGCGCATCTCGGCCGGGTGATCGACGGGCGCGGCGCGCCGCTCGATGGCAAGCCGCCGCCGGAGGTGACCGATCCCTGGCCGCTGATGGGCGTGCCGGTGAACCCGATGGAGCGCGAGCGCATCGAAAAAACCTTCGATGTCGGCGTCAGCGCCATCAATGCGCTGGCGACCATGGGGCGCGGCATGCGCGTCGGCCTGTTCGCGGGCTCGGGCGTGGGCAAGACCACGCTGCTCGGCATGATGTCGCGCTATGCCGAGGCGGATGTCGTGGTGGTCGGCATGATCGGCGAGCGCGGCCGCGAGATCCGCGAATTCGTCGAGGATCATATCGGCAGCGCGAAGGACCGCAGCGTCATCGTCGCCTCGCCGGCCGATGACACCGCGTTAGGCCGCGTGCATGGCGCCTATCTCGCCGCGGCGATCGCGGAATATTGGCGCGACCAGGGCAAGCATGTGCTGCTGGTGGTGGATTCGCTCACGCGTCTGGCGATGGCGCTGCGCGAGATCGGCCTCGCGGTGGGCGAGCCGCCCGCGACCAAGGGCTATCCGCCTTCGGTGTTCGGGGCGTTGGCGGCCTATGTCGAGCGCGCCGGCAATGGCGCCAAGGCGCAGGGCTCGATCACCGCGATCTACACCGTGCTGGTCGAAGGCGACGATCATGTCGGCGACCCGGTGGGCGACACCGCGCGTTCGGTGCTGGACGGGCATATCGTGCTGTCGCGCGCGCTGGCCGAGGCCGCGTTCTACCCGCCGATCGATATCGTCGCCTCGCTCTCGCGGCCGATGCCGGGCCTGGTCGGGCCGGCGCATCACAAGCTCGCCTCGCGGTTCCGCGCGCTGTGGGCGCGGCGGCAGGAGAAGCAGGACATCATCGATCTCGGCGCCTATGTGGCCGGCCGTGATCCGCTGCTGGACGAGGCGCTGCGCCGCGGCCCGGCGATGGAGGCGGTGCTGCGCCAGGGCACCGAGGTCGTGCCGCTGGCCAAGGCGATCGCCGCGTTGCAGGCGGCACTGCCGGAGGTCGGGCCATGAAGTTGCGCACCATCGAACGGCTCGACCTGATCGCCGCGACCCGGCACCAGAAGGTGCTGGACGAGGTCCGCCGCCATAACGCCACGTTGGAGTCCGCCGCGCAGCAGCGCCAGGTGCTCGACAACTACCGCACGCGGCTGCGTGAGAGCTGGCAGACCGGCGAGATCGTCACGGCCGCGGAGGCGCAGCGCGCCGGGCATTTTGTCCGCGCGTCCGACGCCGCGGAGGCGCAGATCCTGCGGACCGAGCAGAACGCGCGCCGGATGCTCGAGGCGGCGTTGCAGAAACTGGCCGACAGCCAGGCCTATCGTGACGGGCTGGACGAGGCGGCGCGCAAGGCGACGCTGACGCAGGACCGCCTGGCGGCGCAGCGTGCCGAGCTGGCGCTGCCCGGCGCGCAACAACGCCAACAAGGACGGTCGCTCATGAGCGCGCCTGGCGGTTTGCATCATTTCGCGATTTTTCGCGGCGTATCCGACGCCGTTTCCGTGCTGAAGGAGAGTGTGATGGATCTTGCTTTCTATACCAATTTCTCGACCTCGCTGACGGCGCAGGAATCGGAGCTGAACACGCTGGAGCAGGAGATTTCCTCCGGTGTCGCGGTGCAGACGCCGGAACAGAACCCGTCGGCCTACGAGACGGCGCTGATCGGCACCGACCAGCTCAGCTCGCTGACCAGCGAGACCACGTCGCTCGGCGACATTCAGAATCAGCTCGGCGATGTGAGCAACGTGTATTCCTCGGTCTCCACCCTGCTCGACAATGTGCAGTCGGTGGTCGAAGAGGCGCTGAACGGCACGACGAGTTCCGAGAACATGCAGTCGCTGGCGACCGAGGTGACCGCGGCGGAGCAGCAGCATGCTCGGGCTCGCCAACACCACGGGCACCAACGGGACCTATCTGTTCGGCGGCACGCGCGGCACGGTGCAGCCGTTCCAGACGCAGTCGAACGGCACGGTCGTGTATATGGGCGATGGCGGGACCAGCCAGGCGGCGATCTCCTCCGATCTCTCGGCCTCGACCATCGCCAATGGCGAGGCGTTCATGAGCGGGATGGAGGGCGACGGCTATGCCAGCGTGACGGCCGGCACCACGACTCACCACCAGCACACCGTCCACACCCGACCAATACCGGCACCGGCGTCCTGCTCTCGGAAGGGGTGAGCAATCCCACCGCGGCGGCCGCTTTCCAGGCGGGCAGCGCGCCGGTCACCTGACCTTCACGCAGCAACGGGAGCGGCGGATTTACCTATACCGCGACGCAGACCTCATCGGGCGGAACAACGACGACGCAGACCGGTCACGGTGGCATCGGGCGGCACGTCGGACGCTCGACAGCCTCGACGGCATTAGTAGCAGGATTTCCAGCTGACCGGCACCCCCGCCAGCGGCGACAGCTTCACGATTGCGCCGAGCCAGCCGCAATCGGTGTTCACCTTGCTGAGCAACATCACGAGCACGCTGCAAAACGCCGGCAGCACGCCGGCGGCGGAGGCGGCCACCAGCCAGAATCTCAACCAGGACCTCTCCAGCCTCGCCCAGTACCAGCAGACGGTGACCACCGCGCAGGCGCAGACCGGCGTGACCCTGCAATCGCTCACCACCACGAGCATCAACAATTCCACGCAGGAGACCGCGCTGCAGACCAGCGTGGACAATGCGATCGCCGCGAACATGCCGGCGGCGATGACCAGTCTCGACGACAATATGACCGCCGTGCAGGCCGCCATGAAGGCGTTCAGCAGCGTGCAGAGCCTCAGCCTTTTCAGCTATATCTAAGCGCCAGGAGTACCGCTTGTCCGACGCCATCCTGATCGCCGGCTATTATCGTAGCGGCACGTCCGCGCTCTCCGGCATGTTGCAGCGCCTCGGCGTGAGCCTGCATAACGACGCCGAGGCGAACGAGCACAATCCGCTCGGGTTTTACGAAATTCCGGAACTGATCGAATGGGATGTCGGGGTGTTCTCCCATCTCGGCGTCGATTGGACCGATGTCCGCGGTCTGCCGGAAGGCTGGTGCGGAACGTGCCGACATGGCGCGTCATTTCACCAAGCTGGACGAGATCCTGCGCCGCCGTTTCAGCGCCGACCCGCTCTGGGGCATCAAGCATCCGCATCTGTGCCGGTTGTTTCCGATGTATGAGCGCGCCATCACGCAGGCCGGGCACAAGCCGCATGTCATCCATATCTGCCGCGCGCCCTGGGTGGTCGCCTCCAGCCAGCACCGCAAGAACGGGCTGGCGCGCGCCCATGCGCTGCTGCTCTGGGTGGATTACCTGATCAGCGCCGAGCGCCATGCCCGGCATCTGCCGCGCAGCTGGCTGACCTATCAGGACCTGATGGCCGATCCGGCTCGGGCAGCTCCGCCGCATCGAGCAGGATCTCGGGCTTGAGCTCTGCAATCGCCTGCCGAACGGGATGAGCGAGGCGCAGGCCTTTCTCACCGGCCAGCTCAACCGCAGCGAGCCGGCCTCGCAGGAGGCCTTGTTCAAGCCGCTGCAGGCGCTCACCGTCCGCGTCTGGGACGCGGTGCAGGCGCGCGATTTCGCGCCCGCGACCTGGGATGCGTTCGCCGCCGAGTGCGCCGATCTGGTCGGGTTTCTCGGCGAGCTCGGCACCAGCCGCGGCGTGATCGTGCCGGGGCTCGGCAATAATGGCGCGCAGAACGCGGCCGCGGCCGTGGCCGCCGCCGCCGAGGCCGGGCTGCGGCCGGCGGAGCGCATCGACGATGCCGCGAAGACGCGCCTGCTGCGGCTGCGCGATGCGGCGCCCGCGCTTGCCGAGCGTGCAGGTGCTGGTGGCGGTGCCGCCGGCCCGCGCCCATGCGGTCAACGAAACGCTCGAATCCGTGCGCGCCCAATGGCATGCGCCGGCGCAGGTGAAGATCATCTCCGCCGAGCCTTTGGAGATCCCCGGCTATGCCACCATCATCGCCCCCGCCGCTGCCGGCGAGCTGACCCGGGTGCTGTGCGCCGAGGCCAACGCGGCGGCCGGGCAGGCGGATTACGTGGCGCATGCTGAGCGCGGGCGATACGCTGACGCCGGATGCGGTGCTGCGCTTCGCGCTGGAAGCCGCGCGGCAGCCAGGCGGACATGATCTATTGCGACGAGATGGTGCAGGCCGATAAGGGCCCCTGGGTCCGCTTCAAGCCGAACTGGGATGTCACCCGGCTGCGCCAGGCCGCCTATCTGGGCGACTGGGTCTGGTACCGCGCCGACACGCTGAGCCGTCTCGGCGGTTTCGACGCCGCGCAGGCCGGCGCCGAGGAATATGACTATCAGCTGCGCCTGGCCGAGGCGAACGGGCGGGTGGTGCGCCTGCCGGAAACCTTGTTCACCCGGGCCCCGCTCAGCCGCCGCGACAATGTTCCCTCCACCGAATTCGGCCCGCGCGCGGTCGAGATGGTGCGCCGGCATCTGGAGCGCAGCGGCATCCCGGCGGTGGTCGCAGCCGCGCGAGCATCTCGGCCTGTTCCGCCATGAGCGCGTGGTCGCCGATCCGGGCACCTCGATCGTGCTGCTCTGCGACGGCGCGGAGATCGCCGCAGTTGACCGCTGGATGAATGAATTGCTGACCGGCGGCCGTGCTGACCGGGCCGATCGTGCTGGCCGGCGCGGCGCTGCCGGCCCCGACGGCGCGCTATCTCACCGCCGTGTTCGAGCAGGAGGCGACGCTCGGCGACAAGGTGCGGGCGGTGCCGCCGCGCGCCGATCTCACCGCCGGCGCGCGCTTTGCAGGCGGCCTTGGCGCTGGTGACGACCGAGCATGTCGCGATCATCGATGCGCGGGCCCAGGCGACGGCGCCGCAATGGCTCGACGCATTGCGCGCCCGTTTGGCGGATCCGCGCGGTGGCGCTGGTCGGCGCCCGCTCCCTGGTGCCGGCGGCCGACAAGAAACATTTCATCCAGCACGGGCCGATCGTCATCGGCGCGGAGGTGCGTCTCGGCGCCGGGCATGTCTCCGACGATCCGGGCCAGGGCGGCTGGCTGGCGGTGGACCAGGAGGCGAGCGCGGTGGCCCCTGGCGCCGTGCTGGCCAGGCGTGCGGCGCTGGCCGGCTGGACGATGCCGGCGCTCAGCGGCGACGCGCTGTGGATCGATCTGTGCGCGCCAGCTGCGCGAGGCGGGCGCAGAAAATCGTCTGGACGCCGGATGTGTCATTCATCGTCCCGCCGGAGAGCATCCGCCCCGATCCGGCCTGCGCGCACCGCCAGGGCAGCAAGGCGGCGGCGGCCCTGCCATGGAGCGATTTCTACCACCATCCGGCTTTGTCGCTGCGCGAGGATCTGCTGCGGCCGGAGGGGCGGCTTGGCCTGCAGCGCGGTGCGCCGGCCGATCCGCAGAGCCTGCTGCTCAGCGGTCCGGTCGATACCGGCATGGCCTTGCTGAACGCCGCCCGCGCCTTGCGCACCGAAGGGGTCATGGAGGCGAGCTGGGTGCCGGAGGTCGCGCTCGCGGCCGAGATCGGCCGGCGCGCGCCGACCGCCTGGGTGCGGCTGAACCCGGAAAACGCCGGCCCCGGGCGGCATGCCTTATACCGCTTTGTTCACCGTGGCGCCGAAGCCGGAGCAGGCGTGCCGTGCTGGCGGCCGCGCAACACCTCATCGCCACCTCGCCGGCGCTGGTGCAGAAGGTGAAGAGCGTGCTGCCGCCGGGCCGGGAGGTGACGCTGTGGCGTCCGGCTTTGTCGCGGCCGATCTGGCAGGATGTGAAAAAGGGCGCCGGGCTCAACACCAATCCCCGCGTGTTGTGGATCGACGAGGGCATCGCCCCGGCCTGGCTGCCGGAGCTGATCAACGAAACGTCGGCGAAGATCACCTGGATCGTGGTGGAGCGGGCCGGGGGGCAATATGCGGGCTCCATCACCCGGCTGCGCACGCCGGGGGATGAATATGGCTGGGCGCGGGAACTGTCCGCGCTGGCGCCGCATGTGCTGATCCGCCCGGTCGAGGCGAAGGTGGAGACCGATTGCTACACGGCGCTGCTGGCCGCCGCCGCCGGCAGCCATCTGCTGGTGGACCAGCGGCTGGACATGCCGGAGAGTCTGGGCGCGACGAAGGTGCCCAACTCCTTCGCCGCCTGGCGCACGGCGCTGCTGCACGCGGTGACCGACGGGCTGGCCGCCACGCTGGCGCGCGGTGAGGCGGCCCGGGCGGCGGCGCTGGCTCTGCCGTCGGTCGAGGAGCTTCCGCCGCCCTGGCTGGAGGTCGCGTCTGAGACGCTGGTGGAGCAGGCGGCGGAATGAGGCGCGCCTGGGCGCTTGCTGGCGGTGATGCTCGCCGCCCTGCCGGCTTCCGCCCGGGCGGCGGGGCACGGAAAACCCGCAGGCGGTCGCCGCGGCGATCCGCCAGGCGATCGCGCCGACTTTGTCCAGCGGTTCCACGGTCAGCCTCGGGCCGGTGACCGGCGCGCAATATATGCAGGCCTGTACCGGCAACCTCAGCGTGTCGATCACCGGGATCGAGCCCTATGAGCAGGCGGCGGTGCGTTGCCCGTCGCCGAACTGGACGTTGTATGTGACCGTCACCGTCGCGGCGACCGAGGAGGTCGAGGTCGCGGCCCGGCCGATCGCCGCCGGGCAGGCGCTGAGCGCCGGCGACGTCACGCTGCGCCGCGAGCCGGTGGCCTTGTTCGCCGGCCGCGCAGGTCTATCATGACGCCGCCTCACTGCTCGGCACCACGGCGCTGATGAGCTTGAATCCCGGGACCATCCTGACCGACAGCAGCGTCGAGGAGCCGGTGGTGGTGCAGGCGGGGCAGACCGTCACGGTTCATGTGCGCAGCGGCGGCCTGGATGTCACGGTGAACGCGGTGGCCGAGCAGACCGGGCGGATCGGCGAGACGATCCTCATGGCCAACCCCTCCAGCGGCCAGCATTTTTCCGCCCTTGTCACCGCGACTGGCCCGGTTGTGGACCTGAACTGACAAGTCGAGCGTGAAACGGAAAGAAGGCTTCTTTTTGTGAACAAAAAGAAGCAAAAAAACTTTTTGACTTTGGGCCCGTGCTGGTTTCAGCTGCCACGGGCCCAAAGTCGAACAAAAGTTTTTTGCGCCGCTTTTTTTAAAAAGCGGCCGCTTTGTGGAGCGCGGCTGACAATCTTTACGCGAATTTATTTAAGGGAATGTTCGTTAGGCAGGCAAACTTCCGGTTGAACGACTGAATATAAGCTCATACGGCAACCACAACCCAGGAGTTTTCCCATGTCGGCCGTCGGTTCAATTCTCACCAACACGGGCGCGCTTGACGCGCTGCAGTCCATCAGCTCCACCTCGACCGAGAACAACACGCTCGAAGGAGAGATGTCGAGCGGGCCTGTCGATCAGCTCCCCTGCCGACAACCCGGCCGGCTACATCACCGCGCAGGGCTTCACCTCGCAGCTGAACGGCCTCACCCAGGCGACCTCCAACGCCAACCAGGGCGTGTCCCTGCTGCAGACCGCCACGGGCGCGCTGCAGCAGCAGATCGGCATCCTGCAGCAGCTGAACTCCACCGCCGTGCAGGCCGCCAACGGCACCGAGACCTCGTCGGAAGGCGACCTCGCTGCAGAGCGTCGTGAGCCAGCTCACCAGCCAGGTCTCCAGCATCGCCTCGCAGACCCAGTTCAACAACGTCAGCCTGCTCAACGGCACGTTCAACAATGTGCAGTTCCAGGTCGGCGCCAATGAAGGCCAGACCATGAGCCTGAGCATCGGCAACACCGCCGCCTCGGCTCTGGGCATGTACCAGACGGCCGGCACCGCATCGACGATCAACGCGATGCATGCGAACGGCGGCACGAGACGTCGACGGCGGCTGGCATGTACCAGGCGAACTGGTACTGCCGCGAGGCGGCTGGCAAGTTAGTCGCGGCGACCAGCGTACGCGCGAGTACCGGCGGTATTGCCGGGCGTTCAACGTTACGGTTGGGGGCAACATCTTGGAACGGTCGAGCTGGCTCACCGACCAATACGCTGGAAAGCGCCGCGAGCCTGGCCAGCGCCGATCAATACGCTCTCGGCGCACACCGGGTGTGACAGGCTACGGCCACCACCAGCTATCGATCTTGGGCAGGTGACGGGCGGCGGGCACGGGCGGCAAGACGCTCACGTTCAACCTCGCCTCCAGCGCCGGCAACGGTCACCGCTGCGAACACGGGCTCGATGAAAATGTGACCGGTACGAGCGCGACCGCGCTGATGACCAGCATCAATGCCAACTCGGGCACAAACGGGCATCACGGCGTCGCTGAACAGCTCCGGTTCGCTGGTTCTGACGCAGGCCACGGGCGACAATATTCAGCTTGACCGACTATGCCACGCAGCCGCCACCTCGGCTCCGGGCTCGGTGTCCGGCCACATACGGCGTGCTACGGCAGTGCTACGGCGCCGGCGAGCCTCGCGCTCACCGCGATGCGGCCTGTCCACAGCTACGACGGGCTTGACGAGCGCGGCGCGAGGGCATGCCGGCACCAGTCGCGGCCGCCGCCGGTCAGCGGCCGAGCTTGAGCGGCTCAGGCGGTGCGCTGAGAGTTCGGCATCTCCTGGCGTGTCTCGGTCAGCACGACCACCTCGCTGGAAAGCGCCGCGAGCCTGGCCGCGCAGGTCAACTCGATGGACGGCGCCAAGGGCGTGACCGCTTCGGCCAGCAACGTCGTCAATCTCGGCAAGCTCACCGCTACCGGCGACCGGCACCGGCTGACCCTGACGCTCGCCGCCAGCGGCAGCGGCAAGGCCATCGGCACCGCCTATCAGGCGACCGGCACGAGCACGACCTCGCTGGTGGCCAGCATCAACAAGGGCACGTCCGACACCGGCATCTCGGCGACGATCAACAGCGCGGGCTCGCTGATTCTGACCCAGGCCAGCGCCGACAATATCCAGATGTCCGGCTATGCTGCCGGACGGGCGCCGGCGCTGCTGCGCTGGCGCCTCGAGCAGCGCCAACGCTGTGGGACCCAGGTCAAGCGGCCACCGCGGACCAGACTATGTCTCCATCCAGGGCAGCGTGCAGCTCGCCGGCGGCAGCGAGATCTCGACCATGACCGGCACCGGCGGTGGCACCCTCGCGAGACATGGTCAGCTGGCGACCAGCGCGTTCTACCTCGCTGGCTGACGTCAATGTTTCGACCGTCAATGGCGCGACGGCGACGAACCACCGGCTGTTACGGCACGGGGAACACGAACGTCTCCTACGATGCGGCGCTCAACACCCAGGGCGGTGCGAACCAGGCGATCTCGGTCGTCAATTACGCGCTGACGTCGCTGAACAACACCGGCGGCCAGCTCGGCGCGGTGCAGCAGGGCCTGACGGCGAACATCAACAACCTCAGCACCACCAGCGAGAACGTGACCAGCGCGCTGGGCATGGTGCAGGACGCCAACCTGCCGCAGGTCGCCAACCAGCTGACCCAGGCGCAGATCCAGGCGCAGGCCGGTGTGGCGGCGCTGAAGAGCTCCACCACGCTGCAGCAGTCCTACCTCTCGCTGCTGCCGTAATCTCTTGCGACCCCGGCCGGAGCGAAAACTCCGGCCGGACCTTGCCTTGCCTTGAACAGAACAGAGAGTTGAGAAAATGAGTTCCTCAGTCTCAGGCCTTGGGTCCAGCGAGATCACCAGCGAGATCGATACCGTACGAGGAGCGTCTGCAGGCGCCGATCACGCAGCTCAGAGACCAGATCACGACCGACAAGGCGGACATTTCCGCCTGGGGCACGATCCAGGGCGCGATCTCGACGCTTTCCACCTCTTTGTCGGGGATCGAAGATCTCTCGACCATCAACACCCGCACCGCCATCGGTTGGCGCCGGCGGCGCGTTTACCGCCACCGCCAGCAGCGCCGCGCAGACCGGCACCTATAATGTGAACGTGACAGCCCTGGCCTCGGTGCAGGAAATCTATTCCAGCGCGACGAGTGGCGGCGTCCGCCTCCGCGAAGCTCGGCACGGCCACAGGCAGCAGCACGCTCACTTTCACGCTTGGCAGCGGCAGCAAGGCCAAGACCGAGACCGTGACGGTTGGCTCCGGCAGCATGACCCTGAACGGCATCGCCAGCGCCATCAACAAAGTGGCGGGCGGCGTGAAGGCCGGCGTGGTCAGCACCGCGAACGGCGCGGAGCTGACGCTGCAGAGCAGCGCCACCGGCTCGTCCCAGGCGTTCACCGTCACGCGGCACCGGCACGCTGGCGAAATTCGATTATACCAAGCCTCCAGCTCCAGTCGACGCGAGCCGACCGAGCTCGACAGCGTCGATGAAGCGCGCGCAGAAGGCGAGCAATTCCAGCCTGACGGTCAACGGCGTGCCGATCACCGGCACCAGCAACAAGATCAGCAGCGCGATGACCGGCGTGTCCTTGACCCTGACCGGCACCGGCAGCCAGCACGCTCACCATCGGCTCCTCGACCGCCGGCATTTCCAGCGCGGTCGGCAAGGTCGCGACCGATCTGAACGCGGCGATTTCCAGCATTGCCAAGGAAACCTATTGGGCCGGCTCGTCCACGACCACGACCTCGTCCGCGTCTCGTCTCCAGCTCGGCGGAAAAATCCGGCGCGCTGGCGGGCAACTACACGGCTGAAAGCATTTCCAACCAGCTGCTCTCCGCGGTTTCCGGCGCCGCGGCCAGCGGCATGACCTCGAATTCGATCGGTCTGACGGTGAGCAGCAAGGGCGCGGTGGCGCTGAACAGCACCACCTTCGCTTCGGCCTATGCGAAGAACCCGACGGCGGTGCAGAACCTGCTCAGCCAGATCTATACCGGGCTGAGCACGGCGACGAAGCAGGCGCTCGGCAGCTCGACCAGCACCAGCAGCGGACCGGCACTGCGGTGGGCGAGGGCACGATCACGGCGCAGACCGACGCCGAGCACGAACACGATCACCTCCATTAACAGCGAAATCTCGCAGATGGAGAAGACCGACACCACGGAGCTGGACAATCTGGCCGCGGCCTATAGCACGGCGGAGTCGGCCGCGACCAACGCCTCGATCACGTCAATGTATCTGGACATCTTCACCAGCACCAGTCATCGAGCTCGAGCTAACCTGCCATGATGATGGATATGATCGCGGGTTACCGCGCCACAATGTTCGACGGCGAGACCGAGCTGGACTGGCTGCGCCATGGCTGGCGCGCTCTGCGGCTTTACGGCCGCAAGGCCAAGGCGGCGATCCTCGCCGGCGACATGGCGCTGAAGGCGGCAGATGATCATCCGCGCCGACCAGCTGCTGGTGCTGATGACCGGCATGCTCGATACCGGCCCCGGCACCACGCTCGGCCCGGCGCTGATGAAGATTTACGGCGTGCTGCAAACCACCTTGCTGCGCGCCAATCTGCAGAACGACGCGGCGGCTCTGGACGAATTCGACCGCGCCCTTGAAACTCTGGTCCGGGATATGCTTGAAACGCCTGAACCCGGGAGCGCCTCATGAGCAGCAGCATCAATGCCCTTGGCCAAGGCCAGGTCGCGCCGGAAATTGCCGGACAGAGTGATGCCGCCGCCACGACGCGCGCCGGCGCCGCGCCCGAGAGCGCGCCAGAGCGAAAGTTGCCGGAGAGGCCGTGACCCTGAGCGCCGATGCCCAGACCACGACCCAGCTGCTCGGCGCCGCGCGGAATTCCAGCGGCGTGAATGACCAGGCGGTGGCGCAGTTGCGCGCCGCGATCCAGAACGGCACCTATAACGTATCGCCCGACACGCTGGCCCGCTCCATCAGCAGCGCCATGAAAGAAGCCGCCCCATGAGTGACGCAAGCCGCAGCCTGCCCGATCCGCCGATCATGCAGCGGTCGTCGCCATGCTCCATCAGGGGCTGGAGCGGGTCGCGGATCTGAACCTCAAGCTGCAGGGGCTGGACGATCTGATGCTGTCGGGCCGCCCGCAGGAGATCGCCGCGGCGGCGAGCGAGGTGGAAGCCGCGCTGCGCGGCTTCGGCGCCGACTTTTTCCGAAATCGTCGACACCATGAAGCGGCTCGGCACCGCCGATCTGCGCAGTGCCGCGGATTATCTGCGCCGCGCCGATCAGGACGATGCCGCCAGCCTGGCCGACTCGCTGCGCCTGGCGCTCAAGCGTTTCGCGACCCGCTCGGTGAAAGCCAGCCGGCGCGCGACCTCCCTGCATAACGGCCTCAGCGCCGCGCTGCGCAGCATGCAGGCGCTCGGCGTCGAGGAAAGCGGCCGGCTGATCGCCGAAGCTTAAGCAAAGGAAAGTGGCCGCTTTTTTGAAAAAAGCGGCGCAAAAACTTTCGCTGATTTTGGGCCGGTGGCGGTCGAAACCAGCACGGCCCCAGCGTAATAAAAGTTTTTTTGCTGCTTTTTGTTCACAAAAAGAAGCGCTTTTCTTTTCTCTGCCTTCAGGCCTTGCCGCCTTCTGGCACCAGTTTTCCCACATCGTCCGGTAGGCCGCCTCGAGGTTCCGGGTAAAAACATAGGCGTCGCATAAAGGCGAAGCCGCCATCTTCCGGCGCAGCGTCCGCCGCAGGTCCGCGAGGCGGGGCTGATCGGCGGCGAGTTCGGTGGCGATCCGCACATACTCATCCGCCGATGAAGCGGCCAGTTCGGGCATGCCGATGGCGCGCAGGAAACCGAGCGTCTGGCGTGACACCGCGCGGCTGCCCGGCAAGGTCACCACCGGCACGCCCATCCACAGCGCCTCGCAGCTTGTCAGGCCGCCCGAGAACGGGAACGGGTCGAGCGCGATATCGACATCGCCATATTCGGCCAGCATGTCGGGGTGACGGCGATGGCGGGCGCAGCATCAGCCGCTCCGGCGCGATGCCGTGCGCGGCGAAGGCGGTGAACAGGTTCTGCCGCGCCGCGCGATCGGCCAGAGACGCCCATTTGAGCAGCAGCCGTGCGCCTGGTATGGCCTGGAGCAGCCGCGCCCAAAGCTCGACCACGTCCGGCCCGATCTTCATGATGATTGTTGAAGCTGCCGAAGGTCACATAGCCGTTTTTAAGGCATGGCGGTGCCGCCGCCGGCGCTGGCGCGTAAGGCGGCGGGGCATAGCAGAACCGGCTGTCCGGCAGGCGGAACACGGTTTCGCTGTAGATGGCGTCTCATCGCCTTCCGGGATCGTTGTGGCGTCGGACAGGATATAGTCGATCGTGGGCAACCCGGTGGTGCCCCAGAAGCCGAGCCAGCTCACCTGCACCGGCGCCGCTTTCCGCGCGAACATATCCAGCCGGTTGCGCGCCGGTGTGACCGGAGAGATCGACCAATATGTCGATGCCATCCGCTGCCACCAGGGCACGCAGCCGCCCGGGCGGACATCCCCACCAGGCTCCGCCATTGCGCGCATTGCGCCCGCAATTGCTGCGTCAGCCAGTCATCCTTCGGATGGTTGCTATAGGCATAGATCTCGACCGCATCAGGGTCATGATTGGCCAGGACCGGGGCGAGAAAAAATCCCACCGGATGCTGCCTGAAATCGCCTGAGACATAGCCGATCCGCAAACGGCGCCCGGGCTCCGGCAGATTTTTGAAATGCGTGTTCACCGGCACCTTGATATGCGTTGCGAAGCGCTGGGCCGCCGCGAAAATCGTCTGCTTCGCTCACCTTTGCCTGGTAATGCAGGTTCAGGATCAGCCCGGTATGCGCCTCCTGAACTTCCGGTGCGAGACGGACAGCCTCCTCCAGGGCCACGCCGGCTTCCTCCAGCCGGCCCATCTCCTGCAGCGTCATGCCGAGATTCGCATGGGCCGGCGCCAGATCCGGCTGCAGGCTGAGCGCCGTCTCGCAGGCCGCCAAAGCTTCCTGCAAGGCGTTGCATCGTGCGCAGCACCGCGGCCAGATTGACATGGGCCGCGGCGAAATCCGGCTTGAAGGCGAGCGCCCGGTTGAAGACCGCAACCGCCTCGTCGAGCCGGTTGAGCGCCCCGAGCGTATTGCCGAGATTGGACAGCGCATTCAGGAAATCCGGCTGGATTTTCAGGGCGGCTTCATAATGGCTGACCGCTTCCTCAGGCTTGCCTTGTTCCTGGAGCAGCTTGGCCGAGATTGTAATGCGCATCGGCGTTTTGCGGATTTTGCGCGAGCGCCGCGCGGTAGCACGAAGCGGCCTCATCCATCTCGCCCAGCATGGTGAGCGTCGCGCCGAGATTGTTGAGCGCGTTCACATGCGTGGGGGCGATGGCCAGAACCTGGCGGTAGGCGGCGGCGGCCTCGTCCTGCCGTTCCAGCGCGCCCAGGACAATGCCCAGATTATACAGAGCATCCGGGATAATCAGGGCGGCGCGCGATCGCCTGGCGATAGGCTTCGGCCGCCTCTTCCAGCTGTCCTGCCGCAGCGAGGATCACGCCAAGATTGTAGCGATAGACCGGGTTCGCCGCATCGAGGGCGACGGCCTGGCCGATGCGATCGATCGCCGCCTTGGCATCGCCTTGCTGCAGGGCGATCGCGCCCAGCAGATTCAGACTGTCGGCATGGCTTGGATTGGCCGCCAGGACCTGGCCGTAGAGCTGCGCCGCCTCATCCAACTGTCCGGCCTGATGGGCCTGCAGGGCGGCGGCAAATATGTCTGCGCCGTTCACGGTAGGCGCCATGGTCGTGCCCGAGCGCTTCAGCTTTGCTTCCGTCCGACGGTCCTTGCGATTCAATGTTTTACGCCTTCCCAGTCCGATATAAGATGCCGGAATGCTATTCCGCACCGAAGCGCGCGCTGCAAGCCATGTGGCGCACGCGGTGGTTGAAAAAGCCTTTGGCCAAGCCCAGTCTCGAGCTGGACGGCCGAAAAACAAAACCGGCCTTGCGCCTCGGGCCTCCGCTAGTCCCTAAGGGCTTATCAGGAATTAACTGCTCTGTCCGTTTCGTTTCTTGGTCGAATCGTGTAGTTCCGCTCGCCATGGAAGTCGGCGCGTAGAATGTTGATTTTGGCCATTTCTTGATCGGAAACAACGATACCCTTTGGATAAGAGTTTTTATCGAGTTCACAACGGACTTTCAGACCTGCATCGGTGGTAGTTGCGCTGATCAGATCGACGATGACGCGGTAGCTGACGAGTGGTTTGGCACGCCAATTCATGCTGATGAACGAGAACAAACGGTGCTTGTAGCGCGACAATCAGGATGAGAAGGTGGTCGCGATATTGGAATGTTATTTGGGTTAGGCTGTCGTTGGCAAGTGGGCTTCGGCGGTTTGATTGTCGTGGCGCGACAATCTGCTGTTCTCGGTGATTGTCGCGCGCGCTGGAGGTCGTCCTGGGCCTGAGCGGCGTTCGATGGCGGTTTTGCGGCGATAGCTAACGTCGCTAACGACACGTGACGGTTTTTTAACCAGTACCCTTCCGACCAGGCCGCAGAAAGGGCGACCGGCCGGAGATTGTCGGGCGGGTCGTCATCGCTCAAATGCCAGCTCCATGGTCTTGTACGAGAGCTTGCGGCTTAACCGGCTGAACGCCGGGTGTTGCGTGCCCTGCGTGAACCTACCCAGGACCGGCTGATCTGTCTGGGCTACGACGTTTATGGCCGCGCCGGAATTTCACCGCTCTCCAAACAACCGATGCTCTCGGCGGTATAAGGAGGGAAGCCAAGAGGCTTGGCGCGTCAAGGTTGCATTCCGAATTGTGCACTACTATCTCTGGGAACGTCTACTGTCCGTCCAATTCGCTATACTCGCCGGGTGGCGCGCTGCTGCTTCCAATTCCAAAAAAGAAGATGGGGCCCATGACCAATACCGCAACTGGCCGACCGGATGTTTATATCCGGACCAATGACAAGATCATTCCCGGCCATAGGCAATCAATAGGCCGGCCGTTTGTCATCGGCCTGTTAGCGCTTTGGATCGTAATTTTTTGGGCCCTCTGCGGCGCCGTCGTCTATTTTTGCTGGTGATGTTGCCGGACAGGCCGTCAAAGCCGCGAGGGTGACGTCTGACGCACTTCACGGCGGCTTCGCTCATACTCGGGCGTCTTTGCGATCGCACGTGCGACATCTCGGCAGTCCTCGTTGAGATCGCGCGGGATTTTGCGGCTTGGTGCGTTCGGGCAGCAGACGGGTTTTGAGGGGCAAATCGCGCAATCTTTCTGAAGGGCGCGATAGCGGCAAAAGCCATCTTTGACGAGGCGTTAGCCGAAAGCATAATAGGTGAAGCTGCTCAGCCCCGCCGGCGGCCGGCACGTCCAGACATTTCGTCGGTTGGACTTGAAAGTCGCCGGTCTGCAAGCAGCACTGACGGACGCAACGCGGACCGACCGCTTCCGGCCCAACCCGGCCACTTACGCCAGGATCGCTGCTTCGCGCCCAAAGCAGCCGTTTAAGCAGTTCTCTGCAGCACTCCGAAGCTGACGTCCCCGCAATTGCCAGGCGACAGATAGTTCCTAGTTCGCTATGATGGCCTCAATCGTTTCACTATAAGAAGATGATGGCGCTACCCCCGGAAGCCAGGTTGCGAGGCGGTATCGACAAGCTGGAGGCCAAACTCGTTCCTATAGGACCAACGCACCCGAACCTTTCGTCGTGACCCGTTCGCGAGCTCAAGGAGAAAATTTCCTACGATCTTTGGCTGCGTCGCCACCGTGATCCGATACCCCGTATCGGTTACCGCCAGGATTTCACACTCATGCACGTCCTTCCCAGCTGCATCCAGGATCACACGCGTGTTCGTTCCGATAATCTCGAATCCAAACTCTTTCCCCGAAGCCCAGCACACGCGGACGGGACGCCGCCACCCATCTGTATGCTCCAGCGCAACCTCCGTTCCAATCGGGATTTTTCGTTCACGCGTCAGAGCAACTCGATACCCCCTTTCAGGGCAGCCGGTAGCACTCCGCCGCGGGTCAGCCGGTCAACCAGGCCTGACGAGCCCCAGCACGCCTCCTTGGGATCGCGGCCTGGCGGCGCTTCCTGCCCGGCGCCGAGCAGGGCGGCTGAAGTGGTGCGAAGCGCCGCCGCCAGCTGGCGCAGCGTGGCGGCATCTGGGTGGCCTGTGAAGTTCTCCAGGTACGCCAGGTACCGCGGCTCCACCTGCGCCCGCAAGGCCACCTGGCTGACGCTGAGCCGCAGCTCCGCTCGCCGGGCCGCCAGGCGCCTGCTGAGGTCACCGGGATCGGGTGGTATCGGCCAGCCCCAAGAGCCTTCTCTCACCTCTGCAGCCACACCGTGTGCCTGATTCACGGTCATCACAACCACCTCGCTTCACCTGTTTGCCTCCTTCCAGCGTGTCCGTTGCCGACCGCGAAGGAAGAGGGGCTTTCGGGCCCACTACGGGGGACTTGATGCCCTCGGCACCCAGTCGATAGCCGCCCAGGGCCTGCCTGCGGCAGCCCGTCTGCCCCTACAGCGCCCCAGCGCTGGCCTGCTCAATCCCGATCCAGGACGCGATGTGCCTCTTCAGGCCAGGGCGGCGCCGGAAGAGACAGAGCTCACGCCATCCGGGCCGAAGGTCCTCGATGCAGGGCTGGGATTGAGGACGTGGACAAGCGGTTGGCTGGCTGTCAGCACGATGTCAGGAGGACACCATGGTGGCAGCCACGACGGTACGGGCGGCCGGAGAACAGCCGCCGGCGGGACGCGGTACACCTGCTGGGTGCCGGATCCGCCGGATGGGTTCTGGTACTCGGTTAAGTGCCGGGTGCTCGGGCCGCCGCTGGTCACCGGGCAGCTGGCCGGCGAGCGGCTGTCCAGGCCGCTGGCGCTCGGCGTGCTGTCGTGCGACGGGCTGTCCTCGGCCGCGTACGGCACCGAGGAGATCTTGTACGCTCTCCTGCCGTTCTTCGGGCTGGCCGCCTTCACCCTGGTGCTTCCGCTGACATTGCTGGTCCTGTTCGGCGTGCTGCTTGTCGTGC